>DASPLQ010000025.1:0-42280 GCA_035627515.1 Vitreimonas sp. | reverse complement strand
GTCGGATGGGACTTCTTCCTCCAGTACCAGCACAGCTCGTCGATAAGGAGTATATTATAGAGTATGAGTCTCCGATTACTCGTGCTCTTAAGATGAGCCAGCTGACGGGCATTACTAGAACGGTTGAAGTACTTACGCCATTCGCTGAAGTTGCTCCAGAAATGTTTGATAAGTTTGACTTCGATAAAATGGCTGAATATACTGCCGAGCAAATGGAAATGCCTGTTCAACTTCTGCGTACTGATAAAGATGTCAAGAAACTTCGGGATGCAAGAGCTGCTAAACAGGCCCAAATGGAGGAATTGGCTGCTGCTGATTCTATGGCAAATACCGCTGCTGCTGGTGGTAAAGCTATGGAATCAATGGCAAAAGTAAAACAAATGTCGTAAGGACCACCTAGAATGAAGAACTTAATACAATTAATGCAGGATAAATATCGGTTAAACGATGCCTATAAACGGGTATTCGATTCTCCAGATGGACAGTTGGTTTTAGCCCACTTGGCACGAACCAATTTTGTCTTCACCCCAACTCTAGTGCGTGGTGACCCACAGGCAACTGCCATGCACGAAGGGCAACGCAGACTTGTTCTCAGTATCATGAGACAGCTGCACATCGATTATCAAAAGCTAGATAACTTAATGCAGGAGACACAAAATGTGGAAATATAACCGGTTAATGGGGCGTATGTATCGTGAAGGTGAAGGTGGAGATGGTGGAGCTGGCGGTGGTGGCGGTAATGTAACTCCTCCAGCAGGTGGTACTCCTTCTTTCCGGGATTCACTTCCAGAAGAATTCAAAGACCATGCTGCTTTGAAAGATTACACTGACCTTGGTGGCTTGGTAAAGTCCCACGTCAATCTGCAAAGCATGCTTGGTAACGCGATTCAACTTCCGAAGGAAGGCGAATCTTGGGACCCCATCTATAATAAGTTGGGTCGTCCTGAAAAACCAGATCAGTACGAGTTTAAGCTTGCTGACCAGTTTAAAGATCGTCAACTTGACCCTAAGCTAACTGACTGGGCCAAGACTACGTTCCATAAGCACGGTTTAACTGCTAAGCAGGCTGAAGGTCTGTTGAATGACTACGTACAACGTGAAGTTGAAACTGGTACTGGTGCTAAGAACCTGGATGAAACTCTCGACGAGTACGAAGGAAAGTGTGAAGAAATTTTCGGTGACAAATGGGAAGAAACTCAACTGGTTGTTGAACGTGCTTCTAAAATGTTTGTCGACCAAGATGATGCAGCTTTCTTTAATGAAACTGGTTTGGGTTCTCATCCAACGTTTGTCAAAATAATGGCTAAGGTTGGTAAACTTCTGCAAGAAGACAAAGCCTTTAGTGAAGGTGCAAACAATGCTGGTTTTACTCCTGATGCTAATACTGCGAAAGCAGAAATCGCGCGTCTAAATACGGATTCTGAATTCATGACTGCTTACATGACCAAAGATCATGCCGGCCATAAGGCAGCTGTTGAACGAATGACGAATCTTTATAAGATTGCAAGCCCAGGCAAAGTAAAGACTTAACTCCCCGTTTACAACCGGACTTATTAGGAATACAATGCTACTTATACATCGGGTAGCTCTAACGAGTCCGGTTGACAGCTTGAAAAGTAAGCAACCGCAAGCAGGTAAAAGCTAGAAGGGTCCGGTTTCCGGGTAGCTCTTTCGACAAATACTCTTTATTTTATTTTTCGGGAGACTATCATGTCACTGACTTGGATGTTCAAGCTGCTTGTGGCTTGCTTTACTGGTGAGCTGTTCAAGTTTTACTCTACCGATATTGATACGGCGCTGGTAAATCAGTTCCATAGCAATATCACTCTGCTGACCCAACAAAAGGGTTCTCGTCTGCGCGGTGCAGTTCGTGTTGAAACTCAAAATGCTGAGTTTGATTTCTACGACCGTATCGGTGCAACTGAAGCGCAAGAAATTACTGGCCGACATCAAGATACGCCGCTGGTTCAAACTCCTCATGACCGTCGTCGTGTCGGTCTGCGTGATTTTGACTGGGCAGATTTGATTGACCGTCAAGATCGTCTGAAAATGTTGGCTGACCCAACTGGTCCATACTCCATGAATGCTGCATTTGCATTCGGCCGTAAGATGGACGACGTTATCATCCAATCAGCTTTTGATACCGCCTACTCTGGTAAGACCGGTCAAACGACTGTGGCTTTCCCAGCCGGCAATCAAATCGCACACAACTATGTAGAATCCGGTTCTGCAGCAGCTTCTGCTCTGACCATCGGCAAACTGCGTCGTGCCAAAACGATCCTGGATGAAGGTGAAGTTGACCCTGATGAGCCACGTTTCATCGCTGTAACGGCACATGAAGTTCAATCTCTGCTGCGTACTACCGAAGTAACCAACTCTGACTATAACACGGTCAAGGCCCTGGTTGAAGGTAAGATTGATACCTTCATGGGATTCAAGTTCATCCGGACTCAACGTCTGCTGACTGATACCAGTGGTTACCGCCGTCTGATTTGCTGGGCTCGTCCGCACCTGCTCTTGGCTGTTGCACAAGAGCTGCAAGTAGACATCGGTCCTCGCCGTGACAAGCGTAATTCTACTCAGGTATACGCCAGCATGGGTATCGGCGCAACCCGTATGGAAGAAGTCGGCGTGGTTGAAATCAAGTCCGACCAATCGGTACTGTAATCGAGTGAGGCCAGAGCAATCTGGCTTCCTCAAAACCTCTTCAAATTTTTAGGAGTTAAATCATGAAGAAATACACTAAGGCGCTGTTCCATGTGCTGATTGGCCAGTTTATGTTTCATGCCACTCATGCATCTGACGAATATGCTCTTCAAACGGGCGTGACCGCAACCCCCTTGGACCCGACCCAGTCGATGGGCCGAGTTCGCATCGGTCACTTTAACTACACGGCTCTGACCTCTGCTGATGGTGATACGCTGAATCTTCTTAAGATGCCTGCAGGTAAAGTTCGAGTTCTGCGAGCATGTGTACAAAATTCAGCTTTCGCTGCTTCCACTGTTCTGGACCTGGGTTATGGTGCATATACCGATCGGGATTCTCGAGTAGCGATAGCTGCTGATCCTGATGCTTTTGTGGTTGATGCTGATGTCAATGCAACCACAGACAAGGACCTCCTTGTTGATGTAGTAGTTGATTCCGCAGGCGGCTGGACGCTTACTGGCACCTTAACCGGTGGCGCTGGTACGGCAGAATCGCTGTCTGGTTGGGTTGAATACGTAGTTGACTAAGGAATTGGGAGGGGGAAACTCCTCCCTTTTTTCACATGGCCGTCTCAACAGTTGAACTTGTAAATAACGCTTGCGCCCTAATCGGAGCAAGTTTTATCATTTCTCTTGACGATGCCACCAAAACGGCTATCACTGCCAAGCAAGTTTGGCCTTCAGTTCGAGATGCTGTTCTCCGCGATTTTACCTGGAATTGTGCTGAAAAGCTTGTGACTCTGGGTCCATTGGCTACGGGACCAGCCTTTGGATATACATATGCTATTCAACTTCCTTCCGATTGTATCCGCATCGTGTCGATTGAAGGTGATCCAAAATTTAAGCGTGTTGGACACACAATTCACATCAACCAAAATGAAATAAATCTAACATATATCTATAGGCTTGAAGATGTTTCCAAGTATGACGCAAGCCTATCTGCAGCCATGGAAGCACGTCTTGCAGCTATATTGGCTTTCCCAATTCTTGAAAGTAAACAACTTCGAGATGATATGTGGGCTTTATATGAAGAGCTGATTCGGAAAGCTAAGGGCGTTGACTCTAGAGAAAAATCAGCTGAAGAATATGATAACGATGTATGGATTGCTTCTCGTTTAAGTAATCCAACAAGAAACAGGTCTAATAGATAATGGCTTCAGTTTCTCCAATTCAAGCTAACTTTAGCGCTGGAGAACTTTCACCGAAATTACTAGGGCGTGTAGACTACCCTAAATATAATAACGGTTGTGAAGTTCTCGACCGTTTTTTACCTCTTCCTCATGGGGGCATAACTAAAACCCCTGGAACTAGGTTCATGAATGAGGTAAAGGATTCCAGTAAGACTACACGTCTTATCCGATTTGTCTTCTCATCTGTTCAAGCATATATTATAGAATTTGGAGATGAGTATATTCGTTTCCATATCTCTGAGGGTATTGTCGAATCCAGTCCTGGAGTAGCTTACGAGTTAGTAAGTCCGTATACTGAAGATGAGCTATGGGATATTCAGTTTACCCAATCAGCAGATGTATTGTTCTTAGTCTGCCCGGGCCATAATCCCAAACTATTGTCTCGAACCTCCTTGACCAGCTGGACCCTCACTGATTATGATAATATTGATGGCCCATATCTTGACATCAATATAACGTCGACAACATTAACTCCGTCTGGTATGACTGGAAGTGTAAACATTACCGCTTCTGCTACTACAGGTATTAATAACGGAACGGGCTTTCAAACAACAGATGTAGGCCGCTGGATTCGTATTAGGCACAGTTCCACGTGGGGTTGGGCTAAAATTACTTCTAGAACAAGTTCTACTGTGGTAGTTGCCACTGTATATTCAGCTTTTGGAGCAACCACAACTTCAGCTAACTGGTTATTAGGAGCTTGGAGTAGTGTCTTAGGTTGGCCTAGAACGATTACATTTTATGAAGATCGTCTTTTCTTTGGGGGTAATGACAACCAGCCGCAAACTATTTGGGGAAGCATGTCTGGAGATTATTACACGCATTCTCCAACTGAAGTGGCTTCTACTGTGGCCGATGATAATGCCGTAGTTTATGGATTGGCTTCTGGTCAAGTAAATGATATTCGGTTCCTTGAGTCTGCTAAAGCATTACTTGCTGGCACAGCATCAGCTGAGTTCTCGCTATCTGGTGGTTCCAATAATGAGGCATTAACTCCTTCAAATGTAAGGGCCTTTGCTGCCACCGTACGTGGTGGAGCTAAAGTTCTTCCAATACGAGTAGATTCAGCCGTCTTATTTGTACAGAAATCCAAACGCAAGCTTAGAGAGTATTCTTATGACTTTGGTACGGATTCTTTCCAAGCAATCGATTTAACTATCTTGTCTGAGCATCTTACTAAGGGGAATATCCGTGAGATGGCTTATCAACAAGAACCTAATTCTGTAATCTGGATTTGTACTGAAGACGGAAAGCTTATTTCACTTACTTACAATAGAGAACAAGAAATCATTTCTTGGGCTCGTCAAACAATTGCAGATGGTGGCTTAGTCAGATCTGTGGCAACGATTCCTTCTCCTACCGAATCTTATGATGAAGTATGGTTAGTTGTGGAACGTACTGTAAATGGAAACACCGTTCAATATATTGAAAAATTTACAGAGGAGTTTTCTCCTAATGATGCTGACGACAAAAATACAGCTTTTTATGTGGATTCTGGTCTTATTTATGATGGTCCTCCAGTGGATACAATTACCGGTTTAGACCACTTAATCGGTAAAGAAGTGACTATTTGGGCAGATGGCTGTGTGCATCCTCGTAGGACAGTAGATGAAAACGGAGAAATCACTCTTCAACGAAATACAGAATATGCTATTGTGGGTTTACCATACACGGCTCGAGTAAGAACTGTTCGGTATGAAGTGGGTGGAAATGAAGGAACTGCCCAGGCTAAAATTAAGCGCGTTCATAGGTTAGGCATCAGATTCCTAAATACATTAGGAGTTAAATTTGGTCCAGCACTAGGTATGTTGGAAGAAATTCCATTTAGAACTACGTCTAATCCTATGGGAACTTCACCTCCTCTATTTACTGGAGATAAGGTAGTAGCCTTTAATGGAGATTATGACCGTAACGGGCAAATTGAAATTATTAGTGATACTCCTACACCTGTTACAATATTGGCTCTTATGCCAGAAATGGTAGTACACGGATGAGATTAGTTCCATATGAAGTAAAGCATCTTGATGAAATCATGGTTGTCGAAATGGACAACTTGAAGGAAATAGCCAACATTAGTCCTAAGGAACTGATGATTATGACTGCAGATAAATCGCTCTGCATGACGGCTGTTGATGATGACGACCAAGTTGTTTTCATTATAGGATTGAATCAGCTATGGGGAAAAGTTTATGAAGCTTGGCTTTTAATAAGCCCCCTGATTCAGTTATATAAGAAAAGCTCTATTCGGTTAATGAAGCAGTTAAAAGCCCAGTTAGTTAATTCTATCGGTTTTCAACGAGTGCAAGCAGATATACGAGCAGACTTACAAACAAACATCGAATTTGTTAAATATTTCGGTTTCAAATTCGAAGGAGCTATGTTAAAATACGGAGTAAATGGAGAAACATATCTCCGTTACTCAATAGTGGGGGATTAAAATGTCATTTGCAGCTTTTGCATTAATTGGAGCAGGTATATCCGCTATTGGCCAAATTAGCAGTGCCAATGCGGCTGCTGACCAATATAAGAGCGATGCTAAGATGGCTATGTATAATTCTCAAATAGCTGATGAAAACGCACAACGAGAATTAGACGCAGCAGCGCTTGAAGAAAGCATGCAGCGTGACCGTCTTCGCCGCACTATCGGAACCGCTAATACTCAACGAGCTAAATCTGGTATTACTCAAACAGGTAGTTCTCTTTTCGTCCAAGATGATTCCATTATCCAAGGTGAACTCGATGCTTTGATGATCCGGAATAAGGGTGATTTGGCCGCTAATAATTATCGGTCTCAATCAGCTATCTACAAAGTACAAGCTTCACAACTACGTCAAGCAGCTAAGAACACAAAGAAAGCCGGTCGTATCGGAGCTTTAACTTCTTTGATTGGTGGTGCAGCCTCATATGGAATGGCTGGTGGAAAATTCCCAGGAGCTGGATTATCTAGCTCTAGCGGTACAAGCATTCCAATCGATTTTTCTGGATATAGGTCTCCACTATAATGGCTAAAATTACTCAGTACATAGCTCAAGGAAGCCCTAGTACTCAACCAGGGTCTGCATATGTTCCTCGTTTGCCTGGAAACCAATCAGAGCAGGTAGGAAATGCTATTACCGGATTAGGTGAAACTGTTACCAGAACAGCTCTGACACTTAATCATATAAATGAGCGCAATAAAGCTATTGAAGAAGACCGACGTGCCAGAGCTGAAAAGCTCCAGCATGATCAGGATAAACAATGGGCTACAACGGCTCTTACTCGTTATCAAACTCGCCTGGTAGAACGTGAAGTTAGTGAACAAGAAAGTATGCCTCCAGGTGGATTGTACGAAGATAAATCCACGTACGTCGACCGAGTAAAAGGCTTTTCAGAAGAAGAAATGAATGCTATGCTTGAAGAAGCTCCTAATTCTCAAGCTGCTGATTTCTTTAAGGCCGGGGCTTTTCCAGTTAGTGAAAGAACCTATGTTGAAGCCATTGGAGTTCAAGCCAAAGAATCCTATCGCTATGCACTAGAATCGAATATTTCCGGTGCTCAGGAAGACATCAACCTTCTTGTAAAGAAGCCTGAACTTCTTGACTTTGTCTGGAACAACCGAAAAGATGCTGTCTTATCTGCTTCTAATATTGGCGAACGAAATAAGCAGGAAATACTTGAAAAAGTAGGTCCGGCCTATGCCATGTTGCCTTTACAACGAGACCTCAATGAGGCGAAGCTAGGTGGGTATCCAGCAGAACAAATCGTTAAAGATATTGATTCTGGTTATTATGAAAGAAAGGTCAAGTCTTTAGGGCTATCAATTAACCCCAAGGACTTAATGGAGGCTCGGGATAAAGCGATAAGTTTATCTAAAGTAAAGAATACAGACCTTGAGTATCGTCTGGATTCTATGGCTAAAGATATTATCACTGACGCAGGCCTAAATGCAAAACGTCCTCCAGAAGAAGTCTATGCTGAATTTGAAGCTGCTGGTAAGCCTAAATCCTGGATTGCAGGAGTTCGTGAAAAGGCCGAATTAGCTGCAGATACTTCACACTATTTAAAGCAAATCGCATTAGACCCAGCTGGCTTTGAAAAGAATATCCTGCCTACTTTAAAGCCAACATCTGGTTCTGGTTCTGCTCGACAAGCTCAGATTTACGGAGCTGTTACAGAAGCTATTGCTCAGCAAAAGCAAGCTTTAGTATCTGCTCCTGGAGATGCTGCATCTGCCTGGTATCAAACTGTTTCGGCTTCTCCAAATGCAGAAGTTGAACGAGCTATGATGCAGTCATTGCGTAGAGACATCGAAGATGGTAAGCCTCTTCATTTAAAACAAGACCCAGCTACAGGTAAACTTGACCCTATAAGTGAAACCACTTTGAAGGTAGCTTATCAACGTTCACAAGGTATTCCTGAAAAACAAATTGAAATCCTCGGAAGCAAGCAAGCCAAGATAATGGCTCAAGAACTTATGCGTCCAGATGATTTAAATCCACAAGGAAACCTGGAACGTACTCGTCAGAACTTGGAAGCTCTTAAAGAAACTTATGGGCAAGAATACTTCCCTAAGGTAATGAATGAGCTGATTCGAGCAGGCTTGCCTCAAGAATTTGGTGTATTACTGTGGGCAGATGGTTCTGATCTATCAAATAAAATTACGGCTACTCTTCAGACTAATGTTAAAACATATGAAGATAAAGTTGGACTACCTGGAGCTCAACTTACAGGTATCAAGGAAAATATTGCTTCGGCTACTGCTACCTATGGACGTGCTCTAGCTTTAGGAGCTCCAAATGGAGAACGGACAGGCTTTATCAACAGTCTGAATCAAACAATTTACAAGTTAGCCTTGCAACAAAAATCTGTAGATGAGTCTACTGACATAGGTGAGTTTATTGGAAAAACAGTTGATAAGTTAATTACTCAACGGTTCCACATTACAGATACGCAAGCTATTCCAAAAGTATTAAACGGTAAGCAATTGAATCCAAATGCAATTAATAGCCGCCTTGAATCGGTCAAACGTAGTTTGAGGCTAGATGATATTAAAGCCGATTACGGAGCTCATTTGCCGTTGCCTACTGAAATAAAGCAAAAAGAACTTTTGCAATTCGTTAAAGATAGTGGCTACTGGGTAACTAACGGTAACTCAAGTGGAGCTTACCTAGTTATTGATGTAGGAGCCTATTCTGCTGTCCCTGTCCTAAGTAAGGATAGCAAGCGTATCGAACGAGGTTATGTAGATTTAACAGACCCAGTAAACGTTGGTCGGCAAGGTTATCTACCGACTGAACTGAACGTCTATCCTGGACAACAGTAATGGCTATTACAGATATTTTCCTGCCTGAAGGAGATGCTGAGAACCCACTCTTAAAAGAACAAGGGTATTCTCAGCTCAACCCATCTACTGGCTCTGCTTTTGATGCAGGCTTGCAACTAGGCTCACTAGATGCTCCCGTAAACTTCTTAACTGACTTAAACAAGTATAATAAGCCAGGAGCTAAATTAACTCCTGAAGAAGCTAATTCACAGTATGGCATCCCAAACTTTTTAAATTTTGACCGGGAAATCACACCTGAAGCTGCTGAAGTAGTTCGAGACAGAACTATGAAACGGCTTCAATTTGAAGATCGCCTATCTAGAGCTTCTACAGGTCAAGTAGCTGTAAGTTATCTAGGCCAGTTTACTGAGCAGATGTTTGACCCAATTAACTTGGCGGCATCGTTCATACCTGTCACTAAAATACCTGGAGCTTCAAAATTAATTACTAGTTTAGCTACAAGTAATCCTTTTGTTCGACGTGCTGGTGTAGGTGCTATTGAAGGTACTGTCGGGCAACTAGCCATCGAACCAATATATTTGGCTGGGGATTACTATGGTATGGAAGACCATGATACTGCAGACGTTATGCGGAACTTGGCTTTTGGGGCTGTGTTCGGAGCGGGGGCTCATGTAACTTTCGGAGGTGTTTTCGATGGTGCAAAGTTTCTTTATGGCAAGACTAAAAACACTCATCAAAGAGCGGCTACTACGGCTATTAATCAAATGCTGGAAGGAAAGGTCGTCGAAGTAGACCCAATTCTACGCACAGATGAAAACTTTATTCGTAATGAAATCCTGCGAGATGAAATCGAATCCATCCAATCTACAGGAAACTATAGCGGACCTGAAGCCTATAACTATATAGAATCCTACCCTCTTGGAACACAAGAAGGTAGACTCCTGAATCCTGGTAATCCAGTCATTGCTCCTGCTTTGCCTACCAGAGCCTCTACTATGGATATTATTGATTTGGACGGGGATATTTCACCTGCGAATCTAGGGGGCTCAAATGAAGCCATAATAGTTAATCATGAATATGGCCCAATGTATGTTAAACCAATATCTGAAAGTCAAGCTCGTTCAGAAGTTTTGGCCAATAATCTGTATCGTATTTTAGGCGATGAATTCGTACTGTCTGCAGACCTTGTTCGAGTAAATGGAAAACTTGGAGTAGGAACTACTCTCTACGAAAATGCAGAGCAAGTTAGTGGCTTTGATTTAGTAAAAACTTTCTATGATAATGCAACCCCGGATTCTGAAAAAGCTCAGATTAGAGCGATTGTAGCAAATCAATTATTTGATATGTTCCTTGGAAATCGAGATGCTTTTGCTCTAGGAAATATCATTAAGGTTGATGGTGAATACAAGAAAATCGATCAAGGTGGGGCATTACTTTATAGAGCTCGAGGAGCTAGAAAGGCTGACTTTACTGCCGATTTAGAAGAGTTACAGACTATGGTTGATGATACTATCAATCCAGAAGCTGCCACTGCATTCTGGCAAATTGCCTCTCCAAATGATCTGAATAAAGCGGCTGAAAAAATCTTATCTACAGACTTTGGTAAGATTGTAGACCAAGTGCTAGCGGCAAATCTTCCAGTTGAAGAAGAAGCAGAGCTGCTAGGTGTATTAGCTGGCCGGTTGACTACCTTGAGAAATAAATTCCCAGAAGCAGCCGCTAAAGTCCATAAGAATACTGGTAAATTGATTTTTGGTAAATCCCAGTCTGCATTTGAAACACTGAAAAATGCGGCTATCAAATTTTATGAATTGCTGCACAAAAAGCATTTCGATATCTTAGACGCTGTTTCTATATATCAAACTACTTCTTTTGGACCAATTAACAACTATCTAAGAACAGATAAGTTTGTTGGAGATGATGTTCAACTATCAGCTCTTAAAAAGGAAATCGAATTACTTGATAAGGCTTCAGAGTTAGGCAAATTAGAGGCCCCAGCCATTTTGCATCGCTGGATGCCTTCAAATATGTTTAATCAACAGTTTGAACCTGCCTTTATGTCTACTTCCTTATTTGAAAGCAGAAGTCCCTTTCATGTAGATGAAAACATATATAATAATTTGCATGTAGTTGTTCATGCTCCTGAAGGTACTCCAGGTTTCTGGCCTGATGCCTCAAATGTGTATAGAACCAGTATGGAAAGTTCATACTCAGCTCCTGAAGCCGGTGAATATGAATTCACTATCGGGCGAGGACAACAGTATGAAGTTATTTCTGTACCTGTAGATAGAACATCTCTTAAAGGGCATGCTTACAAGGAAGTGCATATTCGGTTGCTGGGAGAAAAGCCTGCTCCTGAAGTACGGCCTTTAAATCTTGAAGAAATTAAAGCTGGTGCTACTAAATACTTTAATCAGCCAAGCTCCGCCGCTGACCCAGAAATACTGCTTCCAGTTGAAGCCGTAACATTTAATTCGCTAGTAGAAGATTTAGGCAATGTAGGCGACTTGGAACCTAATGCTGAACTTGTTAAAAGTATCGCTGATTTAGAAGCTAGCGTTAAAATGATTTTAAGCGAATCTGAACTTAAAGCCATCAATGAGTCAACCAGTAAATTGGCTAAAGACGTGGATAACTGGGTTAAAGGCTTAGAGCAAGCGTTTACCTGCTGGAAAGGTGCTTAATGAAGAATTCATACAAACAGTGTATTGCCCTTATCAAAGAAGCTTCTAAAGACTATTTAGATGAGGATGCGGCTGAAAAATTGCTTGAGGAAATCGATGAATTAGCTGCTTCTCAAGATTCTAATACTCTTGCAAGTCTTGATGAGAAAATGCAAGACCTCATGTACAGTACTGCTCGAGCTCTAAAAGAATCAGCCCTCTTGGAAAAGAGAAACGCCCTGATTAATGCTCAAGTTGAAAAACGAATTATGGGCCATGTAAGCAACTTTACTGATCCAGGAGAGGCTCTGAAAGCGTACTTGGCTGGAGGACTTAAAGACATACCAGGTATTCGTGATTCCGTAGATGCCCGTGGCAGAGCTCTAACTACTAAGTATCTAGGACAGATGATTCACGACTTAGAAGCTGACGGGCTCCTTGAACACTTTGCATCTGGTAAGATGGACCTAGATATTGCTAGAGAACTGTGGGAACTTCCTCACGGGCAGATTGGTATTACCAAAAATCTGGAGGCCCAAAAGATTGCAGCTGTTATCAATAAGTTTCAAAATGACTTGATTGATAGGCAAAATAAAGCTGGAGCCTTTATTAGGTTAGCTCCAGGCTATATTGTAAAACAGACTCATAATACTGTTGCCTTAAGGAAAGCTGGCTATGATGCTTGGAGAAGCGCGATATTACCCTTGCTTGATGTGGATAAAACGTTCAAAGGTGCTGATATTGACGAGTTCCTTAAAGAAGCCTACGGTGGTCTATCTACTGGGATGCATATTAAAGCCAAAGCCGATCAATCAGGCGCCGGAGACGTTGACCTTTCTGGATTTAAGGGACCTGCCAACCTGGCCAAAAAGCTTAGTAAAGAGCGGGTACTGCACTTTAAATCCGCAGAGCATTGGCATAGCTACAACCAACAATTCGGAAGTCGAGAACTTCGAGAAGCTGTCTTCCTAGGTTTCGAAATGGGCGCCCGCAATATTTCCTTAATGGAAGGGCTTGGAACTAACCCTGAAATCATGATGGCTAAAATCCAAGAAAAGCTACGTCACCAATTTGCCGATGACCCTAAGAAGCTTAAATCCTTGAATTCCTCTATGATTAATAACATCATGGCTGAATTAACTGGGAAAACTAAGATTCCAGGAAACAACATTACAGCTGCTCGTATTGGTCATGGCTGGAGAATGATTAATAACCTATCTAAGCTAGGTGGAGCAGTTATTTCATCTATAACGGATATTCCTTTTCAAGCAGCTTTATTACGGTACCAAGGACATGGTCTTTTAGAAAGCTATGCCAACAGTTTTCAAAACTTGATTCGTGGACGGGGTAGCAAAGAGCAGAAAGAAATTGCTCGCCTCATAGGAGTAGGCGTCGATGGAATCATATCTGATATTGCTTCTAGATTTTCTACTGAAGATACTTTGCCTGGTACTATGGCTAAAGTACAGCAGAGATTCTTCAAACTTAATTTGATGTCTTGGTGGACTGACTCCCATAAAACAGGTGTTGGCCTCATGATTTCAAATGACTTGGCTGAAAATGCTTCTTTATCTTTTGATAAGCTTCGGCCTGACTTACAAAAGAATCTTCGCCAGTATAACATCACTGAAAAAGAATGGGACATTATTCGCGAAACAGCATATGCGGCTGAGAGTGGTAATAAGTATATTACCCCTGATAAGATAGCCGAAATTGATATAAATCGGGTCAAATCAGCCCTAGACCTACCTCAGGGTATGAGTGACTCCGCGGTTATCCGAGCCCTAGAAGTCAAGCGAAATGACATAGAGACCTCTCTTCAGTCATTCTTAGTTGATTCTGCTGACATAGCTGTCCCACATCCAGGAGCTTATGAAAAAGCTTTGTTTAATCAAGGCACTCAAGTAGGAACGGTGCTAGGTGAAGCAACTAGATATATCGCCCAATTCAAGTCTTTCCCAGTTACGGTTATACGTAAAGGCCTTGGTCGTACACTATACGGCTCTGGAGCAGATAACCTAACAGAAGCTTTATTCAAAGGCAAAGGCGACATGTTAGGGCTAGCACATCTTATGGTCATGTCAACCCTCTTTGGTTACGTTGCCATGGCAGCTAAAGATACTCTTAAAGGTAGAGAACCACGAGACCCAAATAGTCCTGATACATGGAAAGCAGCTATGCTCCAAGGTGGCGGTTTGGGTATCTATGGAGACTTTATCCTGGGAGAATATTCTCGCCACGGTAATAGTTTCCTAGCTACTGCGTTAGGACCTACTGCTTCTACTATGGAAGAACTGTTCCGATTAAAAACGGCCTTGCAAAAAGGAGAGGACTCCGCTGCCAAGGTTATGAAACTTATAATCAATAACACTCCCTTTGTAAATCTGTTCTACACAAGAGCGGCTTTGGACTACTTATTTATTTATCAGTTACAGGAAAGTATCAATCCAGGGTATCTTCGGAGATTAGAACAAAGTATAATGAGAGAAAATAACCAAGAGTTTTATGTTCCTCCTTCGGATGTAATTCCTTATGGTGGGGGCGATCAAATGCTTGAGGGCGTAAGATGACTATCTCTAATAGCACGACCAAAAAGATTTACAACGGCACTGGCGGAGTAGTCACCTTTGCATACGATTTCTATATCAGTGACGCAGCTGAACTTAAAGTTTATCTAGAAATAGCTGGTGTTCTTGAGCTTCAAGAGTTGAATACTGACTATACGATTACAGGCGTTGGTGAAAGTCTTGGAGGCAGTATAACATTTGGCACAGCTCCAGCAGCAGGTACCGCTAATGTATTGCTTATTCGCCAAACGCCACATACTCAAGAAACTGATTATATCGAAGGCGATGATTTTCCAGCGGAATCCCATGAAGAAGCTTTAGATAAGCTTACTCGCATCTGTCAAGAGCAACAAGAAGCTATTGACCGCTCTGTAAAAGTAGATGCTAACGATTCAACTACTCCAGATGAATTATTGACCTCTATTAGCGCTGCAGTAGCTGCTGCTGAAGATGCTGCTGACGCTGCTGAAGATAGTGAAACTGCAGCTGCCACCTCTGCGACTAATGCCTCTAATAGTGCATCTGCGGCGGCTACATCTGCAACTAATGCGGCTACATCTGCGACTAATGCAGCCGCAAGCGAAACGGCTGCAGCAACTTCCGAAACCAACGCAGCGGCCAGTGAAACTGCGGCAGCTACATCTGCGACTAATGCAGCAACTTCCGAGGCTAATGCGGCAGCAAGTGAAACGGCAGCTGCTACTTCTGAAACTAACGCAGCAACAAGTGAAGCTAACACTGCAGCAAGTGAAGCTAATGTCGAAACTCTCTTCGACCAATTCGATGACAGGTTTCTTGGGAGTAAAGCTGCAGACCCTACGTTAGATAACGATGGTAATGCCCTTATTGAAGGTGCTGTTTATTGGAATACCATATCCAAAATCTTCAAGGTATACAACGGGACCGCTTGGGTTGGTGCCGCACTAGGCGTTCCTGCAGATAACTCTATTACCCGAGCGATGCTCTCCACAGGGGAGACTTTCGGGCTACTGTTAAATATTCAGATATTTACTGCTTCTGGCAATTATACACCTACAGCTGGAACACGTCGCGTAATCATAACAGCCTTAGGGGGCGGTGGCGGAGGTGGTCATTCATCTACCTCAAATGATACTGTGGGTGGTGGTGGTGCTGCTGGGGGCTACATAAAAGCCTTACTTAACCTTGACGCAGTTGTTTCTTCTACTATTACTGTTGGCTCTGCGGGGGCTGCAGGTACTGCTGGTGCTAGTGGGGGTAGTGGAGGAAATACCTCCTGGAGCGATGGAACAAATACGCTGGCGGCAAATGGAGGATCAGGCGGCAATGCCGGTGGAGGTGTAACTCCAGCCTCTGGAGGATCAACTTCTGCTTCTGGTGGTTTCATGACTATTGTGGCCATTAGTGGTGCAAATGGAGGAAGAGGAGGTGGAGGCTCCGTATCCATCAATAATGGTTTAGGTGGCAATTGCCCACTGGGATTTACCGGGACACCAGATAGTAACAATACATCTCTGCCGTCTGTAGGTTACGGAGCTGGCGGAGCTGGCGGGTACCGTGCTTCTTCTTCAGCTGCTGGAGCTGCGGGCAGGGCGGGAATTTTAATCATCGAGGAGTACGCATAGATGCAGCACTATCAGTCAAAAGAACTTTTAAGAACAAATATCTTAGACGGCTATCGCAAAAGCAAGGTGCTTGCGGTCAATATCGGTGAAGTCAATATTGGCGACATCATTCAGGTGTCGGGCCAGTTTCAGGTGTCCAGCGAGTCATCCTCAAATGTGCATGTTGCATGTCAGCTAGGGATTGACGGGCAGGTAGGTGGCTCGGAAAACATGCTGGAATATATCGGTCCGCATGGTTCGATTAATGTAACGCCCAACATGCACCATTACACGGAAACCAGAGTGGGCGTGTGGACAGCAGATCAATATATCGCCGATGCCTGGGTCAAGTTGATCGGTTGGAGTGCACAAGGTCTCGATATAGATGCAGGACGTGGACAACTCGATGTCCTTGTATATTCTGCTACATAATAAGTAGGGGAGGGGGCTGGAATGGAGCCTATAGAACGACAAGTACGACATTCAAGATGGACTATAGATAAGCACATTCCAGTTGCGGTTATTATTGCTATGCTGGGACAAACGGCCCTCTTGGTTTGGTACATCGCCACGTTTACAACGAATACTGAAAACAGGTTAAAAAACCTGGAAGAATTCAAGGCTGCACAATCAGATAACTATAAGCATATTCCTGAGAAGATTGCTAAGTTAGAAGCTCAGCAGTCTTTTACAAATTTAATGTTATCTGAAATCTTGGGGGAACTCAAAAATGACCACAAAAGAAACTAGCGGCTTTCGGCTAAGTACGGGCTCGACTAAACGACTGAATGGTGTACACCCTGACTTAGTTCGTGTAGTCCAACTAGCTATCAAGCTTACTACAGTCGATTTCAAAGTGGGTGAAGGAGTTCGTACTCTTGAAACTCAAAAGAAGTATGTTCGTACTGGAGCCAGTAAAACCCTTCGTTCAAGGCATATTCCAGAGAGCAACCGATGCAGACTTTCTTGTGCCGTTGATTTGTGGGCTCTTACCGATCTGGATGGTGATGGTGATTTAGATGTATCCTGGGTAATGGCTCATTATAAGCCGATTGCTGATGCTATGAAGGCGGCTGCAAAAGAACTCGGAGTCAAGATTGAATGGGGCTACGATTTGTGGGGTTGGGATGGTCCACACTTCCAGCTACCATGGAAAGAATACCCATGAACAAGCCACGAATTATTGGGGTAAATGGAATCCTTAATTTTTCGTGGTCAGAGGATTCTTTCACTGATAAGGTACTAGGGGGCCTTAGTTATGAGTTTGATGTTTATGATGTCAAATACCCTTTAATGACTGCACTTCTTGGCTATAGCTCATTCGCTATTTCTCGGAGAGCAAAGGCACTATATAACCAGTCTAGGCCAGGAGATGTCGTTATTGCACATAGCTTTGGTTGTTTACTAGTTATTGAAGCTATGAAAATGGGAGCTCAATACTCCCAAGTATTCTTCTTCGGAGCTGCTGCTGAATGCGATACAGCTCTTACAGATGAAGGATTTGGTATCATATATAATATACATAGCCGAGATGACCGGGCTTTATATATGGGAAATATGCTACCGCTACATAAGTTTGGATGTTTAGGTAAAGATGGTTATACTGGACCGAATCCCAGGGTCCTTAATATTGAAGGAAAACCTGGGACTGGTCATGGTGGATATATCTCAACAAGTCAAATCTGTTACTGGATTGGATTTATCCAACGACACATATACAAATTTTGGAATATACCAATAACTCAAGATGGACAAGAAAGAGCTAGTTAGAGTAACGAAAACCGTTCTGAGATTTCTCAGAGAACTAGCCATTCTTTTAAATCGTCACCAGTAATACTTGAAGCAATATCTATCTTCATTTTTAAACTCTTGTAAATCAACTCGTCGGTAGTCTTCCTAGAAACCAAATCTATGTAGACTACCGATTCATCTTGACCGATACGATGTGCACGGTCTTCTGATTGATTCCTAAACTCTAAGTCATAACTATTACTGAAATATATAACAGTAGTAGCTTTAGTAAGAGTAAGGCTATATCTACCAGTAGCGGGATTACCCACGAAGAATCTACACTTTGGATCGTTTTGGAATCTGTTTTTTGCAAGCGCGCGTTCGTCATCAGTTGTAGCGCCATAATAATGTACCACCGATTCATCGCCGTATTCCTTTCTAAGGGCATCAATAATCTGACGAATATTGTGCGTAAAGTGGGACCAGATAATAGCTTTACCTGAGACCTGCTCTACCGTTTCCATAAGAGTATCTAACCTCTTGGAAGGCAGGTCCAGAACTGAGCCATCTTCCAGGCCAATAAATCCACAGGTAACCTGTTGCAGCCGAGTCAAGAGGGCTAGAGTTCCGACAGCTGTTACTGTACCATGTTCCTCTCCCAAGTATGCAACACCTTCTTTAGCCAGCTGTTTATAGGCTGCAATCTGTTCCTTAGTAAGTTCCACATCTCGATACTGATATATCTTAGGTGGTAAATCCAGACAGTCCTTTTTGAGCACACGAAAGGAAAATCGTTTAACCACATCTTTCAACTCATCAAGACGCTGGTATCCAGTAACGATTGGGATTGTTCTACCACCAGTTAATTTCTGTTCCCGCATAACGGCGTAACGAGCTCTAAAAGCATAATAACTGGTAAAGCCCAAAGCCTTAGAACTTAAGAACATGGCCTGGCCAAACATATCTAGAGGGCTTCTAGTAATAGGGCTTCCAGACATGATACGACGATACTTGACGTATTTCCCCATCTTAATAAGGAAAGCACCGCGTTTAGTTTTATGATTCTTGATGCAAGTAGATTCATCTATGCCCATCATAATCTGGCCAGGAACCTTTTCAATGAATCGCCAAAGAAACTCTTGACCTGAATCATAAGCCAGAGATTCTACATTCATACAGAGGATTACTAGTTTATCCGATTTATATGCTCGTTTAACCCGTTCATCCCAGTCCTTTGGGAGAGGACTTTGCCAGATAAGAAGTTCATATGGAATATCTTCAGGCATGTGAGCTTGTATTTGAATATCACAAAAGTCGCGGTAAGCTCCTTTAGGGGCCAAATAGATAGCAGCCCCAATTTCCTTAGCTCGATATAGCCAAGCAATATTATTGATATATACCCAAGACTTACCTGTGCCCATTTCCATAAGATAGGCGAAATAAGGAGCGTATGCACCTAGTTCCAAAGCCTTCAATTGATGGGCTTTTCCAGGTGTTTTGTATGTATTTTCGATGATATTTGACGTATGCATTCTTATGTCCTAGTGTATTATCCGAGAATATCCGAGCGCCTAAAGCATAGAATAATCATAAAAATTACTAGTTCTAGGCATAATGACATATAAATTCTCACGTGCTCTTGAAGCTGCCACATAAGCGACTCGATGTTCATCATCTGGGTTAAGCTGTAAGGCCTGATAACACCTATTAGATATATCCGACATCACAACTACATTATCAGCTTCAGCACCCTTAGCTCCATGTATAGTGGATATTCTAATACGTGGAACCTTAGTCAGAGATTCACCTCGACGAAGAGCCGCAATAAAGTATTCACGTAACTTTACATCCATCTTGGTTAGCTGCTCATGCCAGATGATTGAAGGCTTATCTGGTAATGTACGAGAAAACTTCAGAATAAGTTTACGCTCAGAATCTGAGGGCATATTTCCTTTACGCCAATTCTCGTAGGCTCTAATAGCCTTTAGTTCATCTGACTCTAAAGGAGAATTGCGGCCAGAATATGAATAACCAGAGCTAAGGCAAATATCTTCATAAGCTCGTAGCAAGTAAGAATTCCTAGCCAATAAAAGCCAAGTGCCGCTAGACATATCAATATCACTACAATCACTAATGTACTCGACATAACCGCCATCCTCTCTTGGATTAAATTCTTTCTGTCGACGATTATCTACTTGAGAGATAATACCGTGGCAGATAGAGTGAACATTTTTACGTAGCCGATAAGACTTATTCAAGACTCGGGCGTTACCTTCAAGACTGATGAAGTGGTCTACGTCGGCTCCTGCCCATCTAAAAATTGCTTGGTCATCATCACCAGCAATATAAACTGTAGGACAGGTCGGAAGAATCTTATCGAGAGCTGACCATTGAAGCTTAGATAAGTCTTGAGCTTCATCCACAAAGATTGCGTCAAATATAGGCTTATGGCCAGGATGCTCAATGAACATTTCTAGCATATCATTGAAGTCTATAAGACCATGAGCTGCTTTATAATCGTCTAGAGTTCTTTGGAAACGTTCCAACTCATCCCACAAGACTTCTTCATTAAAGTCAGATTCTTCCCACTCATCTTTAAGAGGGCGCATTTTAGCTTTGGATAGATTCTGAATAAACAGAATCTTATCTCCAAGAGTAGCTCCGGAACCTGAATTAGTATCATCCTCATCAATTGCTTTACCGGTATATTCAATACCAAGTAAATCAAATATTTGGCGGTAATGCTTTCGGTTAAGCACTCCTTGAGTAGACATACCTAACCAGTTAAAAGCTAGCGAGTGAACCGTCTTAAAGTATGGAAGATCTGTTGGCTTAAGCTTGAATTTAGTACAAGCTCGTTCAACGGCTTCATTAGCCGCTTTAGTTGTGAAAGAAAAGAATCCAATCCGATTTGGCTCAATGCCTTTTTGGAATTGTTCATCAACTAAAGAAAGAAGGGTAGTTGTTTTCCCGGTCCCTGGAGGCCCTAATAAGATATTCTGCATGATAATACTTTCTAATATGGTGGAGGTTTTATTTCTGATGGAACATCAAGGTCTAAAGACCCGCTTGCAAATTCAGGGATAGCCCAGCAGTTAACGCCTTTTCCTTTAACATTAAAAAAGGAATGGTTAGCCCCTAAATCATTTTTAAGTATATTAGCAATTTGCGTTTGTTTAAACTCACGGAACTTGTTGCGTTCAAGGTACGCCAAGAAGTCACTCATCCGAATATAATGGAAACCACCTTCAGTGAATGGTTTACCTAGGATAACTTCTTCCTTCATCTTAGCTTGAGCACGTTGAGTACAGAACCGTTCCAGATATTCAATAAGCAGCCCTCTTGGAGAGGCATCCCTAGGAGCATCAATCACTTCTACGTTTTCCAAGAGGGCTTGAATCATTCCCTGCCAGACGTCTTGCTTCATTACTGGCGGCATCGCATTCAAAGCATCCATACATCTCTTCTGGAAACGAGATTGCATCTGTAAATCTTCAGTGGCTAATTCTACTCGGCCTCCGCCTTCAACATCCACGAACCAAACAGGTGGTTGTGTATTGTATTTGGTCAGGCTAGTGATGATAGGCATACCTTGATGATTGCCTACTCCGTACTTACGACTACGACATGTAACCGAATTACAGTGTCCATATAGAGGTTGAACTTTGCACTGGTACTGATAATCCTTTTTCTTAAGACTTTTAACTAACTCTTTGATTTCACTAGAGCCTAGTGGCGGGTCCATGTATTTTACATTAAATTGCTCAATGATTTTTTCCCACATATCAGGATTACTTTTCTTAGCATATACGCCCAGATTGTATAATCCTATATTACGGGTACCTGCGGGGAATCCTTGAGATGCAAGTAACTGAAGGCATGGTGGGCCTTGATGAAGGTCGCTTTTAGGAGCATCTTGATGTGTGACAAGACGGTCTAATTGGTCAGGTGTTACCTTATTTTCGTTTGCAAACTCGATATATTCTTCAAGGGTTTGAACTGCCCCATCGATGTATACCCCATGACGAGTAGTTTTCTCATGGTCAAAATAAGGCATGTTAATCCAGGAGCCGACATCTCCTCGATCTGTAAGAACTTCAGTTTGTTTAGGAAATATTTCACTGCCGCCGAATCCTAAGACAGCGGCCATTTCTCTAAGCTTCCGCTGCATGACTTCAGCGGATACAGGTTCGGTAGTGAATAGCCAGAGATGCAATCCACCAGATTTAGTTGTTGTGGGAACTAATGGAAAGTTTTGCTCACTAACTTTCTGCATGACTTCGCCTATATTAATAGGGTACACATCAATGTCAATAGCTCCAAATACACAGGTATTATCTACGCGGATAGGTACAATGCCAAGAGATGCTTCTCCCATGATGTGGTTAATCCACAACTGGAGGTTTACTTCGGCCTTAATAACCTTAGCGATACCTTTTTGTTTATTATCCCGGTCTCTAGAACCCGTTATTTTGAAGGTTCCATATGCTTGGTCATATCCAGCATATAACATTGACAAGGCTTGCGCCAATTCTCTCATTACATTCCCCCGCCTGAATTACACAGCAAAGGCCCCCAGTTACGGGGGCCCATATTACTTAATACGGATTTTCAGTATCATCCGGCTGAGCTTCAGGTGGAACAACCTTGACCAGGCCCTTACTTACATCAATTGCAAACTGCTTAGCAAGAGCATAGGTATTGGCATTCTTAATCATACCTTGATTGGTAATCTTAACGCCATACCATTGACCCTTGTTGTTACTTTCTTCTTCAGTTTGCAGCAGATACTTGTGGCTGAACATCGGAGGATTGAAGTTGCCATTGGCACCAGGAATCATGATAGAGCCCATCATGCTATTCCAACGACGGGACTTCTTGAGTTGAGTGCTGCTGAATGGAATCACAACACGTTCCAAGAGGTTTTCATCTTGATCAATAAGCAGGCAGTAGTGGTAATTCGTCAGAACAATGATGTTGCCATTTGGCAGTACATCTTGACCGCGGTCATTACGGCTGCATTGATGGAGAATTGATTCATCAGTATGGTTACCTTGATAACCGCCACCAGAATCACGATCTGCCCATTCGACGTACAGTCGGTTAAAGGCACATGGAATCACAAGGATGCCATCTTCACCAGACCAAACTTCTTGGGATACTGTATTGAAGAAATCACCTTCTTCAGCATCTTCAATTCGGTTTGCACCTTTCTTGACTTGTGGACTGAGTGCCTGTAGTACAGACACAAACGGCATCGCCATGTCTTGTGCAGACAAAGTTTCACGACCGATATTGGAATCACCTTGCAGGTCGATAGTTGCTGGCAGCTGATTGCCCTGTGTAGCCGGGACCGCTTTCTCTTTATCTTTTGTTGCCATGATTTCTACTCCTATTTGATTTTGGCACGATTGCCGATGTAGACCTTGAATAAATCTAACGGAAGGTCTGTTCCCGTTTCCACCTGCTCCTTGACAAATGCTTTCAAGGTTTGTGGGTGAATCGATTCCTTGTCTTCGTAGGTAACTTGCATTTGTTGAAGAACTTGTTTAAGCGTATTTGCAAGATCAGCTTCACCACGGCCGATAGGTACTGTGATGTTATGTTTGACAATATCTGAATGGCCACGTTCTTCTAACCAAGCAAGAGCCGCAGGTTTATTTTCTTCAGACAAAGAAGCAGAATAATACTTCTGAACCGTAATTTTACGGCCATTAGTAAGTTTAAATTCCTGCATGCCACAAGAAATCATCTTAGTAGGGATAGTCTCTTCTGAGATTTTATGATGGCGCTTCTTGAGGTCTTCAAGGCGTTCTTCTACTTCAGATATTTCCCATTCCAGATTTAACTGGTCTTCTGCTAGGTTAGCTAGCTCAGATAAATCAGCTTCAGTGACGGTTAAATTAGCAGCTGCGTCCTGCTCAAAATTAATCATTTCTTTCTCCTAATCTTGAAGCACGGTTGCAGAAAACAGAGAATATTCATCTTCAGGAACATCTGAATAATTCAGTGAAATATATCTTTCACGTTCATGTTCTGAATCAAATTCTTTTTCGATAAGAATCTTTTCTCCTCGAACATCTGCTATGTATCTGAAAACAAAGACTTCTTTAATAGCAGGCTGGCAAACTGCTACTGAATAGCTATCAATAGCTATAATAATAGGGTGAGTAGGTCCTGGAAAAACAATACGAGTTACTCGACCGTCAATGGTTTCAAATGATATAGAGCCTTCAGAATCCTTTTCAATTTGTGAAAGCTTTTCGAATGGTATTTTAGATGTTTTCATTTCTTTCTCCTATTGCACGTGGTATGTTAACGTTTACTTCGATATATGAAGTGGTTTGTCTGTCCCACTTCAATAAGGTAAGGTTTCCCCCGCTAAGAGCCAAAGCAATATTGAAACAAATGCCCATAGCAATAGGGTCCCCAATGAGTAGTAGATGGTCTCCTTTACGGAAGTCTTTGAGACCGATGGCAGCTTTTCGGTAGGTGGCGTCAGTTGAGAAGGACATATTTCCTGGCGGAAGTATAACTGTGAGATTGCCATATTTGAGTGCCCCCGAAATATTGAATTTTGGTACTTCTTGTACAACGTAGACTGTCATTTGTATGTCCTTATTATAACACTTATTTCATAGGGTGGTACAGGAAAATATTTTCTAACTCTTTGTATTTAAAGGGTTTTCCAGTTTGGAAGATATTTCTAAAAGACCCTCTTCCATCAGGGATGAGAACTCCGATTGTATCCTCCTGTCTATAAACCACAAATACTCTTCCACCTTTTTCATATCGCTTGGTGAGCCAGGCAATTTGATCTGGACGGATTTCAATATGGCTTCCTTTACTGATTTTCGACTCAATCCAGAACTCAATACCCCTAAAGCAACCATTAATATCTGCAACTCCAGTACCGGCAACGTTTTCAATTCTTTGCCAGTGAATATGAGGGAGATTTTTTCTAAGCGGTTCGTAGACATGTGTTTTCTCTTTCATAATATATGTTCCAGGATAAACCTAACAATGGCTAAAATCACTCCAGCTATAATAAAATAGCAGGTTATCTTTTCTAATGGATACATCTACCCCTCATACCATAATTTGACCACTACCCAAATCTCCATTAACAACCTCTTGTAATCCCTATTTTGGATATGTTCCTTGAAGTTGGTATAGTCCAGCTTTGAGACTTCTCGGTACAAGAGGATTCCAAGCGCAGTTCTAGGAACGGAAACTCGATACTGATAATCTGAATTGGGAGTGTGTTCTTGAACAGAAAGTTTACAACCATTCTTTGCGAATAGTCTTGGCAATGTGGTTTTATTTCGGGCTCGGATAAGTACGTTGTTATCATTCTTCTTGTCCACCACTATAGAGATAAATCCGTATTGCGTAAATACCCACATGCTTTCTTCCTTTCTATTTAAGGGTAGGTACTAGCCCTCGGTTAACTTCATCTTTGTTGGGGACTTTCACCCCAAACTAATACCTACTCCAAGAACCAGCTCACCAAAATTCTGGGCTTTCTACAAGGCTGGTTCTCAGGCTAGATACTTATTCGGCTAGGAGCCCCCGACCGAGTTTATCTAACTCCCTGCACAGGGTTCTTACTCGCTCAAACACTCTTCAGTGCCATTACGACGTGCGATTTGGTTGTAAGCTTTACGGAATGAACCGCTATCATTACAAGCCATTTGTACTGCAACTTCAGGAGCGCCCAGTTCCTGTGCCCAGCACATGTAATCTGGCTCATGGGAAGCTTTAGCTCCACTAACAAAAAACAGATTGCCGGAAACACTGGAATGTTTCAGACACTTCGAAGTGCCATTTGCACCAGCAGCGATAGAACTGCCAACTGGAATAGCTCGAGCTTCGTAATCGCCTTCATTCACAGTAAGCGAGTTACCACCACTCGAACTACCTGCATTTGCACCGGCCTTTGCACTCGCATCGGCGTCACTCTTACCACCTTGACCACCAATACCAATTGCGGCAGCATCACCACCTTGACCGCCAAGGCCAATAGCGGTTGCGTCACCACCAGTGGCGTTAGCTGATCCACCAACACCGATACCGATACCCAGGGAATTGGCATCACCACCTTCGCCGCCTCGGTTCGTGGTATTTGTATCCCCGTAGTTGTTGTACGTATCAGAGTTGTTGCTGTTGTTTCCTGCTGAAGCATGAAAACTTGCCATTGCAAAAGATATAATTGCTACTACCAAAAGAGACTTCTTCATTTTTATTACTCCTTAAAAGATTTTCTAAAAGTACTACCCCCTACTAATGACAATATCCAGGTTAACTTCTTTACAAGTTCCCCAAGAATCGCCAATCTCTACATCGACTAGAAGTGGGACTTCTAACTCGATTGCATGAAGCATTATATCACGTATATTACGACAGTCGTCTAAAGAATTGATCGGATTATTCACTTCGTCGTGAACCGTGTTATAAGGCAAATAACCGGCATCATCTAAATTAATGATCGCTTGCTTGATCATATCCGCAGATGTACCTTGAATAATACGATTCGCAGCTTTGTGAGTTCCTAAACCTCTTGGAAAGTTGCACCTGCGTCCCAAGATGGTTTTAACATAGCCTCGACGTTTAGCCAAGTTCATGGCGTCCTTAGATAGTAGCTTTACGAACGGTACAGCTTTGTTGTATGTATCAAGGAGCTTCTTACCTTCAGGGCCAGCAACTTCCACCATGGTACCATTAATTTCCACCCATTCTGTCGATAATCCGAGGCTACGGCATAACTTGGCTCCCCCCATACCGTAAGCAAGACCGAGATTAATTGTCTTTGCAGCTTTACGTCCAATGGTAACTCCAGTAACGTTTTCACACATATCGGCAACGAGCTGGTGATAATCTGTTCTGGGGTTTTCAACGTACTTACGGACGGCTTCAGCAGCTCCAAGGAATCCTCTAAGGTAAGCGAAATGCACACCCACCCGAGGTTCTTGCTGGCTATAGTCAAAAACCCCATATGTGCCTGTGTCGGATTTGAAAATCGAACGGATAATCCGTGAAAGCTCCTCATTGCGCGCTGGAACTTGCTGGAGGTTTGGATTAGATGATGAGAGACGACCTGATTTGGTTCCTCCTCCGTCTTCTGTCTTAGTCTGTTTAAAATTCGGATGGATGCGGCCGTTGACTGATGCTTTAATGATTTTGCTGTCAATAAAAACACTACCTGACCGATCGAATTGGCGAGCACGTAGCACTGATTGTGAGAAAACGTCATCTTGAACTTCAAGCCATCCGGCTTTAAAGGAAGGGTTTCCTTTTTCGGTTTTAATATATCCAAGTCCCAGTGAATCATATGCAGCTCCTAATTGTTTGCCAGACCAGACATCAACAAAGAATCCGGCTTGTTCACGAATTTTATCAAGTTCCTTATCATACAGAATCCTGAGTTCTTTTGAACTTTTTTCTGCTTGGTCTAAATCGACCGGAATACCTCGTTCCCACATCTTGAATAAGGTCTTTGTAAGCCGAGATTCTAATTTATCTACTCGGTTTAACTCATACCTATCAATAAATGGTTGCTGTATAAAATAAGACAAGTAGGCCATCACGGCATCCGCCTCCGCATATGGGCCTACATATCTAGAATGCAGCTGGTGTAGATTTCCCTTAATCTGATCTTCTTTATTCCATCCACGACGCTTACATTCCTGGATTAAAAGGGTTTCGTCTTTCCCCTCGAGTCCACAACGTATAGCGATAGAATCAAGGTCATAGTTCCGTTGATTCTCGTCAATGAGCGCATCCCTAATAGCAACATCGTGAACAGGTCCAGCGACCCTAATACCTTCAGTCCATAACCATTCTAAGTCATAGATTATATTGGCTCCAATAACATGCAAGTTGGGATTAGCCAGCTCTTTCTGCAACCACTTGACTACTTTCGAGAGAGGCATATTCCCACCCTCTTTGTGACGCAAAGGGTAGTAGTTCTTAAAACTGTAATCTCCAAGATTAAAATAAATACTGATCCCTACTAGGTAACCATCTTTACGCATGGCTCCTGGTCCAAGAGAGTCTAGGTTTGGGTCATATGTTTCAGTATCTAATCCAATATATTTAATATTAGATAAGTTTGGAAAATCGTATTTAGGTTCCCATTCGTCCTTCAGCAATAAAGGTTCCGTCGTTTCTAAGATTAAGCTTGAATGTTCCATAACCTGGTCCCCTATTATTCCATAAATTTAAAGCAGCGGCATCATATTCTTCTAAGTAATAAATAATGCGGCAACCAGTATTCATTAACAATTTCATGCAATGCATACAAGGACTACATGTCACATATGCATAACAAATATCTCGTACATCTGGGCACTGTAGTAAAGCATTCTGTTCTGCATGTATAGCTAAACATTGGTGAAGATTGGTTCCGCTAGGAGAATCTGCTCCTTCACAAGCATTTGGATAATGTTCCCATTCTCCGTGTTTTAATACTTTGATTTGGGATTCATTACAGTGCGGCATTCCACTAGCTACCCCATTATAACCTGTAGACAGAACTTTGCCATACATATCGGTTAAAACACAGCCAACTCCTCGGCGAATGCAGGTAGTGCGGGCTGCAAGGAGTTCTGCCATCTTAATAAAGGTATACTCTCGAGTAGGTCTTACCATGATGAAGAATTCTCCTTTTCTCCAGTAGCAATTTGACTGTAAGCCAATTCCCAAAGGGTTAAAATCAAATCCTGAGGAGTTTTTGCTTTTTCAATAAAAGGCATTAGACTATCGGTTCTAGTATCCCAATCTGGACTTTCTTGGTGAATTATGCTGGAAACATCCATAAAATTATTCTTATAAATATGCTGACTAGCTGCATTAAAGTGCAGGAAGCCTAAATCTAGATGTTCAACTCCTGCTTGCTTCAAAGCGAGCAAGACCCAACGGGAAAGCATAGAGAAATTGAACCAGTCATAAGGTACTCCAAGCCAGCAATCAGAAGACCGCATATTAACAAAGGTATGCAGTAATCCAGCGCGCACCATAAACTGCACTGTAATAGTGCAAGGAATGTCCTTAGATTTTGGAGGACTTGGTTTCCAGATACTAATAACTGCTTGACGGCTATATAAGTCATTTTGCAGGTTCTCCAGTATATACGAAAGCTGCTGCACAATTTGAGGACCGTAAGCTCCTCGGAAAAAGTACCCGTCATCTGAGAATTCAGCAATTCTCTTTGAATATGGTCGAATACTTGCTACATCATTTCTACCAGAAATGATCCAAGCAGCTTCAGCCATAAGAAAGCCTAAGCCTAGTTTCCGATCTTTAACACTGATGATTGGATTCTTCATATCAATCTTACAACTTCTATGGAGAACTTCTACAATGTCCAGATTTCGAACGGTAACTTGCTGACCGAAAATATAAACCTCTTTCAGCATAGTCAACCAAGCTTGGGTTGCTCCAGGAATGTATACATCTTGAGACATGTTATTTCTCCATAAAAAGTTTGGTGTACTGGGTTATCTGGTGAATCATTCGCTGCATAAATGTTGTTTGTCCACGTGCACGAAGGTCCTCTTCCGGTGTGATGTGACAATCAGGTTTACCATAGAAATGGTAGGAGCCGGAATCCCAGACCATAGCCCGATACGCATCATGGCCCAACGCAATTGGTTGAAGTTCATATTTGCTAGTGAGTTCTTTCCAGAGACCTGATTCGATGTTGGTCCACATGAGCTTATATTCTGGGATTCCAGCCAATTCAAGAACAGCTGCGAGATGTATATTGGCTTCCGTATAACTATGTCGAGGGTACCAGGGTAAACCTTTTCTTCGATTAGCCTTGGCATCAATGAATAAGACTTCGCCATGTGCGAGGCTTCCACTAAAGTTCTTGTCCATTGGGTTAAGCATATATCCATTCTCACGTTCTTCTCCTAAACGTTCCAAGAGGGATTGAGCGAACAGTTGAATGTCGCGACCCTCTTTGTACATGTCATATCGGATTGCATGTGGCCACTTTTCCTTCTGTATTTTCTGCCACCACCAGGCATATTCATTGTATATCTCGTCCATCCGGCTATACATTTCAATCCTAGTTGACTTTAGGTCATTATAGTCATTCAGGTATTCACGGGAATTCTCGGGAAGACAGATGACGTATATGCCAGAGTACCTTAAGACTAGTCGATCTATAAAGCGACCTAGGTATGCCTGATGAGGACCCTTGCGAAATACCTTATCGTAGACATAATTAGACATCCATAGTCTATCTATGATAACCAGGTAACCTTCATTAGCCCATTTAGCAGCTAATTCAATGGCAGCTGTATTGTATTCAAACATGTTGTTTTTGAATCGGTAAGTCAGGTGCAAATATCGAGCCTGATACCGATTGATGAAGTACTGTGCCAGTGTGGTCTTACCAGTACCGTCAGGACCATCTAGAATGATGATGCCGGATGGATTCATGATTATATCTTTCTAAATGTATAAGCCGAGTCGTTTGGCTATAAACGGTGTAATGAATATCTTCTTGTTTACTTTGTCTATCTGGTGTACTTGCGAAAGCGGAATCCATTCTTGCTTAGTATCTGTTTCTACTAGAATCGCTTTACCGGTCTGGGTAATAACTACCCCAGATACTTCGTACTTTTCATCTGCTCGATTCTTTGGTTTTCTTGCCATGATACCCCCTAAAAAGGGACCCTCTTCGCGGGGAGTGGATGAGGGTCCCATAAACCTAGATTTTAATAGAAAAGCAGGTCCTTGAACTGTGGAGCAACCCAACCTTCAGGTTTGCGAACATCATGGGTTGTGCCGCGTTTGGAATCTTCAGCTCGTTCAACTCGAACCTTTGACATGTTGGCCGCTTGAACTCTGTTCCAGGCAGTATTCCAGATAGGTGCAAAGCCGTGTAGGTGAACAGTGCCAAGAAGCACATACTGCAGATCAATAAGACCGTCAAGAGCATTTTCCAGATTGACATGTTCAGAATCCCCACTGAAAACCCATTTTATTGTTTGTGTGATGCCGTCATATTCAAGACGAAGACCGATGGATGCGCAATACTCATTCAGCTCTTCTTGCAAAAAGTTGGCACGTACTTCGTCCAGGTCAGCTGGCAGGAAATTAGGCTTCTCAGCTACTTCCTTGTCCAGGCCGAAATGTTCATGGAAGTTAATCACATCTTGAAGATGTGTTCTGGTTTCAATGAAGCTTGGAACATCAAAAACTTGAACATTACCTGGCTGTATATCTTCTAACAAATTTTTACCTGAAATGCGGCCAGTTTCAGTTCCATGAATTTCTAAATCATCACCTGTTGACAGGTATGTACTGTTGTTACGCATTTGCTTCCTCCCGAATAAAGGTTTCAATAAACTCCATCCACACATCTGAACTACTGTGTTTGTTGTCGTCTAACTCATATGGAGCTAGAAATTTAGGAGTGTAGGTGAATTCATCAGATTGCTTACCTACGACCCATAAGGCGTTACGCGCATTCGCAGGGAATAAGGGCGCGAATATAGTGGCAAGGTAATTCGTGTCATAGTACTCCCGCAATTTATCGAACATCTCTCTTTGCGTAGGATTCAAGAGATGCTGGTAGTCTTTGATAGAAGCAAACGTTCCATACGTTTTATGGACCGCCAAACCTGCGGATTCGATGAGGGAACCAAAGGCGGCATACGACATTTCATTGACGTGATTTGCAGCTGCGCCTGTTTCGAAATCGTAACACGGAGTACTGAGATAGGCTCGTCCCCCGTCCTCGAGCAAGCGGTTGATAGTTTTGAGCATTCTGAAGGTGTGGTCTGGTTCGACATGTTCCATTACCTCAAAGCAAGTGATAACACGGAAGGTGGATGCGCCGAAATCATATTCACAGACATCTGACCGTTCGATAAGCTCTATGTCAAACTTGCCTGTATGGAACATGGCCGGCACTTCAAGAGAGTTAACGTCAATACCGGTATAGGACCCAGTTTCTGGGATAAGCCGGGACGAGTACATCAGCTTGGCTAAAGGGACTTCCTTGCCACAGCCAATATCAAGTATGTCAGCAGTTTTATACAGCTGGCCACGACTAAGCTCACGACATACATGAGACCAACGCAAGCAATGAGCAATATAATCACGATGCAGAAAGCCGCGTGCTTCAGCTTGGTCAATGGAGAGATGGGTATTATCAATTGCTTTGCCTCGTTTATTTGCCACTTGGATTCCTTTGGAAATGGGCCCAATTGTTGCAGATAAGATTCACAACGTAGGGGATGGTTTTAAGGTAGGAAGGACAGAACCAGATATATTTATGTTTTGGCATTTTATCTTGCATAAATGTCCTTTCTAGAATTCAAACCCGCCCATGCACAGGGGGAGCACTGCCAAGTTGACGCTTGGCGGGGCGGGGGAGTCAGGGGAAACTCCTATATGGGGGACCGAAGTCCACCCATATTTCGCTGGAATCTCACCAGCTCATCAGGGAGCTTAAGCAGGTTCTGCTTGCTTTTCTTCGGCCTTAGCGTCAGCAGCCACTTCAACTTCTTCCTTGGAAACAGTGACGATGTCATGTTCCTTCAGGAGAGGAGTGTAGTAGGTGATAACACGAGCTTCAGGTTGACGAGTTTGGAACTTCTCGTCATTCTTGCAAGCCGTAGCCAGATCTTCCAGGGAGATACCCTTGTTGCCAGCAGCCTTGATATGGCCGATGATAATCGCGAGTTGAGGGGCGATTTTGACGCCTTCAGGTGGTTCCTTGCGGAACAGGTAGGAAGTAACCTTGCGGGTCTTTGGCTTAGCTGCCTTCTTTTCCTTGGCAGGCTTCACTGCTGATGCTGCTGCATTTTCGGTGGTTTCGGTCTTTACCTTAGCCATGATATTCTCCATTCTTTAACGTTGATAAAAAGGTACTACTTAATTGGTACGAGTGACCATTATATCATAGAATGAGTCTATGTGCACACTCTATGATACTTTTTCGCACTATGTCGTTTCGTACTCTAACTCATCCCATTCTCTGATAACAAACTTCAAGGTATCTGTTTCACGAGTAGGGGGATTACCTACTTCTAAGATGACTAGCAAGCCGTCATCATTAGTTTCTATCCGATGCCCGCGTGCGAATACTTGTGGAGGACGGGTAGGTCGATGCAAAGTAAATGGAGGATACCTCTCCAATACTTTGGCAAACTCTTCTGGTGGAAGAGGCTGACCTACTTCTGAACCGGTTGACATAGCTTTCTCCTTCTGGGTTGGTGGAACAAGCGTGATAACATTGTCTGACATGATTTCTCCTTATTGTCCAAATAAATCTTCAAGCTCATTACGTATACGGCGAAGTTCTTCAATCGCTTTCTTAGCCGAAGCTATTTCTAGATCGACTGTTTCAGGGCCTAAATGATTATTATAGCCGTTCGTATAATCTTTTAACTTATACGTTTGTTCACGTATTTCAGCACTTATTGCATCAATAATGCTCTGCCTATTTGAAACTGGTCTATCAGTCATGATTTCTCCTTAATGTAATATTCCACTAGTTACTAATGGGTCAAATATAAATACGACTGTAAGCCCTTGAGCGTATGCATGGTCAATGCGTTCGCCCATCTCTGCCTCCGTAATAATCCGAGCCGTCTGTGACAAGAGGGCTATAAGGACGAAGTGGTTTCCAGTTACTAACCAGACTTCAGGAGGCGTGCTGCCCAGCACTACTTTCGACGGCTTCCCTACTTCCATTGTTCTTTCCCCGTACTAAGTTATTATCTTGAAAATATTGCAACACTCTTGAAACACGCTCTGCCTCCTGCCGTTGTTGAAATTCGAAAATGGCTTGTTCTCTTTGTTGTGGGCTCATAATCCTATCCAAATAAGAAAGGTAAAAATCCAGTACATGGCGAATGAAACTACAGTGGGTAGTAGTATTACAATAGCCAATACTTTATAATCACTCTTATTGAAGCGTGTGCTCACTTTCCCTCCAGTGCGCGGGAGAGTTCGCCAACCTCGTAGCACCATTGGCATTGATGAACATTCCCCATGTTGTCGTAGTAGGCCCCAGCTTTATCTTCACAGCATGGGCATTGTGCAGCCTTCAACAGCCCAAGTGCGTTATTAAGCTCATCCCGCGTCATCGTCACCAAGCTCTCGTCGTTACTCTCCGCAGCGCGAGAATCGGTGGGGCGCTTGTGGGCAAGTATCTTTGCGTGAAGTGTCTTCCATTCCTCGCAGCCAAAATCCTCTACTTTCTTAGCTGCCAATTCCACCCCTTGATTAAAGCTGGCGTCAGCGGTGAGGGGAGAGGCACCTAGCAACTCAATTACTTCATTACGACCAAAGGTAAAGCTGCGAGTGTGCTTAGCTAAAAATAGCTCTTTCTTGAGTATGGTTATCCACTCCAACTCTACCACCGGCTCACCCTGCTGCTGTACTGGCGTAGTTAATTCATTATGATACCAGAGAAATGCGCAGTAGGCTGCAACGTCCCGCGGGTCTCCCTTGTGGATATGTTCCATCAACTTCTGGCGGCATTCATCCATCCAGTCATCATTTAGCCAGCCTGCAGAGTAGCCATATTTCAGTTCGGCCTTGTACAGCTTATTCGCCAGCGCTTGAGCAAAGAGCACCACGAGTTTCTTAGTGTGGTTGTTCAGCCCCCTTGGCATTTCTAGAGCTATTGGCATGCCACACTCCATATCCTGCTGCTGTGTTTGGCGCAGTTCTGCCAATTCGGTTTCCGCTGTTTTCAGTCTCTTCTCAGCAAGATAAACTCGTTCCATAGCTCCACGGTAAGCGTCATGAGAAATATAACCTTCTGGAGTGGGCTGCTGTGGGGCGGCTGCTAACATGGCTTTGTAAATCGAGTCATAGGGTCGCCAGCCAGCGTGATTGCGTTCGTTCGCTTCTGCTGCTTTCAACATTTCCTCTGTCGGCTCTACTGGCACTACCTGATTAGTATTTGACATGTTAACTCCTATAGAGTATCAATGACTGGAGCATAATGCAGGATGATAGCAATGGCGAAAACGCAGCTTGCTACGAAGATTACGAATGTTCTAATCATCGTGCATACCTCAAGAAGCTATATTGTATCAGCTTGCCGCGGTAGTATTGGAAGATGCGCCAGCTCGATTGCCGAGTATCCAGCTGATCTTTCTCGCGTTCAATCAGTTCCATGAGCTCGACTTCTTCGAAGATGACCGCCTTACCTGGATTATCTGCCAAGATGCGTTTGGACTCATTATCCACAATATCGATAATGGCTCTGGCTTGTGGAGGAAGGCCATAATAGATAGCCATTTGACGTTCATCCGTATCGTCAAAGAAGAACTTGTAAGCAAGTTTACGACGGTTACGTTTCTTGACTGGTTGCAGGCTGGGATTGGCGTCCTGTTCCTGAAACCGCTGGACCGTATTATATGGATCGTGTGATACGTTCCACAGGTGGTCCCATAACTCTTCCATTGTATCTAGACCGAAGTCTTTCATTACACTGGAGTAATACTGTTTTGGACACCGTTGCAGATCTTCTGCATTAACATATATCATGTTGTGGTGCTCAGGCAACAAGATAGTTTTAGCTTTTAGGAGATTCTCGTACTTGGACCACTTACCCCCGACACAGGTTAATACGTGCCGTATTACGACGTCTTTGTGTTCTTGTTTCTCGAGTGCTACGCTGCGATTGATTCTATCCTTATACAGCTTTGGAGCATACTTGCCCATGATATTACCCCCGAAGTTATTACGACATGAATATTATATTACATAAATACGTCCGAGTGTTAATTATTTAACCTGACGCTTTGTTCCATATAATCTTGATGAGTTGAGCACCATTCCTAGCGAACTCTTCCTTAGCAAAGAAGATATACGTATCCGCTTGTGCGTTAGTCAAGACACACGCCTCCTGCGGATCAGGCGTCGAGAGACCCGTCTCCGGGTCCTCAAGATATTGTACAGTGGTGGGTGTCCGTACAAGGATTTTAACTTGTTGGGAGTTCTTAACCATTATCTTCTTCCTCGGTTTCATCATCCATAATGACGTGTTCAGGACCAAGGTAATCTGCCCAAGCTATCGCTGGATAACCTTCAATGCCTATCATGGATAGATAAAACTTAAACTTGCTCAGTGACATACGTGGCTCGTTCTTAAACATCTTGGTAAGCTCGTTGAACTTCTTGTCACTCAGATAGAACCTGATGTCCTTAATGGCGGCATTGAGCTTGGCTTGTCCTTCGAGTGAACTGTAATCTCTGGTTGTATGCATCATTTATTCTCCATATTTAACAAATAAACCGTTTTTAATACGCCCATACTTAACTACTAAATGCGGATTGAGTACATGACTGTTGTATTCAGTTCTAGCTGCATATTCGGCCCAAACCTGATTCGTATATGGACCAGCTATTACCCTGTTTGAATCTATCTCTACAATGAACCATGTGTACATCAGTTATTCTCCTGTTGGTTAACCTTCATCAAATACTTCAATACGTGCAAAACCGTCTTCCATACAAATATGGAATAGATCGTCACAATCTTCTAGTTCGCATAGAGCACAGTCCTCAGGACCTAAAATATCTATTGGGTGAAAGCGTGTATTCTGTTCCAAGTATTCAATGATAGTCATGTTACCCCTTTCGCATGTGATGTGCTTCCTGCCAATGAACAGGCCAGAACCCTCTGTTACAAGAGGGCTCCAGTCTGGTCATTAAGCCTTAACCAGCAAGCCTTGGTCGATGAGTTGCTTCTGATAGTACATCAGAACTTTGGCTGGGTCTTGCTTGGTCACGAAGCGTGTATCCAGGCTGCATGCTTCTGCCCATTGATCGATGGTCATCCCATCTTCGAGCACGTCCAATGCGACGCGTACTTGATTGGCTGCTTTGTCTTCTGGTTTCAAGACAACCTCGCCTTTCTTGTAGGTTGCTTTGGCGCGACCAACTTTCTTCACGACAATCTTACTGGACAGTGCTTCTGCTTGCTCATCCGTTATTTCGATGCCAGCGGATGCCAAGAGAGTCTTGATGTTCAGTACATTCTTGACCAGCTTCTCAGTGATTACTGGTTCAGCTGCTTGAGCTGCTTGTGCCTTGTTCTTAGCCATTATTAATTCTCCTTTCTGTTGCGTACAATATTGTACGTGAGTCTATTATATCATGGATAGAGGGCAACGCGCATAATCCAAGCAAATAATTGATTAATTGTTTTTATCAATATGCATCTGTTGATTAATGAATACGCATGAGTATGTATTATTGACAAGTGATTAATATTTAATCAGATGTAAACAAGGATAGTTGACAACTGACTCATGATGTGGGGTGTTGACATGTGATTACTTTTTAATCATGATCTGGCGAGTGATAACGGATTTCTGATATTGCTATTGGATTGAAGGACGGAGTGACGGTTCCCACTACATCTGTATTTGCGAGTAAGTTTGCCGATCCTCTGTCCTCTATCCCGGCTCCTCACACCAGCTGCCGCATCCTTACATCGCATGCGGCCTCTAATCAAAGCTAGGGGCCCTACGTTAAATGCACGAGGATGAGGGCCCGGGGGGCCCGAATCACGATTCGAGTGCAAGGGAGCGATCGTACTGGTCCTATTACTTTTTGAAAGCGATTCGGGGAATAAGACTCGGATATTCACGGGTGTCGATTTTAAAATATGGACCCAACAACAACAGTTACAAGAGGGTGTAAAAACCCACCTATAACGATTTATCGAATAATTACGATATCTTGCTTAAATTTGTCCCGAAGTTATTGACGGTATTAGCCTATTATTGGGCTGTGTACTTAGGGTATATATAATAAAATCAAACACTTATGTAAATGGCTATTGACGGTATTATATAAGGAATTATAAAATAAAATAAAAAAAATTATTTTTTGATAAAAAGTCTAATACCGTCAATAATATAATCCTATGTTATTGAATATAAATATAAACGTTTATTTATTCATCCCAATAATATCCAATACCGTCAATAACTCTACCTTTTTATATAAACGGATGAGCAAATTATAATTATTCCGTATACACCCTCTTGTAACCTATATATAATGGCCTTTATCCTCTTTGTTAATTATCAGGGAACCAAGAATGTCTGCAAGATTACCTCGAAAGAAAGAACAAGGCGAACGCTACGATCCCTCTGGAGTTGTCATCACGTATAGAGGCCAAACACGCAGCCTCCGTGAATGGAGTCTCTCTCGTCAATGTAAAGTTTCTCAAAAAACCTTGCGTACACGTATCACTAAAGGTTGGCCACTAAATCTGGCTTTTACAACCCCTGAAGGTGTTCTTCTTGAAGATGCTCGTAAAAAGCAGTCCAAGGAGCATAAAGAATACCGCAAGAATCTTTACGAAAAGCATATGGCCCAACATGCCGAAAATAGTCACAGGCCAGAATAGCGCTGCATTAAATGCTGACATCCTTGCTCTCTTTGAGGAGGAAGGACTTGACCCTATCCGGGAAATGATTAAGATGGCTTTAAACGGACATCCATACGCAGACCCGGAAACACATGAAGTTAAGTATCTGCCGCTTGACCCAGATCAGCGATTTAAAGTCCTGAAGGAGCTTGCTGAATATGTTGCGCCGAAACTCAAAGCTGTCGCTGTTGACCAAGCTAAGAAATCGAAGACGGTTATTAAAATTGTACGGCATGGGGAAAAAGCAGTCATTGCTAACGGTCAACATGTGCATGAAATTGAAGGGCCCCCACGCGACTACACGCAGGCTACAGTAGATGGAATCCCGATCAAAGAGAAGGTTAAAGAAGCTCAAATATCAAACCCGCACATTAAAGCTGCTGCTCAAGTTGAAGCATATGGTGGATTCGCAAAAGTCCGTACCTTCGCTAAAGATGAAGTAATTGATGTTACGCCGGAGAAAGAATAATGGGTGAGATTACTGTTCCAGTAGATTGGGAGCCGCGTCATTATCAGCTGCCCACTTGGAACTTCTTGGAGCGTGGGGGTAAACGTGCAGTCGCTATATGGCACAGGCGTGCAGGCAAGGATGCAACTAGTCTCAACTTTACAGTTGTCCAAGCGGTCCAACAACCAGGTCTCTACTGGCATCTTCTACCAACATACAACCAAGGCCGGAAAATCGTATGGGATGGTCGTACTAAAGAGGGTCGGCCGTTCCTGGACGCTTGGCCCAAGGAACTCATCTCGTCTATCAATTCGACGGAGATGAAGATTGAGCTTACTAACGGATCTATTTGGCAGGTAGTGGGGACGGATAATGTTGATAGACTCGTTGGAGCAAACCCAAGAGGATGTGTCTTTTCAGAATACTCGCTACAAGATCCCAGAGCGTGGGATTTCATCCGACCGATCCTGGCTGAGAATGGTGGTTGGGCGATCTTTATATATACACCACGTGGTCGCAATCACGGCTACGAACTATATAATATGGCGAAGAGTAATCCTGCCTGGCATTGCGAGCTACTCTCAGTCGAAGATACTGGGGTTCTCTCGCCGGAAATAATTGAAGAAGAACGCAAGGCAGGGATGCCTGAAGAAATGATTCAGCAAGAATTTTACTGCTCATTTGATGCTGGCCTTGTGGGCGCGTACTACTCTCAACAGATGAGTTATCTGCTTGCTGAGAAACGATTTGTAAAGGTTCCATATGACCCAATGCTTGAAGTACATACCGCTTGGGATATTGGTGTTGCGGATTCTGTAGCTATCGGATTTGTTCAAGTTTACAATGATGAAATCCGCATGATAGATTATTATGAAAATAGCGGTGAAGGTATGCTTCACTATATTAAGGTATTAAGAGATAAGCCGTATCTGTATGGAAAACATTTCGGACCGCACGACATCATGGTACGTGAATTTACTTCTGGCAAGAGTCGCTACGAAGTCGCTCAGTCCCTCGGACTTAAGTTTACTGTTGTGCCAAAAATCAGTGTTGAAGATGGCATCGAGGCAGTAAGAAATCTATTACCGCGTACTTGGTGGGATGAAGCCAAGACGGGTCGTTGGTATGAAGCTCTCAGGCAATACAAGAAAGAATGGGATGATAAGCGCCGTTGCTTTGGCGATAAGCCAGTTCATGACTGGACATCGCATCCGGCCGATATGACTCGTATGCTGGCTCTAGGCCTAAATACGAAGAAAAAGAAACAATCATTTCTGGCCCGTACAACTGGCCTTGAATATAACCCTCTTGGAGGCTGAATCATGAGCTTTTTATCTAGTATGTTTGGCGGAGGCAAATCAGCAAGCGTCTCGCAAGTAGTACCCCAGAATCGAGTAGCCACGGTTACTCCAGACAAGGACGCGGCGGCAAAGTCTGCAAATGAAGAACTTAAGAAACGCCAACAAAGAGCTGCTAGCAACGGAGGCCGTTCAACCGTTCTTACGACCAACGATTCTTTAGAAGGTACTCCTGTCGGTCGGAAATCCTTACTTGGAAGGAGTAGCTAATCATGTTCTCATCTGGTAAAAGTGCTGCAAAGCGTGAAGCTAAGAAGGCTGAAACCGCTGCTTACATGCAATATCTTAAAAGTGTTCAAGATACTGGTGAGCTTAAAGAAATTGAATCCATGGATGTAGATGGAGTGGCTACGAAGCCGGCTAAGTATAATGAAGCGGTTAAGGCGTACAATACTCGAGTTCAACAGCTTGGAAGACAGATGAAAGGTGAAAGCCTTAAAGATGTTATCCAAACAAAGCAATCAGGTATCAGAAGCTCTGTCATTCAAAAGCTTCAAGCTGAAGATGCTCGTAATACTATGGCTTTCGGTGGCCAGCGTAATTCTGCAATTAATAATAACCTTGGTGCTTTGGCCCAAGATAATTCTCCGGAAGCCCGTGCCGACCGTATTCTTAGAGGTATGGGTAGTAATACTGGAAGTATTGCTTCCATGGCAGCTTACTCAAAAGAGACTATGGATTACCGAATGGTCGAGCAGAACTACGGACAGATTAATGGTTCATATCGTCAGCTGGGAGCTACCAAAACAGCTTACGACGAAATTGGTAATCTGGCTAAAGCCGTAAATGATGCTCGTAAAGCCGAAAAGATAGACAAGTATTACGGCAACCAAGGGATTATCGGTTCAGGGGATAACATGCAAGTAGACCCTCTCGTTAAGGCGAAAAAGAATGCTGGTAAAAGAGGCTTCGGTACAACCGTAATTGCAGGAGCTGCTCCGTCCAATCGGAGAAGCCTCTTAGGAGGAGTATAACATGGCTGAAGATAAAATCGCACTTGAGATTATCCAGCGGGACGATGCTTGCCGGTCAGCTCGTTCCAACTGGAATAATATGTGGCAAAGCGTCTCAGAATTAGTTCTGCCACGTCGAGCTTCCTTCAGTCAGAACATCGTAGCCGGCGATACTATCGATAGCAAGATATTCGATACTACAGCTGTATGGGCTAATGAACAATTAGCTGCTGGCTTACATGGTTTCATTACTCCAGCCACTTCTCGATGGATGAAACTTCGAGTTGATGATGACGACTTGATGGAAGATGATGAAGTTCGGTACTGGCTTGAATCGGTAGCTGATACTATTTACCGAATGATTTATCAGCCGCAAACCAATTTTGTTCCTCAATCCCATGAGATGTATCTAGATATTGGCTGTCTTGGTACGTCAATCATGTACATTGAAGAACGGATGAATCGACGTTTTCCTATCCGGTTCCATACTTTCCACTTGTCGGAATGCTGTCTAGTAGAAAATGCTGACGGCATTGTTGATACTCTATATAGACGCTTCCGCTGGTCTGTGCGTAAGATCATGGAGAAGTTTCCTGATACTGCTGGAGAAAAGATTCAAAAGCTTTTCGAGAAGAATCCAGAAACAGAAATGGAACTCATTCATACGGTTCGTCCTACTAAGGATAAGCTTGACCGCGGACTAGGTTTCGAATTCGAATCTATCTATGTTCTGGTAGAAGAAAAGCGGCAACTTCGCAAGGGTCGATTTTATGAGTTTCCGTTCTCCACACCTCGTTGGTCTAAGGTAACTGGCGAACTGTATGGCCGTAGCCCTGCAATGACGGCTCTGCATGATATTCGTATGATTAACGAGATGAGCAAGACTGTTCTCAAGTCTGCCCAAAAGATAGTTGACCCTCCTTTAATGATGCCAGATGAAGGCTTCCTGCTTCCAGTTAAGACTACTCCGGGTGGTATTAACTATTATGAAGCTGGTCGAGAAGACCGTATCGAACCTATCCAGACCGGTGGTGATATTGGCATCGGTATCGAAATGATGGAACAACGCCGTCAACAAATCTTACGGTCATTCTATCTGGATTCGATGCGTCTTCAAAAAGAAGATAAAGAGATGACTCGGTTTGAGGCTGCTAAGCGAGATGAAGAAAACATGCGCGCTATGAGCCCGATGGTTTCTCGTCTTCAAGTTGAAGGCCTAGGTCGGATTATCGACCGGTCAATTGCAATCGCTGGTCGGATGGGACTTCTTCCTCCAGTACCAGCACAGCTCGTCGATAAGGAGTATATTATAGAGTATGAGTCTCCGATTACTCGTGCTCTTAAGATGAGCCAGCTGACGGGCATTACTAGAACGGTTGAAGTACTTACGCCAT
>DASPLQ010000024.1:0-3050 GCA_035627515.1 Vitreimonas sp. | reverse complement strand
GTATGAGAAATGCCCGTACTTGAGGTAAATTCTCGCTTCATCCTCCGATAAGTCGCTCGACTCCATAAGATGCTTGAGATACCAAGCCTCAAACTGATCACGCTCTACTGGCACTACCTGATTAGTATGTGGGGTCATGGTAAGTCCCGATCAGAAGGGAATATCGCTCTCAAAATCATCAAAGGCGCCTGCTTTTTGTTCATTTGGTTTCGCTTCGTTGACGCTGGGTTGCGGACTGGAAGATTGGGTGGAACCATCATTCGAAGATTTGCCCCCGAGCATTTGCATACGATCAGCGATAATCTCAGTGCGCTGCCTCTCCTCTTGGCTGTCCTTATCCACCCACTTCTGCGTTTGCAAGCGTCCTTCAATGTAGACTTGCGAACCCTTGTGGAGATACTCGCCGGCGATTTCAGCCAGTTTCCCGAACATGCTGATACGGTGCCATTCTGTGCGCTCCTGCTTCTGGCCGGACTTGTCTTTCCAAGAGTCTGTAGTTGCAATGCTGAAGTTTGCAATAGGGTCGCCAGATGGCATGTAACGCATTTCAGGGTCACGCCCCAAGTTGCCAACTAGAATCACTCGATTTACTGAAGCCATGTTCTATCCTTTAAGGTTGTTGAATGTTTGTTCTACTAATTCAAGAAACTGCTCTCGGCGCTCTTGTAGCCGCTTCAATTCTTCCTTGACGCCATCTCTGTCCACCCTGTAAACGAGCAACTGATTCTCGAAAGGGAAGTCTGAGCAGTAACTAATAAAGTCCACCCAATCGCGCCCGGTGCAATCCAGGTGGCCTACAAGCTGCCACTTGTAGGATGGGTCGTAGTTCTTTCTCTGCATGGTGGCGTAGTGGGTGGGAGCAATGACCGACTTAATCTCTACTAGGCCATCACTGCCCACCCTTCCATCTGGTGAATCTCCATATTCACCGCAGCAGAAGAAACCGCCATTTGCAACGTCGCAATATCTTTCCTCTTCGTACAGCATCCGAGCTATAGGCTCCTGTTCGTGGCCTCGCTCCATGTGTTCATTGGAGAAGCTATACTCCGCCTTCTTGCCAGTAATCCTCTCTAGCGCAATTTGTAGCGCATATTTCTTAGCCGGATCACCGAATGCCTTGCCATCGTTAGCCATAAAGCAGGCGAAGTTGGATGCTGTGGCTTTGCCGATTCGCAGCCTGTTCCATTCTTCGGTGTTCTGCTCTACGTCATGGAAAATCATTCAGTGACTTCCTCTTTCGCTTCGCATTCAGCAATAAGCTGTTTCTGATGTTCTGGCGACATATCAACCCGCGCCAGCACTGAAACTAAGTTCCCATCGCGCTTGTATGCGGCCTTAGCCAGATTCCATTGCTTCTCGTTCTTGGGCGTGAGTTGCTTGCGCTCCGGAACGTGTGGGCTGATGCGTAAGCCTTCCAAAGTCTCTTTGCCGAACCTCACGTTATGGTCAACATAGATCGTGACTCTTACGCCTCGCCAATCATCAATAAATGGGGAATTGGTCAGCGCCTTCATCGTCTTGCTGTTCGTGGCGTTGAGAATCATTGGCTTCAGCTTTTCACCAGGGCGAATCTCTTTTTCCTGAAAGTAGGCTGTGTTAAACAGATCCTTTGTTTTCTTGGTCTGGTCTGGCTCAAGCCGAACCTCGCGGATGGTGAATACGGTTGGCTCAACAATGTCTGCGCTGCTCAAGTAGGGAGAGTCAAACGCTTTTCTGTAATGTGTTTTGTCAGTCATGATTTCTCCGTTGCTGTCTATAACATGCGCTCATGGGTCGATTTCGTCAGTTTCCTGCTGCGTGGTGCTAACAAAAACTCAATAGCCTCAGCAGCTCTTTCCGCAGTACCGCGAGTCACGTTTTTATCAGAGCGCAGCAGTTGGATAATCTTGTGAAAATCTCTTCCATCAGGTAGTTGCTCATTAGGCCCAAGTGGTAATGGCATCCAATGAGTGAAGTCATATCCTGTATTGGAAAACCTGCACCAGAATTTCAGGGTGTTGCCAGCTTCGAACGTGGCAGGCATGACCCGCTCACCGTCATAGGCGATTACATCTACAGTCTTGAAACAATCACTACCCATCATTTCTTCCGTGATTGGTAGGCGGTCATTTACGCTGATCCATTCCACGATTTATCCTTTCTGCAATCCGTTATCCACGAAGCCCGAACTGATGTACAAAATCCGTCCGGTTTCCTTCAAACATCCAGTTACGCTTAATCTCACCCCTGCTATCTCGTCTGATAGAGTTTCTTGCCTTAACGCGTATCAAGAATCCACTTGGAAAGTTATTCACATAGAGCTTTAGTAGTTTTCTTTTCATGTGTACCTCCATAGAGCTTGAGTTTGTTTATTTGGCTACTGTGCTAATCAACTTGGGTTCGGTTTGAAAGCTGGTCGATCCTTCGCCCCATCCAAACCTTGCCAATCAGCAGAGACAGACCAAGACATCCAAGTAGCAGAACAAGGGAGCCTGAAAGCACTGAACCTTTCACGAATATCTCTAACAGCCCAACAATCACCATGGAGATGAAAATCAGCCAATCCACGAACTCAGTTTTTCTAGGCTGATTGTTCATTTTGTTTCCTCATGGAAGTGTCTGCCCTGCGGCGACCGTATTTCTCTTTCTTCATGTAGTGCTCGGCGGCTAGTTCATCGAGCAGCCTTTCTTTGAAGTGGCTGTACATTTCCTCGATGCTCACTTGAATACCCGCCTCTGGCAGTTCGGCTCTTACGCTGTAAGCTCCACAGCTCTCAAAAAATGCTTCGTGATTCTCAAATTTCATGATGTTTCCTTTCTGCAATTAGCTCGTTTACCGAGTAACAAAATCTTCCCTAAGCAGCTTCTTTTGGTTGGCTTAGCGCTCTATCACCCAAATAACCAATCATTAACCCTGTAGGAATAGGGCTTATCTTCTTATCTCCCTTGTTCCAATCAGCTATGAACCAATCTCCACACCACTTGCACCTAACAGTTCTAGGCTCACAGAGTTGTTGACAGGAAGGGCAGGGCTTGTGTCTAGGTTGGAAGATCATTTGGATTCAACCTTG
>DASPLQ010000023.1:0-2006 GCA_035627515.1 Vitreimonas sp. | reverse complement strand
CAAGGTTGAATCCAAATGATCTTCCAACCTAGACACAAGCCCTGCCCTTCCTGTCAACAACTCTGTGAGCCTAGAACTGTTAGGTGCAAGTGGTGTGGAGATTGGTTCATAGCTGATTGGAACAAGGGAGATAAGAAGATAGCTGTTATCCCTACTTCACTAACAATGAAATATCTAGCAGGAAGATCTTTAGGACAACCACCGGAAGCTGCTTAGGGAAGATTTTGTTACTCGGTAAACGAGCTAATTGCAGAAAGGAAGCGTGGTGATTGCAAAACTCAAAGCATGGTGGATGCAGACATTCATCTGCAAGCACAAGGTAGCTGGCGAAACCGCCTACTCCTTCACTGACGAGATTTACATCTGGTCGGAAAACTACTGGATACGCACCTATACGTGCCAAGTCTGTGGACGCGAACACTTGACCACAAAACCTATGAGCATGGAAGAAGAAAAGGCTGAAACGGTTCGTCTCCACAGATGGATAGCCTCGATGCTCGGCAATGAGCCTGCTACGAAGTAACCAACAAATGAACAAAACGCTTTTGGAGGTACACATGAAAAGAAAACTACTAAAGCTCTATGTGAATAACTTTCCAGGTAAGACCTTAATGAAGATACGAGTAAGAAACAGGATTAAAGAAGCAAACGAAGGTGAGATCAAGCGTAACTGGATGTTTGAAGGAAACCGGACGGATTTTGTTCATTCGGTTTCTCTTCGTGGATAACGGATTGCAGAAAGGATAAATCGTGAAATGGAAAACTAAAGATGGGCGTGTTTTGAAAATCTCTGAAATGGAGACTGCCCATATAGAAAACACCATAGCCATGCTTGAGCGAAACGGATTTTGCACTCCAGATGATTTCTGGTCGGCCGTTTCGGGCGCTTCCTCACTTAACGGCGAGTACGCACAAGATGCGGCGGATGAACAGATTGCAGGATTGAAGCCTGTTGCGATTCTTGAGCACCTATACGGCGAATTGAGTGCTAGACGATTTATCGAATCGAGACTCAGCCAGAACGTAGCCGAAACCAAATGACCATAACCCCAAGGGGTTAACCCATGAGCGCATGTTATAGACAGCAACAAGCCCTTGAAGAAGAGGAACAATACTATGAGCAAGTACGAAGAGCTGAGAAAGATCAATGTCAGCGAGCACACGGAGAAAAAGAACAACCTGACCTACCTGTCGTGGGCTTGGGCAGTGGATGTTCTCCTGTTGCAAGACCCAACCGCAACGTGGGAATACGCAGAGCCTAAGAGGTTTGGCGACACGCTCATGGTGTTCTGTACCGTTCACGCCTTCGGGAAATCAATGACTGCGCAACTCCCTGTCATGGATCACAGAAACAAAGCCATAGCGAACCCCGACGCATTCTCTGTGAATACTGCCATGCAGCGTTGTTTGGCAAAGGCTATCGCCCTACATGGCCTCGGTCTTTACATCTATGCAGGCGAAGATTTACCAGAGGATGACGATGGGAGCGCGGCTAGCGGGAGGAAGCCAGAGGATAAGAAAATTGAGCCGCAGATGACCGCCGAACAAGTGTATGCGGATCTGAACAAGGCCGCATCCAAGGGCAACACGGCTCTTACCGCAGCCATCAAGAAAACCAAGGCCGAATATCTGAACCTTCTAAGCAATGAGCAAAAAACCGCTTTGCGTGAAGCTGCCGCGTTGATGGACGAGAAGATTGCGCAGCAGGCATGAAAATAATCGACTTCCCACAAGGCACGTTGGAATGGCTCAAAGCTCGGGCTGGGATGGTTACTGCTTCGCGTATTGCTGACGTAGTAGCCAAAACCAAAACAGGCGAGTCTGCCAGCCGTGCCAACTACCGCGCCCAAATCGTAGCCGAGCGCTTGTCAGGCCAGCCGCAAGAGTCCTACACGAACGATGCGATGCGCTGGGGAATTGATACAGAGCCTCTCGCTAGGTCTGCATACGAGGCCCATACAGGCGATTTTGTTGAGCAGATAGGCTTGGTGCTGCATCCAGAAATT
>DASPLQ010000022.1:0-1285 GCA_035627515.1 Vitreimonas sp. | reverse complement strand
CTCCTATGTTTGATTTTTAGTTCTTTGAATAGATATTCTAATACCAATAGTTTTGAAAAAAAGTGAAAGAGGGTGAGAGCTGATTGCGGTCAAGTAGCATATTTAGCATACTGTCGCAAAGATCTGGCCTCACTCTTTTTTCTCTTTAGAGTCTGAACAGAATGTAAGGAACAGTGCTTATCGCGCTATATCCAGTATATCCAATATGGAGACAAGACGAAGAAGAGATTTTCACTTTTTCATTATTAAAACCTTTTGGTATGAAAAAAGTTGTAAAGCAAGTAGTAGCTTTTGATGTAGCTCAAAATGAGCTGGTTGTGACACTGGGCCGGGTCTATGATGATGTGTCGCAGGAGTTGGTGGCTTCAAAAACCTTTGCCAACCGGCAGGGAGGGTTTAAGGCGTTGCTTTTATGGATAAAGCGCTTCTTTGATGCTGAGCTTCAGACCCTCTATGTGATGGAGGCCACGGGCGTGTACCATGAGTCGCTTGCCTATTTTTTAGATGACCAGGGCTTTTGGGTAAGTATTGTTCTTCCCAATAAGATCTCCTCTTACATGCGCACCCTTCAGGTAAAGACCATTACCGACAAAACGGCCAGCCAGGCCATTTGCAGCTTTGGCATGGACAGGAAGCTGCCCCGGTGGAAGCGTCCGGTGGACACTTACAAAAAACTCAGGCAACTTACCCGGGAGCGTCACCAGATCGTAGATCAGCGCACGGTGGCTTTAAACCAGATGCATGCACAAAAAGCTCAGGCTGAGCCCTGCCCATCCTCGCTGCAAAGGACCAAAAAGCTGATTGAATTTTTAAGTCGTCAGGAAAAGCAGATTATCGTTGAGATCACAGAGCTGGTAAAGCAGGGTGGTGAAGTGAAAAGGGCAGTTGGGCTCATCAGCTCCATTACAGGCGTTGGAGAGCTTACCGCAGCCACTGTACTGGGAGAGACAAATGGTTTTGATCTGATAAAAAGTAAAAAGCAGCTGACCAGCTATGCAGGCCTGGATGTAGTGGAAAAGCAGTCTGGGACTTCAGTAAAGGGGAAAGCCAAAATATCAAAGCGTGGCAATAAATACTTAAGAAGAGCCATGCACCTGCCGGCCCTCACAGCCATAGGCCATGATGAGCGCTTCAAGGCCCTATTTGCAAGAGTGGTGGCAAAACATGGAATCAAAATGAAGGCGGTGGTTGCAGTTCAAAGAAAACTCCTTGAAATGACATACACTATCTTTAAAACCGGGACGAGTTACGATAAGCAGTACTTACAAAAACAACAAAACACCCA
>DASPLQ010000021.1:0-3736 GCA_035627515.1 Vitreimonas sp. | reverse complement strand
CGCTCATCTCTATCCCCTCACATGTAATAAGCCGGAGCTTTGCAATAAGCCCCAACACGAGGCTTGCGTTTGATGTTGCAAAGAACCAATGTCCGTTTAGCGCCATCGTTAAATGCTTTCGTGTGGGAAGCTCTTCCAGCGAAGATAGATAGGCAGCGCCATTGCAAATTGCCATCTCCATTTGGTCGTCTTTCAAACATCCCGCTCATCACGCCATTCCCAATTTCTTAAGAGCCATGCGCTCGTACATGCCCTTTGGGTTATCTGCTATCCACTCGGCTACCTTCATGCAAGTTCTGAAATGAAGGTCGTTAAGGCGACCTTCTTTGTCATCCTCGTCATCACAGAGAATCGCAGCGGCTTCGTCAGCAAATTCCCAGGACTCGTCATGGAACTCGGATAAACGATGTTCACGCATGGCATCCATGATTTCTCCGATGAACAGTTGGCGGTTTTGCTCAATGTGGTGCTCTAGCGGAATGACCTCGGCATACCGCTCTTTCATCTGTTCGCGTTCTGTAGTAGTGAGAGGGGAGTTCACACTTCCTCCTTTTGTACATTCTGTTGCTCGGTTGATAAGCTGGGTTGCGGACTTGATAATTTCTTGTGCCAATTCTTGTCAAAATCCCACATAGCTTCAGAAGGGCTATCACCAAAACCAGCTACTCCGTCTTGAAGGTTGTCTCCATACAAAACGCACCATGCGGCACCGTCTAGGGATATCTTTGGCTTGAAAACTACACTCGGTCGCTGTAGTTCATGCCCTGCGTTTATGTGCTCCTGAGCGGCTTGTTGAAGTAAAAATCCGGCGTGTCCGAAGGCTTCTCTTAGTGCGGCCTCGGCTGCATCACTAATGCTGCCACCAGATATTTTGCTTCTTACTGCGTCATATACCGCTTGGTATGAGTCCATGTTGCTTCCTTTCTGCAATCTGCCAATCAACCGAGTGACCTAATAAACAAAATCCCACGTTTCTCAATCAGTACTGGAGTAGGAGGCCAGACTCGAACTGGCATTTGCTGGCAGCTTCTTAGCTTCCGCTCCACTCCAGGTTCTTCAGCTCCGCCTCACCAATCCAACTTTGCAATTCAATGGCTCTGCTTCTACGCCTACTGTGCGTGTTCTACCTCTCCACGCCGCTCCTACTCCACTACTGACTGCTACTAGCCACCTACTTCGCTTATCCAATAAGGCTTCGGCTTTTCAGTACAAGTCAGGTGAGTCTCCCTGTTGCTGACCCTTCGCTACGGCTCCCACTCGGCTAGGGCTCACTTGTTGCTAGTCAACTGATTGCTTAGTTGATGGATGAATATTACTAAATGGTAATCACTATGTCAATACCAAATAGTAATGTTTTTAGATATACTTGCACTAGAAAGTAAAAAACCCGCACTTGGCGGGTTAAGAGGGAGGTCTAGATATGAGGCTAAGTTTTAAGATACCAGGCCAGGTCAGTGCGGCCCTTGCACCTATGGCAAACCAGTTTGTGCTGTCTGCCATGGTCCACGCGCTCACTTTGAAGGGTAGATTTGATGTATTGGTCGAAACAGTTTGCACAAAGCTTATGTGCCTCCTCGAAGTTACCCACAAAGCCTTTTTGAACATAGGCAAAAATGCCAGGGCCGACTGCCTGAAGTGTATATTTCTCTCGCTCTGCATCCCAGTTTTTGAGATGCACAACTTCCTCTTTAAGTTTGTTTATTTCCGCCGACAGAGAAGATTTTTCGGATTGCAAGGAGAGGGCCATGCTATTTGCTGCGAGAAGCTTGGCGTTTACCTCGCTGACTGCGGCGACAATCTCGTTGTAATTGCTAAGGCCGTTCGCAGACTTAAGAAGGGTAGATAGTGCGGACACGCTTTGAGCGGCCATAATCAATTCTTGAAGCATTACGTTCCCCTACAGTTCTTTCGTTCCCACTTATCTTTAGCCTTGGCATCAGCCACAGTCTGCCACTGCATATTAGAGTGGTGATCGAGGCCGTTACAGGATAGAGGTATGATGTGATCCACTACATACCCTTTACAAGCATAGTGCGGCTTATTGCTGCCAGTAGCAGGGCAGGGATTGAGGCGGATGAAGTCGGCACGGGCTTTGGGGCTGCGCTCTGCAGCCTTCGTAGGCGACGGAGGAACCAATACCAGCAGAACCACCAGCAAACTTATTTGCAGGGCCATGCTTGAATGAGAGCGAAGTGTGCTAGCTGATTCGCATCAAAATGTCTCTTGTCTGGGTTATCTAGCAAGTATTTTTTGATTACATCAACGGCCTGGCCAATAGTTACATCAGATGGGACGCAAGCGAACCTAGTGAAATCAGGCTCTCGCTTTTCCTCTGCTGCCAAGACGCCTTCCAAGTAATGGAAAAATTTTTCTGCGCCACTATGACCAAGGATGAATTTCGTGCCCTCAAGAAAATCCGATGGGTCATTACTGGTAATCAATCCATACAACTCATTACCAGATACTGCATTTGCTTGGGTGTGAAATAGCAATGCCAGCACTAAAAAAGCTTTTCTCATACCCTCTCCATTATCACGGCATCAATCGCTGCCGTATGCGCTCCTATATCTTTTCTGACTGCTTATATACGACCCTGCCTATTATGAAGCACTGCTCATGGCATAGCTTGTTGGGGAAACGCCGCTTGTCCATGTTGTCAGACGAAAGCCACCAAGTGCCAGATTCCCTTACCAACCGCTTTATTACCAGCTCGCCTTCATAGTTCACGGCGTAGACTTCAGTATCAATAGGCTTTGTGTCGGCAGCGTTAGCAACAACAATATCGCCTTCCCATAGGCTTGGCACCATGCTCTCGCCTTTTACTTCAAGAGCAAAAAGCTTATCTGGGGAATATCCGTTACTCAGCATCCAGGCGCGCCGGAAGAAGATTGGATCGCGCTCACCTCCAAGGTAATCCACTGCGTATCCCGAAACACCCGCCGATATTTTCAGATCCACGCGCTGAATGCCAACGAAATCAGTATCGCTGTCTATGATTGGGTTAATCAGGGCTGGCTCATCCGTTTTCTCTATAGCCTCTCCGTCCAAGTATCCGTCAGGCATGCCAGCTTGAGACTCTAGCTTTCTTGCTTTTTTCTCACCAAATGACTTGGTCTTTAGTAGCCCTGACAGCTCACCTTGATTTATACCCGTAGCATCCACGAATCGCGCCTGGGACCCCTCATACTTATTCTCAATCCATAGCCGCAAGTTCTGGCGGCGTATGTCTTGGATTTCTAGTTTTGTAGCCATCAGCATAAGTTAGCGCCCCGTTACCATTTAGTAAAACACCATTTGGTAAAAAATCCTTGACCAGAACATTACTATTTGGTAATGTTTAGGCATGGAAGAACTACGAAAATTTCTGAACAGCCTTTCCGCGGAAGAGCAGTCCGCCTTCGCCAAGCGTTGCAAAACAAGCGTCGGTTATCTCCGCAAAGCCATCAGCCAGAAAGAACTGATCCGAGAAAAAACCTGCACGTATCTCGAATTGGAGAGCGGAGGGCAGGTATCTCGTAAAAGTCTGCGTCCTGATGACTGGCAATCCATTTGGCCTGAGCTTATTCAAGACGAGACCTCGAGCAATAAGCATGGCCGTACCCCAACTCGCCGTAAGGGCGATAAAGCTTTGATTGCCGCTATCAAAGGTCGTCGTAGCAAAGTGGTTATTCAATGAATTCCTCCCTCGCCGCAAATTTAACTAAGGGTTTCTTTGCGGCCCGCGCTAACTCCATGG
>DASPLQ010000020.1:0-1878 GCA_035627515.1 Vitreimonas sp. | reverse complement strand
CGATGTTCTGCCAGGCCAACTTTCGGATTGCGCATCGTTTACGCCGGGATGGTTATCGCTTACCACCCAATCGGCTTACCCCTTGTGCACAGAGATAAGCGGAAATAAAAAAGGCCCCGACCATTTCTGGAAGGAGCCTTTGCTTGTTACACGTTGGCAGACGGTAATACTGCTGATGACTGAATGGCTAGATTTGAACTAGCGGCCTTTGGCTTTCACCAACTCTCTGTCCGGACTGAGCTACATTCAATCATCATGAGTATTACGTTTTTACAGTGCGAGCTATCCCTATGAATGGGAAGTCGCCTTGTAGTTATTTGCCATCCCATCGGGATAGCTATTTGAGCTAAGTGCATTATATACGCTATTGTACGTTCGTACAACAACTATTTTTACTTTTCTAACCGTAGACGTGTCTTTACCGCAACACTAATGTCTATCCCTCCAATGACGTTCAGCAGATAGTCAACGTTCTTACTCATGTTTGCGCCGATGAATGCAGCACGCTCGCTGTCCGTATATCGCCTTGTGCCGACTCCATGGCATACAGGGCAGTCAATTACTTTGTCACCATCCCTTGCTACTTTAGAGCCACTGCAGGATGTGCAGAATTCAGCCAGCCATTCCCTTAATGCCTGTTCGGATGTCTTGATAGCAATGCTTCTATTCAAGCGAGGGAGGCTCTTGGCAAGCAGATATACAACCGGCTTATAGGCTGATGCGTCATTGGAGTATTTAACGCGCCATAGCAGCGTTCCCATCCTGTCTGAGTAGCTGAATGCCGTGAGCTTATCCACGGCCCCTTCGTGTTCTGAATCGTCCCATTCCAGACTACTTGATGTGAGTGTCTTGCTTATGGCTTCTCGCATAGTGCGTCCTTTCTAGGAATTGCTTATCAACCGAGTCCAACAAATGAACATGAGGATTTGTTGTGTGTCTGGTATTTGGGATGGGAGCATGGGGGACCTTTGCTTATTCGTCTTGGGTTAACTTCAGCAGTTCTTTTTCGAGATGCCGAATGTAGGTTCTGAGACAGCTATTGATAGCTGACAGCCCTATACAAACGACCAGCAACCATGTGAACCATTCTGGGAAAGTTATCGTTATCATCCATGCATCCTTTCTGAACCATGTTTGTTTATTGAGGGATAAAATCTACCCAAAGGGTTTTTGTTCATTCGATCACTGTGCTAATAGGCTGGGGTGCCGAGTATCAAGCGCGGTTAGTGCCGGATCTCATTAGCCTGGGCCTGCACCTTGTTTGCTATGTCGCGCAAGCTATAAGCCACTGCTAGCCCTACTTGCTTACTTGGGTTGTAGTTGAGGCTGGTCATAATCACGTTCATAGCTGCCCCTATTGCCACAGCGGATTGTTTGCCAGCACATAGCCCTAGTAACTCTGCTGTTAGCTGTTCTATTTGCGCTTCAGTTGCGTCTTGCTTGGTCATTCTCACTTCTCCTTTTCCAACTCTCTGCATTTAAGTTTGTAATGCGCTATCAACTGCTTTAATTCGTCTATGGTGTAGTGCTTGGCTTCGTGTGGCCCCTCTAGCCACTCCACCTTTTCAAGACCAATCTTGTTAATCAGGTTCACCCGGTATTCCTGCGATACGGTTCTATTCTTGCGCGGGAATCTGCCTGCGCCACCGTTACATTTTTTGCATTGTTTATGAGCGTTAAGCTCCTCGAATCTGAGTTCAGGATGAGAGCCGCGTGACAGGAAGTGCCCACAGTCCCATTTGCCACCGACGACCCACTCCACACGGTCATCAGTACGCTTACAGCTTATACAAGGGTCCGCCGCATCCCTGAGTCTCACAAACTTGTTGAACCACCTCTGCGCATCTTCCAGCCACTCACTCCTTTTCTTGATTCTTT
>DASPLQ010000019.1:0-7527 GCA_035627515.1 Vitreimonas sp. | reverse complement strand
TAACCTCATCCGTGAATTTCTTTCCGAGCATGGCGACATCGTCGTAAAACCTCTGGATGGCATGGGGGGCAGCGAGGTATATCGGCTGTATAGCGGGGATTACAACATCGGTGTCATTCTCGAAAACATGACGCGATTCGGTCAACGCACCATCATGGCACAACGCTATTTGCCAGCTATCAGCCAGGGTGATAAACGCATTATCATCATTGATGGTCAACCGCTACCCTATGCGCTTGCACGCATCCCCAAGACAGGGGAAACGCGCGGCAACCTGGCTGCCGGTGGCAGGGGTGTGGCTCAACCGTTAAGTGCGCGCGATGTGGAAATTGCCATGACTGTTGGCTCCGAGTTGAAAAAACACGGCTTGTTTCTTGTGGGGTTGGACGTGATTGGCGACTACCTGACAGAAATCAATGTCACCAGCCCCACTGGCATGGTAGAGATTGCCGCGCAAACAGACTGCAATCCGGCGGCTATTTTCATGGATGCGCTACAGAACCCATAAGCTGACGAGGTCACCCAAAACTCGCCCTATAAATTCAACTAAACCATAAGGTAAGGGCGCATAGCTCGCCCTCACCGGACGTTTAGTTATTTACTGAGTTAGTTCTCTCCAACCTGTACGTTTTGCACCAACTGCATCACCACTAATGTTTACTCCAAACGTATCCTGAGTTCCATCGCTCGTGGTCGCCACTGCCTTAAGCTGCCCATTAGGTAATCGGAATATCACTATACCTACAACCACACCAGCAGTATTTTTCTTACCCAAGGCAGCAGAACCCACACTTAATCCAGTATCTATATAGAACTGATAAACCCAACTTGTCCCTCCAGGCGAACACGTACTGCCCACTGGGGTGGTAGTAGCCACGGTTAATGTTCTTAAGGTGAGTTTGGGGTCAATTGTCACCCGTTCTTTACTCTCTGGGAAATCTGCATACCATCCCCCATTTGCCCAATCTATAGGATCACCGGAAACAGTCGCAGTCACAGTATCTTGCGTGATGATCCGAGGCATGAGGGTTCTTACGTCATCAACCGTACTTCCTGTATCGCGAATTGCGTATAAGGACTGTGTATCAGAGTTTGCTAAGTCATCGTTACCCAAGTAACTACCTGTCCCCACAAAGACTATGGGATCGCTCACCCCTTTGACAAAACCTATTTCAGGACGTGATGTAATAGGTTGCGCCACACCACCAATTGCCAACGTGGCTAATTTGCTTGCAGTGACCGAAGCTGAAGAAAGGTTGAAACGCCACAAATTCCCACTGAGATCGCCGCCATATACATATTTAACGCTGGCGTCCAGGTTTGCATTGTCCGCATAGGAACTGATCTCAGCCAACCCACTTGGTGTTGTTGTATCTCCCGCGCCAGTACTCACTTTTTCGAGAACAGCTCCTGTCTTGGCGTCCAGAACATAAAGGTACCCTTCACCGTCTCCGGGAGATACATTGTTATATCCTGATGTCACCAGAACTACCCACTTCCCGGCATTAGCATGCCCGGAAGGTAATTTGGCAATTACCGGATTTCCATAGGTAAAACCCAAATCTTCATCTGCCACATTGCAATAGGTACTGTCATAACAAAACTCCCATAAGACCACGGGTGAATTGGGCACTGTGATGTCTAGGGCATAGTATCCGCGTCCGCCCCCATTGAGTCCTCCCACAAGGATTGTCTTCCACACCCCATCGATCTTTACATCCATCACTTGGGGGGAACCATCTACGAAATATTGATGTTTCGCCCCATAGTTCTTGTCAGCCAATTTGTACATATCTTTCATTACAATATTAGGCACATATGCCCAACTTTCCGCACCTGTCGTAGCATTAAGCGCGTGCAGCATGCCATCGTTGGCAGCGATATAAAGCATACCCTGGCGGTCGGCATTATTAGTTTTGAAAAGGCTATAACCATCGTCGACAAAGTTGTATATAGGGGCTTTGACGAAGGCCGGCGTAGCATTTACGGTATCGCCAAGAATATGCTCTCTATATCTAAAAGCTTTGTCAGCGGTAGGAATATCGCCTTCATTCTCATGCGTGGAATCACCCCGAACGAAACCCAATAGCTGTTCGCCATTGTTAGTGATAATCTGGGTATCCGAATCGAGGAGAGAGCATTGGGAAAGTAAGGCGCACTTGTTTGCAAAATACGCTTTCTCAGCAGTACTCAAGTTACCCCAAATAAAGGTTTCCCGCGTAGGAGTACCACTAGCTGGCATATTCATTTTATAAATGGTTCTAGCAGAACCTTGCGCATCAAGCTGCGCTTGTGCAGACCACACTGGGGCATCACTCACCTCCCCAGTCTGAGTGTCAATAGTTTTGGCTAAAACTTCGCCATCCCAATAGACCGTGCGGTAAGTTGTACTGAAAATATAGTTATCGGTTTGGGTAATGTTTGGACTACTTGTTGCTGAAGCAGCGGCAGCGCCTACTTTGACCGTCACATTCCCCAATGCCCCCTTGACGCCTGCAGCCAGGCTTGAGGGGTCTTGGGCACTGAAATACACACCACGACCGTTAACTGCAGCATGCCAGAGATCGTCCAAGGTAGAAGCTGCATTAGCAACAGGCTTTGGCCAATTCAAAGTGCCTGCTTTGATAGATGCGAAATCTCCAGTGGTCGCTGTTTCGTAATCCGGTCGATAACTTAATTCACCATCAAGACCCAACCCCAGCGTGAAAGTCACCATATGTTGGTGTTGGGCTTGGTCTTTATCGGTTGTGGGAACTTTGTTTACAAAATCAGACCGCAGATCATTTTTGTAGTAGTACATCGCAACATCGGCAAGTGTGTTAGATGCTCCACTGATATTTCCGTCATAGGCCCCGACTGATCGTGTAGAGTAGCCGGAATCCGAATTGTCCTGGTTACCCACTGAGTTGCCGTCGAGATTATCAATCCTGCCGTCATCAACATCATCGTTCCAGTACCCATCCGTCGTGAGCAATGAAAAATTCTGTTGGCATTCATACTCGACAGGATCCGACGACATGCCTGAATTGATGCCGCTTGTCTTTCCCCCATAGTGCCTTCCTACTCGGGACAAAGCTTCTCTCAGGGGGGTGGATCCATTGGCATTGATAGCGTAAAACTTCTTGTACCAATTCTCTTTCTGAGTACCATCGAAGTCGTCTATAGCCAAATATCTACTAGAACTTACGGGGCTGCCTGGGTTAATGGTTACAAATCCCACACGATAGGCATCATCAATCGAGCTGAACGCATGACCTGCCGCGCTTTTCATAGTTTGCATGCGAGTACGGTAATAGGCGTACCAATTACCAAAATTGGTTACCTCTTCCACGTAAGTGCAAGTCGAACCCGCACAATCTGTACGCGCACTGCTTTTGGGGTAACTGGTTTTGCTAGGAACAATATCCACACGCGTGAATTTGCCATAGCGTGCATATTGAAAACTAGAGCTGTATTTGGCTTGGCACTCACTGTTATTTTCGTTGCCGTTGGCTGAGCTGCTACCCGGTGCGCTCATGGCTGCGTTTTGCGTATCACAGAACCGAACGTAGGCAGGTATAGGTCTGCTCGAGGTAGGAGAAGTAGCCGCTGAGCATGTGCGCAGATTACTGTTTGCACAGTACTCCAAAGGTTCAATGATGTAGTAATGGGGATTACTGTCCCGCGTTTTAGGGTAGTCATAGGTATTATCGGGATAATCATAATCCCCCGTAAAAGTGTTACTCGCATTAATCCCATTACGTTTACAGTTATTGCCTGTGACACTGTCGTTAGAATTCTTGCAATAGACGAGTTCTGGAAACTCAGTCTTGATATCCGTTAGAGAAGAGGTTTGATTGCAGGAACCATCAATTTTATGTCCCTCTATTCGTACCTTGGTAGGGTCCGTCATATTGGGTAAAGTCTGAGCTGTATTGCATGGGTTGACCGGCGGGGTATATAGGATTTCCGGATTGTAATAAATCGTATTAAACCAGTTACTGAAAACAGGAGGATCTCCGCCCTCCGTTAATTCGCCTCCATCATCCCTGTCACCACGACACGACCCCAAGGATGAAGCTGAAGTTCTGCATTTTCTACTATCGTTAACATAATCAGGCATGTAGCTGTAATCCATACTGCCAGAATCATCTAGAATAAACATCATGTTAGGGCGTACTGATGAACCCGAGTCCGTGGTAAGAGGAACGTCAGACAGGTCCGTTAGATCGGCCATCACCGAGAAACTCAGCAGGGTCAATACAAGGCCAGCTAGCTTGGTCACAACATCCCTCTTATTTTGTCCCGAGTCGTATTTCATTCCCCACCTCCAGCAATTCTCATTAGATAGGTATCAGCACAGTTGCCTGGGTTACGCTGGTCGCATTCCTAGGACCTTTTGCGCGTGCAGTGATACGGTAATACACCATTGGACTCGTGTTATATACAGCAGCGCCCACTTGCACGCTGCTGCCGACAGAGGCATTTGAGGCAGGGCTAGACGCTTCCGAGGTTGAACACTCATTCGGTACCCCCCCGTTGGAACCGTTATATGCAGTGTTTGGTTGGGTACAAAGCCTGTGGATGACGTATTCCACGCTATTGCCGGCATCATCTGCTGAATCAAGGGCCTTGGCATTATTCCAGTCATTTTCACCAAACCCGGTGAAGTCGCCAGATATCGAGGAAAAATAGCCGTTGCTAAGGTCGCTCTCTGCAAGAGCTGTTCGGTTATTATTGAGCCACTCAAATGCCTCCTGGATGCCACGATCAGCTGCAGCCAGTGAAGATTGCTTGAATGCCAGATTTCCTGAAATGATGTTGCCTGTATCAACTGATCGCACCATGGCGATTCCAGCCAGGGTCATGGCAACGAGAATAATCAGTGCGATTACCAGTACAACACCTTGTTGTCGCATTTTCATGACCAGATCAAGTTGCGCAGCATGGTTGTAGTTTCGAATACACGATATCGGTAGCACTGCCATTCTGGATTAGCTTTGATGTTGTTAAAATCTCCACCCACCCAGGACGGCACGTTCTGTGTTACATCACAGCTCGGTTCCCGTTTGGTGCTGCGTGCCACTAGTCCGAACCGGACTGAGAGGACCTGGTTGTATTCCAAACCCGTCGTAACACCATCACTATTCAGGTCAGCAGATACTCGATACGAATCAACATCCCCATCATCATCAGTATCAATCCCGTACTCTGCTTGCAAATCCACAATGTTGTCAGAGATTGTTTCACTGACCCCAGCGATGTTTGCGAAGAGATTTAATGAGCCATTAGATATCGAATACATATTGCTAATAGGAAGAGGACCTAAGTTATACAGCTTGGCAGCGGTGGTGTAATTGATATTACTTACCCCCCCCGGCTTGTTGAAGTTAGCCGGCACATTTTCCCCTTCCGGGTTTTTGTAGTTACCACTGTTATGAATGATATTGTCGCTCTGGCCAGCTCCGGGAGTTCCAGTCACTTGGCCAAGTGTACATTCCTTACCGGGCTCGCCGATTACGATCAGATCACCAGGAGTGAAACCATAGCGGTTATTGACTTTATATACCGCCGAAGGATTCGGCATATTTTGTGTGATACTTGCCGGAGCATTCACAACCGCGGATGCACTGTAAGTAATAGTGATGCTATCTGGCAGAGCGCTAGCCCCTTGAGTAATAACAACAGGGACGAGGGCAAAATTGAAAGTGGTAGGCGTGCGAGAAGCATTGTATGCATTGATATTGCAACCCATCAAAACGGGAACTCCAGTAATGCCATAACCCGCCATTCGAATGTCATGCTCGAGTGTATGTAAAGACAGTGCTGCTTTTTGCTGAGCATCGCCACCACCGGTTGTTGACTGCTTTCCCGATTCGGTTAAGGCGAAAACCTGCATGATAACCACCATGCCCAGCAGGCCAATGCTCATGCCAACCATAATCTCAACGAGGCTGAATCCATTCTGTCTAATTGAATGCATGAGTTTTCGCTTCAATTGCTATTGATATATGCAATAGTTGTGTATTTGTGAGGGGAGTTTTCACCTGGAGCTTGCCAATAGAGCTCTACAGTAATGGCATATCCTCCTACGGCATCACCATCAATTTCTACCGTGGGTAAGTTATCGGTGGCCCCTGGCAATGTTGCTGTTACTTGATCCTGCCAACTCGCTGAAGCTGTTCCATCTGGCACCACATAGTTTGAAATATTCCCCACATCAGTCCACATCTGAGCAATCAACTGATTCGCCAAGAAGCTTGCCTCAAGCCGGTATTGAGAGTCGGCCACTGTTTTGATTGCTGCGGCTTGCAATCCAACAATTGCCAAAATCCCCATCGAGAAAATCAAGATGGCAATCAGGCCTTCCAGCAAGACAGAGCCCTGCTGTGAGCTGCTTATCACAAGCTTATTATTTCGTTCAGCATGCACGAGCATCTCCTGGAGTGGCATTGTTGGGATCACACATGCGGATGCTGCCCCCAGCAGTCAATATGCTCATATCTTTACTTCGCTCGGCATCTAAAAGACTGGAAGGCATATCTATATTGAAACGAGTTATTGACGGCGTACCATCGTCGTTTGCAATCACACGACCTAATCCGTTAAATGTGACAGTAGTCGCTCCAGCGGGCTCAGTGGTAACAATGGCTGAAGCCGATCCCTCACCAGCCGATCTTGATTGGATCACCGCCGGACACTCATCAACGTCATCACCATCTGCATCAGCAATTGGTATCTCACACCCAACAGTCCAACCTGTCCCCGCACCCAAGTTGAATTGCACCGGAGTGTTGCGCCTTACCGCCTCCCCTCTCGCTAACTGAAGTCCGTTATTAATCGCTTCGGATGCAGTCTTTATTTGTGTATTCAGAAGGAAAGTCCGAAATTCTGGCACACCAATTGAGGCCAGGATTGCAATAATGACAATAGCAACCAATAATTCAATCAATGTGAATCCTTTGACATTGGCTACCGCCATCAACAACTACCCTTCTTTGTAAGCCAACATGCGGCCACAACACTTTCATTGGCAAATTTTGTTGTTGTCTTCTCATTATTCTGATTGATTGTGTAGATATAGCCCTCAACGCCTTGAGCCGCGATACCAGTAGCAGTCAATGTATAGGTCTGGGCATCCGATGCACAAGAATAAGTAAAGTACTTGCCCGCTGGGCCTGTGTTGTCACAAAGATCCGTGTAGTTGCGGTTATCCTGATAATAACGTTCAGCTACATTACGCCACTGGGATAATTCCGACGTCGCTTCTGAAATCTTGCTGCGGGCTACATAAGACGTATAGCTAGGCAGAGCAACTGATGCCAAGATTGCAATGATGGCTACAGTCACCATTAACTCTACTAACGTAAACCCAGCGGCCTTCTTTAGATAAAACATACGCACCCTTTCTGATTAACTGAATCATGCCTACGCTAAAAATCAAGGTCCAGCCCGGACCGATAACTGGTTATTTTAGCCTCTTGGGCGGTTCTCGATCTAACAACCAGGTCTAGGCGACCCAGCCCTATGCTAAAATCCTTCAAAATT
>DASPLQ010000018.1:0-3358 GCA_035627515.1 Vitreimonas sp. | reverse complement strand
CACCAACAGAGACCAGTACGCGCAAGCGAGTTGGTCTCTGCTGGAGAATGTCGATGTACATGCAGGCATTCGTCACACCAAGATCAAACTCGAAGTGGATGATGCCTTCGTTGCCGGTGTTGGCAGCAACGGCGACAGCAGCGGCAGCAATACTTACCAAAAAACTACGCCGGTGCTGGGTGCGGTATGGAAGGTGACGCCTGCGCTGAACCTGTATGCCAACTATGGCAAGGGGTTCGAAACACCCACTTTCATTGAAGTCGCTTACGCCGATGCAGTAACCGGAAGTGGACCTAACCTCTCACTGAAACCGAGCACCAGCCGAAACTTCGAAGTTGGGACGAAAGCTTTCCTGGGCGACAATACCATTGCCAATCTGGCCGTCTTCAAGACTTGGACGGACGACGAAATCGTGGTCCTCAATAATGTATTTGGCCGTAGCTCTTTCATGAACGCAGGCAAAACAAAACGTAACGGGATGGAGCTTTCGATCGATACGCGCTTCGACAACAATATTTCCCTGTTTGGGGCTTATACCCTGCTGAACGCCAAGTTTGATGAAACCTACACCAATGCCTTGGGCAATACAGTCAGCTCAGGCAATGTCATCCCCGGGACCTACCATACCCAGATCTATGGTGAAATCGCGTGGAAGCATGATCCGAGCGGCCTCCGCACCGCCTTTGAAGCCAGACACAACAGCAAGGCATACGTGGATGACATCAACTCTGAATCAACGCGCTCCTATACCATATTCAACATACGCGCCGGATTGGAACAGCAGATTTCACAATGGCGCTTCAGCGAGTTTGTGCGTGTAGAAAACATCTTCGACAAGGACTACATCGGCTCTGTAAGAGTAAATGACAACAATGGCCGCTTCTACGAGCCAGCCGCCGGACGCAATTGGCTACTGGGCTTCAATAGCAGTTATAGCTTTTAAGTTACTGTCATTCCTTAATACGCTGAACAAAGGGCATCAGCGGATGGCTTTTATACTACGCGTAGTTCATGCTGATAGTTTTACGCCTAGTTAGGCGACGACCGAGGTTGGGATTTAGTGGGATTAGATGTCAGGAGCAGTATATGTGCGATAAAAATAGCGTAATCAATAGATTGATAATCTTCATTCCGGTTCAAGTTCAAATTCTGGCACTCTAAAAACCTTTCCCCGTTTAGCTTCTATTTCTTCTGCTGTAAGTTTATTGAAAATACTCACTTTATAGTCATAGGCAAGCTCAGGTTTAAAGAAACATTCTTCGCCTAAATGTTTTTTTGCAACAGCGCGCGCCTCCATTACTTCGTCATATTTTTCGTGAATGTCTTCCATTTTCGGGGTTAGCTGAAGAAAAACCAGCTCATCAGCAATACTGTCCACCCTGTAGACTGGTGTGCTTAGTAGCCTCTCTTTGCCGAACATCCTCACATACGCCGGGCCGAATACAACGCTCCATGGCAAATCAGGCAGCCAATGCCTAAGTGTATGAGTAGTAACCGATAGATAGCAGGTTCGAAGGTCACCTCTGCGAGTCCAAGTAGACCAGTCTGCGGACATAGCAAATGGGGCATATTTCGCTGAGACGGAATCTAGGTAACCAAAATCTGCTCTGCTTTCCTTACTGGCAACTCTCAAGTATTCGAGCAGCTTCTCCTCATACTTATCATCATAAACAGCTAATCCTATGGTTGAGTGTGTATCCTTCAAGTATTCCACACGACTTTTCCAACGCTTCATCCACTCACCATCTGCTTTGTTTACTCCGGCGCATTTCCACCACACATTTTCTGTTCCTCCCGTTTCATTCAACAGAATATTCAAATTCTGTACGTCAAAGCTCTCTTTTAATGGTTCAAACCAGCCCCATTTCATAGGGGTATATTCTGGTAACAAGTTACAGTGGAGCCCCACAGCATTTAAAAAATCTGAAGCTTGATGCAGTGATTTGGGAGATTTAATCTGCAAGTCATATCTTGGTTTCATGAATCAACTATCCTAAAGGACTGAAAGTCTTGGTAACAGGGTCGAATACTTTTATTGAACCGCCACTTTCATAAACAAGTTTTTTTAGAGGGTTAGAAATCGTTAAATTTCTAGTACTAACTATCAATTCAACAGGCTTTCCAGTCGCAAAATATCCTCTAAATTGATCTGAATTAGATAGATTTATAACATCTTTTATTTCAATAATTGTTCCACCATTAGTAAGTGCGTCAGGCAAAACAGTTACGGTTTTCCCATCCCCAATATCAACCGTAAACTTCTGTGAATTGGGCTTGATGTGCCCAAGTTCACTCAAGGAATCGAGTGCAGCACTTTGATAAGCCCGGCCCCTAGCAGCATTTCTCGCGAGTATTTCGCTTGCTCCATGAACAAGTTTTTCTGCTTTGCTACCTAGAGGCTCTAGAACTTCTCCAACACGCTGTATGATCTTATTGCCTGGAACTGCCTCCGTTGCCAGGCCAATCGCGAGGCCGGCAATCAACTCCTGCGCTTTTTCATCATCACCAGTAGCTAATGCTTGGGTGAGTTGATACGAATCCCAAGCTGTCAGCGTGATATCGGCTGCTTGCAATGTGAAGAAAACGGCTGCAGTTGCAGCAGCAAATACCGCAGGTAAAGCGTTGTTCTCTGTTTCTATTGCTACAGCCGCGTTAGCAATTGCTGCATCACCTCCCGCAACGGTTGTAATTCCCGTCACCACGGATGTAATCAAGTTGCGTCGAGCCTCTCTTTCTTCAGCTGACAGATCGCCACTATCTTTTTCTTCTAATCCATCCAGCAGTTTATTGAGGACTACACCAGAGCTCGCCGCTAACGCAGCAGTGCCGCAGTCACCACCGGCTCCGGCGGCGCCGGCACATGCTACTACAGCATGCAATGCGGTATGCGCAGCACTTCCCTCACCTCCGATTTGGTCTGCAATCTGTTTGATTTGCTGCGTGCCAAGACTTTGTAGGTAATTAACAGTGGCCGCTTGGATGAACTCACCGCTAGTACCTGTAACGTTGCCACTGACCGCGGCTGTGAGCGCGGTAATGATGGTACGGCCATTACCACCCATTGCCCAGGTTTGATTGTCTATGATGATCTGACTTAACTGATTGAGCTTATTTTTGTCTTGCTCACTTTCAGGTTTTGCCAGCTCGGCCTTCATTTCCTTCTCTGCTTGATCTACTTCTTTGGCCCGCTTAGCAAGGAAAGTACTAGTTTCATTACTCAGTGCTCTGACAATCTCAAATCCTGCATTGATCTCTGCACGAACTTCATCGTTATAGATAGGCGTTAAGGTGTTGGCGGTGTTATTGCCTTGGCTATCGACGGCATTACCATTTTCATCGATGTGAACATCACGATTGA
>DASPLQ010000017.1:0-1636 GCA_035627515.1 Vitreimonas sp. | reverse complement strand
CTGCCTAATTTTTTCAAGAGCTAATTTCATTTCTGCATTATGCTCATCCTGCATACGCTTTACGAGAGGTTTGTAGATTTCTTCTAATATTGCTGGTAAGACAGGATTACTATGTCTATTGAAACGACCAGTCTCTTCAAGATGTTGGTATAAGTGATGAGCGATATTGTCTAGATGAAAATACAGTTCTTCATTATTCATGCTAGCCTAGTCCAATCTACAGTGAAAGGAATCTTAAATCGCTCATCATAACTAGGCCATTCAAGATGCTCAGTTAGCTTCTTACGCTCAGTATGAGAGGCGTGATCATTCATTCGTTTCTACCTCTTTGGTTATTACTAGATGTTATTCTATCGGTCCATCTACAGTTGGATGGTTTGTATCCATCGGAGTTGTCTATTCTGTCGAGTACAAATCCACCAGGACACGGGCCCATATCTGTTGCGAACTGCCAGAAATCATTTTCCCATTCTTCACAAACAGTAATTCCTCTTCCTCCATAAGACCAATAAGATGCATCATTAGGATCGTTACATCTTCTAATCATTGCTTTCCATCTATAGTATAGAGGATGAGCTGTTCTGCCGTCCTTATAATTATGCCCTATTTCATTATAGGTGCCTTTATACCTGTGTTTAGGTTTAGGTGCCAGGGGATCACCGTACCTGTACTGCTTCATATAATGCGATCGGCACAGCCCTTTAGCTCTAGCCTTTTTATTACACCCTTCAACGTTGCATATCATACTAATCGTTTAACCTCTACAGGGAAATCAATCTTAAACCGAGGATCACGAGAAGGCCACTCCAAGTGTTCGGCTATCTTCTTTAGCTCAGTGTGAGTTGCGTATTCAGGTACTAAACACCAGATAGAATCGTGAACTTGGCTTACCATTTTAGATAAGAGTGTCTGGTCCTTATGAATCCTAGTCATTCCGTGTTTTATTAGGATCGCTGCGCCACCCTGAACATAACTATTCCAAGCTTTCTTAGTCTCGAAAGCGAAGCGGAAGTGACGGCGCCGTCCATCCCAAAGTTTTATGTAGCCTCGTTGACCCGCTGTCGCATTTACTCTAGCAGCGAACTTGAACATAACATGATACACTCTATGATACTCTGCATAGACTTCTTTAGCTTTATCTAGTGGCTGCCCAAATACTTCAGCCCACCTGCCAGGACCTCCCTCGTAGATAAAAAGGAAGTTTGTAGTCTTAGCTTGCTGACGAGTTAGCCCTAACCTCTCAGCGGTTGCCGAGTGCATATCCTTGCCCGCTCTATAAGCATCGAGGATAACAGGGTCTCCTGAGAGAACCCCAGCAAGCCGATATTCTACTTGATTATAGTCCAACTCGTAAAGCTCATAACCCTTAGGTGCAGTCAGTAGCTTCTTGACTTGCTTATCTAAAGGGATCTCTCCCTCTAATTCCTCTTCACGAGGGATCTGCTGCACATTAGGTGTGTTACAAGAAAGCCTAGTAGTAGCTGTCCCATGCTGTTGAAAGCTTGGATGAAGTCTGTCTTTTGAATCTACTAATTCAGGCCAGCCAACGTACCAGGTAGACTTAGCTTTCTGGAGCCCACGAAACTCCAGAACTAGATCCATTATTGCCTTAGCTTCAGGAGTTTTAACATCCTTA
>DASPLQ010000016.1:0-2722 GCA_035627515.1 Vitreimonas sp. | reverse complement strand
CGCCTGTAGTAGATAGGAGACCAACCTGTCTCACGACGGTTTGAACCCAGCTCGCGTACCTTTTTAATTGGCGAACAGCCAAACGCTTGGGACCTTCTCCAGCCCCGCGCTAAGGTGAGCCGACATCGCGTGTCGGCAATTTACTGACTCCCATTACTGGAAGGTTCGGACCATATCTTCATCCTCATGAATGAGGAGCCTGACGTATGGCCTCTGAGGGTTCTCCATAGCTTTCGCCGTAGGAGTCTTCCCTGCTGATTGTCCCCGATGCCTGTCTTCAAGCCGCGCAGCTCATCCTTTCGGATCACTGTTTGGGCCAGACATCGTTTGCTAGGAGTTCCAGCATATAGTCAGGTTGTTGTTGTAGCGCATTACTGCGCTAGGCACCCCGATGATGTTTATGTCATCGAGCCGAAAAGACTTTTCAACAGGCTTGTAGCTCATTGAGCCAAGGTGCCGAACTCCGCCGTCGCTATGGACGCTTGGGCGGAACTAGCCTGTTATCCCCAGGGTAACTTTTATCCGTTAATCTCCGGCCGCATCTAAGGCGTACCGTCGGTTCACTAGACTCTGCTTTCGCATCTGCTTGACATGTACGTCTCGCAGTCAAGCTGGCTTTTGCTCTTACACTATCGGCACGGTTTCCATTCGCGCCTAGCCAACCTTAATAGACTCCTCCGTTACTTTTTAGGAGGATAGCGCCCCACCAAAACTACCCGCCAGACAATGTCCCCCTATAGTTCTTATAGGGGTTAGAAGTTGCACAATCCAAGAGTGGTATTTCACTGGCGACTCCACGACAGCCGAAACCGTCGCTTCAAAGTCTCCCACCTATGCTACGCAGGGATCACACAACCCCAATATCAAGCTGTAGTAAAGCTCCTGGGGTCTTTTCGTCTAACTACAGGTAACCGGCATCTTCACCGGTATTGCATTTTCACCGAGCAAGTCCTCGAGACAGTTTTCCAGTCATTACGCCATTCGTGCACGTCTGAACTTACCAGACAAGGAATTACGCTCTACTATTCCTCACAGTAGGACCATATCTTCACCCTATTGCTAGGGGCACGACGTATGGCCTCTCATTTGAGTCGTGGATTCAATCATCGTTTCCGATGAAAGAGGTAGCTTTTCATGACGCACTCCTCTCGGAACTGTTTACGGTCTCCTATAATCGTCCCAATCCGTCCTGCGTACGATTGCTCATACGCAGGACCTTAGGACGATTATAGTTATCGCCGACATTCACCGGGGCTTATACGATCCAGCACTACAGGTAAAACCCATAGCACCTCCCGTGCTTGACCTTCCGGCATTGGTCAGGCGTCACCCCCTATACATCCTCTTACGAGTTCGCAGGGAGCTGTGTTTTTGGTAAACAGTTGCCAGAAAATCTTTCGCTGCGGCCTACATTGCTGTAGGCAGGCCTTATCGCTAACTTACGGCCGCTTTTTTGCCGAGTTCCTTGAGGACCTCTCACTCGTTCGTCTTAGTCTACTCGACCTGAACACCTGTGTCGGTTTGCGGTACGGTCGAACGCATACTGAAGCTTAGAAGTTTTTCTTGGAACCGCGCTCCATGCTCTTTGCCCCGCCGTAGCGAGACATCGCCGCTCCGCTTGGAGTAGTGTGTCCCGGATTTACCTAAGACACCTCCTCACGGCACGGACCCAAATCCAATAATGGGCAGCATGTACAGCAATCCGTCACTCCATCGCATATGCGTCGGTCAGGGAATATTAACCCTGTGTCCATCGGGTGCGGCTTTCGCCATCCCCTTAGGCCCGACTAACCCTCAGTTGATCACCATAGCTGAGGAAACCTTGTTCTTTCGACGCGCGGGGTTCTCACCCGCGTTGTGGTTACTTGTGCCTGCATTCTCACTTCGCAACGCTCCACCATGGGTCACCCCTTTGGCTTCATCGCAGATGCGAACGCTCTCCTACCGCATGAATCGTACGAATACGATCAATGCCCGTAGCTTCGGTATAACGCTTAGCCCCGATTATCTTCGGCGCAAGAACCCTCGATGAGTGAGCTGTTACGCTTTCTTTAAATGGTGGCTGCTTCTAAGCCAACATCCTCATTGTCAAAGGATTCTCACTTCCTTAAGTTGCACTCAGCGTTAATTTAGGGACCTTAACTGACGATCTAGGCTCTTCCCTTCTCGACCAATGGAGCTTCGCCCCCATAGTCTAACTGCCGCGCTCATACCTACCTGGTATTCGGAGGTTGATAGGAATAACGAGGTTTCCCCCTATTTATCCCTTCCAGTGCTCTACCCCCAGGGGAAGCACGCGACGCCATCCCAAAAGATGTTTCGGAGAGAACCAGCTATTACCAGATTCGATTAGCTTTTCACTCCTTACCACAAGTCATCCCAAGACGTTGTACGATCAACGGGTTCGGGCCTCCATGTGTCTTTCGACACACTTCACCCTGCTCATGGCAAGCTCATCTGGCTTCGGGTCGTAAGTATGCTACAAACGCGCTATTCACACTCGCTTTCGCTATGGCTCCACCCCGTAACGGGCTTAGCCGACGCAACATACCTACACTCGCAGGCTCATTCTTCAATAGGCACGCTGCGATGGCTCGAAAGCCACCGCAACCCTTTGTAAGTACACGGTTTCAGTTCTATTTCACTCCCCTCTCGGGGTTCTTTTCACCTTTCCCTCACGGTACTAGTTCACTATCGGTCATGTAACATATTTAGCCTTACC
>DASPLQ010000015.1:0-1190 GCA_035627515.1 Vitreimonas sp. | reverse complement strand
CTAGCTACCTGACAGTTTTGGGAATGGTGGGGAAAAAGGACAGCGCAAAGGGCCGTTCATTCTTCAAACAGCGGTCCACCCAGCGCAGACCGATCTGAAACAGGCTCAAATCCCGCCGGTCGTGGCGGTCGACCAGATGGCGCCGCCCGGAGCGGATCACCCGGACGCCTTTGCCCAGCAGCCACTCGTACAGCAGCGCTACCCCCAACGTCAGCCGGTTGAGGCGCTCGGGCCGGCCCAAGTGGCTGGCTTCCAACTCGAAGCCGTGCCCCTTGAGATCGCCGAACAGCTCCTCGACCCACATGCGCCGGGCGTAGGCCGTGCGGGTGGCCGCGGCCGTGGGCAAATTGGTCGCCAGCAGCCAGGGCTCCGCCTCGCCGGGCGCCCAGTGGGCCAGCAAATTGGCCGGGGAGCTGTGCCGGCCGGTCAAGGCCGCCCCCGCCAGCCACACGCTTTGCCCTGGCCCGTCCACCAGCGCGCCCACCGGCAGCCACGCCTCGCTCCCTGGGCGGCGCACCAGGTTGGTGGCTTTCTGGCGCAGCACGTAGCGCCAACCCCAGTGCCGCAGTTGGGCTTGCAGCTGACCGGATTCGAACTCCGTGTCGCCCACCAGCAGCACCGGGGCGCCGGGTGGGGCCACCCGGCACACGTAGCGGGCCAGGCGCAGCTGCGCCGCGGCCGAGGCGTGGCCGCGCTTGCCCGCACACCAGCTCCACGCGATGGGGATCGCCCGGCGGCGGAAGGCCAGGCACACCAGCAGCAGGCGGTGGGCCGGGCCGACCTTGGTGCTGTCGACGATCAGGCGCAGCTCGCCGGTCGTGGCCGCCGCTGCCGCCAGCCAGGCCCGGGCGATGGGGGCGTACCACTCCAGCACCCCGATGGCCGGGTTGTCCAGCAGCCGCTGCAGGCGGCGAAAGACGCTCAGCTCCTGGGCCGGACCGGGGATCTTCCGCCCGATGGCCGGCAGGGCCACCGAGCGGCTGAGGAACAGGCCCACCAAGAACCAGGTAAAGGTGGCCAAGCGGTTCTGGCGCTCGCCGGGGCGCAGTTGCCCCAGCGCATCAAAAACAGTATGATAGAGTCGGTGGATCGCCATCGCTCCCTCCAGTCGGTTTGGGTTTTGTGCACCTTTACGGTACTGGATTTTGCGGTGGCGATCAACCCATTGCGGAAAAGTGTCAGGTAGCTAG
>DASPLQ010000014.1:0-1244 GCA_035627515.1 Vitreimonas sp. | reverse complement strand
TGTGTATTCCATCATCTAATCCTTTCCTTTGTGTTTGGCGAGGGCGGCTTTAATCGCTGCTGATAGTGCAGCCATGTATGCTTCAGAGTGAGTCATTCCTTCTACGTATGTTTCGCTTCCGTAGTAATCCCTGAACACGTAGTCCAAGCGTCCTTCACCGTAATGCACGAACACCTCGTTGACGTTATCCCGATTCTCAATTGTGATAACGTAATTCTTGCCTGCTTGATTCCGTAGCAGCTCCACCAACTCTGCATCTATGGTGGAACGGGCTTTCCATCCTTCCCACATGGCTTGAGTAAATGGGTTGTAGTAAGTGCCATCGTTATTGCCCAAGTCATAGGCTGCATATGCGCCTCGCTTCTTGTATTCTTTCTCAAACGCTTCCCGCTCATCCTTATTCATTGGTGGCCTCACTTCCTTTTTGTTCATTAGGTGCCTCGGTAAACTGGATGGGTTGCAGAACATCCGGCAGAGGTGGCAACGGCATCCAATAATTCACTTCAATAAAGAATGATTTGCAGAACAAAGGCTCACCATCCAAAAGCCAATCCTGTCCGTCGTAGTCATAGGCGCTAACGCCAGAGCAATCGTCCGTTCTATACGCAACCAGGTAATGCCCCTCCCTGATTGGCAACATTTCATTTACGTCGATCCATTCCACGCTATGTCCTTTCTGCACTCTGTTTATTTACCGAGAAACAAAATCAATCCAAATCCTGTCTACGCTTTATGCCTGACCTAGACCGTAAATCTCGTGACACTCTTCTTATTCTTCGCTACGGTATAGACCGTCATATAGATGCTAGAGCTATAGAAACCCTGAAGCGCCTTAACTACATTGAAGACAAACCTGGCACTAGGGCTGGATAGTTACCAGCGCAGGCCGTGAGTGCGTTCGTAGGATGAAGGGGTAGCATTAGCCTTGATCCTGTGGAGGCGGTGGTAACTGCCGCTCCATCAAGATGTCAATCATCGTAGTGGCAATCTCCATCACGTGACTCCAATCATTAGGCGCAGTCGTTTCTTTGTGATGCCAAAGGAATGCGCAGTAATTCGCAACATCCCTTGGGTCGCCTTTTGCTAGGTGCTCATAAAGATTTTCTCGGCACTCACCCATCCAGTTATCGGACATCCAGCCGTCGTCATAGCCATATTTTTGTTCAGCGTCATATAGCTTCTGAGCCATGGCTTCAGCAAATCGCTTTACCAAATCCTGCGTTTCTTCGTGCAGGCCACGTGGC
>DASPLQ010000013.1:0-1550 GCA_035627515.1 Vitreimonas sp. | reverse complement strand
TTTTTCTGTGAAAATCCGAAGTGCGTGAATAGTGAAAGTTTCATGTTTTCAGGCAAAAGAATGCCCGAGACTCTCGGTTTATACGGAGTCCGTATATATGGTGAACTATTTGGGTATACTAGTTAACTTGCCTCGTCTTTCAGTCCAATTCCTTCAATGTACCTTTGTTTGTTCTTTATTATGTGGTAGGCGATGACGAGTATCGTTCTTCCTACCGCGATACATGCTTTCTTCTTCCCTCGCCGGGATGCAACCTTCCAAAACTTTGAAGACAAACGGTTGTTTCTCGTGCGAGCGACTGCCCATGCCGCCTCACACAATGCTACTTTTGTATGGGTATTGCCTTTTAAGCTCTTTGTGCTTTTTTTTTTACCTGCGCTCTCGTTATTACCCGGAGCCATCCCAGCCCAAGCCGATAAGTGATCTGCTGAAGGGAACTGTTCCATGTTTACACCGATCTCAGCAATGAGCGCGGCCGCAGTGTTTCCGCTCACTCCAGGAATAGTCTGAAGAAGCTCATACTCCTCGCGGTATGGAACAAGGTGTTCTTCGATCTTCTGCTCCAACCTCTCGAGTGATTTCTCTAGGTACTCGATGTGCTCCCAACAATCTCGTATGAGATCTAGCTGATGCGGGGTAAGGGTGCCGAACAGGGAGTCCGAAACTTGTTCCTTCTTGCTTCTCAGTCTGCCCTTCAGGCTCTCGTCCACGTCGGTTTCATCCACATACCCTTTGACCAAAAGTCTTTCGAGTAGATTGCGGCCGGATACGCCAAATATATCGGTAGCCACCGTGCCTAACTTGACATTACTGCTCTCAAGGTATTTCTGGATTCGATTTTTCTCTGCAGTCAAGTTACCCAAACGTTTCTTGCGCAGCCGACATAAGTCGCGAAGCTCCCGCAAGTCTTCAGAAGGAATAAAGCTTCGTTCGATCAATCCTACTCGGAGCAGCTTTGCAATCCATTCCGCATCACACACATCAGTTTTACGACCGGGAACGTTCTTGATTCGATGAGCATTGGCAAGCGTCACATCGAAGTAGCCTTCCAAGATGTTATATACAGGTTTCCAGTATACGCCGGTGCTTTCCATGGCTACATGCGTAACCGATTTAGACTCCAGCCATTGCAATAACTCGAACAGATCTTTCGTCATTGTTCCAAAGGTACATGTCTCACTTTCTACCTGGCCCTCTTCGTTGGTAGTTAATGCACAAACGACAATCGTTTCTTGATGGACATCCATACCGGCGCACTGAGGGTAAAGTACTTCCATACTGTTCACTCCGAAATTGAAAATTCCATGGTTAGGTTGGATTCGAGCATGACCATTTTTCTGTCCGCAGTCATCTGATTGGGCGATTCAGAGCTAGCAAGGAGTTGTACACAGAATCCAACCTTACAGTTTTCGTACAGGGGTTAAACCACCATTTACCGTAACGTAGTTTGTACCATGGTATTACCAGTATGGAGCGCTTAAATTGGGGGTAAACGCTTGTGCTGATTTTCATGCTGGAGTTGTGCCTGTAAAGACATGGATGTTTTCGTA
>DASPLQ010000012.1:0-1409690 GCA_035627515.1 Vitreimonas sp. | reverse complement strand
TTTACGACCCGAAGGCCTTCATCCCACACGCGGTGTCGCTGCGTCAGGCTTTCGCCCATTGCGCAAGATTCCCAGTTGCTGCCACCCGTAGGTGTAGGCACCGTGTCTCAGTTACCTTGTGGCCGATCATGCTCTCACATCGGCTAGCCGTCGTAGCCTTGGTAGGCCGTTACCCCACCAACTAGCTGATAGCGCGCAGGCTCCTCTTAAAGCGTCTTACGACTTTATCCTTGCGGACACATGCGGTATTACCCCGCCTTTCGGCGAGCTATTCCCCACTTTAAGGTAGATTCCTACGTGTTACTCACCCGTCTGCCGCTCTCCCTTGCGGGAGCGCTCGACTTGCATGCTTAAGGCACACCGCCAGCGTTCATCCTGAGCCAGGATCAAACTCTCAAAAAAAGTTTGAAATAGCTCTATTACTATTTTAAAAAAGAAAATTAAACGGATTGTACGTAAATTCCATCTTGAAGATGGTAGACAATCCGATCAAAGATCTGCGATTTCTACCACCATGTTTGTTTCAGATGATCGTGAACTATATATATAGTTTCACGATTTCACTAATGAAAGTAACTTTCTAAAGATTCAGAAAGGTTAGCTGTCTTATCATTAGTGTCTTCACTTGTTAACGAGCCACAGTATAAACCGCAGGCCCTTCTATCCTTTCTTTTGGAAAGTGAATGAGCTTGCGCTAACGTTTTAAACTGCTATGATTTCTTGAGACTAGTTTCCCGAAGAACGGGACTTATGTCCGGAGAAGTTATATAGTAACAAAAATTAGAAAATTGTCAAAGGGTGAAAAAGGAGGTTTGCTCATCTTCATACGATTTTAAATTTTCATCTAAGTGCTAAAGAATAGTGATATATAGATAAATTTGAAGCTTTGTGATAGGTTAATAATTAAGCAAATCAAGAAAAGGGTTTTATGTTTGTCAGCATCGAAGCAGAAGCAACAGCACAGGAACAAGGGTCCCATACCGCAGTCTTTGCCTTAAGCAACCGTCATGCAGAGTCATTTATTCGGATGATTTCTCCAGGTTTATCCCGTGATGTCGATATTACCCATCCTGATTTTTCTGACACTATTGATAATTATTACCAAGGGAAGAACCGAGTTTTTACCTGGACTCCTGAAAGTAGCAATCAAAAAATTCAAGTTGATATTAATCAGTTTTCTGAATTATTAATGAAACATCCTCGAAAAAAAGACCTCTCCTCTCTTTTTGCCCAAGAGGTGGGAAACTTAACGAGTTTTTTTCTGGAAGTTGACGGCTGGTTGCGTATGGCCCAAGAAAAGCATGGGAAAGGCCAAGATATAAGTGCTGAGGGAGTTAAAGATCATTTGGGAAATACTTTGCGAGAAATCAGAGTTGGCATTGAATCACTCCCCATGCAGTTGAGTGGGTATATTACTTTATTAAAAACCACTGCCAACGAAGCTACTAGAGGTTTAAGAGTTTTGAATGAGAGTGGATTTGATAGTGCTATTGTTAAGCATGAAGCAATTGATGAAGTTAACCCCCAAGGACCAGTAACTAAAGATAGTGCGAGTTTTTATGATAAATTAGATCAGTTAAATAATGCTGATGAAGCCATTGCTGCTTTTGAATCAGTCACACTTTATTATCGACTGCGGACTGCATTAGAAAAATTGAGTCAAGCGATGGATGTATTTGGTAGTACTGTCACTAATTGGCAAGAACAACTAGGTGAGTATAACGCTTTAGTTAACCAGAGTAATGAGGTTGCGAAGATAATTAGTACTTTAATTAGAGATCCCGAAGAGATGGCAGATAAAGCCGCCTAAATTTTATTGAAGATCAGTTCCCTGTAAGGCTGTCTTTACGAGGTTATCAATTTCCGCCAAGATTGATTGAATGCGCTCGAGTTCTGCGCTCACATTCCCATCAGCTGAAGTTTCAAGGTTAAAAGCAATTATTTTATTTTCTGTTTGAGAGGTGGAATTAAGTTTAGCAAGAATATTAGCTGCTGTCTGGTCAACCTGACCTATTCTTTCAATTACGATAGCCGCAAGCTCAGGTTTTATCTGAAGCAATGCCTGCAAATTAGGAGTTAGGTCTGGCAGTTGTGGACTATATTCCATCCTTTAATTATATAGGATGTGATTGTCATACGCTAGTTCTATTTTGCATGTTATAATACATATTCAATATGTCAAAAGTAGAAAACCTGCCGCCTCATATCCCGCTTAATACTCACTCAGATGAGTTTGGGAATTTGGCGTATCAACTTAATTTAGAGACCTTTTATCTTGATAAAAATAACCCTCCTGAAATTACTGTGGAACAGTGGGAAAAGATTGAGTCATTAGTTGCCCAGGGTTTTTTCATTTTATTGGAAGAACGAGAGAATATGAAAACCGCAGGAGATCTTCGCCTGGGCTTGACCGCCGAAAATTTACAGTTAAATTTTGACACTAAAGTAGCTACCTACGGACAGATAGCTTGTTTACGGTATATTGCTCAGGATTTGCGACAGATTATGTCAGCCCTGAAGTTTAGTCCCAATTATTTTATCGAAAGATGGGGCCGAGTGACTCCAGAACAAAAACCAGCGGAGGCAGCTAACTTATTGGCAGTCTTGAATGATACTCTCCCGCTCACTGATCAAATTACTACTTATTTAACCTTGATAAATGCAGCTCAGACGCAGATTCTGGCGCTGTATGCAACCTCATATAATGCCAATCCGAGCTTACATACTGAAGCCAATGGGTTTGTACGTATGACGACCCTTTTCCCTGCTGATTATGAACGGCTTTTTGATCTGCATAGTCAAGCGACTAAGGCTTCACCTGAGGGAGAAACCATGTTGTTATCCACTTTTTATTTACTAACCAGCTATGAATTAATCCAGGCTATGGGTGAAGCAGGTGAGTATATGAATCAATTTAAAACCAGACGAGAAGGTTTGTATCAAGAAATTAGAAAGGTGATCGAGGACGCTCAAAATACTGGCAACTAATGTTGAGTTTTAGGATCTGGGCGTTGCCGAGAATAATCGGGTAGGAAGTCTAATTGATTTGCTGTTTTATTCAAATGATCTAGGGCGGAGAGAACTTTCACGAGATCTGTATTTGTAGGCTCTACTGGAGGTGGCTCTAGATGTATTTTCTCTGAATTAGGGTCTGGTAGACGGCCTTCTTTATTCATAGAAGTATTGTAAGAAATAATTATTAAAAAAACATGAATATTTAATATGCATCTAACTACTGAAACCAAACCCAACTGTTACGAATTTGATCCCGGCAATGAGTTCTGGGGGCACGCGATATTGGGTTTGATAGAAAGTGATTTAGCTGAGGAAATAAATAGTTACTATGGTGAAAGTATCTCGGAGAGATTGAGTAATTTTAGAAAGTCTAACCCTACCTTCCCGTTAAGAATTTCGCCCGAAAAATCCTGTACAGATATTCAGCAGCTGAGGGAGTACTTCAAGGTCACTGATAACGTAGTAACTGTTGATCAAATGGAACTATTTGGTTTGTTGGTTTCTGACGTTAGTCAGTTAGCGTATGAAGATAAAGAGCTGTTAGAGTTCCACCTCTCATTGTATGGTCGAGAATTTATTGCAAGCTTTCCCGCAAATATTTTACAAAAAACTGGCATTTTAGAAATGCTGCCTCAGTTAGCTGATATGTATAACCATGTGAAGCAAGGTGAATATGGCGCTCACCCAGGTTTTATGGAAATTTGTGAGAACTTGGTAACAATGTGTGAAAAGGCGATCAGAATTAATGCTGTTGCGGTAAGCATTTTCTCAGCTGGCAGATTACCTCAGGAAGTTATTATGGCCGTGACCGAATGGGAGGAAATTCTTAATCAAGATACTAAAGTTACTGAACAGATCTTAAACACGTGGAACGCTTTAACTAGTCAAACAACTACGTAGTTTGTATAGTGAGTAGAGGAGAAATATATGAAAGAGATTTCAGGTTTTGAGTTTAATCCAGGTCATGATGGTAAAGCGAAACAGTTGGTGGACCAGCTGCTGACTAAAGATATGTTAGCTCAATTTCCCCATTTGATTACTTTACAGAATCGTTTAAACGCTGCTTTTGAGGGAACACTCAACCAACCCTTTTTCTTGACTGATGAAGAGTTAAATAAGTTATGGTTGGTGCAAGATAATCATATTTCCGAACCTCAAGCAGCTTTACTCGATGATATTAAGATGGAGATGGGGCAAGGCTCAAGTCCTGATCGCGAGTATTGGTTGACGTGTACTGAGGATGAGTTGAGTACCGAATTAAATCGGTTAGTGCGCCGCATTAAGCAATTAACGACTATTAGAGGGGTGATCGAGAATCTTAAAGAAATTAAAGATCAGTTGCCTCAAAACTTAACAGAGCTTCATGATTTGGAAGCTGGAGTTCCTCAACGTCCAATGATTCATGATTACTACCGCCCTGGTCAAAGTAAGGAGCGGCAACTTATAGGTGATACTGGAGCAGTAACGATACTTAAACCCGGTCAATTTGCTGTTAGCTATGATGGGCTGGTAAATAATATAGCGGTGTTATCAAAAAGATTAGAACAGCAAACAGAGATTTTGGTAGAACGTTTACAAACACAAGATAATACCCCGCAGTTACAGCAAAAAATTGTCAGTATTTTGACTGAAATGAGTCGCGCTTCTTAGCTCAGTGGATGAAAAGCATAGCTTAGGCTCGTGCTAAAATCTCTTCGCTCAAAGCCGCTGCCATTCGCAAAGCAGCAATGACCTGATGAAGCATTTGCTCTGAAGAAACACCTTCAGATGGTGAAGCTAGTAAACGGTGCTCAGCATCCCGAGCTGAAGCTACATAATCTGCTAGATAAATAATGTTGTTTTCACTTTCCACCACCCCATCTTACTCCCCTCTTTCTCTTTGAGCAAATACGAGTAATCGTTTCTGCGTGGTTCCAGGCGGCCAGCACGTTTGGAGCACAATCGTTTCCGCATCCGCAGGTTGGTTCAGAAAACTGACGTCTTCAGGCTCGGTGATTTTGGTAGTGCTGACTACATAACGAACATACTCATTTTCATGCCAAATAAAAATTTCATCCTGAGGTTTCAGTTTGCCTAGTAGATAAAAAACTGCATTATATTGATGGCGAAATTCTGGATTAGAAGAGTGTGCGAAGTAGTAACCGATGCCTGGATTGTCGGGAAAAGCCGTCCCAGAAGCGTGGGCAATCCCTTGTTTAAGCGCGGCGGTGTAGGCAGTTTGGTCATTGGGATCGACATTAAAAACCACTGGTTCATCTAAATAAATCGCTGGAATGACAATGCCGTAGTCTTTATATTTTGATGCTCCGCGGAAGCCCAAGGCTTCAAAATTTGGAATAAAGATTTCGCGGATATCAGTGACATTGAAAACTTGTGAGAGTAATTGCCGTGACTGGTATTTTGTTTCTACGATTAATACCGGCACATATGTTAAAAATAGCCAGATGAGAAACACAATTACTAAGCAGGCAATAATGAGGGGCCACAACCAGGCAGGGCCTTTACTTCGCTGGACAGTGGCGAAATGTGGGTGGGTCATGTGAGATATAGTTTAGGCTTTCACTAGCGCAGCCAAGGTATCTTTTTTCCAGTAAGCCAAGCCAACAGCTAACACGCCACTCATGCCGCCGAACAATGAAAACTGTGTCGGAGTGCCGGTGGAGGGCTGGCGGGTTAATGATTTCGTGGATAAATAGACCGTTTTTTTACAGTTGTCTTCTCCACCATGCCAATTACCGTGACTGTCTTTGACATAGGCTCGAGCTGTATAGGTGCCAGCTTTATCAAAGTGTTGCTCGAACGTTTGACCATCGCTTTCTTTGACTACCCCGTTGCCAAAATCAAGTTTGTAGCGCTGCAAGCCACCTTTATTGTCGTGACCGGTGACGCGGAAGCTTAACGTAGCGGGAGCTTGGGCATTATTGTTAGCAGTGATATACAGATCAGAACAACCCGATTTGTGCGACTCCACACTGGAAGCTTTGACAGTCACATTTTCTTCACAACTGGAACTGGTACGCCAGTTGCCCTGGCTATCTTTAACATCTACACGGGCCACAAAGCTGCCTGAGGATTCGTAGGTGTGTTGAATTTCTGCATTATCACTTTCTTCTTGTTTGCCATCGCCAAAGTAAAACTTGTAGCGTTGGATACTACCCTTGTTATCGCTGGCTCGGGCTCGCAGGGTGACTTTGGCGGGCACCAAACTATTGTTGCCTCCAGCTACGGTTAAATCATCACACGTACTGCGGTGAGTGGTGGTAGGCGAAGCTGAGGGACTGGGTGAAGGCGAGGGAGAAGCTTGGGGTGAAGATGCTGGCGCCGAACTTGAAAATGGTTGCACGGTCAAGGTATCGGTGTTGCCACAGTCGTTGATGGTAGTAGAGGAACAACGAAAGGTATAGGTGCCAACTTGAGTCAATTGGTAGCCATGTAATTGTGGGGCACTTGATACGCGCTGAGTGGAGCCGTTAGGAAAAGTGACGTCGATGACGGCATTTGGTAAGTGGGCATACCCATTCTTGGCAAAACAATTGATATCAATACTAGAGTTGGGGCGTAAACCTTGAGCAGTAATTTGTGAGCCGTTCACCCAGTGCTCGGTGCCGGAACGGAACTGTGTATCCACTGGTTGATGTTCAGCACAGGTATTAGTTTGGGCATGGGCAGCAGTAGGAGTAATAAGAGACAGTGGGCTGAGAGTGATAATACCGAGGATAAGAAGAAGGTGCTTCATAAGGAAATTTACAACTAGTATGTGCCAGTATTATATAGTAGTAAAGCTCAGCTTAACAACTGATAATTCCCCCACCCCAACAGCGGTAGCCGCCAGTAGGTAATGAAGTGTAAAAAACTGCTGATTGGCCTTCAGCTAAACCTTGGACGGGTGCGTCTAAGTGGACGTGGTTGTCTTTCAACGTAGCCGGCAACAACTTTCCAGTATGACGAATTCTTACCAATAACTTTGATTCGTGTGGCGGCTGGGAGATCCAGTGTGGGTCCTGAATAGTAAACTCTTGGAAATACGTCTCTGGTCCAAATCCCACCACTAACTGATTTTTCCCGGGTACTTTTTTGATGACGTAAAAAGGTGGAATGTTATGTTTATTGATAGTACTGCCATCACTTTGTTTAACTAAAGTGGTAGTGTTGACGGTAAAACCGTGGCGTTGTCCCACGGTGTAAAACCACAAACCTTGATGGTCTCCAATGACAGTTCCATGTACATCCACCACTTGGCCTGGATTTTTACCCAATCTTTCTTCTAAGAAATTATGGACATTAATGTCTCCGATAAAACAAATCCCTACAGAGTCTTTCTTAGTAGCGACGTGTAGGCCACGTCGCTCAGCTTCAGCTCGTACTTGTGGTTTAGTGAGATTTCCCAGGGGAAACAACACGTGTCGAAGGTGATCAGCCGTGAGGCGATACAAAAAATAGGTTTGGTCTTTGTGTTCATCGGTGGGAGTTTGCAGAAAAATTTCACCCTGTTCTGTTCGGCCTAAATCAGCATAATGACCAGTTGCGACATAGTCATACCCTTGGGCCATAGCCCAGTCATAGAATAAGCCGAACTTAATTTCTTTATTACACATCACATCTGGGTTGGGAGTTCTACCTTGGTGATACTCATCAAAGAAGTACTCCACTACTTTATCTTTATATGCTTGTTTAAAATCTAGAACTTGAAAAGGGATATTGAGATCGAGGGCAATTTTGAGGGCATCTTTACGATCCTCTTCACTTCGGCAGCCGGGAGCGCGCCAGCACTCCAAAAAAATGCCAGTGACTTCATAACCAGCTTCAATTAGTAAATGAGCGCAGACGGATGAATCGACACCGCCTGACATGCCGAGGGCGACCTTTGGTTTAGCGGTAGTGGGCAAATCATTATGAACCATGGTGATATTATAACTTGTCTGGGAAGTTAAGAGAAAAAGTTAGTATGTCAATTCGACAAAAGGGAGCTCATCACTTGCAAAGCGGGCCTGTTCAAAAAGATGCTCTGAGCCGATAGGTTTAACACCAAATAATTTTAGGCATCCATCTTGGAGGCCGAAAAACATTACCGTTCCATCCTCTCCAATTGGCACTTCAGTTAATAAAACTGTGTCTTTCGAAGGTTGGGGTTGAAAGCCAAAACGCAATTTGTAATCTAAATTTCCTGAAGTGTTAATAACACCAAAAGCATTGCGTGATTGTCCAAAAGAAATAAGTTCCGCTTGGTGCTCAACGGCATATTTAATGAAGAAATAATCAATCACTGCGCCAATTGAGTTGCGTTTTTTGGAAAATTTTTCTAAACGTTCACTAGCTTTGAAGGCAGCAATAAACCGTTGATCTTTTTGCGAAAAAATTTCGCTGCCCACCCAAGTCTCACCTTGAGTAAAAAGGCCAAGATAAATAGTATATCCTTCGTCTTTTCGCTTGTGATACCACTCCCAATTAGCAATTACCTCATAACCCTGTTCACTCATTTTGGATGAGTAATACTCTAACCATTGGCTAAATAAATTTTCATCGACTTCTTTAACCTGGTAAGTAATTCCAAACTCAAGCAAATCTTGATCAGCATTTCTTAAGAAAGACCGTGAAGTTTTACTTTTTAAATAACTTAAGATGTCCCCACCTTTATACGGAAAACGCCAAGTTATTTTTTCAGGGCGTTGGATGTGGTGAGGTTTTAGATCAAAAGTCATAGTATTTAGGTTAAAAAGTGATCCATAACCATGGTCAGTATCTTATGAGCCACTAACCGAGGTTCGCCTTGAATAGGATAATGATGCATTCGCAACCCGGGTGAAGCATTGACTTCGATTACGCCCGCATGGTCCTGAGTAATAATTGGAGTCGTCAATGAATCACACATAATATCAATGCCCACGGTATTTAAATCACAAGCCCGGGCGATTTTTTCAAATAGTTGCTGGTTCTCTACAGAAACGGTATCAGTGACATCCCAGGCTTCTCCCCCAGTTGATAAATTAGCTGTTTTGCGCAGATTCACTACTTGCTCCGGAGCCGGAATACTTTCGAGATTAAAGCCCTGTTCTGACAGGTATTTTTCTACGGCGTCATCAACCTTAATTAAGCTTAAGTTATTTTCATGACCATCACCTCGCCAAGGATGCCGATTCTTTTCGGCAATTAGGTCAGTAACTGTGTGTACCCCATCACCAGTAACATGGGCAGGTTTACGAAACGCTGCCGCTACAAATTTATAATCCACACACACAATTCGATACTCAGTGCCTTTTAACATTTCTTCACAAAGAATAGCATCGTAGGTTTGATTAGCCCAAATTTCGGCTGCCTGGGCTTTACTTTGAATACCCACTAGTACCCCTTTGCCGTGGCGTTCATTGGTGGGTTTCATCACGATAGGAAACTGCAAACTGTCGAGCTGGTCTAAATCAGTGGTTGTTTTAAGTACGCAGAACCGGGCAGTGGGAATTTGAAAATGAGCTAACACTTTTTTAGTCAGTGATTTATTATCGGCGATACTCTTACCCACTGATGATTGTAAGGAAGTTCGCGAACCGCGGGTATACCATTGAGCGGAACCTTTACTCATCAGAATGGTTTCTTTGTCATCAAATACTACACACTCAATTCCTAATTCTTGAGCAGTTTCATACATGATGCGGGAGCTGGCGTTGAGGCGTGGCATAATGCTTATTGAATAAGATTTTCAAAGTTATTAACAGCCCCAATTTCATTAATCAAGTGCCGGTACTGCTCTAAATCGGCGAAGAAGGATGGATAGCGTAAACCGGTAGTAACTGCTTGGGGTTTCATGGCCTCAATCTGATCAAGGCCTAGGCGACCCAAATACAAATCCTTAGGATCATGTTCCTGGTTTTTCAACCACTGCCACACCTCTACCATACCTTCGAAATAACAAATATCTTTGCTGAGGCCACCGGCCTGGGCTGTATCACTCAATCCCCGCTTGGTTCTGACCGCTAGCCGCCAAGCCTGCTGCCGTGAAATGCCGTACGGTAATAACTGATGAAACACTTCACTAAAGGAAAGTTTCTGGGCTAGTGCGACGGCAGTGTAAGTCAGGTAACTGCGGGTAATAATTTTATCGGTGCGAAACAAAAAGGTATGCAGACCTGCTAAACCTTCTTCAGTTTTCCGAAATTCAGGATCGGGAAAATCTTGTGGCCCCCACGGCTGTTGAGCATGATTAAGGCGGCGTAAGATATGTGTTTCTAGTTCATGTCGGCAAAGATCTTTAAAATGGGTTCGGCTATACGTAATAGGTAACTGAAAAGTAATTTTTTTGGTAGTGACTTGGCAGCGCGACGCTGAGCTAGCCGAGAAGACTACTTCTAAGGGATGTTCCAGGCGATGGGCAGCATTAAAGTCACTCACGGCGGTGAGAATTTCGGCTTCGGTGACAGTATCACTGTGAGCAGGAATTTTATTGGGATGTTTTAACAGCATCTGCTGGGCGTGCTTCACGTACGCGGGCAGAGGTAAGCCCCATTGGATGAGCTGATCAGGATTGATGGCTCGTTTATACTCAAACTGAGGGTTATAACTAGTATCAGCAAAAAACTTTTGTTTTTCGCTCAGTAAGTTAACTGGATTGACGTCGCTAATAATATTGCTCATTCGTTTTCACCAACTAAGAAGCCATCCAAGTCATGACGACCAATTTCAAGTTTATGGGCTGATTTATTTAAACGTTTGCTGACCACCATCGCGGTTTTAAGTTTGCGATTCTTAATTTTTAAGTTTACCTCCACCACAGGGGCTCTGCCTTCATCTGTTTCTTGCTGGAACCATAATAAATCTTCTAAATCAATGAGGCCTAACTGACTGGCGAGGTTACTAGCAATAGCACTGCGGAAACGGCCAGTATTCATCAAGGCTTCGACTTCAATTTTTTGTTTATTATCACCATAAACCGTGACGTTATCGCGGTAAGGCACGATAATCAGGCCATCTTCGGCTTTAATTTTGTCTGCTAGGACGCTGGCAAATAGTGCTTGAGCGATACGCACGCCATGTTCAGGATTGAGCACTTCAATATCCTGAACTCGCTCGAGGCGACGGCGCAAACCAGCTTTATTGGCATTTTGAATGGAGAGACCTGGGTTGGCATTTAGTTCAACTACTAAGGGGCCCTTCTCTTCATGAACAAACAAGTCCACTCCACCATACACTAAACCAGCGGCATCTGAGGCTTGGACCGCCACTTCTAGTAATTTCTTCCAGTTGGGAATTTTAATGCCATTTAATTTGCGTTTGGTATCGGGCAAGATCGAAATAGATTGGCCGCTGCCCGTAATCGCGTAGGTGGTGACGCCTGTGGCAATGTCAATGCCAGCTGCGATGGCACCTTGATGCAAGTTAGCCCGGCCCTCTGATTCCACAGTCGGTAACCGTAACATACACATTACCGGGACGTGATTAAAAACAATTACGCGGATGTCTGGGGTACCTTTATAGACGTATTTCAGTAACGTAGGATGAATCGGCACGCGCTCTTCCACGATGATGTGATGTTGAGCGCCATACGTACTATACAAGCCATCCAAAATATCAAAACAATGGAGTTTAATGTCATCTAGATCCCAGGTCTTACCAATCGCATCAGTCCAGTGATATTTATCGACGTGTTGCTTGCGAAAAATGGCCACCCCTTTGCCAGCATTGCCATTGGTGGGTTTGATAACAAAGTTTTTTTCTAACGATACCCAATCAAACTCATTGACGTCTTCACTGTTGGTTAAGACACCATAAATAGTAGCGGTGGGAATGCCCTTGTTTTCGAGCAGAACCTTGGTGGCGTACTTAGAACTACAAAAGGCTCGCGAACTGGCGGGGTTAAGTTTCCCGTAAATGCGCTCGCGCGCGTTCATGCCGAGGATGTCGCGTGGTTTCACCATAGGCGTTACTCATTTAATAACGGTCTAAACCGGATGTACTCCATTAAACGCAGGCCGGTATAGTGGCCGACGATAATATTAAAGACTGCCACGGCAATGATGGTAATTTCGGGATTTAAGATCACCCATTGCTGGACCATTTCTGAGCCGACCAGTAATGAACAGATAGTGGCAATCAGCAACGTTTCTGCTGTCAGCTGGAAAGCTTGAGATTGAGAAGATGTCAACTGCGTTTCCATAAAATTTTCGGTCAGCAACATCATGATCAACAATGGGAAAATACTAATGCCTAAAAATAATTGAGTTTGCAGTAAGGAGGATGCCACTAAAAAGAGTAAGGTGAAGAGTGACACTCCCCACAGTAACAAGGCAGTCCGCGGTAAGTACTGAAGCTCCAGGCGCTTTACTAAGGGGCGGAAAATGACCACTGCTATTAGGATTACACCAAAGAGAACGATACCAGTTAAGATTCCCGTCGAGACAAAAGCCACCGCTAAGACTGCCGGTGTGTAAATACCAAAACCTTTTAGGCCAATCACGTGGCGTGAAACCGCAATTAACGAGGTAATGACCGGAAACAATAAAATTAAAACTAAGACGTTGGCTGGCAAACCGTTATTGATAGAGCGACGGATACTATGTTGCAAAAAATTGTGCCAGCTGAGCGGGCTAATTGGATGTGATTCTAAGTAGGCAGCGAGGCTACTTTTACGCTCACCAGTTGATTCGGTAATATCTTGATTGCGACGCTCTTCTTGCAGGCGATTAATCAACTCAGCGGCAGGGGTGGCAATCATGGCTTCTTGGGAAGCAATCGGCACAATTCCCTCAGGTTCACTGCTGGGTGAAGTGATAACTTCGACAGTTTGCGATGAGGGTGAAGCTTTGAGAATTTGGCGCTCACCGACTTGGGCTTGTGCTGGTGTCCCAACTAAGAGGCACAGCCCGATCATCACACCAAACAGAATAAAAAGATAAGTAAGCCTATGCATGGGGGAAATTATACTCCTTTTAGATAATAAAACCTACCAAGGATTGAGTTAGGCCCAGCAAGAACGAAGTCAACAATAACGAAAAAAAGTAATTTAACTCAACACCAAAGACGATCATTGGTTCCACACGAAAGCCAGGCACTAAGTAAGTAGCCAGCCAAATCATGCTTACATTGAGGACTAAGGAAAAGAAACCGAGAGTGACAATATTAATGGGCAAAAACAGCAAGCTTAATATAGGTCTGACCACATTTTGGAGTAGCGTCAAAACAATGCTGGCTAAAATTAGCGTAATCCAGTCGAAATAACTAATCGTGGGTAATAGCCAGGCCAAAATCATGATCGAGACGGCCATCGTTAAAAAGGGTTTGAGTAGGTTCATGAGTTAGGTAATTAAGTAAATAAGTCTTTTAGTCTGCGTTTGCTGTGTTGTTTTTTAGAAAAGCGATGTGATTCATCTCGAATTTGCTGAATTAACTTTAACGCTGGATGAGTCTCAGGTAGTTTAATAACTTGATACTCTATCTTCCCTATCTGTGGGATTTCATCATCACTGACCACTCTTCTTTCTGCTGTGATTTTTTTAGGTTTGGGTGGTGTAATCAAGGGAATAATAATGCGATCTGGGTCCTTGGCAATGCTGATAACTGGATTTGACCAGTGCCAGACTTTAAGGGCTGCTCGTAGCTGACCTTTCCCCCCGTCAATGACAATTAAATCAGGCCTTCCCCACTCGGGATGATTTTGCCGGCGTAGTAAGGCTTCTTGATGCATCGCATAATCGTTTGGGGTATCTAGACTCTTGATGTTGAATAAACGATATTGATCACGAGCTGGTTGGCCATTTTCAAACGTCACCATGGCTACTGAGGCGTTGGTGCCCTGGGTGTTACTGACGTCATAACCCTCAATGCGAGTCAGAGGATATTTTTTAGGTAATGATAAGTACGTCAATAACAGTCGTCGTAAATAAATAACTGATTCCTCAGCTAACTCAACTTTAAGGCGAGGTAAAACCGTTTCTGGTTTGAGGCTGTAGGTTTTTTGTGTTACCGATTTAATTAATTGAATTTTATCCCGAGTATTTCCGGCTTTTTCATACTCTTCATTTTCAGCGTAAAAGCTCATCTCACGCTCGAGCAGTTTGAGGACTTCTTTTTTCTTACCTTTTAGAAACTCTATTAAGTGATTAATTGTTTCTTGATATTCTGCAGGCGTGAGTTTTTCTAAACAGGCTCCGGGGCACAAATTGAGGTGATAATAAAAGCAGGGTTTGGTCAGATTTTCAATTTTACGCAGCGTGATGTTCTCCAGTTGATGAGATTTAACTGAACTGGGTTTACCAAGGTTGCCAGCTTGATTACACCACGGAAAAATTTTACGGGCGATCCGTAACACTTCACGAACTTTATAAGCACTAGGAAAAGGTCCTAAAGTAGTGCCAGTAATCAGTTTTTTATCAAGCTCTTTTTTGCGAGCGGTCAGGACTCGGGGATAGATTTCGTCAGTGATCACAATATAAAGTGGCGTTTTGTCATCTTTGAGCAAAATATTGAACTCAGGTTGGTGAGTGCGGATCAACTCTGCTTCGACCAGCAGTGCTTCAAGTTCACTCTCTAGTACCGAAAACTTAAGTTGAACGGCGCTAAATACCATCCGTTTAATTCGATCAGTGAGTTGAGTGAAGCGACGATAAGAAGTGACCCGATTTTTTAAATTTTTGGCTTTACCCACATAGAGGACATTATCTTGCCCGTCGATAAACCAATACACTCCCGGCGAGGAGGGTAAAGAAGATACCACTGCCTCCCAAGCCAATGAGATACGGGAGTTGGAAGTAGAAGGGGCCACTGTTGACATGATGTGTAAACGTTAAAACATTTTCTGAGGTGCCGGCGAGCGCTAGGGTGTTAGTGATAATAGTGGGTTCAGACCGCCACCTCAAGTTAAACACTTGTAAGGGTATCACCTTTTGCTCATATGGTAAAACGGCTGGTAAAGTCAAGCCATTAGGTTGTAACTCTACTGGCTGTAACTCAGCTTGCGTATGGAGATTAAGGTCATACCAGGCTCGGCCAGTGTCATTACGAACAATTAGATTATACCTGCCTGGCACAGGAATAGTGGCTAGAGTTTGAGGTTGGAGCTCAATGGTGAATTGCAGGGGAACATCGGTAAAACTTTCTCCAAAAGCTACCTCCACATCTTTTGTATTTTGATCAGTAAATTTGTAAGCTCCAGCAGGATATGGCAAAGAACTAGAGTGGCCATTGATAGCAAAGACGATGTGATTTAAATCAAATTGATTAAAGTAATCAATGCCTCCAGTAGTATTTTCCCAGGTAGGATCGACGGCTACCCAAGCTTGGCGCTGGTAATCATAGTATTCTGGCCAGGCATGTAAAATATCTTCGACTAAACTCAGCGGTCGCAACTCATTATTTTGAGTGTACGCATAGCCTGTTAATCGCCGCGCAGGAATATTCTTGGCACGGGCTAGTGTCACAAATAAATCAGTGAATTCTTGACAGGTGGCGAGGGTGGGATTGTCTAAGGCCCCAGTGGCGCCTAATCGTTCAGGAACTTGGCCGGGCTCTAAGTTTATGTACGTTAAATTTTTTACCACATATTGATAAATAGACGAGACATCTCCCAGCGTTTGACTAAGATCAGTAATACGGGGGCTGGAGAGTGGCCAGTACTCATCAGTTTTGATAAATGTATCGGTGGGTGCGGTAACGGGAACATCAGCAAAAGGCGTCAAGCTTAGTAATGTTTCCACCTGGGCATGGACAGTTGTTTGTGAGTTAGGGGGCAAGCGATAGGTGGCAATCCAGTTTCCATCTACGTCGCGCTCAAAACTCTGAGGTAAGGGATCTAAATGCCGGTAATACACCCGTTGAAAAGGTGTGTCGGGTGGTAAGGCTACTTGCATTAGGCCCGGAAAGCTGCCCGTATTTTCTAAGTTGTAGCGCAGCGTGGCGTGAAAAATTTGCTCCTGGCCATACAAAGCTGAAATGGCTTGGTGGGTCAGATTAGGAAAAGTTGTAACAATCTGCCCAGGCTGGGTGGTGATTTCATACTCAGCTGGGTTGACACGCACCGGCTCCCCAAAGGCAAAAGGCGTGATGAGCACCACTCGATACTCATCGTAGAGTTTTTCTTGACTAAGTTGCGGGACATGGACTTCCAAAACTTTGCCACTGACTAAGCTGGCGTCATTATTTTCATACGTCACAAAAAATTCACGAATCTTGCCCTCCCCCACCACTTGGTCCGGAAAGTTTAATGTGATGCTGGTGCTATTTTTATCACGCTCGATGGTGAGGGGAATGTTTTTGCCATCGCTGGTAGCAATGATTTCAGCTACCTGGCTACTAGAGCCAATGGTCAGCGCGTACTGTTTGATAAAAAAGCTGGGAGTTTTGTTAGTAATGCGGAAACGATGCGTGACTTGGGTTTGACCGGAGGCATTAACTTCATAGGTAGTATGCAGAGCGGTGTAAAAATTTTCATCAGCGAGAACGTAGGCTGGCTGGAAAAACAGACCGACCCACCCTACCACCAATGCCACTAATAGCCGCAGCCAAATTTTCATTACTTTGATTGTAAACTAAGCTAGGAGCGTTTAAATACGGCCAATTCTTCTTGCAAATACTTACCCGTAAACGATTGCGGAGTGGTGGCTACTACTTCGGGCGGTCCTACGGCCACGATCTCACCACCTTGTTCACCACCCTCAGGTCCCAAATCGATAATCCAGTCGGCATTTTTGATGACGTCTAAATTATGTTCAATCACAATCACGGTATTGTTTTGGCCCACCAGCTGATGAAGGACATTTAGCAGGTTCTGGACATCAGCAAAGTGTAAACCTGTGGTCGGTTCGTCTAAAAGATACACGACGTGTTCGCTGGTTCTACCTGAGAGTTCTTTAGCCAGTTTGACGCGTTGGGCTTCACCGCCACTGAGCGTGGGAGCGGGTTGACCTAGCTCAATATAGCCCAAGCCAACATCTTGTAAGGTTTTTAATTTCTGTCGCAGGGTAGAGTTAGTGTTGAAAAATTCATATGCTTCATCAACGCTTAATTTCAGGACATCAGCAATATTTTTATCTTTGTACGTGACTTGTAAAGTTTCTTCATTGTAACGTTTTCCTAAACAGACGTCACAATCCACGTACACATCAGGAAGGAACTGCATCTCGATTTTGATTTGACCTTCTCCTTCACAAGCTTCACACCGGCCGCCTTTAACGTTGAAACTAAACCGGCCAACATTGAAACCACGCATGCGGGCCTCTTGGGTATTGGTAAATAAATTACGAATGTAGTCAAAAATTTTGGTGTAAGTGGCGGGGTTAGAGCGAGGAGTTTTTCCAATTGGACTTTGATCAATTAAAGTGACGCGACGAACAATGTCAGGAATACTAATGCGATCCACATGTCCCGGCATGATCTCACTTTTTTTACCAAGTTTCTCAGCTAAATTGGCATAGAGAGTATCATGAAGTAAGGTAGATTTTCCGGATCCTGAAATACCAGTGATACAGGTCAAAGTATTAAGTGGAAAATCTACTTCAATACCTTTGAGATTATGATGGGTAGCGCCGCTAATCCGTAATGCTTGAGCAGTTGAGATCGCTTGAGCTTCGGAGTCAGGATCAATCACACTGCGCTCAGAGCCCACACCATTAATAGCTTGTGTGCGGTCCCGGTGGACGTCTTTTTTGCGACCAAGATATTTACCAGTCAAAGAAGCTGAGTTTTTCATGATGGCTGTTGGCTCGCCTTCTGCCACCACTTGTCCTCCACCCTGTCCGGCCTTTGGTCCAAAATCAAATATATAATCTGAAGCCAACATCACGTCTCGATCGTGCTCTACTACCACCACACTATTGCCTTTGTCACGCAAATTTTTGAGTGTTTGGATAAGCTGATGGTTATCACGCTGATGCAAGCCAATTGTTGGTTCATCCAAAATATACAGCACCCCCGTTAAACCGGTGCCTATTTGCGAGGCTAATCGGATACGTTGTGCTTCACCACCTGCTAGCGTTGAGGCTTCACGATGCAGACTTAAGTAATTTAAACCAACTGAACTTAAAAACTCTAAGCGAGCTACAATTTCCTTCAAAATAGAATCGCCAATTGCTCGTTCTTTCACTGACAGAATTTGACCATTCTTCAAGGTTCGAGCCCATTCCAAGGCACGATTAATAGCGAGGCTAGTAATTTGCGAAATATTCTTACCTTCAATCGTGACTGATAGCGCTTCTTCTTTCAAACGTGCGCCATCACAAGTGGGACAGACTTGGCGCTGCATGTATTGTTCGATGTCTTTGCGAATATATTCCGATTCGGTTTCATTATATTTGCGTTCCAGCGACGGAATAAAACCCTCAAATTTTTCTTCAATCGCAGTAGAGCGACCAAAACGGTTTTCACCGCTGACCCGATATACTTTTGGCGAACCGTTGAGCAAAGTATGTTGTGTTTCTTCGTCAAAATCTTGAAATGGTGTGCGGCGGAAATCATAACCAGCTTTTTCTACCACGGTTTCTACTAAGCGCGACCACCAAGTGTCAGAGCTCAAGTTTTTAGCAAAGGGAATAATTGCTCCTTCACTCAAAGTCAAACTGGGGGCCAAAATTTTATCCACTGAAATTTTGAGTAAGGAGCCCAAACCATTACATGTAGGGCAAGCTCCTTGGGGTGAGTTAAAAGAAAACAAGCGAGGTTCAAGTTCAGAAATTGAGATACCGCAGACACTACAAGCTAATTTTTCACTAAATAACCGGTCATCAACATCCTGCGGGTCATTGGGAAACTCGAAACTTTGATCATGAATAAATGATGCCACCGCAAAACCATCTGAGAGTTTGAGAGCTTGTTCGATTGATTGCGAAATTCTGGTCCGGAAAGCTTTACGCTCGCTCTCGTCTTTGAGTTGTTTCTGAGAAATACTTAACCGATCTAAAACCACTTCAATAGTGTGACGGTTGGTTTTAATCAACGTTAAATCATCAGCTAAATTGTAGTGACTGCCATCGATGCGGACGCGTGAATAACCTTGTTTCTGCAAACTGGTAAACAGGGCACTAAACTCACCCTTACGATCCCGCACCACTGGCGACAAAATCATGATCCGTACAATTTGGTCCAGGCTTTGGTCTGTTTGGGTCATGATGTGGCCCACGATTTGATCGATACTTTGTGTGGCAATTTCCCGGCCACAATTAGGACAATGCGGATGGCCGACCCGTGCAAATAACAGTCGCAGGTAATCGTAAATTTCCGTAATTGTTCCCACTGTCGACCGTGGATTATGAGAAGTAGTTTTTTGATCAATCGAAATAGCCGGAGATAAGCCATCAATTTGATCAACTTCTGGCTTGCTCATCACGCCCAAAAATTGACGAGCGTACGAGCTCAAGCTTTCCACATATCGTCGTTGCCCCTCAGCATACAAAGTATCAAAGGCCAATGAACTTTTGCCACTTCCCGATAAACCAGTAAAGACTACTAACTGGTTTTTGGGAATGTTCAACGTCACATTTTTGAGATTGTGCTCACGAGCACCGGTGACGGTGATGTAGTTTTGAATATTTTGATTATTATTGTCTGATTTTTTTGTTGCCATAAGTTAAAACCATGAAAAGCACCAATAAAATGCGAATTATCAGTGTAGCAGGAAAGAGACTTTATGTCGAGTATGGGGTAGTGTATGATGCTCTTAATTATGATGAATGAAATAGACTATGGGAGTGCTTTTAAAGCTGAACAAAAAACACGGATTGCAAAACTCTCCTATGAAAATTTTTTATATTCTTATTCATGTATTGATGAAGAACTTGGGGAGCTATTTAGTAGGATTCACAACGCTGATAACTATCAGGAAGAGTTGAAGCAGCTAATGGATGATTGTGATATGAAGCAAGATAATGAATGTAATACATCTCAACTCATTACTCTTTTAAAAGAAAATTGGAATACACTCCAAATTGTTTCACATCTTAATAATCGTGAAAAAACCCTAAGTTATATCACGCGAATTAAAATTTTGGAGTATTGGTTAAGCGCCAATAAAATAAATGAACTTATTAAAAAGGGTGAGATAAAAAAAATGCTTACCCCTGTTGAAGAAGTTGACGCCTTAATTTTAACAGAAATAGGAAAAATAGACCTGATTGTAGAAGAATTAGAAGATAGTGCGGGATATGATATGGATGCAGAAGTTTTTCAACAAGTTGTTGATCACGATGCTTTCGAACGTTTAAAAAAGTTAAGGAATCGCCTGAGAAGATTGAGAGAGGTGAGATTAAAACTGACTAAAAAATTTCTTTTAGCATCAAGTACTTAAACAGCTTATTCAAAACTATTGACTACATCGCGAATCATCGCCGCTAACTCAAAATCCATATCATTGGCAGCTTGTTTCATGCGACGACGAAGTTTGTCTGCCATGCGTTTCTTTTCACCAGGTGTTAAGTTGTCTGGCTCCAGTTCACTCAGATTCACACTTTCTTTTTTGCTAAGATGAACAATCACACCGGCTTTTTTCTTAGCAGTGTTTTTAGAATCAGATTCGTCTTCCTCTTCTTTTTTCTCAATCATTCGATCGCGAATGGGTTTAACAATTGTTTGGGGAGTAATGCCGTGCTGCTCGTTAAACTTGATTTGAATATGACGTCGGCGTAAGGTTTCCTGTATGGCTGCCTTCATGGACAGCGTCAATTTATCGGCATACAGAATCGCTCTACCCTCAGAATGACGCGCGGCCCTACCGAGAGTCTGGATTAAGGACGTGCGAGAACGCAAGAAACCTTCTTTATCGGCATCTAAAATCGCCACCAACGTTACTTCTGGGAGGTCCAAGCCTTCCCGCAGTAAGTTAATTCCTACCACCACGTCATAAACGCCACGACGTAAATCATCTAAAATGTCTGAGCGTTCTAGTGTTTCAATGTCTGAATGCAAGTAGGCAACTTTGGGAAGTAATAAAGCATCAGCCGTGAGTTTAGATGCTTCAGGTAGTTTAGCTTGACTAAGGTACTGGTCAGGAATTTTGCCAATCTCCATGTTGTCGATCGGCAGTTCATCGTGGTGAGAAATGACGGCTTCAGGATTCACTTGATTTTGTTGCTGCTCTTTTCGGTCACGGAAGTTGCGGACCAATTTGCGGACTTTACCTTCATCATTCAAGTATTCTGTTAGAGCTTCTGCCATACGTTTGGTCAGGGTAGTGACCAAGGTTCTTTGACCAATAGCTTTGCGGGTGATAATTTCAATAATTAGATCTTCAATTTGGCCTTCGCTCCGGCGGAGTTCAATCTCAGGGTCAATTAAGCCAGTGGGGCGAATCAATTGTTCAGTGACTTGTCCATTCGATTGAGAGATTTCCCACTCATTGGGCGTGGCCGAAACATAAATAGTTTGTGGTGTGCGCAGTTGAAACTCATGAAATTGCAGTGGCCGGTTATCAAGAGCACTGGGGAGCCGAAAGCCATACTGAATTAAGGTTTCTTTACGCGAGCGATCTCCGTGGTGCATGCCGCGGATTTGCGGCACACTGATGTGACTTTCGTCGATGAATGTTAAGTACCGTCCTTGATTAAAAAGCCGGGCATTTTCTAAGAAATAATCAAGGAGTGTGAAGGGAGCATCTCCAGGTTTACGACCATCGAAATAGCGAGAGTAGTTTTCGATGCCATTTACGAAACCAAACTCTTTAATCATCTCCATATCATAGGTAACTTTTTGTTCCAAACGATACGCTTCAATAGTTTTGCCATGAGCTTTAAACTCAGCTAACTGTGCATCTAAGTCACGCTTGATATCCGCCAGGGCTTGTTCCTGAGTTTTAGGGTTAACGACGTAGTGCTTAGCCGGGTAAATCACATAACGTTTTAAACTAGGTTGATCGCTGAAAATAGGAGCTTTAGTTTTGGGTTCCTCAATTACCGAGCCCGTTACTGGATCGATTCTATCAATTGAAGTAATGCGGTTTTCCAATGTGTCGATCCGTAGAGCGGTATCTTCATACGCAGGCCAGAGTTGAATACTATCGCCTCTCATTCGGAAGGTGCCGCGACGCAGCTCAGCATCTGAGCGGTCATACTGTAAATTAGCTAACTGTAATAACAAAGTTTGGCGAGATATAACTTCGCCCTCGACAATTTCTAAAAGATACCGTCCATACTCAACCGGGGAACCTAAGTTATAAATACACGACACCGAGGCAACAACAATTACATCAGGGCGAGTCAATAAATTAGTCGTAGTTGCTAAGCGCAAACGGTCAATTTCGTCATTAATAGTGGCTTCTTTTTCAATGTAGGTATCAGTCGAAGCGATATAAGCTTCAGGTTGGTAGTAGTCGTAATAAGATACAAAGTAGCTGACGGCATTATGAGGGAAAAAATCGCGAAATTCCTGATAGAGTTGAGCGGCTAAGGTCTTGTTGTGAGCAATGATTAAGGTAGGTAATTGTGTTTGTTGGATGACATTGGCCATAGTAAAGGTTTTACCTGAGCCAGTCACACCCAACAATGTTTGGTGTTTTTGGCCACCTGCAATCCCTCCACTTAGCTGCTCAATTGCTAGAGGTTGGTCACCGGTGGGTTGAAATTGGGAGGCGAGTTCAAATGCCATAAAGATGCCTCTATTGTACAATAAGCCTATGAAGGTCACTGCCTACAAAACTCCCCTAGTCAAAAAAAATGACGATCTCTTTAAAGTTATTGCTGATGCTATACCCTCTCTCCCTGAGCGAAGTGTGGTGGTGATTGCCTCGAAAATCGTCAGCACTTGTGAAGGCCGCTTTGTGCCAAAAGTGACTGGTGAACGTAAAGAAAAATTCGAGTTAGTCAAAAAAGAAGCCGAGTTATATACCGATCCCCACTCATCTAAGTATGGCTTGATGTTGACAATCAAAGGCAACTGGATGTTCATGTCAGCTGGTATCGATGAATCAAATGCTGATAATCAATATATTTTATGGCCAGCAGATTTACAAAAGTCAGTCAATAATGTCTGGGCGTTTTTACGCTCGCACTATGGTCTCAAAGAGGTAGGCGTCACAATGTCGGATAGCAGTAGTATTCCTCTCAACTGGGGTGTAGTAGGTCATGCCATTGCACATTGTGGTTTTAATCCCTTGCGAAGTTACATTGACAAGCCAGATTTATTTGGCCGGTTAATGAAAATGGAACAAGTGAATGTCATGCAAAGCGTCACTACAGCTGCAGTTTTAGAAATGGGCGAAGGCAACGAATCTACCCCCCTAGCAGTAGTAGAAGACATTAAAGAGATTGAGTTTCAGGATCATGTGCCAACAGCAGAAGAATTAGCCGCATTAAAAATTGAGCTGGAAGATGACGCCTATGCCCCCCTCTTGGAAGGTGTGAAGTGGCAACGGGGTGGTTCAAAGTAACAAACTGTCATTTAAAAGTTACACTTTAGACAAAAAGTGTCATCTTTAGCTGACGAGTTTCTCAGCTGAGCTATCACTTGCCGACCGAGCTCTGAGCGCTAACCGCAGTTGCCAAGTAGCCATGCCACCATAAATTACGGTTAACGGTGGATAGGCAAAACCGCTGACAATAGTGGCAAAAATAGCCATGATAGTTTTAGCATCGTGATGTCGTTGGGTACGAGCTGCTTCACTTAAATGGTAAGGTATTTCTGCGCTGGTTTCCATAAACTGGTAGCGCTATCATACAACCACCTTTCAATTTATGAAATTCCTCTTTTTATTTGCCCATCCCGATGATGAAACGATTGGGTGTGGTGGGACCATTAAACTCTTAACGGATCAGGGGCATCAGGTGAAAATTGTGTCGATGACTGCCGGTGAAGCCAGCACGGTGATTGAGGTGACTCAGGAAGAGTTAGAGGCAGCAGGTGGTTTGGCCGGGGTGCGGAGACAGGAGTTTGCAGCCGTATGTGCGTTGCTGGGCGCTGAGGGTCAAATTCTAGATTATGCTGATGGTCAAATTAATAACCTGGATGTATGGGGTCGACTGCTCAATGACTGCGTATCGCTGATTGATGAGTACCAACCGGACGTGCTCGTCACCTTTGATCACACTGGTTGGTATTATCACTTGGATCACGTGGCTGTCTCCATTGCGAGTACTTTGGCAGTCCAAAAGTCTGCATACACTCCTGCAGTTTTCTTTCACACCTTTTTTCAGGTAGATGCGGGAAAATGGCGCTACGTTTTTAATAAAAACTTACCTACGACTCATGTAGTAAATGTAACTGAGTTGCGTGACATAAAAATTAAAGCCATGGATTTACATAAATCTCAGGCTTTGAAAACACCACGAGAGCACATGAGCGCCCGAGAAAATATGCACGAGCTCTACCAGTTAGTGTCAGCAACTGAAGCTGGTCAACAATGGCTAGCTAAACAAGAGATTTTTCAGAAGATTTAATATTTTCACGCACGTTTCACAATATTTCACGACTTTTCACAAGGCAAAAATTTATTTTGTTATAAACAGATCAAAGATATTTTGTGGTTGTGCTCTAAATTGAAATTTATAGCTCTCATTGCCACGCATAAAGTCATAAATACCTTTTTTTTCTTTGATGGCTTGCTGAATGGTATGTAAAATGAGTGCATTCCCTACTCCCATGTGTCCGTAGCGATAGGCGTTGAATCCAGAATTGTAAAGTAAGTACAGATTGTGCCAATCAAAGATCATTAAGGCCGCAGCACGATCATCATTTACTGATAAAAAGAATAACTTTAAGTATCCAGCTGTGAGCAGAGTTTTACCTAATTCTTTAAAAAAGGCTTCTTTTTTTTCATCCCAGAATAATTTTTTTTCTTCACCTGATTGTTTATGAAGAAGAATGAAATCATTCATAGCGGCTTCAATTTCATTGTCTGAAGTGATCACAGAATACGTGATCTCATCTTCTTCACCAATACTGCGCAGTAAACGTTTGAAGTTCTTTTGGACGGTGAGGTCGAGCGAACTGAAGTACTCCTCCCAGTTTGCCGGTAAAGCGAGAACTGGACACACATCCTGCTGTTTTTGTTCGGTTTGCCACCCTTGAGCCGCCGCGAGAGCTGGGAGTTCGGTTAAGGTTGGAGATGAATGTGCTAGGCTTTCGAGTTTGAGTTGTTCCCAAGCATCTTTAGCGTGGAAGTAATTAATTAGAGCCTGATAAACTTCAGCTTTATGTGCGGAAGTGACAATAATATCTAAGTAATCACTCACATCCACTGCGCCCACTAAGCGATATGTGCCATTGTGATTATACAGCGGCGCCAAGCCCACTAAAGTGCCTTTATCACTACGAAATTCAAGTACTTCTAGTTCACCCTCGCCCAGGTGATGCCACCACACGGCTTGATACTCAGGCAGCATGAAAAAAGCTGGATTATCTGCACTGGTGAGTAAAGCGGTGTACTCCTCTGCCTGGGTGGTAAAAATAGTGGGGTCAGTGTGAACATGTACCTGCATAGACTGATTATACCGTTATAATAAAGCTATGTTATCAGTCAGCACAAAAACAGGGGATAAAGGTGTCAGTGGCTTAGCCAATGGTCAACGCGTCGGCAAAGATGAGTTGATTTTCGAGGTCTTAGGGACTGTCGATGAATTAAGTTCATGGATTGGCTTGAGTTTGGTGGCTCTATCAGCTGAGTTTGCAGAGCACAAGCAGTTCCTCAAACAACTTCAAGAGACGTTGTTTTATATAGGCGCGGAGCTAGCACTTTCGCCCAAGGCGAAGTTAAAAAAAGAACAACTATTGGCTTTGGAAACAATAAGTGAGTCATTGCAGCAACACATGGCTGAAGGTTGGACGACCAAGTTTTTATTTCCTGGAGGCAGTGAAGCCGCTGCGCGCTTAGACGTGACACGGACGGTGGCTCGGAAGTTAGAACGGCTGATTGTCCGGTATAGCAAAGACGTTACCGTCTCGGCTTTGGTGTTCCAGTACGTGAATAGATTATCTGACTATTTATACGTTCTCCGCTGCTTTGTGAATCAACAGGAGGCGGTGGTGGAGTCAAAGTTTGAGGTTAGGTAGGTTCCAAAATCTGATTAACTAAAGTTTGCAAATCAGCTGCTTGAAGGTGCTCGAAGGCTGCTAAGAAAGTATTCAAGCTGGCAACTTGGCTAAATAAATTTGTTTCTTGAATGTACCTATACCAGCTTTGTAAGACAAGGTCTAAAGTAGTTTGTTTTCTCAGTAAAGTGCGACGGTTATCTTCATACGCTTTTTCATTGGCATAATATTCTGCAGTGCGAGGCGCAGAACTATCAATGAGCAGGTGTTTATTTTGTTTGTAGTTTTTTAAGGCTCGATCGACGACTTCCTTGGCTTCAATAAGTCTTTCAACACTTAATTCAGGAGAATTTGACATCTTCCCTATCCTAAACCTAAGAAGTCTAAAAACCAACTAGGTCTTCAAAGGGATCTTGAATTGAAAGAAATGTCATCTAAAAGTTACATTTTTAGGCAAGGTTGTAAACTTTAAATGACGGAGTAGAAAAAATTGAGTGCTTACGTTAAACTCTCACTTAATTATGAAAAAAATAGGCATTGTTGGTATGGGAATCATGGGTAGAGGGATGGCAGATAACTTTCTTAAGCATGGTTATCAAGTTTTGGTGTGGAACAGAACTGAAGCAACAGTCCAAGAATTTCAAAAGAAAGGGGCTGTCATTTGTTCAAGTCCGGCTCAAGTGGCAGAAAAAGCCGATATTGTTTTCGAAGTTACGGCTAATGATGAATCATCTAAGGCAGTTTGGCTGGGTAGTCAAGGAATTCTTAGTGGTGCGCAACCGAGGACTATCCTGATTGCTAGCGCTACATTATCAGTAGAATGGATTGATGAGTTAATTAACAAATGCCAAAAGCAAGGTTTGTCGTTTTTAGATATTGCATTAACTGGTGGCCGAGTAGCAGCTGAAGCCGGCACTTTGACATTACTTTGTGGAGGTCAAGAAGTTGTATTGAAAGAAATTGAATCCACTCTCGGGGCTATTGCGAAAAAAGTTATTCATTTTGGGCCTGAGGGACATGGGATGAGATATAAATTGATTCTAAACTTTTTACAAGCACTCCATATCGTGGGTTTTGGACAAGCTATGAAATTGGCTAAAGCGTATGACATGGATCTACTTAAAGTGAGTGAAGCTTTAGCTGATCGGCCTGGTGGCATTATTACGCAAATAACTCAAAAAACGTATTTCCAAGAACCAGACCCTATTACTTTCTCAATTGAATGGATTACCAAAGACTTGACGTATGTTAAGCAATTAGCAAAAGACCTTGATATAAAATTTTTAGATGAAGTCTTAGCAGAGTATAAAAAAGTACTCCAAAAAGGACATGCTAAAAAAGATTGGATGAGCGTCAACACCCTGTAAGTTTAATAACTAAACTTACGGATCAAGCCAACGACACGACCTTGGATTTGAACATTAGTAGCGTAGATAGGACTCATGGTAGAGTTGGCGGGCTCGAGGCGGACACGAGTGACTTCTTTGTAGAAGCGTTTCAGTGTGGCGAGGCCATTGTCGAGTAATGCTACGACGATGTCACCGTTATTAACAGCTTGGGTTTCCGCAATGACGACAAAGTCACCATCATCGATGTGATCTTCGATCATTGATTTACCTTTGACTTGCAGGACATATGTGCGGTGTTTACTACTGACGAGTTCAGGTGAAACTTTAAAGGTAGCATTGGGATCGGTATGGGGCTGGATGGGTGAACCAGCGGCGATGAAGCCTAATAAAGGCAAATCGACGCTGTCTGTCATTTTTAAAAACGTGCGGTCGATTAACTCAATTCCGCGGACTGCCCCTTCAAATTTACGAATTACTTTTTTGCGTTGTAAAGCTTGCAAGTGTTCATGGACCGTCGCTAAAGATGACACCCCAATCGCTTGAGCAATTTCTTGAAGCGTGGGTGAATAGCCATTTTTCTGAATATATTGAGCAATGAAATCCACAATCTGTCGTTGACGTTTGTACAAAGTGATCGGCATGAAACTCCTTTTACGCTTTTTATTGGGGCGTATGAATCCCGAATAAAACCATGGTAACCGAAGTAAGGCCGAAGTGACAATTACATCTTAGATGGTCTAAATAGATCAATTTGTTTTTGTAAGATGAGAACTAAAAATCAAGCACGTTCTTCTGTTAAAATACACAGTCTGATGCGAACTCAACTCTATCGTTATTACGTATTCATGTTTCTTAAAGATTTTCACTTCTTTTCTGCGGTTTTAGTTCCCTTCTTTCTCAATTGGGGAGGGTTATCACAATCACAAGTTCAGTTTTTACAATCATGGTTTATGTTATGGTTTTTCATTTTGGAAGTTCCCACTGGGGCGGTAGCGGATTATCTGGGGCGCAAATATTCATTAGGCTTGGGAGCATTAATGTCCACAGCTGCGGTCTTAATGTATGGGAGTATTCCCAGTCTGACAGTATTCTTAATCGGTGAATTTTTATTCGCAGTGGCAGCCTCATTAATTTCTGGAGCTGATGAAGCCTGGCTGTATGACACACTTAAAGAACATGGGCATGAAGCAGAAAGTAAAAAATTTTTTGGTCGTGCAGAATCAATTCATTTAGCGGCTTTATTTGTGTCTGCTGGTTTAGGTGGTGTAATTGCCGAATATTTCCCTCTTAACGCGCCAATGCTTTTTCAGCGATTCCCCTTTTTGGTGCCTGCTTGGTTGGGTTGACGCTTAAAGAACCGCAGCCCCATTCTGGCCCTAAAGAGTCACAACGGTATCTACACATTGTTAAGCAAGGATTACGGTATTTATACACTCATCCTCACTTATGGTCCTTGGCGATTAATAGTACTATCGTTGCTACCGCAGCTTATTTTGTAATTTGGTTGTATCAACCATTACTAATTAGTTTAGACGTCCCGATTGGTTATTTTGGTTTAATTCATGGAGCTTTGGTGCTGGCACAAATTGCTGTAGCCTCTCAGTTTGAGCGACTGACAAAGCTGTTCAAAGTGTGGTCATATGAAAAGGTATCAGCGTTGTTGGTAATGGTGGGGTTTTTAAGTGTGGCCCTTTACCCCTCATTGCTGACGGTGGCTTTGATGATTATTTTGGCTGGCGGCTTTGGTTTAACACGCGCCACGTACATCGGCACAGAAATGAACGCTTACATCGAGTCACACCAACGAGCTACAGTATTGTCTTCAATCTCGATGTTGCGCCGATTGGCGCTAGTCTTTTTTAACCCCTTGATTGGCGTACTGGTAGATAACACATTGCCCGGGGCATTATTTGTGTTGGGATTGTTACCAGTGATGAGTTTGGTGTTTAAGACCCCGAAAAAAGAATAAAGGTCATCCTTGAAGGTAGAATAAAGAGAGGATTTAGGTAACGCTGTTATCTAAAATTCGATAATACATATTTTGACGTAAGCGGTAGCGACGTTTAAATTCTTGTTGTTCTTTATTAATAAAAGTAAATTCCCATTCGTGACCATTAGGTACAGAATCCGGATTTTGAATTTTCATGCCACCAAAAATAAAGGTATCATCATCAGGATTTTTATAAATAGGATTAGTGACATCAATAATATTCCACTCACCATTAAGCCGCAAAAAGTTGGAGACATGTGGTTCATCATTCATGTCATTTTTAAAGACCCGAGAAGTAATTCCCATAAACTGGTATAAGATTTGAGCAAGCATGGCGATATGGCGACAAACGCCACTATCGAAGAACTCCACAATCCCTACCGATCGGACTTGAGCTGCAGCCGGTATTGTTTGGGCATGATTGTATTTAACCCGTTTGTAAAGATAGTTGGCAATTTTTTTAACTATTTGAATCTTAAGTTTTTCAAGCTTAGCCGGATCACCATCGGCCTGAAGTTCAGGATTGAGACCTAGTTCTTCCAGCAATTCCAAGAAGAAAGCTTTGGATTCAGTTAAAACTTCTTTTTTATTAACTCTAATTTTTTCTCTAGTACGCAGTGCAGGATTAACTTGTTTATCAGAGCCCATGTCACTCAAGCCATCCGGAATATAAGTGGGTACACCACTTTGTGCCTCCGATAATGGTGATTGGGGAGGAAAAGCAGCTTTATCGAGCTTGACGGTTAATGAAACATACGCATCGTAATAACGACTCAATCGGCCTCGTTTTTCTTCAAGATTCTTTTCTTGAGGATCTCTCATGATTGCCAAAAGATTGTTGCGACAAATAGCCGCTGCCACTTTAGGATCTTTTTTGAAGGCTTTAACCAGTTGTTCAATATTAACCCCACTGATGTCAGAATCGTGCACCCTGCTTCCTGCTGAGTTGAGCTTATAACTAATAGATTTATTATCAAAAGCACCGGCGAAAGCTCCAGTCTGATAACCTTCAGCAATGGCTTTGAGTAAGACTTTTTCGTGCAACGACAATTGTTTAGCTTCCAGTTCGGGAAAAGGTAAAGGAGCAGTTCTTTCCATAGAAGGTTTCTTTATTTCTATATTGTACTATTTACTTACACCAACGCTCTGCCCGTCATCGTCTCAGGTTTAGGAATGCCCATGATATTAAGCATGGTGGGGGCGACGTCGGCAAGGATGCCGGTGGGGAGCATCGTGGATTTGCCCATGAATTGTTTCCCGATGATAATAAAAGGTACGGGATAAATGGAGTGCTCGGTATCGACTTCGCCGGTGGTGTTATTGATCAGTTCTTCGGCATTGCCATGGTCAGCAGTAATTAAAACCACGCCGTCACGCGCAAAGACTTCTTTGACGATTTGACCCACGACTTCATCTAATGTTTGGCAGGCTTGAATAGTGGCCTCTAAGTTGCCGGTGTGTGCCACCATGTCGGCATTGGCGAAGTTGGCAACAATCACGTCATAGTCTCCACCTTGAATGCGTTTAATCATTTCAGCACCCAGCTCGCGAGCGCTCATATCAGGCACCTGATCATATGATTTAGCGCCCTTAGAAGGAATGATAACTCGGTCTTCGCCGGGATAAATAGTTTCTTGTTGCCCATTCATGTAGTACGTCACAAAGCGCTCTTTTTCGGTTTCAGCCATCCGCAGTTGTTTCAAACCATGATCAGCAAACACTTTACAAATAGGATTTTTAATAAATTGAGGCGGAAAGGCTACGTCTACGGGTAGGCCTTCTTCGTAGCGAGTCATCGTGGTGAAGTACAAATTGTGAACTAATTTTTGGCGTTGAAACGTAGAACCACCCACGGCTTGTTTTAAGTGCGTTTTTTCATACTTAATAGAGTACGGATCGAAGCCCTCATCGGTAATACCTGACTCAAAGTTGGGCAGTACAAAGGCTTTGGTCAGCTCGCGTGGCCGGTCAATCCGGTAATTAAAAAAGATGATGGCATCATTATCATTGACGACCCGAGGGGTGCCATCGGCGTTGCAAATAGTAATCGGTTCGATAAATTCGTCAGTAATATTTTGAGCGTACTGAGCTTGCATTGCCGCAATGGGATCTTGAGTGCATGAGCCGGTTCCCATGGTCAACATGTTATACGCTTTTTCCACGCGTTCCCACCGCTTGTCACGATCCATCGCATAGTAACGACCTGTGAGACTCGCCAGCTCCCCTACTCCCAACTTATGGCATAAATCCATAATTTGTTGCACATATGTAATGCCGGACGTTGGTGGCGAGTCGCGCCCATCTGTAAAACCATGAATAAAAACACGAGGAATACTTTGGGCTTTGCATAAGTTTAATAAAGCATATAAATGTTCGATGTTAGAGTGGACGCCCCCCGCACCAATTAAACCCATCAAGTGTAACGTGGAGTTATGGGCTTTGACGTGGTTGAACGTATTTTGAAAGGCGGGGTTGATGTTGAACGTGCCGTCAGCAATCGACATATTAATTCGCGGCAAATCCTGATACACAATACTCCCAGCGCCGATATTTAAATGGCCGGTCTCGGTATTGCCATCTTCGCTGCGCGGTAATCCCACGGCTTCACCACTAGCTGCTAACTGTGTATGGGGAAACGTCAACCAAAACTTATCCATGTTAGGAGTGTGGGCTCGAGCGATGGCATTACCGGCATTATTAGGACCAATCCCCCACCCATCGAGCACTAACAACACCATTGGTTTTTGACCGCGGTACTGCTGACGAGGATGAGTGTCGGTGAAGGGTGCACCAGAAAGTTGTGGCTGAGGGGTAAAGGTCTGATCAGACATTGGCAGATGGCTGGTTCATTTGGGCGAGCTCAGCGTTGATTTGTAATAATCGATTGTACTTAGCTACGCGTTCACCACGATTAGCCGGACCAAACTTGACGTATTCCGCACCCACTCCCACCGCAAAATCAGCAATGAAGTCGTCGCCTGTCTCACCACTCCGGTGAGAGATCACGATTTGCCAACCAGCTTCACGAGCGAGCTTGGTGACATCAATAGTTTCGGTGATCGTTCCTACCTGGTTGGGTTTGATTAAAATAGCATTACATAGCTTTTTATCGATTGCATGCTGGGTTTTGGCCTTATTCGTAACGAGTAAGTCATCACCAACAATCAAAGTGGTTTCGCCCATTTCACTAGTCAAGGCTTCCCACCCAGCTTCGTCATTATCCTCAAAGGGATCCTCGATATAAAACACGCGATATAAATTGCGCATCGATTTGTAGTACTCAATTAATTCTTGAGTGTTGTAGGCTTGAGTTTTGTCTTTGAGGTGGTATTTTCCTGCTTGAAACAATCCAGATGCGGCGATATCGACGCCAAAAAATAAATCTTGGGCAAAGGTATAGGGAGAAGTTTTGATGGTTTCAATTAAAATTTCAAAAGCGTCAGTGTTATTGTATAAATTAGGGGCAAATCCGCCTTGTAGACCCACTGAGTGAATGGCCCCTTTGGCGATCAAAACCTCTTCTAAGTTATGAAATAACAACACCGCCATGTTGAGTGACGTAGGATAATCAGTGTGACTAGCAGGAATGATGTGGAACTCTTGAATGTCAAGGTTGTCAGCGCCGTGTTCACCGCCATTAATTAAACAGTAAATACAGCTCGGCATATCAAGGGTAGCCGCTAACTGATACTTTTGTTGAATATAGTAATATAACGGTTGATTGACGCTGGCCGCAGCAGCTTTGAGTACGGCTTGGGAAGCGGCTAATAAACTGTTGGCACCGAGCTTGCTTTTGTTGGGAGTCCCATCCAAGCTGATTAAGAGTTGATCAATTTCTTCTTGTTGAGTGGGATCTTTGCCGATCAAGGCAGGAGCAATGACAGTATTTAAATTATTGACAGCTTGAGTGACGCCATGGCCCCACATCCAGTTGGAGTCATTATCCCGTAATTCAAGAGCTTCATTTTTACCTTTGGAAGTTCCGGAGGGTACGCTGGTGACAACGACGGCGCCAGTATCGAGCCAAAGTGTACACTCAACCGTGGGCAAACCTCGGGAATCAAGAATTTCACGGCCATATAAACCTTGGATACTTGCCATAGCTATACCACTATACCATGATCTGGTGTAATGGTGTGAAGTAAGACGCGTTGGTGGGTGTGTAAAACCTGTGTGGCTTTGGGGGCTGGTGATAATGTGGGTACGCCATACGCTTTGATAGCTTTGAGCAACGTGGGTGAAGTGATGCGTTTTTCACTAATAATGGCTGAGGCTTTTGCCAGTGTGGGGAGTAAGTGATAGGTGCCTCGTTCCACGACTACAATTTCACCAGTTTGGAGTGCTTGGCGATCAGCCTTACTAGTCACCACCCGACAAAGGCCAGTAACTTTGCCCATTTGTAAGGTCTTGCCCACAATTTTTGGTCGATATACCGTAGGTTGTTTAGTGGTGGCTGGTGGGAGTGGTAAAGGATGGGTGGGGATTTTTTCTTGTAACTGCAGCTCTTGGAAGTCGGTAATAAAGAACTGAGTTTTTTCTTGACTAAACTCTACTACTAAGTGGTGTGGATAGCGTTGTTTGAGGTGATAAGCACCTTTGGCAATGGTGATGATGTCTTTGTCTGCTAAGCAAGGTAAAGATTGATCACATTGAGCAACCGTTTTAGGAGTTATGTCATTGAGCTGACGGGTTAAGTGCGTAGATTTAGTAGCGATCATCCGGCCCGTGATATGCCACGTTCTGACATCGATCTCAAAGACATCAGCTGGTTGTTCATCACTGTACACGCCCCAGGCAGCTTCGACGATCAGGGTGGCTTTACTATGGGTGTGCGGATGACAGGTATAGATTTTGCCTGCGACCTGAGCCTGAGGTTGGTACTCAATGATGAGCGGAGTCAAGCCACTAAACTTAGCACACTCCACAATTGATTCTAATAAATTAGTATCGCCGTGAATGTTTTGTTCGAAAGCCGCGGTTTCAGCTTTGACGATATAACTAGGGCGAATCTGTACGAAACCGTGGTGGAGGTACTCATGGTAGGCCTTGAGAATTTCTAGGGCAATTGGCTTGGGAAACTGGCCCTTCTGAATTTGAAATAAAGTACTACTCGGAATTAAAAAACTGGGTGGGAGCTGGAAATCACTCCCTACAATTTCCCCTAGCTGCTTGGCCGCTCTACCAATCGTACCACTCGGATAGGTTGAGTAATCGGCTAGATAAATCAGGGCAGGAATTGACACTCTTTTATCCTACTCTAAATGCCAAGAGGGTGAAAAGGTGTGAAAGATATTTATGGCAGCTACTTAGACGCTCGTGGTTAGCACCAGACTTGGTTCAGTGGCTGTCAGTTGGTACTGGCCTGTTGCCGCGGGAATAAACACTGACCAACCTTTCGCTACGGGGTAGTTTTCACCTTGAGCAGTGATCGTGATGGCACCACTCTTCACAAAGACATGATGAAAAGTGTCTTGCAAGGTGGTGGCTGTCCCGGTGTAAGCTCCAGAGAACTCCACTAAATCAGTTTTGTAATACTCGCTGTCAAACAGGCGTGTGATGCGCGCTGTGCCCTCAGTGCGAGCTTGGGCGGTGGTAAAGTATTTTTCGGGTTGGTTGTGTTCGGGGCTGGTGTTCAAAGCCTGGAAGTACTCATCGATACTGAGCGGCCTGACAGCGCCATTATCTTTAATATTGCCTTGATCAAAGGAACGTAGCGTGCAGTTTTCATCTTTGACGTCCACTTGAACTTCATAAACGATGTTCCCGAGCGGTAAGTCAGGATGAATTTCCCACGAGTGATGTATCCCACAGGCACTCAAATCGACAATTTGATCTTTTTTGATTGACACAAAATTAACAAACCGGCGGGGATGATCTTGGTCGATGAACGCTTTTAATTGTTGCCGTGCGTCGGCGACGCTCAAGGCATCAGCTTTGATTTGTTCGCTTAACTGGCGGGCATAGGCATCAATTTCATGACTGCGCTGCTGATACTCCGTGACGTTTACCCCTGGCTTGAGGCCTAAAGTTACGTAACCATCCTCAAAGTAATACCACGATTCAGGTTTGGCTTGCCAGTGTCCCACGGTTTTGCCAGGTTCCACGTGGACTTGATACGAGTTATTTTGAGCCTGGGTAAATTTAATTAACGTTTTCATCCCGGCCCCAAACTTACTGACAGATCGTGATCCCAGGACTGCAGTGGGATCAGTATCAATTAAGGTTTGGATCTTCAGTAATTGAGTCGCATCGGGAGTATTAAAGAAAGCTGGATGATCTAAATCAGTCGCTTCGGCGAAGGCAAATGGCAGCTGGTCCGTCATCCCCGGGGCCAGCCACGAGCCATCAAACAGCTCGAAGGATTGGCCAATTTTTTTATCGGCAACACTGGGTTCGGTGACGGTTTTAAAATCAGCAATGTAAGTACCACCCCAGGTTGGTTGATTAATTAACAATGGAACGACGTAATACGCACCGTGCATGAAGACCTTTGCCGTGATTAAGTTATTACTTTTTTAATTCAGCCTTGAACCAATCAACCCAAGGATTGGGAGTAGGATTCTGATTGTTTAAGAGCGCTAGATAGAAACTGGTATACGAGCCAAAGACCAGAAACTCAAAGGCTTGTTCTAGTTTGGTGGCAGCTTTAGCTTGATACGTTCGATATTCGATGTGGTTCTGTTCTAAAACTTGTTCGGTGAGCTCCATTCGTCGTTGATTGCTGGTCCCATATAGATCTGAGTGAGCAGTCACGAATAATAAATTATGTTCATTGTTTTTAGGAAACTGCAAACCTTCCATGAGGTGATGATTGAGTTCAGGCACCACACGGTACTCAGCAAAGGTTTTAGAATTTTCATTGAGCTGGTTAGCAAAAACGTGAGCTACACCTTCCAGATGTTCACTGATGGTAACCACTGGCACTCGATCATGAAGTTCAAAAGCAAGCAACTTAGCTTGATTGCTATTTTGGTCCACGTTGGCGCTAAACTCTAAATGAGCTTGCGAAATGGCGTTCATGACACCTTGATACTCTGCTTCAGTGACATTTAATAAGCCCACTTTCGCAAACAGAGCAATTTGGCCAAAGACTGAGTAGCCTAAAGCCATCCGAGGAGATTTACAGGGATTGTAAACAGGATCAAAAACTAAGGCTGGGTAGTTATTGGCTTTCAAAAACTCAGCTAATTTTCCGCCAGAGGTAATGCCGGCAATTTTGGCGCCTTTTTGTTGGGCGTCGACTACTGCTGCTAACGTTTCTTCAGTAGTACCGGAATAGCTGGAGGCGATGACTAAGGTTTTTTCATTTACAAAATTTGGCACACTGTAATCAGGAGCAATTAAAACGGGCACTTTTAATTCTTCTTTGAAAACAGTTTGGATGACATGTGTCCCTAAAGCGGAGCCACCCATACCTGCTACCACCACACTAGTAATCTCAGCGTATGAAGGATCTACCTGTAGCTTAGCGGCTTCTTCCCAAATCTGTTGTACTTGGCTCCCCAGCTGTTCGATTGAGCCCAAAGCATTACTAACGTCTAATTTGGCGATTTCTTCGCGATTATCTAGTAAAGGGAGTGAAGTTGTCATAAAGGTGCTCCTTCAAGCACGGTTGTTAAATAACGAGCAAGACCATTTTCATCGGTGTGGCCAATAACGCGATTGGCAATCTCTTTAATACTGGGTTTGGCGTTCCCCATGGCCACAGCGTAACCGACCTGGGTGAAGAATTCAAGATCATTTTCACTATCCCCAAACCCAATAATCTCATCTGGGTGCATATCCATGAGCTTACACCATTTTTGGACGCCCAGAGCTTTATTGACACCGACGGGTGTGACGTCTACTAACGTGCCTCCCGAAGGATGATTGGGCATCAGCTTTAAATTGAGGTCGGGCAAAAACGGTTTGATCACCGCTTCGACCTCTGTGGTGTAGTTATAAATGACAAATTGGCTGGTGGACCAGTCTTCAATTTCATCGAGCAGTTTAAACGGGACTTTGAATGGATGACGGACAAAGTGATCTAACCGTGAAGGTGGAATGTAAACGGCGTTGTGTTTGATGACCAGAAACTCTACGTGATTAGCTAACATCGCCTGACCCATCTGTTGCGCCACTTCATGATCAATGACTTTCTGCCACTTAATCTCCCCAGCTTTGGTACAGATTTGGGAACCACCAGAAGTAACGTGGAGCGAGTCATCTTGGAAATGAGGTAAGATTTTAGCTTGGAGTGCCACCCAAGATTTACCGGTGCATACTCCCACGATGTAGCCTTCGGCTTGCAGGCGCTCCAGGGCACTAATAGTTTGAGTGGTGAGCGTATTTTGAGTGTTGGTTAGTGTGCCATCGACATCAAAGAGTAAGGCTTTAAAATCCTGAAGGTGTGGCATGGACTAACCTTTGAATACTGCTTGTTTAGCGACACTATGATAGAGCGTGGTGCCGGGGAAAATAATCGCTTCAGCTCCGATCATCACTCCGGGCATGGTGTTAACACTGATGCCAATATTGGCCTTATCGCCGACAATAATACCCAGATTGTTGCGCCCGACATTTACTTTTTTATCTTTGATCGTGACCTGCAACTCGCGGCGATCAAGTCGTTTGTTAGCAGTGATTAAACCGGCCCCAATTTTGACGTGGTTGCCAATAATTGAGTCAGCTAAATACCCAAAATGAAGCGATGAGTTTTTCAAAATAATACTCCTCACCACTTCGGTATTAGCTCCGATGGTACTGTTAGCTTCAATGCTACTTTCCCGAACGAAACTATAATCTCCTACCACTGCGTTGGGTCCAATAAAGCAAGGGCCAACTAACTTCACAAAGTCACCTACCCGAGCTCCAGCACTAGTGACAACTGGACCATGGCTATCATCAATGAGAGCGGTTTTAGCAATGGCAGCAGTACCTTCTTGGGAGGACTTTAATTGAGTAAAGAGGTGAGATTGAAAAGAAAATAAGTGCCAAGGATACTTGAGTGATAACGTCTTGGTGTTAGTCTCTACCCAACTATCATGATGATCACGAGCATGTGTAGTGATTGCATCCTCGAGGGCATACTCATTTTCTGGAGTGGCAGTTAGGGTGTCTAAGAATGTCTGATCAAATAGGTACAGGGCTACAATTTTCAGGTGAGATGGTGCTTGTTCACGAGCGGGTTTTTCTACCACGCTGATAAAGCGATCACCCTGGTATGAAATGATGCCGTAGAGTTCAGGTGTTTCAGTGGGCGCACCTAAATAAACACAGGCCGCCCCACTACTTTGTTTTTGTTGCCAGAGTTGGGCTGCGAGTTCGCCGCCCTGGAAGTGATACGGGGCAGAGACAATAAACCCACTTTTCAGATGGCCACGCGCCGAGAGAATAGCATCAGCTTGGCCTTTAGCTTCAGTTTGGACAACAAACTGGATAGGATGAGTAATGCCGTCATCTTGGAGCAGCTGAGATAGCTGGTGGCCTTCTGGATCACTAGCTGGCACTACTACCACAATATCTTCAAACCCATGGGCTAAAAAATTCTCAATAGTACGAGAGATCAAAGCTTTCCCGAGTAAAGAGAAATAACCTTTATTATGAGTGTTAATGGGAAATAAGCGGGAGCTGGCGCCACCGGTAATAATCAAGACGGTTGGTTTCATAGCAGAATTGTATCATTTTTAAACGGTCTGGGGGCGGTTGACAAGGGCTTTTTTGGGTCTTAAACTCAGGCTATGTTGAAACGCCGCTCAAACCCCAGTCTTTTCCTCTACTGTTCCTAGATCCTCAATTAAGTGGTATTAATACTTAATGTAAGGATCTGATGAACTACACTTTAGAACAAAAACTCGATATTTTATTAGCGTTATATATTACCGCGATTATGGCGGCTGAACTGTTGGGGTCCAAAGTGACCACCATCATGGGTGTCAGCGCTTCGGTGGGTATTTTAGCCCTCCCGATCACTTTTACGATCAATGACGTCGTCGCTGAAGTGGCTGGCAAAGCCCGAGCCCGTCACTTTGTACGAACGGGGCTGATGATGTTGGTGGTGTTGCTGATCTTGACAATGATAGCGTTAGTTTTACCACCAGCCGCACGTTTTCAGGCTAGTCATCCCGCGTACCTGCAAGTCTTTGGCAAATCGATGCGGATTATGATCGCGAGTTTGATAGCATTTTTTTTGAGTGAAATGTTTGACGTCTATGTATACAGCAAAATTAGAGAAAAGCTGGGCAAAAAACATTTATGGTTACGGAATAATCTTTCCAACTTTATTGGTCAATTTGCTGACACCTTTGTATTTATGATGTTAGCTTTTTACCGGCCGGGAAATTTTTGGTTTGTAATCTCACTGATTATCCCCTATTGGTTATTGAAGTGTGCCTTCTCTATTATTGAAACCCCTTTCACGTATTTGGGAGTGGCATGGCTGAAAAACAGTAAATGAAAGTTACCCTCATCTTAGTTAGCAGTGTTGATGGTTGTACCACTCGTGGTCTTGAACCCGCCTATCACTGGGCTTCAGCTGAAGATCAGAAATTTTTTTTCGAGCAGATAAATGAACACACCTTAATTGTGATGGGTCGCGAGACGTATCAAAGTTCACGGTCTATGATCCGACTTCAGCCTGGCAAGCAGCGAGTAGTGGTGACAAGCACTCCTGAAAAATATGTCCACGAGGAGGTGGAAGGCCAATTGTCCTTTACTAATGCTCAACCGGCAGAGCTCACAAAAAAGTATGCTCAAGCAGGCTACGCTCAGATGTTACTTGTGGGTGGAGCTCAGCTGGCGGGCTCATTTTTAGCTGCCGGATTGATTGACGAAATTTTTCTGACCGTTGAACCACGAGCCTTTGGAAGTGGCAGGCCTTTATTCGAAGGTGTTTTGCCCCGGTCAACCCACCTTAAATTACTATCAGCCAGGCAACTCAACGCTCAAGGAACCCTACTAACTAAATATCAAGTTCTGCGTTAGAATCAGGCTATGACTCCAGATATTTCCCTCATCTTCGACCACATGTGTAGAGCAGTTCGCCAAGGTGGAGTCATAGCCAAAAACGTACAAGGTAAAGTCCAGAACGAAGGCAAGGTCATGGAAATAGACGCCCAAGCTTCAGACCGAGTGAGAGCGATGGTGGAGGCTAAAACGGTCGTCGATGAAGTGGTGCAAGAGGTGATGTTGCTGACGATGAGTGAAGTTTTAGATCCGGCGATCACTTTATTAGATGCCGAAGAAAAAACACCGCGCGCCCAGTTATTTAGCAGTGCCGACCAAGCATACTCACTAGTGGTAGATCCCATCGATGGTACCCTTGAGTATGTAGAAGGCAAAGACGCATACTCAGTCACACTTGGCGTGATGAAAGCAGGTCAAATTGCTGCTGCGATTGTTTATTTAGCGAGCAGGGATCAAGCCTTTGTTTGGGCTCCTGATGGTCACTCATATTTGTGTAAGGGGTTTGATGCCCACGGTTTTGCTACTCGCCAGTTGATCACTCTTCCTGAAAAAGCTAAAAAAGTGGTCTATAAAAATCGGCGCGTAACGCCAGAAGTTACCAGTGGCCTATCTGAAAATGGTTACGAAGTAGTAGAAGAAATGAAAGATAATGGCTGTTTTTTTGATGCCATTTTTAAAGTCATGAATGGTGAAGCCGCTGGCTATATTACTCACACTCCGCAAATTCGGGACATTTTTTTGGCTGCGATTATTGGCAATGCACAAGGTGGGGTAATCAGTGATTGGCAGGGTCAGCCGCTCGTGTGGCCTAGTAAGGGTAGGTTGGCTGAAGGACTATTTGTGAATGAGGCTTATCAAAAAGAGATTCTCAGTCACCTTAATCAACTTTGATAAAGTTCATCTACTTGAGCTAAATTTGGTAGGTGAGGTTGGGAAATTTTTAAAGCTGCGGTGGCGCATCCCAAGCGCAGGGCTTGAGCAAAAGAATACTTGAGCGTTAGGCCTTTAATAAAACCAGTGTTAAAGCTATCGCCTGCTCCCACTGTGTGAAAGATTTCTACAGCAAAAGCATCAGCCTGCACATTGTCTTTGGTTTCGTCAAAACCAATGGCCCCTTTGCTGCCCAGTTTCACGGCTACTTTGCCGTTGATTACAGCTTTCACTTTTTCGAGCCCGAGTTCTAAGGACTCAGTTTCCCAAACAGTTAAAAACTCATCATGGCTAGGAAGATAAAGGTCTACGGTAGCTAAAATGGTGCGTAAGTTTTCCAACTCACTCGAACTAGTGCGATTATTTGGCCGGCCATGATCAACTACCACTTTCACTCCAGCTTGGTGTGCTTGTTTAATTAACTCTGGATAAGCATCTCTGAGGGCTGCCAACTTAAAGTAACCGCTCAGGTACAAGTACTTAACTCGAGGTAAATGCTGGCTGATTTGAGCCATAATTTCTTCGGCTTGTAAGGACTGGTTAGCCGTGCCCACCACGGTCATCACCGTTTTCCCCTCCGAGTTACTATAATTAATTCCCAAATTAGTTTGGTGGTATGGTGATACTATCAGGCCCGACTCAACTCCAGCCTGCTTCATCAACAATTGCACTTGCTGGCCAAAAACGTCATTGCCTACTTTGCCGATGAAGAGTGGTTTTAGCTCTAGAGCAGCTGCTAAGCGAGCACTATTGAGTGAAGAGCCGCCAAGCTCTGCCACATACTCCCCGCCCACCGTCTCGGTTTCTAAAACCAAGCTTTCCTCTACTGGAAAATGGTGAGTATTAATATCTAAGTAGGTAGTGCCGAGGTACAAAATATCTAGATCTTGTGACATGATAAGTGCCTTATCTTGGTAGTAAATTGATCAAGGTAGCCAAGTTTCCTGTGGCTAGGTGTTGTGAGTCTATCATTGTCAGGTTTTGTTGACCAGGCACTATCTCCACTACTAAACCAAAGTCAAGTTCAGTCCGAGGAACGTGAAGGTCACTGCCATAAGAATCACCGACAATCACAAAGTGCTGAGGATCTAAGTTAGGATGCAAATGATCTTTAGCAACTTCCACGGCTTTCTCGAAAAACCCCCGGTGGGGCTTATCAATAGGATCACCAATGACTAAATCATGAAAGTCGAGGCCAAGTTCTCGCAATGGCAACACGCGTTGTTGCTTAATGTGTTCTGACCGGACTGGATCATATATAAACTGAAGGTTGTCATTAAAATGTAAGTGGGCATCACTCCCAGTGACTAGAAACACCGGGTAACCACGGTGCTTTAATTCAGTGAAGAGCTCAGGAACACCTGTTAATAATTGCGTTTGGCGTGCTAACTCATCCCAATAAGCTTGGACAGCTAACAGGTTCAACTCCGGATCAAGCTCAATGCCCAAATCTACAGCTGCTTGCTTGAGCCAAACTTGCCTGCTCCATTTTTTAAATATGCCTTCAGAAAGTAAAACTTCCTGATGCGACTTAATATTTTCCACCAGTTGCTGATGCGCGGTTTCTAATTGGGAGCTTGACCACGTTTCCCCAGTTTTCATCCGGTGACCAATCAAGAGTAAATCAAAAATTTCAATAAAGCGTTGTTTGAGTGCAGTAGCTTTTTCCGGTCCTAAACTGTGTGTCAGTAACGGCAGCATGCCCTCTGCTGCTGGTTTAATTAAATCTGCGGTGTTAATGAGGGTGTCATCAACATCAAAAAACCAAACTGAGTTATCCCAGTCAAAGGTGATCTGAACAGCGTCATTTGACATTTGAATCCTCCTGAGCCTGACGATAAAGATCAATGGCCAGTTGACAGTTTTTAAAAGCAATTTGAGGAGGTAACTCACTCAGTTTAAACCAAGCCAGCTCAGTCACGTCATCTTGAGCTGTAAAATGTAAATCTTGCGTTTGGGCAGCATAGAGGAGGGCAATAATATCTCGACCTTGGTAAACATCGGCCATTTGTCCCAGATATTTCGTGACCACAATTTCTAAGTTAGTTTCTTCTTTCAACTCACGGTGAGCGGCTTCTTCAAAAGTCTCTCCCCCTTTAATGAATCCACCTGGCAAGTCCCACCAGCCTTTGAAAGGTTCAATACCGCGTTTAGCTAAGAGAATCTCTCCCCGTGGGTTTTTCACCACTACGGTCACAGTTCCCGCCGGATTGTCATAAACCACAAATTCACAGGTTTGACAACGAGCGCCCTCACTATGATGCTGAAGCTCAGTACCACAGTGAGGACAGTGACGGTACCACTGAGAAATATAACTCGACATGATGTTATTTATTGGCCACGAATCACCGCTAACACTTCATCTCGCTTTTGTTCCATCAAAGCTTGAGAGTTAGCCTCAAGATTCAAGCGAACTAATGGTTCAGTGTTAGAAGCACGGACGTTAAAGTGCCAGTCTTCATAGACGAGCGTAATACCATCCACTTTAATGATTTCTTTGGCACTAGGACCATACTGAGCTTCAATTTTTTCTAACACGGCTTTGCTTTCTACGCCCTTGGTGTTGATCTCGCCGGAAATGAAGTACACACTGCCAAGTTTGTCGGTCATTTGGTCAAGTGTTTCAGCACCTTTGGATAACATGTCTAGCAAGTAGAGCATGGGGGCAATGCCGGAGTCGCAGAAATAAAAATCACTAAAGTAATAATGCCCTGTGACTTCCCCGCCAAAAACGGCATTCTCATCCATCATCCGCTTTTTGATGTAGGCGTGACCGACTCGGTTATAGAGCGGGTTACCACCAGCTGCGGTAATGAGATCTGGAACCGCGTGAGAGGCACGAATGTCATACACGATATTAGCTCCAGGCTGACGTTGTAAAAAGTACTTTGATAACAACGCAGTCATGAAGTCACCAGAAACAAAGCGGCCTTTTTTATCGATACAGAAAAAGCGATCACCATCAGGATCAAACGCAAAACCGAGCTCGGCCCCCTCTGCTGGGACACGTTGTTCAAGTTCGGCGCGGTTAGCCGGATCGAGTGGGTCACCACCATGATTAGGGAAGTTTCCATCAGGCTCAAAATACATTGGTACTAACTCAATTTGGGGAATATGTTTAAAAAGTGCCGTTAGTGAGGGACCAACCATGCCATTGGCAGTATCAGCAAAAACTTTCATTGGCTTCAGCTGGGTCACATCCACTAAACTAAGCATTTTTTCAATAAAGCCATCCATGATGGACCACTCTTCTACAGAGCCAGGTTGAGTAGCCATGGGCGGAAAATCATCAGCTTCGATGACTTTCTTCATATCCATGATACCTTCGTCTCCAGAAAGTAAGTAAGGAATTTGGCGGACCATTTTGAAACCATTGTATTCTTTGGGGTTGTGACTAGCGGTGACCATGATGCCAGGCAATTTTTTGGTGGCACATGCATAATAGTACATATCAGTTGAGACCATCCCTACGTCAATCACATTGACGCCGACCTCAGTCAAACCTTTGACTAAGCGATCGCGGAGCACTGGGCTAGAGATGCGACCATCGCGGCCCACAATCACCGTGGTGGGTTGCAAAATTTTGGCAAAGGCTTTGCCAACGGCTTCAGCGGTGTCTTCAAAAAGTTGTTGTCCGAAGATGCCACGAATGTCGTAGGCTTTAAAAATTGAGGGATCAACCTGCATAAAACTCCTTTTTGTGAGCAATAGGTTGGTGTTGATGAAGGCATCCTACAGTTGCAGCAGCAAAAGATCAAGGTCTTGACGCAGGGTCAAGGGTGTGGACGAGGTTTTGTGCTTGAGTTCAATCTCCAGGAGGCGGGCATGAGTAGCAAGAAGTTGCTCGAGGGAAATACTTCCAGCTTGTTTTTTGAGTTTGGCAATCATGAAGGGAGCTCCACTCAGGGTGGCGCCTTCTTTAGTTTGAATTAACATTCTGATTTGTCGGGCCAACATACTCAAACACATAAATTCATCTTCAGTTTCCAATGTTTGATGAAAGTACTTCAGTTGCTGAGCTTTAGTTTTTTGATCAGATGACAGTGACTCTAACCATTTAAATAAAGTACTACTTAACTTAAACTCAAAGACTTCAGCTTTGGGAAATTTCTTGAGCATGGTGGCGGTTAAAGTCCGCTTTTCCCAAATAATCAGCGTCAGATCGGTATCGAGTGCGTGTTGACTCAATTGATCAATTAAAGTGTCTTTACGCTTGGACTTTGGTAATGAATGCAACTCCTCTATCACCACCACTTTAGGTTCATTAAATAATGACTCTGAACCTAGGGCCATTTCCAAATCAGCTTCGGTTATTCTTTTAGCTTCCAGCCGGACCATCTTTATGTGTTGAGTCTGGTGTTGGTTAATGACAGTACTTAACTTTTGGCGGGAATGGGCGGTGTGTTCACCGTGAATGACGATCGTCATAAGTAGTGATTATCATACCAGAGTCTACTCTCTTGAAAGCCTGGAACTAGCATGGTAGTCTTAGACGTAATTATAAGTTAACCTGATTTATAAAGGCTGATATGCCAAAACAAAAACCCCGGAAACATAAAAAAGATCGCTCACACAAAAGTGCGGCTCGGACTCAAAAACTGCAACGGACAGTGATGGCTGCTCGAGGCAATACTAGTTCTTTAGCCAGTGCTTTGCAGCAATCTGCCACCCAATCTTCCGTTCGCTCTGTGAGTAGTAGCCAACGTATGAGTATCGTTCAACTGGGGGCAATGTTCGCCGTGTTACTGGTAGCAAATATGATGGTGATCTACTTATCTCACTTAGTATTTCCTGGCAATGTAGTTTTAGGCACGCACCGCTTTTCGTTATTTGAAGCTTTGTTGTATAGCCAAGTAGTGCTGACCTTTATGATTGTTGGCGCTGTGCCAGTAATTGAGTTGATTGCTGAACAAATGCGTTACAAATTACAAGACATGCACTGGATGTTACTTTATTTCTTCTTAAACATTGGGGCGGTGTGGGTTGTCGCTCGGTTTGCTGAGGTCTTGGGGATGGGTATTAGTTCGTGGATGGTCGCCGTTGGTTTAGCGTTTATTCTCAACATTGTCCAAGGTGGATTGGTGACGGGGGTGATTAGTAAAGTTAAATAATTCATTCTCATTAAAAAAATAAATAAAAAGGAGGCTATAAGCCTCCTTTTTACTATAGCTGGAAGCTTCTATTCGCTTTCCTCTTCCTCAGGTTTAAACCTACGTTCAATAATTTCTACCTCTTCATAAACGTCATCATTATTGCCGAAGGGTTTTGAGTAAATATAACCCACTGATTTGTACCACTCAATCCAAACCTGACGAGCCGCAAGCTGCCAATGCAGCTCTTTTCCTGGATTATTAATTAGTGTTACATTAACATTGTTTTCAATTGCTTTGACCATCATAGCTTGGGAAGTTTCTTCCCAGTTTTTGTAGGGACAGTCTCGTCTACGAAACTCATCTCGCTTAGCTTGAATTTTATCTTCACTTAAATTAAAGCCTTCTGACTTATACCAATTAATAAAATCAAAATCAGCTTGATCGTCCCACCCTAGTGGCTCAGAACTTTGACTTAAGAGATTTAATCTATGTGCTTGCTTTTTTACCCATTGAGCTTTTGGTGTTTCTTCCCAAGTTCGATATTGCTTTAAAGGTTCTTTGGACATAGTTTCCTTTCTTTTAAGTAGTATCTGCAATCTAGTACTGAAAGAAGCTGATGTCAATTTTGAGTTTTTACCCCAGACTCATCCCATTGCGTTTCAACCACCCCCGGTGTTGTAAATGAGCGGGGTCATATTTTGCGACTAAATTCCAAAAAGCAGCTGAGTGGTTCATATGTGTGCGGTGAGCCAATTCGTGAATGATTACGTAATCAATAATGGGTGGCTCATAATGGACAAGTCGCCAATTAAAATTGAGATTCCCAGTACTGCTACAACTGCCCCAGCGACTTTTTTGTTCTCGCAGTGTAATGTGCCGGAAAGTGGTAGCCATTTTCTCACCCAATTGATGGGTGCGGGGAATAATGTATTTTTCAGCAGTGGCTTTTAAGAAAGTATTGAGTTGTTTTTCAGCAGCCGCATTCCAAGTAGTTAATTGTGGTGAGGTTGGATTGAGAATGAGTGATTTACCCTCAATGCGAATTCCAACCCGGTGGCGGGCTGAATATTCAACCTTTTTTTCATAGGCTTTGCCAAAAATATTCACGCTTTGATTATTTGAAGCGTGCGTTTTTCGGCTCATCATTTTAGCTTTAGTTCTCTCTACCCAGCCAGCACTATGTTCTAAAAACTGTTGCAACGATCCTGGCATATACCACCTAGGAGTACTGACAATTACATCACCATTAGGAGCTACTGTAATCCGAAAAGAACGGGAACGAGGGTTAGTTTTATGAATATACTCAAACATCGTCCTTCATACTATCACATTTATGGGTTAAATAAGGTAAAATACTGGAAGTAATTGATTGAGCGAGTAACTAAGTGAGTGAGAAATAATGTGAGTGAAGAAAAATAATGAGCTGAGATTTGCGTACTCGCAACCGAAGCGAATTATTTTTCAGCACAAACGCCGAGATGCTGAAATTGGTAGACAGGCTGGACTTAGAATCCAGTGCCCTTCAAAAGGCGTGCAGGTTCGATTCCTGTTCTCGGCACCAACAAAAAGCCCCCCGAGCTGAGCTCGGAGGGCTATTTTACTCAGAACGTACTGCCGTTCACACCTTACCGAAGTAAGGCTTTCAACCCGGTGAGGGAGACCTTCTGAGGTAATCAAACTATATCAAAATATTATAAGTCTGTCAATAGTTATCAAAATACATCAGTTCAATTGCTTGAAGTTAAGCTTTAGCTAGCTGAATTACCAGGCTAAGGTGTGGAAGAGGGAGCTGGTGAAGCAGAGGAAGTACTTTCAGAACTTTCGGCGAACTCGAGGACACTGGTGTCTGTTTTCAGGGCTTTGCCTAATTTGCGGTCATCATAGCGCATTTCTGCCATCCATTGTTTCACGGAGTTAGACCAGCTGCCATTACTGCCGGGAGTGTATTTTTTCATGATCAGATCTGGAGTGGTTAAACCAATATCAATATAGTTCTTTTTCAGCTCGCGAGCGGCGCGCTCAAAGTTTGCTTCATAACTCTCGAATGCTAAGGTACCTCTAGAGTGAATGCCGAAGCCAAGACAGTTATAGCTACCTTCAGGGATTTTTTTACACAAGTTACTTTCTTGCATGGCAATCGCCGGAAGCAGGCGAAAATCAAGACCATTTTTATCTGCTGTATCAACTAAAAATTGACCAAAGTAATCGTGGGGTTCAAGTGGTGATTTATAGCGCTTGAGGAAATTAGCCACAATTTGAGGTCGAGCATCATCCACTTCAGCCACAATTGCCATCCCTTTCACCTCCCCTATTTCGTCTGTAGAGTCCAGTTCTTGAGCACTAGCGGTTAAGACAGGATGAAGTATCTTGGCTTGGGTAGTAACTTGGGTATGAAAACCGTACACCTGGACAGCCGCAATTAAGGTTAACATCGCGCCTGCAGTCAGTAACATCCAGGCGTAAGCCAGAAATAAACGTTTCATTTCTGTTAAGTATACCAAACTCTTCATTCTGTATCCAAACCTCGACAAATGCCTTAAAAAATGATATCCTATAATTATGAAATGGGGCTTTAAATCACTCATTTTAGGTTTGCTCGTTATAACGAGCTTTTTGAGTTTCCCTACTCTAGTATCCGCTGCTTCGGGCGATGTGTTAGGTGTCCATATTCTCCACCCTTATGAAATTGATGATGCCAAAAAATTAATCACTGATGAGGCCAAGCCAGATGAGTGGCAGTATGTGACAATTCCTTTAAGTTTGAATGATTTGGATAAAAAAGATGAATGGCAAGGCTTTTTAAATGCAGCCAAAGAAAAAAAGATTATTCCCATCGTCCGGCTGACCTCCCGATTTGAAAATGGAGCTTGGAAAGTGCCCAATCGCAAAGAAATTGTGTTGTTGATGACGTTTTTGAAGAAACAAGACTGGCCCACTGATCAACGTCACGTCGTAATGTTCAATGAAGTTAATCACGCTAAGGAATGGGGTGGTACCATCAACCCTGAAGAGTATGCCGACATTTTAAGTTTTGCTGCCGATTGGGCTCATGCAGAAGGTAAAAACTTTGTGGTCTTGCCTGCTGCTATGGACTTAGCAGCTCCGAATGGGACAGAAACCATGGAAGCCTTTACCTACTTAAATCGCATGCACGCCTATAACCCAGATATTTTTCATAAGATAGATGTGTGGAACTCACATTCTTACCCTAATCCTGGCTTTAGCTCGTCACCGGAACGAACTGCTCAGAACTCGTTGCGTGGTTTTGAACACGAATTAAAATTTATCAAAGATAAGACAGGGCGTGATTTACAAGTTATGATTACAGAAACGGGGTGGATAGCTAATCGCCAAACCTCACGTTGGCTAGAAGAGTATTACTTGTATGCTTTGCAACATGTCTGGTCACATCCGCAAGTGATCGCGGTGACACCATTCTTATTGCGTGGCGATCCTGGTCCGTTTAGTAACTTCACCTTTTTAGACCGCAATAATCAACCGACAGTCCAGTATTTAGCGTTTAAGAAAGCCGTGCAACGGGCCCGGTCTGGTTCGTAGCTAAGGTCATGGGCGCCGAGTTGGCGGTCGTAGCGGTAGCGGTCGGAGTTTCAATTTCTAGAGGTGTAATTTGGACGGTGACCGCTTTAGGCTTAGAAAGACTAATGCCAGCGGAACTCAGCTCGACGGGCACATTAGGTAATGCTGCAGCATTTCCGGCAGAGCCATTAGCTAACTGTGTGATGCGGAAATTAAAGTTTTTGTGCCACTCTTCATAGCGAGGCTTAATATCCTCTAAATTAGGTAAACCAAAAGTAGCTTGCAATTGCTTGAAGCGCTCCACTTTATCAGTGCCGTATTTAGAGAGGGCGACTTCAATATCGGTAGCGGTTTTGAAGCGCGGTGCTTTGCTATGAAATTTAGATGCATAGGTAATCAACCACTGGAGCGGCGTCGATGGCATGTACTCACCGGCTGGCAACTCCATGCCATAGGTAGTGATGTCTTCGGAGCTGAGCCCGACTCCGGTGTGAATTTTGGCCACATCAATAATTTCTTGCGAGAAACCTTCTCGCTGAAGAATCTCAGCGCCGATTAGGGTATGTTGCGCATACGGTTTATCTGAGAGAGGTTGGCCTGGTAACCACTCAAAACCTGAGCATCCATAGACACCGATATCATGTAGTAAAGCCGCTTTAGAGACTAATTCGCGGGGCATTTGAGTGACATCAAAGCGGCCTGAGTCATACAAATTAAGCGAGACACTCATGATGATGTGCGAGTGTGTCCACACCAAATCCAATAACAGCTCTGATTGAGCATATTTCTTGTGGAGAGCGAACTCAGCACTAAACTGATTTTGGTCGATCAGCTGGATCATGAGTTGATTGTAGACTGAAACAAAGCTCTACAGCAATGAGCGCTGAGTGCACATCTGGAAAATTAATAAAAAGTTAATTTTTTTGCGTCAACTCAAAGCCCAGCTGATGAATGTGGCCATATACTTTGCCATAATCTTGCCAAGAAAAGTTAAGAGCTGGGTGAATGTCAGCGTTTAAGTTATCAAAGGTATCGATTAATTTAGTGGTTAAATCCGGCGTCAACTCCACGACGTTATCTAAATCATCGCTGGCTTTAAGCGTTTCATCGTTGAGTTGGTAGGCAAATAAATACACTTCAAAGTGGGTTTGTAGCTGGTCAGGAGTGGTAGCTACTACTACCACCTTTCTGAGTGGCCGTAAGTGGTTTTCATCGGCCAAAATGCCTGTTTCTTCATGAAGTTCGCGGACTGCGGCATGCAATGGCTCTTCCCCTTCTTCCATTCCCCCACCCACAAATCTTGATACCCCCGGTGGGTAATGATTTTTATGACCCAAAATATAATTACCTTCAGCATTTTTCAGGACAATTAATACTTGGCGACGACGTTTAATCACGGGGGGGATAGTTTTTAGATTGACCTCTAAAGTAATCTCTTGCATCTCTAATGATTGTAACACCTTAATTTCTCCCAATTTCTACTCAAGTTTGTGCTAAAATAATCAGTCTTACGGAATGTGAGCCCGCCGGCTGGCGGGTCAGTCGGTTAGATCCGTCAGCTGACGGACTCTTAAGCAGAATGCTCGTTAATAAAAAGTTATGAATGTGAGGGTCGGTAGCTCAGTCGGTTAGAGCGTCTGCCTCTTAAGCAGAATGTCGTGGGTTCGAGTCCCACCCGACTCACAAGATATAAATATATCGCAATCAGACTTTCATTTAACTGTAACGTGCTGTTAAAATGAGCTCATGTTCTCCAAAAAAAACATTCAAGACATTCCAATAGAAGAAACTCCACACGCGACCGGTTCTCGAAAACTTTTAGTATCAAAAGATGAGACCTTATCTATTTATTTTGAGGCCTTCACCTACGGCTATCTGCCTGCTTCAGAAAAATGGACAATGCACAAACACGCTAACATTGTTGAGATTTGTGTTGTTATTAAAGGTGAAGGAGTAATAAGAGATGCCTTTGGTAAAGAAGAAGTTTATCAATCTGGAGATCGGTTTATTTTTCCTGCAGATACTGAGCACGAAATAGAAAACAAGTCTGATGATGTAAGCGAGTTTTACTTCATCCGGTTTCAGAACAAATAAATTCTCTCCAATCACTTCATCTGTGTTAAACTCACTTTATGAACACCAACTTCACCTCTCAGTTATTTGATTTTGTTGACCTGGCTGGAAAATCAACATATGCGAGTGGTAAACCACCATTAAAAACGAGTGAGCGCAGAGATTTTATTGAGTTTGATTTTAAGCAGGGAGATTGGGACTATCTTGATAGTTATACTGGCCATACAAAATCAGCGGGGCAAGAAGTGGTTAGGTTTCAAGGAAAAATTGTTTGGACCAACTCATACTGTGGAGGCATGACTGAAGGAAATGAGCAGCTGGCTCATGATACATTTAGTTTTCTCAAAACTGCTTTGTCTCAAGACGATGATACATTTCGATCTCTGAGAGGTCCTCAAAACTACAAAGCCGGTAACTGGGAATACCGCTACCGACAAGAAGGCGATATTACTAACTTTTCAGGCTATGAAGAAATACTTTATCAAGGCAAAGTGGTTTTTTTTCACAGAGCTATAGGTGGAACTATTAATCACGACTAGGATTTCAATTATGAACTTCCCAAAAACCATCCCCGACAAATACTATGTTCTTCACGGTTGTCCTCCTAGTGAGGCGATGTTAATGCCGAAAGAGAAACGGTGGATGAATTGGTTAGCAGATAAGCTCCAAGAAAAGGGTTTAGATGCTACGGCGTTAGATATGCCGGTTTCCTGGAACCCCAAATATGTGGAGTGGAAAAAAGAGTTTGAGAAATACCCTGTGACTGAAAAAACGGTGGTGGTTGGGCATAGCTGTGGAGGGGCTTTTATTGTGCGGTGGTTATTAGACACCGGTAGAAAAATCCATAAATTAATTTTAGTAGCTCCAGCCCGTGTGCCGGAAACTGACGATGATAGCAGAAAAGATTTATATGACTTTGAGTTGCCCAGAGAGGTTCCTCATTTAGCCAATGAGATAGTGATTTTTATTTCTAACGATTTACCTCACATGATGAAAGCTTTTGATTTATACAATCAAGCCCTTAAACCGCGTGTGGTGAGATTGGAAAATAAACAACACTTCTTATTTTTCCAAATGAACACTAATGAATTCCCTGAGTTGCTAGAAGAAGTACTTAGGTAGCTATCGAAGGTTTTTCATTTGAACTGAAGAATGTTAATTGGCCTGTATAATCACTGCTATGAAGCGACAGAAATTTGAGAAGTTAGCAGAAACGGCTGGAGAAAAAAGTACTTTTTCCTGGTGGCATCTTTTACGCTCGATTTGGTTTTTTGCCCAACCAATCAGAAACCGATTCATTTTTTGGAACATAGTATTGTTCTGTGTTTTTTTCTATCCCTTGTTGCCGCCATTTATTTTGGGACGAATGGTTGATTTTTTGACTGTTTATCGTCCGGGCATGTCTCTACAACCTTTTTACTTATGGGTGGGCTTATTTGGCGTCAGTTGGGGGGTGATCAGCATCATTCGCTTATCAGCCAAAAATCAGATGGAAATCTTGACACTGGATATTGTGTACCGCATTAAAGTTTCTGGGTTTCAAAAATTGCTGGATTTTTCTTTGACTTGGCACGAGAAAGAAAATACCGGGAATAAAGTGCAGCGGATTGAGGCTGGGGCGAATGGGGTGAGCGATTTTTTAGCTTTATTACAAGAGAAACTCTACGATTTGCTATCCACGCTGATCGGAGTGACGGTAGTCTTTTTTATTTTTGATCTTAAGTATTTTGTATTGATCGGAGTCTATGCGATGGTCTTTTTTCTGATTGAGAAATTCTTTTATAACCGCATTAATAATAAATATGAAGAATTCAATATGGCTCGCGAGAATGCTTCAGGGAAATACTATGAAGGGTTGTCAAACATTTTATCAATTAAAAGCTTAGGAATGGGCAAATCACTGCAGGGGAAAGTCGCCTCAGCTGAAGCTCTGTTAAGAGCTTACAACCAAGAGATCTCCGCACTCAATATTTATAAGTGGAAGTTTTTTCAAGTTGATACTGCCGTAGTATCGACCATTTTTTTGTATATGCTTGGGAGTGATGTTTTAGCTGGCAGAGTGTCCTTAGGTTCGGTGTTTATTTTTTACAGTTACTTTAATGATATTCGTAAAGCCATAAATGACATGACAGGATACTTTGAGCGCTTAGTCAGAATGAGATTGATGGTGAGTAGAATGATGCCACTGTTTTGGACTGACCTTGACGCTCGCCAAGGTACCCTAGCTTTCCCAGCTGAGTGGCAAAGCATCGAGCTTAAAAACTTGGATTTTAAGTACCAACACGAAGCTACCTTAAGCGATATTAATCTCATAATTAAGCGCGGTGATCAGGTGGGTATTGTAGGAAGTTCTGGAAGCGGCAAATCGACATTGGCTAAGTTACTTTTAGGTTTATATACTCCTACCCGAGGTCACATTTTGATTGGTAAGCGCAATCTTAGTGACATTTCTCACGATGAACTCACTACCCACGTGACCGTAGTGCCGCAAGAATCAGAGATGTTTAATTTTAGTCTCCGGGAAAATATCACCTCGATGAAAAACATCCCTGAGGAAATTTTGCTCAAAGCCATTAAAATTGCCCAACTAGCTAAATTAATTAGCAAGCTTCCTGAGGGTTTAGAGACGTTAATTGGTGAGCGTGGGTATCGAGTTTCTGGAGGTGAGCGCCAGCGAATTGCTTTGGCTCGGGCTATCTGTAAACAAAGCCAAATCTTGATCTTAGATGAAGCCACATCGCATCTTGATACAGCCACTGAAGAAAAAATTCATGCGGCCATCGAAAAAGAACTCAAAGGGGTGACGATTATCGCCATTGCTCACCGCACCTCAACACTCAAGAACACCGATTATATTTACCACTTTGAAAAAGGTCGCTTAATCAAAAAAGGGACGTATAAAGAGTTATTTGATTAAGTGTTTGGCTTTTAGGTCATCAAATAGCTCTGGCCACTTTTGCTGGGCAAGAAGTAATAATGCCATAGTGTCGGAGGCGTGTACTTCAGTGAGTAGGAAGTTGGAAAGCTCGTGCAAAGGCACTTTTATGACTTCAATGTCTTCGGTTTCTTCTAAATTTTGTGCGTCGGTAATTTCAACTTCTGTCACCAAAAACCCATACACTCTGACCTGACTTTTACTGGGTTCTGTCCACAATTCAACTACTTCAATTAATTGAGTTTCAGCGATACTAACCCCTGTTTCTTGCTGTAACTCGTGAAGAGCAGCTGCGCGGGGAGTTTGGCCAACCTCAATCCGTCCAGCTGGCAGTTCAATACAAACCTCTCCTATCCCATGTTTGTATTGGCGAACAAATACCACTTCTTTTTGTTTGGTAATAGCTATTACCATCGCTACATTCGCTAACTGTGACCGAAAATACTCAACTCGTTTCCCATTCGGCAACTCCACTTCATCTTTTACAATTGGAAACCAAGGGCTCGGCGAGACGTCCTGCTGATTAATTATTTTCCATTTAGCGTGTTGAGTCATGCAGCCATTATAACCTCGCAAAGCTCAAACATCTGGTATAATTTTTGCCTATGAAAGATATCATCCACTACCCCGATTTTGAAAAACTAGATTTACGAGTTGGTAAAATCATCGCTGCACAGGTACCAGAGTGGAGTGAGAAGCTGATTGAGTATCAGGTCGATTTTGGTGAGGAAATTGGTCAAAAAACTATAATGTCTGGTATTAAACAATTTTATACACCTGAGGATCTCATCGGTAAGTCATTCATTTTTATTGCTAATTTAGCTGAGCGTAAAATGGGCCAAGGTGTCAGCCAAGGCATGATGTTGATGGCAGTAGATGAAGCGAACGTTCCCACTTTAGTTGAAGTTGGAGCTGAGGTGAAACCGGGTACGATGGTAAGGTAATTAAGACTTCTTATTCCACCACACTTTAATAGCCGGAATGATAACCAAAAAAAGTAATAACAGTGTTTTCATAACAGTTCCTTGTAATAATCAATGCGACCTTCTCCAGGCACGTAGTAATTAGGCATATACCCCACTTTTTGGAAGCCATGTTTTTCGTAAAAGGCTCGAGCGGGAATGTGATAATCGATGTCGCAGGAGAGGATGTGGAGATATCGTCCACCTTTCGCTTTGACATAGTCTTCAACCTTTTGCAGCATTAAGGTAGCTAAGCCTTGCTGGCGATACTCTTTATGAACCGCCATGTAATCAGTGTCCATTTCATAGCCGCCACTACCATATTTATTTTCGCGGACTCCAATCGCCGCAATAATCTCACCCTCGTGTTCGATATACTAATACTGATGGTTTGTGCCGGTTAAGCTATCAATAGGTGCTTGCTCCACCACCGCTTTTTCATTCGGTGCCCAGTTATGTTCGAAAGCATAGGGGCCTGTTAAGAACTGCCCGATGCGATAAGCAGTGTCTAAATCTGTTAATTCTTTAATTTCAAACATGTGGGAGTATTATAGCCTTTTTCTAAAACTGTCATCTAGATGTTACATATTAAATTAAAAATGTAAACTTTAAATGACAGATTTCTGTATAATGATACTGATGTCTCAATCTAAATTAAGTTTTTGGCTATGAAAATTCTTCTCTTTTTAATATTACTATTCTTAACAGGGATAGTAATTGCCTTTCTCTATGTCTGGTATCGCCTCCATACGCAACTCAATTTCCACGCCGAGGCTTCGGAATATACGTTTCCTGATGGTTTGACGGCCGAAACCCAATTTGTAACCAATGCTAATGGCCAACAGATTGCGTACTGGTCTTTTCCAGTCAAAAATCCCAAAGCAGTAGTCATTTTAGTTCATGGGTACAGCAACCCCGGTGGTAAGACCAGCATGTTGGGGCATGTCCCCTACCTGAGAAAAGCTGGTTACTCGACAGTATTAGTTGATATGCGGAGTTTTGGTGAGAGTGAGGGAGAAAAAATTTATATGGGTGTCAAAGAATGGCAAGATTTAGAAGCTGTTTATGATCACCTCTCTTCCCTCTCTGAAAATAAAGATAAGAAGATTGGCTACTTGGGTATCTCCATGGGCGCTACCACTTCACTAGTAACTGTCGGTAAAACCCAGAAGGGTGATTTTATTATTGCCTCTGTGCCGTATAAAAACTTGCAGTCCCTCTTTGCCTTCAGAATCGATAAAGAAGGTTTTCCAGCCAGCATATTTACCCCATTTATGACCACAGCGGGTTACTTAGAGTTTGGCCGAAGCTACCCAGGTAACACTCCTATGGCTGTGGTGGGTAATATTAAAGTGCCGGTGCTTTTATTTTCAGCTGAAAAAGATCAAACAGTTGATCATGAAGATGCTAGTGATATTTACCGAGCTTTAGAAACGACCAAAGAGTATCAGGAGTTTCCGACTGGTCATGACATCTTTTGGCATGATCCCGAGGGGTTTCAAAAGGCAGTGTTGGAGTTTTTAGCTAAACAAGTTTAGTTGGAGCTTTGGCTTGTGATTTGCTCGATAAGATTTTTTGTAGGGCTTGGACCATTAAGGTTTCAGCACTTACATCGTCGGCTAGCGGTTGGTTTTCTTTTTGGACGCGTGTATTAATCGCTTCTACCACGTCATTAAGCTCGGAAACAGGTGAAGCAGTACGATCTCGTCGTGATTTGATGCGTGAGGTTGTGGCTGGAAGCAGGAGTGTTTCAGTCGCAGTCTGTGTATTAATTTGTGCAAAGTTCTGTTGTCTTGGAAAAATAATGACTTTTTTTTTCGGTGGTAGGAACTCTGGATTAGATTGACTCAAACCAATTCTAAAAGCTTGTGGCTTGATAATTGTGTCATTAAATCCACGGTTAGCACTGCCAGCTCTTCGTTGGAGTTCATCTATTGGGAGGTTATGACTTCTTTCCATACTTAATTTAGTTTGTTTCCCATTTCTTTCCTGGGGCTTCTTCACCAAAACGATAATAAAGATACTCAACTAAATAACGATGTGATGCAGGGTCCATGAGGTCCATTCTGAAGTAAAGTAGGAAGAGGGCTTTATTTTTGAGACTGTTAATTATTGATTGGAATTCATGATCACTAAAATTATAAGTTGCGTCATCATTATAGGTTGGCTTACCGGCTAAGATGAGGTTCTCATCTGCCAGGTGGTTAAATAAAATTAAGTTCGTTAGCATTTTATTGGCGATTTGAATAAGTGGCAAGTATGTCTCTCGAATTGCAGCGTTGTAAATCAATGCTTCCACCGATTGGATTAAATTCTGAGGTCCGTCATTTGGATATGCCCACTCAAAAAGTTGCGGTGAGTTATGAACGTGCTGGAGAATCCTTTCGGTATTTAATGACTTACTCATCAAAGATTGAAAGATAGAATCCTGAAATCGAGGATCATTGCCTTCTTCAGTTAATTTTTCCCACGCTGCCATTCTTAAACCTGTAAATATGGTGTATTGGCAAGCTGCAAAGTCTCCTTGAAAGAGATCAACAACTTTTATAGCTCTAATCCTGATTTTTCCTTCAGGAGTAATAGCATTAAGCTGGACATATCTATTTGGTTGATTAGTAAGGTGAGTAAGAATAATTGAAGGAGTTAAAATGTTTTTACCATTAGGATCAGGGTATAATCCCAACTTTCTAACAAGATTTATACCAACTGCAGAAAAAGCGTCATCAATTAAAAGATCAACCCATTTTTGGAGTGCTTCTTCATCTACTGACATTTCTACCCTGGGTGTGTCAAGACGATTGTGATATAAATCGTAGTATTTTGCTAACGTTTCTAAAGGTATGCTGCCCAGGCCTTGAACAACTTTGAAACCTTGGTCTGTTATTTCAACCAAAGGTCCCCGTACAGGGAAAGTTTGTGTGTCCACACCTGGAGCTAGTGAAAAACCTTTTTGAACAATTTCCGACATATAATCCTATAACTAAATTATATATCAGATACTTATGCGATCAAGTAGAGGGAGATAAACCATCATGGCGCGCACATGATGGTTGTGTTGGTGTATTAATGTTTAATACTTAGCATTGGCAACCGCCGCCGCAACACGTTTCGTTGGAATTCATATTTCTCACCTCCTTTCTAGACTTTTGATAATTGATGCAAAATATTACAACAATACTTTCCCCCCTCACAAAATTGAGGATTGCTGTCCAGCTGGGTCCGGAGTTGTTGTAATTTTGCCTGCAAATTAAGAAGTTGGTCAATTTTGGCGCTCAGTTTGACCAAGTAGTCATCAATTTCACCCTGCACATATTTTTTAGTGTGATCGCAACTTTCACCTTGGCAACCTGCTAGTAAGGTTTTAATTTCTTTGAGGGGCAAACCTAAATCTCGAGCTTGTTTAATTAACTGAAGTTCCTCAACCAGCGATTCATCATACAAACGATAACCATTCTCGGCCCGCTTTGTAGGCGTGATTAAGCCTTCAGATTCATAAAAGCGAATGGTTTTGGGTGTGACACCAATAGCTTTTCCTAGTTGGCTGACAGTTAAGTGTTTCATAGTACGAATTGTACTATAAACATTCCAGTAAGGGCAAAGTCAAGCTAGGAGTTTACCGCCGCACATTCAGGAGCGAGTTAATTAGGTTAGGAACGTCTTTTTTGGTCAGTTTGGTAATGACCGTTTGGTCCGCTCTCACTAACTGAGCCGCGATCGAGTGCTCAAGGTCAGAGGCATTAATATCTTGCAACATTTCCTCAAGCTCAGGATCAGGAGTTTTAATGCCCATTTTAGTCCGCATCTCAGCTAAAATTTGTAAACTTTTAGTCACTTCTTGTTCAGCAATCAGATTGACGCGTAAGTTGAGCTCATCACGCAAGGTGGCAATTTGAGCCGCCCGATTTTGAGAAATTAACACAAAAATGGATAACGCAATTGCTTCTAGTGAGACCACCATCGTCAAAAAGCCAAAGGGATACGGATCGATGGGTTTGAGTTGAGGAATAAGGCCTGAGTTCCAAATTATCCAAAACGCAAATAACAGCGTGTTCAAAAACAAAAAAGTAGGGGTGCTACTTTTGCTCGTTAAATAATCAGCAATTTGGGTCGGTACGGTCCGTGAGCGCAAAGATTTAGCTTCGAGGGCGCGAAATAAGCGTCGTGGTGATTGTGGTTGAGTAGGTTGAGAGGGAGAGGTTGACATACCTCAGTATACTCTTAGTCATTATCTGATTGCACTACCCGGGAGCTAATCCCATTATTGACGCCATCAAGAACTTTTTTATAAAGCACAGGATCGTTATTTTTAAAGTGTTCTAAAGCCGTTTTGACTTTTTCTAACCGCTGTTGTTCTTCTTGGGGAATTTCCCCTTTCAGTACATTTTTGTAGGTTTTAATAAATAATATTTGTTTATCTTTAGTCTTTTCTAGAATGCCTCGGTTGATGAGATTTTCATTAATGAATCTAGTCACTTCACCCCAGGGGTTATAACTGTCCCGTTGCAAAAGGTAATGAAGTAAATCGTTAATAGACAGTTCTTTTTGGGCACTATCCAATACACTAAGTAAAGCATGTTCGAATACACCTAAAGACTTGGCAGGTTTTTTTTCTAAGCTCACGACTGCAGTTTGGGTTTTAAAAAACAAAAATTCCCCATCTTTTACATAGGTCTTGATGTAACCTTGTTCACTCATTTCGACTAAAGCCGCTATGACGACCAGTTCCGCTAAGCGCTTCTGATCAACTTTTGTGCCATTGGGCAAGGTTTCTTTATAACCCAACATCCCGGCAGCCGGAGCAAATTGATCACCAAATAAATAGACAGTATCAGCGTACATATAATTTCCTCAAGTAAAAGTAACAAGGTAAAAGTTTACAAAATAAAGCGAGCTTCGCCAAGGCGAAGAAAGGCTTGGAGTACAGGAGTAAAAAAAGTGCGCCAGGAGGGATTCGAACCCCCGACCCTCTGTTCCGAAGACAGATGCTCTATCCAACTGAGCTACTGACGCGAAAACTTACATACCTCTTAACAGGCTCTGACATTATAACATCATCTGGGGTACATAATTTCTGCTCATTGGAGTCTTAGATATAATTAAGTATGTCCCTACATTATTACCCGCTGGTTAATAAAATCATTAATACCCTCAACATCAAAGATCGCATCTTTAATCAATATAGTGCTGATGCTGAATCTTCATTTGTCCGACCCTTTATTACCATTGCTCGTGAGCCCGGTAGTGGTGGGGCACCCATTGCCAAAGCAGTGGCAGACAAGTTAGGTTTTACTTTTGTTGATGACCAACTGATTGAAGAAATTGCGAACTCGACTAAACAACGTAAAGCAGCCATTAAAGCTATCGATGAAAAGAGCCGCAGCAAAATTGATGACATTGTCCACTCGATTCTTAATCCTGAGTACATTGATGACTTAACGTATGTGACGGAGTTAGTGAAGGTGATGCTGGCATACGCTTTGCAAGGACATGTAGTTATTCTAGGTAGAGGTGCAAACTTTATTTGTCCGTTTGCTAAAGGGTTGCACATTAATATCACAGCTCCATACGATCGGCGAGTGAAGCGGGCCATGGATTTTGAGGGATTGAATGAAGCTCAAGCTAAAGAAGTGATCGCCAAAGTGGAGAAAGAACGGCGGTCCTTTGTGAAGCAGTATTTGCGCAAGGATATTGATAAATGTAACTCATATGACTTGACGATAAATACCCAGTACTTCCAAGTTAATGAAGCCCGAGACGTGATTTTAGAGGCTTTTTACCGGAAGTTTTCGCGCTCTATCCGGTATGGCGCCTTTTTTAAGTAAGAGTTTGTTATACTTGCCCCATGACGATTGCGCAGCTTTACCAACAGTATCGGTTGATGCCTAATTTGCAGCAGCACCAGCTACGGGTAGCAGGTGTGGCCGCCGTGATTGTAGATACCTTAACTACTCCCCTTTCTGATAATGATCGCCGCCATGTGATTTTAGCTTGTTTACTACATGACATGGGTAACATCGTGAAGTTTGATTTATTGAAGTTTCCCGAGTTTGTGCCGGCTGGTGAGTTGGAATATTGGCAAGAAATCCAGAAAGAGTTTGTGGCAAAGTATGGTCACAATGATCATGATGCAACGATGAAAATTATTGATGAGATTGGGGTGGAGCTGCGAGTTTATGAGTTAATTGATGCAGTGGGTTTCTTGAAAGCTGAGGAAAACTTTTTAAGCTCTGATTTAGCTCAAAAAATCTGTGCCTATGCTGATATGCGGGTGGCGCCAACTGGAGTGGTGCTTTTGCAAGAACGGTTAGATGACTTAGAGGAGCGATATGGTGATAAATATTCTCTGGAAGAAGATGTGATGAAGCGGCGGCAATATTCTCAATACTTATACCAAATTGAAAAGCAGATTTTTGAAGTGTGCAAAATAAAACCTGAGGAAATTGCTGAAGAAGCTATCGCAGCTAAAATGAGTGATTTGGTTAGTACTACGGTTTAGTAAAGGTTGGAGGTATATCCTTGGAAGAATCTGTCATCTAAAGTTTACAGTTTGAATAAAAAGTGTAACTTTTAAATGACGTTTCTCTCATGAAGAACCCCTCACTGCACCCTGTCAAACTTTACAATAATGTGGCCAAATTTCGCAAATCTATCGGCGTCTCTCAGTTAACTTTGGCATTTCATATTGGTATTAGTAGGCAAAATGTTTACGACATTGAGAAAGGTTTAGTGGTTCCTTCAGTCTTAACGGCTTTAAAAATTGCTCACTATCTTGATGCCAGTGTTTACGATCTTTTTTCACTAGAGAAAACCAATGTTTTAACTGAATCAGAAAAATTTGATTTAGAGCTTAAGGAAATGCTTAAAAAAGCTGGTTGCTGGTATGGGGATGATTAAAGTGAGCGAGAAACGGGACTCGAACCCGCGACCTTCTCCTTGGCAAGGAGACGCTCTAGCCAACTGAGCTATTCTCGCATTCTGTTAATTGAACAAGTGTCAATTGTACCCGTTCATCTCATTTTTCTCAATGTCTGGTGCCAAGCTCAGGAATCGAACCTGAATTTCATGTTTTTCAGACATGCGCCGTGACCAACTTGGCTAGCTTGGCATGTTATTTTGCAATAACGAATCACTATTATAACCAAAATATCTTGATTTGTGCGAGGAGATTTTAACTCCCCTAAGATGAAAATGCTATAATTTTTCATGTCGTGGTTCTTAATTACTCGGTTTTTTCTCTTACTGTTTGGAGTATGTGCCGCTATTAGTTTAACAGCAGGACTTTTTTTCCGAAAAGATAAAACACTTTTTTCTAAGTTGGTATCTCTCATTGCTGGTGTGATCGCTTTACAAATAGCAATTATTTTCATCGTGGCTCCTTTTATTATTCATGTTTTTCTGTTTTCAGAGCAACATTTTTATCCATATCCAGAAATTGACACGATTTTTGCTCCTGGCTTCACTGTTACTAACTTTGAAAAGGTTGAAAAGAACATGACTAAAGGCCAAGTTGAAGACTTGCTGGGCAAACCTTTGGCAGATGGTATAGGCGTAGGTAATGATCGAAATTGTTGGAAATACTCTGCCGACGGGAAGGCAGGGCCACATGGAGATTTTTCCTATTATATGTACTTAGTTTGTTTTCAGGGTGAGATAGTCTATACCAAAGTTGTTCATGAATTTTTTGACTAGTGTTTTATTATGAAAAAACCAATAAAGCTTCTATTTCGCGTTCTAATGGCTTTTGGCTTATTGTTGGCATTATTACTGGGTTATTTGGTCCTCAATGTCTTTTTACGCCTCTTTATTTTCGATACTGAACAAAGAGACTTTGATTTATATAGACAGTTTAAAGAGGCTGCTGAACAAGTGGAGATATATAAGGCTGAAAAAGGTACGTATCCGGCTGATTTAACGCTCATCAGTAATGAAATCATTTGCTCTAGAAAGTACCTAAATTTTTGTACAAAGATGCATTACCGGCCATTACCCGATAATTCAGGCTTTAGGATGGCAGCCCAATCCTTAAGCTGGCCAATCTTTTACTATCACTCTGATTACTCTAAAAATACAACGCATACTAATTGGGCATTACCTCCTGGTAGTACGCCCAAGGAAATCTTTCCAGTTTATAAAGAAACACCACCTATTTTTGAGCATCCTGAAGAATGGCCGGAGTTATGATGTCACACTCATCTAAGATCTACTTCACTTACCAGGCTTTTCTAACCTATCTTTTGGTTGGTTTTGTGGGCTTTGCGCTCTTTATATTTCCTGCTCTCTATTTTGGAATTTTTGAACGCTTTTCCCCTGGTTCGCAAGCATTTGTAACGCGTTGCCGCTCACTCCAAGATCAGGACTATTCTAAAATGATTTTGTCACAAATTCGTGGTTATTGCTTTGAATCCTGCAATCCGGCCAGACCGACAAATTGGTCATCATGCGTTCATGCTGTGAAATGCGAAGAACGACACATTGATGATGGACTGCGAAGAAAAAGTTTACTTATTACTCGACATCCTGGAGCTCCCGAAGCCTGGTATTGTCGCTTAATGATAAATGAAAGTGGCAAAGTAGATGTAAGCGCAGATTTTGTGATTGATTAAATGTTGTGTGGCCGCTACCCCGCTTGAGCGGGGTGACCTCTTTGTGGTGTCCACCGATTGTGAGAATAAATGCTTTACGTGGCCGCTACAGGGCTCGAACCTGTGACCTCTCGGATGTAAACCGAGCGCTCTAACCAACTGAGACTAAGCGGCCATAGACTGCGACCTTCTCCTTGGCAAGGAGACGCCTTATATCTGGTGCCCAGGAGAGGACTTGAACCTCCACGCCTTTCGGCATACGCACCTCAAGCGTACGTGTATACCATTTCACCACCTGGGCTTAACTAGGCTTTAAATTATATCATTAGCTGGTGCCGAAGAGAGGACTCGAACCTCCATCCCCTTGCGGGGACACGCTCCTGAAGCGTGCGCGTCTACCATTTCGCCACTTCGGCGTTTGTGTCGAAAAATAATTCGCTTCGGTTGCGAGTACGCAAATCTCAGCTCATTATTTATTTCTCACTCACGATATTCTCATTCACTCACTCACTTACTTAATTACTCAATTACTTCGCTTATAATCAAGCATATGATTTTACCACGATCGTTTTATGACCGCGACACGCTGGAAGTAGCTAAAGAGCTATTGGGCAAGTATTTAGTCCATCAGACTGCTGCCGGAGTGATGGTAGGCAAAATTGTGGAAACGGAAGCTTATTTAGGTATGAACGATCCAGCTGCGCATAGCTACCGCGGTATGACCAAGAGAACTCAGGTCATGTTTGGACCACCGGGACACTGGTATGTCTATTTTATTTATGGCATGCATCATTGCATTAATGTAGTCACCCAGCCCACAGGCACTGGTGAAGCCGTGCTGATACGAGCGGTGGAGCCATTGATCGGGGTGGAGCTGATGCAACAGAATCGAAATCAACGCAAATTAAGTATTTATCAGCTCTGCAATGGTCCAGCTAAGTTAGTACAGGCATTGGGGATCTCTAAACACCAAAATGGGGCAGTTTGCACTGCCCCACCTTTGTTCATTGCTGATGTTTGGGAAGACCAGTTGCCTCGGGTTGAGCTAAGTGCTCAAGACATTGAGACAACAGCGCGGATTGGAATTACCAAAGCCGCGGACTTACCATTACGAGCGATCATCAGAGAATCGGCGTTCACGTCGAGGACCTGAACTGCGGAAATCTCGGTGACCACCACCACCGCCTTGACCACCAAAACGAGGGCGATCTTCGCGAGGTTGTAATGGGCGAGCCACATTGACCACTAAAGCACGGCCATCCATGTCAGTACCATTCAAAGCTTCAACAGCTTGATTAGCACCATCTTCGGTAGCCATTTCAACAAAACCGAAACCTTTTGAGCGGCCAGACATTTTGTCAGTAATAACAGTTGCTGAAGTCACTTCACCATATTGTGAAAAGAGCTCTCGCAATTCTTCTTCTCTAATGCGGTAAGGCAAATTGCCCACATAGAGCTTGTTAGGATTAACCTGAGGTGCGTTTGACGACGTCATCTCGAACTTTCTTTCCCTCCCATGAGGGAATCTAGATACTACGTTTCTGTGAAAATGTACCAACTTTATATGGGGAATCTAACTGAGTGTTAGAGGAACCGAAGGAGGTCTATTTCTACCGAAACTCAATCATTATAACATATAATGCTAAACAGCCACGTTGGACGCGGCTGCTTAGTAAGTCACTCATTGTTGTTGAAAGATAATTACCTGCGATCAGTAGTATTACTGATGCCGTAACTATCACTCATTCATTCCATGCCTGTTTCGGTATCCATCTCTGAATCCGTAGCGCCAGCGCCATTACCCATACCGGTAGTGTCACTGCCACTACCGCGGTTGCTGTTGGAACCACTTTGGCCGGAACTGCCTTGTTGATTTGCAAACATACTCTCACCCCCTTCCTCTGTCTTTTTAATTTGTACAACAAGGTATACACTACGCGCAGAACATGAAAAGGGAGCCTGAGGGGCGTAAGAGCTCGGTAAGAGGTTTGAGGTCTGTACTTCTCTCATCTTGATTGTTACAGTATTTCCAGAGAGGTAAGCTATGAAAACTCTAACACTAAATAATGGACAGATGATGCCTGGTTTAGGGTTAGGAACTTGGCGAGGTGATAAGGTTCAAGTTACCGAGGCGGTGCGTTTTGCTATTCTCGAAGCTGGCTATCGCCACATCGACTGTGCCAGTATTTATGGTAATGAAAAAGAAATTGGTCAGGCTTTCACCAAGGTTTTTGCCACTCAAGATGTGTCACGCCAGGATCTATTTGTAACCAGCAAGTTGTGGAATACTGATCACCACCCCGATCGGGTTAAGCAAGCCTGTCGCCAAACCTTGGCCGATTTACAACTGGAATACTTAGATCTGTACTTAGTACATTGGGGAGTTGCTTTCCAACCTGGTGGTGAGCTCGAGCCTCTCGATGAAAACGGCAAGGTCAAAACTGAGCCTGTACCTACTCAGGCTACCTGGCAAGCTATGGAAAATTTAGTCGATAAAGGGTTAGTTAAATCTATTGGTGTCGCTAACTTTACGACGACCATGTTAATCGATTTATTAAGTTATGCTCGCATCAAGCCAGTCACTAATCAAGTGGAAATTCACCCGTATAACTCTCAAGCAGAATTGGTAGATTTTTGTCATTATCATCAAATAACTATCACTGCTTATTCACCTTTAGGTTCCCAAGGGAGTGATCATAAACCTCTCGATGATGCAACCGTAGCAGCAATTGCTCAAAAACATGATAAGTCTGCGGCTCAAGTCTTGATTCGGTGGGCGGTGCAGCGACAGTTGAGTGTCATCCCTAAATCAACTCAGCCTGAGCGAATTAGAGAAAATAGTCAAGTTTTTGATTTTGAACTCAGCGAAGCAGAGATGGCTCAACTCAACAGTCTCAACCAAAATCGACGTTATGTTGACCCAATTGAGTGGTGGGGTATTCCCTACTTTAAATAAGCTTAGCTTTTTTTCGCCACCAAGCACATAAACAGGGGAAATTCTTGCCGACTGCGGTTTTCCATGGTGGCAGTTTTGCCAATACTTTGCTTATCAGAAGTCCATTCTTCCAGGTTGATGATGACTAGTCCAGCTTGGTTCAACATCGAGACATAGGCCGAGAGTGGTTGATGAAAACTCCAGGTGACAGCAGATTGAGTTTTGCCGGGGTGGGCGGTGATGGGAATTTTTAATGGGGTTAAGTATCGATCAATGCGGCGATACTGAATTTTTTTAGTTTCATCTGTTTGCCAACTGGATTGGCGAGGAATCCGAAAGTAGGGATGGTTGATGACCAGCACCAACTGCCCCCCGGAATCGAGGTGGCTGGCAGCTTGGTGAATGGCTCGGTGGGGTTCAGCAATATTTTGGAGGGCCAAAATAATAGTGGCATGTGAATAAGTAGCCTGAGGAGTAGTAAAGTTTTTGGTGATATCACCCACACTAAAGGTATGGTGCTTCGACTTGGCTTGGGTTTGGGCTTGTTTGACCAGGCTGGGAGCAGCATCTACCCCATGGTATACCACTGACTCGGGTAATGAGCGTTCTAAAATTCCTTGGCCACAAGCTAAATCTAGGACTGTTGATTGAGTGTTTAAATTAAGTAATCTCAGGACATTCGGAAGCACCACGTGTTGGTGATAATAATGCCCGCTCTCGCCTACCGCTTGGTGGTACCAGTGGCTCACTGGTTGCCATGATGTGGGCGAAGCCCCAGCCTGAGAAGGTTGAGAATGGGTTCGCTGAGTTGTGGATCGAGGATTTTTTCTCATACTTTAATTAATCAAAGTGGTGCTTCTCTATTATACCGTCAGCAATCACCCAGATTCCAGCAGGGGGTGGATAGTTAAGACTAAAAGGATCAGGGTGCTTTTCGTCCATAGCCAGTGAGGCCAGTACCGTGATCACAGCTCCATGAGTGCAAAGTGTTACAGAAGTGTAGTTCTGATGAGTGATTTCACTCAAAAAATCGACAATGCGTGATACAAAACTTTCAGGTGTATCCAGATGGTACTCGTTTAAGCGGGCATCACAAGTAAAGGTCTTACCGGTCTCCTGTGTCACAATGGCTGCTGTTTGCTGACAGCGTAAAACTTCAGAACTGAAGTAAACCTCGGTGGGATGACTACTAAGGAAAGCGGCAGCTTTTTCTACGGTGGGTAGGCCCTCTGGTAATAGCTGAGCTGTCAAAATTTGGTCACCATATCCAGTAGTACTATGAGTAGCTAAGCCATGACGAAGTAAATAGAGTTTAGGTAAGTTCATGATACCGTTTAGTAATTTCTTGAGCGACTAGTTTCCAATCTAAACCTTTGACGCGTTGGCGAAGCGTATTACTTTCTAGATCATCACAGTCATCACAATTAAGGACAGCTTCCATTTGGCTGGCCAGTAATAACGGATTATTAACTGTCGAAATCAAAGCAGTGTGTTCGTCATCAAGTATGTTAGAAATTCCTGTCACGTTGGTGGTAATCACCGGTACGCCACACGCCAAAGCTTCGAGAGCAGCCATACCAAATGATTCATAGTGCGAGGGCATCACTACCACATCGGCTGCATTGTAATAATAAGGTAGTTCGTGTTGATGTTTCTGACCGACAAAATGGACTGAGGTTTCAAGATCCAGTGTTCGCCGTAACTGCTCCAATTTTTTTAACTCACTTGACCAGGAAGTTTTTGTCTGCGACACGTCACCTCCTACAATCCACAAACAGGCTGATGAGTCAGGGTTTCTGACTTTAAAAATCTTTAAAGCATAGAGCAGCGCATCTATGCCTTTTAGCGGTTCAATCCGGCCTACAAATAAGATGACCTTATGATTAGGATCTGCTGAAATGTGTATTTTAGCGGCTTCTTTGGGCATTGGCTTGAAGAGTGAGGTATCTACCCCCGGTGGAATAATCGTTATTTTTTGCGCCTCCGCTTTGTAAAGATAATGCAGATACTCACGCTCGGTTTCGCTGGGGGCAATGATCATGTCGACAGTTTTTACCAACTCAAACTCAGCTTGAATACGATCACTATTTTCGGCTTCACTCTCTGTCCGAGCGACTAAGTTTTTCATCAGGGCTAATGTATGGAAGGTGAGTAAATGTGGGAGAGGTTGAGAAAGGTGTTGATTAATTTCTATACCGGCTAAGCCGGATAAATAATAGTGACTATGAAGCACATCATAGTTAAGTTTTTCTTTAGCAATGAAGCCATGAACATTTTTTACAAACTCTGGTAGATACTGACGAAGTTCTTTTTTAGGGACAGGTTGTTCAGGACCAGCGGGAATATGAATGACGCGGAGGTGGTCATGAACCTGGACAATTTTGGGGTTGTCTAGATCTTGGCTGCGAGTAAAAACATCGATAGTATGCCCAAGTTTGGCTAATTGAGTGGATAACTCTAAAACATAAACATTCATGCCCCCTGTCTCTTTGCCCTCTTCCGCAGCTAACGGACAAGTATGAAAAGACAGCATCGCTATTGATAAGGGCATACGAGTAATTAAGTAACTAAGTAATTGAGTAATTGGGGCAATATCAACAAGTTACTGTTAATACCACCGGTGCTCATTATGTACTAGAGATGACTTTTAACACACCTTTAGAGCTAACAGTGAACTTAATGGTTTTGGAAAAAGCTTTGCCTTTGAGATCTTTGCCTTTGACCATCAGAGTCCCACTTTTGACTTTGTGAGGGATGAAGTATTTCGATGACTGAGTGCCAGCGTAATGCCGCTTGGCATAGGCGCCTTTTTTACCTTTGCCGGCTGACTGGATGCCTTCGAGCATCTCACCATTGCCAACGGCTCGAGTGTACTCGATGGTATAGTTCACACTTTGGACACCAGACATGACCACCAAAAATGAACTGCCTTTACTGGCGTAGGTAATGGAGGCGCGGGGGCCAGCGACTTGGGCTTGCACGGGAGGTGTCAAAAGGGACACAGCTGGCAAGGACAAACTGAGCATTAACGCTAAGCACAAACTGGAAAAGAGAGTTTTGATGGACATACCCTCATTGTATCATCTGTTACAATCATTGGCATGTCAGGTTGGCAGCAATTACCTCCAGCTTTTTTAGAACGATTACCCCATGTGGTAGGTGAAGCGGCTTTCCCAGCGGTTGCTAACAGTTTTTGTGTGAAACGGCCTACCACGCTCCGTGCCAATACTTTAAAGATTTCACCGTCTGAACTGCTCTCCCAGCTCCAGGTAGATGGTTTTGAGCTTGAGCCAGTCAGCTGGTACGAGTCAGCTTTTATATTAAAAAACCAATCTCTAAAAGCGCTGACTGAACATCCTCTGTATACCCAGGGGGCACTCTACGTCCAAAGTTTATCGAGTATGATTCCACCCTTGGTGCTTGATCCCCAACCGGGTGAGCGCATTCTTGATTTAGCCGCCGCTCCGGGCAGTAAAACCACACAAATGGCAATGATGATGAACAATCAAGGTGAAATACTAGCTAATGATTTAAGCACGATTCGGCTCTACAAGTTACAAGCTAACTTGAAAATGCAGGGAGTGGAGATAGTCAACACTCGTCGAGGTCGGGGTGAAGAAGTTTGGCAGCACTGGCCTGAGTCTTTTGACCGAGCCTTGGTGGATGTGCCTTGTAGTATGGAAGGTCGCTTCCAGTGTGATGATCCTAAAACTTGGGAAAACTGGTCACCAAAAAAAGTCAAAGAACTCGGCATTCGTCAACGGGCCTTATTACGCTCAGCCGTTAGTGCCACTAAACCCGGTGGCGTGATCGTGTACTCTACTTGTACCTTGTCGCCTGAGGAAAATGAGATGGTAATAGATTGGTTACTTAAAAAAGAAGGCGGCCGAGTGGTAGTGGAGGAAATTTCCATTGCCGGTTTGGAGTTGGCACCCGCGATGACAGGATGGAAGCACAAACAATTTCATGAACAACTCACTTTGACACGTCGTATATTACCCTCTCCTCACATGGAAGGCTTTTTTGTGGCTAAATTGCGAAAAACACACTCAACACTCCTTGTTCCCTAGGTCGTAATTCGTTATGCTGCCGGTATGAAGAAAAGTCTCATATTGCTAGTGATGCTAGTAGTAATAATAAGTGGATGGCTTGTTCTCAATTATCTTGGTATCACTGCAGCATTAAAAGCTATATTAAATGACTGGTCATCACCTTCCTCAGAAGTGGCTAATCATGGTCAGGTAGTCCCGTATCAACTTGAAGTAGTAGCCGATAACCTTTTTGTCCCTTGGAGCATCGCTTTTACGCCTGATAATAGATTGCTTTTTACTGAGCGGAGTGGCGCAATTCGTCAGGTTATAAATGGTGAATTACAAGCTGAGCCTCTCATCACTTTTCCTGAAGTTTCTACTCGCTCCGAGGAAGGTTTAATGGGTTTAGTGTTAGATCCCGACTTTGCTAATAATCATCTTCTTTATACTTCATATGCCTATAGTAAAAACAGTCAATTGGTAGTGAAAGTAGTTAAGTTGCTAGAAGAGAACCAAACTCTGAAAATTGCTGGCACGTTAATTGATGATATTCCCGCAGCTCCTAATCACGCTGGTTCTCGCTTGCGCTTTGGGCCTGACAATAAACTCTATATCACTACAGGTGATGCGACTGATAGAACCTTAGCTCAAGATAAAAATTCTTTAGCTGGTAAGTTATTGCGACTCAATGCTGACGGCAGCGTTCCGGCTGATAATCCGTTTCCCAACTCGCCCATTTATAGTTGGGGACATCGTAATTCGCAAGGAATTGATTGGCATCCGGAGACAAAAGCCCTCTACTCTACAGAGCACGGCCCATCATTGTTCGATGGTCCAGCTGGTGGCGATGAAGTGAATCTCATTAAAGCTGGTCAGAACTATGGATGGCCACTGGTCTCTCATGAGAAGAATCAAAAAGGTTTGATCTCCCCACTGGTTTTGTATACACCGGCAGTAGCACCAGCTTCGGGGATGTTTTACTCAGGTAAAGTCTTTACTCAATTAAAGCACAGCTTTTTATTTGGAGGTTTGCGTGGTGAAGGTATTTACCGAGTAGTTTTTGATGAGCATGATCCAGCCAAAGTAGTTTTTAAAGAAAAAGTAGCTGGTGTGGAAGTAGGCCGAGTCAGGGAAATAACTGAAGGACCTGACGGTTTAATTTATTTTTCAACGAGTAATCGCGATGGACGAGGTGATGTGCAAGCAGGTGATGACAAGATTTATCGTTTAGTGCCGTTACAAAAATAACACAATTAAGCCCAGTGTTACACCTACTACGCCGATCAACTTGCGCTGTGTCAATTCATCTTTAAATAACCAGGCTGAGAGCAGAGTTAACAACACAATTGAAGCGGCATTGACCGCGTTGATATACCCAGGATTGGGACTTAATTGGTAGCCAATCTGCATAAATAAATTGAATAAGAATTGGAAGAGGCCATTCAAGAGCAGCCACCTCCACACTGGATAGGAAAGTCGCAAACTTAGACCTTGTCTTTTCACTTCAATTAAACAAATTGCCGCCACAATCACAAAAACATATAATAATCGGGCTGAGACACTGACGCCCAGGTTAAGTAAATACTTAGACATTAACGCTAAACCTGCCCAGCAGACGAAGGCTAACAAACTATACCCCACCCAGCTTGATGACTCGGTTTTGTGAGCAGTAACATCTTTATTAATAATAATTAATCCAGAGAAAGCCACGATCATAGCAATTGCCAACACACTTTTGAGTGGTAACGGTGCAGCAAACAGCCAAATCGAAGCGATGGCAGTGAGGACTACGTAACTTTTGGAAATGATGAGGCTATACCCGGGATTAGGTGCTAGTGCGATGGCTTTGAGGGAAGCAATATTTCCCAGCCAAGACAGAAACAAGGCAGTAAAAACCATCAGGGCTAATTGATAAATAGAGACAGTCAGCGATTCACCGCTCCACCATACATACACCACATTGAAAGGTAGTGGGATCAAAAACATGGCCAAATTATTAATGGCACTCGGAACGCCTAATAACTGCGTTTTTCTGATAATGGTATACATCAGCGCTGAACACGCAAACATGCCTAACGCAGGTACAATCCAACTCATTTTTTTTCCTACAAAATAATACTATCTTCCCCACCAGCTTGAGCACTATTTAAAATATAGACATCGACGTTATACTCATTGACACCAATTAACTCACCTTCGCCACGTAACACTGCTTCAAAAGGTTTACACGCATAACAGCCAGTTTCCTGTGGACACTTGAAGATCTCAAGCTTGCGAGCTAACTTCATTTTTTTGGCGATTTCTAAGACTTTTTGATGTGATTCTTCTAAATCGGGTAGTTTTTGCTCACAGACTTCGTCATCGCGATCGAGATACCAATAGCAGGCCTTTTTAGCGCGGCGTTTTTGAGTATTGGCTACCAGCAAGTGATAAATAGGTAACTGCAATGAATCGATGTCTTCCTCACCTTTGCCAGTTTTAAAGTCAATAATCGTGACTTCATCTGTATCGGGATGGTACTCAAGCCAGTCTACTTTACCACACAAGATAATCCCCTCTTCTTCTGAGAGCCAGTAATGAGGTAGATCCATATTAATTTTAACGGCTAAATTTTTGAGTGGTCCGGGATGGTCCATGACTCGGCGCAGCATAGCTTCTCCACGCTGTTTATATTTTTGTTCTTGTTCATCGGAGCTAAACCCCCCTTTTTTACCACTGACTTTTTTCCAGGCTCGATCAAATTTACTGATTAATGATTCTTTAAACCGGTCTTGGGTCTTAATCACTGATAAAGACTCAATGATTTCATGTACTGACTGACCTAAAGCTAATGGCGGGCTCATGATGCTGATTTTGTGGCGAGTTTCAGGATCTTTATAGACGTTTTTTAGATAATACAAGCGAGGGCACTTGAGGAAATCACAAATTGAGCTGTGTGAGACCCAAACGGCTGAAAATTTATCTTGCGGCATGGGTTTGATTATAGCGGAAAAAACCCGATTAATTTCGAGGTTTTTGTTTTTCTAACGAACTCTCGAGTTTTCTAAAGTTATTTGGTACAATCTACTTCCCGCCTGTTGTAGGCTCGGTTAACAAGTTCAGATTTCATTGCCCGATCGTCTAATGGCAGGACAGCAGCCTTTGAAGCTGTTTATCTAGGTTCGAATCCTAGTCGGGCATCAGTAAATGCAACAACCCAGTTCAGCTAAAGAACTTTTAACTCAAGTCTTAATAGAAATAAGTTCAAACGATCCCAAATGGGACGTTCTCCAACCTAGTTTCTCCAATGCCTTAATGGATTTAGTTACAAAGGGAAGGTTAAATCCTCAAGTTTCTGATCTATCTATAGCTGAACCCTCATATGTTCAAGAAGCTAGAGCTATAACAGAGTTCTGCTTCTTTAATGGTCTCATCAAAAAAGTGTTTGAAGGAGAAGTACTAGATGATGTGTTGATGAGAAAACTAATGATTGAGAGTTCTCATAATTTGAAAGACTGGCTATTGATAAGAGAATTCTTAAAAAGAGATTTGCGTTATTTCGCTTTAATAAATTATTTAATTTCTCAACACGATGAGTTTATGTTTGAGGACAGCGAAGGAAAAGTTGATAAAGTACTAAAAAAATTAGAAGCTCAAATAAATCATTTTAATGAGCAAATAGAAAAACCAAGTTTGCAACGTGAGGCTAACGTAATGACGTTGATATCATTTCGCAACACTACTTTAGAAGACATACATGATGAAGTCATAGCTTTACCTGCTAATCGAGAAAATTTGATAAAACTCAAACAAGAGTCAGCAATGAAGCTGGCTTACTTATTAAACCTAAAAGATAAGTTGGGAAATTCTGAACGTTATTATGTATTAATTTACATTTGCTGGTATCTATATTGTCAGGACTGGAAAGAGTAAAACAGTTTCTCACATAGTACAAAAGTGCCGTACTCCATTGCAAAAATGCTACAATTTGAATAATGCTACCTATTCAGTATACTTATTTATTAGGCTCAAGTTTATTCATAATTCCTTGGGCTATTATTTTTTTAATTAGAAAAGACCTGCGCAATTTACTCATTCAATTAGGACTTATTTTTACTCCACTTGGTTTAATTGGTGAGTACTTTTGGTGGACACAGGATTGGTGGCAACCTATTACTATTACCAGCACGACTATTGGTTTAGAAGATATTATTTTAGGTTTTGCCAGTTCTGGAGTACTCGCATCTCTCTATCTGTTTATTTTTAAAAAACGCTTTACTTCTTTTAAGGGAAATCAAGTTTTAAATAGTAGAGTACTAAGCTTACTAATTATCATTGCACTTAATTTAGCTTTATTTACTTTACTGTTTCAAATGAAGGTTGGTTCTTTTATTGCAACAATTATTTCTTTATCTTTTTCTAGCGTCATTCTATTAAGTAAAGACAAATCGTTGGTTATTCCTGCGATTATAAATGGATTCTTATCTGTCGCCTTGGTTGTGCCAATCTTTCTGGCAATGATAGCAGTTACTCCTCAATTTATAGAAAGAACCTGGATGACGGAAAAGTTAATAGGTATTTATTTTTTAGGTATTCCACTTGAAGATTGTTTTTTCTACTTCTTTTCCGGGATGTTGAGTTTTTGTGTCTATCCCTACCTACATAGAGTTAAAATTCAAGATTAGTTCTCACCTCTATACTCCAAAACATCTCCCGGTTGGCAATCTAACGCTTTGCAAATTGCTTCTAAAGTAGATAAGCGAATGGCTTTGGCTTTGCCGGTTTTGAGAATAGAAAGATTAGCGAGAGTAATCCCTACTTTTTCTGAGAGTTCAGTGACGCTCATTTTTCGCTTTGCCAACATAACGTCAATAGTGATTATTATTGCCATAACTGTTCCCTACACTGTTAAGTCATTTTCGGATTTGATGTCTACTGCATTTTGGAGAAGCTTTTGAAATACAGCTGCTGCAGTGGCGATCACTACTAAAGTGAAAATGGTGATCAACGCTACCATAGTGGGACCAGCGGGATCCTCACCTTGGGCCATCATCTGAATATAAAGAATAGCTCCCACTAAAAAACCCATGCTAGCTAACGCACAGTATTTTATATTGCGAACTGCTTGTACTGCTAATTGTGAAAAAATGTTGTTTTTATCAACATACCCTAATAGCTTGAAGGCTTGAAAAAGTGCTACAAAAAAGGGCATTGAGGCGACATACATGTAGATGATGAACGGATCTTTATAAATACTGATGAGATCTAGATTAGCGGCTCGCCCTTCGGTCTGTGGAAACCGAATCATGACCGCCAGAGCCACCAGTGCGATAAGTAAAATGACAACTTTGAGGAAGGACGTAGAGCCACGTTTCATATATTTGTATTGTAGGTACAAATTTATCGAATGTCAATATATTATTATCGTTATTCGTGATATGGACTGTTAAGGGTTAATTTTTTCCACCTTTGCTCGCATGCCATCACTTATTACTCTCACCCTATCATTGGTTTTAATGTTTGTTTCTGTGCTGGTATCTGGATCGATCCACACAAGCCTACTATCGTAGACTGTGAGTTGTGATTGTCTGATAGCTCGAATCTCCTCGTGTCCTAGAATAGTGCCGGCATTTTTTATGAGGTATAACGCAAAAGTACTCTTCAAAAATCTGACATCACCGACTTCGCCCATAAACGCTCCTAGCTCACCATCTCGAGTTTGCTGATTAACTCGGGCAGTTAAGCCAGCCTCAGGAGTAAGGCCAAAGACAATATTAGGTGAGTCATAATCTAGATAAGCTTCGGCTTCCTCATCAGGGATCTCGAAACCAGCTTTCTGTACAGGCAAGAAGTCTCGCACTTGGAAGAAAAGAAAGGGATCAACACCAAACTCTATTTGGTATGTCATACTTTGCGAGAAGCTTGGTAAGGAAATAATTTTGCTATATAGCTCAACTACTTGCTGAATGATTTCGGTTGTTTGTGGAGGAATAACATTTTTACTACTAATCATTGAGTAGCCAATAGATCGATGCACTTGCCCACCTTTTACAAAAAATAAGGCATAAGTGTCATAGGGGTCTTTAACAATGGCAATGAAGTAATTATCCTGGTTGGGGTGAGCTACTAATGTTCCTACTAACTTTCCAGGTGATTTTTCAGCGATGATAACTGGCCCTTCTTGATCAGGATAACTGCTTTTGATGTGATGAATGGCTGATGATAGTTCTAACTCAGTATCTGCGGGCAATGTAGGAAAAACTCCCTCGTAACCAGGCAAATTATCTAAAGGTGAGCTGGACCGAACTAAGATGGGAAAGTTTAAACCCTGAGCGAAAATAGCATTGAGTGTTTGATTCAGCGAAACACCGGCGGGAAGTGCGAGCATCTTCGCCATCGGAATTTCTGGTAAATGTTTTTTTACCCATAGTAAGCCAGCAGCTTTACCACCATAGGTAGCGATTAATGATTCATACGAAGCATTAGAAGGAAGTGTATATTTAGAGCTAATGATCTGTGGATCTACGTGCCGGTCTTTTTCGGTCATGAGTGGCATTATAACTCTAGCTTTTAACACAGTGATTGTATAATTCTGGGTATGGAATCAATCGCCTGCAATTACTGTCACTCAAAATCAGCACGACCCTTTTTAAAAAATGTCACTTCCTGGGAACATGAAGGGAGCTTTACTGTGGTAAAGTGCCAGCGTTGCCAGCTGGTGTACTTGAACCCACGTCCTACTCGCACTCAAATTGGTCAGTACTACCCTACTCAATCGTATTGGGGTAGAGACATGAAAACAAAAGATATGTTGTCACAGCTGCAGCGAGAGCGTGAGGATGCCTATGATTTTCTTTACCGAGTGGTTTTATCCAAAAAAAGTGGCGGTCGAATTGTAGACATTGGAGCTGGGACGGGAATATTTTTATCAAAGTTTAAAGAACTGGGTTGGCAAGCAGAGGGCATCGAACTTTCTAAAGATGCCGTCAAGTTTGGCCAGCGTATGTTTAAAATTAAGATGCACCAAGGTGATTTTTTAGATTTTATGTTTCCCGCTCGCTCAGTGGATGTGGTCACCCTCAATAATGCGTTAGAGCACCTCTATGATCCAGCTAAAACGTTGCGGGCTGTCTACAAGGTCCTCAAAAAAGGTGGGTTAGTAGTCGTGACGGTACCCAATATCGAAAGTCTAGGTTTCACACTTTTTGGTAAAGACTGGTACGCTTTGCAGCCACCACGCCACCTTTATCATTTTTCACCTATCACGTTGAGTAAAATGTTAGAGCAGCAGGGTTTTAGGGTTGGTGGCATTAGTCATAAATACTGGGTCCATAACTACGCAGCTTTATTTGAGAGTTTTCGGATGAAGTTATCACCCAAATTTGAAAAAAAACCGAGCGGAGGGCGAGTGGAAAAAGCCAGCCAAGTCTCACTCTCACACTCTCCTTCTATGACAAAAGAAATTGCTAAACTCCTTTTCAAAGGTATGGCAGGTGGCTTGGCCATGGTCGGTGCAGCGATTGGTAAAGGTGAAACTATTTGTATTTGGGCACAGAAAAGCTAGACATTTTTCTCAAGTTGTATAATATCCTTCTGTACTCAAACGCTTTATGTCTAGAGAATCCACTTTTGCTTCCCAATTATTTAAAGAGTCTGAGTCACAAGTAAAGCACTTTGTGAGGGAAACTAACTTACGTGATCGTCATGGTAATCGATTGTTTACTTCTCCAGAACTGGCTTATGTGGACAAAGAAGAGGACATGGTTAAAGCGGGGTTGTTAGTTTCTCCAGCGGGTGAAGCACTCCTCAAAAATAACTCTCATTTACTCCAAGATATTGAGTATGGTTTGGTTGATTTGATAAGATTCTTCAGATCTACTCATGAATATGAAGTAGAGGAAATGCCAGATGGGCGAACACTAAAATCCCTTAAGCTGGGTAATAATCGTCGCATGAGATATTTAGGGTGTGGTGGTTTCTCAATGGTTTACCAACTGGTTTTGCCCGATAGAACGTTAATCATCAAGCGAAACCTGCCGAATGAACTTCATGAATTTGACTTTGATGGCAACCAACCATTGATTAATGAAATGTTGCAAGTATCGGCTTTACAAGCTGATTTGGCTGAAGATTTTAAACGGTTAGGTATTAGCTTTCCTACGTATTATTTTTCTACCGGACAAGTACTCTGTGTAGAATATATTGAAGGAAAACATCCTATTTTAGATTGTTTTGTTAATTCCCCCATGACTGAGGCTGAAGCATTTCAACAACGAGCTGGAAGAGCGTTCGAGCTACATGATGTGGTGGCAAATTATATTGCTTCTCAGCAACGCGATAACAACCCATTGTGGAAAAAAATAACCCCTGATGTTCTTCATGCTGAGGAGAACATTATCAGACTCAAAAACTTTATTCAAAAACCTGATGGCAGCTTAGTGTGGATTGATCCACTGTATTATCAGCAGTTTTAAATAATAACTAGGCTATCTAAACAATTTTACTCAGATAATGCTACAATAAACCCTTATGCTCAAAGGCAATAATCGCACTGTTTTAATCGTCTCGTTGATCGCTATGGTGAATATGCTAGGGTATGGGATCGTGATCCCTATTCTCTACTCGTATTCTCATAAGTTTGGTTTGAGTGATTTTCAAAACGGTTTACTATTCGCTATTTTTTCTGTGTGTCAGTTTATTGCCACACCCATTATTGGTCGGTTATCTGATAAGTATGGTCGCCGGCCTCTGTTGTTAGGTTCGATTACGGGAACAGCGATTTCGTTTTTGATGATGGCCTTTGCTCCCCACGCCATTTTCTTATTTATTGCCCGAGGTTTGGATGGCTTGACTGCTGGCAATGTGCCAGTGATTTTTGCGGTCGTTTCTGACACTGCAGATATCAAAGAGCGGGCTAAAGCTTTTGGCTTAATTGGAGCAGCCTTTAGTTTTGGTTTCATTTTTGGACCAGCAATTTCGGCTATGACCATTCAATATGGTGCTGAAGTGCCTTTTATCATTGCTGCGGCTATTACGATGTTGGCTACTGTACTGACTGCTTTATATTTACCGGAAACCAATACTCATTTGGGTGAAGTTAAAAAGGGTAAATTGTTTGATTTTGCCAAAATGTGGCATACCTTGTTTGACCCTAATGTGGGTACCACCTTTTTAATCTCACTAGTATATTTCTTGGCTTTTTCCTGTGCGATTATGTATGGTTTCCAACCTTTCACAATGAATGTCTTGAAGATTTCTGAAGAACAAAATTCGATGCTATTCACCATGTTTGGTCTGGTGGGCTTTTTATCTCAGACCTTTGTGGTAGGACGAATCTCCAAGATGTTTGGGATGAAGAAAGCCTTTAATAGCGGCATGCTGTTTACCGCCCTCTCATTTGCCATCATGTTTGTGTCGCGGACTTTACCAGTCTTTGTAGTAGCTTCTATTATCTTGGCACTCTTTAATAGTGTGGTCCAGACCCTCATCCCCACTATCCTGTCGCAAGAAACTGACGCTAAATCACAAGGCACGATTATGGGTTTGAACGCTTCGTATCAAAGTATTGGCATGATTATTGGCCCGATTTTAGGAGGTACTGTCGCCACCTATTTTGTGCCGTTACCTTTTTTAGTGGGCAGTTGCTTAGTTCTTATTTGTTTCTTGCTCTCATTTCGCGTTTTACGCCCAGGGGTTAACAAAGAATCTGCGTTTTAAAAAAGTCTTCTCAATAGCTATTCCCAAGGTATAATCGAAGCTATGCAGGGTTCCCAAGCGTTTTTAGATTCTTTTTTTGAACAAATTTCTCATCTCGGCATAGATATTTCTCAGCTAACGTTGGATCATATTGCTTATCAAGCAGCTTCGGCCCAAGATTATGACGCTTTAAAGCCGAGTTTTATGAAACAAGGTAAAGAAGTGAGTGAAGAAATGGTAGGCGGTAGACGGGTGGGAATTTTTGAACTTCATCAGCCCCTAAAATATAAAAACTATACAATTAATGCGATAGAGCTCGTCGAGCCTCGTCCTGACCAAACCTGTGACTCTATGTTTCAACATGCAGAGTTTATTTGGCCTCAAGACTTTCAAATCCTGATAGAAAAATACCCGCACCTTAACTGGGATACCAGCTCCATGAATCGTGCAGATTTCCCACATTTAAAGTTCAACTTCGACAATGGTTTGACATTGAAGTTTCTTCATCAGCCGATTTTAGATATGGTACGAGAAGCAACTCACTAAATATGGGATCACATTTAAAAAAAGTATTTCAAATTATAATAGTTAATATACTTATTTTTAGTTTTACGCTTCTCCCTCTCACTCAGCTTCAAGCTCAATCGCCATCAACAAATGAAATACTCCAATTTAAGCAACAAGCTCTTTTAATGGGAGTTGTTGAACGTTTTTATACCGATGGTTTTATTTGGAAGAAAAAGGCCGAACAAGGGATTGCTCCCGATGTCATTAATTTAGGAGTCAGAGTCATCTTAAATTTAAGTGATGTGTTTGTTTTGCCTAGTGATTTTCTAACCTATACCAATATTAAGCATAATTACCAACTTCGTTATCTCAATACATACCAGCCTCGTCGGTGTAGTGAAGAGTTGGACTTGGCACGGCAGGATGAAATCTGTATTGAGCGCTTTGAGCGGCAACCCAAAAATTCTTGGGTAGCTATCAGTATTAAAATTAATCCTAGCAATAAATTTGGTCCGCTGGAATGTAAAACGGAGTTGGAATGTATAAAGAAATGGAAGTTCGGTTTTGATAAACGCAATAGTGAGTTTATTGATACTGAAAAAAAAGTGGGTAAATATACAGTCAAAGGTTTTAACATCAGACGAAGTTTTGATAATCACTTTAGTCAAACTTCAATTTATTTTTTATTAAAAGATTCAAAGATTTGGTTTATTAGCATTAATGATGGAAATATTCCTGCTGATCAGCGTCAGAAGGTTGATCAGGAAGTAGATAAGATGCTTTCCAGCTTTCGTTTTATTGATTAGCTCCTGGTATACTGCACCTATGAAAAACGCACTTATTTTGCACGGTGGCCCATTTCGAGAAGAGTATTATGATCCAGCGGCACCTAGTATGAGTAATGCACATTGGTTACCTTGGTTGCAGGCTCAGTTGCTTAAAAATGACATTGCAGCTGCCACCCCTGAAATTCCGTTGGCATATGATCGTAATTGGTCGGTGTGGAAAAAGGAAGTCGAACGATGGGAAATTGGCCAGGACACTATTTTAGTTGGCCATAGTACCGGTGCAGGTTTTTGGGTGAAGTATTTGAGTATTCATCCAGAATTGAAGGTGGATAAAGTAGTACTCGTAGCCCCTTGGTTAGATCCTGATAGAACGCAAACACAGGATTTTTTTGATGATTTTGAGATTGATGCTCACTTAGTATCCCGCACAGCTGGTATCACTATATTTGGCTCTGACAACGACGAGTCCAGTGTCTTAGAAACAGTGACAATTTTGCGAAACGGTATTGAAGGTATTGGTTATCAAGAATTCCCTGGGTATGGGCACTTTATTTTGGATGACATGAAGACAGAAAAATTTCCTGAGTTGTTACAATTAATCGTGGAGTAGTTGATTATGAAGTCAGACTTTAATTCCCTCATACTGCAAACCCAGCGCTTCGTTGATGAGGCTTTTAAGCAGCATCCAGATTTCAGTTTTAATGATTGGAGGGTGATGGCGGAACATAGTGGTACGGTCAAAGACTTGGCTTTGGAAATAGCTGAAACCTTGGAGTGTAACAAGAAAGTGTTAGCTATCTCTGCATTGCTTCATGATATCGGTAAAACGTACCCAGCTGATCACGATACTCTTCATACTGAACATGAGTCATTTAATTGGCAAGTCAGTGAAGAATTCTTAAAAAATTTAGATTTATCGCCAGAAGAGTTAGATCAGATTAAATCCTTAATTCTTTTTGAGTCGGAAGCAGTGGAGATGAAGATCATTAAAGATGCTGACGCTCTTGCTTTTTTTAAAGATAAACGTTTATATATGCTGTTTATCAACTGGGCCAAAGACAATAATTTAGACTGGGCTATTCAACGTAAAATCGATAAGTATCATAAATTAAATTTTGAGATTAGCCGCCAGCTGGGCGAAGCATGGTGGCAACAAATGCAGGATGATTGGCAGGCCTTTAACATTCAATTACATTAAAATCCTCCTTAAATGATATAATTTGACCTACTTACTTATTATGTAGGAGAAGTATGATGTACGGCCACGAGTCACAAGAACAAAAAGAAGTCCAGGAAATGTACGCTTTGCAACAAGAGTTGCCAAAGTTAATTCATCGTTATCAGTATGATGCTGAACCTTCAATTGATGTTTTACAACAGAAATACAAACAGTGGCTTGAGTTAGCTAACAAACATATGAGACAGCCTGAAAGTATTTACCGCTTTCAACTTCAATTATTGTTTCAAATTAGTGATATGAGAGCAGTGACTTTCCGTCCGAATGCACAGCAATATGACTTTGTAGCCCGACTCAGCCTATCTCTTTCAGAGACAATTTCCGAAGATATCAAAAAGTACGAAAATAAAAAACGACGTGAAGATAACATCGACAAAATCAACAGTTATCTTCCTAGTTTTGTTCACGGTATTTTGAATCGCTTGAAGTAAGCTGTTATACTGACCTTAATGCGTGTTTTACTAAAATGGTTAGTTTGGTGGCTACTTTTATTAGCAGTGATTCTTTTCCTAGTGACTTTACCTCAATTGGTACTGATCTTGAGTTCTCATCCGCAGATTTTTGATGATATCAATTCATTGCCATCTGCGCGACATGGCGTGGTGTTTGGGGCCAAGGTTAGCGATGATAAACAGTTAAGTGACGTGTCGCGGGAAAGAGCTGAGGCGGCAGTGATGCTGTTTAAAAATCATAAAGTCGAACAGCTGTTTGTCTCAGGTGATAATCGGCACAATACCGAAGCAGAAGTGATTGCCAAATATATTATGGACCGAGGTGTACCGGAGAAGGCTGTCACAATTGATACTAATGACACTTGCCGGCACTTACATGACGCTGCTTTAGATGATGTGATTTTAATCACTCAAAAGTTTCATTTACCCCGGGCGCTGAAAATGTGCCAAAACCAAATTAGTGCCGTAACAGGGCTAAACATTAATAATCTAGATTTATTAGCAGTGCGAGGTGATTCACAATGGCAGATTCTCAAAGTTCGCACCAGCCGGTTTTTCCGGGAATCAATTTTAACCTGGGCGTATATCACTGGTTTTTATGATTGGTACTCTGATGAAGCAGAAGAAATCGAAAAGGCTTTATGAACTTAACTCCTGACCTCCATTTTACTCACCCCAGCTTGTCTGATCTTCCCCAATTACTAACCCTCCTTAACGCTGAGTCACTAGATGTCCGCAGACTACAACTTACAGCTGATGAAGCGTTTCCATCTTTAGGTGAAGCACGTGTTAAGAACCATTGGCAGAGGGCTGTAGATACCGCCACTAGCTCGCATCAATTTTCACCTCAGATTTTAAATGATATTAAGATTCAAGCTACAGGCATTTTAAATTACCAACCCATTCTACCGGCTGGACAATTAGTTAGAGATCCTTTTAACTTAAAAAGTATTGAAGACAGTTCCCCACTTGAGCAACTGCAAGCGTCTCAACTAGAAAATATTTTGATTGGTAAACGCCATGGACACATTATCGTGGCTGGTAGAGTCTTACCGGTTGAAGGCAGCTGGGAAATTGTCAGCATTATTACTAAGCAAGAATTTCGCGGTCAAGGGTTAGGTTCAGCACTAATTCAAGAGCTGTTACGCCATTATCCTCAACGACCACTTTATTCTTTTCAAAAGTTATCACTCGTACATTTTTACCTTAAAACCTATCAACGAGGCAAACCACGAATCCCGGCGTTTCCCGAACTGCCTGCAGCTTTGCAGCGAGATTTGTTTTACATGAATATGTTTTGGGAACCCAATGTGATTATTGAGATCACTGAGTAACTGTGAAGTTTCGCGTTACTTCCCCTCGTAAGTCATCAACTCGGAGACTGTTTTAAACTCATAACCTTGTTGTTTAAGCTGAGTAATGATGTCAGGAATTGCATCACGGCTGGCTTGGTTGGTGTACCAAGGGTGCAATAAAATAATTGAGCCAGGTTGGACGTTATCCAGTACATGTTGAGTTATTTTTTGAGGATCATTAGCGATGTCAGGATAAGACTCAGGTTCTACATCAACCATAATCGTGTTTCGATCATGTTTAGCTAAATAGTATGGCAATAAAAACAACTTTTTGCTGTAAGGTGGACGAAAATCAATCCGATCTTGATAGCCAGCTTGTTTAATCAGGTCATCAGTTTTTTCAATTTCAGTTTGGATAAAATTCCATGATTTAAACATCATCCGTTGGTGAGAATACGAGTGATTGCCCAGCTCATGACCAGCTGCCACGAGAGCTTTTGTTTCTTGGGGATTACTTTCTACTTCTTCACCAATTACATAGAAGCTAGCTTTAACTTGATGGTCTGCTAAAACTTTAAGAATCTCGTCGATATGTTCTGGCCGTGGGCCGTCATCAAAAGTTAAGGCCACAACCTTCTGGGTGGTATTGACATGATGAACTAGTCTGCCAAATGGTTGCCAGGTTCGTGAGCGACTGAGGTAATAAATGCCTACTAATATAAGCATGAGGGTGATACCACTCATCACCAAGCCAAGGATGATTTTCCGGAAGGGAAGTTTCATTTATCGTTCACGTTCGTTTTTGACAAAAAAGTAGGTGCCCACACCCATCATCACCACAAACATGACTGCGGCGACCAGCAAATTAACCCAGGGATCAAAGAGTACTACTTTATCGTATTCAGGTCTGCCCCAGTAATAAACCGAACGAAATAGATCGACAGCATACGTCATGGGAGCAATGCGGGATAAGATCCATAAGTACCACGGCAATTCTTTAATTGGTGAAAAAACACCAGCTAAGAAGAACTGAGGAAAAATTAAAAAAGGAAATAATTGGTTAGCCTTGCGTTGGTCACTCATGTTGGCCATCACAAAGGTACCAAAAGCGCCTCCCATCAAACAACAGATGGCAGCCACAGGAATTAAAATCAACCAAGTTTGTGGGGCAATAAAAATACCCATCAACATACCAACTAAAATGATACTAATTAATTGAAGGAGTGAGACAATTGACTCACCAATAATTTTTCCTAGCACTATTACCCACCGTGGGATGGGAGCTACAAATAGCTCTTGGGCAAAGTCTGTTTGTTTGTCTTCAATCAAGGAAATGATCCCTGATGCTGTGGATTGAAACATACTTTGACCAATCACACCAGTAAAGACAAACAATAAGAAATCATAACCTGCACTATTCGATAAGTTAGCATCTAAGCTGCCACCAAGCGCGCCAATAAAAATAAGTGGAAAAATAAAGGAAGCAATCAACCGTGAGCGGTCTTTAAGTAATTTCAAGACATCACGAGCGGCAATAGTAATTAAAGCATTAAGAATGGGCATGATTTTTTTCCACCACGGCTAAATAAGCTTCTTCTAAAGTTGGCGTTTGAGTCCGTAAAACACTTAATTTAATTTTGGCTTTGCTCAGTTGAGCAATAATTTCTTGCACGCTTTCATTACGTAAATTGAGGGTAAATGGTCCATCGCCTACTGGTGCCAGTTTTAATTTTTTGAGTTGGGCCAAGAGAGCTGGACGATCGTCGGCATCGACAATCAGTTTTTCAGTCACTAAACTGCGTTTGAGTTTTTCGGGTGTAGAGAGTGAAGCAATTTGGCCATTAGTAATAATACAAACGCGATCCGAATTTTCTGCTTCTTCTAAATAATGAGTTGTTAAAAAGATGGTCGTTTGGGTGTTTTTGCGAACCGTTTTTAAGTACTCCCACAAGTTTTTACGACTTTCGGGATCAAGTCCGGTGGTAGGCTCATCTAAGAATAAAACTTTAGGACTATGAATTAAGCCTCTGATGATCTCTAGTTTTCGTTTCATGCCGCCGGAAAAAGTTTTGATGGGTTGGTGTAACGTATCTTGAATGCCGAGAATGGAGGCTAATTCATCGACCTTTTTTTTATATGACTGTGGCATTAATGAATATAATGGTGAAAAGGGAAACACCCCATATAAAGTCGCATGAAAACGAATATTTTCTTCGGCAGTGAGGTTGCTATCCAAACTAGGTGTTTGGAAAATGACGCCAATGTTCTGGCGAACTTTGAGGGGATGTTTATCTATATCATGGCCCGCGATCATCACACGCCCACTGCTTTTAGCTAAGGTAGTGTTCAAAATTGAGATAGTGGTAGTTTTACCAGCTCCGTTAGGTCCCAAAAAGGTAAAGAACTCACCTTCCTGCACGTTAAACGACACATCGTTAACAGCCGCTTTGTCAGAGGTTTTGTATTTTTTGACTAAATTTTCGACTTCAATCACAGAACGCATGGTGAATAGTATACCGTATAATTGAGTGATGAACACATCTGAACAACTCCAAAGACTAGAAAAACGAATAGCCAGTATTGAGGTTCGCAATCGACGGGTTGAGCTCGATAAAGCTTGGGAGGGCAGTTGGACCCGCTTTTTGTTAATTTTAGTTTCTACTTATTTAATTTTGGGCTCCTATATGTGGGCAATTGGTGTCACTGATTTCTTGCTCAATGCTGTCATTCCCTCAGTTGGGTTTACTTTGTCGACATTGAGTTGGCCGGTAGTTAAAAGGTGGTGGGTGAAGCGCTAATACTGTAAAGGTTCGTCATTTAAAGTTTACATTTCTTCGCAAAAGTGTCATCTTTAAATGACGTTCACACTTTATGAAAGTCCTTTTCTTTCCCACCGAAGTTGGTTTGGCCCATGTGACTCGGTCGTTGGCTGTAGCTGAAGCGATTAATTTTCAAGGTCATGAAGCGATCATGGCTGTGCCTGCTTTTAAACACCGTCTTATCAGCAACTCCCCCGTCGAGTTAGTAGATATTCCTGCTTATACCGAAAAAAATGATGCTCAAGTGGTGGAAGCATTCTTAGATGTTCCGCTGTTAAAAAGAATGATTCAAGCCGAGATGGCGCTCATTGAAAAAGTGCAGCCAGATGTTGTGGTGGTGGACTTTAGATTGTCCGCATTAATAGCTGCTGCGGCTCTAAAAAAACGACTTTTTGTGATTACTGGTAGCGGTGGATTACCTGAAGGTTGTTACCTTCCCAATCCTGGTTTGCCCCAGCCTCTTCATGTTCTAACTACCTCTATGCTCAAAAAAATCATTTGGAAATTAAAGCAACCGTACTTAAACTCGATTCAAGCGGCGGCTGATGAGTTACAGCTGGCAGTAAATTTAAATGAGTTGTTTTTGAAGGTAACCTACATCATTCCAGAAATTCCCAGCTATTTGCCGGCTGAGCGTAAAGATTTGGCTCTAAATTATGTTGGTTCATTGAGTTGGCAAGGCTTTAATACTCCCCTGCCACCAGAACTCAAAGATCTTCGTCGTACTGGCCAGACAATTTACATTTCTTTTGGGGGCACTGGTTTTGATCCTCGAAAATTAATTTTATTGAGTAATACCCTGGCTAAAAAGGGCTATCAGGTCGTAGTTAGTTCCAGTAATATTGCTCAACCTACTGACTTTGAACACCTACCCAACTTATTTGTATTTCCCTACTTGCCCGGCGACGAAGTCGCTCGCCGGATGGATGCAGTCGTTTGTCACGGTGGTTATGGCACGATGATGCAAGCGATTGAAAACCTCACCCCTGCCATCGCCATTCCCTTTAATCCTGATCAAGTTTTACATTCATTCCGTTTTCAAGAATTGGGTATGGTGAAATCATGTTTGAGTTTTAAATGGTCACTTTTCAGGACACTTATTACTGGTGATTGGGCGGGGTTCCAGAACTTAGGTGAGCAAATTGATGTGGAACAGGTTATCACTACGGTAGAAAAAGTACTACATTCTCGTGAACAGTATGTAGAAGCTGCCAAGCGATTTAAGGCTATGTTTTTACCTGAGGCTAGCTCAACTCTAGCGGCTCGGGTTATACTCGGTGAAAGGTAAAGCTTATGAATAATTCTCACACGCCTGGTTTATTGAAGGCTGCAGTTTATGGCGCTAATGATGGCATTATCACCACTTTCGCGGTGGTGGCTGGTGTGGCTGGAGCAGGCTTGGAACCGCGAATTGTACTAATTCTAGGCGTAGCCAACTTAATCGCTGATGGTTTTAGTATGGGAATTGGTGATTACTTAGGTGAACGCTCAGAAGCTCGGCTAACAGCTCAAACAACGGGCTTGCCGTTGGCACGGGCTGTGTGGTTAACAGGATTGATTACTTTTATTTCCTTTGTGATTGCCGGCTCATTACCCTTGGTTCCTTATGTGCTGCAGTGGTTTGGGTGGGATTTAGCTACGCGTCATCAATTATTTGCTTCAATCGTAGCCACAGCTTTTGCACTATTTTTGGTCGGTTCGTTACGAACCATTTTTACTAAGGGCACCTGGTGGAAAAATGGTCTTGAAGTATTAGGAATTGGCGCGTTGGCAGCTTTGGTAGCGTATGTGATTGGGGCCACCATCGATCAGATTGTCTAGGCTGAGTTAGCGCACATTTTTTGCTAAATACTGGTTAATCTGCCCAATGAGTTGAGGGCCTTGGAAAATCATTCCCGTAATCAATTGTACTAAATCAGCACCTAGATTGAGTTTATGCTGAGCGTCTTTGCCACTGAACACTCCCCCGGTGCCAATTAAAGTAAAACGATTTTTATATTTGCTTCGGGCTAACTTAATTAAACGGTTGGATCGATTCCAGGTAGGTTTGCCACTGACATTTCCAGCTGACTGTCGCCATTTTTTAAGATCTGCTTTGGTAAGGGCAGGATTATTTTTATCTTTCGTTAGGTTTCCCAAGATTAAACCCTGAGTATTATGTTTAGCAATCACTTTTAATAATTGAAATGATTCTTCTTCCTCCTGATCAATCGGCATTTTTACATACAGCGGCTTGCGTAAGTTTAATTTATCCATGGCTTGCAAAAGTTCCTCTAGTCGTGGACACGTGGTGAAAGGTTCGCCGCCAAAAGTATTAGGACAACTGATGTTGAGCTCGTAGTAAGCATGAGAAAGTGACGAAGCTTCAAACAACTGAAAACATTTGATAATTTCTTTAATTTGTTCCGTATCATTCTTATACGCTCGGTTGGTGCTGGCAATACTAATTCCCGTAGGAATACTAAATGCGGGTTGAGGGAGATGAGAGAGCTTATCAATAATTTTTTCGGCGCCTAGGTTTTTGAGACCTTTATTTACGAGCAGTGCTTTCGAGCCTGGAAAGCGACCGAGTCGAGGTGCAGGATTGCCCTCATAGGCGTTTAAGGTGACTGTGCCAATGCTGTGAAAGCCAAAACCGACTGCCGGTAAAATGCCTGTTAAATCGCCATTGTAATCAAAGCCAGCTGCCAACCCTACCGGATTAGGAAACATAATCCCATCTAAAGTTCGCTGAAGTTTAGGGTTTTGATACGACCATAACCACGACAGCATGTTTTTAGCTGGTCCCACCTTACCTAACTGAACTCCAAAAAGCGCATGTTGATTGTGAATAAACTCAGGATCCATTAAAAATACCACCGGCTTAAATAAACGCTGATATAAAAAGGCAGTAGTGGAGCTAAGAGCGGGTTGCATAACGTTGTAAACCAATACTAACGATAAATAACGCTGTCGATGAAGCAGCTGAGAATAAACAAAAGAGGCACCAGGCTTCAATTACCCAGGCCATTAACCCGATCAAAAAGAGTGAGAACAAAAAACCAGTGCTGGTTAATAGCAGTAGCCACCGTTCACTAGGAATAAGCCACCCGGTGCGGTTGGCAACCAGCTGTCCCCAATCCCATTCCAAAAAATAAGCGATCGCTAAACATAATACCGTGGCGTAATAAACCATGCCCAGCGCTGACAATGGCATTGGCCCAATCCACGCCCATGGGCTATTTAATACCTGCCCACAGTCAAACCCTGCCCCACAGACCGGAATATGGCCACTGAGTTCTTCGTAGGTGATATAACTCGAATCAGCCAGGCCTACTATTGAGAAAACAATCAAAGCTAACGAGAGAAAGACTTTCATGCCAGTAGTGATTCTACTCCTTTTTCCTTCAAAGAGAATAATTTAGATTACAGACTCGAGTAACCAGTAATGGTTGAGCGGGGTGGGTTGGCCGTCGGCGCGAAAGTGGTGACCAACACGCAGCGGCAGCTCAGCCAGTAATGCTTGCATCTCATCAGGAGTCACTTGATGGCAGTAGCGATAAGCCCTTGGTCCCCGCTGCCAGTCTAAAATGTAATCATTCTCTTCTAGGTCTGAGGTGGCAATGCCGAGTGTTTCAGGTTTTACTATCCGTTGTGTTAAGCGAGGGCTGTCTAGAAACTGCCAGGCTGCCACGATAAGTTCCCCCCCTGCTGGTAAAGCCTGAGCACACTCACGGAGAAACTGTTGTCTGAGTGCAAAGCTGGGTATGTGATGAAGGACTCCAAAGGCCACAATGGTAGTTGGTTGGACTGAATTTAAAACTGAATTAAGGGTGCCGGTAAGAAGATTTTCCACCAGGTCTAAAAAGTGTAACTCATACGACAGAGATGAAGCTTGTAACGCAGTCTGAGCTTTATCGAGCAGAGTCTGGTTATTATCAATCCCTACATAATGAAACGAGGAGGCTTTTTTTTCAGCTAGAAAAACACCAAATCGACCGGTGCCACACCCCAGGTCAATGACACGCAAGGGCTCACTGCCCAAATGTGGTAACGTCTGCTCCCAGCCTTCCCAAAAGTACTGCCGTGAATCAGCAAAATCATCGGCCACGGTGAGGTAAAACTGTTGATTAAGTGCGTTCAAGGTGCGGATAGTTTGCTGGGTCATATGGTTCCAGGCTATAATACACCTTTCATGACATCTTATCACTTTGAGTATCAGCTCCATCTTGATCAGCTACTTCCCCTTTTAAGCGAGTTGGAAAAGCTGGATAAATTCACTGAAGCCAGCGTCCGGAAGATTACCAAAAAATATCCCAAACCTGACAAAGCGGTTTTTTCCAAAGATGAGTTATTGAAAGCTTATCGAGAGCTGGCTGGTACTCAAGGTTTGCAACCCACTCAAGAAAAAATCCTTCATTACTTGACTATGAAACCAATTCGGACTATGTCTGGTGTGACGCCAGTCACTGTCCTGACTAAGCCTTTCCCTTGTCCAGGGACGTGTATTTTTTGTCCCAACGATATCCGCATGCCTAAGAGCTATTTATCAGATGAACCCGGCGCGCAGCGAGCCGAGCGTAACTACTTCGATCCCTACCTCCAAACCTATAATCGTCTCCAAGCTTTTCAAAATATTGGTCACTCGGTAGATAAGGTTGAGCTAATTGTTTTAGGTGGAACCTGGTCATATTATCCTGAAAGCTACCAAATTTGGTTTATCAAAGAGTGTCTGCGAGCCTTGAATGAGTTTGGGATTAAAGATGATCGAATCGCTATTGAAGAGCGCTATCAACAAATGTCGAGTACGTTCCAAAATATGCAGCGTCATGCGCCTTCCAATAATCCAGCACAGAATAAACAACAATTAGCCTCACAACAAATCCAAGGTGAACACTTTCATAAAACCTATAACCAAGCTATCTCTGAGTTGTATGTAGCTCCGGAGCGTTTGGCCGGATTTGATAAGTATCAATCAGCTACCTGGGAAGAGTTAGAGAGCGAACAAAAAATTAATGAGACCGCTGCTAGCCGTTCGGTGGGTTTGGTGATCGAGACGCGCCCCGATAATATTTCTGAGGCTGAGGTGTTGCGGGTGCGTCGTTTGGGGTGCACCAAAACCCAGATTGGTTTTCAAAGTTTAAGTGATGAGGTCCTGACAAAGAATAAGCGTGGTCACGATGTGGCTGCTACTCGCCGTGCTGTCAATTTATTGCGTCAAGCTGGCTTTAAAATTCATGCTCACTGGATGGCTAATCTCTACGGTTCCTCAGTAGAGCTTGATAAACAAGATTATCTGACTCTCTTTAGCGACCCTGATTTTAAACCCGATGAATTAAAAATTTATCCCTGTTCATTGATTGAAAGTGCTGAGTTAATGCAGTACTACCAAGCAGGCAAATGGCAACCGTATACGTACGAAGAATTATTAGATGTCCTGACCTTTTGTTTGCAACAAACGCCGCAGTATTGTCGGTTAACTCGCGTCATCCGAGATATTCCTTCCACTGACATTGTAGTCGGTAATAAATTAACCAATTTTCGCCAAATCGCTGAACAGAAATTAGCTACTGCCGGCGAACGATCGCAGGATATCCGGGCTCGTGAGATCAAGAATACTCAGTTTGTGTTTGAAGATTTAGAGCTGGATGAAATCAAGTATGACACCGCCGTCAGTACCGAAATCTTTCTGCAGTATGTGATAAAAGAGACACATCAGATTGCGGCTTTTTTGCGCCTGAGTTTGCCCAAGCAGCCCTCGTTTGTGGAAGAATTAAAACAAGCTGCGATCATCCGTGAAGTCCATGTTTATGGCCAAGCGGTAGACGTCGGTGATAAAGCGCAGGGTCGGGCTCAACATTTAGGCTTAGGCACACGATTAATTGAGCGAGCTAAAGAGTTAGCACACCAAGCTTATTTCCCAGAATTAGCTGTCATTTCTGCCATTGGTACCCGTGAGTACTATCGCAAACGTGGTTTTAAAGATGGCAAACTATATCAAAATTGTGAGCTGGGCTAGTATTTTCGGTCAAACTTCGCTACCTTGGTAGGATGATTCGCTTTTTGTTTTCACGTCGCCTCAAGTCATGGATGGTTTTTTGCATCGGTGTAGGTTTGATCTTAGGTACCATTGTTGTTGCCTGGAAAGAAAGCTCCACACTGCCATTGGTCCTCCCCACCTTTTCTCCATCTCGAACTGTTCTGGGTGTAAAAGACGAACAAGGTTTTGAAACGGTGCAGGTAAAAACGGTCATTGATGGTGACACCATCGAGTTAAATGATGGGCGCAAAGTCCGTTACATTGGCATTGATACTCCGGAAACTCGTCACCCAGCCAAAGGTGTAGAGTGCTTCGGGAAAGAAGCCAGTGCTAAAAATAAGGAACTAGTGGCTGGTAAAGTCATTCAACTAGAAAAAGACGTCAGTGAAAGTGATCGGTATGGTCGATTATTGCGATATGTGTGGCTTGAGGGCACTTTAATTAATAAAACTTTAGTAGAACAGGGATATGCCTATGCCAGTAGCTATCCTCCAGATGTCAGCCGCCAACCCGAGTTGAAAGCTGCTCAAGATACCGCACAAAAAGCCGCAATGGGACTATGGGGCAGCTGTGAGACACGCAATTTAGAAGAAATTAATACCGTAATTAACCAAGCTGATGAACGCTTAACCCTGCCTTCCAATGCCGCCGAGTTGAGCGATGGTTGTGTCATCAAAGGCAATGTTTCCGATCGTGGACAGCTGTATCATTTGCCTCAATGTCCTCAATATAATTTAGTCAAAATAGATGAGAATAAAGGAGAACGTTGGTTCTGCAGTGAAGTCGAAGCCACGCAAAGTGGATGGTTTAAAGCGGGTGATTGTTAAGAAAATCTGTTAACGGCGAGTACCATTTTTCCAGCCATCCTTGCCCAATGCCGGGGATCTTGGCATATGCTTGCTGAGTGGTGGGTTGAAGTAACGTCAGATAATACATCACCGTTTCAGGCATCACTTCGGTAGGAGTAATCTCCATCATCTTGCTATAGTGCAAGCGGAAGGCGAGTAACAATTGCCAGTATTGTTGTTGATCAACGGTGATGCGCAGCGTTTCTCCAAGACAGATATCACAAGCGCCACAATTACTAAGCTGAGTGTTTTCCCCAAAATAAGTAAGTAAAAATTGAGTTCGACAAACGTCAAGCTGGGTGAACATGAGCATTGATTTTAATTTGTGATGTAAGAGCTGAAGGTGTTTAGGATGGTGTGGCAGAGCGCCGATAAACTGCTGATGAATGTTTGCGTCACTGGGATGTATTAATAGATAACACTCAGCACGTTCGCCATCTCTGCCGCCTCTCCCCGCTTCTTGGTAATAATTTTCCAAGTTGCCGGGAACTTGATAGTGAATCACAAATCTAACATCACCTTTATCCACGCCCATGCCAAAGGCGTTGGTAGCCACAATCAGTTGATAGTCATTATTCAAGAAAGCTTCTTGGATACTCGCTCGAGTTTCGCTATCTAGACCCCCATGATATGCCACCGCCGAACCCGGAAAAAATTGATTGATGAATGTACTGACTGCTAAGGTACTTTTGCGCGTGGAAGCATAAATTACGCCGGTTTGGCCTTTAAACTTGGTCAGCAAAAACAACAAATACAACTCTTTGGCTAACATATTTTGACATTTCACCACGGTTAATTTTAAGTTCGTTCTCCTAAAACTCTGGCTAAAAATGCGAGGTATAGATAATTGCAAAGAGTGAACAATGTCATCCTGTACGGCTTTAGTAGCAGTGGCAGTAAAGGCCGCCAGGACTGGTCGCCGAACCAACTTTTTTACGTACTCATGAATTTGGTAGTACTCGGGCCTAAAATCATGACCCCACTGACTGATGCAATGGGCTTCATCAATGGCAATTAAGTTGATCTTGACCTGCTGTGAAGCGGCAATAAATTTTTGATTAAGTAATCTTTCGGGAGCGACATACACAAAGTCATAACCTTGATTAATAAATGTTGCCAACCGTTGCTGATTTTCGGGAGCAGACAAAGAGCTATTTAGATAAGTAGCTCGGGCACCTTTGCGATTCAGCGTATCTACCTGATCCTTCATCAATGAAATCAATGGTGAGACCACGATGGTGGTGCCTCCTAATACCAACCCCGGTACCTGAAAACACAGCGATTTCCCGCCGCCAGTCGGCATCAGTGCTAAGGTATCTTGACCACTAATGATGGTTTCAATAATCTCCAACTGCCCAGGCCTGAACTCGTCATAGCCAAAGTACTGTTTAAGGACTTGGTGAGGTGACATGCGGGCAGTTTACCAACTCAAGCTTGCAGGAAGTGTAGCGTGGTATAAAGTTGTTAACCCAACCCAGCGACTTTAAGTGCCTGAGGGACGTGAGGCACAATTTGATGAGTTTCAAGAAAACTTTTGAGTTCTGACTGGGGCAACCATCTGACTTGTTCAACTTCATCCACATCAAACTTAATTTGATCAGCAGTGAGATCAGAGACAGCAGTGAAAACAGCAATGTACTCACTTTCTTTATCATTGCGATTGAAATAAGTACCTTTGAACTCAAACTTGAGCTCAAGGCCAATTTCTTCCAGACTTTCACGTTTGGCGGCATCTTCGTAACTTTCGCCCTCGCTGACATGGCCTGCTACTGACAGACTCCACCAGTGGGGCCATAAATCTTTATGCGCGCTGCGCTGCTGCATCAGAATCTCCCCTTGAGTATTGAGTAAAATGACGTACATAGCACGATGAATCTTGTGCGTGCCATCATGGGCTTCGCGGCGGGAAATGGAACCAAGCACTTGGTCGTGTTCATCAACCCAAATGAAGCGTTCTGATTGGTTATCGAGAGGCATAGCTTATTCTACTACGTCAAATGGTTTCCAAGTGGTCAAAACCTGCTGAGTGTGGGTGTCAAAGACAAAGTAATTGCCGCCACCGTTTCCAGGTTGGTCAAACTGCCGAGAGATGGATGCGTGGTGAAGATGAGCGAGTAATAACGCCCCTACCCCACCATGAGAAATAATGGTAACTTTTTGATGAGTATGCTGTTTACTGATGTCATCAATAGCCGTGACAATACGTGTCTGAGCATCAACGGCTTTTTCCCACCCTCTGACACTGACTGTGGGTTGAGAAAAGAAGTGGTCGGCGGTCAGTTCGAACTCTGCCCGTGGTAAATAGCCGGTACTGGAGCGGTCCATTTCACCGAGCGTTGCTATCTGTGTGTATTTGAGCGAAAGCTGGTGAGCGATTATCTCGGTTGTTTCGATAGCTTTTCTTTCCGTGCTTGAATAAAGTGCGGCGATGTCGTGCCACCACGGTTGGGCGAGAGAGTTATGGGTTCGTTGTTGGCCTTTTTCGGAAAGTGACCACGCTTGAATGTCTTGCTCAGGATTAATGAGTACTTCAGGATGGGTGATAAAATAGATGATCGGCATGTATGTTAATTTTCACGAATATTATCTGGTGAAAATTCGTGAAATATCCGTGAAAAACAACTAAATAATTATAGGTCTATTAATGTCCAAGACGGGCAAACGAACCATTCCGTCGAGCTTGTAAATACATCGCTTTTAAGAACCACAGCGAGCCTGCAAAGTAAGCCAAACCCAAAAAAGTTGAGATCAATAAGTAGTTCCAGTGTGGTGAAAAGCCACTGAGTTGCATTCGAGCTGATTCCATTACATAGGTGATCGGAGAAATCATGGCCACATACTGAAGGGCAGGTGGCAGCGCTGACACTGGATAATAAACAGCCGACAATGGTTGAAAAATGAAGATTAATCCCCACGCTAGTGACTGAATATCAGTCCCATACCGAACGATTAGACCAGCAATAAAAATTCCCATGGCGTATGAAAACAATAACAGCAGACTGATATAGATAATAGACATCAAACCTAGTTCAAAAATCCAAAAGCCAAACATGAATTTGCTAGTTAAACTAAGCAGTACTACCAGCCCTAAGGTTTTAATTGCTCCTGAAATCATTTGGCTGGTGAAAAACTCTTCCATAGTTAAGGGTGAGATAAACATGGTGCTCAAACTGTGCGACCAGACTTCCCACATCAAGGTAATTGAGACACAATATTGTCCAATGCGGACTACTTCCCAAAACAAGAAGCCCAATAAAAGAGCGCGACCCATTTCAGGATTCCCTTGAGCAAAAAATGAAGCTAAAAAGCCAAATACTCCTAGCTGAATGAACGTAAACCAGCCTAAATCCACCCAGGTTTCCACACTATGACTAGTGTGGTAGTAGGAATGCAATAAAATAGCTTTGATACGGGCCCAGCTCATACAGCGTTCTTTCTCGCCATCATCAAGAAAACGTCTTCTAATGAAGGTTGTTCGATACTAATATTTGTGACCCAGATTTCTTCGCCTTTGAGACCAAATAATACACCTGGTATTTCTGATTCTGCTACAGAAATTTCTACCACGTCATTCCGGACATGGTGGTGGGCCAAAGATTGTGTTTCTAAATACTGTGTCATCTGGGTCTTTTTACCCTCGTACGTAATCACCAATTTAGTTTTACCCACTAGTTTGGTTAATTGAAGCGGCGTATCCAGGGCTACAATCTTACCTTTGACTAAAAATGCTACTCGATCACACAGCCGTGTGACTTCATCCATGTTATGACTAGTAAAAAGAATGCTCATTTTTTGAGTAACTTGGAGTTCTTTGATCAAATCGATAATCTTATTAATAATGTCGGGATCAAGACTGGCTGTGGGCTCATCCATCAATAACATTTTAGGATTATTGAGCAGTGCTTTAGCTAAAATGGCACGAGTTTTTTGTCCCGATGACACTTTCCAAAAATTCACGTCTCGCACGGCTTCAATTTCTAGAATTCTTAATAACTCAGCAATACGTTCTTCAGGTTTAGGCACTTGATATAAGGCTGCATACACTTTGAGGTTTTGATAAATGCTCATCCGACCTTGGAGCTCTGAATAGGCGGAGGCAAAGTTTAAGCGTGACAAACAACTTTCCCGATGATCAGCAAAATTTTTACCAAAATACTTAATTTCGCCGCCATTGGGTTCGGTCAAGCCTAGCAACATTTGGATGGTCGTAGACTTTCCCGCGCCATTAGCCCCCAGTAATCCTAAAATTTCCCCCTCTTTAATATCGAAGGAGATTTGGTCTACAGCGGTGTACTCGCCATAGCGCTTAGTTAAGTTAGTGACTTCTAAAACAGAGTGCATAATTACTTTAGAAGGTCATTATAACGCTTAATCAGCTTCTCAATTTTAGGAGAAATGACCAGCTCGCAATACGGTTCTGTTTGATTGCGGTCAAAATAATTACGGTGGTACTCTTCAGCGTCATAAAAGGTGTCTAGAGGTTGTAGCTCGGTCACGATGGGGGAGGTAAATTCAGCTGATTTTTCTAGGTCAGCAAGAGCTTTTTCAGCCGTAATACGTTGTTGATCACTGGTATAGAGAATAATCGAGCGATATTGCGTTCCGACATCCGCACCTTGTTTATTTAAAGTGGTAGGATCATGGACGTGCCAAAAGACATCAAGGAGTTGTTCGTAGCTAATGATCTGAGGATTAAACTCTAGCTTGATGACTTCTGCATGACCGGTAATACCTTCGCTGACTCGAAAGTAATTGGGATTTAGTGAGCGTCCCCCTGCATAACCGGGAACGACGCGTTCTACACCTTTTAATCGTTGAAAGACCGCCTCAGTACACCAAAAACAACCGCCACCAAAAACTGCAGTTTCTAAGTTACACATTTTGTGCCTCCGCTTTTTGGGGTACAAATTTTAAGGAAATGGAGTTGACGCAGTGGCGAGTGTTTTTATCGGTAAACCCTTCACCCTCGAAAAGATGACCGAGATGAGCCCCACATTGAGCACACATCAATTCATCGTACTTACCATACCAGCGAGGATCAGGAATGTGAGTGGCGGCGTCCGGAATTTCCTGGTCAAAACTAGGCCAGCCACAACCGGAATGAAATTTAGCAGTGGAAGTATATAAAGGTGTCTCACATTGACGACAGAGATAAATCCCTTCCACAAAATGTTCGTCATACTCACCGGTGAAAGGAGCCTCGGTGCCTTTATCAATAATCACGCGCTTTTCTTCAGGTGTCAGCGGGTTTAGTTTCATTGATTCATCCTATCATAAACGCGCTATAATCAAAAAATGTGGTTCGTATTGGGTTTATTTTCTGCTTTTTTTGATGCCAGCCGGAATGTTTTAGCTAAGCATAATACTAAGTCATTTAACTCTTTAGTTGTGACGTGGGCCTGGGTCTTTTACTCCTTAATTATTTTAGTGCCGGTGATGTTTGTGCATGGTATCCCACAGTTAGATGCGGTTTTTTGGTTAGCTTTTAGCGCTCGGATTGTATTAGATTTTATTTCGCTGTTGCTTTATGTAGAAGCTCTGCGACGTTCTGATTTATCACTGACTTTGCCAATGCTTTCTTTTACGCCTTTGGTGTTATTGGTCTCAGGATTGATAATCAATCAAGAATTTCCTTCACAGCTCGGTTTAGCCGGGGTGATATTAATCGTACTGGGAATGTACATCTTACACTTCAAACGCCAGGAGCCACTGTGGCAACCCTTATTATGTATGACGCGTGATACCGGTACATTTTGCATGTTTGGTGCGGCAGTGTTGTGGGGTATTACCGGCAGCCTCCACAAATTAGCTATTGCTCATTCAAATCCGTATTTTTACACTGGTTTGGGCGCAGTGGTGTTGGCAGCGGTGTTTACACCTTTAGCGTTTGGGGCGGATCGTCAGCAATTTAAGCAATCACTGACGTCACGTTACATGAAGCAGCTCCTGCCGGTGGGTATTTTAGATGGTTTATCTGTGTTAAGCCAAATGGTGGGTCAGAGTTTGTCGGTGGCGGTGTTACTCATCTCAGTCAAACGAACCAGTATTATTTTTTCATCAGTGATGGGGTGGTATTTTTTTCAAGAAAACATTAAGCACCGTTTAGTCCCGATCTGTATGATGGTGGCGGGCGTTATTTTGATTGCGGTTTCTTAAAGTAGGTTTTGCGTTTCAATTTATCTGGCAACAGGCTTTTGTTTTTATCAGGATACATTTCGTAACCTTTGCCGTAGTCCAAGTTTTTCATGAGTTTAGTGGGCGCATTGCGTAGTTCCAAAGGGATAGCCAGGTTACCTAGGGCTTTGACGTCGGCTAAGGCTGCAAAGTAAGCGTCATAAGCTGAGCGGTCTTTAGTACACTGGCATAAATATGCTACGCCGTGAGCTAAATTAATTTGGGCTTCAGGATAACCAATTTTGGTGACAGCTTCGAAAACTGCATTAGCGACGACGAGTGCGGTGGGCACAGCCAGGCCAATATCTTCGCTCGCAAAAATCACCATTCTACGAGCAATAAATTTGGGGTCCTCCCCGGCGTCAACCATCCGAGCTAAGTAATACAGGGCAGCATCAGTGTTGCTGGCTCGCATTGATTTAATGAAAGCACTAATCGTGTCATAGTGCTCCTCTCCCCCTTTGTCATAACGAAGCTGGTTGGATTGCAGGGCAGCTTTAAACGTCTCGATTGTTAAATCTTCATATAGTTGGGCTGTATTGTCCAACATGGTCAATAACTTACGAGCATCACCATTGGCATAGGTAACTAACCAATCCTGAGTTTCGTCATCAATCACAAACTCATGGTTGTAGCTACTTTGTAAGGCGGGCAGCGCTCGCTCAATGATCTCTTTAAGTTCAGTTTCATTCAGTGATTTGAGAACAAAGACTCGGCTTCGTGACAGCAAAGCTGAAATGACTTCAAAACTAGGATTTTCAGTGGTGGCACCAATTAAGATCACGGTGCCGTTTTCTACATAGGGCAATAAAAAGTCCTGCTGAGCTTTATTGAAGCGATGGATTTCATCAATAAATAATACTGGTGCTTTCAGTTGCAAGTGAGTTTGAGCTTGGTCGATAATTTCCCGGACGTCACTTTTGCCGGCGGACACTGCCGAGAGCTCATAAAAATTACGTTGAGTTTGGTGAGCCATGATTTGGGCCAGGGTGGTTTTGCCGACGCCCGGTGGTCCCCACAAGATCATCGAGAATAATTTATCTTGTTCAATGGCAATCCGGAGTGGCTGATTAGGTCCCACGAGGTGGCTTTGACCCATGAACTCATCGAGGGTGGTCGGCCGAAGCTGGGCAGCTAAAGGTTTCATGTCTTTAGCTTAGCACAGGGTTTATTTTTGGGAAAGGTTCGTATTTTTAAGAGCGTGGTAAAACGTTTTTTTGAGCTCTTCAGTGACTCTGAGTTCCACAATGCCTTGGTTGGGTTGGCCATAATAAACTAAGCTCTCAAGGGGAGCTAGCAACACCAAAGCCACTGCGGCCAAATCTTCTTCGCCCTCTACAAACAGGTAGGACTTTTTTTGAGTGAGTGCGTTTTGTAAGGATTCAATCAATTGAACTGTGATGATGCCAGCTGGGTTAGCCACAGTACTACTGACTAACTGATCAATCACTGCTGACTCAAATTTTTCACGAGCTCGTTTTTTATCAAAGATGCCCAGCGTGTGAGTCCATTTCTCATTTAAAAAGGTTTCCAGACTAGAATCTCCTACCACCGCTACTAACGTTTGTTTCTTAGGTTGTGAGGTAAAGCGAGTCAAATCAATCAACTTGCCTTGGGGCTGAGCAAAGAATTGGCGTTGATCAGGACCTAATTCTAGATCTTGGTCAAAAAGAGCCTTATAAACCTCACCTTCCCGAGTAATTTCACCCGCGCGGATACGAACTGAGTGAATGTCTTGGCCAGTCTCATCTTTGATGAGAGGAGTGACATGAACCGGCAATGGTCTCAGACCCAATTTTTGGCGCAAAGTATTAATCTGAATGGCACCAGCTTCAGTTTCATTGGTGACGGCTAAGGCTCTGACCGCAGTTTTTTCTAAAGTCGGGCCAATGGGGTCAGTTAATTCAGTGATTCTGTGCTTGATGCCATGGCGTTGGCAAAAGAGTTGGACTTGGCGCCGACGGACATCGTAAGGCTCAATCAAGTGAGCATACGGTTTGGACATGGTCAACTTAGGGTGAGTTAAACCAATCAAAAGTTCACTGGCGAGTTGGCTGGCAAAAGTAATAAATGCTTCGTGACCAGCATGGAAGTGGTCAAAGGTGCCTCCCAGGCCAATGGTTTTATAAATACGTGAGTTCATGAAGCCTTATTCTAATCTGCCAGGCTGTAGTTGTCGCCTATCTGTTTCAAGAAGCCTTCGCGCAGTAATTGATCAAGAGCGGGTTGGAGCCGATCTGCTATTAACAAGGTGTGCTGCTCGAGTTGCGGGTAACTTAAGACGGGGTGAGTGGCTAAGACTTTCAAAATCAGACCGCGAGCTTCACGATTCGAGCCAGCCAAGGGGGCTTGTTTACTATAGGTTTTGCTGCGCCGGGTGGGGTTCTCGATGACTTTTTTTAAGTAAGACCCATAATCCATTAAAGCTGAGTACCAGCGACGAGGATTTTTGTGGTCTAAGGTGGCTTCAATCAACGGTAACAGCTGCAAATCCTCCACATTATAAGCTTCGGGAAAAAAGTGAAAAATAAATAAAGTCCGAATGTTAGTTTCGATAACGATGCTGGGCTGGTTAAAAGCAAAGGCCCGAATAGCCGCGGCGGTGTAGGGGCCAATGCCCGGCAGTGCTAACAAACCGGCTTCAGTATCTGGAAAGTGACCATTATGGTCAGCAACTATACTTTGAGCTGCTCGTTGCAAGTTTAGTCCGCGGCGGTTATATCCCAACCCTTGCCAGGCTTGAATGACTTGGCTTTGAGGGGCGGTGGCTAAGGCAGCCACCGTCGGAAATTTTTCTAAAAAAGCTAGGTATTTAGGAATCACGCGCTCCACCTGAGTTTGTTGGAGCATGATTTCTGACACCATAATTCGATAAGGATCATAATTTTGGCGCCACGGCAAATCGTGCCGACCATAATTATCAAAAAAATGATAGATATAGGCTTGGAACCGGGGAATAAAGTGAAGTGGTAATTTTTCGGACATAGATTCTTACCTTAATTATATAAGCTGGTTGCTTTATAATAACCTCCAGATCATATTTATGACTATTAAACTTGAGTATCCTACTGGTTGGAGTGATTATCAATTGCTTGATAGTGGCGATGGCGAAAAACTGGAGCGCTTTGGCGAGTTTGTGTTGCGCCGCCCTGATCCCCAAATCATTTGGTCGAAAACTTTGCCGGTGGCGGAGTGGCAACGGGCTGACGCTGCTTTTGAACGCACTCAGGGTGATAAAGGTGTCTGGAAATTTAAAACTAAAATGCCACAAGAATGGCTGATGCATTGGGAAGATATGGCGACGGTGGTCAAGCTCTCCCCTTTCAAACATACCGGTGTTTTTCCCGAACAAGGTGCTCAGTGGCAGTGGCTACGACAACGACTGGCTGAGGCTAAAACTGCTGAGACGGCAACTCCCCTCCAAGTTTTAAATTTATTTGCGTATACCGGTATGGCTAGCATGGTCTGTGCCAAAGCGGGAGCCAAAGTCACCCACGTCGATGCCTCGAGAGCGGCTATTGGGTGGGCTAAACAGAATCAGCTCGCCAGTGGTTTGGATGAACGCTCAGTGCGGTGGATTTTAGATGACGTAGTCAAGTTTGTGAGCCGCGAAGTGCGGCGTGAGGTCAAGTATGATGGCATCATTCTCGATCCACCTGTGTATGGTCATGGCCCCAATGGTGAGACGTGGGAGTTCAAAGAGTCTTTACCGCTTTTACTAGATTTATGCAGCCAAATTTTAAGTGACAAACCGCTCTTTATCGTCATGAATGCCTATGCTGTCAGTACTTCAGCCGTGACCTTAGGAAATGTGATGAGCGAGATGATGTCTCAACACCCTGGCGAAGTCCAGGTGGGTGAGCTGGCACTGCAAGAAGCCCAATCGCAGCGCTCACTTTCGACCGGTATTTGGGCGCGGTGGCAGCGGACTTCTTAATAACTTCATACACAAGCCTTACACACGAGGCTACTGCTTTAGCATACACTCCAGAATGGATACTATATGGAACGAAAAAAATTTGTTTTGCCTCCACTTCAACTTGATCCGGAACTGTTACCCTTTGGTGATGAACACTCGGCTTATTTAGCGTCCGCTCGGCCTGATAATCAAGAGCTAGAAAACACCTTCATGAAAACCGCAACTGTTGATCATGAGTTTGGCAGGCATGGTTTAGAGTTGTTAGTTTGCTTAGTGCAATCAATTCGTAAATGTAGACTAAATGAAGATAAGTACGTGACTGGTTTTTATCGAGCTTACTTAGAGGCGCATGGTGAACCATCTGCAATTCCGGCCTTGGCAGTGGTGATGAAGTATTTATATTTATTTGAGATCTTCTTCCCTGAAGCTAAGGGTGTGGAAACCCACTTTCACATTGGTCGAGATCCAGAGGAATGGGCATCTCAACCTGCCACTTTTTCCCATCGCATTGAGTTTGCTGATGATCAGGGAGATATCCGGGATGCAGTCCGGGGGTGTTCAGATTATCAAAGTCAGGTTGATTTAGTCAAGAGAATTAAGCGTAATTTAAACTAAATTATTTTTTACCTACGTACACCACTTCAAATAAAATATTATCCGCTGTTTTAAACATCACTTGATAATACGTTTGGTCGTCACCTGCACTAAATTCAGGGCGGTGGCGAGGTGTTTCAAATAACGGAGTCAGATTATGCTGCTCGATGAAACTAACCACTTCATCGACGTCATGGAGTCTATCTACTTTAATACCTATGTGATTCAGGCCTAAGTTATCATAATCATTGACCACCTTCTTTTCGCCATTGGCAAACCACAGATCCCCATTCGCCCCACTCGTAAAACCACTTACGTACTCATTTTCAAAAATCGGTTGCCAACCCAGCAGCGTCATCAGCTCTTTGTAAAAGCTCAAGTGTGCAAAATCGATATTAAGTTGAAGGTGATAGAGAGATGATTTCATAGGGAGATTGTAGCATTTAAACTGTTAATTCATCGATAAGTTGCTGATACTCTCGCCAGTGTTGAGCGGCAAGATTTTTCGAAGCTTTGGGAATTGCCTGCAGTTTAACCAAGGTTGGGTGTGTAGTTAACAGCTGGAGATATCTTCTCAGAATTTCTTTTTTAACACTGGCATTGGAAACCGGATTTTTAATCACGCCTAAGCGAGGGTCTTTATTGAGAGTAGTACTCCGGTGAACGAAGGTGAAAATGCGCCCTGCAGCGTTAGGTCGATAATCAACTGCAGGTGAGCAACTTTGAAAGAAGTCGCAGTCTTTGACGATGAGATATGTGTCAGGAAAAGCAGTAATGGCACCTGAGTTACCTTCTCCAAGTTGGTTGGCTTCGTTATGAATGAAATGACAATTATCAATAATGCTCAAAGAACCTGCAGCTAAGTTATCAATAGCTGCTCCTGTGTCCCCAGCAGTATTGGACTCAAATCGGCAGTTGTAAGCGTGTAAATGCCCTCCAAGGTTGGAGATAGCTCCCCCGCAAATGGCTGATGAGTTCTGACTAAAGACACAGTTTTCTAGACTCAATTGTGAACCCATGCCCATGGTGATAGCCGCTCCATCCAAGTACCGAAAGATATTTAAGCGCTGCTGAGGATGATTGGTTAATGATTGCAACGTGTTTAAGTCTTGGGTATTTCCTCCAGTAAAGTGAATTCCGGATAGCTTAAGTTTAGTCTGATCCCCCACAAAGACTAAGTGTGCAGTTTGTCCTTCTCCATTAATTACTGTGTGGCCATTGCCGATGATTTCTATAAGGTCTGGTGAGTTAAGACTCAAGAAACTAAATTGCGGCTCAGGTGCACAAAATTCCCCTTCCAAGTAAATGCGTCGCATGCCTTGTTGCAGTGTTTCAGTAATTTGTTGATTTAAAGTTTTCTTCCGATGAGGATGAATCAGGATCTCGGGAACACTCAACTGTTCTTTATGCATAGGATGGGTGACATTTTAACACTATTTCACTTGCTGTTAGCTAGTTTGTATTAAAGTGTTAGATACTATCTTAAGAAGCAAATTGTTTTCATCCTGAATAATGACTAGTATCTCAGCTTGTATATTAATGATTAGTTACTAATTATACAAACTGTTTATTACAAATCATTTTTTTCTTTTATGAGGACTAACGCCTGATTTTTTTTCATGAAACTTTAAAGGCTCTAGGTTTACTTTATGTTCAGCTTCTTTATTTTTCTTTACCATCTCCATTATTTCCTTTTGTTCTTTCTTATATTCACTTTCTGTATAAATTCTTTCATCAAAAAGTGATTGTCTTAGACCATTAGCAATAGTTTCAAGTGACCAAACAGCGTTCGCAATATCAGAAGTTGAAGAATATCTCTTATCAAGATTATCTTGCACTATTCTATATAGAGATATTTGTAAAGCTTGTGCCCAATACAGCCAAATCTTAACTTGAGCTTTGTTTCTTTCGGCATGCTTTCTTGCGTCTAGTAATTGCCAAATTGATATTATGGTTGCGATAGCAGACCATATGCCTAAAATAATATTTAAAAATTGTGTCATATAAAATTAATTATAAGCACTTACTGAAAATTCATTCTTACAAGATACATGTGACGACGAGAACAAGTTACAGGTCGATGAAGAATTCTTTAAATTTCAAAAACAACCCTACTGTGTCGGGGAGACAGGGCTCGAACCTGCGACCTCACGCTCCCAAAGCGCGCGCTCTAAGCCATCTGAGCTACTCCCCGAGTGGAAAAATGATTAGGATGTTAAAGTGTAGTTAGCCTTGTGCCTCGAGAGGGAATCGAACCCACACTCCCTTGCGGGAACGAGATTTTAAGTCTCGCGCGTCTACCAGTTCCGCCATCGAGGCTAACACTCACGGATTATATACTATTTTTTAACAAGGTTAAAAGGGAAATCTGGTAGTGAGGCCGCTCTAATGAGTGTCTTTTTTAGTACCATTTTGTGTCACTAGGAAATTGAGACCGTGAGGAAGAGTATGCTCCATTCCCACGCATAATCCTAAAACCAACCCGGCGCTGATCAAATAATGACTGGCTAATAAAGCAGTAAAGATATTTTTTGAGGCCTGGTGTATCCAGGGAAACTCTGTCCACCACAGGTAGCTCGCTACAAACAGGACTAAACTTAAAAATAGTTTTGGTCGCAGTGGGTAATACCCTTCTTTAACGATCGCCCCTAACCCCACTATCACCGGAAATAAGACCACAAAATAATGAATCCAAATCACTGGTGACAAAATCAGCGACAGGACAATGGCAGCTGGGTAATTTTTGCGCATTAATAAATACAGACTACTGACACTCAAGAACCCCACCATGGCTGGCTGGTAAAAATCAATTGCGTTAAATCGACCAAAAGTACTTTTTAGTGATTGATTATAGTAATCCATATCAACTGCAGGTTGAGTACTAGTTACCAGACTTACAAAGTTCTGAGTAGCAAAATCCAGATAATAATGCGGCCTAATCCATGGCAAACTGAGTAACAACACTGATCCAAAAACCAAGCAAAAACTCACCCAACTCTTTCCATCAAATCGCAGCAGGCTCAAGGCTGGGAATCCATAAAACGTTTTAATAATCGCTGCTAAAGCTAAGCTAGCTCCCCTTTTAAACTGGTTATCCGTCGTTAAAAACAAGGTCACCAACCACGCGATAATTAAATTGGGTTGACCCATGCTCAACGTAAACCGAGCCGGAAATGAAGTCAGTAGTATCACTACTAACACCAAGCTTCCTGTGAGGCGAGAACGATGGTTTTTAGTCCATGTTCCTGCCAACCTCCATCCTGTTGCTCCCACTGAGCCCAAACTGAGTAAAGTCAGGAAACTTCGCCCCAGTTCAATAGATATCAAGCCAAATGGCAAAAAGGGCACAATCACTAGGGGTGGGCCTAAAGTCTGCATTGTGGAGATGCGATAGGGATGGTTTCCCAGCCATACTTGGCGGACTATTTCATAGTAGGCATCGAAGTCAGGTAAAGGCTGACCGCCGGTGAGCATTGTCACTACCTGGAGACGCTGCAGAACTGCCCCAATTATTAGTACTAACGCTAAGTTAATGAGACCTACTATGAGCGGTTTAGATAAGTAAAGTAGCACTAACTGCCAGGTTGACGATTCGGGGATTCTTCGTGTTACCATAGGACTATGTACCAAACAATTCACGAAAAGATTGACGTGATTGGGGTCTACTCTCACTCTACCTTTAAACCTGTTAAATTCCAATGGCGAGATCGAGTCTTGAAAGTAGAAAAAATTACTTCGATTGCTGATATTAAAGATGGGGGAGTTAAGCGCCGTCTTTACTCAGTTTTAGTCAAAGGAAATCTGTATCGACTTTTGTTCCACCGTGATGGGGAGTTTTGGATGTTAGAAGAAGTATGGGTAGAGGAAGGAGTGTGATGAGTTTTGTAAAGCCACTTTCCCTTATTGAACCAGACGCTCAGGGTCCTCCTGCCCGTTGGGTGCACGTCGATATCAACTCTTACTTTGCCACGCTCTTGCAACAAGAAAATCCCGCTCTGAGAGGTAAGCCGATTGGAGTGGTGAAGGATTTAGGTCGTACGTGTGTAATTGCTTCATCTAAGGAAGCTAAAAAACTTGGTGTCAAAACGGGTTGTTACTTAACCGAAGCCTTACGTTTAGCACCTGACCTTATGACTGTACCAGCCAATTTTGATCTTTATCTCTCTGCTACCACACGCTTAAAAAAACTCTTTGATTCTTTAAGTCCCGATGTTGACATTTTTTCCCTCGATGAAGCATTTATCAATCTGACGTATTCACGCACGTTATACCCTGATGCCTGGGATTTTGCGCGCTTGTTACAAGCCAAAATCAAAGACACGCTCGGTGAATGGGTAACGTGTAATGTCGGTATCAGTCACAACCGTTTGCTGGCAAAAATGACCAGTGAGGTGTCACCAAAAGGCAGCATTACCGAGGTTACTCCAGATAATAAAGACGCGTTATTAGCTCGGGTGGGTTTTGAAGATGTGTGTGGAGTAGGGTTTCGTTTAGCTGAGCGGTTACAGCGATTTGGAGTCACCACTCCTTTTCAAATTAATTTTATTCCTGATACTGAACTAGAACGGGAGTTTGGACCGTTTTGGTCAGTGCAGTTGCGTAAGATCGGTCAGGGTGAAGAACCTCATTTTTTCAACCAACCGCGCCGGGTGGCTCATATGCAAATGGTGGGTCGATCACTGACCTGTTACAAATTGTGGAACGATGAAGATACGATTAAGCGCATTCTCTATAACTTGATTGATGAAGTCATTTATAAGGTCCGCAAGCTCAACTTAGCAGGCTGGCGGGTAGGAATTTCTCTACGCGGTCACAATGGCCAACGCTGGGGGCGAGAAATGAAAACTCCACACCCTGTACGGCATACTCAGGAAATGTTTGATTTAATTTATTACCAGTTGTACCAACCCTGGCAGCGCACGTTTCCGATTGTGAAGTGCAGCGTCCGTCTCACAGGCTTACACCCTTGGGGGGAAATGCCGCAAGTACTGTGGCCAGAATGGCATCAGCGTGAAAAACTCTCCGCAGCTTTAGATAAAATTATTTTTAAACATGGGTTGTTTGCGATTCGCTCAGCTTTATTGATAGATTATGACAGCATCATCAAACCGGAAGTGACGGGTTTCTTGGGAGATAAAGATTATCAATTGAGTCGGCTCGGCTAAAAATGGTACTCTAAGGCTAGTATGTTTACGGCATCTTCAGAAATAAGTATTTTTGAGACTTCCCCAGCTAAACTGGCTAGTCCGGAGTTGCTGAGGGGTAGTTTTGAGCAGGTAGTAAATACCCTCGGTTTTGAACCTGAATCATTAGGTAATGTTCAGGGTGAGGTAACAGAGTTTGATCAACAATATCAATTGATCTCCCGCTATCAAGAGACTGAACATAGTGACACTTTGACGGTGATGGACAGAACCACTGTTGAACCACTGCCTTGTCTGGGAGCATTAAGAAAACAAGGAGAGCTTTTTTTTATTTTAGAGTTAGGCTCACATTTGAAGGCAATTGTAAAACCAGGATTAATTGGTTCATCAGGAATTTATCATGGGCAACCACTCGCCTTTCATTTAGAACATTTATTAGTTGCTGATGATTTGGAAGAAAACAGCATAGATTTACTACGTTTTCGTTTGGGAGAACCCCGAGAAAACTTACTCACGTTTGCTGATATTAGTTCGGAGCATGATATCTATGGTCGGAAAGTATTAAACTCTGTTAAAGTGGGAGAGAGCTGGGAAACTATCTTTAAAAACCTACATGAAAATGGCCATGCGGCCATTAGTGAGTATGAGAAAGCTCAGAATATTTTCACAAAATCAAATAAAGAACGAAATGCTAATGCAGTAACTTTGAATACCTTAAGGTTTCTTCATCAGCAATTCCCAGGCTTTTCCGTGTTTAATGCAACTAAATATATTCCAATTATTGAGAACCAGCTCGAGCATTATGATTACTTTAATAAGGCTAGAAACGAGCTTCGCCAGTCGAGATCGTTGACCTCAGCAGATTCGGATGACCAGCCACGGGTTCAGCGTCGGCGTGCCGGCATAGAAAAATATATAGCCAAAAATAAATTTGATGAAGCTTTTACGAGTGCGTTACGACGACAGTTACGAGCCATTTTTATGAAATAACGTTATAGAGGATAGTATTGATGTCAAATTTTACAATTACGTATCTCTCAGAAAGACCCTCCGGTTTCCAACGGCAAAAAAAGGGTCAGCACTTCATTTATTTAGATGAATCCCAACAGCGCATTATAGACCCTGTTTCCTTGGAGCGTATCAAAAGCTTAGTCATTCCTCCCGCTTGGCAAAATGTCTGGATTTCGCCCGATCCGCGTACTCATTTACAAGCTACTGGTTACGATAGCAAAGGCCGTAAACAATATCGTTATCATCCTGAGTGGTCACAACATCAACAACAACACAAATTCGATAAGATGGTGTTTTTTGGTGAACAGTTACCCAATATTCGGGAAACCGTAGCTGGTCATTTGCGCGATTCGGGCTTGAGTAAGCAAAAGGTGATTGCCGCAATTGTGGCGTTGATGGAAACGACATTAATTCGAATTGGTAACGAAGAATATGCCCAACAAAATAAGTCATATGGCCTCACGACGCTGCGAGATAAACATGCCAAGATAAAATCCACCGAAATAGTCTTCGATTTCCGCGGTAAAAGTGGTGTTGATCACGTCATCACTGTTGATAATCCACGCTTAGTGAAAATTGTGAAAGCCAGCCAAGAAATTCCTGGTTATCAATTGTTTCAATATCTAGATGAAAATGGTCAGCACCACGCCATTCACTCAGGTGACGTCAATGACTACCTGCAGTCTCTAACGAATGCTGACATCACCGCTAAAGACTTCCGGACGTGGGGTGGCACGACGCTGGCCACGGAACAATTCCAAGCATGTGAGCCATGTGAGGAAGAAGCTCAATTGAAAAGAAATATAGTTCAAACAATTAAAGTGGTGGCTGAACGCTTAGGTAATCGTCCGGCAACTTGCCGCAAGTATTACGTCCATCCCCTAGTTCCGGAATCTTACCTAGCCGGCAAATTAATCACTGCTCTCCAAGAATATTTACACGACTACCCTACCCAGCCACGGTCAGCTCACCACCTTAAACCAATTGAGTTTGCGACGCTTGAGTTTATCAGGCGGCAGAAGTAGGTATATAAGTAATCACAGATACTAGAGTTTCCGCATGAAACTAGGTACAATACAACTCTTGCGGGTGTAGCTCAACGGTCAGAGCTCCAGTTTTCCAAACTGGTGACGAGGGTTCGACTCCCTTCACCCGCTCAGAGCTAAAGCACTGTCACCATCCTAAAAATCTAGATAATGGATACTCTTTTTCTAATAAAATTAGTGTTGGCTTTTCTTATTGGTGGGTCCTGGGTAATACTGGCCACATATTTAGCAGATAAACTAGGTCCTAAGATAGGTGGCCTTGTTACTGGCTTGCCTTCGACACTTTTGTTTGGGTTATTTTTTATTGGTTGGACGCAATCTCCTCAGGCAGCGATCGCCGCTACCTCGATTATTCCTTTAATTGGCGGCATTGGAAGCTTATTTCTAGCCATTTTTGTAGCATCTTTACCTTTGGGACTTATACGAGCTTTGTGTATTTCAATACTAAGTTGGGCAATACTGACCTTTATTGCATTGTCTGGGTCCTTTCACAACTATTTTTTAAGTTTTTTCAGTTATTTTCTTTTAACTTCACTGTCATTTTTTTACATGGAATATATTGTTGAGGTTAAAGTCGTGGAGGGGAAAAGGTTAACGTATTCCGCTTTGGCTGTAGCTTCACGAGGTTTACTGAGTGGTTTAATTATTGTTTTATCAATTGTTTTAGGAAAAGTTGGGGGACCAGTGCTAGGAGGTGTAATGGCTCTCTTCCCGGTGATGTTTACAAGTACTTTGACTATCGCTTATCTGTCTCATGGAGCTGAATTTTGTAAAAGCTTGGCAAAAAGTGCCATGTTAGCTTCTATCAGTATTATTGTTTATTCAGTTTCAGTAAGGTTGACGTATATACCTGTGGGAATATTCTTAGGTACTTTTATATCAACAATCATATCGATGATTACAGGTTACTTAATATTTAAGTTTCTTATTTCGCGATTTAACTAAAGAAGTTTAAATCCAATTCTTTTGAGTTGAAACCGGTATAATAAAAACATGTCCCTAACAGTAAAACTTGTCAAAGCCTTCACTCGTAATCAAGCTGAGGGTAATCCCGCAGGCGTGGTTTTAGATGCAAATAGTTTGACAGATGAGCAGATGCTTGAGATTTCTGCTCAGTTGGGTTTTTCGGAGTCAGCCTTTGTTCAGAAATCAGATCAGGCAGACTTTAAAGTCCGTTTTTTTACACCCACTCAGGAAGTTGATTTGTGTGGCCATGCTACGATTGCGACGTTTCATGCTTTGGTGGAAGCTAATGTAATTGATGTAGATGGTAAGGACAGTGTGACTATTATCCAAGAGTCAAAAGCGGGATTGTTATCAGTCACTGTTTATAAAGATGGGTTGATTGTAATGACTCAGCCACAGCCGGAATTCTTTCAAATTATAGATGATAATGACAAAGTGGCTTCTTTACTGGCACTAAAATCTGAAGACCTAGACTTGGCATATCCTACTCAAGCGGTTTCCACGGGTAGCCCCAAATTGATGATTCCCATTAAATCACGTGAGCAATTGTTTGCTATCCAACCTCAGCTTAAAGAGATTGCTGAATACTGCAAACAACATGGCGTCAAGGGTTTCTATCCTTTTACTACTGATCCTATCGATCATGATTCTGACTTTCATGCGCGGCAGTTCAATCCTTTAGCCGGTATTAATGAAGATCCCATTACTGGGGTTGCCGGCGGAGCGCTTGGTGCCTATGCTGTGCATCACCACCTTTCTAATAAGAATACATTTGTGATTGAGCAAGGTTATATAATGAACAAGCCGGGAAAGATTTACGTTGAGATTGATAATGAAGTAAGAGTGGGAGGTTATGCTGTGACATTTGGAACTAGTAATATCTAAATTTTATTATGAAACTCTATCGCTTTAGCCCTATTAGCAATCACTCACAATTAATGGCTGCTATTAAGCACATTCATGTGGAATGCTACAAACTTTGTCAGCAATCATTTGGTTATTACTTGCCTAATGCAGGCAATATAGGCGTGTTTTGTCATTATGATGAGGAATATGAAACATTAATTCAATTAAGAAAAGAGCTCACTGTGGCATCTGATAACTTCAATCAAAAGTATTTCCGTTTACACCAGCCAATCATCATTCCAGCCGAGGGAGATATGCCAGAGACAAGCTATACCTATTTGTATATTCGCAAACCTGACCCTTATCGTCACCACGTGGGTGATGTAGATTTTTACTTAGAGCCTGAAGAATATAAGCACCTTAAAGATGAATTATCAAAGGGAAAAAAGATGAGTGGGGCTCGTGTTTTTGATCGGACAGATTTGGATATGATAGAACTCTATAACCCTGATAGTGATGTTTTAGCGTATGTAAGCACCAATCTTATGACTGAGTTAGTAAGAGTCAAACGCTCTGATGCTACTAAATTATAATTTGTCATGATGACCACTGAACTGTACACATTTTTATTTGAGGCTTTTACCATTGTAAGTGTGTCTACTTTGCTGGCGATAAAGTTTAAATTTCTTCCTCTTAAGTTTAGCTACACTTGTCTCATATTTTTGGTGATTTTATCAGCGGCTTTGACTTGGTATTCACAACCAACCTGGCGTGAACTAGGCATGATGATGCCTTCTCTCACAGAGATAGGTATCTATATGCTGATGACAGTTATCTGTGGCTTGGTGATACTGTACTTAAATAAACATTTTTATCATGGCAAACCTGCCAATATTTTTATCGGAGGGCAAGCGCTGATCGTTTTTTACGCGATTATTTCTGCTCCTGCCCAAGAATTTTTATTTAGAAGTTTTGTATATTATTCTTTAGCTGAGAGTCAGGCTTTAAGTTTTATTTCTATGGTGGGAGTTTCTACGGCCTTGTTTTGGATTGCCCACTTAGTATTTGATGATCTCAATTTGATGCAAGGGACATTTTTTATGGGATTAATTTGGAGCGTGATATACTTTTTCATTCCCAACCTACCACTCGTTTCCCTTTCGCATGCGGTGATTGGTGTTTTGGCCTTTCAACAAGGGATTATTACACGTCGGTCCATATTAGGTGATGTTATATAGGCTATACTACCTGTAATGCTCCACCGCGTTCGCTTTCAGTCACGATTAACCAAATTACAACTGGCATTAGCGATTCCGCCGCTTATTATCTTGGGAGTTATTGCTTGGTTTATTTTTGCTTATATAACTGAAGGTCCTCCCACTTTTTTCCCGTTAAATAATTCTCAAGCCGAATATCGAATTACTCAGTCTTGTCCGAGTCTGCAAGGTATGGATGTGCCGAGTAGTTTCAACGATTATGGCTTTTGTGTGGAGTATAAGGGAACCGGTGTACTCATGGATGAAGATAGGGATAAAAGAGGTTTTTTTCGCATCACTGTGGGTAAAAGTCAGGTAGATTTAGAACCAATCAACGGTAAAAAGGTCAAAAATATCCGTGGGAAATTTACGTATAGACGACAGCAGTGTATTCAAGATAGTTGCTACGGTGATTTTGGTCCGGCAGCTGTCTTAGATATTTATAGTTTAGAGTTAGCGGAATAAGACTGAAGATACTGGTGGGCTTTGAGTAGTTCATCTGCCGTTACATCTCTCATGAAGTCTTTATATTTTTCCTGACATGTGGGTAAAGCAACCAATAAGTTAGTGATATTGTTGGCCATCATTAAGCGAGTAGTAGGATAGTGGAGAAGCTGCACGACTTGGTAAATTCTCTCATTTAAAGCGTGTCCGTATTTTCTGCCTTGATTGGTATCTAAATCACCTTTAAGGATTCCCTCACCCATCCACATTAGCCTACCCATGTTCACATACTCCAGCTTGTCAGCGTCAAAAAGTACTTTGGCTTCATCATCATCAGAGTGCTGATCATGAAAAGAATGAGTATTTATCAACTGTTTAACTGCCTCAATATAGTCTTCAGGGTAACCAGCTCCGACCATGGTGGAGGTAAGAATTTTATGTTCAGTAGATCCACGCTCATAATCGTGCCACCAGCAAGCTATCTCTAGTTTATCCACATCTAGGTTTAGACCTTCTTGTAGCATGATTATCAAAATGTTTTCCCATACTTTATAATGATGAAAGATATCGTGAGCAATATCAAAAGGTTTTTCTAAAAGTTTAGTTTTTGCTGTATTTATAACTACTTCTTTTTGCATACAACTATTATAAACTACCGAGCTATGAGCCATGACAAAAATTCTCGATGTAGTAACAAAAATCATATTAGTCACAGCTCTCATTTTCCCGGCTCTCCTCTTACAAGTAGCCGCTCAGTCTCCTTGGGTTTTGAGTTTACAAGCTTCAGTCCAATCCTATTGGCCACTCTATATTTTGGCCATTTTAAGCTTGAAGATTTTTAGCATTATTTATGCACCTCTTCCGGGGTCGGCATTTACTTTGGCGGCGCTCCCTTTTTTAGGTTGGAAAACTGCCTACGCCTTAGACATTGTGGGAGGTACCATCGGAGTCAGTATTGTCTTTTTCTTAGGTAGAAAATACGGGTATACGCTGATCAAAAAAATAATTGGTGAAGCTGTGGCGGATAAAGTTCGGTCAATTAAACTAAAGGATCGCAACCAAGTCGAAGCCTCAATCTTTTTAAGATTTGCTTTGGGAGGCATGTTGTCAGACGGGTTGGCATGGGGAGCCAGTTTAATTGGTTTTAAGTATATGCCCTTTATCACCGGTTACTTTTTGTCGCATTTGGTGACTACGTTACCAGTCTTTTATTTTTTAGGTGCTGCCATTTCTTTTAACTCTTGGATAATTTTTGCCAGCGCCGCTGTAGTGGCGTGGATGGTGGTATATACATTTAAGGGGCGTTATTTTGAATAGTATGCTATTCTGAGTAACACAAGGAAATAGAATAATTATGATTAATGCAGAGTCAGCGGCAGGCAAATTACCACCGTTAAACTTAAAGCCTTTACCTGAAAATTCTGAGGCACTCAAACTCTATAAAGAGTTATTGGCAAATGAGTTAAGTGGCGTTGAGATCTCATGGGTGACTGCAGAAGATTGGTACGCATTCGTATATGCTGCATATCAAGGCAAGGTTATTGATTTGCTTAAATCTGAGTGGAAAGATTTATTTGTTGTTTGTTTTGGTGGGATTCATCGCTCTCGACATATTTCAAACTTTTTAGAAGAGCTGGGTTTTAATTTTGCCAGTAATTTATGTTTAAGAGGTTACGATTTGCAGAATTTAGCCGACCATATTAAAGCAGGAGATTTAAAAGATGGAGTAGTAATTCCTGCAACTATTGAAGCTCCTGTGGGAACTTTGTTAATGTGCATCAATACTAAGCGCAATCAATCTGAGTTAGAAAATATTAGTATTTTATTAAGTGCTTTAATGGGTTTACAAAGAAAAAATAAGGGTGAAAGCGTTCGTTTAAAAGTAATGCTAATTGATGGCTCAGAAAGTGACACTGGTGGGTTGCGTCAGCACTATCTGAGTTTGATCGATTAAATTTTTTTGTAACACAAACACCTCCCAAACGGGAGGTGTTTTAGCTTCTGTCCAGCTCTGTGGTCAAATTTTAGATGCTTTATTTAGCGGTTGCTTTGACCTGCAACTTGCGTGGTTTGCTTGCTTCGGCTTTTTTGAAGGTGATGGTGACGACTCCATCGGTGACGGTGGCTTGCGGTTCGTGATTGAAATCAAGCATTCCGGGAACAGCAATCTTGTATGAATAGTTCCATGAAGATTTGCTGTAGTGTTTCTTTTGTTTATCACTTTTTTCTTCTTCGGCCTCTGCTTTGATCCATAACACGCCTTTTTCGAAGGTGATATCTACCTTGTCCGCAGCAACGCCGGCGACATTGGCTTTGACCACCACTTCATCATCAGTCTCGTAGACGTCTAAGTTATGACTGGCAGTATTGAGATCAGAAAAGAAATCATCATCCCAAATATTGGGCCAGCGGTTAAGCGTAGATACCAAAGGGTTTAAGCGTACTAGTGACATGTGTATCCTTTCTACCTGTGCCTTTCCAGGCTAAAGCAGGTTTAAATTAGCAGTTTATTTAGTCGACTGCCAGAATTATACACCATTGTTAGCAGTCTTTGTCAATAGCTGCTAATCACCTAGTTTTAAGCTTGTGATTTAGCTGTCACTGTCCCATACTAAATGCATGATTATCTTGGTAACATTTGCTTTTTTAGCTGGTGTGGTCACTATTTTATCGCCGTGTATTTTGCCTGTTTTACCAATTATTCTCTCCGGATCAGTGGGTGATGGGCATCGCCGACCCCTCGGAATTGTAGCGGGATTTGTACTGAGTTTTACTTTTCTTACCCTTGCGCTGTCTAGTTTGGTAAAAGCGACTGGTGTTTCTCCTGACTGGTTGCGGTTATTGGCGGTAGGGGTAATTGCAGTCTTTGGGGTGGCATTGTTATTGCCTCAGGTGCAAGTAGTGATGGAAAAACTTTTTTCGCGGTTAAGCACTTTGCTCCCAAGGCAGAATACACAAGATGGCTTCATAGCTGGGATGATTGTGGGAGTCAGTTTAGGTATTTTGTGGGCCCCGTGTGTAGGGCCAATCTTAGCAGCGGTGATTACTTTAGCATTGACGAGTGAGGTGACATTCTTAGCAGTGATCATTACTCTAGCCTATGCGCTCGGGACTGGTTTACCCATGTTGGCAATTACTTATGGTGGCCGAGCTTTATTACAACGTGTGCCTTGGCTGCTGAGGAATACGGCGCGAATTCAAAAAGGTTTTGGAGTGGTGATGATTGCGATCGCGGTAGCTCTTTTTATGAACTGGGATCGACAGTTCCAAACCTGGGTACTGAGTACTTTTCCTGGCTATGGAGTAGGTTTAACTCGTTTTGAAGCTACGCCACAAGTGGAAGAGCAACTGCGACGCTTAGATGGAACTCAAGCTCCTGACCAAACAGGGGATCAATTTGGCTTTCGTCTGCCACAGAGTTTGAGCCAGCCAGGAAAACCAGCTCCTGATGTGACTGAAGGTGGCTCATGGTTAAACTCCGCTCCATTGAGTTTAGCTGAGTTAAAAGGTAAGGTCGTTTTAATTGATTTTTGGACATACTCTTGTATCAACTGTATTCGGACGCTGCCCTACTTGCGTGGTTGGCATGAAAAGTATGCCGATCAAGGTTTAGTGATTATCGGTGTGCACACACCTGAATTTGAGTTTGAGAAAAAAACTACCAATGTGGAGATGGCGATTGCGGACTTTGAGCTCAAATACCCCGTGGTTCAAGATAATGAGTTTAAAATTTGGAAGGCGTATGAAAACCGCTTTTGGCCAGCTAAGTATTTAATTGATGCTCAAGGAAACATCCGTTACTTTCACTCCGGTGAAGGAGCTTATGATGAGACTGAGGCAGCAATTCAGTTTCTATTAAAAGAAGCAGGTTCAAGCTCAGTTTCCAATTCGCTTACTGAAAGTGCCGAGCCTTCATTTCACAGATATCAAACACCAGAGACTTATCTAGGCTATGTCCGCCACCAATTTTTTGCGAATAGTTTTGATTTAAAAAAAGATGGGGTCAAAGGATATCAGGCTGTGCCGCTGGATACGCATTACTGGACCCTTGATGGTCAATGGCGCATCACGCGCGAATACACCGAGCCGGTCCAAGCTCCTGCTACCTTGCGTCTACAGTTTACCGGTAAAGAAGTCTATTTAGTGATGGGGGCAGATCATCCAACTGAGTTCTTAGTGAAGGTGAACGGACAGTTACAATTTTTGGGTGAAGACGTGAGCCCCGATGGAAAAGGTAGCGTAGCTGAGCACCGCTTATATAAACTAGTTAAATCACCTGAATTACTGGAAAATGCTACCCTCGAGTTAGTACTCAGTCCTGGTATTAAAGCCTTTGCATTTACGTTTGGGAGTTAGCAGGTGGAGTAAGTAAATTTTTAATCAATTGAGTGGCTTCGCTTAACTCAGCTTTGGTAAATAAACCGGCGAGGATCAAGGGCTGTGAGCGGTCATTATTAATTGTTTTTAACTCAGCTTGAATTTCTGGCACGTGATAGGCCGTGAGGACAATGACGGGAATGTCTAGCTGTTGTTGTTGGAGTTCGTTCAAAATTAAAATCCCAATCATTTCTAGAGAGCTTTGCCACTCACAGAGAATGATATCGAGCTGGGGGTTTAAATACGGCTGGGCTTCATTAAACGTACTGACAATGATGAGTTCTAACTGCTCAAACTTGCGCTGGAGAGTTACCTGAATTAACTCAGCATTCAGTAAATTAGTTTCGATCAATAAAATTTGAGGTGGTTTTTCTAGAGGAGGTGTCATAAATACGCACTATAATCCGGATAAATTAAAAAAAAATTAAAAGATCCTGACTTGGTGAAGCTTGGTCAGCGTGAGACAATAAAGCTATGGCACTTCCCTACCATCGTGGCACCGTAACAAATATTGTTGAGCAAAATGCTTTACCAAGTGACGACCAGGTTTTTTATACCCAAGTTATTGAAGTTAAATTAGAGGGCAAAGATACCAGCGTGCGTATTGCGGTTGGATCTGAGTTTCAACCTTTAAATGCTTCGCAATTATTGGCCCCTGGTGCGCAGATTATTGTCACCCAGCAAAGTGTGGATGAGGGGCAGACTGAGTACGTGGTGGCTGACGTCTTTCGCCTACCCATCTTAGCTTGGTTAGGGATGGGTTTTTTCTTGTTAGTGATCGTAGTAGCCCGTTGGCAGGGTTTATTATCGATCATTGGTATGGCCATTAGTTTAGCCATTTTGTCATTATTTATTGTGCCACAGATTTTAAGTGGCGTGAATCCAACTCTAGTTAGTGTAATAGGAGCAGGGGCGATTGCCACGATTACCATTTATTTATCTCATGGTTTTAATTGGCACTCGCACTTGGCGCTGGTTTCAATGCTGAGCACCTTACTCTCGGTGGCGATTTTGTCGGCAGTGGCAGTTAGGTTTGGTCAATTTGCCGGTCTGGGTAGCGAAGAAGCCTACTTTTTGCAATTTGGCGATACAGCCAAGATTAATTTACAAGGTTTATTGCTGGGAGGAATTTTACTAGGGACTCTGGGTATTTTAGATGATATTTGTATTGCTCAAATTTCCACTGTTTTTCAACTTAAAGCCGTGAATAGTAAGCTGAGATTTGAAGAGCTGTATGCGCGGGGTTTATCGGTTGGCAAAGATCATGTGGCCTCACTAGTTAATACTTTAGTCTTGGCTTATGCAGGAGCCAACTTACCATTATTCATTCTCTTCACTATTAATAAAGATATCCCTTTTTGGGTTACTTTAAATAATGAAATTATTGCTGAAGAAGTAGTCAGAACATTGGTAGGCTCAATTGGGTTAGTGTTAGCGGTGCCAATTGCGACCGGTTTGGCGGCTTATGCAGCTGAGAAGTTAGAGTTAAAAAAGTTGATGGGTGCTCGAAGCGGACATCAGCATGATCACTCTCATTAGAGTATTAGTTTAACCCAATTGCCTTCTTTAACCTCATCACTTGCTCATCGGTTAGTTTTTGAAACCGTTTGCCATGCAGGTCTTTGAGAGTCAGCGGGCCCATTTGCAGACGGATTAAGCGCACAGTGTCATACCCAGCGCGTTCCAGCATGCGGCGGACCTGGTGTTGTTTACCTTCATGAATTTTGATTTCCAGCCAGGCGCCTTCATCAACCACGTTCACTAGCTCCACTTCAGCGGGCTTAGTAAAGGTACTACCGAGTTTGACGCCGCGACGGATAAAATCCAAGGCTTTTTCGGTGGGTTCAGCATTAATTAAGACTTTATAGAGTTTATCAATCTCAAAGCGGGGGTGGGTCATCCGGTAAGCTAAGTCACCATCATTGGTGAGTAACATCAGGCCTTCACTGTCTTTATCGAGCCGGCCCACGGGGTACAAGCGTTCCTTGCTCGCTGGAATAAGAGATAAGACCGTTTTACGCCCCAGCTCATCATCGGCAGTAGAAATATAGCCAATCGGTTTGTTGACGAGGTAGTATGTCAACGGTTCAGTTTGGCGTTGAGAGACGTTTTTGCCATCGACTTCAATTTTGTCTTGGCCGGGAGTGACGCGATCCCCCACCGTGGCGCGCTGGTTGTTTACCCACACTCGTCCCTGGGCAATCATTTCCTCAGCTTTGCGGCGTGAAGCCAGTCCAAGATGAGCTAAATAGGCATGAAGTTTGGGTTGGTTATTCATAATAAGCCTGTCGACTTGAGATAAATCTCAAGATGAGATAGGATAACTCTTCGGTATGTTAAACCAACGAGTTACTGACCATCTACAAAATGTTCTCCATCATTTATACATTAATCCTCTGGAAAAATGTAATCTGAAGTGCAAAATCTGTTATACACGTAAAACTAGCCCTATTTTACCAAATGCAACCATTCTTGACTTCGTGAATCGTTATCAAGCAGTGGAAAAGGTAGAAACTATCACTTTTTGTGGGGGAGAAGTTTTTGCTTTAGTCAGTTTTCCTGAGCTTGTGAACACTTTAGTTGATCAAAGTATCTTTGTCCAAGTTATCACTAATGGGACTCTTGATCAGCTGGATAAGCTTCGGCAGCCTAACTTTATTAACCTGATTGTTTCTTTGGATGGCGTAGAGAGTTATCACGATGCGAATCGGGGAGAAGGTAATTTCCGCAAAAGTCTTGAGTTTATGAAAAAAGCCCACCGGCTGGGTTTTCACTTAGAAGTTTTTTCAATTTTGACCAAACAAAGTTTAGCCAACATTGACGCTTTTGAAGCCAGTTTAAAAAAAGAGCTAGGATTTTTACCCACCATCACCTACCATCCGCGTAAACCACCGGCTTATCTAATGCACCACCCTGTCTCTAATATCGTGGGTGAAACAAATGGGTTTGATTTTTTAACCCCTGATGAAATGGTAGACGTGATTAAAACGCGCAATGTTTTTCCTCCCAAAGAGTTAGGGTGCTATCAAATTGCAGTCATGTCTGACGGCAAAGTTTTTGGGTGTTGTGAAGGCGTCACCTCACTGGGCAGTATTGAAGAAAATCCGCAGTTGTTGGTCGATAAACTTACTGCTCGGGTCAAAACCTGGTCCCTAACTAATACCTTTAAAAATTGTTTAGGCTGCAGTCAACCAGAATTTATGTGTGGGATTAAACAATATTTACAATTACTGGAAGCTTAAATGTCTAAGCCAAATTTACAACCAGTTTTTATTCGTGAAGTAGTCATTAAGGCCATCCGCACTTTTTTTGATCAACGACAGTTCCACGAAGTGATTACGCCCACTTTCAATGTAGCAATTCCTTTAGAACCCAATATCTTTTCATTTTCTTCCACTTGGAAGCCACTCGGTGAAGAGCGAACATTTTATTTATCAACCTCACCGGAAAGCGGCCTCAAAAAAATGTTAGCCCAAGGTAGTGGTAATTGTTATGCGATTGGTAAGTGTTTTAGGAATATGGAAGGGGCCGGTTCGCGACACAATCCCGAGTTTTTAATGCTGGAGTGGTACCGTGAGGATGCTGTGTATACAGACATCATGGCAGATGTGGAAGAGTTGTTGCGATTTGTGAAGCTCCGGGTGGCTGAGTATATACAAGATGATTCTCAGCTGACTTTATTACTGGAAGAAACCATCATTGATTTCGAAAAAAAATGGCCGGTCCTATCTATGGAGCAGTTGTTTTCTCAACATGCACACCTTGATATGAAAAGTATTTTAGAAGATGAGTCGCTCCAAACGCTAATGCAGCAACGAGGTTATCATGTAGAGAATGCCACCTGGAGTCAACTTTTTGACCAACTTTTCTTAAATGAAGTAGAGCCTTACTTACCTACTCAGCCTTTCTTTTTGGTAGATTTTCCTCGTCGTCTCTCTCCCCTCTGCAAAGTAAATGCTGCCAAACCTTATTTGGCTGAGCGTTTCGAGGCTTTTATCAATGGTATTGAAATTGCCAACGGTAACAATGAAAACTTGGATGTAGAAGCTATTCAAACTAGTTTCGAAAATGAGGCTCAAGCTCGGCAAAAACAAGGGTTAGCTACACATCCCTATGATCAAAGTTTTCTCACTGCCTTACGCTTGATGCGTGAGCGTGGCACATCATATGCTGGGATAGGGATGGGAATTGACCGGATTGCGATGATGATGGCTGGAGTGAATAATTTATCCGATGTCGAGCCATTTAGTATTCAGAATCAACTCGCCGCACTCACCTCACTTTAATACATATTTTCCGCATCTTGCAGTAAATCTTGATTTACCAAATAATTACTCAGATATAACTATGGGAGAATGTATGTTTGAAACATATAGTTTAGTGATGGCATTTGTAGCAGCTCTCGCCAGTTTTACAGTTGGCATGGTGTGGTACTCACCTGTGTTGTTTGGGAACATGTGGATGAAGTTAATGAAAGTTACTGCTAAGGATATGGCTAAAGCCAAAGCCCGCGGCATGGCTGGAATTATGGGCAGTAGTTTTGCCGCTACTCTTTTACAAGCCTTAATTTTAGTCTGGTTTTCGCAAACCTTTTTGATGGGCGGCGTACGACCCACAGCTATGTTTGCCTTCTTAGCTTGGTTAGGGTTTATCGTTCCTACTCAAATCACCCAAGTCATTTACGAAAACAAATCATGGAGTTTGTTTTTCTTAAGTACGGGTTACCAGGTGGCTCAGCTATTAGCTATGGCAGTAGTGATTGGAATGATGCGCTAAACAAGCCGCTTTAAGTAAAGCTGAGTTGTTGGTTATCTTCCCCACTTTCGAGTTGGAGTTGTTTGATTTCAGGTAATGAAGCGCCCATGATGCCTTGCATATCACCATACATGCCAAAGGTGCTGTCAAGGACTTGGCGAATATTCATCTCTTGGCGTTTCCACTTAGTTTGGAACCAACGTTTTTCTTTTTCCAAATCTTGTTGCATATTACTGAAGGCATCAACAATAGCTTCGACGCGTTGCTTGAACTCTGTGCCGGTTAAGTATTGGTACAAGACTTCCATTTTTTCATTTTTGCCCACTGCAGATAATTTAGTAGTGTGAACTTGATTAAGCTGCAGACGTAAAGCTTGGGCCAATGCTGTACAAATCGGCCGCGTGGCAATCCAGATGCCTTTTTGATAAATGAATGATTTATCTTTCATTGCCGGGGGAACATTAATGGACACTAACACGGCTAAATCAGCTTTGCTATTGCGTTGGTCTTCGCGAAGTTTATCAATCCATTTATCTGACCACTGAGCATTTTTGAGCTCCCATAAAATACTACCGCAGACTTTACCCTGCCGGTCTTTGACAATTTGTAGAACGTCAGCGCCCCGGACCCCTTTGGCTACCGGTTGAATTTCATCCATCGGAAACTCGGTGCGCAGTAAGTTTTCCAACTCCAGCTCTAAGACTTCACCTTGGGTTTGTTGCGAACCTTGTTGAAGTTTACGGCGCATATCTTCATTGGCTTTAAGGGCGTCATTGAGTTGTTTTTGCATTTCCAACATCTTTAATTCTTGAATCTCAACCGCTTTTTTCTCGGCTTCTTCTTTAATTTTGGCGCGTTCCATATCGAGTTGGCGTTGTTTTTCGAGTTCGAAGGCTTTTTTGTCGTCTTCAAGTTGATTCTTTTGTTTGCGCAGATCAAGCTCGAGTTGGCGAGCTTCATCAAGTTTTTTATTGCGATCATCAAGTTGCTGTTTGAGGAGCGTTAATTCTTTCGAGACAGATTCAGTAGCCTCACTCTTGGCTTGTTCCTGAGTTTTTTTGAGTTCAGTCTCGAGTTGCTTTTTGAAGGCTTGCTCGGCGGCTTGTTTTTCAGCGGCGAGTTGAGTGATGAGCTTGGCTTCGGCTTCAGCTTGGACTTTAGCGAGCTGAGCAGCAGTAGCTTGCTTACTTTTGGTCAGCTCTTCGTCTTTTTTGGCTAACTGGGCTTGGTATTGTTCCTCGAGTTTAGCGCTAATTTGATGGCTAAGTGCTTCATCGACTGAGATAGGTTTTTGACAGTGGGGGCAAATGATGGTGGGTGCGGGCATGTCTCAATTATAGTCATTTGGGCGCCGCAGAAAAGTAGATATTTGTGTTTTATTTGGGTACAAACTGGAGACAACTTATTAAGACTAGAACTTTCACCCGAGTAAGTCAATTGTTGAAGACATATTAAAAAAGGATTAAAAATTTGGGAGGAGGAAAAGGATATGGGTAGATTAATAGGATCAGAAAGCGAACCAAGTATTGAAGCAGATATTCAAGCTAGAATGGCCAGTGCATATTTGAACCAACGTCTTACCCCGGTTCAACTACAACGCCAATTGGCTGAACAACGAGCGTTTGTTGCTCAACAGCAAGCAAGAGAAGAACAAGCTGCTGAAACGCTGATTGATGCCCATATGGAACAAAAATTGCAAGACTTATCAAGATCACTGGGGTTGGAAGTAGACATCCTTAAACAAGCCCTATGTCCCAAAGATGAATTTAATCTAGAGAGTGAAAGCAGATTGTTGTTACTTAAAGCCTCGCTTAAAAGATTGGCCATAACCTTTAGTAATGAAATCGTTGGAGAAATTACCACGGACTGGGTAACTGATGAAGGTGAGTTAGTGGTTCCTGAAGAATTACAGTACCACTACTATGTTGTATTGAAAATTCGTAACACAGGCTAAGATATCTCTGTGGATGGTGAAACTTCCCACTGCACATTTTAAGCACTAAATGGTGCTGTTTTGGTGCCAATTTGGGTCATCTTAAATAAGAGCTCCTTAGCGTGTACTTCTCGCTCTACTTTAAATCAACTTTTGCTCTCTGAGGCTGGTCCAGCCGCGGCGACTGACGATGACGTGGTCAATGATGGGGATGTCGAGTAAATCACCGGCATCAATGAGCTTTTCAGTGGCTTGAATGTCATCTAAAGACGGCTCTGTGTCTTGTGAAGGATGATTGTGAGCCAAAATAATGCACGCCGCTCGGTGACGCAAAGCCGGTGCAAACACTTCACGGGAGTGGACGATACCACTTGTAAGTGTACCGACAGTTAATGTCTCTTGAGCAATCAACTGGCTGCGGGCATCCAAGTAAAAAGCCACCAAATGCTCTTGTTTCTTAGCAAGTAAGTTTTGACAGAGCTGATAAATATCTTTAGGAGCACTGATTCTGACCTGATGATCATAATTGATAATCAACCGCCCAATTTCGAAGGCCGCCATTAAGTTGGATGCTCTCGAAGGTCCAATCCCCTTAATTTCTGAGAGTTCGGTGAGGCTTAATTTACTCAATTGTTCCAACGTATAGGTCCGTAAAATGCGTTGAGCGACTTCGACGGCACTTTTGCCATGGTAACCCGTACGGAGAATTAACGCGAAGACTTCAGCCGAGGTCAAACCGGTAATGCCTTTTTCGATTAGCTTTTCTCGGGGACGTGAATGAGTGGGTAGATCACTGATTTTCATAGGATGAGTAATTAAGTAATTTATAAATTTTAAATATCTTTACATTCAAGATTCTGGTTAAGAAGACTCTTGATCAAAGTGTTGATTCCTTTGGTCAGGCCTTGATATTTGAGAATTAAGTCTTTTACTTCACCATCATTGCAATATTTGAGACTGTGAATTAGTAGGAGGTGATTTTGCACTTCGTATGCTGATCCTCTCGATGTATACAAGAACCTAATACGGTCTTTAGTATGTTTACGGCCGAAACTTTCAGCAATATTAGCACTGACTGAGTTAACAGCTCTTTTTAATTGACTCTCTAAAGTGAACTTTTCTTTTATAGGCAGTTTGTCGCATAAATAATAAATTTCTAAAGCTAAACTATGAGAGCTTTTCCAAATTCTTAAGTTAGTAAAATGATTGATCATATTCTCCTTCTTAGTTACTTAATTACTGAATTACTCAGTTACTTTACTCTTTAATTCTTTACTCAACCGTAGTGCGCCGAAATCTGGTACAATAACCGAATGCCTTTTTCTCAAAATAACCTTCGTAATATCGCTATCATTGCTCACGTGGACCACGGTAAGACTACCTTAGTCGATGGTCTACTCAAGCAAGCCAACGTTTTTGCGGCTCATCAAAGTGAGATGCAACAAACCACCATTTTGGACATGAATGATTTAGAGCGCGAACGTGGCGTGACGATCTTGGCTAAAAACACCGCTGTGATTTGGGGTGAGTACAAAATTAATATTTTGGATACTCCTGGTCACGCCGATTTTAGTGGTGAGGTCGAACGCGTGTTGAATATGGCTGACGGTTGTTTGCTCTTAGTTGACGCCTCTGAAGGTGTGTTATCTCAAACACGTTATGTGTTGCGCCTAGCTATCGAGCAAGGTTTAAAACCAATTGTGGTGATTAATAAAGTTGATCGTAAAGACCAACGCGTGACTGAAGTATTAGAAGAAATTAATGATTTATTTTTAGACGTCGTCAACGATGAGTCCCAGCTCGATTTCCCGGTTATTTATGCCGTGGGTCGCGAAGGTGTGGCCGGTTTCACTACCGAGCCAACTCCCGATCATGCGTTGCGGATCACTGACAGTGAGACTTTGAAGCCGCTTTTTACGACCATTATCGATAAGATTCCCGCCCCCGCTGGCGCTATTGAGGGTGGTTTCCAAATGCAAATCACCAGCTTAGATGCCGATGACTATAAAGGTAAATACGTGATTGGTCGTATTCGGCGTGGTAAAGTCAAAAAAGGCGAGGTACTCTCGATCGTGCGTGATGATGCTAAAGTCGGTCAATCTAAAGTGGAGTACTTGTTTACCTATAAAGGTTTAGGTAAAGAAGAAGTGGCTGAAGCGAGTGTCGGTGACATTATTGCTTTAACTGGCTTTCAAGCTCATATTGGCGATACTTTAACCACCTTAGGTAAGGAAGAGGGTTTAGGTGCTTTATCAATTTCTGAGCCCACAGTCCAAATGCAGTTTTCGGTCTCTAACTCCCCTTTTGTGGGTCGCGAGGGTCAATTTTCTACTTCTCGTCAAATTTTAGAACGCCTCACCAAAGAACTTGAAACTAATGTCGGTTTGCGCGTTGCCCCAGGTGCCACAGCTGATGGGTTTATTGTATCTGGCCGTGGCGAGCTGCATCTCTCCATCTTAATCGAGACTATGCGTCGTGAAGGCTATGAGTTTTCTGTGTCACGCCCGGAAGTTATTTTCAAAACCGTGGATGGTGTCACTCAAGAACCTTGGGAATTAATTACGATTGAAGTTCCTGAGCAATATGTGGGGGTGGTGACCACCGAGATGGGTCAACGCAAAGCAGTCTTTAAAGGGATGAAACCACAAAAGACTGGTACGCGTATGGAATATGAAATCGCTACGCGTCACCTAATCGGCTTCCGCAGCGATTTTCAAACCAAAACATCAGGCATGGGCATTGTCCATTCGTTGCCACTGGGCTACAAACCCAAGGGTGAAGACATTCCTTGGTTACGCGAAGGAGTGATCATTGCAGCCGAAACGGGCCCAGCTTTAGCCTATGGTCTCCAAAAAGCTCAAGAGCGCGGCATGACCTTTGTTGATCCGGGTACCGAAGTGTATGCCGGTATGATTGTAGGTCAAAATGCTAAAAAAGAAGATTTAGTGATGAATGTGACGCGCGGTAAAAAATTAACTAACATGCGTGCGGCTTCAGCTGATGCTACTGTCCGGATGACGCCACCAGTTAAAATGTCACTCGAACAAATGCTAACCTTTTTGGCCCCTGATGAGCTCTTAGAGGTTACGCCCGAGAGCATGCGCTTACGCAAGCGCGATTTAAAAGTTGCTAATCGCTAAGCCGCTGACTTTCCTGTCGTAATTTATCTAAGACGGCTTCTTTATGGGAGCCTTCTAACCATCGTGGCTGACCATACTCTTCAATATAAACTGGCAAAAACTCAGCGTCGATTAAGTGGTGATCATAAAAGTGGTACTTACCGACAATTCCCGTCCGTGTTTCTTCTGACCACATTTGATCAAACACAAAGTTCCCGTGACTATAGGTAATTAGTTTACCTTTATAAAACTCTACTGGTTGGAACCAGTGTGGATGATTGCCAATGATAATGTCAGCACCCTCATCAATGGCAAGCCGTGCCAACCGTTTTTGATTGGAGCTGGGTTGATGGGTATACTCTATACCCCAGTGGAATTGAACGATTACTATGTCAGCTTGTTGGCGTGCGGCTTTGATTTCTTGTTGAATCAACTCATCTTTGGCTAGGTTAATACCTGGTTGAATGTCAACTTCGTTATACCCAAGGAAAGCAAAGGTGCGGCCCTCTTTAGTAAGATAAACTGGCCCGTGAACGCCACTGACCAATAGATTATTTTTTTCTAGTTCAGCTACGGTTTCCTCCACGCCTTCTGCATCATGATTGCCAGCATGATTATTAGCTAAGTTGACCACATCTACACCGGCAAACAACAAGCCCTCAATATTACGAAAATCACCACAGAAAATCATCCCAGTGACGGTTACCGGACAAGCTGAAACAAGTGGTGTTTCTAGGTTGATGTAGGTGATATCTGCTTGCTGAAGTTTGTCAGCCGTTTTGACAAAGGGCCATGTAAAGTCTTGGTCGCGCACCGTACGGGCGTTGACTGAGCGGGCGGTCAGGACGTCACCAGTGGTGAGTAAGGTGGTGACCCGCTCAGCGCTTAAGGTAGTAGTCCAAGTAACGTCATTATCAAGTAACTGAGCTAATGAAGGTGGCTGGGGAGCAAAGGTCTCAGGGACAATGGGGGTTAGAGAAGCAACTGGTGCCAAAGCTGAAAAGTCTAAAGGAATAGGTTGAGAGTCATAAAAGCGCCAGCTCACACTAAGTAAGCCCAGAACAACGATAAGACCGGCTATTCCTATTAGCCAAAACTGAAACTTCATGCCGCTATTCTAGCACTTCAGCATCGACGACCGTGGGTGCCTTATGCTTTTGAAGGGCGGCGTATTTTTCGAGCAGTTCTAAGTTGCGCAAGTTGGACTTGAAAAAAATATCACCGACATCACCTACTAAAGGAATTGCCCCGACCATAAAATCAACCATACTGTTCATGACCATTTTGCCAATGACATGCTGGGGCAACTTCATTTTTTGGGCGATCCAAATAAAATAAGCGGAGAGCATCACACCGATTACATCACCTCCGATAGGAAAAAAGCCTAACACGGCATCAAGGCCAATTTTAATACCGCCAATTTCAAAACTATTATCAAGCAGTTTAGCTAGAGACCGAGCAAATTTGAGGTGTTGTTCCATAGTATTAGTTTCCCAAATCCCTACCGGAGAAGCATCATGATTTCATCACAATTCCATAAGAAAAAGCCGGTTTTACGTGGTAAAACTAACTTTTTTAAGGTGAGCAGAGATCAACAACGTTACCGTGATACGCCAAAATCTGTGAGCTTACGCTACAGATTTGCTGACGTTGATGGGAAGCGCTGAAGCTCAACAATTGAGATTTTAAGATGGTTTCGACAAAATCTGCTGGACTCTCTTCGCGGACAACTTGATAGCGGCCCTCAGGTAAATGAGCGCCTTTAGCGACGTGTTCATACGCTGTTTCACGGTTAGCTACTTGATCAATTAATTTCAGTTGCAGCGCAGAACTAGGGTCATAAATCAAAGCTTTAATAGTGTTTTTGATGTGATTGGCTTCTATTTTACGATGAGAAGCCACGTGAGTTACAAAACCTTCATATTCATTGTTGACGGCCTGCTGCAAATTGCGGACTTCAGTTTCACTCATTTTTCGATACGGATTACCTAAGTCTTTATGTTCACCGGCCGTGATGTAAAAGGTTTCAATACCTTGTTGTGTGACTACTCCCCCACCGAGTATGCCGGCATTTTCACTGGTGACGCCGTTGTAATATTTAAACGGACCAGTAATGACGCCAATGCTGCCAATACTGGTGCCATAATCTGCCACAATCGAGTCTCCAGCCGCCGCTGCCCAGTAGCCGCCTGAGGCTGCTAGACCATTAATAAAGCTAATCACTGGTTTTTTAGTTTGGTCACGATAATACTTCACACCATCACTGATAGCTTGAGAGCCATAAATGGTGCCTCCGGGAGAATTAATTTCTAAAATCACACCTTTGATGTCATCATTTTCTGCGGCTTCATAAAGTTGTTCTTTAATTTCGTACCCATATGAGACACCCAGGTCTGAAAACAACCCTCCTAGACCTTCCAGTTCGTCTTTATCACCAAGGATGAGGCCATTGATAGGGATGGATAAAATTTTGTTGCTGCTATCACGATCTCCACTGTGGTAAGCCAATTCATTTTCGACAACGTCACTGGAATCAGTCGAGCCAGCTAATGAGCCCAGGAGAATCAGGAGTATAAACAGACACGCTACCCAAGTAAAAAAGCCCACGACAATGCCCGCAGCCTTGTAAGCTAAAAAGGTCAGTAAGGATTGGTCTTGTTTCATATGACAGTTTTCTTATTAATTTCTTACAAAAGCATATTAGAATATGCGAGGTGTATTATTGATTGCCACTTATTTTACAACTTACTGCACGTAGTATACCTGAAAACTCATGTCTGCCGTTATCTTAAATAAAATTTATCAGTCTGCAATCAAGCTACTGATGCCACTGACCCCCGAGTTGACGTATAAAACTATTATCGACGAAGCTAAAAATTTAGTGGCAGCTGAATCCGGGAGTATTTTTTTACTGCGCAATGGCGTCTTGGTGCGGGAGTATAGTTCAGTGCCATTGGATAAGCGGTTTGAGCCCCGCCGTGATGGTAATTTATATCTAGCTTTTAAAAATAAAAAAACGATGGTGATTGCTTCGAATGAAATGGGGCGGGTGCACCCAGAGATTTATAAATCTAAGACACAAACCGTGATGTTAATTCCACTCTACTTTAATCAAAAATCATTGGGCGTGGTGGCGTTGCGCTCAGATAAAAGCTACAGACTGACACAAGAGCGAAAACAGTATTTAGAAGTTTTTGGTTCACTGGCAAGTTTGACGATTCGTAATACCGAGCTGTACTCAGATATGAAAAAAGCTTTAGAAACTAAGGGTTTATTTTTATCAATGGCTTCGCATGAGCTGAAGACACCGCTTACCACTATTTCTGGATATGCTCAGCTACTGTACAAAAATCTCAATGAGGGTAAGGAAGTCAATAAAGACTGGGTCAATAAAATGAATGAACAATCATTTCGATTGACGAAGTTAATTAATGAGTTATTGGTAGTCAATGAGTTGCGAATTGGCAAAATCAAACCGCAATGGGAAAACATCAGCCTGAGTGAGATTATTGAGACTGAAATTAAAGAAGTTAAGAAACTATTTCCTGACCGTGAGATTGTGGTTGAGACTGATGTTACTAGTAATGACAGTTGTGTCATGGGTGACAAAGAAAAACTTGGCCGGGTGGTGATGAATGTGCTTCATAATGCGGTCAAGTTTTCAGCGGCAGGAACTGTGGTAGTTATTAAATTAAGGAAAACCAAAAATGAGTTTGAAATAGAAATTACTGATGATGGTATCGGAATAAGCGAAGAAGAATTGCCCTATATTTTCGACGAGTTCTACAAAGGCAGTAATCATATGGAGCCAGGAATGGGTCTCGGACTCTTTATTACGCGTAAAATTTTGGACAAACATAAAGGCGACATCGCCATTGAATCTGAGCCTAAGCAAGGAACTCAGGTTTTTATTACCCTACCTGCCAACTTGGATTAAATTTTTATGAGAGCAATTAAGTTTGAAGGTGATTATAAGCTTCATACGGTGGAAGGTTGGCCGATTGAAATGGCAGTCAGAGCCGGTTGGTTGAAAGGTGGACTTCCTGAATCAGATGTACCTTTATCTCCAGAGTACTATGACAAAGATGGACTTTTAAAGCCAGAGCATTATTTTAATAATGCTGAGTATTTTTTGGGATCAGTCGGTTATGGCAAAACTTCTTCAATGCTGGAAAATCAAAAGCACACTATCCCTTTTGCCGATAAATATGTGGGGCAAGGGCGGTATCAAATTGAAGCTCGTTTTTATGATCATGACTATTGTGAAATGAAAGAACGCGTAAAAAAGAAATTGACTGAAGAATGGGAAGAAATGAAACGCTCAGACCCCAGCGCCCCTATGCCTGAGCGCTTGCAAAAAATTGACGAATTAGAGTTATTGCCAGAAGAAAGAGAAGAACTATCTCAACGGATTTTTTATAAAGATGAAGAGTTTCTGTTTAGCTCTAACACCGTGATGAGATTTTTATTCCGAGAGCTATTAGCTACACCGGTGGGCCCTGATCGAGGCACAACTACTGTTAGGCGCTGGGCTAAACTTATACGTGAGAATACGTACAAAGGCAGTCCCCGCAATAATGTTCGCAGAAAAATTACCTTTAGATGGGTATTAGGTGATAAACAAGTCATCAGAGATGCTGAAATAACCCGAGACATTGTCTATGATTTAGTAGCTGAGTATGGGCTTGATTATGATTTTCCTGAGTTATATGACCAATTTGCGAAGAATGGTTTAATTTTTCCTGCTGATGCTAAACCCATTGATGTTGTGAAGTCAGTACTCAATATGGGTGACTCAAACACCATTAAAATTATGGAGATTGAACACCAAAAAGCTATTGATGATGCGATGAAATCTAAAGATTTTCGTACAAAAGTCAATATATTATCGCAAAAATTGCCGAGGGAGTTAGCTCAAAAAGTGTGTTTGTATCGACAATTTCGCGACGAACTGGGTCTAACACCCCAAGAAGCAATGATTGTTCTCAATCGTCATAATCGAGGCGCTAAACTTTTTTATTGTCCAGATCATCAACCGCCTCAGCCTACCATCCTTCGAGGCAGTAACTACTAGGGATTAGAGTTTTGGGATAAATGTGGTATCTTGGTGGAGCTATGTCTGCTGAGCTTGATTTTTCCACGCCGATGATGCAACAGTACCTGGAGCTGAAGAAGCAATATCCTGATTGTTTGCTGTTTTTTCGCTTGGGAGATTTTTACGAATTATTTCTTGATGATGCCAAAGTGGGCGCTGAGGTGCTAGGCATTGTTTTGACTGGTCGCAGCCGAGGTAAAGACGGTCGGATTCCTATGGCCGGCGTTCCCTATCATGCTGTAGATGGTTACTTAGCGAAATTGATTAAAGCTGGACACAAGGTGGCTATCTGTGAACAAACCAGCCAGCCCGATGGCCGTACACTAGTGACGAGAGAAGTAGTGCGGATTGTGACGCCTGGTACGGTTTTAGATGAAAAAACGTTAGTCAGTAAAGATCATAATTATTTGCTGAGTGTGGAAGTAGTGGCTAAAAAAATGGGTGTGGCTGTCACCGATTTATCGACCGGAGAGATTTGGGCCGGTGAATTTTTGGCAGATTCTGTAATTGCAAGACAAGAGCTGCTTCAACAACTAATGGTACGCTTTCATCCCAGTGAGTGCTTAATTTCTCCTGCCACCGAAGCAATTACCCAAGAGTTAGCCACCTTTTTTTCAGGGTATTCGAGAGTGGTTATCACCCGACATGACCAGTGGCCTCAGTGGATTAGATCTGCTGCCAGTGTCATAAAGAAACAGTATCCTGTTCTTGGGGCTTCTCACCCACTATCAAGTAACTCTGCGGGTAGTAAAGCTACAGCAGGTTTATTGAAGTATCTAGAATACACTCAAAAGATGATGGTCAAACATCTGCAGTCAATTCAAGAGCTGCGGACTGATAATTATCTACACATGGATCGCTCCACCGTTGCTAATCTAGAACTAACTACCAATTTACGTGGAGATAAAGATGGTTCGTTAGTGAGTTTGTTGGATCGTACTAGGACTGGAGCTGGGGGCAGATTACTAAAAAAGTGGGTTTTACAGCCACTATTGGATGAAACTAAAATTAATCAACGTCTAGATGCCGTCGAAGTGTTAGTAAAGAATAAAGTCATCAGGATTGAAATACGAGAGCTTCTGCAACAGACTTCGGATATAGAGCGAATTCTAGCGCGGCTAAGTACCAACCAAGGTTCGCCTAAAGACCTAAAAAATATTGAGTATACCCTCATAAATTCTCTGAAAGTAGTAGCTACGCTACAACCGTTTATTAAGCATTCAGCAGTTTTTAAAAACTTATCTGAAGTCAAATTAAATAAAAAAATTAACAAAATCATCACTTTGATTAATCAAAGTATTAATGAAGATCCACCATTTGATCCACGACAAGGCGATGTCATTAGGAGCGGTATTCATAAGGATATTGACCACCTCCGTAGTATTCTTTTAACGAACCGTGAGTGGATTGCTCAAATGGAGCAACAAGAACGAGCAAAGACCGGGATAAGTTCGCTCAAAATTAGATTTAACCAAGTTTTTGGTTTTTATATTGAGGTTAGTAAAGCCAACTTAAACTTAGTTCCAGATAGTTACTATCGCAAACAAACTTTAGTTAATGCAGAGCGCTTTACCACCCCAGAACTCAAAGAGCATGAAACGATTATTTTAGAGGCAGAGGAAAAAATTAACGCCTTAGAGTTTGCACTGTTTACTGAGATGGTAGACTCAATTCTCAGTCAGGCAGCACTTTTACAGACTTGGGCCCATTTGTTGGCAGAAGTCGATTGTTTTCAAGCTCTCGCGTCAGTGGCTACTGAAGCCAAATACACGAGACCTACTTTAATCTCAGATCGTCGCATCAGTATTACTAATGGTCGTCATCCTGTAGTAGAAGCTCTCAAAGGTGCACATCACTATGTACCTAACTCTATTGAACTAGCAGCTGAAACACAACAATTCATGATGATCACTGGTCCCAACATGGCTGGTAAATCTGTACTGATGCGGCAAGTGGCGTTGATAGTGATCATGGCTCACCTAGGTAGTTTTGTGCCAGCTGAAGATGCGAAAATACCGCTTACTGATCAAATCTTTGTTCGCAGTGGGGCGGCAGATATGATTACCGCTGGTTTATCAACTTTTATGGTGGAGATGGTGGAGACGGCTTATATTTTAAGGCACGCCACCGAGCGCAGTTTAGTCATTATGGACGAGATTGGACGCGGGACGAGTACCTATGATGGGATTAGTATTGCATGGGCGGTGGCAGAGTCCTTAGCTCAGGCTGGTGGACCTCTCACTTTATTTGCGACTCATTACCATGAGTTACAGGCTTTAGCCGACGAAATTCCAAATCAGATAAAAAATTACCATATGGCTATTACTGAACAAGATCAGCAACCAGTGTTTTTGTATCGTTTAACTCCTGGTGGAGCTTCCCATAGTTTTGGCATTGCTGTGGCTCAGCTGGCAGGTGTCCCGGCGTCAGTTGTCAATCGTGCCCAAGAGTTACTCCAAGAATTAACCTACCATGCCCCCCAGCCTCGTGCGCTATCACAGTCAGGTGAGGCTGTGGTAAAGCCAGTAACTGCGGTGGTAGAATCTCCTTTCGTCTCCCCTACTCCGATTGTGACCATGCTCAGAGAGATTTCTTTGGAGCAGACTACACCATTAGAAGCCTTAAATATTTTAGCTACATTGAAGCAGCACTTAAATTCATAACCTATGTCACGCATCAAACCATTACCCGCTGCCGTCATCGCTGCTATCGCCGCCGGCGAAGTGGTAGAGCGACCAGCGGTGATAGTTAAAGAGCTGATAGAAAACGCCCTTGATGCTGGTGCTACTCGCATCATGATTGAGCTGGAAAATGGCGGTGTGGATAAGATTTTAGTCAATGATAATGGAGAGGGCATGAGCGCTGATGATTTAGAGTTAGCTATTCAGCGACATACCACCAGTAAGATTGCCACGGTCCAAGATCTGGAAAAAATCATGACGCTAGGTTTTAGAGGTGAAGCTTTAGCTAGCATCGCGGGAGTCAGTCAACTGGAAATCATTTCGCGGCCAGTAACAAATGAGGTAGGATCGCAGCTAAGGGTGGAGCACGGTCGTGTAAGCCCTATCAGCCAGGTCGGTGCGCCGATTGGCACTACAGTAATAGTTAGTGACCTTTTTGGACAGTTACCAGCACGCCGTAAATTTCTTAAAAAACCTCAGACTGAGTTGCGGGTGATTCTGGAAACAGTGATGGCACTAGCGATACAGTATTACCAGGTTGAGATTCAAATGAGTAATAATCGTAAAAATGTTTTTTCTGCTCCAGCTCATCAGGACCAAGCTGAACGTATCACCGCGCTTTTTGGTACCAGTCTTTCAACTCATCTTGTGCCGGTAGAATTCAATCATGAATATTTATTTGTCACAGGTTGGGTAGGTAAACCGCAACTGGGTCGTAAAACCACTGACTCACAATACTTGTTTGTTAATCAACGATGGGTCACTCATCCTAAGTTAGCCAAAACAGTTAAAGAAAGTTTCGGCTCACTTTTGGAACCGAAAATGCAACCGGTTTTCATTTTTAATGTAGAGTTACCACCGGGGTTAGTGGATATTAATTTACACCCTCGCAAAGAGTTAGTTAAATTTTGGGATGATGAACAAGTCCTCACTTTAATAGATCGAAGTCTACGATCCTTTTTGTCTGATCATAGTTTGACATATGAAATTGGTTCGGGAGCGGATCCTCGTGCTGACCTTACCAACTTTAGATATGATTTTAGCCCGGTCAGTAAAAAAGCTTCACTCGATAATAAAAATGATTTGAAAAACCTAGTCACTACCTGGCAACTAGGCGACCAGGGTACTGAAGTCCTGCAAGTGTTGCGAACATATTTAATAACCGAAACTGTCCAGGGCATGATCATGGTTGACCAGCACGCTGCTCATGAACGGATTCTTTATAATCAATTTTTGGCTGCATACGAAGCTGAGTTTAGCTATCAGCCACAAACTTTACTATCCCCACAGGTAATCACTCTCACTGCAGCTGAGTATGCTCTGTTTGAAGAACACCTCGCCACTTTTTCTAAACTGGGCTTTGAAATGGAGCCATATGGCTATCACACCTTACTTATTTCGCAGGTGCCACGTTTTTTTCAGGACCGAGACTTAACAACCCTGATTCATGAGGTAATTGATGAATTAAAATTGGGGCAACCGGTTGCTGGTGTCGATAGTGTGGCGCAGCGGACGCTAGCTTATCTAGCTTGTCGCAGCGCTGTTAAAGCTGGTGATGTATTAACTCCTGATCAACGTCGAGAGTTGTTAATTAAATTAGCCAATACCGAGCATCGTTTTACCTGCCCACATGGTCGGCCAACGACCATTATTATGTCTCAACAAGAGTTGGAAAAACTGTTTAAACGTCGTACATGATTTATAATGCCGCCATGATAGTCAAAAACCCTTACTTAACGTTTAAAAAAGAAAAAACTGGCTATCGGTTATTTCTTAATAGCGCACTTGAACTAAAGCAATACTCAGCGATTGAAATGACGATGACGGTTTATCCTTTGAGTTCCAAAATGGGGGCTCAAGATTTTGAGATTGATCCCTTTGAAGATTATGTGGCGGAGTTAAGTGCTGGCCGGAGATCTACCTATCAAAAGCTCGATCATTATGCTGATAAAGTTTTTAGTTTGATTTTAGCTCTCATGATTGCTAGCGTTTTTTGGTGGTTTTACCCAGGAGGCTTAAACTCAGTTGAGGCGGTGGTAGGAATTTTAGGAGCCTATGCACTGGGTAAAGAATTTTGGCGTGATTTAGATCAAATCTTGATCGCCCTAACTCATAATTGGTGGGTGCAGTGGACTGAGAGTGATTACTTTTACACTCGGCAAAATTTTGGCATGATTCAGCGTTTTTGGCAGTTAGCTCGTCACCATCGCTATGGAGCCTTCATCACCTTACCGCAAAAAATGGATTATGTGACCCATAGTAACTCGAAGACGATTGATTTAGCGTATTGGCATCGAGATCTTGTTCATCTAAATACGCCGCGAGTGCAGTTGGCAAACATTCACTTTAGACAACCGGCCGCACCTGCTGATCACAAGCAATTACTGATTGCAGTCAAGTTCAGTTTAATTAAAAAAAGTCTTTTCTTCTCTAAAACCATTGAGATGTATCAAGCCCTTGATAGTTCCCAGCTAGGAAGTGTGAATCATAATCACCTGTGGCAACCAGCTGCTCTCTTACTGAGACAGAAATGGTCTGTAGGTCGTTTAGCACATTTTTCTAAAGTTACGACAATCACGGACGCATCATTACTCGAATTGGAGCAAAAGTGAAATTTGTAAGTGTTCAAAATCACTTTCACCGTGTTGATCCGATCATTGCGGCTGTACTCGATCAGATGCAGGAGAGAATTTTAATGCCGAGCGCAGATGCGTCACAGTACTTTTCTAAAGTTTGCTTAGAGATTATTTCTCAACAATTATCGACCAAAGTCGCAACCGTGATTTCGCAGCGTTTTGTGGCGCTTTTTCCCGATGCCCGACCAACTTCAGAAGCAGTCTTAGTATTGAGTGAAACCGAGTTGCGCAGCGTAGGTTTATCAGGCGCCAAAATAAAGTACATTAAAGATTTAGCGGCTAAAACTATTTCTACAGAGGTCAAGTGGTCACAATTAGCTGAGCTGGATAATGAAGATGTGATTGCTGAGTTGACTAAAGTCAAAGGTATCGGCCGGTGGACGGCAGAAATGTTTCTCATTTTTACCTTGGGCAGAGAAGACGTTTTTTCTGATGGCGATTTGGGTTTAAAAAAAGCCTTAATCAACCTTTATAACTTAGACGAACATATTGATAAAAAGACATACCTAGAAAAAACTGTTGCAATTACTGCAGCTTGGGCACCGTATCGTAGTTATGGCTCTTTGGCTTTGTGGTGGAGCTTAGATAACAAGTTTTATCCGGAAATGAAAAACAGCCAAATGATCAAGTAAGGTGATTGATGACTTTGGTCACAAAAGGTGGAAATTCATACAACTTTAATTCAGTGAAGGGCACAAATATAACCCGCTCAATATCTGGGTCTGTAGCAGTGATCAGTTCACCTTCAAGTTCTGCCATATAGAACAACTGTAGCGTTTGATAATAATGACCATTAGCGTGTTTGAACCAATCAAGATGGGCATCCAGTAAATCTCCTTTGCGAATATGAGCACCCGCTTCTTCTCGGGCTTCACGCGTCAGGGCTTCGTCAATACTCTCCCCGATCTCTATGCCACCTCCAACAATATCAAACATCTTTTCTTTGCGATTTTTAATAATTAACAACTGACCATTTTTGACAATCACAGCATAGGCTGAGACACGCCAGCTGAGTGGTGACCCATCATAAGGGACCACCTCTTGATTAGCATTGTGAAAAACTCGGGTGGATAGGTCAGGCATGGGTTGTGATATAGTCTAACATATGCTCGAATTAGGGTTAGGTTTAATCAGAATTGCCCGTAAATGGGGTGTGCAAGATGCTCCCATACCTACTGAAGCTGAAGCCTTATCATTTTTAGATGCAGCTTTGGGAGCAGGAATTCGTTATTTTGATACTGCGCCAGCCTACGCTAAAAGTGAAGAAATTTTAGGTACATGGCTGAAAACTCTCTCACCTGATCAGCGTTCTAAATTGAGTGTAGCCACTAAAATGGGTGAATTTTGGGACTTTAAGACTGAGAGCTCTTATAAACAATATGATTTTTCTGCGCTTAAAAGTAGCATTGATCAAAGCGTTCAGTTGTTAGGCACTATTGATATTTTGCAACTGCATGGCACTACCGCCGAAGTATTAGCAACCCATCTGCAAGATATTGAAGCAGCTTGGAAGTATGCGCAATCAATGGGTGTCAAGAAATTTGGGGCAAGTATTAGCAACCTTGATGCCCTGGAAATAGTTACTAGTAACCCTCTCTTTGAAGTCATTCAAGTTCCGCACAACCTTCTTAATCCGCTGCCACCGACTATCCTTCAAAACTTAAAAAATCATGGTAAGGACATAGTGACTAATCGTCCTATGGGCATGGGTGAGTTGGCCGCTAAAGGCGAAACTGAACGCCAAGCAGCTTTCAGGTTTTTAGTTGAAACTATAGAAGATGGCATTGTACTCACAGGTACCGCCTTGATCAAACACCTTCACGAAAATGTACGACTTTTTAAGCAAGCCCAAGCAGAAATCTTATAACTCAGTCCATTCAGAGTCGATCACGTATGACTTAACAGCGACTCTTATGGGAGGTAAGTCCTGATCAGCTGCTGCTGTTTGCCAAGCAATCAATAATTTTTCACCCCAATTTTTTAAGTGATCTCGTCTTCTAGTTGACGTTTCGGCTCTAATTAACACATCCGGAGCATTGTTAGGTTTAGAGCCACTCCAGGGCACCAACTCGACAATAACACCGTTTGGATCGACATTAAGTGCCGAGGTAGTGGCTTTAGTAAATTCCGATAATAAAACGTCTTTGAAGGCGTTTAGCTTAGTTTGCAAGGTGGGAGAGTAACGAACGGTAAGTGTGGACATATAGGAAATTATACAATGCTATACTTCAACTATGTTTGAGATTGTTAAAACCACCACAGCCGATAAGTTACTCTTGAGAGGTTTATGGGCTACACAGCCTCAAAATAAAACAGTTGTGCTGCACATTCACGGTTATGATGCCGATCCTTTTAGCAATGATTTTCTAGTGCCAACTGTTAAAAAGTTAGCAAACCAGCAGGTAAGTGTGTTAATGGCTCAAACACGTGGCGCAGCTAACAATACCAGTTTTAAAGTCGCTGATTCTTCCCACACCAGGCAAGGTGGCTCGCACTATGAGCTGCTTAAAGAGGCTTACTTAGATATCGATGCCTGGGTGGAGTTCTTAATAGCTCGTGGTTTCAAAGAAATCATCTTATCTGGACATTCCCTGGGAACATTTAAAGTCACACGTTATCTATTTGAAGGCATTAACGCAGATAAGATAAATAAGTTGGTGCTACTAGCACCTTTCGATAAAACCGGTGAAATTGAGATGATCACTAAAGGTCGGTGGACAGAATATGTTGAAGAAGCTCGAAGCCAAGTTGCAGCGGGTAATGGTCAGGCACTTTCCCCTGCTGAATGGGGCGTGGTGCCACTATCTTATCAATCTTATATTAGCTGGTATGAGCCCGGTGATTTATCACAGATTTTTGATTTTTATCAACCGTACGGAAAATTTGTAGTTCTCAATAAAATTAAGATTCCGGTGTTAATGGTGGTAGGTGATAAAGATGAGTATCTTCATGTCACGAACCCCGAACACCCTGAAGAAGCGGTAGCTATATTACAAAAAAACATTCACAATTTTACTGGGGTCTTGATTCCCACGGCTAATCACTTTTATGAAGGTCATGAGCAGCGATTAGCTGATGAAATCTCTCAGTTTGTGACAAAGAGTTAAGCTATTTTAACGTTACCAATGCCTCCGGCAAATGTCGCAAATCAGTAATATACTTCGAGCCCTTTTCCGAAAATTTTAGAGCTGGAGTTGTGCGATCTGCCATGGCGATAAAGTGTAAGCCAGCCTTTGTAGCTGCTTCCCAATCAAATAATGTGTCGCCTATATAGAGCATTTCATTTACACCAATTCCATGACCAGTAAAGGTTCTAATCAGAGGTTGAAAGACTGTAGGGTCAGGTTTATGAACGGCTGTGTCTTCAGCAGTTTGAATATAAAGGAATTTTTCCATCTCTAAACCAGCGGACTTCATGTCATCGATGACCAAATATTGAGCAGCAGAACTGAGGATGCCGAGCTTATATTGAACGCTCAAGGCATCAATTGTTTCTAGCGTACCTTCATAAGCTTCATTTTTGAATTGACCGACAATTGATTTGTAGTTGGCTGCTAGAGCTTCAACGGGTTCAATATTTCGATACACTTCAGAAAGAAAACTCAAAAAGGGTTTTCCCCAGTGCTGATCAATGTCAGCATCACTTAGCTCTAAATTATAAAATTTTTGGCCACAGTATTTTACGGCTTGGTACTTAATAATGCGCGTCTTTAATAATGTGTCATCAAAATCAAAGATGATGGCTTTGAGCATACATTACCCTCGAGTTAATACGTACCCTACTAAATCTTCATAAATATTTTTTTGTGATAACCGTGGCACAATAGTGAAGCTATTAACCATCAACTCTCCAGCTTCATTGATGAAGTAATCAAAACTATACCCTCCCGCTTCTTTAGCTGGCATAGTCAAAGTAGCAGTTTCACCTTGTTGAGGATCCTTAAGCCGATCGGCCATTAAGGCTAATAGTTCCGCAGCCTCAACATCGTTCAAATCATACACTTTTTTGATAACCCTTAAGACTGCCGGTTTGGTAGCTTCACTTTCTATGAGTTTCTTCTGACGTTGGTATTTGGCGAGTAAGTTTCTTAGATTGCTGTGGGTTTCTTTAGGTTTTTTATGAACCTGATGTTTAGTGAACAGATTTTTAAAATAACCGGTTGTTTCCTTGTTGTTGCTGCTGTTATTAAGCAAGAATTGAAGTTGACCTAAGGTGGGAGGTAATGAGAGAAGAGCATCGATTAATTTTTTAGCATCTGGTTTTTTCATACCCATTCCTTTCAGGGCATCTATAGCAGCAGTAAGATTTTTGTTGAAGACTGCGCGATTTTTAGTCTCTAAATTGTCCCAATAAATACGTTGAAGCGTATCACTAATACTTTTACTCCATTGGATCATGTCCATTACATAAACCATACTTAGCCAAAAAGGTAGCGCTTCTTTAAACGTCACTTTAACCCCATCTAGAAAAGAAACTTGATGAGTTTCTGGATTATGGAAATGTACCTGAGTGCGAGATGTTTCGACATTGGTTTCAACATTCGGTTTATAGAGTTCCAGAAAAAAGTTTTGTAAATGAGCAGTGAAAAAAGCATCAAAAGGGCTGATGAATTTCAAACGTTGGTTAGTATCTACTAGTTGGTCATGTGCAGCCATCTTACTAAGCACTTCTTTAGGCAAGGCAGCAACGTGCATATGCCCAAATAAATTAGATTGAGGGCCCCTATTTAAGCCCCATCTTTCTTGATCTTCCTTGTCAGAATGTCCAAAGACACCATACACTTTCACTCTATCTGATAAATCGCTTTTAATATCTTGGTTATTAGCGATTAGCAGTTTGTCCAAAGTGTTAATTGAGTTTACGATATTGGCTTCTAGATTTTTATATAAATGACCAGTGGTTAGACGACTGATACCAAAGAAAGCTTCATAAACCCGAGGCACTAAATGATACTTTCCTTGATCAGCCACATATCCAAACCACCACTGGATTAAGTGGAGAGGAACCTGTTCATATTTTTTAAACAACTCACTTCTAATTACAGCAACTTCTGGATCCTGATGAGGAAAGTGCTGGTTAAAAGCATTTAAAAATTGCTGATGATCAACCTGAATCGGAGTATGAGGTGAGGGGTTAGTGGTGACGCCAGTCGCAAAGCCAATCTGGTGATACTCGTCATATTCACCCATATTTAATGTGCCGAGATGCTGAATTTCATCGGTAATCACGTTAGGATTATCAGTTCGAGGGTGGTGAGGGCTTGCAGGAATTCTGAGAGTTCCAAGATTATTGGCTGTAAGCTGAGTGAACTCTTTAAGTGATTTGACCACCGACTCGATAGCACGCATCAGGCTATTATACTCTTTTGCTAGTTAAGCTTTGGTTAAAATTGTACGTAATTTCTAAATCTTATTACCCTTCGTCCTATGACGATATTTAATGCGTAGTCCTTTGAGTGGAGCTCTACCGCCAGAATCAAGTATTTCTTGCCTCATTAAAGCATATTCAGGGTGTGATAATGCTTGTTGGACTTGCATTTCGGTTTGCTTTGTTTTATTGAGCAGATACATGTTTCTAGAATAAAAGGAAATCACACGCATACAAAGGCTTCTCACTAATTGAGTGTACTCTACTAGGTCAGAAATTTGTTTTTTAAGTTTGTCATTTGCGTGTTGGAAAAGGGTCATGACTTCTCTATTAGTATAAACGTGGTGTTCTTGTTGTAATTTCAGTAGGACAACATCGAAAACCAAATTATCTTCGCTCGCATCACTTTCCCCCATTAATTTTTTGGTAGAGTTAATTATATTAATCCACTCAAACTCATTATTTTCTTTAATTAAACCTGGTAATTCAATTAAGAATAACAAGTGATTAAAAAGTATATACGGAATGAACTCTAGAGAGGGGTATGTGGATTCATAATACCGTTGTACATAGGGAAAAGTGGCGGGTAACTTTCCGGGCTTGTTATGTAAAGTTAAAGAAACTTGCGCACACATCAACAGTAGTTCGGCAGCCACTTCATAAAATTCAGATAGGGAATTTTGAAGTTCCAGATGAGAGCTACTTGATTGCCATTCAGGAATTTTTTTCTCAGCGACAATAAAGCTTAAGCTATCAATTAAGAGACTAATATCACAGTTGAGTTCCAATAAATGTGAGATGAGTTCCTCAGCAGAAGCATAGCGATTGGTCATGAGATCAAGCACACACTTTAAGCTCAAGGCAATGTTAACGCCGTCTTGGGTAGTTTGAGTAGGAGAAGGAAAGTTTAAATCAGGATGTTTAGTAAGAGGAAAAAGTTGTTTGGCTATCAGTCGTTCTTGAGAGCTCGCTGTTTGAATGTGCTGTAAATCCTCACCGGCTAATGTAACAGTTTCTTGTGAGGGGTAGTAAAGCACATTTTGATGAGTTACCAACTCGCTATAACTAACTTTCTCAAGTGGGAGACTAAGAATACTTTTCCAGCGAATTGTTTCTGTTTCAAACATGTAAGCAAAATGCCGGTTGTCTCTAGAGCTTTTGAGTTCAGGCTTTTGTGTGACAAGGTTGGGAAAATTAGCTCCAGTGATCAAGACAGGCTCATTCTTGGCAAACCTTAACTTTACCAAATCACTAAAATCTTGGGGTGCCTTATCTGGTTCCTCTTTGTTAATTATTTCTCGCCATTTCATGACTGTATCTTATCAAATGCGCGCAAGAGGTTTACACTAACTTGCTATGTCAAATTCTTCACCTTCACTTACAGACCTTTGTCCACAATGTGGCGCTCCCCTCAACCCACCTGAAGAAACTAAAACTGGTAAAAAGCTCCAGCGGTGTTCTAAAGGCTCCTGGAATAGTGAGACACATCAGGTGGAAGGCTGTACCTACGTAAAATGGCTCAAAGATGAACCACAAACCTTAGATGAGAAGTGTCCTAAATGTGGTTCGCCACTGCAACTTCAAGTCACCCGCACCGGAAAGAAAATGAAAAAATGTAGTACTGGTGGTTGGGACCGAGAAAATATGGTGGCTACGGGTTGTGATTATGTGGAGTGGCTGAGTAATACTACTGAACAACTGGATGAAGAGTGTCCGCAATGTGGTGAAAAACTGGTCTTATTTACCACTAACAAAGGTAAAAAGATGAAGAAATGTTCCACAGCCGGGTGGGACCGCGAGTTCCGCCAGCCGACGGGTTGTACATATGTGGAATGGCTGAATGACTAATTGAATTTACTCAGAAATTTGGCTATTCTAATAATTAGTCATGCTCATTTCCGAAATTTACCACCCCCGACCCAAAACTATGGTAGCCACAGCTACTATTGATGAGGCGGTCGAAGAATTACTCAAAGACGAAGTAAACGCGTTAGTAATTATTGATAAAAATAAAAAGGTGGTGGGAATTTTATCACTTCAAGATATTGCTGCCGCAACTGTGCCCAGGCAATTTCGCAAAAATATCCGTATGGCAGCAGCTATGTATAAGCCAGGTTTTTTTACTGAGATGTGTCAGCAGCTAAAAGATCAACCAATTAGCACCGTGATGCGCAAAGAGTTTGTAGCCGTGGACCTTGACGATAATATTATGGCGGTAACTGCAGATTTCTTAAAAAATGATTTATATATCGTGCCGGTCATCAATGACGGAAAGTTGTTAGGCGTCGTGACGAGAAGCGAAATTAAAAAAGCTCTGCATTACGGAATGAGAGACGTGAAAAAATAATTATTAATTACGAATAATCTGCCTATGTTCCTTGCTGGTCTTACCACTTACGCTGTAATTTCAATTTTTGTTTTAGTAATTGTTTACTTTTTTTTGATTACCGAAAAGTTACCTAAAGCTTTAGTTGCTGTGCTGGGTGGCGTCACTTTAATCATGATGCAGGTTTTTAAATCGGCAGAAGGTTCATCGCAGGATAATGCCTTTGAGTTTATTAGTCACAACTTAGATATTCTCGGGTTTGTGATAGGAATGATGGTGTTAGTAGGGATTGTGCGGGAGTCAGGGGTTTTTGAGGCAGCTGCAATTGGGTTAGTGAAAGTAGTCAAGGGTAAACCCACCCATTTAGTGGTGGCTTTAGGTTACTTAACGTTATTCATGACAGCATTCTTTTCCAATATTCCCACCGTCCTGATCTTAGCCCCGGTAGTATTGGTATTAATTAAAGAGCTTAAGTTGCCGGCTCTTCCCTTTTTGTTCACGATTGTGACTATGGCCAACCTGGGTGGTGCCATGACGCCCATCTCTGACCCTACTACCTATTATCAGGCAAAAACTGTTGGATTGACATTCATGGAGGTGCTGCAGAACTCGGGTTTAATTGTGATGATCCTGAGTGTGGTCAGTTTAATATACATTCTCTTTGTTTTTCGAAATGATCTTAACAAAGCCCACGTTAAAGCCAGTGATGTAGCCTTATTTAAGCCACTGAAAGCCATTCAAAACAGATACATCATGAAGGTGGGTGTACCGTTGGTGGTCATTAGTATTTTATTAATGGTTCTCAAAGAAAGAATTGCCGCACTCACCGGCATTACTTTGGATAATGCCACTATTACAATTGGTGCTTCCTTTTTATCAATTTTAATTTTCCATAAAGAACCTAGAGAAGTCTTTCGTAACTTAATTGATTGGGAAATTATCTTTTTCTTTATGGGTTTATTTGTTGTTGTTGGTGCCCTCGAGTTTACTCATGTGATTACTTTACTTGCAGAAGGCTTAATTGAAGCAACGGGTGGTAATTTAACAGCTTTGCTCTTTTTGATTTCCCTGGGATCAGGATTTTTATCGACCTTTATAGATAACGTCCCCTACAACATTACGATGGTGGGAGCGATTCAAGCTATGGAAGCGAGTGGCATTTGGGTGTATCCACTGTGGTGGGCACTGAATTTAGGTACCTCGATTGGAGGCTTTGGTTCACCTATTGCAGCAGCTTGTAACGTGATCGCCTTTGGCCAAGCAGAAAAAGAAAAAATTCACATTAATTTTATGAAGTATTTGTTGCTAGCTATGCCTTTAGTTGTCATCAACTCCTTGATTACTTTTGGTATTTTATGGTTGAAATACTTAGCATAATCTAGAGACAGCTAGCAGGTATGTAATTAACTAGAGTTTCAATTGGCAAAATGCCTTTGAAAATAGTTTGTCGAATGATCGAAAAGTAATTGATAAGAAATACTATGAGTATTTTTCTCGAAATTAGCGCTTTACTAGCTTTGACTACAGTGGTGACGATCATCACTAAGTTACTGAAGCAACCGCTCGTGGTAGGCTATATTTTGGCAGGGATTTTGGTAGGTCCGTATGCCTTAAATATTTTGACGTCACAGCACGAACTAGAATTTTTTTCTAAGATTGGGATTGTTTTATTATTGTTTATTGTTGGGTTGCATCTTAACCCGAAGGTTGTCAAAGAAGTTGGTGCCACGTCAGTGATTGGTGGTGTGGGACAGGTGATGTTGACGGCTTCAATCGGGTTTGCCATCACCATGCTTTTAGGACTAGATCGTGTGGCAGCAATCTATGTGGCGATAGCCCTGACTTTCAGCAGTACGATCATTATTTTGAAGTTACTAGCGGATAAAAAGGATCTTCAAAAGCTCTATGCCAAAATTGCCATTGGGTTCTTGCTGGTTCAAGACATCATTGCGACGTTAATTCTAATTGGTATTACCGTATTGACCTCAGCTGGGTCCGGCAGTCTTATTCAGACTTTGCTGGTGACCATGGGTATCGGAGTGGGATTACTGATTGCGCTATTACTTATTAGTACCTACATTTTGCCACGCTTGACGCGTTTTCTGGCGCAATCTCAGGAGTTATTGTTCTTGTTTTCATTGGCATGGGGTACCGGTTGGGCTAGTTTGTTTTATATCTTGGGTTTCTCGATTGAAATTGGGGCCTTGATCGCAGGTGTGACGCTCTCGATGACTCCCTATGCTGATGAAATGGCTTCTCGTCTAAAGCCTTTGCGTGATTTCTTCATCGTGACGTTCTTTATTTTGTTGGGCTCGCAAATGGTGCTCGATGATTTGGCCAGTATTGTTATTCCCGCGGTGGTGTTGTCACTGTTTGTGTTAGTGGGCAATCCCATTATTGTAATTCTATTGATGAATGCCTTAGGTTATAACCGTAAAACAGGGTATTTAGCGGGTTTGACGGTGGCTCAAATTAGCGAGTTTTCATTAATTTTAGCGAGTTTAGGTTTACAAGTCGGTCACTTATCTCAACAAACCATGTCATTAATTACGTTAGTGGGTCTAATTACGATTGCCGGTTCTACCTACTTAATTTTATACTCGGAAAAGTTATACCCCTACGTTTCGAAAGTGCTCCAACTCCTGGAACTTCTAAAACGAAAACGCACTCAAAAAGGCTCGGTGGGAGAAGATTATCAAGGAGTGTTATTTGGATATGATCGGGTGGGCAGAATTTTTGGTGAAGCCTTCAAAGATCTCAATCTGAGTTTTCTGGTAGTTGATTTTAATCCCAGCTCGATTGAACGCTTGAACGAGGCTGAGATTCCTTATCGCTATGGTGATGCGAGTGACGTAGAGTTTTTGGAAGAACTTCCCCTTCGTAAGCCGCGCTTAGTAGTTTCAACGATTCCAGATATGGCTACTAACTTATTGATTATTAAAGACGTCTTAGCACGAAATCCCAATGCCATTGTCTTGCCAATGGCTCAAACCTTAGCAGAAGCAAAAACGCTGTATCAAGCTGGGGCAAGTTATGTGGTTCTGCCTCACTATGCTGGTGCAGAATTAGCGGCAGGTCTTTTAGAAACTCACCACTTAAACTTAGTGGCTTATGAAAAAGAAAAAGCTAAGCAGCAGCGCCGGCTGAAGTTTAAATCATGACAGCAGTATATTGGCACGCATTTTTGTATGGACTGTCCTTTTTAGGGCTCTGGTTTGCCGCTGGTATAGTTATCTCAGCAGCGCTGAGGATTGCTAAACTGTGGCGACTGCCAGTTTTCACTTTGTCATTTTTTGTGTTGGGCTTGATGACGTCTTTGCCGGAAATCAGCATTGGTGTTTCCGCATTACAGGGTGCAGATCCTGAGATCTTTGTGGGTAATCTACTGGGTGGGGTGATTGTAGTCTTTTTATTGATCATTCCTTTGCTAGCCTTTCTCAATGCCGGGATCAAAATTCCTAAACTTTTGACCCAAAACCAGATTGTGCTAACGTTAATAGTGGTTCTCGCCCCTTCTTTGCTCACTTTTGATCAGCAAATTGAGGCCGCTGAGGCAGTTTTATTGATCTTACTTTATTTTTTATTGTTTTTGTTTTTGATGCAAAAACGACCCTGGTGGGAAAAAATGCTTGCCAGTGTCACAACTCAAAAACTAAGTCTTGGTAAAGAAGCACTCAAAATTGGATCTGGCGTAGCTATTCTATGGTTAGCTAGCCAACAAATTGTGACCTCAACACTTTTTTTTGCTGAGTATATTCAAGTATCGCCTTTTTTTGTGAGTTTAATTGTGATTTCCCTTGGTACGAACTTGCCTGAGTTATCCTTGGTAGCGCGCTCAATTTTTAATAAGCAAGAAGAACTGGCTTTAGCTGATTACTTGGGTTCTGCCAGTGCCAATACACTCATTTTGGGTGTCTTAACACTTTTCTATGGCCAGCCCATTTATTTGCCAAACTTTGTTGCCCACCGGTTAAGTTTTTTAGTAATTGGCTTATTGTTGTTTTTTGTATTTGCCCGGTCCAAAAATACCCTTTCACGCGCTGAAAGTGCGTTGTTATTACTGGGATATGTCTTATTTGTCGGGTGGGAAGTGTTGGTGATTTAAGGATCCCTATTGCAGTAGGTTACAATAGGAATATGTTTGCCCTTATTAACTTAAAAAATAACTTTCTCCATCGTGTTAATACCGAAGGCGGTTTGTACAACCTGCTTTTCCATACCAGCTTAACTTTAACCGGTACTTCAGCACTAAGTTATTTGTTAGGCTTAACGCGTGATAAAGTTTTTGCGTATAGTATCGGGGCGTCGCCTGACTTAGATATTTATAATGCCGCTTTTGTAGTGCCGGATTTTTTATTTGCTGTTTTTGTGAGTGGCGCTCTTTCAGCAGCCTTTGTACCCATTTTTACGAGCTTCGATGAAAAAAATCGTCATAAAGCTATTCTTTATATAAATGAAGTATTGAGTTGGACACTAAGTTTTTTGGGAGTCTTTAGCGTGTTGTTTGCGATTTTTCTCCCGCTTTTGACTCCCTGGTTGGTCAAAGGTTTTTCGCCGGTTGAACAAGCCCAATATATTTGGGTCACCCGATTGATGTTGATGGCGCCTTTTTTGTTTACAGTCAGTAATACCTTTGGGAATGCGTTGTTAAGTTTGAAGGGCTTTTTATGGTATGGCTTGGCGCCGGTTATGTACAACTTGGGCATTATTGTAGGAGTGGTGATGTTATACCCTCATATCGGCGTGGCAGGGTTGGTGATGGGTACGATTGTGGGGGCGGCTCTGCACATGGCGATTCGTGTGCCAGAGTTGTTGCAGTATGGTTTTCGACCGCGATTTGTGATGCGTTTTAGTCCCGAAATGATCGAGACATTCCGTTTAATGTTGCCAAAAATGATTCAAATTGGGATGTGGCAAGTGATGTTGTGGTGGTTTGTGAACTTGGCCACCCAAACCGGAGCGGGTGGTGTCACTCAGTACAATTTTGCCTATAACTTTCAAAGCGTCCCAGTCAGTTTAATTGGGGTGGCCATTGCCCTGGCAGCCTTTGCAGATTTGAGCCATTTAGCTGCCCAAAAGAAACTTGCAGCCTTCCGGACCACCATTATTTTTGACACCGTGAAGATTTTTGTGATCACCACTGCCGCTGCTGTGACAGTTGCTATGATCAGTTATCCGCTGGTAAACACGTTATTAGGTGGCGGTAAATTTACAGCCGACGCTGTAGCTACCACGGCTGCCCTGCTGTCGGTGTATGCGATTTCTATTCCATTTGAGAGCATGATGCATTTACTCGCTAGAGCGCATTATGCGTTACGAAATACCTTGCGTCCGTCGGCAATTCATGTGGTGGCGATCATGGTTAGTTTAGGTGTGAGTACGTGGTTATTACCGACATTAGGTTTATTTGCTTTACCCGTAGCGTTTTCAACCGGTTTTATCGTGCAAGATCTTCTTCTAGGAATTTCTTTGTGGCAGTTGCTTAGGAAGCCAAACGCGTAAGTAAGTCTTGGGCAGGTTGGTAACGAGGATTGGCAGTGACTGCTTTTTGAGCTTCAGCTTTAGCTTTCTCAATCTCACCTTGGTGCTCAAAAACCAGCCCGCGATAATACCGAGCTTCTTCTACCTCACCCGCCTCTTTCAGTAAGTGGTCTGTTAATTCCAAAACTTTGTCATACTCCCCTACTTGGAAGTAGGCCTCGAATAAATCAAATTGATACCACAAAAAATGCTCCGGAAAACTAAAAGTGAGGGCTTTATTAAAGGCGGCTACGGCTTCAGGATATTTTTCTAATGCCACAGCAGTAATGCCTGCATTAAAGTAGGCATAGCCATCGTTGTGGTTTTGAATATCTTGTTGGGCTTGCTGGCTAGCCCGCTGCCAATTAGCTGCCACTTCCCAATCAGAGCCTAAAATAGTGCGCACGGTTTCTGCTTGGTCAGGTCGATAAACGGGAATGTAAGTTCGGTTAAATGGTCGCCACCATTCTTCAAACTGGGCATAGGGAATGGTGAAGTTGGGGCCATTAAATGAATCATTAGTGATAAAGAGTTGGCGCTGACGGTTGTAACCTCTTACGACCCGATAATGTCCCACTAACTCGCCGGTGCCTCTTTTTTCCAACCATTGTTCGACGATAACAGGAATGCCCTGAGCTACTAGTGCTTCAATTTGGGCTGGGGTGCCGTTGACACGGTGAATAGCCGATAAATGTTGAGTAGACAGAAAAGCCACTAGCTCAGTTGGTGAGACGTTTTTGTCTTTGTCGTTGCCTTTTAGCACTTCTGCCGCGGCAAATTGATCAAAGGTAATGTCATAACTACTGGCTGCCATGGCTACCGAACTAGGACCACAATTATTAAGTTTTTGGTACATATGACTCATGGTAGGAATGGTATGTGAGGTTGGGACAGGTGGTGCGGTGGTATCAGGAGTTGTTTGAGTGGAGTTAGGCTCAGGAGCACTAACGGGCGCACTGACTATGTTTTTGGAGTACTCAACAATCGTTCGAGGAGGAGCTTTGACTAAAAAGAAAAAGGTTTGGTGACCATAGTAGGCATAGAGCAGGCCCAGCCAACTGCCTATGATCACACCCACCACTGCCACAATCGTGATTCCCATCAATAACTTTCGAGATTTTCTTACCATAGCTTTGGTGTATTATAAAGGGCATGAATGCCAAGCACATCACCCTGATCACATTACTGGTAATTAGTGGCATACTGATCTCTCTAAACAACCGACGTTTGCAGACAAATCTGACTGTTTCCTCTTCTCCCATCCCGACTGATTCAGCTTTACCAACGCCCAGCCTTAATCCTAACTGTATACCCACCTTTGTGGATGGTGGTGGCCCGTATTACCAAGCAAATTCACCATTTAGAACGAATATTGCTCCAGAGGTAAATACCGGTCAAAAACTCATTGTCAGTGGTAAGGTGTTGAAAAGCGATTGTCAGGTACCAGCTGGCAGCGTTGTAATTGATATTTGGCAAGCCAATGAGTCTGGTAACTATGAAGATGAATGGTACCGCGGTCAGGTTACTACTCAAAGTGATGGCAGTTATTACTTTGAAACGGTGATCCCCTTGGGATATGGTCAAGGCACCGCTTATCGCCCACCGCATATTCATTTTAAAGTCTGGGATGGTCAGCGAGAAATTATTACCTCACAAATGTTTTTGCCGGCGGCTCGTAATCAGCAAATTGATGAAGCATATATTGTAAAACTAGATAAGCAGACCACTGATAATGGTGAGGTTTATTATGCTACTCACGATATTATTCTTCCCGAATGAATAGACTAAGTATAAAAAAAACGGTGTCAGATGACACCGTTTTTAAGACGAACTAAAAGTTAAATTATTTCTTTTTAGCAGTCTTTTTAGTGGTTTTTTTAGCCACTTTTTTGACGGCAGTTTTAGCTTTTTTAACTACCTTTTTGACTACTTTCTTAACAGTTTTCTTGGCTGATTTAACAGCGCTCTTCTTTTTAGCTGCAGGCATATGCCTCCCTTTTTCTGGTTCTGCCACGTCACCAAAAATGGTCGGCGATCGGGCAGGATCTTTACGTAATACTTCAATTAAAGAGTTATTACTCAGAAGTGTCAATAGGGCGAATGAAACCAGGCTAAATTTGATTCAGATGTATGTATTTAAAGTGCGGTTTCGAACTGGTGTTTGGTGAGTGTTTCTTTGGCAGCAGTTTTGATGAGCGAATACGCACCATGTGCTGTTAATGACTTTAAACCCTGTTCACCTGTGAGGCGCTCTTTTTTAGTGTTCCCGTGTAAAAATTGAGCAGTGTAATAAACGTAACTACCTAAGCTAGGTTCAACACTTTGTGAGTTAGACACTGTTAAATTTTCTAAGCACTTAAAAGCACTTTCGTTTTGCAACTCAGTACTCATGAAATTGGAATATAATTTCGAACGGCTAAAATGCACATGAGGTCTAAAGCTAGTATCGATCCAGCTTGAATTTTGAAAATACTGTATTGCTTCAGCTTTACGATTCAGTGCTAATAAAATTTTAGCTTTTTCCCGGTAGGTAACGGATAAGGCCCATCTGGAACCAGAAATTTGATCACACCGAACTGACTCATTAATGAGATCTAAGGCAGTTTGATAATTACGCTGACTTAAATAATAGAGAGTTTTATGGCGATTGAACCATGAAGTGAAAAAAACATTTGGATGACGATCGAGAAGAGATTGAATTTTGATATGAAAGAGTTTCACCATTTCCCAGTTACATTGCCCAGTATAAATTTTGAGGAGCTCCACCGCACTGTATAAAAATTGCCGCTGATAATAAATGGGATCTAAATAATCAATTGAGCGATCAAGAAACTGAATGCCATTGAGGATATCGTCACTATAGTAAGCGAGTAGGCCTTTAATCCGGTAATAAATACCCAGAAACTGTCGATCTTGGATATGAGCAATAAATGGCTCAACTTGGTCAAGGAGTTGAGTGCTTTTTTTCAAATCACGATAGTAACTCATCAAATAATACGCTTTATATGTTGTCAATAATAATGAGTGTGTCTGATGGTGAGGAGAAATTTTTTCGTGTAGCAGGTTCAACAATTGATGTGATGCTTCTCCATTTCCCATCTCAAAATTGGCTTCTAGCAATGAAAATAATGATTCAACTGAGTAACCTTCAACATAGCCAGTATAGAGTTGTGTAACCTCTCTGAGATGTCCTTGGTTAAGCAGTTCACTTAGTAACGATACATTTAAGGGAGACGAGCTGGCAGCAGAAGGCAGGGGTTTAACCTGGGTTTTATTTTCAATCAGCACTTGAATCAATTTAGTATGAGAAAGATGAAAGCGATCTGCTATCTCAGAGAGACGGGTGAAATCATCATCGCTTAAAGCACACGAATAACTGACAGTTTTAGTCATTGGAACTGTGGAAAATAGCTGGAGAGTGGAAAGGTCTTCTTGTAGCCACTGCCGCAAGAGTTTGGATTTGCTTATGCCCACTTTTTTAGCTTTAGTGGTAAAAGCAGCATCTAAAGAGTGATTAAGACGAATGGTAAGGCGTTTAAGAAAATGAGCCATTACTCGCTGATTATACGTGGTGAGCACTTAAATACAAAAAAACAGCAGCATTTTGCTGCATTTTTGGGCTATTTCTTACAGCATTTTGTCATTCAATGATTAAAATGTGCTGTGTCAAAATTTAACTATGATTTAGATTTCAAAAAAATTAATTTTCGTGAACAGCCCGATCTCTATATGGTAGGCAAAGGTGAGCAGGGAGTGTTACTAGTTGAGCCATATAAATCTGAGATCTTGCCTCATTGGCGGTTTAAGACGCCCGAAATTGCTGAAAAGTCTTCACTAGCAATTTATAAATTATTCTTAAAGTACAAGAGCCATCAGGATTTTGTAGGTATGGATATGGCACGAAAATTTTTGCAGATGGGGTATACCCGCTCCAGACGATATGCCAATCATACTTCGGGCAGAAAATATGTCAGTAACCCACAAAAAGAAAAACTACCCACAGACCAAAGAAAAGCTAGACAAAGAATTTTACCCCAAAACAAAGATTGGGCCACAAATGACAAAGCAGTTTCAGCAAGTATGTTTTATGAAAAGTATTTATTAGCTAAAAATGATCCTGAATACCAACTGCTTAAGAAAAAGCACTTGGGGAAGAAAAGTTAGAGTCAGGACTCAAATCGTTCAATCAAAAAGCGAGCGTGTGATCCTAGTTTCATTGTGAATGCCTCTACCCTCTTCACCCATTTAAATTGATCATGTTCCCAATTTAAAATGACTTCACCTTTTTTGACCATACAACTATAGCCAATGATCACAATTGATTCACCTTTATCACTCTGATACGAAAATAAGGTGAAAGGCTTAATATGAGTGACTGCTAGTTGGGTTTCTTCTCTGATTTCCCGCTCTAAGCCTTGGTAAGGATCTTCGTTAGCTTCTAATCCACCTCCAGCAAGTGACCACTGGCCACCATTGCCACTTTTTTGTGACCGCAGCAACAATAACATCTCACCATATTCATTTAAGATAATGGCTTTTTGACCAATCCGAAAAAAAGCTTTTTCTTCTTGATGGTTGGGATTGTAGATGGTCATGTGGTAATCTGACTACGGTGACCGAAAGCCGGCAAAGCGCCACTCGCCATCATGACGAGTAAAGGTAAGTGAAAAAGGAAACGTGTGATTTGCTACCCCACGAGTTTCACCCAAGGTCCTAGTAAATATCCACGAGCGAGCTTCATATGGCGCAGCAGCCTGCTGATTTGAAATTTTTGCCTGCTCTTTGAGTTGGTTTAAGATTTCCCCAAACTCCGCTTCGGTAACGTCATTTTGGAGCAAAGGGTCCGCTTTAGAATAGAGCTGATGATAATCATTGGTGGCCATAGCTTAGTTCATCTCTTGCCAAGTATTCTGGGCGGCACGTGACAGTGACCAAATTTGAGGAATATGAATGACAATTCCATACCATAGCCAAACGGCGACCGCTAAAAAGAGAAGGCCAAGCCCCTTTTTGAGGGTGGCTTTCCACCCTTTTATAGTTGAGGGCTTGGTGCCTTTGGTATAAACCACTTGGGTTTTGGACGCCATGTCCCCCATACTTTTACCAGTTAAGAGAATCAATGGCACACCTAAGAAAAAGAAATCACCGAGCTTCACCAGGGTGCGCATGATTAAGCGATTACGATCAAGCTTAGCTTTGATGGTACTGACAATGTCTAAACCTAATAACTTCTTGCCAATACTGCGGCCATCCATGACATCACTCATCATAAAATAGCCTAAAAAGGTGAGGAGGAAGATATGGCCATTGTAATAAGAAAATTCCCAAACGCCTAAACTATAACCAACATTCATGGAAAAGCTGCCGCCAAAAGGAATACAAAAGAGAAGGGAGAAAAACATCACAATCACTACGTCAATCACGGCTGCAAACATTCGACGTCGGGTGGAGGCAAGAGGATGAGTGTTGGTCATGATTTAATTCTACTCTTTAATCAGTAACACTAAATCATCAGTTTTTTGTTTCATTTCTTTAATCGCATTCACAATCCCAACATTGTAGTAATATTTTCCAATTTTGGTGTTTAAAAATTCGATAAATAGATCAGCTTGCATGTTGCTGATCTCAGTGTCTAATTCATCAGAGAAATATGTTTTGAGTGCGTCCTTGATATCTTCAATTTCTTGGGGAGAAAACTGGAACGGTGAGGAGGTTTTCATAGTAATTGGATTATACAACCATACTTAGATATAATGAGCTCCATCATGGCCACTAAAAAGCTAGAAAATAAATTCGTGAAGATTATCTTTTCTTTATGGGGTATTTACTTAGCTTTGGGATTATTTATTACCCTCTTTTATTTGGGTGGTAACTGGTATGTGTTTGGTGAGCCCCTAGCTGACAATTGGCTTATTTTTCAGCAAAAAAGAGTACCCATCCACTCTTTTGCGGGTCCTTTTAACCCTGATCCTCAATATTTATTCAATGATGTCGATGGTGATGGTAAACAAGACTTAATATCTAATGGTTGTGCAGTTTTTACCAAAGCGCCTGTGGCAGAAATTAAGGACTCAAATAAGTGTCATTTTTCTAGCCAGGATGCTGAGTATATTTTTGGTGAGTTAAAGTTGAGTAGTGAGCAAGTTACTGACTATAGTTCGCTGGTGGGTCAGAAATACCCGTTTGAGTATGAATCGTTTGTGAGTATTTATGATAAAGGAAATGGTCAAAAAGCGTTGTATATTCAGAAGGCCAGCAGAGCTGAAAGTTGGCACATTTCCGAGAACAGCTTGTTAATACCAGAAGAGCCTTCAAAAGAAATGAAGTGGATTGCTCTCAATAACACTTGGATGTGGCCAGATTGGCTGCTGTTAGTAGTGATGTACTTACAACTCCCCTACATTTACTTAGGCCTGTTATTTAAGGTGCTGTAAAGCCTCCGAAAATAAAAATTATTTTAGCCTAATTAACTCACCTTTGCGTTTGACGATATTTTTATAGTCCCATTGAATATCTCTAGCTTTTTCCAACCATCGTTTTAAATCATCGACGTTTATTTGATCAATAGAAGTGTAGCGAGCTTGAGCGGCTTTGAAGGTACCTTCAGTTTGTAAGTTGGGTTCATTAAAAGATTGACCACTCCAAAACAATAACTGGATGTTATGCTTCAGTTTGGCATAGCCTACAACCGGATTACCCTCCAAAAACCAAACAGGACGAGCGTGCCACATTTTACTCTCTGCTTCGGGAAGACTGGCATTAATGGTTTTAGCTAATAATTCACATATAGCTTTATCTTCATCAGTAAGTGTGTTGTGGTAGGCTTGAATATCTGTGTGCATAGAGTTATTTTATCAGGATTTGAGGTAAAATAATCGAAGTCTTTATATGAACATTAAACCCCTTTTCTTTAAGACACCGGCCGAGTTTCGCAAATGGCTGTCAGCCCACCATGATAACGAAACTGAAATTTGGGTTGGTTTTTGGAAAAAAGCCTCTGGTAAAACCGGTATGAATTATGATCAGGCCTTAGATGAGGCGTTATGCTTTGGATGGATTGATGGCATTGTCAATAAATATGACGACCTTTCTTATGCACAAAGATTTACACCTCGTAGAGCCAAAAGTGTGTGGTCGAAGATCAATACCCAACACATCGAAAGATTGACACGGGAGGGCAAAATGATGCCAGCTGGGATAGCGGCGGTAGAAGCGGCAAAAGCAGATGGTAGATGGGCTCAAGCTTATGAATCTCCAGCCAATGCTAAAATCCCCGAAGATTTTTTAATTGCCTTAAAGCACAATAAAAAAGCTGCTGAGTTTTTTAAGACCTTAAACAAAACTAATACTTTCTACATCGCCTATCAGCTGCAACGTGCTAAAAAGGAAGAAACACGCAAACGACGGATAGAGAAAATGATTCAGATGTTGGAAAATGGGAAAAAGTTTTTATGAACAGTTTTCACCATGGTTCTACAATGATTTCATTTAAGGGATCTGGCAAACCTTTACCCAAAACAACGTCAATGACATTGCAGCCTTTTCTTAAGTAATCATTCTTATCTTCTTTCAACCAAGTGATAATTTCTTGCTCTTTATCATAGCCATTAATTTTTAAATATTCCTCATACATCATTTGGATAAGTTGAATAGTACCTTTATATCCTCTTTCTAATTCAGGTACGTGTGCAAAGTTATTATTTTGGTTTGACTCATAATACTGAGGCTTTTTTACTGCAGCATAGAGAAGATAGTTATAACCAACCTTATGTGCTAGCCAAGGAAGTATTTTGCCTTGCTCATTAGTCATCACATATTTATCAATTTTTCTGACTATTTCATTTTTTGTTACAACTCTCAGGAAAAACCACAAAGCCAAAACATCATAGTGTTCTCCTCCACCATATGAGTGCGCAATTAATTCATAAAATAGATAGTTTAAGTTATTAGATTTTCCTCGGTTAAAAGGTCTTTGAAGATGTGTGTATTCATGTATTGCTCCAGATATTTCTGTTTTATCACCGGCTATTATTTTTTGGGCTTGAAGGGCATTAATATAGTAGGTGGAGCCTATGACGAACGCTGTGGAATTATTAGGTATAAATCGTGATTGTGGCCAATCATGACTACTAATAACACAAATACTAAAAGGAGTTTCCCCTGTGATTCTAATTCCTATATTCTTTTTAAAATCTCGGAATTGTTTATTTGCCTTTAATGAATCTATAACCTGTTGTGTTAAGGTTTCATCTTTTAATATTTCTAACTCTTGTACTAATTTTTCAACTTCAGCTATTTTTCCCACATCTGCTTTTTCTGTAGTCATTTCCTCCAAGACTTCTAATAAAAAAAGTATTTGATTTTGAGATACTTCAGTTATCTTTGGGTCAAGAGTTAATTCAACTAATTGGTTGGCAATTCCAAAAAAGACTATAAATATTTCTGGTTTAATAAACTCGTTTACTTCTGGTTCAAATTCTTGAAATATCCACCCACAGATCCCTTTAAATCTCTTTTCATATAAGTCAGTTGTAATTGTATGTTCTCTGAGAATGTGTGAGGCGATTGGAGCATGTAATAGTTCTGTATTAATAAGCTTCAACACTTGTTCAGGAATTAGAGCATGATTGTCTGTCTCAATTTGTGAGTGTTGGCGTAGCGATTCTAGCTTATTGCTCATAAGAGAATTTATTTTAGTTATCAAGTAAATATGCTTTTAAACTAGTGAACGTGGCAGATGGAGATTGGTTAAAAACATTAAACCAAAGAGCTCTTTGGCATTGATCCTGATAGTGTAATGACAGTGAAATAGTGGCTGTTTCGCTTAGCCCAAAACGCTTCTTTTCTTCTTCTGTTGCCGGGATTAATTCGTTGTTAGGGCTCCTATGGTTATGCCCATAACTTATACAATGGAGTTCAACCCAGTGCCCATAAACAAACCAAGAAACAAACGCAAAGAAGATTAAAACTCCTATAAAGGGAATAAGAGTTTCTTTTCTTATCACTTAATTTTCCCTCGTATAAAAAAATGTGAAAAACTATTAATTAGGAGAAAATTCAATTATCCACTCAATACCGTATTTATCTCTAAACATACCGGCATATGAGCCCCATGGACTGTTTCCCATAGGTCCTTCGACTTCCCCATCGGCTGAAAGGCCATGAAATAATCTTTCCGCCTCTTCTTTACTTTCTGCACTCACCATAATTTTACTGCGATTTTCACGCTCATTTACTTGACCTAAAACTTCCGGCACATCATTGGCGATCAACATAGCAGTGTTGCTAATAGGTAAAGCAATATACATTATTTTATTTTCTTCTTTTTCAGCTACGGGGAATTCATCACTTGCGATATCTTTGAAACGCACCACCTTTGTAAACTCTCCACCGAAAACTGATTTGTAAAAATTAAATGCTTCTTCAGCATTACCGTTAAAGTTGATCCAAGTATTTATTTTAATCATAGTTTGATAGTATCAAATTAATGTAATTATAGAAATGGTTAGATCACTGGCTAGGTGACGTTCGAACCTGTTTTAAGCCTGCTTTGTTAGGTTAATAATTAGTTCTTTTGCTTTATCTTTAATTTTATATCCTAAGAGTTCTGCAACGGGAATAAGCTTTGCTTCACAAATATCTTCAGCATTTGTTTGAGTCTTTAATTCATGTATGTTCGCTTTAACTAAATAGAAGTGGCGGTGAGATCGCCAAGGTTCCTGGGAATGAACATTGAAAAAATAATCTATTGAGTTTTCTACTTCTACTCCAATCGAGATATCAGTTATTCCTGTTTCCTCAATAAATTCCCTTTTTAAGGCCTGAATTAAATTTTCATCTTTCTCTACTCCTCCACCTGGAAAGTCCCAAAATTTTGAGTGTCTGTCTTCAACTAATAAGACTGAATCTTTTAGTAAGAGAATGCCATGGACTGATTCCCGATCAATATATTCACTTTCATTGAATTCGTGTGGCTTGCCAAAGTTATCAGTACATCTGATTTTTACCATATTTGGCTTTTAAGTTGACTGAGAAAAATACTCGTCCTTGTTCAGCAATATCAAGACAAAAAAGAGTAAATGTAAACTAAATCCATGAATATTCCCAATGCCTAACCCCATCATTAATGTTTGGGCCAATACTATAATTGAGAGTACTGCTGCTAAATAAACCCCCCACTTTTGTACTGTAACTAGCCCAATTTGAGCAACTGTCCAAAGTAATATAAAAAGGACAATTTCATTTAATAACATGTAAAAAGAGTGTTCTTTAAAGATCAGATATAAAATAGTAGCGGAGGTAAAGCTGTAATAGATTAATGATATAAAAACAAAGATCAGCAGTAATTTAAATTTAAGAGTTAGCTTTTTTTGTGGCATGTAGACATTGTAGCAATTTATATAATCAAAAATGACCCCAACTAACAATATCTAGAAGGATTATTTGAGGAAGATTCACTTGGGTGGTATACCGGACTCGAACCGGCGACCTCTGCTTTCACAGAGCAGCGCTCTAACCAACTGAGCTAATACCACCATTCAGACCTGAAATTATAACAGTTTCCCCTGTCTTTGGCCACACAGGAGATATAATAGCTGACAATGGAAGATAATCTTTATTTAACCGAGTATTTGACGGCATTAGGCATCCAAGACTTAGATGGCACGCTCACAAGCTTTGAGGTGCGGTTTAGAGACTTAGGCGTTAATAGAGACGTGGCTCAACTTTTTCTTTTGGCAATTCAGTTAAATGTGTTCACCGAATTAAGTGAGGCAATAGAAGAGGATGAGCATGGCCAAAAGCTAGATGAAGGTTTTAAAATGGTGCTCCATTATTTTTTGACTGAGCTTAGTAAATGGGAAATTTACCAACAATACTTAAAACCGAGCAATGTTCCTTCTCGACCTCAACCAAGTGGCCCTGAAATAAAAAGAGCTCGAGACAGCGTTACGACTCATTTTGATGAAGTTATTAAACGGTTGCTGAAAGGCATAGAACGCAGTCAGCCTGTTTTAGCTGAACGATTGAGCTGGAGTAGCTTACCACTGGAGAAAGCAGCTAATCGTAATACTGAAGTTAAGAAAATTCCTTCTCCCAAGCGACAACTATTAGTGACGTCTTTACTCAATGAGCTGAGAATTCCAATTAGAATCTGGTATCAGAATTCAACAACTCGAACCTCTCGGAGCAAATGGAAGTATATTCATTACAACGACCTCTTTGCTGATTCACCTGTGCCGGTGCGCATTGATCTAGACCGAAGAAAAATTTATTACTCGTCAAATGATGAAGTAAAGCTTGGTGTGTTCCTGATGACCCAAAGTACGAGATTTCATGCTTTAGCCTTTTCTGAACTTGAAATCAAGAGATGGGAAGAAAGTAAACAGCCGTCAAATAAAAAGAAATCTCGGGGAGGGCCAAGAAATAAGCAAAAGTATGTTTGGACACTTCCCTGGCCAAAGTAGAATGCCAATATTTTGTGTGCCCGGCGGGACTCGAACCCACGACCTACTGCTTAGAAGGCAGTTGCTCTATCCAACTGAGCTACGGGCACATATGACGACATATTATAGTATGGGGTCTGGTTGGCGCCTAGAGGCCAGCTACTCAATTAGTTTTAAGAGATAATCCGCCGTGGTGAGAAACTCTTGGCTGCGTTTATCATTTAAGTTCCCCAGTAATCTATCCTCTAGAGTTTTGATAATCTCAAGAGCCTTTTCGAGGTTTTTCTCTCCCGCTGAGGTTAACTTGAGTTGATTCTGGCGACGATTGTCAGGGTTTTCTTGGCGCTGAATATATTTTTTTTCCTGAAGAGTTTCCGTGAGGCGACTGACTGCAGCTGGGGTTAAATCCAGAACTTGCGCTATTTGATCTTGAGACAAAACTTCGTTAAACTTAAGAAGGCCCAAAACTTGGCATTGCGAGTGTGTTAAATCACATTCGCGCCTGAGAATGAAGTCAGCTTTTTTGAGCATGGTCAGTACGAGTTTGATCAGGGGGCTGGATCGAAAGCGATGGGTAGGTAAACAATTAATTTTAGGTTCTTTCATACTCAATCCGCCTATTTTATCACGTTGACAATTAACATGTTAACTATTATAGTCGTTGAGGTGTGTTGATTGGTTTTATGAAGAAAATGAGAGCTGCTCTAACGTCTTTTTTCCATCGGTTTGGATTAGTAATTGTAGTAGTCTTAGCAATTGTTTTTGCTCAAGGCTTAGTTTTAGCGCGTTACTTTCAAAAGCCTGAGCCGGTTGTTACCACTTCTGAAGTTCCCCCTCGCAAGGTCAATGCCTTACGATTTGGATCAACAGAAATTTCTGAACAGGCCGTGGGCACGGTTAAAAATTTGAGTTCAATTACGTTAGTGGCACAAACGGCAGGTCCGGTGGGACAAGTGAAAGTTGCTGAAGGAAAAACAGTCAAAAAAGGAACGTTACTCCTTAATCAAACCTCTGCCTATGGCGCTGGCAGCGCCGCTACCGTTCAACGCCAAATTGCGGGTAAAAATTATGAACTAGCTCAAGAAACTCTTAAGAACACTGTGGAGGTGGTATCAAAAAATCGTGAGTTAGCCGATAAAAATCGTGATAATACTGAAGAGCTGCGCAAAATCACTGAGAAATCAATTGATGAGATTAAAAGTATACTGACTACTACTGATCAAGTGATTAGTAAAATTGAAAGTGATATTGCTACCGAACAAGCTAGTACTAATAACGCCACTACCATTCAATCTTTGCGCCAATCTTTGATAACCTATCGGGGAATTCAAAACTCAAATCGTTCGGGGCTGCGATCAGCCGAGTATGCAGTAGCAACTGGCAATCCGCCTACTAAAATTGCTGATATTACCAAAGACTTAGTTTACAAAACGACTGAACTGCAGCTCAAGCAAGCCCAAATTAATCAAGAGGTTTCAGCTTTGAGCTTACAGTTGGCTAAAATTAATGAGGCATCTACCCGGGTGGTGGCACCTTTTTCAGGGACAATTGAGAAAGTATATGTCAATCCTGGCCAGTATGTCACACCAGGGACACCTGTAGCTAAGATTAAAGGTGATGCCAATCTCAGTCTGCAAATTTCGGTAGCAGGGGCAGTAGCTAGCCGCATAGATGCTCAACAAGACTTAATAGTTGTCCTGAATGATCGTGAGTTTGTTGTCCCCATTACCCATGTTTCCTCTACCCCCATCAATGGGCAGTTATTTGAAGTGTTGGCAGTTCTTCCAGCGGAGTATCAAGAGTTTATTCCCGAAGAATCAGCCGTGGCAGTGACGCTGCCTCTTTATACTCAAACCTTAATTGAGGGCAACTCTTTCTTACCCTTAGATGCCATTTTTGTAACCAATAATGGTAGTTATGTGCTGGTGGCGGAAAATGGTCGTGCAGTCAAAAAAGTGATTGAAACTGGTGAGATCGTGGGTAGTACCGTGGAAATTAAAACCGGTCCGCTCCCCAATGATATTGTGATTTTGGATCGTCGAGTTTTAGAAGGTGAAGCTGTAGAGCCAGTCATCCAGAGCACTCCAGTGCGGAGTGTCCAAGAATTAGGATAATCAGCATGGCTAAGTCTAAATCTTCCCCACCTCCTCAAATTGATGCTGAGTCCGAGTATCTTAAAAAACTTCGTTTTGATGAAAGTCTGCGCGGGAAATGGATCGAAGTTTTATTTCGCAACCCACGCTTGTTAATTTTGATGATGATTGGCATTGTGGTCTTTGGTTTGTATTCCTTTGCGCAGTTACCCAGAGAATTAAATCCCGATGTGGTGTTGCCGGCGGTCAATGTGATCACTACTTTACCAGGTGCTTCACCTCGTGACGTGGAGCAGTTAGTAACTCAGAAATTAGAAAAAGCTGCCCCAAATTTACCCAACTTAGATAACGTGGTTTCCAGCTCCACCCAAGGGGTGTCTGTAGTCACGTTTCAATTTTTGAGCTCAATGGATCCTGAAGAAGCCGTCCGTTCCACTAAAGAAGAAATTGATTTGCTGATTGATGATCTTCCCGATGATGCAACAGAACCTCGGGTGGAAAAAATTAACGTCAATGACCAACCCTTTTTAACCATCGCTTTGACCGGTGAAGTTGATTTATATACTATTTCTCGGGTGGCTGATGAACTGAAGGATGAGTTAGAACAAGTCAATGGCATTCGTCGTGCTGATTTAATTGGGGCTGAGGAAGAAGAAGTAGTCGTGGCATTGGATCCAAGTAGTTTACGAACCTACCACCTCTCTGAGCAAGCAGTCGCCCAAGCCCTTCGCGGCAATAATCTGACCTTTCCCACTGGCAATGTTACTATTGGCGGCCTAGAGTACACCTTATCACTCAATAGTGAGTTAGACAGTCTCGACAAGATTCGGACCTTACCGCTCATAGTGGAAGGGAAAACGATTCAGCTTGGCCAAGTGGCGCAAGTCTATTTGCGAACCAAAGAAATTACACGTTTCCAAAGTTATACTGAAAAAAATAATTCTCGACAAAACGCAGTTCAGGTAGCTATTTTCAAAGCTGAAAACGAAACTATCACTGCGGCTGAACAAAAATCCCGTCAAGTCATTAACGAAACGCTCCAAAAATATCCACAAGTTAAAGCTGTGGACATCTTAAATTTTACTGAAGAAATTACCCGGACCTTTGCGGATTTACAACGCAACTTTGTCAATTCCATTGGCTTGATGTTTTTAGTATTGACGATTTTCCTCGGTTTGCGCCAAGCCACTGTGGCAGCATTATCAATTCCCTTAGTCATTATGTGCACTTTTGTGGCCATGAACATCATGGGTTTATCTCTCAACTTTTTATCGTTGTTTTCCCTCTTGTTAGCGTTGAGTTTAATTGGTGATGATGCCATTGTGATGGCTCAATCGACCACGGCTTATGGTCGAAAATTTAATTCAATTGAAACTGGTTTAATGGTATTTAGAGACTTTTTTATTCCCATTTGGGTGGGCACGATCACGGTGGTGTGGTCATTTGTGCCGCTGTTGTTAGCAAGCGGAATTATTGGCGAGTTCATTAAACCCATTCCACTGGTGGTCACAGCCACATTGTTATCTTCCACCGCGATTGCGACCTTGCTAAACCTACCTTTAAACATTGTCTTACGTGGAGCTCATATCCCGGCTCGGGTGAAAGCTTTACTGATGATCCTTGGGTTACTGTTATCATTACTGTTTGTCTGGAGCGTGGTGAGTACTTCGTTATTAGCTATCCCGGTGATTTTAGTTTATTTACTGTTTATCTGTGCGCTATTTATCGCTCGTCAGAAAGTGATAGCAGTGGTGCGGACGGGATTTAACCGGGTAGGAAACCGGTCATCTGCTATGCATCGCACTTGGCTATGGGTGAAACAAAGAGGCTTATTAGAAAATAGTTTAGTGACGCTAGACCCAATGATCAAGGCCTACCGCCGTGGTGTCACAAAAATAGTTGATTACCGACGCTGGCGATTGGCCGTATTCGCGTTAGTTGCAGCTTTATTAGTGGTAAGTTTAGTCTTTGCTTTTACTGGTTTATTAAAAACCGAGTTTTTCCCTAAGACTGATAACAAGACCTTCTATATTAACATCGAAGGGCCAGCCGGTTGGACAGTCACTGAGACTGAACAAGTATTGGAAAAAGTAGAAGCGATAGTGTTGCAGTTGCCAGAAGTTAAATCAATTCAAAGTTCAACGGGCAGTAATTTTTTAAATAGCTTTGGTGGTGGAGGTGGTAGTAGTAATTTGGCGATGATGACCGTTTTATTGCCCGAGTTAGAAGATCGTGGCCGTGACTCATTAGCGATCACCGCTGAGTTGCGATCCATGTTAAATGAAGTCAGAGAAGCAAAAATTACGGTAGTTGAACTGAGTGGTGGTCCGCCGGCGGGCTCAGCTTTTCAGGTTAATTTGAAAGGTGAGTCATTAGAGGAATTGGAAAGGATTGCGGCAGATTTTCAAAAGACGTTAGGTGAAATTCAGGGGACTATTAATATTGATAACTCACTTAAATTATCCGCTGGCCAAATTACCATCGAGCTCAACCCTCAAGAGTTGGCAGAGCGAGGTTTGAGTGCCCAACAAGTGGGTGGATGGCTGCGGACTGCTCTCTCTGGCAGTGAAGCCACTGATACTATCATTGATAATGAAGATCGTGACATTACCTTGCAATTAGAAACACCGTCACAGAACCTCGACCTGCTGACTAATTTAAGCCTACCGAGCGCTCTGGGGTCCTACACAGTTTCAGAAGTGGCTACTTTGCGACTTGAAAACAGTCCTCTTTCGATCGAACGCGAAGATGGTCGACGAGTAGTGAGAGTTACCGCTGATGTTCAAGGTACAACCTCTCCTGAAGTCTTGCGCCAGTTCCAAGAAAAAGTGAAGGACTATGATATGCCAGCTGGTTATACTTGGGACGTAGGTGGTGCTAATGAAGAAAATGAGAAATCAGTCCAATCAATTATCCAAGCGATGGGCATCTCATTTTTTATGATTTTAGTGACCATGGTGTTACAGCTAAAATCATTTCGCAAAGCCATTTTAGTAGTGATCGTGATTCCGTTAGCATTGATTGGGGTGGCTATTAACTTTACCTTGTTCCAAATCCCATTGTCATTTCCGGCTTTAATTGGGGTGTTGTCACTATTTGGAATTGTGGTTAACAATGCCCTGATGATGACAGAGAAAATTAACCTAAACTTAGAGTATGGTTTTAGCACTAAAGATGCGGTCGTGGATGCTTCATCCTCACGGTTAGAAGCTATTTTTCTGAGTTCTTTTTCATCCGTGGTGGGGTTGTTGCCGGTCACGATTTCAGATCCTTTGTGGAGAGGGCTAGGCGGGGCAATTATTGCTGGTCTTTCTGTATCCGGCTTGCTTATTTTGTTCTTGTTGCCTGCCATGTATATTGAGGTGTATGGTACTAAAGAAACCGCTTCAAGTTCCCAAACCAGAGCAAAAAAATAAAACGCACCTTTTTTGGTTAATGGTCAGTTGGTTTAGTTGTGCTGTGATTACCACACTGGTGGGGTGGGCAGGTGGTTTGTTTTTGCCACTTTACCTGATTTTACTTTTTCCCAGTTTTTTTCTCATGCGATTAGGTTGGCAAGTGGTAATCAGCTTTTCTGGTCTGAAGGTAATTGAAAAACTAATGGTGACTGTGTTTGGCCTCATATGGCTGATGCATGGTTTGGGAGTATTGATGCCGGAAACCGGGTTCGATGCTGTTTGGTATCACTTGCCAATCGTGGAGCAGTTCCTGACTTTAGGTCGCATCATATACCTTCCTGATTATTACCAATCACTTAATCCTCTGTTTTCCGATGTGTTGTTTTTATTAGGCTATCAAGCTGCTGGTGATATGGGAGCGAAAGTAGTGGCGTATGGTTTAGCGTTGAGTTGTATGGCAGTGAGTTATGCATTGGCACGCCATGTGCTGCCTCGTCACTGGGCTTTAGCGACTGTGCTTTTCATCTCTACCTATCAGGTTATGACGTGGCAAGCAAGTAGTTTCTATGTGGATGTGGCAAAGGCGATGTGGGAAGTAGCGAGCTTGTGGTTGCTGTTACAAGCGGTGGATCATCAGAGTTCTAGACATCAGCACACGATGTGGAGTGGTTTATTTTTTGGGGCCTCACTGGCGACTAAATTATTTTCAGTGTTGTTGTGGCCAGTGATGTTACTCCTCGTGTGGTTAATGACTAAGCGGTGGCAGAAGGTATGTGTGTTCTTGGTAACGAGTGCCTTAGTGGTTGCACCTTTTTATCTTTACACCTTTTGGTATGCCGGCACACCTTTTTTGTCTGCTCTACTGCATTTAGGCCGTTTAGATGAGATTAGTGGTGGCAGTAGCGGTGTTAGTTATCTGAGTGAGCGTATTATCTCTTTCCCTTGGTCTTTGATACAGTTGACACTTTTTAGTCGTGATTATGTGTCAGTTTTATTTCTGGCCTTGCCTCTAGCAGGCTATGACTGCTGGCAAAGGAAGGCAGATCGTAAACTGACCACGTTGTGGATTTTTGGTTTAGCTCAGTGGCTCATTTGGTGGTTTGTGCCCCCTTTATCGACTCGCTATGCGTTGTCAGGCTTTATTGTTTTGGGTATATGTGTCTTTTGGTATATTAAACTGCTTTTTGATAAAAAACCGGCTTGGAAACTCCCGTTATTGACGTTAATCGCGGCGGCTATCTTCATCAATCTTATGCCCCGAATGTATGTGGCTTCTCGTCAACTCCCCTATCTTCTAGGAAGACAAACTAAAGACGTTTATTTGCGTCAATTTTTTGATGGCAATATTGATCATCATTTACAAAAATGGCACCGCTTATAGCGATGCCATTTGATGAACTAATCTAAAATAAAATTATTTACTTTTTTTAGCTTTGCTTTTTTTGACAGCTTTTTTAGGAGCAGCTTTAGGGGCTTTACTGGCTACTTTTTTGGTTTGAGCTTTGACTTTAGTCACAGCTTTTTTGACCTCTTTTTTAGCTTGCTTGACCTTAGTGCTTGCTTTTTGAATTTCCTTTTTGGCCATCTCCCGATTGGCTTTTTTAGAGAAAAATAAAGCGGCAGCTCCAGCTGCAACGCCAGCGACTAGAGTCAAGAGACTCCCTTTTTTCGACATAGTACTCCTTATGGAATAGTAATAATTGATACCGTATTAGTAAGTCCTGATTGACGCCAAAATTTACCGCGAATCAACAAAATTTGATCACCACTATCTACGATCTTCATTTCTTTACATTGTTGGAGCAAGCCTTCTTCAGTCTGAATCTCAGGTTGAGAAGGATCAATGAACAATGGTGAAACACCATATGACAATGTCAGTTTTTGGGCCACACTAGTTGAGTGCGTTAACGTATAAATGGGAATGAGCGGATGAAAACGAGCGATAAGACGAGCAGTACGGCCGGTTTCAGTTAAGCAAATAATTTTATCTAAGGGAATATTACTATTTTCAATAATATCGGAAGCGGCTTGAGCAATGGCCGCGGTGCTATCGATACTCTTGCCCACTTCAATTGAGCATTTAGTGTGCTGCTCGTTGAATTCTGCAATCGCAGTTTGAGCCGCTACGGCTTTGAGCGGATATTTTCCAATCGTGGTCTCATCGGAAAGCATAATGGCATCTGTGCCATCATAAATGGCATGAGCAACGTCGCTGACTTCGGCACGAGTCGGGCGAGGTTTTTCGATCATTGATTTCAACATCTCAGTAGCAGTAATCACCGGTTTACTAGCAACGCGACACTTATCAATAATTAATCTTTGCCAGTATGTTAACTCCTGAAATGGCACTTCAACTCCTAAGTCACCGCGAGCCACCATCACTGCATCAGAAACTTGAATCAGTTCATCAATATTATCGAGCGCCTGCTGGTTTTCAATTTTCGCAACGATGTCTGCTTGTGAATTGCGTTTTTCTAACTCACTGCGAAGAATAGCAACATCTTCCTTGTTACGAACAAACGACAAACCGACAAAATCCACATTGTTAAGATCAACATGGTCTAAAAATTGATAATCGCGATCTGTCAGAGATGGCATGCTCAATACCACTCCCGGTGTATTCATGGTTTTGCGAGTTTTTACCGTACACTCTATTTCAGCTTTGCAGATCAAAGCATTTTCAGTGTGGCTGATGACGCTAAACTCGCAGGCACCATCTTCTAATAAAATGCTATTGCCGGGTTGGAGAGAACGCACCACGTCTTCCGGAACCCAGACAATTTTATCGCCTTGCACAGTGCGATCGCTGGTAAAAGTGACAGAATCACCTTTGGCTACAGCAAAAGGTTCACCGGGTAAATCAATACGAACTTCAGGACCTTGTAAATCAAGTAACACTCCCACAGGTTGATGTAAATCATTAGCTACTTTTTTGATTTGTTGAATAAACTGATTGTGCCATTGAGGGTCAGAATGTTTAGTATTAAACCGAGCCACGTTCATGCCCGCATGGATCATATCTGCCATGATAGTTTCTGCTTCGGTAGCTGGGCCAATGGTCGCTACTATTTTTGTCAACTTTTTCATACTTTTATTATCTATTGATCACAGATGTTGTTCAAGAGGCGATCTGAAAAATAAATTAAAAACTATTGCTGATCATTAACTCCACGTAGGCAAGCTTTTTGAGATATGGTATACAGAGTAGTCACTAAAGAATTAGATCTGCTTTCCAAGTGGAAACAGACCAACAATTAAGGATCGTATGAACGACAATAACTCTCAATCCAATCAACCTAACACCCCAGCACTCGAGGCAGGTGAAGATGCTTTACAGTTAAAAAGTGGCGATGATTTGGCCTTAGAGGCTTTATCACAAGCCTCAGGTCAGCCTACTGCCCCAAACTCCTCTGCTCCTAGTTCTGATTCCGACGATGAGGCCGTAGCCTCTGATCAAATCGCTCAAACGCTCACATCACTGCAAAATGTCATCGAGCGGAATGCTAATGAACTGGAACGGTTAGGTGAGGAAATTAAACACAAACGTGAGTCACTAAAAAATATTTTTGAAAATGATACCCAGTTAGGTGAAGCCGAAGCTCAAATGCAAGTGGTTTCAGAACAACTCAAAGAGCGCAAAGCTAAACTACAATCTGATCCACAAGTAACTTCACTTAAAGTTCAAATTGGCGAGATCAATGAACAGAAAAAAGAGTTGGAAGAAACATTAAGTAACCACTTAGTTAATTATTATCAATTGACTAACTCCACCAGTTTTGACACCAGTGATGGAGACCAGTGGGAGTTCAACATTCGCGCCAAAGTTAAGCCCCGTAAAAAAGCGGCTTAAAAATTTTAGCTATCAATCCATTAAAATTCTTGTCAAAGTCTTACAGATTTGGGGCGCTTTTTTTAAAGTGTCTGGATATGCTATCTCTCCTAGTCAATATTTATATTATTTTTGACTAAAAAGGAGCGACATGCAGCTGATGGAGAAACTTTTAAAAGATTACAATTTGAGTTTAACCCTGTTAGCACTTTTTATTTTTAGTTGGATGGGACAAGCTTATTTTCAGTGGCAAGAATTTGTTTCCAATGCCCAAGCGCATCAACAGCCAGCGGTTGTTGAAGAGTTTATGCCTGAGTTTTGGGCTGCAACTTTTGAAAACTGGCAATCAGAATTTCTGCAATTATTAAGCATGGTGGTGTTAACTAGCTTTTTGATTCACAAAGGCAGTGCTGAGTCACGTGACAGCGAAGATGAGATTCAAGCTAGTTTGCACCGCATTGAAAAAAAATTACCTCGCAAGTCACGCCGCCGTAAGTAAGGTACGCCTAACTAAGGCATGTGCAATGGCTTTTCTAGGGCAATAATCTCACTTTGAGGCAAGCGAATTTTTCGCGGTGTGACAGCTAAAGCTAATAAACTGACACTACCCAATAAAAGAGCGACGATACTAAACGTTTGTTGTTCACCCACTAAACTGGCAGTAGTACTCGCAAAAATGGGTCCCAAAATATATGACAAACTGATAGCTGAGTTTTCGAAGCCAATTAAGTCATTGCCATACTCATCACTGCGCGCCACATAATCTTCATAGGTTGCCAAAATCAGTGGCCAGGCACTGACCGTAAAACAAGATGAAATGAAAATTAAGCTCAGTAATAAGACTGGATGAGTAACAAACCCCACAAAAAATAAACAACACGAGCCAGCTAAAGCTAATAAGAAAGCAGTCCTTTTTTTACTGTAGTTCACAAAAGCTTTTTGAATGAAGTAACTGACAAATAAAGCAGGTAACGCATTTAACGTTAACAGTACCCCTTTATAAGGATCCGCCATGTGTTCTGAGAGTAGAGCCCCTACAGTCCAGTACACTGAGTCAAGCACTGATAAGGTCAACACAAATAAATAAATGGGCCATAATCGCTTTATCAAAACCTGCCAAATTCGAAACTCTTGAATTTTAGGGTTATGACGCTGCTTCTCTGCCGGCAAAGTCGGTTGAGATTGTTTGGGTGTTAATGTAGTAAAAATAAATAAAAACACGATGGCAATAAGATGCAAGGTAATCATAAAGTAGAAAGCCGGAAACTCAGTATCTTCCATCAGGTAAGAAGCGGTTAAAGGCGCTACTAACAAGGCCATGTATTTGGCATTCATCACAGTACTCCACCCTAGTGTATGTTGGGATGTACTTAAAAAAGTATGAATGAAATGAAAGTTAGAAAACTGGAGCAACTCATAGTAAATACCCCACAAACCTACGATCAATAAGAGAATGGCCACATTAGGTGAAAAGACTACATAACATAACCCTGCTAACAAGGCAAAAAACGAAGTTTGAAATAGAAAGTAACTATATCTTTTACCATGTAATCGCTTGGCAAACAGTAAATCACAGTTAATACCGACGATCGAAGAAAAAGCCATCACGAATCCCATCAGCACCGGGTGACTGACGTGCTCTGTGATGTAAATTGGAGTCACGTACGCCATGATGCCATCAGCCCAACTCACTAAAAAAATCAGCCCCGAATAGTACAACAAGGCAAATAAAGAGTTTGATAATAAGTTGTGTGAAGAACTTAGGCCATGATTTTTGGTGGGCAGAGCAACTGGCATTCAATTATCGTACTCAAAAGGTATCTACCAGGTAAAGGAGTAGCAAATATGACAAGGTTAACGGTTAGACAATACTTCTTCGATTCTTAATAACTGATTGTACTTAGCAGTCCGCTCGCTGCGGGCTAAAGAACCCATCTTCACATACTCTGCTGCCACCCCAATTGCCAACTCTGCAATAGTGGTGTCTTCTGTCTCGCCACTGCGATGTGACATGATAATTTTCCACCCTGCTTGCCGGCTGAGTAAAATGGCATGTAACGTCTCGGACAAGGTGCCGATTTGGTTAACTTTGGTTAATAACGCATTGCACGAAGGTTGAAGCTGGGCGCGCTCGATGCGTTCAGTATTGGTTACCAGGAAGTCATCGCCGACGAGTAGAATTTTCTGACCCAAAGCCTGATTTAAGTCTTGCCACCCTTGCCAGTCGTCTTCGGCTAGGCCATCCTCAATTGAGATGATCGGATATTGGCGAACCCAGTCTTGCCACATCTCTATCAGTTGTGCACTCGTTAGATGTTGATTCGTAATTCGTAAATTATAAATGCCATTTTCATACAACTCAGAGGTGGCAGGATCAAGGGCTAAGCTAATGTGCTCACCAGGTTTGAAACCAGCTTTCTCAATCGCTTGCAGTAAAATTTCCAAGGCTTCTTCATCATTTTTAAGTGCCGGGGCAAAGCCACCTTCATCACCGACTAAGGTGATATAACCACGACTTTTAAGCACAGCTTTGAGATGGTGGTAGACTTCACTGCCCCACTCTACAGCTTGGGAGAAGTTCTTGGCTGCGTGTGGCACAATCATAAACTCTTGAAAGTTAGTACTTTGCCAATCAGTGTGAGCTCCACCATTCATTAAGTTAAACATTGGTTGAGGTAAAGGCTCTGTCAGTTTGGCTGATAAGTCGCCACTGTGATACCGCGGGGTTAAGCGATGATAAAGTTCGCGCACATACTGATAATAAGGAATATTTAAACTAGCAGCAGCGGCTTTGGAGAGGGCTAAGGAAATACTTAAAAGAGTGTTAGCACCATACCGAGAAAGATTAGCTGTCCCATCTCTCATCACCAGTTCCTGATCACAATTTTCTTGATCTAGGGGATTGTTATTAGTCAAGGCGTGACAAAGCTCATTATTAACAAAATCAACAGCCTTTTGGACACCTTTACCAAAAAAGCGAGTTTGATCACCATCACGAAGTTCTAAAGACTCATGGGTGCCCGTGCTAGCGCCACTAGGAACGCTGGCTCTGCCCATCGAGCCATCATTGAGAATAACATCAGTTTCAATAGTGGGAGTTCCGCGGGAATCAAGAATCGTGCGCGCACGCAGGGCAGCAATGTACGTCATGAAACTAGTATACGCATTTCGCCTACAACAAAAAACCCCCTACTTTTTAGGTAGGGGGCCTTGGTTCAAAGTAAAGAGTTATGAATTAATTCTCTCTTGAATACGAGTCAAAACTTGTGGGGAAACGTTTTTCATGCGTTTCAAACTACGGACACGTTTTTGCAAACGTTTCTTCTCGATAGTTCGGACGGCTTTGACGCGGGAGGGTTTTTGATAATAGCGACGGTCCTTGACAGTTTGTACGATGTCAGTAGCCACCACTACCTTCTTAAACTTCTTAATCAAATCATTAGTAGAATCATTACCTTGAGCTTTAATAATAATTGGCATTAGAGAAGAACACCTCCTTTCCAGGCTAATTGGATCACTTTGGTCCCCAATTAGGCTATGCTTTCAAAGCTCGTAATTATAACGGAAAAATAACAGGAAGTCCAGATTAGACTCAAACTATGATGATTCGCGGAGGTTTTCAGCTAATTTTGCCAACTTGGCATCATCAGCTCGTTCAGAGTCATTCGATGATAAATAACCAGGATACTTGTCGAAATAACGGCGATTTTGCGCTTCACTTTCAATTGGTTTCCATTCCGCTAAGTTACCAGTGCCATGCATCGGAAACAACTTGGCATGTAAGTGATCCACGCCAAAGCCTTCAAAAAACATCCCGCATCTGCTGACGTCCTCAAAGTAGTTATCCAAAATGTGAGCTACTTTTTTGACAGCTACAATTAAATCTTTTAAGACTTGGTCATCTTGTTCAAAGGCATAACTACCATGATGTTCTTTAGGAATCACTACAGTGAAGCCTTCGGTATTCGGAAAAATCGACAAAAATGCCAGGTGTTTATCATCTTCCCACACTTTGTGGCAAGGAGCTTGGCCTTGAGCAATTAAACAAAAAATACAGTCGGGTTTGTGCATAGAGTTATCCTGTGAAAAAGGTTCCGTATTCTTTAACTAATGCTTTATATGCTTTCCGTTTATTATTGATTCTTTCAGCAGGTTCTCTCGGATCCCATGGCACTGGCGCGTCAACTTTTAAGAGTGGAATTCCATGTCCACCATATTGATGAAAGTCAGGATTCTTTTTACTAATATCGAACCTTCCCATAATTAAATAGCTTAGGTTAGACGGTAACTTGTCTATGCTTGCAACAGAATCTTCGCTAATTAAGAAATCACCAGTTAATGAATCATATGGTACATCATCAATTAAAGTTGAATCTTCTGCTGGGAGTAAAAATTCTTTAACTGTTTTGTTATCTAAGATTTTCTTCGCTGCTTCTTTAGCTTTTTTCCTAGAACCAACATACACTGTTGCTTCTTTGCCTGGCTGATCATCTGCTTTACCACCTCCATCGCCAATTTTGTAATGAGCAATGGAGCCATCATTTTTTAATTGGCTTAGAAATAATCGAAGAGCTTCAATATTGGATTTATTTTTGGGGTTTTGTGCGTCGAAATTTAAATGCAACTTCCAACCAAAAGTCGCGATCAGGTTCTCATGAAATTCATTATTTACAGGGGGTTCAACGGGTAGTGCTAGATCCTGGGGTTTTAAATGACTATGCCACCAGGGTGAGTTTTCACTTTTATGACTACTATTAGCTGTTTGGGGTGAAGCATCGGGTTTTTGCCACCGCTCAGCAAATTGTCCTTGAAGCCACCATTTAGAGCTTTCATCATTTGGCATATTTTTATGAATATAGTCTCTTAATAATCTCAATCACTTGATTCAATGTCAGTGGACTAGCTTTTTGGTTGCGGTGTTTGCGGGAGCCATTAATTAACATTTTGCCACTGGGATGATTGTACCAACTGCCTTTAGTATCGAGCTTAGTGATTGCCTCTGCTGCTGCGTTAAGGCTCAGCTCAACATCAGGGCGGGCTTTGATGCGGATGTTACCTTCTTCAGGGTCTTTGCGAATGACTAGCACATAGCCTTGTTTTTGAGCCAGCTTAATAGTGTCGTCATTCCGAGTTTCTACCGCTAAACATTTACCGATCTTAATATCAAATTGAATGCCTTCGTTAGCGACGATCTCAGCTGCCCGGACGTGTTGTTTGAGACTAGCGTAGGCACTATCTAAACACATCATCCCAAAGTGAAGTTGTGAGTCATCAGTGTGAGGGTCAGTAAACTCAGTGCCACGGATTAATTCATGAATCATGAAGTTATACCGAGCAGATGATGCATCAGGCCAATGGACTTCGCCAAGGTGATCAGTCTCGGTAGTGAACTCAACCACAATTTTTAAAGCTTTGTCATCGACTAAGTCGGGGTGAATTTTACAAATATGGTCATACACTAATGAGGTGGCACTAATATATTGCAAACCGCGATCGGGTTGGTGATGATCAAATTCGCTTAAGCCTGTATCCACATGAGTGACTTCATGCAGTTGGACTCCAAATTCTTCGGCTTCTTCTAAAGTGATAGTGTCACCAGGATTTACAAAAGCAATTTTGGCGTCGGCATAATGCTGGCTGTCAAAACGTTTGAGCAGCCATACAGCGCCAATAGCATCTAAATCTGGAGCGTGGTGGGTAACAATCAGGCGGCGAGACATGGAGCAAGTATACCAATTTATTCCAAATTTGAAATTAAAGAAAACTTTAGTTTGAGTAAAGCTAAAGTAAAGAATACTGTGATTAAATCATCATTATCTGAGGTGTGAGGAATATAAAAAAGAAAAAAAACACCCACCGCAACAGCCTTAATTAGTCGAGCTAGCTAGGACAGTTGCAGTGGGTTCCTCACCGGGTTATTTAGAAATATACAGTTAGAAGCAGAAAAAACCCATAGATAAAAAGGATTGAACGGACAGTCTATAGTTTTGTCGCCTCTTTCCAACAAATATCGTTATAAGACGCAGTAATTGCCGAAATTTTTGCGGGGAAAGACTAAATACACTTTTTCACTAACCACCATAGTATTCTAAATGGCAAAGCTACCATCCACCAACTCCATGATTCAGGATCATCCTCTCCCCTTACCCACACCGACACAATCAACCATTTTTTTTGATCTTTAAGATAAGTGGCGATGACTTGGATCTCACGCTGGTTCAACGTGCGGATGAACTTAGTAGTGTTGGCTTTATCACCGGGGAAGGTATGAGTCGGATGTCGCAAGACTTTAACCACATCATCAGGAGAGACTGAGCGTAACTTCAGCCTCTCCTGAGCGTGAGTGGTAAAAATAAAGCCTTGATGTTCCATGGTTTAGTTGGTTAGTATGATTGTGCAAATAACCAACGATGATTTGCAGCTGCGCCACATTTTACACAAACTCCTGTTTCTTCTTTGACATTACCTTTGTCATCAATGAACGGTAAGCAGCGAGTACTAGCTTTGGTTTCTTCTTTGATAGCTTTTTCGCAAACAGCATCTTCACACCATAAAGCTTTCAAGAACCCACGCTTGGTCTCCATAACGTTCTTGAACTCATCAAATGAATTCACTTCAGTGGTTAGTGCCTGAGTTCTTTTTTGAGCTTGTGCAAACATTTCGGTTTGAATAGTTTCTAGTAAAGCATCAAGATCTTTAGTAACAGTTTGCAAGTTAATTTTTTGTTTTTGTTTAGAATAGCGAATATTAGCAGTTAAGCTGCCCTCGTCTAATTCACGCTGACCAACGATTAATGTGACTGGAATTCCTTGAATTTCAGCATCATTGAGTTTCCAACCCATACTATGTTCTATGTCTGTATCAACTTTCGCACGAATATTTTGTGCTTTTAACTGTTTTTGAATCTTTACTGCCTCTCCCAATAATTCAGGAGTAGATTGGGCAGGAACGATCATTACTTGTGTTGGAGCAATGCGGGGAGGAATGACTAAGCCATCATCATCGCCATGAGTCATGATTAATGCCCCGATGACCCGAGTTGATAAGCCATAACTGGTTTGCCAAGCATAATCAGTTTTGCCTTCAGCATTCAGGAATGAGATATTAAAGGCTTCTTTCTTAGAGAAGTTTTGACCTAGGTCGTGGCTGGTTCCAGCTTGCAAGGCTTTGCCATCAGGCATCATAGCTTCTATAGTTGTGGTTAAATCAGCCCCAGCAAATTTCTCAGCAGTACTTTTGCGACCTTTGACTACGGGAATAGCTAGGTTATCCTCGACCAGTGTCCGATATTTTTCCAAGGCATTTAGAACCATCTCAAATTCTTCTTCATGAGTGGCATGAGCGGTGTGAGCTTCTTGCCATAAAAACTCGGTAGTTCTTAAGAAAAAATAGGTTCGTTTCTCCCAGCGGACCACGTTATTCCACTGGTTGAGGTTCAAAGGTAAGTCTCGATGTGATTGAACCCATTTACTGTACATTTCGTACATGATAGTTTCAGATGTGGGTCTAACCACTAATTTCTCTTCTAATTCTTCTCCACCCCCATGTGTGACCACTGCAAGCTCAGGGGCAAAGCCTTCAACGTGATCTGCCTCGCGACTTAAAAAAGACATGGGAATAAATAAAGGGAAGTAAGCATTTTCGACACCTAATTCTTTCAACATAGGGTCTAGTGTCTTTTGAATATTCTCCCAAATGCCGTAGCCACTGGGACGCATGACCATACAGCCTTTAACTGGAGAATAATCAGCTAGTTTAGCTTGTTGAATGACTTGCGTGTACCACTTACTCATGTCTTGCGACTTTGGTGTTAGTTGTTGTTTTGCCATATTTTCTTTCTATTAGTTAACTATAAAGTACTTTTTATTCATTTTTTAGCAGACTTTACCTCCAAGAGGAACATCTGAGAGGGGCGATAACAACACAAAGTCACCTTTATGATCCGCAACTCCCAGTGTTAAGACCTCCGACATAATTTTACCAATCTGACGAGGCTGCAAATTAATAACTCCTATCATAAGCTTGCCAACTAGTTCATTAGGTTGATAGTTGATTAACCGTGCCCCTGAGATTTTCTTGCCTAACTCATCACCAAAATCGATGGTTAGTTTGTGTGTGGTATAACGAGGATTAGGTAGCAATTCAGCTGCCACAATTTTGCCAAGCCGGATGTCAATATTTTCAAAATCAGCAATAGTAATTTTGTTCATGTTGTCATCTCCTTTATGCTGCTAGACGTTGATACTGTAGTGCCGAGGATACTTTCTACCTGTGGATGGCCAATAAAAAAACGCCCTTACATATCCACCAAACCACTGTTTGATTGATATGCAAAGGCGTGTAGTGACGCGGTACCACTTTGCTTTTTCTGAATTATTGCTAACTCAGAACTTTTTCACCAACTCTGTAAAAACGACATTGGTGTCAGAGAAGATGACGGCTCTGTGCCGGAGAAGTTTATCCATGATTATTCCGAAGTCTACTTCTCTGTCTCTTAAAATGATTTAAGAAAAGAGTTGGGAGCTCTTAAGACATTTACTTAACTTGTAGAAATATTATACAGAGGTTGTCAACGTGCTTTCCACCACGTCTTTAATTCTTCCGCAAAAATGGGTGCTGCATCGAGGGTGCGGACTTTAGCGGAGGTTTGATCGTGATGAATAGAGTTAGTGACGACTACCGAATCGGCCTCTGAATTATCAATTTTGGTAAAGGCTGCTTTGACAAGTGGTCCGTGAGTGGCAAAAAAATGAACTTGTTGGGCACCGTGTTTTTTAAGAATGGCTGAAGTGGTGGTGATAGTGCCACCGGCGTTGATGACATCATCAAAAATTAAAATTGATTTACCTTCCACATCGCCACTGAGGCTAATGGCAGTCGGTTCACCGGTACTCAGATCGCGATGTTTATCAATGTTGATATAGGGAATGCCCAATCTATCAGCAAAAAGCCGAGCGCGTTTCAGACCACCAAAATCGGGACTGGCCACAATAAAGTTATTCAGGTCGAAGTTGCGCTGGGCATAATCAGCAAACAAAGTTAAGGCTGAAAGATGTTGGGTAGGGATTGAGAAAAAGCCGGGAGTACTACTGTTGTGTAAGTCGAGCAAGAAGACGCGCTTGATGTAAGAATTTGAAACCAGGTTAGCAATGACTTTAGCGGCAATCGGCTCGCCGGCTCGGAACGCTTTATCCTGCAGTGAGTACCCCATCCACGGTAAGACTAAGTTGACGTGGCGGGCGCCCAGTCTTTCCAGAGCGTCAGCAAGTAATAAAAATTCCATGATGTGCTGATCGGTGGGTTCAGCAAAAGATTGGATGATAGTTACGTTCTCGCCTTTGACTTCATCTTTCACCCATACCCGTTTTTCGCCATTGGGAAAGTGGCTAATCTCTACGTCGATGAGTGGAAGCTCCATTTGGTGAGCTAGGGACTGAGCGAAAGGGAGATTAGATGAGCCAGCAAGAAGTTTCATATGTCAATAGTATACCTTTTTAATGAGGTTGTGTGTGACCTTGGATAATTAATTGTTGACCCATAGCTTTATCCTGTTCCAGTTGAGTTTGCAGGGCGGCCAAGGAGTCAAACGGCATTGGTGAGCGCAAGTAATGTGTTAAAGTTACTTCTAAAACTTGATCGTAGAGATCACTGGTAAAGTCATAGAGGTAAATTTCAAAGTTAGGTTTGACTTCTCCAAAAATGAGGCGGGGTCCAAAATATGCTAGTCCAAAGTAGTGATGCCCGTCGATGACGCACTCACCAAAATAAACACCAGGATTTAAGTTTTCCTCACTGGGGAGAGTATCGAGATTAGCCGTGGGAAAGCCGATTTTGCGACCGACCTTTTCCCCATTGATGACTTTGCCTTGATACGTGCGGGGAGTGATCCGTTTCATAGGCTCTATTGTATCACTTCTAGCGTATTATCAAGCAAAAACCGCCCCTGCAGAGCCGGAGGCGGTTTAAAGAGTATCAAAGAATGAGGTTAACGAGAGGCCTCGATAGTAGTGCTACCCTCAGCCGCACAAGAGCGGATGGTGACCAAGTTATTAGCATCAATGCTGATTGAGTACTCAGTATGACCGGTGGCAACACCACCAGGATCAAGAGGTAACGTTTTTAAGTACTTAGCTAAGTTTGTGTCCAGATCTGCACAACTAGAGTCACTGGTTGCGCCCGTACAGACATCATCACAACCGGCAGCGCCACTACTCACAATTTCATAGGTATTGGTAGCAGTCAAAGTACCTACACAAGGAGTGAGACTACCTTTATTATCCACGATACATTGGTGGATGGCAGTTAAGTAATTTTGAACATCTGCTGTACGGCGAGCATTGCGAGCATCGCGGAAGCGTGTCACAGGGTCTAAAGCTACAAATACGACGACTGCCAAAATGGAAATAATGGCAATTACGACTAATAACTCAATCAGGGTGAATCCCTGAGACAAGTAATGACGGGCAGATTTTGACATGACAAACTTTCACGTAAGTAATATTTATTAATTGCGAATCACTATAACTACATCATATTCACTTGAGGGTGTCAATGGATCAGAGGTGATCAAGTCATAATTGTTGAGTATAGTTTGGATATCAGTGAGGGTTTGAGGAGGTACACTGGCTTTAGCTTGAAGAGTTGAGGTAGTAGCGGTGCCAGGTTCTGTGTTGCCAAGATCGACTTTTGCAAACTCAAACTCTGTGAGGGCCGTTTTTACTTTTTGAGCTTCCCCGCTTTTACCACTCGCATTTAAGACATTAACTCTTAAATTACTAACAACTCCAGGTTCAGGACTCTCTTCAGGAATAGGCGTAGTGGCAGGGGAAGGAGAGGTAAGTGGTGAAGGTGTAGGGCTGGCCACTTGCTCCAATTGAGTTTCTAATTGTTGGACAGACGCAGCACGTTGATTGAGGAGTGGAATTATGAAAAAGCTGGCAGCCGCGGTCATCAACACTAGTGCCAAAAACAAGACCCCCATCCCCATCCACCACGATCTACTATGATGACGAGGAGATGAAGGTTTACCGCTCCGCTGAGTTCCAGCTGGAATCGTGTCATCTGTTTTAAGCGGATGGTAATTATTTAAGGTTTCGGGGCTAAACGTATTGTGTGAGAGTGAGTCTGCTACTGAAGACGTTTGTAAGTCCAGGTTTTTTTCATGCAAGTGATAAGCACGTAATGTGGGGTCATCACCATTAATATGTAAGCCATTTAACTCAATCGTTGTCAGATCAGGAGTACTTGTTTTGGCAAACGCTAAGAAAGAGGTTAAATCTGAAATTTTAAATGAAGGGGAAAAGGTTTTAGTAAATTTTACTGCGTCTTTTTCAACTACTGCACCCAGATAATGATATGAATCAGCATATAAACTAACATATGAGGTATCGAGGTTAGAGCTGTGGGCTAAGATAATAGATATGGGTTGGAGCTGTTTTATTTCTATCTCAGCAGCGTGAAAAAGTGGCAATAGCTCGGTAGAAAAGAGATGAGTTAAGACGACTACTTGCAGAGTGCGGGCTTCATTTTGTTCCGTTATAACTGCTGAGTGCCATAAAGTCTGAGTCAGATCTTCAGGGATTAAGGAACTAAGAGTGGTTACTAAATTTGGTGAATCAGAAGGTGGTGCTTGGACACTGAGTACATAGCTGAAGTGATCGCTGAGAATAATTCCCACCGGCTGTGACTCTAAGTGTGGTTGGAGCGATGCCAACACTGTGGCCAGTGTAGCCTTAGTCCAATCAGCTTCAAAAAGTAATTCTTTAGCTTCAGGTTTACCAGCTACTACTTTATGAAGGTAAAGGTGCTGAGGTAAAAAGGTGAGGACAAAGCTTTTTTTATCAAACATGAATATTCATTGTAACAAATACCTTATTGTTCTATCCAGTTGGTAATTGTTAATTGGGTAGTACGGTTGGTGGTAACTTGAAGGGTTTTGGTGTGTCCATTTAAGGTAGCTGAAATGGTGAAGGTCCATACACTGCCCACCTGTGAATTAAGCGTGACTGTACAGTTACCTTCAGGCAAACTGAGTGATGATGGTAAAGTATTACTTTTGTTAAGCTGCAACAAACTGTCTTCAATACAACTTTCAACTAAATTAAGCACATTTTCTTGGCGGGTATCTGCCAGGGAAATTTGTCCAGCATTGATGGCTAGCAATGACGCTGTGGTGCCAATGATGACAATGATAGCAGCTATCATGAGCATACTTGAGAGAGCAATGTAGCCAGGTGAAGAAGGTAATGTGCAGTGTCGTTTCATAACTTAGTGTGACCTCACTTCTGCACTACTACTAAACGTTTGTGAGTACTGCCATTCTTGGCGATTAGCAGTACTGGTAATCCCGATTGTAAATTGAATATGCTGTGAAGCAGTTCCTGCGGTAGTTAGGTTTTGGAAAGTGAGTGCCGTTACGTTTACTTCAGCACTCGTCAGTGCTTGATCATTGGTGGTTGTAGCACAAGTACTGTTTCCTCCACCCCAGCCAATTCGCAGTTCGTTGGAGGCGAGATAAAGTTTGGTAGGATTGCGAGCGGCATCAGCTGATGCTAAACAAAGTGAGGTAGCAGAAACACTGTTAATGGCGCGAGCATTGCGGATTTCATAGGTAATTCTTTCACTCGCTAACCGCAGGTTATAAAGAACTGTTTGTTGCGTACTGGATTTAGCATGGCTATAAATGATATCCCAGGCAAAGGTGATGACAGCACTCAAGAAAATACTAATTAAAGCTATATATAAGATGAGTTCGATCAAGGTAAAACCAGCTTGTGCGGCTGTAGATGCAGACTGGGGAGGGGATTTTTTAAAGTGCCACATATTAATTTTCATCCCATGCAAAGTCAAACCAAATATCTTGGTCAGTGGAGCCATTGAGAGCTTGTTCCGTTTGAGCTTTGCCCCCAGTGGTATAGAACTGATTGCTACTGCCGTCCCACTGCACTGTCCATAAATCCTGATCGGTTGCTGCCATTACCACCATAATGTCATCGCTGCTAGGATGAGGGTAAAGTTCTACACTTTCTAGTTCTGCTCCCACAGTGGACAGACTTGATTCACTACTAAAGCTGTGAGTGCTTGCATCGAATAAACGATATTTTGGAATATTCCGGTCAGTTGCTAGTACACCATTACTATAAACACTCAGTGCGGTGGTAGGAGTATTTTTCTCGAAGGCGAGCGAAAATGAACGTTGGGTACCGATATCACTATCGGTAGCAATTTCGCCATTAGTGACTGTGTTCCAGGAAGGTGTGAAATCTGTGCGCAAACAATTAATATCTGCTTGCGTGTTGGCATCACTGATACAACTTAGAAAAGTATTACTACTAGGATAACTTACCAGCTGCATGGAACGTGTGTTGCCTCCGATATTTTGATTTTGCACAGCCCCACTCCAACTGCTGCCATTCCATATTCTTACTACCGGTGTGGCATCATTGGCATCGTTATATACCAACGCCCCTGTAGTAGAAGTATTTTTATTCCAAGTGAAATCAATGGGCTGGGCAGTGATCAGTGGTAAAGTAGTCGCATGTTCAGTAGCCCCACTCCAGCTAGACCCGTTCCAATAAAAAGTATTAGTATCTAGAGTTGTATCGGCAGTGGCTACCATAGCTTCATTGGTCCCGGGCCTATTTTTGAGTACGATCCATTCCGGGGTGGAACCAATATTAGTCGTAGCAGTGGCGGCTGACCATGAAGTACCATTCCACAGGCGATATTTTGGAGTAGTAGTATTATCTTGATACACTAGTAAGAAGTTACCATTATTCAAGTAAGCGCCGTCATAACCTCTCAACTCGGGATTAGTGGCGCCAGCCCATGAACTGAGTTGGACTACATTGCCCCAGCTACTGCCATTCCAGACTTGGGCATATACGTATTGATCATTGCCAGCGCCATTGGCAAAGTGCTTGGAAATAAGGATTTTTTCGTTACGAGTGGTAGAGGTGTAAAGATCCACGCGCCGGGTAGGTCTATCAAGCGGGACACCAGTATCGGGAACAGTTTGCTCACTTGACCAAGTTCCATCTGCACCAAGGGTTTTATATCGGATGACGTCGTCGGCTCCCGAGTAATCAGCATAAATTAACATTCCTCCGCGTCCAATTTGTTTGGTCCAGTTAGTAAAGTACTGACTGAGGCTAACAGAGTTGCTGCGGGTAGGCGTGAAATTCCAGGTCACTGTAGAGGTAGCTTTAATCGTGTCAGGATCAACTGTGCCACCACTAGTAACAATTGTTCCACTCCCATTACGTTGAACAGAAGTGAGGGCAATTTGACGTGTAAACACGCCTTTGGTATTGTTTGTGCCCGTCCAAGCCCATCCGCCACTACTACTAGATAAACCATACGTGCCTAGGCTCATGTTTGACCAGCCTTGGCGCTGAAGTGAGCGCGTGGCCTCTAAACCTTCTTGAGCATATAATGTGGCATCAGTTTGGTTTTCACTGAGGCGATTGAGAGTCAAACTCTGGAGGATAACCGATGCTCCGCCCCCGGCAATTATCATAAATAAGCCAACGGCTACAATGGTTTCCACTAATCCAAATCCACTCTGAAGGTGAGATGGGAAAGGAAAATGATGGCGCTCGATAAACTTAATTAACACTTAGTCCTCCACTTTGATTAAGTACCATAGTGGCTGTTTCTAGCGGTGTCGTAATGGTGATTGATAAGGCTGCGGAGGGCTCACCCCGATTGTTAAAAGTAACCGTATTGAGGCCAGTGACAGTAACAGTAGTTGGTAACTCAAAGTCTTCGTGATGAGTGGGACTGGCACAGGTGCCACTAAATAAACGGATCATCCGATCACTCAAACATACTCCCCAAGGTCCGGGTTGTTTGCCATCCATGGCATATGCTTGAGCCTTGCGTAAGTTGCCTTGTAGTTGTTGTTCTGCTATGTCAAATGAGTTGTAAGTCAGGAATTGGGAAATAAATGGAGATGCCATCATGCCGACGATCAGCATTAAACCGATCACTAGCAATAACTCGATGAGTGTCACGCCTTGTTGCATCATTGTTCCCTACCGACCGATGGAGCCCGTTAAATTGTAAATGGGGCCGATAATGGCGAGTGCTACAAAACCTACTACTAAGCCAATGACAATCAATAGTACTGGCTCTAAAATTGTGGAAAGATTTTTGCTGACAGTGTCAATTTCTTCTTCATAAAACTCGGCTACGTAGTGCAAGGTGTCTTCGAGTTTCCCGGTTTTTTCACCCACGGCAATCATTTTTTTCATCAGCTGCGGGAAGCGAGGATAATTACCCTCTTTGAGTGCCTTACCCATGGTAGTGCCAGCTTTGAGTGAGTTGACTAAGCGTTCAATATCGTGCTGAATGACAACATTGCTCAGCGTGTGAGTAGTAACTGCGAGAGATTGAGTAATAGGCACCCCACTTTTTAATAAGACGCTCAAATTTCTGGTGAAGCGAGCGATTTGGGTATACTGGAGTAGTTTGCCAAATAAAGGAGTTTTTAAGACAATTCGATGCCAATGCGGTTTAATCATAGGCAGTTGTAGAAGCCATATTACAAGAGCAATCACTCCTATTACTCCAGCAAAAAAGGCAATTCCATAGCTGCTCATAAAGTTGGCTACCGCTAATAAAATTTGCGTGCTGAGCGGCAACTCTATTTCAAAAGCATCAAAAAAAGTGGTGAGTTTAGGCAGAACAAACAAAGCAATAAAACCACTCATGATGAGAGTAGCAAAGAAAACTACACCTGGATACATCATGGCTCCATTTATTTTTTGACGTAAAATATATTCCTTAGAGAGGTGGTTGCTTAAAAAACTAAGAGTTTCTTCTAAGGTTCCTGCCGTCTCCCCCACCTCAATCATACTGACATAAAAATTATCGAAAGCTTGGGGATGTTTGTGCAAAGTAGCTGCTAGCGATAAACCGTTTTCAATGTCTGTTTGCATCTCACCAATAATAGTATTTAAAGTGGAATGTTGGTCTTCATGTAAGGTGGCTAGAGCTTCTGCCAAGGGAATACCAGCATGAATTAAAGTAGCTAAATGCTTCGTAAATAAAGCTTTTTCCACTAAAGTAACATGGGAAAAGAACTGGATTTTTTGATTAAGACTAATGTTCATACTACTCTTTGGTGACGCGTAAAATTTCGGCTAAGGTAGTTTGGCCCTGTTTCATTTTTTCTAAACCATCCTCGAACATAGTAGTCATGCCCTGTTTCATTGCTAGTGTTTGAATATTTCCTGCGTCTTGCCGATCGGTAATAGCTTGGCGAATTTCCTCGGTGATTTCCAAAACTTCAAAGATGCCAATCCGGCCCACATATCCAGTATGATGGCAAACTTCACAACCTTTGCCCTCATAAACTCTGATTTTTTCCTGGTCATCAAAGTGATGCTTCAGCTGAGTAAAGTGTGCTTCGCCCATTTGATCAACGGCGCCGTCAGATTGCTCAGACGTTTTAGAACTCAATTCACTTAATGTTACTTCTTTAGAAACACGACAGCGTAAGCATGTTTTTCTAACCAGCCGTTGGGCAATAATGACATTAATGGAAGATGCGACCAAAAAAGGTTCAACTTCCATATCTAATAAGCGCGGAATAGCAGTAGCGGCATTGTTGGTGTGCAATGTGGACAAAACTAAGTGACCAGTCATAGCGGCATTTACAGCAATGCCCGCTGTTTCTTCATCTCTAATTTCACCGACTAGGATGACATTAGGGTCCTGACGAACTATGGAACGTAAACCAGCAGCAAAAGTTAAATTTGTCTTGGTGTTAACTTGAATTTGATTAATACCGGCAATAGTATATTCCACTGGATCTTCAATAGTCATAATATTAATGTCGCGTTTGTTAACCATTTTTAGGATGGTATAAAGACTGGTCGTTTTACCAGATCCCGTTGGCCCAGTGGATAAAATCATGCCATACGGCTTTTCATATGCACGGTTAATTTTATCGAGATCGGAAGATGAAATACCTAGGTCTTGAAGTGAATACTCACGAGCTTGTTTTGACAGTAACCGCATTACGATCTTTTCACCATTAGTAATGGGTACAATAGAGACACGGACATCGACAGGTTCTTCATCAACGTCAAACTGCAACTTACCATCTTGGGCAGCTTGGTGTTCGTCAGTGCGCAGTTTGGCTAAAACTTTGATGCGGGTTACAACTTGCTCATGAAGTTTGATCGGTAGTTCCAAGGAATCATGGAGCACGCCATCTATTCTCATTCTCACCAATGAGTATTCATCGATCGGTTCGATGTGAATGTCAGAAGCCTTATACTTATAACCATATCCTAAAATGTTATCTACAATTTCAATAATGGGTTGCTCCCCGGACTTAGTTTCTATCAAGGGCGTAATGACACTTTTGATATCAGGGGTGTAGAGGCTTAAAGCTTGAGTCAGTTCTCGCTGGGTAGTATAGGCCACTTTTAGCTCCGCATTCACTGCTCGCTTAATGAATTCTTGAGCGACTAAATTCTGTGGGTGACTGGTAGCGATTGCAACCTGGCCATTCTCATTTTGGTAAACAATCACATGGTGTTTTTTTGCGAAAGTTTCAGGAATGAGATTCAGAACTGGAGCCGGAATATGCACATGTGATAGATGAACATATGGAATGCCAATTAATTCAGCGATGACTTTACCGAGATTTTCATCAGAGATTAAATTTAGTCTGAGAAGGATTTGATCAAAAGGCAAATTAGTTGCTGTGCTCTCTTGATAAGCATTTTGAAGTGCTGTTTCTTCAATCAAATTTAACTCTTGTAAGGAAGCTAACAGCTGGGCAGGATCATAGGGCAGCAACATACTAGAAAAGTGTACGGGTTCTCAAGAAGAAAGTCTAGAGAGATAAACCTAGTTAAGAAGGTATTTTTGAACTGCAGCGACCATTTCTTGAACGGAAAGATTGGTTTTGATGAGGTAATCTTCCGCACCTAGGCCCATTGTTTTTTGGACATCTTCTTCTTGTCCTAGATTAGACATAATCACTACTTTGACAGTTTTAAGATTTGGATCTTTTTTGAGAGCTTGTAATGTCTCAAAACCATCCATTATAGGCATAATTAAATCAAGCAAGATCAAATCAGGAAGCTTTTTTTTGGCAGCAGTCAAAAGTTGTTGTCCATCGCTGACCACTACAGTCTCATAACCTGCTGCAGTTAGCTTAAGTTTAAATATGTTGCTGTAGAAAACATCGTCTTCAGCGACTAATACATATCTTTTAGTGGCAGTGGAGTTGGGAGAGGGTGAGTTCATAGACGTAATCAAGTTATTGTACTGTTTTTTGGACCGAAGCTAAATGGGTACCTAAAGCGTGTTGGTTGGGATGCATGGGAAGAGTAAAGTAAAAAGTGGTCCCCTGATCAATTTTAGACTCGAACCAAATTTTGCCACCCCAAGCTTCAATATACGACTTAACTACGAACAGTCCTAAGCCTGAACCTTCTGTGGCACTCTTCAAAGCATTCTCACCACGATAAAATTTCGAGAAAACTTCATTTTGGTCAGCATCAGGTATACCAATTCCGGTATCAGCAATGGAAACTTGAATACCATCTGGCTGAAGGTAGGTAGTAATTGTGACATTTCCATTGGGACGGTTGTATTTAATGGCATTGGAGAGGAGGTTCTGAAGCACGTGTCGCAAATGTGTCTGATCAATAACTAAACTAGGTAAAGGCCGATTTTCTCTATTGAAAGCTACTGTTATTTTCTTTTCTTCAGCCAAACCATTCAGATCGGCAATCATCTCTGTTATGACAGAATGAAGTTCAACTGGCTGTGGGGTTTCTTGGACTCGCGATTGATCAATTCGAGAGACATCAAGAAGATCATTAACTAAACTAATCATGCGATGAATACTTTGGTAAACTTGACTCAAGCGCTCTTTGACGGTGTCACTAATCGGTCCCACATCACCATTTTGGACTAGTTCGATGTTCCAGCGCATACTGCCCAGTGGTGTTCGAAGTTGATGTGCGGCCACTGATAAAAAATCATCTTTGGCTTGCTCTAGTTCCCGTTCTTGTGTGACATCTCTAAAGACTACAATACAACCAATAATATTACCTTGAGCGTCAGTAATGGGTGAGGCACTATCGGCTACCGGGATGAAGTTACCATCGCTTGTCTTCAGCAGGGTGCGAGATTCCAGACTTGCGACCTGCCCATTAGTGATGACTTGTTTCACAAAATCGGGATAAGCTTTGCCAGGTTCATCCTCATAGCTAAAAGCGAAAATGTCATGATAGTGCTTACCCAAAGCCTCTTGTGCTTTTATGTTAATAAGTTTTTCCGCCACCTTATTGATTAAAATTAAACGCAGCTCAGTATCAACTGCAAACACGCCATCACCAATACTGCTTAATAGAGCTTCATCTTGGGCTTTGGCAGCAGCTAACTTATTTTGAGCTAATTGCAGTTTGGTAACCATATCATTAAATGCCTGTGAGAGGTGGCCAACTTCATCCTTCGCAGTAGTTTCGATACGTTGAGAAAGATCCCCAGCAGCAATTTGTTCTGCGACATACTCCACCTTGCGTAACGAGCGCAAAATGATTTGTGAGGTAGCAACAGCAGAACCAATACCAATTAAACAAAACAAACCGGTCAGGGCTAAAACAGTTTTTTGGATGACATCAATTCGATTATTGGTGAGGTTTAAAATAGATACTTCTTCTGCTTCTAAAACGGGTTCAGCTTGATTGATGGCTACTCTCATTTTTCCGGTTAACCCATTGTCAATTCGCAGTCCTATCTCTGTTTTGAGTCTGACGATATGGTGAAAAGTGTCAATATATCGTTGGAGCAAAGCCATCTTGGCTGGCTGAGAGGCATAAAGAACTTTTAAATTTTCAGTAGCTGTTTTAAAACGCTCCAATTCTTGGATGTCATTGCGCAAGAAGAAATCTTTTTCCCCACGACGAGCTTGTAAAATGAAAACTGCTTCAGCTGGCGAGGAAGTTAAAGTCTCTAAGTCTTGGATAGTTCTGCGCATTTCCCCTTCCAAGCCATAGTCCTTAAAGCCACGCATGTTATATTTGGCTACAATCAATAAAAAATTCGCATAATATTCATTTATACTAGATTTAAGGGTCGTGAGTTTTTCCACCTCTGCAGTATTATTTTCTTGTTGATGAAAAGCTATGAGAGCGTCTAAATTCTCAATAAAATAAGCATAGTTTTTATGCCACATTTTGAGATTTTCACTTTCATTGTTTGTGTAAAAAGAGTTATTGTATTCACCCGCTACATCACGTGTTAGAAAGTCTTTTTCGTACCTACGCATTTCTAAAGCCGCTATGCGGGCATTGCGGATCTTAGCCCGTAATGGAATGAGATTATTTTGAATAGTAGTTATATTGGTATGGGTAATAAAAGCAAAAGTAATAAAAATAACGAGCAAGATCCCAAATCCAGTAAACAGCTTTGTACGGACACCAAAATTTTTAAACTTATTAATAATAAGTCCTTGGTCAACAAACCACGAAACAAAGCTAGTGTTAGGTTCAACGAATGCGATAGCAATGGCTAAATTGATAAAGTTCAGGGCGGTATGTAAGGCCATAGGAATATATGTCGGTATACCGTATAAATTCACAAAGTTGTAAAAGTAACCGACGATTGCCAGCATAGACATGCACGCCGAGATAAAGATGAGGATTTGGCAAACCTTTTGTAACCAGCGGGATTTAGTACTCAAAAAAATGATGGCAGATCCCAACAATAAAAAATTAAAAGCAGTGTTTGGTGCCATTCGATTCGGTAAGTTAATTGCGGTTTCATTGAGCTGAGAAACAAATAATATTTGATCGATTTTTAGATCTATTGAGGTAATAATGCTAAATATTTTTGTGGCACCGATGATGGCAACGCTGAGACCACTGAGCTTACTGGCCCAGGAAGCAATAACGCTATGGTTGCGCTGAGAATGCCACACTACACTGGCACCAAGGAGGATAAAGGCTATGGCTGTGGTGGGATTCATAGCCACAAAGCTAGGATAAATCCGCTTGAGGAGTTCAATTTTTAATAACCACCCCAAGAGCACTATAAGTGCAATCCCGATGCTCAGTTGAGCTTGCCAACGGGCACATTTGATAAAGTTAAGATAAGCGGTTGGCATTCGGAGCTAGAGTTTATTCTTGTGTATTATCGATAAGGCAAAAAAAATACACTCCTATACTAACAGTACCATTTATTGAGGTTATGCCCAAGATGAATTTAAATTACTCACAAATAAAAGGCGAATTTTAGTTAGTGTCTAGGTGTTGGGAGAGAGCATCCATCATTTCATGGACTGAGATATTAGTTTTGATGATGTATTCCTCGGCGCCTAAATTGGTGATTTGTGCGCGATCTTCACGTTGAGAGAGATTAGTTAGTACAACGACTTTTAACTGAGCTAAGTCTGAAGAAGTTTTAATTTCTTTGAGGATTTCAAAACCGTCTTTGCCAGGTAAAATCAGGTCCAAAACTAGCAATCGAGGTTGGTTTATGCGGATAGTTTCCAACACTGCGTTTCCATCTTGCACCACAATTACCTTATGGCCAGAAGCAGTTAATTTAAAGCGGAGAATACTACTGTAAAAAGGGTCGTCTTCAGCGACCACAATTGTTTGGGTGTAGTCAGCAATCATGCTTTTACTATATAGAGTTTTTACTCATCTGTGAAGTATTGAAGATTTATTTATGCTGCATTTTCAGTTTTGGCCTGATGCTCAGCAGAATTGATTAAACCACATTTTTTGTACTTTAAGCCACTGCCACACGGACAGAGATCATTACGACCAACTTTGGCATAAGGATCGGAACTAGAAACGGATGGACGAGAAGTACTTTTGGCTGAGGCTAGAGCCGCGGCTAAATCCTGAGCTTGGCCTTTGATTTGGCGTGGCGCGGCAGCTGGTAAAGTTGCATCTTGGACCTCTTTTTCAAGTGGTTCAAAGACGTCATCTTTAATTTCTTTCGCTTGAGATAAATCAACTCGAACTTGGGGTTGATTCTGGATGTGAACTCTGAAAATGCGATTGGCAATGGTTGACTCTGTTTGAGCGATGAGTTGCTCAAACATCGAGAATCCTTCCTTTTTATACTCGGCTAAAACCGTGTTTTTATCACCACGCAGCCAGATACCATCACGCAAATTATCCATCTCATCCAGGTGTTCCATCCATTTTTCGTCAATCGTGGATAAGGTCACGTAACGTTCTAACTGGCGCATAGCTGACGTCCCAACCACCTCTTCTCGAGTTTTATACACTGTAGTAGTGATCTCCATTAATTTAGAAACAATGTCATCTGGTTGAGTCAATTGAGAAAGCGTTTTTCGCAGCTCAGCTTGAGAATTATCATCGAAAGGGATAATTTTAATGAATTCTTTGACGATGGCATCATACTCATCGGCAGTGAAGTTTTGAGGAGCTCGTAGTGCCACCATGGCTTCCATTTCGTCGCGTAAGTACTCCAAAATTTGTTCTTTGAGCATTTCAGATTCTTCCAGTAAGCGTCGGCGACGTTTATAAATGATTTCACGATGCTTGTTCATCACATCGTCAAACTCCACCAATCGTTTGCGCTGATCAAAGAAGAACCCTTCCACTTTCACCTGGGCTGACTCAATTGACTTACTGACCATACTATGTTCGATAGCTTGATTTTCATCGATTTTCAGGAAATCCATGACCTTGGCAATTTGCTCTCCGCCGAAGATACGCATAATGTCGTCTTCGAGTGAGACAAAGAACTGAGATGAGCCAGGATCACCTTGGCGGCCAGCCCGACCCCGGAGCTGATTATCAATCCGCCGCGATTCATGACGTTCAGTACCAATGATATGAAGACCCCCGAGGCTGACGACTTCGTCATGAGCTGCCTGCCATTTTTTCAGAGCAGCTGCATACTCTTTGAGTTTATAGTTATCGGGATTTACAGACGGTGGTAAGCGCAGTTCCTCTACTAATGTGTTTTTGGTGGCGGTCTTGGCACTGGCTTTATCGCTGGCTTTTTTCTGTTTCCGGTAATCTTTTAATTCAGGTTTAGAACCACCCAACACAATGTCCACACCGCGGCCGGCGATATTAGTGGCGACAGTGATCGAGCCCCTTTTACCAGCATCGGCAATAATAAAGGCTTCTTGTTCATTGTTTTTAGCATTGAGGACTTGGTGAGGAATATTTTTTCGCTTTAAAAAGTTGGAGATAATTTGATTGTGATCAATCGATCGGGTACCAATTAAGATCGGTCGGCCTTCAGCATGAACAACTTCAACTTCGCGAACAATAGCACTATATTTAGCGGCTGTAGTTTTGTACACCTGATCCGTACCATCATGCCGGACAACTGGCACGTTGGTAGGAATAGGCAACACGTTCATGTCATAAATCTTTTTAAACTCTTCAGCTTCGGTAACGGCAGTACCTGTCATACCAGAAAGCTTGGTGTAGAGACGGAAGTAGTTTTGAAGTGAGATCGTGGCTAATGTACGAGATTCTTGCTGAATAGGCACACCTTCTTTAGCCTCAATAGCCTGGTGTAAACCATCTGAGTACCGACGGCCATGCATTAAACGGCCGGTGTGTTCATCGACAATGATGACTTGGTTATCGCGGATGATGTACTCTTTATCTCGGTGGTAGAGAGTCATGGCTTTGAGGGCACTCTCCACGTGGTGGATAGTGTCAAAGCTTTCCTCATATAAGTTGCTGACACCGAGTTTTTGTTCGATACGTTTGACACCTAAATCTGTTAAGGTTACGGACCGGGCCTTTTCATCGAGTTTAAAATCAATGTTTTTGACCAAGACGTTGACCATTTGCGCATATTCATAATACTTTTGGGTAGGTTCTGTATCAGGAGCGGAAATAATTAATGGCGTCCGGGCTTCGTCAATCAAGATAGAGTCAGCCTCATCCACGATGGCAAAGTAGTGAGGTGTATCGGTACGCTGAACCATTTGGTTGAGTTCTTGCACCATGTTATCGCGGAGATAATCAAAACCAAACTCATTATTGGTGCCGTACGTAATATCAGCTGAGTAAGCGGCTTGGCGGGAAATATCTTGAAAGTGCTCTAAGCGTTCATCTCCCCGCTCTTCGCTATCGACATCTGGGTTATAGAGTTTAGCTTTATCGTGCACAATCACTGAGGTGCTAAGACCGAGGAAATGGTAGAGTTGCCCCATCCACCCTGCCCCAACTTCGGCTAGATAATCATTGACGGTAATCAGCTGCACCCCTTTGCCAAGAAGAGCATTCAAGTAGAGTGGTGCCGTGACGGTAAGCGTTTTGCCTTCACCAGTTTTTTGTTCAGTGACAGTACCATGGTGGAGAGCAATGCCTGCCAGAAGTTGGACATCAAAATGCCGCATGCCTAAGACACGGCGTGAAGCTTCACGGACGGTAGCAAAGGCCTCAGGTAAAATTTCGTTTAAGATATCTTGATCAGCTCGCCCAGCAGTTTGGCTGTCTTTAATGATAGTTTTAAACTTTTTGGTTTGTGCTGCCAGCTTGGTATCACTTAGCTTTTTGAGACTGGGCTCCAAGGCGTTGATTTGGTCCACTATAGCCTGGTAGCGCTTAAGGGCTTTCTTATTTTCGTCGAAAAGATCGGTAATAAATTTCAGCATAAGAGAAGCTCGATTATGGCAGATAGGCTTTAAAAAGTCACTGGTAGTTAGCGGTTATTTTTTCTTAAATGCTTTGAAGAGCATCCAGACTACTAAGGCAGCTATCGCAGCGGGTAGAATTAAAATTACTAGACGCAAACCAGCGATAAACAACTCTCGATATAGGGTTAAAGCTTCTTTAAAAGATAACTTAATTTCTTCCCAGATGCTGCGTTGTGACGAATCAATAATAGGCAGATCGGATTCTTTGGTGCTCATGGACAGTTGGATAGTCGACATGGCGGCATCGCCAGTTAAGTTTTCCAGCCGTGCTTGAAGACGCTCGATTTGATTGCGAACTGAGCTTAATTCCCGTTGGACGTTGAGTGTGTCCTGGACGGTTTGAGCTTGTTTCATGATGGTGAGGAGCTGAGTTTCAGTAGCCTTCAAGTTTGTAAGCTGGGCTTCCATATCCACTTTTTGCTCAGTCCGATCATCAGCGGAGAGAGTGTCGTGGGTGATTTTGTCTGCTAGGCCTCGAAGTTTGCCGAGTGTTTCTTCCAATCTTTCAACTGGCACGCGCAGAGTCATATCGGCGCGAATCACCCCCTGATCGTATTCATTTTCATAGACATTGGAGGTAGTTACAAAACCATTCACTTCTTTGGCAATAGCTTGGGCGCGCTCGACGGTTTGGCGGGTATCACGAACGAGTAATGAAAGCGAAGCATTTTTAACAATGGTTCTATCTGCCGTAGGAGTAAAACCACCATTATCTGGCATACCAGGTGGGACAGGGAGGATTTCAGCTCCACCTGCAGTGCGTTTCATCATTACCTGATCACTAGCGACATTGGCGACATCTTCTTCGGCATACATATCTAAGGCTGGTCTGCCTGCTGGTGCCACTGCAGGCGCAGACACCTCGCTGAGCTGCATTTTCTGATTTTTTCGTTGCAAGGCTCCAAATAAGGGAACCAATATTAATATCAGGACGACCGCGAGAATGAAGTTTTTCATGGACATATAGGTAAGTATAACATTTTTTTTAATGGCCATCGGTTTTTCAAAACACTGTTATTTGAAGCGCAAGTCGCTCAGGCTGTTATCGAGTAATTACACTCTTACCCATATACGCTTGTAAAACTTCCGGCACTAGAATGGAGCCATCGGCTTGCTGATAATTTTCAATTATTGCAGCCAGCAAGCGCGGCGTAGCAGCAACCGTGTTATTTAACGTATAAACAAACTTCATACTCCCATCCTTAGCCTTGTAACGAATATTTAATCGACGAGCTTGGAAGTCATTGAAGTAACTGGCTGAGTGCGTTTCTCGGTATTTTTGTTGTGATGGAAACCAGGTTTCGATATCATATTTTTTACGCTGGCCGGCACCCATATCACCGGTACACATCAAAAGTACTTGGTAAGGGAGCTTCAAATCGGTGAGGAGTTTTTCCGAAAACCCCACCATGGTTTGGTGCCAGCGACGAGTTTCTTCCTCATCGGCAATGGTATAGACTACTTGCTCAACCTTATTAAACTGATGGACACGAATAATTCCCTGCGTGTCCTTACCATATGAGCCAATCTCCCGGCGGAAGCATGGTGAGATCCCCACCATTTTAACCGGCAGATCTTTTTCCGACAAAGTTTCACCCATATGATAGGCGGTAAGAGCTACTTCAGAAGTGCCAGCCAAAATACTCTCATCTTGGGTTTTATAGTGATCATCTTGACCCCAAGGAAAGTACCCAGTCCCCCACATTGCTTCTTTATTGACCATGATCGGTACACCCATCGGCGTAAAGCCCTGATCCACCATAAATCGCAGAGCATATTGGAGTAACGCCTGTTCAAGCAGTAAACCATCATTTTTTAAGAAATAACTTCGGAAGCCACCAATCCGAGTGGCTCGTTTAGTATCTAGCATGTCCAAGGCTTCCATCAATTCATGATGGGGTTTGGGTTCAAACTCGAAAGTTGGTAAGGTGCCGACTTGTTTGATGACTTGATTGTCATCCTCATCTTTGCCGACAGGTACGTCGCCAGCAGGAGGATTAGCGACTTGTGACATCAAATCTCGAAGAGCTTCTTCTACTCTTTTTAATTCTGGTTCTACATTTTGAAGTTGAGCTTTCAGCTCCTTACCTAATTGAATTTGCTCAGGGGTTGGCCGTTGAGTAGGGGAAGTTTTGATGGACTCAGTATTAGCATTAATCTGCTGACGAATGTGTTCTACTTTGACAATCAACTCTCGGCGTTGCTCATCATGTGCCAAAACCTGATCTACCACTTCAGGGTTAAGTTGTTTATTACTAATAGCGGTCTTTAATTCCTCGGCATGGTCGCGAATGTATTGAATATCAAGCATGTGTCTCCTTTGTTAACTCATAAAAAAACCCTCTTATACCCACCACACGTGTGATGAAGATAAGAGGGTTCCTGAGGTTAGGAACGGTGCCACCTCGATATGCTTATTCCTGCAATCACGGGCTTACCCGGATGGGATGTTCCCCCATCAGCGCTCAATGGTATTGAGATGGCGAGTGCTAATCACCAGCGCTTTTTTAGTCTATATGCAGTATACCATAGTCATAAACCACAAGCTCCCACCTCGTGGTGAGAGCCTGCAGTTACTATCTACCCGGTGACTACATGTGAATTTGAGCGATGTGACCACTAGTCGCAGTCGCAGCGACCGCTGGTGTCCAGTGTTCTCTATTTTGAGTTAAGCTGAAGTGATAGGTGACCCCAGGTTGGAGTCCGCCAATGACATGGCGAGCTTCGTCACACCCAGCTGAGGTTGAATGTTGCATTGCCCCACCTGTTCCATAGGCAAAATGACAGGTGCCACCGCGATCATCCCAAGTCAGCAAGACTTTTCCATCGGTACCCGCCGTAATTTGCATATGTTTATTCATCGATACATGTCGATAAGTGACACTGGGAATATGGGCGTGATAAGGGGCTTTTTTACCAGCTGCGCTGACTTTGGTAGCTTTATATGCTGTTTTGCGAGGAGCTTTGTAGGAGACTTTTTTGGTGTAGCGTTTGGCTTGGGCTACTTTAGTAGTTTTTTTATAGGTAGTACTACCTTTGTAACTGTTGCCAGCAGCTTCAACTTGATTAAACGAGCCCGATACTACAAACGCAAATAGCAGCATCAGACAACTAATAATCATTTTTCTCATACTATTCTCCTTTTCATTTTTATAACAAACTTCAAGCTAAAGATTTTTTATCAAGCTTGAGTGAGGAGAAGGTAAGAAATAATAAAGAAATGTTAGGCTGGTGAACTAAACACCTTAATCAAAAAACTAAAATGTTCATCAGCACTTTTGCCAATTAAAGTCAGGCCATCTTCTATATCATCACGGCTGACATTAGCTGCAAAAGCTTTGTCTTTGAGTTTCTTTTTGATCGATTTAGGTTCCATGCCTTCAAACCGTGTGGGCCTCATCAGTGACACCGCGTGCATAAAACCTGAAATTTCATCACAAGCAAAAAGATATTTTTCAATCAAAGTTTCAGGATGTTTGCCGGTTCTATCTGGGGCATGAGCGGCAATGGCAGCTTTGAGTTCCTGAGGATAATCAATCAAAATCTCATTGATAGCTCGGTTAGGATGCTCATCGGGATACATTTCCCAATCCAAATCATGAAGCAAGCCTGCTTGATACCAGAGTTCTGAATCTTGATCTAACTCTTGCGCATACGCTTCCATGGCTTGAGCCACCATCTGGCAGTGATGTTTGAGGGCATCATTTTTAATGTACTTATCTAAAAGTTGTTGTGATTGTTGACGAGTTGGTATTGTTGACATTGTTATCCTTTAGTCTGCGGTGACGATGCCGGCCATTTCTACTTCACCACCACAGTAGCGCTGAATAATTTCTATAGTTTCAGCTAAACTCTCTTCCACTCTACTCCGATCGGCTTCATCAATACCATCAATGTTAATTAATAAATCAGTTGTTTTTTCTGTCACCATGGTTCGCTGAGCATCACGGTAGTTATAGTCGAGGTTATAAGGTCCTTGTTGGTCGAAGTAACTTACTTCACCAGTTTTAAGAGTAGTTGATTCTGTGTCACCGAGTAATAAGATTTGTTCACCACCTTCTGCAATTCTTAATTGTGTGGGAAACTGAACTTGACTCAAATCAAACGCACCAACTGAAATTCGATGTTTCATGACCACTAAATTGTAGGCATCAACACAGGTGTTGACCGTGTAGAGTCCCTTTCCCTGGGTAACGCGTCTCAGTAATGCTTCAGGACTAGGACGACGGGAGTGCCAATCAATGCCCATTGACTTGTACATGCGACGATAAGCCTGAATTTCAGGATATTGATTAATTGCGTCAGTGGTTAAGCCACTGATTTCTTGAATAAATTCAGCCTTGTGTTGTTCAAGTTCCGGTAAACTCTTAGTAATAGTTACGCCCCGAATAATGGCAATGCCGACACTTGCAGTGGGATATTTGGCAGCGAAGTCGGGGTGAAAGCTGAAGTGTGCAGAGTTATTCAAAGTCGGAAACTTGAATTGTGTTTGAATAGGTTGGTTTCCACTCAGGAGTTCAATGCGCTGTTTACGAAACTCGGGATCCATGGCTAATAAAAACCAGGCTGCTCTAGGTCCTGCTTTTTTGCCTAAAAAGGCTAAGTAAATTGCTTCAAAAGCGGGCCGAGCTCCCAAGGAGCTTTTTGCCAACTCAAACAAAGCTTGCTGCAAATCTTGAGGTTGCCAAGCTTGGGAAGTAATTAATCTCTCCGCTTCACTTAAATAAAGTCTCTGCTCTTGAGTCAGAGAACTAGCCGCGGCAGGAACTGCTGCAGATGGCGTTAGTTGGTATTCTTCTGGAGCGTAGCGGCTCAACCACACTTTAGCGTATTGAATGCGCTCTTTTAAGACCGCTTTTTCTAATTGATTCAAAGGACTACCCTTTATTTCTGCACACTTTGTTTCGAGCTCAATTTCAGGGTGTTGCATCCACACTGCTACGTCTCTAAAGCGCGGCAAGAAATGTGGTTCTGGGAGTGTCTCTAATTGTGACAACTCAAAAGATCGAGCTAAGCGCTGATCGCCTTCTTCTTGTTTCCAGAAGATACGCGCGCCAGCATCATAGGCATCGTAAAGATCTGGAATAGCCATGGTTTTAGGATCAAAATCTATGACCTGGTTATAATCTTTATTCACAAATAAGAAGCGGCCAATTTGGGGCGGAAAAAGTTCCACAAACTCTCGGGCAGATGTGCCGACGCCTTTACTTGAGCTCATTTTAGCGCCACGGATCAAAATCCACTCGTAAGGAATATCGAAGGGGACTATCTGATCAAAGATTTGTGTGACAATAGCATTAGCCATATCACGCGAGCCACCTGCCGAAGTATGATCTTTACCCGCACCCTCAATCGTAATACCAAGTTTCGTCCAGTGAGCTGGCCAGTCCATTTTCCATAGTAACTTGCCCTTACCCCCAAAAGGTAAGGTTTTACTAGTATGTCCGCAACCAACTGCCCAGGTGACCTTAGCTGGTTGGCATTCATAGGTTACTTGTTCGCCATCCCAGTCGGTGACCAGAGTGGTGCCCATCTTGCCACAGTTCTCACAAATGACTTGAAAGGGATACCATTTTTCAGGTAATTTGTAGTCAGCTACTTCTTGATAAATCTTACGGGCAATTTCCACACTGTTTAAAGCTGTCCGAATCTGTTCATCCATTTCACCCGCTTCATATAACTCATGACTCCACACCAGCCGTTGTGAGCAGCCCAAGCGTCTAAAAGCATGCACAAAATCCATAGCATATAACTCAGCAAAATTTTTAGCCGATCGCAGCTCGGCAATTTCTTCAGCTGAAGCCGTGCTCAAATCGATGCCACACTCTTCTAAAGCTGGCACGGGAATTTTATAGAGCGGTTTGCCCATGTGCTGTTCATAAATATCTTTATTTAAATATGTTGGTAAACCATCCATCACGTCCATATCATTAAAGACATAGGTACTGACCACGCCTTGAGCTTTGTTTGCTAAGGCTTTGGCAACTAAATCATGAAGGACGACTCCGCGCAGTGCGCCAGTATGCACCCTGCCAGAAGGAGTTTTCATGTCGTCGACGTGGAGCTTGGCAACTTGGTTAGTTTTTTGCCAACTTAAGATATTTTCCACTACATTATCGACCCAATGAGGAGCTTGAAGAACAGGTGAAGAAGATTGATTTGTCATAATATTTGCTTTCTGTATTGTAATGTACTTGATTAAAACTAAAAACCCCCCCAGCTCAGCTTGGGGGGGGTGTGTAAGTGCGATTTGTTATTTTATTTCTAAAATTTCGTACTCAACTTCCCCCGCGGGAGCTTTGACTTTGACTTTGTCACCTTTTTTCTTACTCATTAAGGCTTTACCTAAGGGAGAGACGCTAGAAATTTTGCCGGCAGTGGGATCGGCTTCAAACTCACCAACAATAGTAATGACCATTTGCTTAGCTTTTTTACCAGACATACAGACTGTGACCTGTGAGCCCATGCCTACTGCAGTGTGACTCTTGGTTTGTTTAACCACTTGCGCACGACTGAGTACATCTTCAATCTCAGAGATCCGAGCTTCCAACAATTGTTGGTCTTCTCGGGCACTGTGGTACTCGGCATTTTCGGACAAATCACCATATTCACGAGCCTTAGCTACACGAGCGACGGCTTCGGGTAGTTTGACCTCGACGAGTTCTTTAAGCTCTTTTTGGAGCTCTTCCAACCCTTCGGCAGTTAACTGAATAGCTTTATGATTAAGTGTGTCGTTCATAATACCGGTCTAGTATAGGGGATTTTCTAATATGGACAAGAACAGGTTCTCAGGCAGAAATGACTTATAATGTTGTTCTCTTGGTCCTCTGGGCGACTCTTAATTGCAGCAGAGCCAGTCTCAGCGAAGCTTCCGCCATTTGGAGCTCTTTTTCATTGGGAGGGGCAGCTGTCATGTGAGCTAACGTTTCTTGGGCTTTTTTCACAGCCTCATGAGCTTTTTCTTCACTCAAATCACGAGCATGGACAGCAGTGTCTACCATCACCAATAATTGGTTATCAGGGGTAATATCTGCAAAGCCGCGAGTGACCACTAAACTTGACTCATCTTTATCGTGCTTATAAATCACTTCCCCAGTGGTGAGCAGCGTAAACAACGGAATATGCCCCGGCAAGACCGTAATTTCACCCTCGCTGGTGGGCAAACTGACGGAATCGACGGTCATTTCCAAGAGTTTTTTATCTTGGGAAACGACAGAGAGTGTTAGTTTAGGTTTGTCGGACATAGATTGAGTCGTTAAGTAATTAAGTAACTGAGTAAATGGCTTTAACTATAGATTACTTAATTACTCCAATTACTTAGTTACTACTACAGTGTTTTTGCCTTTGCAATCGCATCATCGATGGTCCCGACCATATAAAAAGCTTGTTCAGGTAAATCATCATGTTTACCTTGCAAGATTTCATCAAAACCGCGGACGGTTTCGGCAATGGTGACGTAAGCACCCTTGATGTTGGTGAATTGCTCAGCCACAAAGAATGGTTGAGATAAGAATTTTTGAATACGGCGGGCGCGAGCCACGACGCGTTTATCTTCATCACTCAACTCATCGATACCTAAGATAGCGATGATATCTTGGAGCTCTTTATAACGTTGTAAGACTTGTTGGACACCGCGAGCCACGCGATAGTGTTCTTCGCCGACGATTTCTGGTTGAAGGATCTTAGATGCTGACACCAATGGATCCACAGCTGGGTAAATAGCTTGCTCTGATAACCGACGATCAAGAGAGATTGTGGAGTCTAAGTGAGCAAAACTGGTGGCTGGAGCAGGGTCAGTATAGTCGTCGGCAGGCACGAACACCGCTTGAATGGAAGTGATTGACCCTTTTTTAGTAGACGTAATCCGCTCTTGAAGACTGGCCATTTCGGTAGCTAAGTTAGGCTGGTAACCCACCGCGGAAGGAATCCGACCCAGCAAGGCTGACACCTCAGAACCAGCTTGTGAGAACCGGAAGATATTGTCGATAAACAACAGCACGTCTTCATGACGATCATCACGGAAGTACTCGGCCATGGTTAAAGCGGTCAAAGCCACGCGTAACCGGTTCCCGGGGGGTTCGTTCATTTGACCGAAGCACATCACAGTACTAGCAATAACTCCTGAGTCTTTCATTTCGTGATAGAGGTCGTTACCTTCGCGGGTCCGCTCCCCCACACCAGCAAACACAGAGTGGCCTTGGTGTTCTTCAGCGATATTACGGATTAATTCTTGGATGATAACCGTCTTACCCACACCGGCACCACCGAAAGCACCGACTTTTCCACCCTTCAAGAAAGGCGCGATTAAGTCAATGACTTTAATACCGGTTTCTAACATCTCGGCTTTGGTGACGAGCTCAGTTAATTTAGGGGCAGCTTTGTGGATAGGAGCGGTTTGTTTGACAGTGATAGGTTCACCTTCATCAATGATCTCTCCGACCACGTTGAAGATCCGACCTAATGTTTCTTCTCCCACCGGGACGCTGATTGGAGCACCAGTATTAGTGACTTCATAACCGCGGCTAAGGCCATCGGTAGCACCTAAAGCAATACAGCGGACTTCGTGAGCGGAAATTTGCTGCTCAACTTCTAACGTTAAGAGTTTGCCATCGGGAGTAGTTAATTTTAAAGCATCATAAATGCCTGGTACGTCAGTGTCAAAATGGACGTCAACCACGGGGCCGATGATTTGAGTGATATAACCGGTAGAGTGAGTCATAAATTCCTTTACTTACTTTTTCAACGTCATGGCTGCGACGGTAATGTCGAGTAACTCATTAGTAATACTGGCTTGACGAGATTTGTTAAATTCGAGTTTGAGTTCACTGACCAATTCAGCAGCATTCTCACTAGCATTTTTCATGGCGACCATCCGGGCACTGTGTTCACTAGCTTTACCTTCTAAAAAGGCTTGATAAACAGAGTTTTCTAAGTAATAAGGCAACAGTTGGGATAAAATTTCTCGCGGCGAGGGTTCGAAAGCATACTCTGCTTTTAGTTCAGGACTGACTAACGCTTCATCTGCTTGAACATCTTGGGTCAATGGTAATAATTGCACCAGACGAACTTTTTGAGATAAGGTATTAATAAAGTCCATGTACACAATGTGTACTGTCTTGAATTCATGACTTAAAAAGCCATCCATAATCAAAGTACTGATGGCAATGGTGTCAGCATTAGTGAGCCTTTCAGGGACGTTGCTGAACTGAGCGTGTAACTCTAAGCCAAAAATCCGAGCAAAAGCAATGGCTTTTTTACCAACCGCAATCAGCTTTGGTTGCTCAAATTGGCGATAAGCTTGAAGTGTTGCTTTGAACAGGGTGGGGTTTAATGAACCGCACAAGCCCTTATCAGTCGAGAGCAACAAAATAGCGTTCGCGCCCGTTTCGTGGTGAGCTAACAAAGGATGTAAACTGGAATCTGAAAATTGACCAAGTTTGGAAAGCGAGGCTTGCAAAGCACGCGAATAAGGACGCGTTGCCGTAGCTTGTTCTTGAGCCCGGCGCATCTTACTGGCAGCCACCATCTCCATTGCTTTAGTAATCTTAGAGATGTTTTGTGAAGCTGTAATGCGGCGTTTGATTTGACGAGTGTTTGCCATGCGTTAGTTATGCTTCAACTTGAAATTCTGAATGAATACTATTGAAACTGCTAATGGCTTCTTTAAGATCAGCAATTGCTTGATCAGTAATTTTCTTCTCTTGAGCAATTGAGTCTAAAATAGCGCTGTGAGCAGTGTGGATATATTCTAAGTATTGTTTTTCCCAGTCTTGAATCTTCTCTACTTTGATACCATCTAAGTAACCATTAACCGCAGCAAAGATAATCACGACTTGCTCTTCGACTTTCAATGGCGTATCCCAACCTTGTTTTAAGACAGCATTGACGCGGACACCGCGGTCGAGTTGAGCTTTAGTTTTGTCGTCTAAATCAGAACTGAATTGGGCAAAAGCTTGGAGTTCGCGGAACTGAGCCAAGTCGAGCTTCATGGTACCAGCAACTTGCTTCATGGCTTTGGTTTGTGCAGCAGAACCGACCCGAGATACTGAGAGACCCACGTTGATAGCAGGCTTCATACCGGCATTAAATAAGTCAGTTTCTAAGTAAATTTGACCATCAGTGATAGAAATCACGTTGGTAGGAATATAAGCCGAGACGTCATTAGCTTGAGTTTCAATGATCGGTAACGCGGTAATGGAACCACCACCATATTTTTCGTTTAAGCGAGCTGCGCGTTCCAATAAGCGTGAGTGCAAGTAAAAGACGTCACCAGGGTAGGCTTCGCGGCCTGAAGGACGGCGGAGCAGCAAGGAAATTTCCCGGTAGGCTTGAGCGTGTTTACTCAGGTCATCATAGATGACTAATACATCTTTACCTTGATCTAAAAAGTACTCAGCGATAGCCACGCCAGCAAAAGGAGCCAAGAATTGTTCAGCGGCACTTTCAGAGGCGGTGGCGGCTACAATCACGGTATAAGCCATAGCTCCGCGCTCTTCAAGAAGTTGGCGAGTTTGAGCTAAGGAAGAACCTTTTTGACCAATGCAGACGTAGACACAAATCACATTTTGATCAGCTTGATTGAGCATGGTGCCCAAAGCAATCGCGGTTTTACCCGTAGCGCGGTCACCAATAATTAACTCACGTTGACCTCGACCAATTGGAATCATGGCATCGATAGCTTTTACACCTGTTTGCAAAGGCACTGACACTGATTTACGGGTCATCACACCAGGAGCAATACGCTCGAGGAGCATTTCCCGGGTAGGAGTGATGGCAGGTTTACCATCCAGGGCGCGGCCCAGGGAGTCGACTGTCCGGCCAATGATGTCATCACTGACGCCGATTGATAAAATTCTACCTGTGCGACGGACCACAGAACCAGCTTTCAGATGGCGGGCATTGCCCAGGACCACTAACCCTAAGCTCTCTTTTTCTAGGTTAAGAGCTAAACCGAATTGGTTTTCACCCAAATCAATAAGTTCTCCAGCTTGTGCGTCATCTAAACCTTCAATCCGTGCAATGCCGTCTCCAAAAGAGACTACAGTTCCCACTGAAGTTGGTTTGACATCTAATTGAGTTTTCTCAATCAGAGTGGCTAATGATTGATTGAAAAGTGAAGGCGTGTTCTTAGGCATGCGACATTAATCCTGTATCTATAAACTAGCTTTGAGACCTTGGCGTAAGGCCGCAAACTTTTGTTTAAGGGTGCCATCAAACTCAAGTGATCCAATGCGGATACTTATTCCCCCAATCACTCCGGGGTCAACTTCGGTTTGATAACTAATTTCTTGATGTGAGTACTTTTTCTGAACAGCTTTTTGAATACTTTCCAATTGCTTGGCAGTTAATTCAATGGCTGAAGTGATAGTAACAGTTAACATATTACAAAGATTTCAATAACGTATTTAGCTCATCGTCAATTAATTTGGCATGAGCTTTTTTATCGAGGCTGGCACCAACTACTTTTTCAGCAGCAGCGACCACTGATTCAGTGAATTGTTGTTTCAATTCTTTGACCAGTTCTTTCTTTTGTTCTTGCCACTCAGTTTGGAACTTCAGCAGTTGAGCTTTAGCGTGCTCTTGAGCTTTGCTTGCTAACTCTTCAGTTTGTTTAGTGGCATCTTTTTTAGCCTGCTCTAAAATTTCAGCAGCTTGCTTCTTAGCCTCTTTTTCGGCTTGTTTGCGTAGCTCTTCAATTTTATGTTGCTCAGCCAGTGATTTTTGAGCGGCTAATTGACCTTCTTCAATGCGGTTGGCGCGCTCTTCTAAAATCTTTTTTACAGGTTTGTACAGTAAATAGCTTAAGGCACCAAAAACAACGAAGAAGTTGATGATTTGGAATAGTATTTGAGGAAGTTGAATTTCCATAGTTTCTCCGATTTAAGTCTCATCAACTTAAGTAATATTTTTAAACAAACTTTAAGATCAAAGCCACGACTAAAGCGTAGATAGCGATAGCTTCAGCAAAAGCGGCGACCAAGATCATGTTAGTTTGTACTTTACTGGCAGCTTCAGGGTTGCGGCCAATGGCTTCCATAGCTTTGGAGCCGATTAATCCAATACCAAGAGCTGGGCCTAAGGTTCCAAAGGCCATAATCAAACCAATTGCGAATTCGGTTGTCATAGTTCTCCTTTAATTAATGATCATCATGGCTAATGGTAGCCATGTTAAAAAATACTACTGATAATAAGGCAAATACTAAGGCTTGAATAAAGCCGACAAAGATTTCTAGGCCATAGAATGGCATTGGCACGACCAAAGCGGCTAAGAAAGCAATCACAGCCAACAAGACTTCACCGGCAAAGACGTTTCCAAATAACCGGAATGAGAAGGACAGAATTTTACTAAACTCTGAGACCAGCTCCAAAATACCGATGAAGAACATAATTGGGCTTGAGAAATTAAAGTATTTCTTGAGGTAGCCAAGATTGTTGTACTTGAAACCAAAGACCTGGGTCATAAAGACAGAGATAATGGCTAAAGCAAAGGTGGTGTTTAAGTCAGCAGTTCCAGCCCGGAAGTAAGGTACAAAAGTGGGACCGTGACCGGCGGCTTCGCCAGCCTCAGCATGATCTAAACTTTCACCACTCTCTACATGAGTTGACTCATCTCGGTTAATGCTCTCTTCATGAGTGGTGTCTGCTGGTGCAGTGTTAGTATGTGTATCAACTGGAGTAGCAGCATAGGCTTGTGGAGTAGAAACTGAAACGGTACTAGGTTGTAGGTAAGCATGTCCAGCTTCACCTTCCATGAAACCAATTGTACCTACTCCTGGCAACAAACCTAACCAGTTGTTAACAATGATGAAAAAGAAAAAGGTAGCCACAAAAGGTAAGAAGTCATTGGTTTTCTTTTGTGAACCAGTGACGCCATCCACTAAACCAATTAAACCTTCCATGATCCACTCGGCAAAGTTTTGGAGACCAGTAGGTTTGGTAGTGTTTTTGAGTGAAGCGCGGACAGCAAAGCCAAAAGCAATGAGCACAGCGCTAGCGATTAAGCTGGTCAAAATGGAGTTACTAATTTCTAAGCCTCCTACATTGAAGAGGGTTTCGGCAGAAATGGAGATGTGTAATCCGGCGGCCATATAAGTGACTCTTTGTAACACTTAAAAACCCTTCTGAGCACTACTAATTGGCTCGAAGGGGTGTAACAATTCACTTGTTACGATTGGATTATACCGGTTCTTTTATAGTGAGCAAGAGGGCAAATTGAGAATTACAAATCCCAAATATCAAATCTCAAAAATCTAACTTACTATTGGACTTTGGATTTTGTAATTTGGATTTTTTAATTTCTACTCTGCCAATACAATTATCGCATCGTACTCGCCCTTAGGATCTTCGATAGTGGCTGTGGCTTGATACTCCAACTCTAGAGAAGTATCTTCGGTGAGGGTACTAATAAGTGCATCATTTTTTTCCGCCATCAGTACATAAACGCCAGCTTCATACTCACCTTTGGCATTGCCGGCTGCTACTTTTTGGTAGCCAGCTTTATCTAAGGCTGCTTTAGTTTTTCCGGCATGCCCAGCAATGGTGGTAGCATTGACCACTAATACACTCATCTCTTTTCGTTGAACTGCAGCCGAGTCAGTGGCGGTCGGCGAAGTACTAGCTTGTGGTGTAGCTGTCGGTGTAGTACTAGCTACGGGTGTAGGTGAAGTGATTGCTACTGGAGTGATAGTATCATTATTGGTGGTCTCAGCAGGGCGGTTAGTTAAGGATAAAATACCAAATCCGATGCCGACACCAATCCCCACAGTAGCAAAGAAAACGGCTAAGGTCACAAACACCATCTTCAGCATGCCATTGACCCCAGATTTATTTTTAATCACTGTTTTTGTTTGAGAAGGACTTGGTTGTGTGGCACTAATATTAATATCAGTATGAGTGGGAGAAGCAAACTGTGACAAATTGGGTTCAGAAGATGTGTTCATCGTAGGTATTGTATCAGTGATCACAGCAGTCGTGGAGGGGGGTGGTGAAGCAGGTGAAAGTGGTGCCGCTTGAACTTCTAATTCCGGTTCAGGTTTTGTGGCCACTGGTGCTGAGACAATTTCTGGCTCTGGGGTCACCACGGGCTTAGCTACTGGAGCCACAGCCGGGGAAACCTCTTCGATCTCGCCGTCATCATCTAACTCACTATCATCGTCTTCTGGAGTTTCGCTGATATCTGCAGCTTCCACAGCATCCGCTTCGAGGCCGGTGGCTTGGTCGGTCGCTGGAATGGTTGTATCAGTAGTACCGATATCTTCTAAAGATTCGCCCATAGCTGAGGTTGTAGTTATGGCTGTACTGGTAGCCGCTGATGCTGTAGCGAGTGGCGTAGCCGTGACGGTGGCAGCTGCGACCATTCCTGCCACTGGGGTGGGTTTAGGCAGCTCGATCTCGTCATCACTGGTTTCTTCGGTGTCATTTGTTTCAGCAAATATTGGCTCATTGGGCTCATCAACTGCAGATTTACTCTCGGTAAGCACTTCATTAACCATGCCGCCTTTAGGCAAATCAAAGACGGGCACTTGGTACTCCTTAATATCTAAGGTTTTCATGCCGGACTCAATGATTTGTTTGACGTATGAAGGCATTTGCGTCTCATCTTCTTTGAAAGTGGCTAATTGTTGGAGAGGCAAAGTAGCACTGACGTTTTCTTTGAGACGATCAGCGACCAGCTCATTAGTCAAAAGGTAAACAGTTTGAATACTAGGCTCGCCCCCTTTGAGAGTTTTAATGGTTTCAGCGACATTTTCTAGTTCCTCTACTCTGCTCATCGTGGTCTGATCAAGGCCGATGTAGTGGAGACCGACATAGAGGTTGGAACCAACTTGAATGACCGTGATCGATGGTTCAAGGGAAACGACTGATTTTACAGTCCATGTTAAGGCACAAATTCCTGTGACAGCAATTTTGTGAGCTTGAGCACTACTCGTAATCGGCGCTACAGCTGTTTTTTCAATGGCAGACAACTGAACTTTAGATTTACCTTGATGTTGAGTAACAATAAAAGTATCAATCTGATGGGTGGACTTGTCGAGGTCTAGACTAGGCAATAACTTTTCTTTTAAGTGAGCCATGACTTTGGCTTCAGCTGTTTCTTGGACTTCGATAATGGTGTTCGTAAACAGAAAATCAGGCAGGATGACGTGATATTGATCAGGCTCTAGTTTGCTAAACAACTTCTCGATATTTTCCGCAATTAAGTCATCTTCATTTAAAAACTCACCATTAATCTGGCGAAAGGCTTGAATGGAAAACGTATGCTCTTTTTTCGCTGGCAACAACTCAGCGACGTAGGCCACATCGGGAAGGATATACAGCAATTTCTTGGTGTTAAGCATGGGCAGTAGTATAGCAGTCTCTGGTACTTAGTGACTAGTAAGTAGTATGGGGAAATCTGCTGGGGATTGCAAGTGTGGGATGGAAGAAGTATTAATGTCCAGTAAAATTGATTAATGAAAAAAATCGATAAAAAATTATTCAAGGAAATTGAGAGCAAGGACTGATTGTTAAATTTATTTTACTTTGTGAGTCAGGTGGGACTCGAACCCACGACACCCTGCTTAAAAGGCAGGTGCTCTAACCGACTGAGCTACTGACCCATGTTTTTAATCAAACCACGTCATTAAGCACTGCTATGACGCGTGAACTTGGAATTATAACAAGAAATTGACAAACTCAAAATAGGTGAACTAGGGAGCCGGTGATGATGGCACTGATGATGGTGCTGGCGGCTGAATTGCCGATTGCGCCAAAGCAAACGGTACCACCAGTGAGTTCATCGGTCCTTGGAGACGAGCTTGTTCAGTTTTTTCATAGATTCTCAGACGAGATGGTTGGGTTTTAGCCAAGGGGTCCAGTTCGCCAGACATGATAATTGAGAACATGTTATCGCGGTAACCTAAACTCCCTAAGTGATTTGGATCAGTTTCTATCTCTCGGATAACTTCACCATTCTCATCCAATAATTGAACAACCAGCACCATCTTGGGATCTTCAACTTTACCGCTGATGGTTATGGGGAAGGTTAAAGGGGTATTTGGTTTAGGATATGTCAGAGTAAAGCGAAGTGGTTCAGGAAGTTTTGAGGTAGTGACTGGGCACTCTGCGAAGCTACAGTTTGCTCCTTGGCGGGTTAAACGGGTGCCATCAGGACAGACTTTTACATCTTCTGCACAGCCATAAGGATTGGGAGTAGCGGTGGGGCTAGGATTTGGAGCACTAACTGTTATTGATCGTGGCCAAAACCAGTACCATGCAGAGGATACAATCGCCACTAAAATAATTACCGGGAGCATTATTTTCAGGGAGCTTTTCATACGTTCAGTATACACTAGGACGGAGCCTATGTTCCAGTAAATGTGCGCCAAGATCAGCGATAATTTTTAAAACTATCATGCAGGCTAAGGCAGCCGGTGGTGAACCCATACTCAAAGCAAAAAAACCACCCAGGATGACGGTGATATGCATCACAATAATCCGTGGATACGGTCGGAAAAAAAGTTCGCCAGCAGAGAGGTGTTGGTATTCGTGTCGATTGATGAAATTAGTTTGGTATGACACCCAGTGACTAAATAGTAAGGATACAGTGCATAACATGATGCCCACAAAAGAAGCTTCCCAAGAAAAAAAGAATACATTTAAAAAAATAAAGTGCACCAGCATAAATAAGCCAAAATGCATGCTAAAAAAAGGAATATAAAATAATTTTGCACCCATGTGATGAGCTTGATTTGAACTAATAGTTTGGCCATTGTAAGTAAAGGAGCCGAGGTTGATAGCTGGGGTTTTAGCTGCAGAAGCTCCACTGGTTTCAGTCTTGAGCATTTTTTTAATTGTGAAAAAACCGATAATGGCACTCTCCAACCAATACGTTAGCATGATCGAGTATACATTCCAGTTTTGAAATAAAACTCCGTAAAGGGGAATTAAATTAACACCAATCAGTGAGGCAATGGCAGCAGTAGTGGACACCATTTTCATTGGTATCCATTATAATCATGGTTAATAAATATGCCAGAATTACCTGAAGTAGAAACTATTGTTAGAAAATTACAACAGCTCTTGCCTGGAAAGCACATTGTGCAGGTGGAAAAGTTTCACCCAAAGAGTTTCCAAGGCGAACACTCTATGATAGAAGGCGCTGAAATTCAACAAGTGTCTCGACGGGCCAAAGTCATCAATATTCATCTCAATCAAAATCGACACTTACTAGTGCATTTAAAAATGACAGGGCAATTAATTTATCTCGATGATACTGTCCGGGTTGGTGGTGGGCATCCCACTGCAGATTGGGTGCAAGCTTTGCCTAGTAAACACACCCGTGTGGCTTTGAGTTTTGCCGATCACTCGAAGTTGTTTTTCAATGATCAACGCTTATTTGGATGGTTGAAAACGGTCAAGTCTGCAGATTTACCTTTATTTTTTGAGGGGATGGGTCCGGATGTAATTGACCCGCTAGTTACCCCTGAGTACTTAGCTCAAATTTTCAAATCTCGATCTGTGCCCGTCAAACAATTAATTATGGATAACACCATCATGTGTGGTTTAGGCAATATTTATGCTTGCGACGCTTTAAATGTAGCGCAAATCCACCCTCTCCGACCGGGCAAGAGCTTGAGTTTTGAGGAGATCGAGCGGTTATTGGCTGCTTCTCGTAAGGTGCTTTTAAAAGGTATTGAGTTAGGTGGGACCACGTTTGACGGTAAGTATGTAGATGTCGATGGTATGGCTGGCAAGTATCAATCAATCGTCAGGGTTTATGGCCGAGAAGGTAAACCATGTTTGCATTGTGGCACGCCTATTGAGAAGATTCAGCTTGGTGGTCGAGGGACATATTTTTGTCCGAGTTGCCAGGTGTAAGCATCATCACACTCCCAAACCTGCCAGTTTTCCCTTTTTCCGCACGATAGGAAAAATATTTTTCAGTATTGGAGCTGGTACAGATGGATGAAGCCTCAATATTTTGGGTCTGGAGGCCATTTCTAATTAAAAGTTCTTGAATCAAACCTGAAAAATCAAACATATAATTGTTTTCTTGATCAGTAGCGATAAAAAAATGTTCAACTTTCGTGCCATATTTATGTACAAATTGTTCTTTAACCTCACTCCCCACTTCAAAGCAGCATTGGTGCAAACACGGACTAATTTCACACATAATGTCAACTGGTTGAGAGCCATACTCTGCGCTCATTTTTTGCAGTATTTCATCGATAATCCCAGCAGCAGCTCCCCGCCAACCCACATGTACTACGCCAATGACTTTTTTGATGGGGTCATAGACACTCAGCGCCGCACAGTCGGCCACTATGACTAACAAAGGAACGTTAGTTTCGTTAGTCAATAAACCGTCGGCGTGGGGAATAGCGGTACTAGGGTCAAGCGCGCCCCGCCCTACATCAGAGCTGTTTACACACACAATATTGGTGCCATGAATTAATTGACTGATGACAATCGCTTCAGCATCAATCCCTACCTTCTCAGCGAACCGTCGCCGATTGGCTGTGACCGCTGAAGGATCATCCCCCACCAGAAAACTTAAGTTCCCGTGCTGTCGATCAGAAAGACCATGGATAACATGAGTGGGGAAAGTCATGAACCTTGGTATTCTTTAAGAGTATTCACCGCGTGGGTGAGCTGCTGTTGTTCATGAGCAGACAAAGTAATCTTGAGCGTTTCTTCGACACCGTTTTTCCCAACAACGCATGGAACACTCAAAGACACACCACTGTGACCATAGTAATTATGTAATGGAATAGACACCGGCAGCACCGAACGGTTATCCTGCAGAATAGCTTTGATAATATTGGTCACCACTACACCAATCGCATAATACGTGGCCCCTTTAGCCTGAATAATTTTATAGGCAGCAAGCCGGGCTTTATCAAAAGCTTTGAGGGCTTTTTCTTCGGTGAAATTAGGAAAATCACTCAGTAGTTGTCCACCGACGTTGGCGCTAGATAAAGCAGGAAAAGATGTATCACCATGTTCACCTAGGATATAGGCATGGATACTCCGTGGGTTCACCTTTAAAAATTCGGATAAATGAAAGCGGAATCGCGCGGTGTCTAGGGTTGTGCCTGTCCCAAAAACTCTGCCCTTAGGTAAATCGGCGAGCTGATAAGCGCGATACGTCAAAATATCAACTGGATTAGTGACCATGACAATGATTGCTTGCGGCGCATGTTCCACCACTTGGGGGATGATTTGGTCAATAATAGCCAAGTTTTTATGCGCTAAATCCAAACGAGTTTCGCCCTCTTTTTGCGCGGCACCAGCGCTAATGATGACCACGTCGCAGCCAGCCAAGTCAGCATAATTATCGGTGGCGCTGACATGGGTAGAGTTAAGAAAACTAAGGCCATGTTCTAAATCGAGTTGCTCACCAATCAGCTCATCTCGATCTCGACCGTGCAGGACGAGTTCATCACACACTCCTGCTAATAACATGGCATACGCAGCTGTCATACCTACTTTGCCACAACCCACAATGGCGACTTTACTCATACTACCTTTCTTGTTTGCGCTCCAAAACTTTCCAGACCGCTTTGATGATATCGTTACTCGTTAACTCGAATTTTGCAAGTAGTTCCTGACTTTCACCTGATTCACCAAACTGATCGCGAATCCCCACCCGTTCCAGTGGAGTGGGGCAACTTTCAGCCAAGACTTCACTAATGGCCGAGCCCAGCCCTCCGGCTAATTGATGCTCTTCAGCAGTGACTACGGCACGGGTTTTTTGAGCTGACTTAACAATGGCATATTTATCTAATGGCTTCAGCGTATGAATGTTGATGACTTCGGCAACTACATCATGTTTTTTGAGGTGCTCCGCAGCTTGGAGGGCTTCCGCCACCATGATGCCACAGGCAAAAAGAGTGACATGTTTGCCTGGTTGCAGAACCACAGCTTTGCCTAGAGAAAAAGGTGTTTCAGTTTTTGTGACCACGGGGGATTTGTCACGGCTCAGCCGGAGGTAACAAGGACCCAAGTGTTTAGCTATAGCGTGGGTAGCTTTACGCGCTTCCTCTTGGTCACAGGGCACTACCACGGTTAAGTTAGGTAACGAGCGAGTGAGAGCTAAATCTTCCAACATCTGGTGAGTAGCGCCATCAGGCCCGACAGTTAAGCCCGCATGGCCACCAATGAGTTTTACATTGAGATTGGAGTAACAAACCGAAACTCGAAGCTGATCAAAACTGCGTCCCGGGCTAAAGGCAGCATAACTAGCTGCAAAGGGTATTTTGCCTGCCAGCGCTAAGCCGGCGGCTACGCCAACCAAGTTTTGTTCTGCGACGCCGATTTCGATAAAGCGTTGCGGGTATTTAGCTTTGAAAGGTAATAAGCGCACAGACTCAGTTAGATCGGCACAAAGGGCGACAATCTCAGGTTTCTTTTTGGCCATTTCGAGTAAGCCAATTCCAAAGCCATCGCGGATGGAGCCTAATGTTGGTAAGTTTGATGCTACTTGAGACATACAATCAGATCGCTACTGGTAACGAATTTTGCCTTTCAACGTGCGTAACTCACGCAAAGCTTCTTTAGCTTGAGCGGCAGTAGGTGGCGCTCCGTGCCACTTGAAATCACCTTCCATGAACTCTACCCCTTTGCCAGGGATAGTGTGACAAATGATGGCACTGGGGGCATGAGCTACGGCCTGGGCTTGATGGCAAGCATCAATAATAGCCTCTAAGTTGTGACCATCAATTTCTTGGACATGCCATCCAAAAGCTTCAAGCTTGGCACGCAGCGGTTCTAGAGGCATGATGTCCTCGGTGTTGCCATCGATTTGGATATTGTTGCGATCAATCAGCACGGTCAGATTGCTAAGTCGATACTTAGCGCCTAGCATGTACGCTTCCCAAGTTTGGCCTTCTTGGTGCTCGCCATCGCTTAAAATAGCAAAAACATTATTTTTGAGATTATCCATTTTAAAAGCCAGTGCCACCCCGCAAGCTTGTGACAAACCTTGACCCAGTGGTCCTGAAGTATTCTCTATGCCAGGCAATGAGCCTAAGTGTGGATGACCTTGGAGTGGACTACCCAGTTTACGTAGGGTTTTTAAGTGTGATTTTGGAAAGTAGCCCACTTCAGCTAGCGTGGCGTAGAGGGCTGGGCAGATATGGCCGGCGGAAAGCAATAATCGGTCGCGCTCCGACCAATTTGGTTTGGTAGGATCGTGCTTCATGACACAAAAATACAGCGCCGCAAACACATCAGTCATGCCGAGTGATCCCGCACTATGGCCACTTTTAGCTTCTAATAACATTTCAATAATATGCTTGCGAATAGCGAAGGTTTTATCAACTAGATCATCAAGAGTGAGGGGTTTAGTCACGAAGATCAGTGTAGCAGATTTAGTAACACAGGCTCTAGGGGATACTCTCGTTTAGAGCCTACTGTGAAAACGCCCCTGGAAAATGTACATTTTGTAATTTAACTTGGTTGGGTTTTATAGCGGGTTCAAAAAGAGATCAATGATATAATTTCTCGAGTGATAAAAGAAATTTTCAACAAAAAAGTCAGGACAGCCCTAGATGAGCAAGAAACCCAAGCTTTAGCAGGTCTAAATTTTTGTAGCATCATGGACCTGGGATTTAATGATAAGTATCTAGAGATTTTGAGAAGAGTAGCCTTTGAAGGTTACTTGCGCCATAAAGACCCACGATACGCAATTCGCAATGTAACCTTGAGTGAAAGTGATCTCGCTATTTTGATTGGTTTTGGTAACGGTGTGGTGTATGTTCAACAATACAACTCCTCGTATGACGCGATAACCACTGTCAGCTATCTCGACTTTATAACAAATAAAGCCGTAGAACTAAAGGCTTTTAACCCCCAAGCTCAATTTAGCTTTCAAAAGAATTTAGGTCATATCTCAAAAGATAAACGAGATGATTTTTATATGTATTTAACCAAGGGAATAGTTAACTTGCCAGGAGACTTTTCACTTACTTATCGTGATCAATTGTATTTTCAAGGTTTAGATGCCAGCTATGAGGATCTCGTTAAATGGTTTTACATTCTAGGGCCAATCCATGAACTAGGTCATACGTTAGAACTTAACCTCACAGGAATGGCATGGTATCTACGATGGTTAAAGGTTTTTTCTGAAGTAATAACTGCGGCTCGAGGTCATAGCCAAGGACGGCTAGAAGCTTTAAGCGATTTTAAAAGAGGGAATGTTGGTGAGCGTTATGCAAGCAAAGTTGCGCTTAACTTTATTAAGACCTGCGAGCAAAAAGGAGTGGAAATTTTGAGAGGAATCGATAAGAGAAAATTTATTCACTTTGTTAATCAATGTTTGCATACGTATGAATTTAATGACTAATCATTTCCCAGCCCTACCTATCAACTCTCACCTCCCCACTCGCGACGAAACAGGGATTTTCTTGATCGATAAACCAACCGGCTGGACGAGCTTTGACGTGGTCAACAAAATTCGTAGCCTGACTAAAGTCAAACGTGTAGGACATGCTGGAACGCTCGATCCGTTAGCCACTGGTCTTTTGATTGTTTTCGTGGGCCGCGAGTTCACCAAGTACCAAGATCAGTTCATGAAAGCCGACAAAGTCTATGACTGCACTGCTCAACTGGGAGTGTTAACTGACACTCTCGACAGTGATGGCGAAGTGTTACAAATAGATGAGTGGGAAAAATTGCAAGCCATTAAACGCGAGACAATTGAGCAAGTCTTACCCAATTTTTACGGCACAATCACCCAAATTGCCCCCCTCTACTCCGCTATTAAAATTAACGGCAAAAAACTGTACGAATACGGCTATCAAAAGTTACCACTTGATGTCGAGTTACCTGAGCGAACAGTTAGCATCCACCAGCTGGAGTTAATCGAGTTTCACCACGATGCCACTAACCACAAAATGACCTTTAGCATTAGAGTTGCATGCTCTTCAGGAACATATATCCGCTCACTGGTCCGTGACATTGGCATCAAACTTGGCACTTTTGCGACTGTGATTGCTTTGCGCCGCACCCACATTGGTGATCTTACTGTACAAAACGCCATCAAATTACTTTAAAAAACGTAACACCTTAAATATCTGCTTGTATATCTGGGGTACTTGTGTGTACTATTAAATGTTAACTCAACATTTTGTGTTTTTGTCATGCTGCAACCTGCTCAATCAGTGTTTATGATCGGTTGGGAGTACCCGCCCCATAATAGCGGTGGTCTTGGAGTGGCATGCGAGGGTTTGACTCAAGCCTTGGCGGGAGCCAACACCGAAGTTTTTTTTACGCTGCCCTACGGTTACCCTGGTCAAGTTTCCCACATGCACGTCTTGGATTGTTCAGACCCCAGCTGGGCCACTACCTCACCACATCAACCACCTTTTTCTGCCTATGCGCAAGTAACTCCCCCTAACCAACCGCGTAAAATTACGGCCTCCCAGTTAACAGCCTTGCCGCAATCTGAGATGGAACACCGGGTGGAGCAGTATGCCAAGTTGGTCCAAAAACAAGCCCAACAACTGAAACGCGAATTTAACGTCATCCACGCCCACGACTGGATGTCACTGCCAGCAGCAGCTCAGGTGAAAGCCAAAACTGGTCGGCCTCTCATTGCTCACGTCCACTCTACTGAGCACGATCGTATTCCTCATGGTCAAGGTAGTCCCTATATTTTGCACGCCGAACAAGAGGGTTTGAAGTTGGCTGACAAAATCATTGCTGTCAGTTATTACACCAAGCGAGTCTTAGTCGATAAATACGGCTTAAATGAAGCCAAGATTGAAGTCGTTCACAATGGTTTCTCCACACTGGAAACTACCCCTGATCCAGGTCCTCACCATTTTGCCACCCAACGACCAGTGGTAGTGTTCATGGGTCGACTGACGATGCAAAAAGGTGGCGAGTACTTTTTAAAGATTGCGGAACAAGTGCTGCAAAAATTACCTGACACTCTCTTTATCGTGGCGGGTTATGGTGACATGTATCACGAGCTACTATTTAAAGCTGCTTACCAGAAGTTGTCAGCGTCACTCCTCTTTAGCGGTTTTGTGCGTGATCACCAACGCGAAAAGTTACTGGACAGAGCTGATGTGTTTGTGATGCCTTCAGTATCTGAGCCCTTCGGCTTAGTAGCGCTCGAAGCGGCCCAGCGTCATACACCAGTGATTATTTCCAAACAAAGTGGTGTGGCAGAAGTTTTACGAAGCGCTTTGGCGATCGATTTTTGGGACGTTTCCAAAATGTCTGCGGCAGTGATCGAGCTCCTTCAAAATCAAGGTTTTGCCCACACTCAAGTAACTACTCAACTGCAAGAACTCCGCCAGGTGACCTGGCAAAATGCTGCGGTACAGGTGAAAGACATTTACCGCAAAGCCTTTTTAGGTTAAGCTGGGTGCGGGATGCCACAACTCTGTTTTTATTTTCAGCTGCACCAACCTTATCGGTTGCGCGATTTTTCGCTCTTTGACTTAAGCCATAATACTGAATATTTCTCAGATCGGGAACCTGATGGCAATAAAGCCATTTTTCAAAAAGTAGCCGCCAAATCATATCTGCCGATGTTAACTCTCTTAAATGAGTTGGTTGCTCGGCACAGTGAGTTCAAGTTTGCCTTGTCATGTTCAGGAATATTTTTAGATCAGGCTCTGGCTTATGAACCTCAGGTAGTAAAGTTGCTCCAACAGTTAGCATCGACAGGGCAAGTCGAGTTTTTAGCTGAAACGTATTATCACTCGTTGGCTGGTTTATACTCAGAAAAAGAGTTCACAGCTCAAGTGGCTCAGCATAGTGATTTAATGGGAGAGTTGTTTGAGATTAAGCCGCAAGTGTTTCGCAATACTGAGTTGATTTACTCAAATGAAGTCAGCCTGCGCGTAGCAAAACTTGGTTTCAAAGCTCAGTTAACCGAAGCCGTAGATCGCTATTTGCACGGCAGAGACCGAACCCAACTTTTCGTCAACCACACCCACAAATTACCGTTGTTGCTTAAACACGCCCAGCTTTCAGATGATATTGCCTTCAGATTCTCTGATAAAAATTGGCACGCTCATCCACTCACTGTCGAAAAATATTTAGAGTGGGTGGAGATTTACCCTGAACACCATCTCGTCAATTTATTCATGGATTTTGAAACTTTTGGTGAGCACCAATGGGCAGATACTGGCATTTTTCAGTTCTTTGAAGCCTTAGTGCAGAAATTTTTAGAACGGCCTTGGAATACGTTTGTCACGCCCAGTCAGGTCATTGAAAAACTGCAAACAGCAAAAAGAAAACTAAATGACTTGCCTGTTTATAACGTCCCGCTACCCATTTCTTGGGCAGACGTAGATCGTGACCTCACGGCCTGGACAGAAAATGCCCTTCAAAAAGACACCTTACGCATCATCTATGAGATGGAAAAGCCGATTTTGGCCAGTAAAAATAAGGCTCTCATCGAAGACTGGCGTAAACTCCAAACCAGTGACCACTTTTACTACATGTGTACCAAGTGGGCAGCCGATGGCGATGTCCATGCTTACTTCAGTCCCTACAAATCTCCATTCGAAGCTTACCGACGATTTTCGGTGGTGTTGGCGGATGTAAAAAGCCGGTTAACTCAGCGGCAAGTTACTAAACACTCTCGATCCACTTTTAAACTTAGCTAGCTTTTTGCACAGTGAAGGCTGCCGAGTTTCTTAGGTAATCTTGACGATGACTCAAGAGATCATGAGTTGAGGGACGAGCAGGTAGGTCACTCTTTTGTCCGAGCATCAGATAGAAACTATTTAAGTTTCGAACACCTTGTGCGTGATAGTACTTAAGTGCTGAGAGTAACTCATAGGTTTTTGTGCGTTCCTCACCTTTTGTTTCATTCACTTTAATTATTAATTTATCAACCAGTTCGTCAAGTGAATCTACCTTCATTTCTTTTACCATGGCCTTTATATCAATGCGATTCAGGAGTTCTAACGCCACGTCTTTACTTACTGATGGAATAGTTTTGAGCATTAAAGGTGCAGTTTCTTTTTGAGGTGAGACAAGAGCCAGCTCGAGTGATTCACCATTAAAACCATGCTTTAGAGCGGCGTAAGGGATAATCCATGTTGGCGATTGTTCGGTAGTGACTCTACTCATCGCGATATGAGTCTTTTGGCCATTTTTATTTTTACCGGTGATTCGTAACTCAGTATCCATGCCGACTCGTTGATTGGTTAGTTTGGCATAAAATAAGCTACCATTCTCATTGGCTGTTAGATCAAGCGCAGCTTCTCGTTCAGAGGCAAAGGTAAATGCTTGTTCGTAGAGCGGGCCACTAGCAGTTTTTTCGGAAATAGCGATGTCAACGTATTTAACAATTCGTTGTCCAGATTCTGTTTCTGCTACAACTTGAATTTTGCCTTTAAATTTAGCTTTCTGAGGCAAGGCATTAATATTAATGATATTACCGGGAAGAACTTCAACTTTGTAATACTCGTGGTTTCCGGTACCAGATACACTAACTTTTTTGATAGCTGTATCTGTCTTTATGAGTGTTGCTAAGGCGATATAGGTGGTTTCACCTGGACTTAAGTGAAGTTCATCATCTTCAACTTTTGCCAACTCTTTGTGAGGATAAATCTTGGCTGGTTCGAGGGGGGACAGTCCCAACTCTCGATTAATTTCACTTAGTATGGCTTGAGAGGGAACCAAAGCATCTAACTCACTTTTAGAAAGACCTAATATGTCTAATCTGTCCTCAGCAGCGTCGATATTCATTGGCTTTTCCCGTCGAGTAACTTGCAAACTATTTAAAGAAAAGACGGCATCTTCGACAGCAGCGTTAACTCTGGCATACTGGCTAGTATGTGTGACTGTTCTTAGCTCATACTGGGCTTTTGATAAAGCATTACCAATGCGAGCGATCTCTGGGTTGTCATGAGATAAGCTACTCATTTTTCTTATAATAGCTTCAACTAAGTATTGATTAACCTTAGGTCTCTCAAGTAACGTATCAGCTAAGTTAACTAAGTCCTCAAAGGTGTATTGATTTAAGCGATACTCTTTAGAGTACGTATATTCAGCATTCGAAATAACTTTAGCAGCTCGTAATGTCTCAGGATGATTGTCATTTGAAACAATAGCAATATCTACCAAACGTCGAAGAGTAGCTAATTCAAAGTGAGGATTTTCAACAGGAGTAAATTTATCCCAAGCGCCACTTAAAATGTATTTTTCAGGAGCAATTAATTTAATTTTATGATTGGCCACTCTTTTATCTGTGATTAAAACTTGATTAATAAGACCAAGATAGTCTTGTGCATAGTAACGAACTAGCTCTCGAGCTTGGCTAAGTGTCAAATCATAGTTTTCTAAATATTTGCTCACAATAGCGTGAGTAATATGCATTAATTGTTTTTTATCAATTTTGGACAGAATCAATTCCAAAGTTTTTTGAGCTGAAGCATTCAAGTTTTGATAGAGATCAAGAGTTACCGCAGCTTCATTTCTAGCTAATGTATCTTTTTTTTCTATCTCAATAGGGAGACGATTAAATTTGGTTGAAGAATTAGCATTAGATAAGGTACCTAGTTCAAGTTCCACACCCTGAAAGCTCATAAAAACTGTCCAGGGCTCGTTAACTAAAACATGCGTATTTTTTCCACTTTTCCAGTCAACACCAGTGTTACTCAGATATATACAGTTACCATGATTATCTTTAATGTAAGTACTTGCTCTTAAAGATGTGGTATTAATTGATGAACGTTGAAGACCTGTAGGTAAAATAGTTACACAATTTTCTGAGTTACGAATCATTTGAATATCCATGATTCCGGCATTAATTAAATCTAGAATTGCATCATATTCACGCTCATGTTGCGTCCAATAAGCATCTTGTTCGGCAGGTGTTCCGAGAAACATATCCTCTGTTGATAGTGGCTGTTCATGTATCTTATGTTTTTTTCCTATTTTTTGTGGGTTTTGAACGGTTGATGGTAAAAGTGCTTCCACTGTTGATTTGCCATTATGATGCCCATTGCCGTTATGGTGTTCATTTCCAAGCTCATCAGCATCAATACCATACGTTTTTAATAAATTACTCGGAATGATATCTATTTGTTGATGGCCATTGTGATGTCCATTTCCATTTGAAAAAACTTCTTTTTTGGCGCCATGTGACATAAGATCCTTTTGAAAATTTTCTATTGAAGATACTTGTTACTGTTTTTTAATGGTGTGGGAGCACGATCGAGCTGGATTGTTCTGACAAAGTCACCAACTTTATGAATATTTTTCTTATTCATCCAAGCTTGATATTCTCGTTTAAGTAAAACTTGAAGCAAATCACAACAGGTTTGGCAGATCTCTGTGAGCTCGTGAGGAGGATAGTTTTTAATAAGCCATTTATTTAACTCATCGTTTTTGGCTTTTTCATTGTGAGGGTTCTGAGCATTTTTAATACTGTTCAAAGACCGAATAAGATTTTGGTGTGGTGAGTACGCTTGTAGTAACAGAAGTAATTTAAGAGTTTCAGGTTGGCGAATATATTTCAAATCAACTGTGATGGTGTTGAGTTCTTGAGCTGACTTAGTAATGCGAGGAGGTTGATCGTGGAGGTAAGATTGTTGGGTGGCCCCAGAACCACGAGGCGCTAAGTATTCATCATAAACATTTAAACCATGACGAATAGCACTGTCTCTAGACAATCTTGTGTAAGCTTCAACACGTAGAGCCATAGAGTTAATCTTTATTTAACTTACTCGGATATTTTATCACCGTCCCAATAGGTGTCAATCGACCACTTATCTGGTAGCGGGCTTAAAAGTATATAGCTGCTACATATGTAAAGAGATCAAAGTGGTATAGAGCGCTACTCTATTTTGTGGAGCTTTTGATTGAGAAAAGCACTGTCCACCGCGGATAGTCGTTCTACTCCATCACTCGCGCCCTTTAAAACGGTCATCCCTACATGGTTTCCCTAAGAAGATAATTTTTGGGCTCATTTTGGTGAGTCTATTTATCTTTTTGGTGAAACCGTGTAGGAAAAAGAGGCATTTTGCTGACTTCCCTCCATGGTTTGATGGTTATCTGTAACATGATTTGAAGGAGCAGTAAGATGGAACCCAAGACGCCCGAACAACTTGTATCTGAGTATATTGAGTTGCAGGCAAAAGCCAAAGCTGCGTATGAAGTGGCAAAGGCAGCGGTAACGGCTCAAATCCGTCAGGCAATTGCACAAGGCAATAAGGAAGCGGGACAAACCGCAGTTGCTGAAATGCAAAAGGTTGATGCGGGCAGTGCTGTTTACTGGGGTCGGATCGTGGCTAAGATTGGCACGAATCAACCGGTTAAATTGCCGGGTCGCCCCAAAAAACAGCCCATAGCTGCATAATGCCTGTGACCGTCAAAAAATTTAATAGAGGACCACCCCCACGCTTTATGCGCTGGGGGTGTTTCCGTTTATAATGACAGTAATTAGCTTATGTTTATAGAAAAATCACCTGAATACGATCTAGAGTTTGTACATGCTCCACCACTAACTGAGCGGCAGCTCCAGTCAATTAAGAACTTAGTAAATTTTTGTGAGGATTTTGTTTTAGTTGATGCTGAAGGTAAAAGAGTATTGGAAGCTTTTTTTGAATCTGATGAGAGTGAGCTTGTTGAAGACTTGAAAAAAAGGAAGCTGGTGGGGTTAAAAATTGGTGATTTGGCAATGATTGGTACCTATCGCCTGAGTGATAAGGATCAGGAATATGAAGAAGCTCTCTCTGATTTTGCTGGAAAAAAGATGCACGTTCTTTCTGGGCGAATGGATAAGTTACATTTAATAAATATTAAAAGTGGTAAGTCGCTTGATTTAATTAAGTGGCTCAAAAATATTGGTGTAGCCAGAGTTAACCTGGTGCCAAGTCATGTAAAAAGTGGCTATGAACCTCTCTTGAATAGAACAAATTGTGCTGTAGTGGAGCAAAATTTTGAAGGTCTTAAACCTTTTGCACCGATAGTGCTTTTTCATGAGGCCGGCCATGCCATGCAATCAAAATGGCAGTTACTGAGAGTTCATTTTGAGCAAGTATTTGGAACAAGACATGCTTTTCGTTATTTGGCTCGTTTAGAACGTCAAGCTAATGCTTTTTCATTAATAGCTTGGCGAGAAGCAATTAAAATACTAGGTATTGATAAAAGTACTGTTTTGAAGTTTGAAGAGGTCAAAAATTTTTTGGAAAGAATTATGCTCCACTTCGAGAAAGAAACAGAAAGAGATAACGTTCGTTTAGCTATGAGCTTACAGAGTCGAGCTGAGCTGCGGCTGACTCTGCCTTTGTCAAAGAAACCTCCTGCAGATTGATACACTTCCACCACTTCTCTCTTTGAAGTTTTTCTTGCTACACTGATTGCTTAGTTACTTAATTACAGAATTACTTATTTTTATGCCTCGTGCTTTAGTCCTTGGAAACGGTCAATTTTTAGTGTGTCTCGATCAACATGGTTTCGTGCGAGATATGTTTTATCCCTATGTTGGTTTGGAGAATCATGTAGCGGGCAATAAACACCGGATTGGTGTGATGGTGAATGGTCGGTTTAGTTGGCTCGATGATGGGAGTTGGCAGATTAGTTTGGGGTATAAGCCTGAGACGATGGTTGGTTACCTAGTGTGCAAGAATGAAGGTTTGCAGATTAGCTTAGTGATGGAAGATATTGTTTACAACGAAACCACGGTTTTCTTACGTGAAGTCAATATTTATAACCATTCTGACAGTGAAGCCGAAGTGCGTTTGTTTTTCCACCAAGTCTTTTTAATTAACGAAAGTTTGAAGCGTAATACTGCTTTTTTTGATCCCACTCATACAGCAGTGGTGCATTACAAAGGCAGACGGGTGTTTATCGTCAATGGTTTGACTGAGTCAGGTGACAAAATGGATGACTTCTCGGTGGGTGCTTATCAGTTTGAAGGAAAAGAAGGTACGTATAAGGACGCCGAAGATGGTCAGCTAGGCAAAAATGGTGTGGAACATGGCAATGTGGACTCGGTGGTGCGCTTTTCATTACAGATTGAGGCTAAAGGTAAAGGCCGATGTTTTTACTGGATCTGCGCTGGAAAGTCATTAGATGATGCTTATCAGCTCAATCAAATGGTGCTCGATAAAACACCTTTAGGCATGATCCACTCTACTGAACAGTTTTGGAATGCCTGGCTCAATAAACGTCAATTCCACGCTGATGCCATTACACCCGAGCAGAAAAAATTGTTTGATACCTCTCTTTTTATCCTCCGAGCTCATACCGATAATCGAGGCGCCATCATTGCTTCAGCTGACAGTGCCATGATCGAGTGGGGCAAAGATGACTACTCATATATGTGGCCAAGAGATGCCGCATTTATTGTCTCTGTTTTGGATCGGGCAGGTTTCACCGAAGTCACCAAACCCTTTTTTAAGTTTTGCCAAGCTGTCCTCCATCCCGATGGCTACGTCCATCACCGCTTTAATGCTGACCAAAGTTTAGGCTCTACCTGGCACTCCAACTTAGCTCAAAAAGAGTGGCTGAAAAACAAAATTTTGCAGCTCCCGATTCAGGAAGATGAAACAGCGGCGATTATTTTTGCGTTATGGAATCATTATCAACAAACTAAAGACGTAGAGTTCGTAGAGTCACTCTACAAGCCATTAATTGAAAAAGCGGGTGACTTTTTAGTCAGCTTCCGTAATGCCGAGACTGGTTTACCATTACCATCGTACGATTTATGGGAAGAAAAAATTGGCGTGGCAACTTATACCTGTGCGGCCGTTTATGGCGGTTTGATGGCTGCAGCCAACTTTGCCGAGCTATTAGGAAAGCGTGAGCACATGCGAACGTATCGTGATACAGCCAAAGCCTTAAAACAAGCCACGATTGATCATTTGTTTAGTCAAAAACTAAATTCATTTGTGAGATTTGCGACGGTGGAAGATGGTCAAGTCATTCATGAAGAAATAGTTGATGCCAGTTCCTTGTTTGGTTTGTGGCACTTCGGAATGTTTGATCATGAGGACCCTTTGTTTAAAGCTACCCAAGAGCAAATTTCCAAACGGTTGAGTAACCCTACGTACGTTGGCGGAGTGATCCGCTATGAACACGACAATTATTTTAAGAGCACCGCTCATCCGAATCCCTGGTTTATTACCACCATGTGGGAGGCCCAGCGCCGCCTCACTCAACCTCACGTCTCTGCAGATGACGTCAAGTTTGCCGAGGAGACGCTGCAGTGGGTCGTTGATCATATGTACCCATCGGGGGTATTGGCTGAGCAATTGAACCCTGAGACAGGTGAGTCACTGTCTGCTACCCCATTGGCATGGAGTCACGCGGTTTATGTCGAAACAGTGTTAATGTATATCGACAAACTCCACGAACTAGGCCTGTGCCCAAAATGCGGCCCACACGCAACGCCGGTTGAACTTTAATCAAAAACCAGCTACCCTCTTGGATATATGAAATACGTCTTAGCCGTGGATGGCGGTGGTACCAAAACTCATGTGTTATGCGCGGATGAGACTGGTCAGGTAATTGGTGAAGGTTATGCTGGGCCAACCAACATGACCGCTATTACCCCGGGAGCGGCCAGTTTTAATTTGCGTGAAGGAGTGCGACAGGCAACTGAAAAATTAGAGCCTGGTTTTGTGATCCAAAACATGGTGATGGGCTTAGCTGGTGCCGATAGCGTGGAAGAAGAGCAAAATGCCCGCCAAGTCTTTTTACAGGTGCTGCAAGATTACACCATTGAGAATCTCACTTTAGTCAATGACACAGTCATCGCTCTAGCTAATGGCTCTGAGGCTACCGACGCCCTCATTCTCGTGGCTGGCACTGGCTCAAATTGCTTTGGTCATAATAGTGAAGGCAAAACCGCCAAAGCTGGTGGTATGGATTATATTTTGGCCGATCAAGGCTCGGGGTACTCAATTGGGCGAGCTGTCTTACGGAAAGCCGTCAAAAGTTTTGATGGTCGTGGACCTCATACTGAGCTCGAGCAATTTGTCTGTGAACACTTCAAAATCAGTTCTATCGCCGAGCTCAAACCAAAGGTCCATAACCCGCTGCTGACTAAGACTGAAATTGCTGAGTTAGCTCAAGTTTGTTTGCGGGCTTTTGACCAAGGTGACGCTACGGCTAAGGACATTTTTGATCATAATCTGGATGAGCTGTACACCATGGCCACAGCGGTTATTAATCGCTTGGGCCTGAAAGATAAGAAGGTGGATTTAGTGTTAGCAGGGAGTATTACTAAAATTGCTTATATCCAAAACAACCTCACCAAACGCCTCCAGGAATACTGTCCGGCTTTAAACGTAATTGTCCCCACCACCGCTCCTGTGCATGGGGCTCTAAAAATGGCCTTAAAAAAATAACTTGACCAGATGGTATAATCTGGTTATGCAATATTTTGAAGCTGCTGCCACAGCCTTACTAGCCAAAGCGTACCAAGGTTTACGGCGTAACAACTATCAAAAAATATCCAAGATTGACGCCCAAGTTGAGGATTTAACGAGTGGTAGATACGTCAAGAGATACTTCAAAATCAACGAGATTTCGTGGGATAAAATTGATGTTCGTGAAGAAGGTCGGCACGCATATCAAGTTTTTGATTATGGTAGACATAATCTTCACCATAGTCCTCCCAATAGCTATATTCAGTTTTATACCACAGACCGCGATAAGCAGATTGTCATCCTCCTTGAAGACATGGAGGCTGTGTATGAGTCAAAGGGTAAAATTCAAAATGGAAGTAGTGAGTTTAGAGTGAGATATACTGGTTCCAATGAGGTAGAGATCTATGATACCGAAATTGATTTAAACAAATACAGAGTTACTTTTGACCTCAGTAACTTCTATTAAACTTTTTCTTACTCCTTTCCCCTTTCATTCTTACTAAATCTTTCCAATTTCTGGGTATGCTATTGAGTTGGTAGTACTTAGCAAAGGAGGCATTATGGTGTCACGTTTAGATGATTTTGAATTGACAGATATTACTATTGAAAGTAGCCGAGACACTGCGGTGGTAGACCCTGAAAAATTGCTGGAGGCTATGAACATGTTAGCGAGCAAGATTAATGAAACTCTTGATGCCCGCTCAAATATTTGGGATCGGTTGCGAGATGCGTTGAGCGATACGGCCACCTCGACTTAATTGAAGAAGTTTGAGAATAATACCAGGCTCGCCACAGTAAAGTAAATAAATAAGCTCAACACGTCTAAGGCAATCGTGGTAAACGGTCCCGCACCTAGAGCCGGGTCACTACCTTCTTTCCACAAGAGCTGGGGAATAGTAACAGATATAACTGGAGCCAGGGTAATGTTAATGCCCAGGGCAAGAGCTATAGTCAGCGCTAATGATACCGATCCCAACCACAACCAAGCAATGACTCCCATTAATAGACCTAAAACGAGTCCTAAACTCACCCCAATCAATAACTCTTTGATTACGTACTGAAAAAAGTGCACTTTATACTTCGTTAAGTTTCGGACAAAAATAGTTTCCGTTTGGGTGCCCACGGCATCACTCATATACACAATCGCGGGCATAAAAAAGGCCAACGAAATATTTTCTTTGAGCATAGTTTCATAAGACGAAGTCATCAACGAAGCCAAACACGCTCCGCCTAAACCCATGATTAACCATGGCAAGCGATGAATTAGCAACTGTCCTAAATGCTCCTTTAGATCATTCGTTAAAACTAATTTGGGTTTGGTGCGGGAGGCAGACATGTTTTTAGATAAGCGAAAACGGTTCTAATGCAGTATAGAACTTTTTCTTACGATCTTCATTCAGAATTCCGGCCCGGATCGCAAACACCATCTTCCACAGCATCGTGCGCAATCTATAAAGATCACGACGGTCGTTAAAATCTGTAGGTAATTTACTGATGGTTTGATATCCCTCTAGTAACTTTTCTTCGCGGGGATGATGTGTCCGCCAAGTTGGGCAGGAAGCTAAATCTAAAACAGGGTCCCCTACCCCGCAGGTCTCCCAATCAAAGACGCCACTCAATTTATTGTTTACACAGAGCAGGTTGTGATCAGCAAGATCATGATGAATCAACACGCAGGGGGTGGAGTTAACTAATTGCTCTCTTTCTATGAAAACTTTTTTAACGCCTTCCACTTGGTTGCGATTTAAAACGTGGAACTCTTTTAATTTGGCGAGGTCACTCTCTAAGCAGGTAGTGAGATACTCAAAAAAACTGGTTTTACTGCCTCGCAATTGACCTTGTTGAGCTGATTGCGCGTCAAATAATCCAAAGCCAGGAAATTGCAATTGATGATACGTGGCTACATACACACCTAGATCAAATGACACCTGATCGTACTCTGCTTGCGTACCAGTCCAGTGATTTTCAGGGTCCTCGCCTTCAAGCACTTCTTCAATTTGATAATCAAAAGGAAATCTAGTGCGAGTAATGTCTGCATGAAGGATTTGGTTGGTTTTTAGACCAAGCTTGAGCACTTCGTCGGTAACTAACTTTTCAATTTCCATAGCTGCTTCTGGAGCACTTACTCCCAGATTAGCTCTCAAAATTAATTCTCGATCCAGCTCTTTCGTTTTTACGTAATAAATGACGTGCGATGTGCCCCAGGAATCAGATGGTCGCCAAGTTGTAACCGTTAAATCCATCGTAGTTTTAAAAATTTCTGGAATTAAAAGAGCAGGAAAATCTTCATAACGTGTTTTAAAGGTATCAATCTCAGTTTGCGGCCGGTGGGCGACGGCGTAGTAAATGTCGGACATACAATCGAGATTATAACAGTTTATAATTTCACAAATGCAGAAAAACATCACTTTGTTTTACATTGTCAGGGCATTGTTTTTACCATTCTTTTGGTTGCCAGTTTTGTATCTGTATTTAACTGAAGTGAAAGGTTTGAACGCAGCCGAAACGGCATTGATCTTGAGTCTGCAAGAATTTTTATTGATTTTTTTAGAAATCCCTACTGGTGTGATAGCAGATAAAATTTCTCGCAAATTCTCAATTAGTTTGGGTTATATCTTGACCGCCTTACCTTTTCTCTTTCTTCCCTTTGTTAATTCTGTATGGGTGATTGGCATTATTTTCGCTATTAAAGCTATAGGCAAAGCCCTTGTCTCGGGAGCCGACACCTCGTTACTCTATGACACCTTGGTTGATCTGAATCGGACTAGTGAATATAAACGTATTATGAACCTGTCGCGTTCATTGATGATGGCTGGAGTGGCTTTTAGTATTGTCACTGGTGGTCTTATAGCTGAGTACAACATCGAGTTGACCCTGGTATTACCGTTTCCGTTAATGGTGATCGGAGCCCTGGCGGCCTCGCTAATGACAGAGCCCAGTATTTCGCAAAAAGGAAAAACGTTACAAGAAAGTAATTATCTTAACCATACCTGGCAAGCAGCCAAATATATGTGGCAGCACCAACAGCTGCTAATGGTCGTACTCATTTTTGCGGTCACTGAGGCGACTGCCCTAAACATGAAATGGTACTACACCCCAGTCTTTGATGCTTTGAATTTTGATTTGGCGGCCATTGGTGGTATCACTGCAGCTTTTTATATCGCCAAATCTTTGTTAGCAGCTGTCAGTTCATGCTTACTCAAGGATGAGCTCAATCACACTTACTTGATTGCCTTCTCAGCACTGACGAGTTTAAGCTTAATTATCAGTGGAGTTTTGTTTGTCCCCTGGGTTGTAGTGGTGGCTTTGTTAGGCGTGATTTTATTTACCGAGTGTCTGCTCTCAATTGCTGAAGAAGAAATCCACAACCAGGTCAGTAGTCATAACCGAGCTACAATACTATCGATGGTTAACCTGACATCGAGTGTAGTAGCGACTATTACCTTAAATGGCTTCGGTTTAATCACTCTCACTCGTCCCATTTCAGCGGGATTAGCATTCTTAGCTGTGACATTTATATTGAGTGCCGCGACCGCTATCTTTTATAAAGGTTTTAGACAATGAAAATTAAGATACTAGATTTGGCTTGATATAATTGTCAAATGTCTGGACCTGAAAATAAACAGCTAGAGGTTTTGATGAATGAATTTAAACGCAAATTGCGTTTGAGTGATGGAGAGATGGTGGAAATAAAAGCAGCTGCAGATGGTGCAGCCCGTTGGATTTCAGTCAGAAAAGGTAAGAACTCTAAGACTAATCAAGAAGTAATCCTAGCTGACGTATTCCAGAAAGAGCAACCAATTGGTCACTATGATTGGGTGATTGCAACGGATGCCACTCCATTACCGCCATATGCTAATGGAAATCGGAGTCAGCGCTCCTTTTTTGAGGGGCCTCAGAATGAACCTCAGGCTTTAGCCACTGACTGGTGGAATGGAGATGGTGTTGAGATTACCACAGTGCATCAAGGTCAAAAATTAGGCAGTTTGTTGGTAGTAAGTTCCGTGCTGGCGATCGATGCTCACCAGGTTCCTCACCTCACAATAGGATTAATTTCAGAGGCAGGGCGAGGTTTGTGGCGTAGTTTTGAGAGTCAACGCTGTCCAGTTGATAATCCTTTTCCGGGAAGTCTTAATCCCTATGAGCCAGCTAAAGATTGGATAGATGTGCGAAAGTTTTTAACCTTAAACTCAATCAAGGTCAATGAAGTCCTAGCTCATTTTTTGAAACCTTAGCCTGATTAGTCACCGATATAGACTTTTAACAAAGCCAAAAACTTGTCCTGGTGTAAGAAGAGTAAATAGCCAGTAAAGAGTAGCAAACTAGGAAAAACAATCCAGTTTTCTACAAACTCGCCGCTCTCAAACCGTAACGCTCTCACCGGTGGTATGCCAAACTTCCATTTGAACGGCCATAATAACGGCACTCCGGCTTTGGTAGGAAGATCTGTCACTATATGGGAAGCCACTCCAATCATAAACGACCACCAGACAATATTCATATCAATCAAAATAATTGACGATAGCTGATACAAAATAAAGTCTGAGAAAACACCAATCAGTATCAGCCCCAACAATGAATGAGAGATATGTCTATGTCCGCCCAAAGCAGGACAAATGACTTTTGCCACATATGGTCCCAATCGGAAATTATCCCAAAAGTCACTCGTGGGTTGATCAATATCGGGAAAAAGCCCACCTACAAAGTTGGCCCCAAAAGCCACTACCGCTGTCGGGAAGCTCATCACCGGCAAAGCCGGTAAGGCAATAATTACCAGTACTAAACTAGTGAACGCAGCCAGGTCATGAGTTTTTCCAGTCATGTCATCAGTATGACTGGGATCATTAGGGTTTTGCAAATATGAAAAAGATGATAGGATTGGATGTTATGAATATCATCACCTACCTCCTCGACTTTATTTTGCACTTGGATAAACACCTGACTGAAATCATTCAGGCTTATGGTTCCCTGACCTATGCCATTTTGTTCATGATTGTGTTTGCCGAAACAGGCTTGGTAGTGATGCCGTTTTTGCCTGGTGACTCTTTGTTATTTGCTGCCGGCGCTTTGAGTGCTTTAGGTTCACTGCATTTACCAGCCGTGTTGCTGATTTTGATTGCCGCGGCTATTTTGGGTGACTCTGTTAATTACTGGATCGGGAGCATATTTGGCAAAAAGATTGTTGATAACCCCCGAATTAAGTTCATTAATCAAGAACACATCGATAAAACCGAAGCGTTCTATCGCAAACATGGTGGTAAAACCATTATTTTAGCTCGCTTCTTACCGATCATCCGGACTTTTGCTCCGTTTGTAGCAGGAGTAGGTAGAATGGATTATCAAACCTTCTTTTTCTATAACGTAGTGGGAGCTTTTATTTGGGTAGGCTCTTTTACACTAGCTGGTTATTTCTTTGGTAACTTACCTGCCGTTAAAGAACACTTTACTTTAGTGGTGTTGGCGATTGTGGCAATTTCTGTCCTACCAATTGTTTATGAGTACATCAAACACCGCAATACTCCCTCCACGCCGCAAAAGACGTTGGAGAAAGCCGTGAATAAATAAATTACTTACCTTTAAAGAGCTCTCGAACAGTTTTCATTACAGTGCCAACCAGCATCTCGCCTTTTTTAAGAACAGCTTCTGGCTCTTTGACCTCTGTTCCATGATCACTGGTAGAGGTCCAGACGACTTTGGTTTCAGGGCGTTGAGCGCGAATTTGAGCTAGTAACTTCCGACCATCATTTCCCGAGTCGTCACGAGCGTGCAAATTACCATCCAGAAAAATAACATCTGCGCCAAAGTTCTCCACATTTTCAACTTTTTCTTCAGCAGTAGCTGTATCGAAAGCTTCGAAAACAACCTCGATATTTCCCATGTGCTCAAGAATAGTTTTTAGTAGTTTAACAACGTTTTTATCATCTTCAATGATCCCAACTCTTATCATTTCATTTGTCATAGGCTCCTTAATTTATTATTTATTTTCGGCTAAAAAAGCGCTAATGAGGACGTCATAAACTTCACTCACGAGCTGTTGATAGCGATGGCCACCTAGCTCCTGCATGCGTACCGGCACGATCTGATTAAAGAAAATTTCGACACCTTTGAGAAAACGAGATAAACATTCTTTTACCTCAGCTTCTGTTTTAGTCCCTAAACAGTTTTGTAACACAGTTTCGATAGCCTCATCTTCACTAGCATATGAACTACTAGAGTCATTTTTAAACATTCTGACGTGGTATTTAGCAGCAACAACTAACGCTACATCGTGCACTGAGAGCTCTAAACTTTTGGCAAAACTTTCTATCCAGGAATTATAGATACTCTGATAATTTTGATCAGTTTTTTTTAAGTGAAATAAGTTATAAAAAAGATCAGCTACCTCAGAAAAAACAGCTGCCCGAGTGTAATTATCTTTACCATCTAAATAACAAGATAAAGTACCTTCAATTTCGGTTCTTTCGGCGGCTTTGAAGTAAGGATCGTGTTGTTTGGTTCGCAATTTATTTCCATCGAAATCAGTTAAAATAGTTAGGTCTTGGCTATATCCCGGATAACCGGCTAAAAAGATCAACTTCGTTTCAGGATTAACCGACATACCTTGGCGATATTTGTTGTTCTCTCGATCAAGTAATACTGTTTCTACATAATAGCGTGACTTTACACCGTCGTTGAGGATTGATAACACATCTTTAACGGTGAGATTACTGAAGAAATCTTGATCATTTAAACCCGGTTGCCATTCTATTGAAAGTGACATGTTTTCTTTCTTTAAAAAGTTAAATGCTTCATTGAATGCGCATTGTATCAGATTGGTAGAGAAACGTGAGATTATTTCTTACGATGAGCCACGTCAATATATTTTTTGGTAAGCTTGACGGCTATGTTGCCACCGGGGATAAATGTGCCAGCCACATCACCACCGATATCAAATAAGAAGTCGTAGTCTAAAACTTTACCTGTTAATTGAGAAAACATTTTATCACTATACGTGACCTCACCAGTCAGTGCATCTACTTCGATCCCAGCTTCTTTATTTTTAGATAACCATTTGTATTTAAAGAGGTAAAGTGGTCGGTAATAAAGATCGACGTGTTCCAGCTCCACTTTTTCTTCAAAGATGTGATCTGCTTGAATACTGCGAATCATACTACTGGCTGTGTCGCGCACTAGTGCTGATGCCCGAGTTTGAGGTGGGACGATAATACTTTTTTGAGCCAATTTTTCCAGCTCTTCTTTTTCTACCACTGAAGATTTAAACTCAAAATATTTACTCAGGTGTGAATGATGTTTTCCAGATAACCCGTCGACAAATATCTCTTTAGTTTCTTGTTGCTGGCAATGTTCCAGAACTTCCACATTAATTTTGCCGTTTTTTACTTCATATTCAGAGCCGCACAACGTAAGGCTTTGGACTTCTGTGGCGGCAACCGGCCAAGCATGCTGCGCCTTTCGATCATAAACATATTTAGCCGTTCCCTTCACATGCCAAAACGGTTGGAAACGATGCTCTTGGTAAATGAGCTCAAAATCATCGTCTTTAGGTTTATTCCACAAACTGGTTACTTGATTAAAGGTGCCAAAAGCGCCAATCTTATGCTGGTTGGCTAGCTCTTCGGCCTGTGTGGCAGTAACGTCATCTTTGAAGGTGAGAATACGTTCAGTAACAACGGCAATTTCCATAGGTTAATTATAATTATACAACCTCGCTGTGATCATGTGGGCACACTCAGGATGAGCATATTGCCACTCATTGCGGTTATTAGCTAAGTCACAGCTGCAGCGGTAGTTACCAGAATGATGATCAAAAACGAGCTCATGTTCGCCACTGAAACCTTCGACTCGATACTCTGTCCAGTTCAATCGCTTTTTATACGGCCTGATAGTTTTTTCATCTAAGTAAAGTAACCCTCGCCGAAAACACATTTGGTGAAGGTGAGTGTACATGTGCCTGACCAAGTAAAAATTAATGATATTTTGCAATTCACGTTGTTGTCCGGAAGTTAAATTTTCTAAGGTTTTTCGATTTTTAATGATCCGTTTTAAAAGGGCTAATAACGGCTGATAGCTCTGTTCATCGACTGTTACTACCACCGCATGTGCATACCCTTTAATCTTTTGGACGAGGGGCAAGTCTTCTTTGAGAATACTAATTAAGCAGTTACTGTCATCAAAAATGAGCTGCATCGTTTTGTCTAGGAACTCAGGACTAGTCAGTTGCATCTTGCCAATTTCATCGAAGATAAACCATGAAGCTTTATTAGTTTGCAAAGTCGGTAAAACGTACTTTTCTAATGCTGTTCGATCAATGAAATAACTTTTTCCCGAGGAACTGGGTAATATGTAATCCGAAGTAATCTGATCTTTGTGTGCTAACAGAAAATGTTGATTGTTAAAGTTTGAGCTTTCGAAACCAACTCGATTTCCGAGTTCATTTCTAATCTCGGAGGTCAACCATCCTCGTGCATCTAAATTTAAACTAGCCAGTAGTTCTTTAATTAGGGTTGTTTTGCCCGCACCTGGTAAACCAGTGATAAATATTTTCATACCTCTTTGCTATATACTATCATGTACTATGAAGTCTTCTGTAGAAAAATACTCGCAGGCAGTTGAGTTAGCTAAAAAAATTTTACTGACTAATAAACGTGATAGTCTCCATGACTTAGCTCATATTGAAGCGGTCTGGGCCAACTGCTTAGCATTAATTGCAGCTGAGAAACTTCAACCTGATCTAGAGCTACTTAAAATTGCTGTCTATTGGCATGATGTCGTCATCACTGAACCAAAGTGGCCAAGTAAGTTGAATGTAGACGAGGTGTGCGAACATTTGTTAACTGAACTGCCCAAACTGGGTTTTTCGGAAGCAGAAGTAAATACCATTGTGTTAGCAGTTCGTTACCACGAGTTTAGGAACCGCCCTCGCAACTTGATCGGTCTGATTTTGCAAGATGCTGATAAGATCGATGCTGCTTCAGTTGTGCGAGGTGAAAGAATGTTTCAAGACTACGAACAAGGCTTAATGACTAAAGAAGTAGTCACAAATTATATGAGAACAGCTTTAAAATGGATCAGTATTTTAGACGCCACTTTTTATTTTGATTACAGTCGCAAGCAGGTCAAAGCAAATATTACTGAGTTTCTCAACCACCCGCGAACTCAGGAAGTGATAACTGAACTAGGTCTCACTGAAGAGTTTGAGACAGTATTTAAACAACCTCGGTCGATTAAAACTAATTTTTTAAGAGCTTACTTACGTGCCCGAGCTGAATTCATTAAATTTTTAATTATGGCAACCTAATGAAAATTGATCACAAACATACCTTTGTCGATGGTTACAACATTACCACCTGTGAGTATAAGGGTGAAACCTATTATTTATATGAAGTTGAGATTCGCCTAGCTATTGCTCAGCGAACTGTTAAACATTTGCTATTTTATAAACAAAGACCTTCAGAAAAGTATGGTTACACTCCCGCTGTTTTGCCGGATGACCAGGAAGTAGTCGAAGATTTAAAAATACCGAAAGTGGTGAGGAAGTAATGAAAACATTCACACTTGCTCGTGGCTTGGTCGTCCCAAATAAAAAGGCCTTAGTAAAAAATGGTCTGGCAATAGCAAATAAAGACGCTCCAAGTTTCGGATGGATGAGCGAAAATTGGCCAGGAGGCTTGTCTTTTGGGCGTTTAGATGAAAACCGGCTTGGTCTTAAATCTTTTGAAAACATGGCCGAGGAAAGAGTTACTGACGGAAAACTACCGGCTGTGGGTATTATTCACTTGTCTGTAGATACTTTTGCCGAGTGGCAGAACCAAGTCTTTTTAGTAAGACGAGAACTTGGCTGGGATAAACTTGGTGGAGAAGAAATTATTTTTCGCCATCCTCGAGACTTCAGTGACATGAACAACGGCTTTGAGTTTACAGTGTTGCCCGGCATGCTGAAGCCTAAAAAGTTGAACCTGTGGCAAACTGAAATTGGTTTAAAAACCTCGCCAGATGGACAGTACATTTATCGCTCATTTGAGGAAGTCAGAACTTCCATAGAGGGCACCAATCCATTTAAAGAATTCTTGAGGAGATTAAGATGACTATGGAATTTACCCCTTCGAGCCTTCACTCAGCTTCAGAAACCATTTTGCACAGAAATAAAGATAACCCTGAACTAAATGGACTTAAAGCTGAGTTTGACAAAATTTTTGCAAATATTGAGCAGATAGGTAGAGAGTTAGTCGACTTTTACGTTTTAGTCCATACATCATATGGGTTAAATCCAGGAAAAGTTCGGCTATATATGGTTGGAGGACGGGTAATAGGAAAACCCTTAAAAGAAACCAGTGATATTGATTTGGTTTTTCAAGTAGAGCACCCCACTCAATCTGCAGGGACGATTGCTCCTATCGGTCTGGATACTCATTCAGCTATGGACGCAGCTGAATCAATTCGCTCTGGACTCAAACACGTTACTCAGCAAATATCTCAAAGACTCAATATAAAAAATCATTTTCATATCAATAACTTCGGTCAGGTCATGGAAGATAAGATCTATGAGAACAAGGCAGTTTTGATCGCAAAGTCAGCCTAACTAACTTTAAATAAATTTTTGTACTTAAGCTCACTTAAACTACTCCAAAGTTGTTTTTTTAACTGGGTTCGCCCGTTTCCTCCCTTTAAGTATTTTTCTGACCTTCGGGCATCTTCTTCTTTTTCAAAAGCAAGATAACAAATTAATTTTAATGGCCTTCGTTTCTGAGTTGCTTTGACAAAACCTCCGTAATGAGCTTTGAGTCGAGATCGCAAATTTGAAGTAAAACCAATGTAAAGTTGTTTATCTAAGCTTGAAAAAAGAATGTAGGTATAATGCATGATCTTATTTTAATAAGAAATCTTGCATTAACTGTAGAAGGGAGTGAATTGGTTTGTAGTAATGAAGCTAAGCTTCAATTAGCTGGTGAGTCAGCAAAGCTGACTTACACCACGCTGAGCGTGGTGACCCCACGGGGACTCGAACCCCGGCTACCAGGATGAAAACCTGGCGTCCTAACCGCTAGACGATGGGGCCATGATATTATCAAGGCTTTTCTTTACTTTTTAAATCAAATTCTCTGCTTACCAAGTCACATTTTCAAAATGATCAACCTTATTCGGTAAGACTGTTATGATATCAAATCGGTAATCATGTGCCAATTGCTTAAGTTTAAGGTACTGGGTAGCAGCGACTCTGAGGGATTTAAGTTTTCGATAATTAACAGCTGTTGTTGCTGAACCAAACTGTTCAGATTTTCTAGCTTTCACTTCAATAAAAACAATCTCATGAAAGTGTGGGTCGAGTACCACGATATCGATCTCATGATTGCCGAAGCGCACATTGGTATCGAGGATTTGATATCCTTTTGTTCTTAAATAGCGAAGAGCTGTCTCTTCTCCACTCTGACCAAACGAAAAATTATGCTGCTGGAGCTGTTTGGAGCTCAGAAGTCTTTTCTTTAATTCTAGTGGCGGCTTTACCGATCCGATCACGCAGGTAGTATAACTTACTGCGGCGGACATCACCTTGTCTCTTTAACTCAATTTTCTTAATAGAAGGCAAAGCTAAAGGGAAAATTTTCTCGACTCCGATACTGTTAGTGGCAATTTTGCGGACGGTAATGGATTTACCTGTGCCGGCATTTTTGACAGCAATCACGATACCTTCATAGATTTGCACGCGTTTTTTATCACCTTCTTGGATCTCTTGTGAGATGCGGACGGTGTCGCCAACCGAGTAATCTTGGTTTTGATAGGTAAAATGTTGTGACATACGTATTCCTAACTTCTTGATTCAGCCATTAAAAGGACAGAAGAGTATTTTACTTGAGTTGGGCAAACAATGCAACTTCCTTCTCTGAAAAGCCAATATTAAGCAGTTGAGAACGAATTTCCTCTGGAGAATCCCCCATATGACCCCAACTTTCACTGAGGGCAGCAATAGTTTCACGGACTTCGTTAGGGAAAATGATCCAGGCTTCACTCTCTCGCGCCCAGAAATCAGGCTTAAAATGTGACCATGGCTTACTGATCAAACACGCTGTTGTTACCGATTCAGCCCCATGATAACTCAAGTACTGTTTGGCAAGCTTCATCGTTTCACCTTTATCTACAATGTCATCAAACACCAAGATCTTTTCATTGCGGATAGAGACTGGCAGACTTTGAGTGATGATTGGTGTTTTATTGATCGTATTTACGACGCCATAAAACTCGATTTTAATTGAGCTGACATCAGGGATCTCCAAGTAGTCCACGAGTGAGCGCGAAAAAGTGAGGCCACCTTTGGCTAAGGCAATTAATCGATCAAACTTTTGACCTGAGTCTAAGATTTTCTTAGATAACTCAAAAATATCTTCACCGAGCTGGTTCCAAGGATAAAATTCATAGGCTTGATCATGGAGAGTAATTTGTTGCGGTTGTTGCATGTGGCAGTTTCTGAAGTTACTTTTTATTACTTAAGGCTGCTTTTAAATACTCAATAAAAATTGGATGTGGTGACAAAGGTTGGGACTTATACTCAGGGTGAGGTTGAGTGGCAATGAAAAAAGGATGCAACTTGCGATCAAGCTCGATCATTTCCACAAAGAAATTATCAGGAGAAGTACCAGAGATAATCAGACCATGTTTTTCAAAATCAGCACGATAATCATTATTAAATTCAAAGCGGTGGCGATGTCGCTCTGAGACTAAGCTGTGTTTTTTGTCTTTAAAAGCATTATGTTTATCATAAATTTCGTAGGCTAAGCTATCTTTTCTCAGCACACAATCATAGGCACCTAAGCGCATACTCGCGCCTTCACCTTTGATGCGCTGGTACTTTTCTTCGAAAGGAATGTCGTGAATCACTGGATACTTGGTTTGAGGATCACATTCGGTAGTATTAGCACCTTTGTACCCTAAGACATTGCGGGCAAATTCAATACACGCCATATGCATGCCATAGCACAACCCAAGATAGGGGACTTTTTTCTCACGAGCGTACGTCACAGCCTTGATTTTGCCTTCTACTCCTCGCTCTCCCCAACCAATCGGCACGATGATACCATCGGCGCTGTGAAGCTTTTTGAGGGCATCAGCTTCACCTTTATCCAAAGCTTCAGCATTTACAAATAAGAGATTAATGCCGATTTTATTGAACCAACTGGCGTGATGGAGCGACTCCATCAAAGAAGCGTAGGAATCAAATAATTCATAGTCACCGGTGGCGATATACTTGGCGATAATAGCAATATTGACCTGTTTTTCTTTCTTAGCAAAGATATTCTCTACCAGGCCTTTCCATGAGCTTAGGTTTGAGCGCTTGGGAGGCAGCTGGAGCTTATTGAGCACTTTGACGTCAAAATCTTGTTCTTTAAAGATGAGTGGTAATTCATAAATAGTTTTACAATCAGGATTAGAAATGACATCTTCTTTATTGAGATTGCAGTAAAACGCCACCTTTTCCTTGCGTTTTTCATCGATGGGTAACTCAGCCCGACCAACGACAAAATCAGGTTGAATACCCATTGAGTTGAGTAACTGCACCGATAATTGGGTCGGCTTGGATTTCAATTCGTTGATGTGGCTTGGTCGTGGGAAATAGGTGACATGGATATGGACGACATCGCTAGGTTGCCGCAACTTCATAACCCGGTAAGCCTCGTAATAAACCACATTTTGATACTCACCAGCAGTACCACCCAACTCCACTAGGACAATGTCAAAGCCCTCACCGGCATTTTTGATCCGGCGAATGACTTCTTCGGGAATATAAGGAATAGCATCCACCGTCGCGCCATTAAAATGAAGGTTGCGGGTATCATCAATGACTTTGGTATAGACCTGGCCCATAGTGGTAAAGTTGCGATTGCCCACTTCTTGACCTAAAAAGCGTTCATAGGAGCCTAAATCCAAGTCAGCTTCTAAACCATCTTCACACAAAAAAACGTCACCATGTTCAATCGGATTAATGTTGCCTGAATCTAAATTCAGATAATTCTCGCACTTTAAGTTCGTAACAGAATAGCCATGAGCTTTGAGCAATACACCGAGCGAAGCCGCCGTAATACCTTTGCCTAAGCCAGACAAAACTCCGCCGGAGACGAAGACGTACTTAGTAGATGATGTGTGGGGGGAAGTGCCATGGTTATCCATGGAACCACATTGTACAGCCAGGTTCACGGTCTGGAAAGAGGAGGTTTCGGAAAAGTTTTAAAGTAATTAAGTAATTACTTTAATAACTCTTGTACTTCTTTTTCCAGCTTTTCACTCCAATTGACACCATAGGGTAACAACATTCGTTGTGGTTCGCCACCATTGGGGATGAGAATCACCACGCTTTCATCACCAGGTTGAGATTTAAGTAGCACACCCAGCTGTTGTAAGACAGATTTGTCAGTTTTGCGGGGAATAAAGATTTGATGGTGATGAGCAGAAGCAGTATGGTTGAGTTCTAGTTCACTCGGAACGCTGACTTTATCAACTGTCAAACACACTTCCTCCTCACGGACTTCCACTTTGCCTTTGATGAGTACGACCGTATCAGTTTTGAGTAAAGGTTTATATTGTTCATAGGCTTTGGGAAAAACTACAAACTCCAGTGAACCTGTCGGGTCTTCCAGGGTCCCAAAAGCCATTTCAGAGTTATTTTTCTTAGTTAACACTTGTCGTAATTTGGTAATCACTCCCCCAAACTGGAAAATGTGATTGGCGTGAATGCTGCCATCTAGTTCACTAATGGTTTTGTTGGCTTGCTTAGAGACTGCTTGCAGAGCTTTGGCCATAGGGTGTTCAGTAAGATACATGCCCAATAGTTCTTTTTCGAATGACAGTAACTCTTGACGGGGATACTCGGGAAGCGTGGGAAAAGTATCTTGCTGGGTCTTGGTAGTAGTAGCCACGCCAGAAAATAAATGATCTTGACCATCTACATCAGATTCAAATTGGGCTGCTTGCTGACGAATAGTCTCGAGATTTTCCAACATACTGGCTCGTGTACCAAAATCATCCATTGCTCCGACTTTGATTAAACACTCCAGGACTTTTTTGTTGACCTTCCGGCCGTCAGTTTCAGTAATAAATTGAGTTAATGACTCAAATTTGCCGATTCTTTGTCGGGTGCTGACAATATTTTCCATCGCGGCCGTGCCCACATTTTTAATCGCAGAAAAACCAAAGCGAACAGCTAAGCCATTTAAAGAGCTTTCTAATGCTTCGATCGTAAAATCTTGAGTCGATAAATTGATATCAGGGCGCAAGACTTGAATGCCCAACTTTTTGCAGGTTTCCACGCCAATAGAAACTTTTTCATCTCTGTTCATAGCATGAGAAGCGGATTCAACACTCAGTAAGGCTGTCATGTATTCGATAGTGTAGTTTGCTTTGAGGTAGGCTGTTTGGTATGAAATCATGGCATAACTGGCAGCATGTGCCTTGTTAAAGCCATAGTTAGCAAAGGCTTCAATGAAGCCCCAGACCTGGCTGGCAACTTCTTTGGTATACCCTTTTTCCACTGATTGTTCGATGAAGCGTTTTTTATTTTCGTCCAGTAACTTCTTTTTCTTTTTACCAATGGCCCGGCGTAAAATATCGGCTTCACCTAAGGAATAGCCAGCCATCAGATTAGCGATCTGCAGAATCTGCTCTTGGTAGACCATGATGCCGTAGGTTTCTTTCAGTACTGGCTCCAGCGAAGGATGAGGATAGACCACACTTTCAGGTTTGTGCTTGCCTTCAATAAACTTAGGAATCAGATCCATAGGACCAGGCCGGTAAAGGGCTACCATAGCGGTGATGTCAGAAAACTGATTAGGACGTAAACTGCGAGCAACCCGTCTCATGCCAGCAGACTCAAGTTGGAAGACACCCATGGTTTCACCACTCGAGAGCAACTCGTAAGTATTAGCATCATCAAGGGGTAAGCTGTCTAAATCTAAATCAATGTTTTTGGTCGCTTTAATTAATTGAAGCGCGCGTTGGATAATAGACAAATTACGAAGACCTAAAAAGTCAAACTTCAATAACCCAATCGCATCGTCAGAAACATTACAGTCTAAAACGTACATGTCATATTGGGTGATAGTTTTACCAGATTTAGTATCTTTTTGAATTGGTGTGTATTCGGTGAGAGGTTTGTCAGCGATGACTACTGCAGCGGCGTGGACAGAGTTGTGCCTGACTACGCCCTCTACTTTTTTAGCTAAATTAATGAGTTTTTTAAATTTAGGTTGCTTGTAATACTCAGCTAGCTCAGGCACGGTATTTACGGCAGTTTCGAGGGAGGTCTTATGTCCTGGATCATTAGGAATTAACTTGGCTATTTTATCTGGATCTTCATAGGGCAAACCCAGTACCCGACCAATGTCACGAATCGAGACCCGAGCTTCCATTCTTCCAAAAGTAATGATTTGAGCAACGTGGTCAGCACCATACTTGTCTGCGACGTAGCTTAAAACCTCATCACGACGATCATCAGCAAAGTCCATATCAATGTCGGGTGGAGTTGGTCGTTGAGGATTTAAAAACCGCTCAAACGGCAAGCCATGTTGAAAAGGGTTCATGGTGGTGATATTGAGCACATATGATACTAATGACCCCGCCGCTGACCCACGACCTGGCCCGACTCCAATGCCATTGTTTTTGGCCCAATTGACAAAGTCTTGGGTAATTAAAAAGTAAGCCGCATACCCTTTTTGATTAATGACTTCCATCTCATATTTAAGACGATTTTCAATTTCAGGAGTAATTTCAGTAAACTTTTTGTGTAAGCCTTCCCGAGCTAACTTTTCAAAGTATGAACTTTCAGTTTCACCACTCGGTAATGGAAACTTAGGAAAGTTAAGCTTACCAGTTTGAATTTCTACATTACATTGTTCGGCAATCACCATTGTATTTTTGAGAGCTTCCGGCAGATCATGAAAGAGCTCGGCCATTTCTTTACCAGAACGTAAATAAAAATCAGGTGAGTTCATCATCGACATCCGTTTTTCGTCGGCAATCAATTTGCGAGTTTGCACACACAGTAGTGCATCTTGAGCCTCTGCATCATCTGGGTTGAGGTAATGGACATCGTTGGTAGCTACGATAGGCAGTTCATATTCTCGAGCTAGAGTAATTAATTCTTTATTTAATTCTTTGAGCTCACCAATATGTGGATGGTTTTGTAGTTCGATATAAAAACGATCTTTAAACAGTTCTTTATAATAAATGAGTTTTTTAATAGCCTCTTCGCGTTTACCGCTTAGTAATAAGCGATTAATAATGCTGGACATACAGCCGCTGGTAGCGATGAGGCCTTCGTTATATTTTTCGAGTAAATCGTTATCAATCCGCGGCTTGTATGAGAATCCTTCGATGTTAGCAATCGAAACTAATCTCATCAGGTTTTTATATCCCTCCGTGGTTTGAGCCAATAAAGTCATGTGGAACTGATCCCCACCCATCTTGACTTGCTTATCAAATCGAGAGTTTGCTGCTACATAGGCTTCTACACCAATAATTGGCTTAAGCTCGGCTTTTTTGCAGGCGTTGTAAAAGTGAATTGCCCCGTACATACCCCCATGATCAGTAATAGCAATCGCTGGTTGTTTAAGCTCTTTGGCTTTTTCCACTAGTTGTGGGATACGCGTCAGACCATCGAGCATCGAAAACTCGGTGTGGACGTGAAGATGAACAAAATCAGCAGCCATGATGGTATTAGTCTAACAGGAAGATTTACCGAAGGGAATCGCTAGGACTTGAGTTCGGTCATTAATAATGCTCGCAACTGCCCGGCATCTACTTTTTTACCCAATTTCTTCATTAACTGACCAAAAAAGAAGTTGAGTAACTTTTCTTCACCTTGCTGGAAACGGGTTGTTTCAGCCGGGAACTCAGTTTTAAGTTCCGAAATAAGAGTCATCACTACGCTTTCATCAATTAAATCAGTTTGATTTTGTTGTTGGAAGTCACTCAGGGTGAGTTTGACATCCCCTTCGACCACCTTGGTTTTTTTATTGATGATAGCGGAGGCTACTTTATTAGCATCAAGTTTATTTTCGAGAGCTAAGGAAAATAATTCATCATAAAAAAACACACTTTGCACTGAATCGACTAACGCTTCCCCAAAGCGTGGTTCCACTTTATATTCTTTTTGCCAGCGGCTAACAACCTTTTCTGGTAACTCAGGATTCTGTTTGCTCAACTCATCGATTTGTTTTTGGGTGAATCTAATGGGCGGTAAATCTGGATCTGGGAAGTATCGATAATCTTCGGCGTCTTCTTTAGTTCGTTGCGGGAAAGTGGTGTTATTACTACTGTTCCAGCCACGAGTTTCTTGCTTGGGAGTCTCACCGTCCATGAGTACTAGTGATTGGCGTTGAATTTCGAAGCCAATGGCTTGTTCCATAAACCGGAAAGAATTAATGTTTTTGACTTCTACTTTGTAGGTAGGCAACTCATCCTTTTCAGCTTGTTCAGCAGTCCGAACCGAGATATTTGCCTCCAACCGCATGCCACCTTGTTCCATGTCACAATCAGCAATATCCAGGTAGCGCAGTAATTGACGGAGTTTCTTACCATATTCCTTAGCTTGTTCAGGAGATTTGATATCTGGCTCAGTCACAATTTCTATGAGTGGCACGCTACTGCGATTAAAATCTATTAAACTGACTTTTTGTCCCTCTACTGTTTTGTGTTGCAGTTTTCCCGTATCTTCTTCTAAATGAATGCGACGAATACGGACAGGCCCAAAAGATGTCTCTAACAGTCCTTCATAACAAAAAGGCAAGTCATACTGACTAATTTGGTACCCTTTGGGTAAATCAGGATAAAAATAATGTTTGCGATCAAATTTAGAAAATAAATTAATCTTACAGCCCAGTGCCAACCCCAAGCGAATGGTCCACTCAATAGCCTTTTTATTGGCCACTGGCAATGCCCCTGGCATACCTAAACACACCGGACACGTATACGTATTTGGCCCTGGAGCAAAAAAGGGATCATTCTTACACCCACAGAACATTTTAGTCTCTGTTTTCAGTTCCGCGTGGACTTCTAAGCCACAAACCAAGGAAAAATTGCCAGATGAGGTATAATTGCTGTTCATAAAATCACACCTTATTATAGTCAATTATTTAACGGACACAATCTGAAAACTATGATCGATGGATCTGAACTTTACCAGCAAGCTAAAGAAGAAATACCTACACAGTGGTATGAAACGAGTGCTAATTTGATTGCAGCTGTTATGGCCTATATCTTGCTAGATACCCAAATTATTACTCATCTTGATGAAATTGATGCTTACTTACCGCTCATAAGCTCAGGGTTAGTGGGTCTAGTAGCTATACTGGATCGCATCTCCACTCATGAAGTCATTAAAGCAATAAAAGAACTTAAAGACAAACATGAAGTTGAAGAAATTCCCATTCATGAGCTCAACCCTTTTGTTTCAAAAAACTTAACTAGTGAAGAACTTAATAAACCAAGAACTTATTTAATTGATGCTGCAAAAATAGGAATAAGTTATGTTATGCCAGCAGTTGGCTTGGCATTTATTTTTTATAACCTGTTGGTTATCAAAAATAATCGTAGAAAAACCCAACGACTCAACTATCTGCTCCACCGATTAAGGTCTATTGCTTGATCATTGTCGTTTTTCCACTCGACTCTTACTCGCAAATTCTTTAATGATTTAATTGCTTCCTTACTCCGTTTATACCCACTATGGACTGCTTTAGCTCCTTCAATTCCAGTATTTATCACAGATCCTGCAATACCTAACCCAGTTTTAGTAACTGTTCCCATTCCTCTCCCTACAGCTTTAGTTCCCCTCCAAGCAGCTCGAGCTACTTTGCCTATAGGCTTATCCTCCTGCATATTGTATCCAAGGAACGAAAGCCCTGTTAAGCTAAGTAAAGGGACTTTGGCGTTGTAAATATACTCGGCTACTTTAGCTAATTGTTCACGACTGGGAGTGATGTCAGGACTAGGCAAATCTGATAATGAAGGTAAGTCTATATTTTTTAATACTTCTAAATTAGGTCGCGGAATTTGTGCTGCAAGTTCACGCAAATCTTGGTTAGAAATATTGGGAATAGCTGTGCTGACTTGATTAGCAGTAAATTCTAAGCCCCCAACAGCAGTAAAAACAGCTGCACCCAAAGCTGTAACCATGCGAAAAGCATAATCTTTAAAACTCAGATCATCTTTCTCCCTCCCTGCTTTAATCTCTGCATATTGCACACTTGCCAAAGTAAAGAGACCTAACACCACATATGCCATAGCTTCGGAGTTAAATTCTTGAAACTCAGTATTTTTTATTACTAAGGCACTTACTATACCCATCACTTCAGGGGCTAAAAGGCCAAAACGCTCTGCTATTTTGCCCGACAGCTGCCCAAGAAACCCTGATTCAGTTGACTCATGTTCTTGTGTGACTGGTTGGCGATTTACTTCATTAATCATGAAAACTTCAATTCCTTAACTTGCTGAGCAAAGTTGATTAACTGGTTTTTTTGATCTTGAGTCAACTCAGCTGTGATTTCCTGGAAATAGCTTTCCAAGACGTCAGTGGCAGCTTCTTTGAAGGATGCCTCCATTTGCTCAAAGGTAAATTGACCACTTAAAACTTCACCCATACCCTGAGGTGTGGTGACTGTTTTAATTTGAGCTAACAACTGGTCACGTTCTTCTTTGGGTTTTTTCATCAATGCGTAAGAGAGTGCAGTCGTGAAAATAAAGTTTTGCAGCTCCTGAACACTCTCATCGAGCTCGTCACCAGTATGCCCCACAATTTTTAAGATCACATGCAGAAAATCTGTGATAACTTTTTGAAAACGCGCTAGTTCACCGGGCGAAAAATCTACCATTATCATTAAGATTACTGGTTCTAGAGGCAATTAGCAAGAGATCAGAGTTTAGGAGTTAATGGCGCCAAGTATTCCAGTTAGTCGCCTTTTCAAAGGCATCTGCGACCTGAATCATTACATCTTCCCGCCACATATTAGCCACGATATTGAGACCCAAAAATAAATTAGTCTCGGGATCACGATAACAAGGAATATTGATACCAGGGAAACCTGTAATCGAGGTCGGTTCCAATAACATATCCTCTAACTCACCAAACATGGCCGCACCCTCGGTGGCGCCAATCTTCTTCGCAAACCCAGGTGAGGTAGGTGAAATTACGACATCATATTTAGCAAACAGGCGATGGAAATCTTCCATAAACAACGTCCGGACTTTCTGAGCCAACAAGTAATATTTATCAGCATACCCTTTAGACAGTGTGTACGTGCCTAACATAATCCGGCGTTTAGCCTCAGCGCCCAAAAATGAACGATCATTCCCATATCGGATACCATCATAGCGACCTAAATTACTACTGACTTCGCCACGCTGAACTACAGTGTACACACTAATAGCATGATGTGGATCAAGGGCTGTTGTATATTCTATTTCAGCACCTAAATTTTCCAGAACTTTTAAGGCTGGCTCATAGTACTTCTTTACACCTTCCAAACCCTCGATATCAAAATAAACCACTCCGACTTTTAAGCCTTTAATATCTTTATTGAGAGCTTGGGTGAAATCTGGCACAGGCTGAGTAGTAGTGGTGCCATCACGATCATCATGACCGGCAATGTGGTTAAGGAGTAACGCAGCGTCTGCCACTGTTTTGGTGATAGGACCTGGGCTGTCGGTAGATGATGCCATGGCGACCACACCAAAGCGACTAACACGGCCATACGTCGGCTTCAAACCAACTGTTCCGCACCATGCCGCTGGCTGACGAATCGAGCCGGCTGTTTCTGAACCAATGCTGGCTAAGCACATATCGGCAGCTACTGCAGCTGCGCTGCCACCTGACGAACCACCGGGTAAATAATTAGTATTACGTGGATTAAGACTACGGCCATACTGTGAAGTTTCAGTTGATGAACCATGTGCCCAGGCGTCCAGGTTGGCTTTGGCAACTACATATCCTCCCGCCGCTTTTAACTTCTTAACCACTGTTGCGTCATAGGGTGGGATAAAACTGTCCAATACTGTAGAAGAGGCAGTTGTTCGCAAACCTTGCGTACTAAAGTTATCTTTGACTGAAATAGGCACACCTTTTAATGGTAGTTTACTGGCGTTAGGGAGAGCTGTTGCTAAGTCTTGGTCATTGAGGGTTAAATAGGCATTTAAAGCTGGGTTTTTCTCAGCCACAACTTTTAGCACATCATCAATAATTTCTTGCGCGGTGACTTCTTTGGCAGCAATTTTTGCTAAGGCATCAGTTAACGTTAAGGTATTCAACATATTAATCTCCCTGATCAATCACCTGTGGTACCACAATAAAACCATCGTGGGTTTGTTTGGCATTAGCTAAGGCTTGAGTTTGGCTAAACATTGTCTCATTATTGACCACGTCATCGCGAAACACATTTTCTAAGCCAGTCACCTGACTAGTAGGTTCCACACCTGTCACGTCTACAGCCTTTAGCTCATCAATGACGTCTAAGGTTTCATCAAAAGCTTTGGCAAAGTTGGCTGCTTCTTCATCAGAAAGAGGAATATTGGCTAATTGAGCGACGTGTTGAACTTGTTGTTTGGTAATATGACTCGACATAAGAAGTAAAATATTTTAGCTGGTTAGCATTGTTTGTACAGATTGAATTTATTTCCCTCTCAACGCTTTCAATCGCTCCGCCACGGGTGGATGTGTGGCAAATAAACTGGCAAACATGCCGATGCCGCCATGGACATTTTTTAAGGGATTAGCAATATAAAGATGAGCGGTTGCTTTATTAGCTGCTTCCAAAGGTTCGTGATCATGACTAATTTTTTCTAACGCGCGTGCTAAACCTTCAGGGTTTTTAGTCATGCTGGCACCAGTGGCATCAGCCAGAAACTCTCGCCGACGAGAAATAGCTAACTGAATTAACTGCGCCACCAAGGGGGACAAAATAGCTAATGTCAGCCCCGCAATAAAGAAAAGGATCTGGAGTTGACCACCACCATTGTCATCTCGCTTGCGAGAGCCGCCCCACGCTGTCATTCGCAACATCCAGTCCGCCATCAAGGCTATGAACCCCACCAGGACGGTCACAATCGACATTAAACGAATGTCATAGTTTTGAATGTGTGACAGTTCATGTGCCACCACGCCTTCCAACTCAGCTCTCGTTAACCGTGACAAGATTCCAGTCGTGGCACACACCACCGCGTGCTCAGGGTCGCGGCCAGTGGCAAAAGCGTTCATAGCGGTATCATCGATGACGTATAACTTAGGCATCGGCATTCGCTGCGACATGGCTAAGTTTTCAGTCACTGTATAAAAGTCAAAAAACTCATTACGAGTAGCCGGGCGAGCGCCACTGATAGCTAAAATAATAGAGTCTGACCACCAATAGGATGCAAAAGACGTGAGGCCGGAAATAATCAGGGCTATCCCCACAATGTCTAAACTATAACCAAGTCCAGTCACCATTAGGTATGTTGCCCCAACAATAAAGGCAATAAACAAGGTCACCACATAGAGTGATTTACGTTTGTTGCTGGCAACTAAATCGTAATGAGTCATACGTTGAGTAATTGAGTAACTAAGTAAGTAAATTACAAATTCACTTTGACGTCTTTGGTTTCGGCTTCGCTGACAGAAACGTGATCACCACTCATCGGAGTTTCTAACCCTTTTTCTGGTTTGAAGCCAAACATGCCGGCAATGATGTTCGATGGGAACGTGACTAATTTTTCATTGTAAGCTTGGGTCAAATCAATCACCGTGCGGCGAGCATACATTAACTTATCGGCAGTATCAGTTAACTCTTCCATGAAACGCATCACGGTTTGATCAGCTTTGAGTTCAGGATTATCTTCGACAGCAATCGCTAATTGAGGGACGACTGCTTGCAGCTTAGCTGAGGCAGCTTCGATATCTTTAGCGGTACCACTTTGGGAAGCTTTGACAGCGGCTTTACGAGCATCGGTCAACATCTCGAAAATCCCTTTTTCATGTTTTAAGTACCCTTTGACTGAGGTTTCCAGATTAGGAATCAGCGAGGCTTGGCGTTTCAATTGATTACCAATTTCCTGAATGCTGGCGGCAATTTGTGTTTTTAAGCGTTGCAGGGAGTTATAAAGCGTGATCACGTATAAAGCGATTACGGCTCCAGCTGCTAATAAAATCATCATCATTGACATAGTTCTCCTTTGGTAAAGATACCTTAAGTATACAATATTTTAGTTATAACTTCGCCTGATCAATTTCCTCGCCACCTGCCCGTTTTGATGGTTCGATCCAGCGTAATCCCAAGTATTTATAAAACGCTTCTTCATCGGCAAATTTTTTTAAGATTTGTTGACCATTATGTTCTTCTTTAATGCCGTGTTCCGATAATGATTTGCCTTGTTTAAGCGCCAGCTCTCGCAGTTTAATGTTGTGTTCTTTGGACCCAGTGAAGTGTTGCAAAAAGGCTCCCCACTCATCGGGCGTAGAGACCTTGATATCAGCTTGATAGTCATTGGTCATCACAATGCGAATTAGTTGTTCGCCAGCGGCTGCTACTCTTTTCACAATTTTCATATTTTTCACGAAACTTTTCACCAGATCCATATTATCGGTCGCTATGCCAAGGTCGATATCACCAACCGTCGGACTTTGGCGCCGCAAGCTGCCTAAGACATCGACGCGTGAAATTGCCTCACATTTTTCTAATTCGGCTTTTAATTCATCTGCGACTTGTTTGGCTTCCATGTATGGTAAGCGGTTTTTAGGCTTATAACTTTCAATAATGCTTATTAAGTCTTTTTCACTCTTTTCACCAAATTTTTCTAACTGTCTAATCTCACCTTGTTGAGCGTGCTCAAGAATTTTAGACAAGGCGGTCGCTTCGTCATCAAGCTTGAAATGCACAGCTAATACAAAGGCTTTTTTGACACCAATCCCCGGTAGTTTAAATAACGGCCACATGCCAGCGGGTAAATCTGCCACGTACTTTTCAAAGGCTTTAATACTTCCCGTAGTAAATAACTCGCCCAGCTTTTCACTGAGAGTATCACCAATTCCTGGCAATTTATCAAAATCTGGGTTATTTAAAAACATTTCATGAAGAGGCTGGGGATATTGTTCGATCACTGTCGCGGCATTCTGATACGCTCGGCTTCTAAAAACATTGCTGTCTTTGAGGGCCAATACACCGGCAATAAAATTAAAAAGATCAGCAATTTCTTGGTTGGTCATGTGTTTGTGGAGTGTGAGTTGCATACCTGTATGCTAGCACATCTTAGCCCTGGGTTCGGGCTTGGCAAGAAAGGAAAGTGTTCGTATAATAGAAAACCTAATTGGCCTCGTGGTGTAGTGGTTAACATGCCTCCCTGTCACGGAGGAGATCGCCGGTTCGACTCCGGTCGAGGTCGCCAGTAAACTTAATTTTTTTAACCTTTTTATTACTCATGCTACAATTTCTGGCCTATGGCCCGAAGTGCGGAAAACGAACTTTTATCAATCATTTTGCATAGAAGATCATTGAGAGTCGAAGATATTCTGGAAGATCCAAGTTTACAACCTGATTTACCAGAGCTTAGTGCATCTTTGCGCAAATATCTGGCCGGCGACTGGGTAGATATTATTGGCCGAGAATTATTAACTGAGTGGGGGCAGATTCCGTTTGAATTCTTAGTAGAAGCGATGCTAAGTGCGGATGCGTTAGATTTACCAACCCTGTCAATAAAGCATTCACCCGCTACTTCTGCCCATGAAAATACAACGAATCTTAAGAGTGAGCAGACTCGGATTGATCAGGTTTTTGGTCCAGATACCGAGGTGAAAGTATTAAAGACTGTTACGGCCTCATTCATTAGCCCAGGGGGACCACGCCATCATTTTTTAATTTCAGGTTTTGGTGAGTTTCAAGTTGATAAAGTGTTACTGAGACATTTAGCTGAAACTATTGGTGCCAACTTCAAACAGCGACATATTAATAACGAAGAGGTATTCGATCCAGAAATTGAGTTGCGCGTTGTCCCAGGTTTGGTCAAACCAATTATTTCTCCTCACCGGCTTTCACCTTTAACTGGAATCTGTTACTTACACTTAAGTGAACCTGATCAGGTCGGTGCGGTAACCGCCACGCTTTTCGATTCATTTCTAGCTCATGTTGGTATTTGGGAAGCAGCACTTGAATGGTATCTGTTGGAGTTTTGTCGAGCGAGTGGGGTGATAATTACCCCACACCATTTATCGATACCTCAGGCTGATATTTATTTCATCACCTCTTCCCAGGTACTGAAAAAATCACCTGTGTAAATATCATCGCCCACAAGCCTTAACAGAATGAAACCATTACAAACAAATTCTCCTCCTTCAGCTGTTTCTACCCAAGCACAGCCAAAATAGGGACTCATTGTAGGATTTCCCAGCTTATCAAAAAAAAGTGGATGAAAACGTGTCTCATCTATTCTAAACCACAGCTTGCCCTCTGGCTTATGTGTTAGTTTTGAGTGAGGTGGAAGATTAAACTCTGGGTTTTTAGGCATTATTTATGCTGATTTTATCAGCTTACTAAAAGCTTAACTCTTTCTCATCTCTCACTGAATTCTTTTACAAATGACGATAATTACCTTGTAGAGGCGTTTGACGTCGCACATGTGCGTGCAGTGCGTCGAAAGCTCTTTAATAAGGTAAAGGTGTATACCCTGCGGCTACGTGAGGCAATTTTTGGTTGTTTGACATAGCCGCAGGACTGAAGGAAGCATAGATCTTTTGAATTGCTTTCTCGTTCCCCTGTGGCGGGAGCCTAAGTCATGTTACGGAAAAGCCTACGACTGATTCTGTTAATTGTTTTACTAGGAGGTGGTACGGTGTCAGCACAAACTCCCCAAAACGAAGCCTATTCTCCAAGAACCTTCACCGCTAAGGATTTACTTCCCAGCGAATATCCTCATCTAGAAATACGGTGGGAGAATAGTAATCGGTTGCTTCGGTTCAGTATTGATGAACCTTTAGAGTATGGAATTACCTACTCCATCACCTTTTGGCGTGCGGGAACGTATGAAGTCACTGAAGGATGTCCGTTTTATTTTGACCCCGAAGGAAACGGCAAGGGTGATTTAAACCCCTTACTCATTGGAACAACCTTCAGAGTTGAAAATCCGGGAAAAACATATGGCGCTTTCTACGTTAACCCTGGCGTAACCTTGTGCGAGTTCCGCTACACGGGTCGCTAATCTTCAACACCTTTACTCCTCAACCACCCCTCGTTTCGGCGAGGGGTGCGTTACACCTTCCTTCAAAAGTGAATCTGGACACATGTCATTACAGTCAAAATGTACATTTTTACATACCTCTGCCCTCTCGACAAACTGATCTAGTTTGTTACAATCACAGCAGTATCTGCCCAATACTATTTGTATTTCTTATTACTAAGTAGTTATTTTAGGCAGATATGGATTCCTACAACCTCAAGCAATATATTAAAAGTTTACGTACTAAAGATACGCTGATGGCCTTAGCTACTGGCTTCACTTTAGTATTTGCCGCCGCTTGTTTATTGATTTTTTGGTCGTGGCGAAGTGCTAAAGCCCCAATGCAACCAGAAGCATCTCCAATGGCTCTACCTGTCCTTTCAGACTTACCTCGTCAAATTACCTATTATGAAGAAAATGGTCGTAAGTTTGCAGCTGGTTTACCTGCGAAGTATATTGTCCAGCCCGGTGACTCCACCTGGAAAATTTCTCAAGCTTTTTATGGCACAGCTTTCAACTATAAAGATATCGAACTAGCTAACGGTCTCCAACCTGACCAGGGCTTAGAAGTTGGGCAAGAGTTAATGATTCCTAATACCACTATCAAAGAATCTTTGATGGCAACACCTGAAGCTACTACTTCACCAGATATTGCTACTGCACCTGTGCCTCCCCAAGCACCTCAGGCACCTGAGGCCCCACAAGTTCCTACCGCGCCCGATGCAACTCCAACTCAGCCCGCACAACCTCAATCAGGCCGCTACACTATCGTCAAAGGTGATAGTTTATGGAAGATCGCTGAGCGTGAACTTGGCAGTGGTTATCGCTGGGTCGAGATTTATGATCGCAATCGCAGTGTAATTGGTTACAATCCTGACTTAATTTACCCTGCTGTAGAGCTCGAGTTACCTCCTGCTAATCAGAAATAAGATTTCTTGCTACAATACAACAGCTTCGGAAAAACCGCGGGTGTAGTTCAGTGGTAGAATGTCTGCTTCCCAAGCAGAAGATCGCCGGTTCGAGCCCGGTCACCCGCTCCCAAGCCAAGATAGCTCAGCTGGTAGAGCAGCGGTATCGTAAACCGCAGGTCAGGGGTTCGAGCCCCCTTCTTGGCTCCACTGTTCTAGAGGCTATAACTCTGATACTATGAATGAACAAAACATGCAAACCGTCCGCGATGCGTTATATCCTTCATCCGATGAGTTTATGAAAAGAACCAGCCAAGTCTCTTCCCGCCTTACTAAACATGAGCAAAAACGCATGTTGCGCCAAACGTTGTTAATAGCCAGTGGAGCGGTGATCCTGTTTGTAGTGTTTTTATTTGTGATTGTGCCTGGATTGATCCGCTTCATGACCTCCTTTTTTGGTGATACCAAACAAATTACTTCTGATGACACTATTCCGCCCCAAATTCCCATTATTTCTGCCCCAGTTCCGGCTACTAGTAGTGCGACACTGGCTGTTTCTGGCTACGGTGAAGCAGGTAGTGAGCTAGTGGTCTTAGTAAATGAGGCTGAGGATTCTCGAGAAAAAGTTAGAGATGATGGCAGTTTCAACTTTATCATTGATTTAACAGAAGGTGACAATAAGTTAGCACTTTATGCGGTAGATGCGGCCGGAAATGAATCATCCACTAGTAAAACGTATACGGTTAGTTTTGACCCTGAACCTCCCAAGCTGGAAGTTTCCGAGCCAACTAATGGCCAAACCTACGAGACCCGCAAGAATCAGGTAATTAGTATTAAAGGTTCTACGGATGAAAATGGCGGCGTAAGAATTTTAATAAATGGTCGAATTGTTAATCCAGCAAGCGATGGTAATTTCAGCACTACCTATCAACTTCAAGAAGGAGAAAATACACTCCTGATTCAAGCTAAAGATCGTGCTGATAACACTACTGAAACTGAACTCAAAGTTACTTTTAAACCTTAGTTTTTTTCACTCTTATCTCTCTCACACTCGAAACCAAACCCAATCCTAAGAACAATAATACAAAGGGTTGTAACAAAGTATTGTTAAAGAAACTGTGGGTCAGAACTGCTAAAACGGCCACAAAGCCCTCATAATCACGATGACACAACTCAGGCAACTGCCATAAAAACCAGCCCAGGATCATGACTGTGCCCAATAGGCCATGATAAACCAGCAAGCTAATCACTACGTTATCAGGTACGCGAGCGTGGTTGGGCAATGGATTGTCTAGGTCATGATCTGATCGTGGGACAAATAAGCCCCGACCGATGATGGTTTGCAGTGGCGTTAATGACTGCAACTCTAATCGAGAAGCTGTGGCTCTGGCTTCCACACTGGAAGTGCGGGCAAGTCTGACACCTTCGCCTGTTGGTTTAGGAAGCATCCACAGCGTAACTCCAAAAATACCTACTAGCATAAGTGTGAAGGCAAAGTGGGCTATCCTGCGCTGAACTAGAAATCGCAAACTAAATAGACCTAACGCTACACCCAGACATAAAAAACTAGCCCGAGAAAACGTCATCGCTGTAGCCATCACTAGGAGCGCAGCCAATGCATACTGCCACCAGAGAATAGTCTTGTGTAAATAACTAAAACCAAAAATGAGCGTTAATACTATCAACATGCCAGCAAATCCGGGATCAAACTGTGTGCCAATCAATCGATAATAATGATCATCCCAGCCTAAAATGAATAGAAAGCGCGTATCAGGTAAAAAGATGTACTGCAGCACCCCTAGTAACATCATCGTTAAACCAGCTGCCACGACCTGTTTTTTGACAGTTGGCTGAGGAAGCACAGTTTGCTGTGACATCATCCAGATAAAAAATAAGTAAAAGGCTAACCGGATTGTGTAAAGCGCTGGAACTAGCAACGATACTCCCGACACCCCTGCCATCACCCATCCCAGTATTAACCAGCACAACAGTAACTTTAACGGCAGCGTGAAGATTCTAAAAAACCTCCTCCTCAGTTCTGATAATGAGAGAGACAATAGCCAACTACCCATCATCATTGCCATCACCATTTCGTGAAGGTAAACAGCGACACTACCTGTTACTTGCCAGCGTTGTAACTGCCCCAGGATTAATAAAAAAAGGAAGAGCAACCACTCACTTTGCCACAGTTTTGTTCTCATACTGATAAACGCGCACTAATAACGAGTGCAAACTCATCATCCAGATGTAAACTATCCCCCGCCAACCGTCTAAAAAACCTAATTTAATAAACAAATTATACAGTAACTTTCCAGGGGGGAAAAATAATAATTGCAGTAGTAAACTCGATTTTGACAGTGGCGGACGTTGTTTAGCTTCCAGTGATGCATAGTAGCTGACCTTAGACATAAAATCCGTTTGAGAAAGGTGAGAGTGGTGATAAATAAGTGACTCTAACCGTGCGGTAGCTGGACCTACCTGAGGAACTTCATGAACTGCACGCTTAAAATGAATTGCACCCCGACGAGCTAATCTTAATAACCATACATTTCTGACTTCGCCCCAATTCATGACTTTGTTCAAAAAAATGTCTTTACGTTGTAAATAAAAGCCTTGGCAGGGTTGGGTGATAGCGTGAGCAATTTCTGTGGCCGCTTTGTCTTCCAACCACTCGTCACTATCTAAAAAGAGAATCCATGGTTGAGAAACTTTTTGTAAAACCAAGTTGCGAACCAAGCTAAAATCAGTAATTTTTTGGCCACTGTAGTCTTCTACTAGCACCTCTTTTGCCCACGATACCGAAGCTAAACATCGTTGAAGGCGCTCATCATTTCTATCGGTGATCACCACTACCGTTACCGGCAGTAAGTGAGATGTCATGGCAACTCCAATTGATAAACGTCCACACTTCTAAAGCCAATTTTCTTGATGCCTGGATAATTAGCTAATTGAGAATTTTTTGATTCAATATAGACCGGACTGCCGCCATTTTTTTGTTCTTGATGGCGAAGTTGCGATACCCAGTATCGATAGTTATCAAAATATGATTCAAATTGTGCACCATCTTGGGTAGTAGAAAAATAAAACGTTGTTTCTTGAGTAGTCAGATACTCTACCACGGCTCGCTGCTCACCCACACCAGGTCCATAATTAAAAGCTCGATGAGTACTCACGAAAAAATTATGGGTGAAAAGACTAGTAATATTCATGACCGCCCATATTCCCAATCCAAGTATTATCCAGCGCTGAACCTTGTCAGAAAAATGCATTAAATAATAACTAATCAGTAAGGGTAATAAAATAAAATAAGGCGGAAAATAAGCCTCTGAAGGTGATCCATGGACAATATAACCTACAGTTAATAAACCGGTAGCCATAGCGACAATTTCGGCACTTGGTTCCAGGTGGTGTCGGCGCCAACGTTGATAACAAAACACCAGTGCTAAGCCTAAGATAATTAAGAATGCCACTGTTACGAATGGTTGATCAAAACTAAAGATGCGTTGCAGATAGGTCCAAAAATGAGTTAAAGCGCCAGCTAATTTACTTGGTCCTAAGCCATGGCGGCCACCAATGAGTAAAGCACTTAGACTGCGATAAACCAACCATACCCCAAATCCACCCAGCTGAGCAAAACTGTGTGTTATGTCATAGAGTAACTGAGGCAACAATCCTAAAAAGAATCCTGCTCCAGCTTGAATGATCAAGCCCTTTGTCACTTTCTGTTGCTGACGCCACACTACATACGGTATCAATAGTACTAATGGAAACACCGCCAACTCAAACTGAAACACTAAGCACCACCCTAGTACCGCAAGTAACATTCCCCACTTTTTACCTTGCCATAAATTAACCAAGGCAAACAAGTAAAGGGTCAGAGCCAGTGGAATAGGATTAGTATGATAGGGCATACGAGCTTGAGCTATTGTCAGGGGCGAAAAAGCATATAAGGTGGCGGCTATTAAACCAGCCCGCTGAGAGAAATGAATGGTCGCAAACTCATAAATGGCCATTAATGCTGCCAAGTTAATAAGTGCAAAAAACAGGGAAAAAATAAATAAATGATTCCCAAATACTGTATAGATAGCCATTTGAAACCAAATACTCAAAGGGCCTTGTTTAAAGCGAGGTACACTCGAGGGAATACCCAACAAAGGAATCTCGCGATTATCCACGGCTTGAATCGCCACGCGTAAATCACGAGCCGCATCGCCAAAGAAAATGGCATGTGTATCCAGCCGCCACACTCTCACCCATGTCGCCAAAACCATGATGATAACTAATAACCAATATTGTTTAGCTAAACCTAGAAAACTAGCTGGTGACCAATCAAAATCTCTGTTTTTCATACCACTTCATGCCACGTACTCCATAGTAAATATGGTAACGCCATTAGCCGGGAGATGCAAAGTCCTATTACACTACCTACGAGCCCCCAGTACTGTCCTCCCCACCAGATACCCCCAATCATGAACACAAAACTTAGAAAGGAATGGACATTTACCGGTAGAAGATGATTCTTAGCTACTAATGGTCCATAACACATCAGCGCGAAACTATGGATTAACCCTGCCATCACCAACCAAGGCACTAAAGGAATCGCAGGGATCCACTTAGCACTAAAAATGAGGGGAATAAAAAACTGAGGGAAAAACAATAACGGGGATGAGAGAGCCAAGGATAAGAAAGTAGTAAAAAGTAGAGTTTTGAGAAAAGCACGTCTCAATCTGAGCTTATCATCTACAATCTTGGTATAAACCGGAAACGTGCCATGATGAGCTGACTTGGTCACCTCATAATTAAGCTCATGAGATAAAGCATAGGTGTTTTGATATAAACCCAGCCCATATGTTCCTGCCATTTTGCCAATCAATAAATTGTCGGCATTATCATTTAAGTAATTCAAGACACTAGCCGTAGCAATACTTTTGGCATTAGCATAAATCAGCGCAGCCCGGCTAGGGATATAGAGAAAACGTGGGCGAAGGCGAAAGAAAACAAATGAGATCACTACTTCAAATACAGCTGTCAAAACTAAGGCTGCCACCCACCCCGCCACTGTCCCTACCATCCACACCAATACAATAGATACTATACTGTCCGTGAGTGACAACGAAAAACGATACAGAGTATCTTTGAAAAAAGCTAACTCCTTGTAAGGTGAAATAATGGCTGGATTAATAAAACCTTTGATGAAAGGTACTAAGGAAACGAGCCCTATTAAAAAGAGTAGTTCCGAGCTTTGGAAAAAATGACTCATCCCTACTCCCAGCACTAACGTCAATACCGCGATCAGCATACCTCTGACAATCGCAATCACCCAAGCTGTATCAATAAAGTACTCGATGGAATGTTTTGATTGAATAATGGTGACGTTGACACCGGTTTGGGTAAATGACTCCGTTAAGCCCAGTGCAATCATCACCAGTGAAAACAAACCAAACTCTTCTACAGCCAGTAACCGTGCCAAAATCATGATCTTCACCAACGTGATGACATTGGTCACAATTTTCAAAACCGTTTGCCAACTAAAACCACTCACAACGTTACGCGTATAACCCATGTCCATATTATGCCCATTTGCCCGTTGCATCGCCACTAGGGAAAAAGGATAATGATCTTTATGCCTTATTTGCTGAGAACTATTGGCGAGTTTTTCCTCGATATTATCGAGACAATTGTGATTGCTTTATCCATTTTTTTGGTGGTTTATTTGTTCTTTATGCAACCACATGAGGTCAACGGGCAATCAATGGTGCCTTATTTTTTGAGCGGTGAGTATGTGTTAACTGACAAAATTAGTTATCGCCTACGCGATCCTCAACGAGGAGATATCGTGGTCTTTCACGCTCCAGAAACAGCCAACTGCCCTAAAGGGACTGGCTGTGACTTTATCAAACGTGTCTTGGCAGTTCCTGGAGAGAGCGTCCAAGTTGATAATAACCACATCATTGTCAACGGTACTCCTATTCAAGAGACATACATCCCCGCAGATTATCAAACACTTCCAGGTGCGTATACTAAAAATAAAACTGTCACTTTAGGCCCCGATGAATACTTTGTGGTCGGTGATAATCGCACCTACTCCAGTGACTCTCGTGCATGGGGACCTATTCGTAAGACTGACATTGTGGGTCGTGCTTTTTTCCGCTATTGGCCCTTCAGTAAAGCTCAGATCATTCGCTCCGCAAAGTATTAAACCACTCATTGCCACTGATCAAAGTGGATACTAATACATCCTTGCTTAATAACGTCGGGAAAATAACTGTGATTATTCTTGATTACCTTCGGCTGGCGAAAGTTCAGCAAAGGCTAAAATCTTTTCTAGATCGGCCTGAGTTTCTTCTGGCGTTCCTCGCATCGTAAAGGAAACTCGAGTTTGTCGAGTAGAGCGAACTAATTTAAACTGTGTTTTAGCATGAAATAACTCTTGAAACTTCTTCTGCCATTGGCGGAGCTGAGCATCATTTAAAGGCTTTGGTCGACCTTTCTCTGATAACTTGTCTTCTGATGTCTCACGAAAGCGGCGTGACAACTCTTCAGCACGGCGCACAGACGCACTTTCGCGTAAAATAATCTTGTAGCACTCGATCATTTGTTTTTCATCGGGAATACCAGCCAGGGCTCGGGCATGGCCTTCAGTAATCATGTTCCCTACTAAACCGTCTTTGATAGCATCAGGTAAATCGAGCAAACGAATACTATTACTGATATAGGCAGAGGATTTACCTATTTTGCTGGCTAATTGTGAGATCGTAAAGCCAAAATCGCGCATCAACTGCCGAAAAGCCTGTGCACGTTCCATAGGTTGGAGGTCCACACGCTGGACGTTTTCCACCAATGCCATTTCTAACATTCCTTTAGGTGTGGTCTTTTTAATAATGACAGGCACTTCTTCTAACCCAGCTTCACGCGCCGCTCTCCACCGCCGTTCACCGGCAATAATTTGATAGCCAGCTGGAGTGTGGGCAATTACCAAAGGCTCAAGCACACCATACGCTACGATGGATTGTTTCAGTTCCTCGATAGCTTCTTTGTCGAAAGTACTCCGAGGTTGAAAAGGGTTGGGTTGTATTAAGGAAATGGAGAGAAATTGAACGCTATCTGCCATACATCATGTATAGCACACTGAGAAAAGTTTTGCACCACCAAAAACTCGGGGTTTCCCCCGAGTTGTTTCATTTCAAAATCTACTCTAAAGAGAGTTATGAGTTGATAACATTGACCACTGTGCGACCAAAACGTTTACTAAAATTCACTACTCCAACCATCATGGCAAAAATAGTTTGGTCTTTACCCATCCCTACACCTTTGCCAGGTTTGTATTGGGCACCACGTTGACGCAAAATGATGTTTCCGGTAGTGACTTTTTCACCACCAAATTTTTTAACACCTAAACGTTTACCGCGACGGCGGCTTTGTGGGTGTTGATTGACTTTACCTGATGCTTTGACTTTTGACATACAGCTCCATGTGCTTATTTTTGAACCGGATTAAAGCTAAATAAACAGATTTGGCGTTGAACCACAGCTTGTGGCCGACGATAAATAATTGGCTCAGACAGTATAGTGTACCCAAGAGGAGCCAGCTTGTCAATTAAGTTCTCGAGAGTGAAGGTGTGTTTTTCACTTTCTACGACTGGAAAAATAATCACAATCACAGCGGGAGCTTGTAATATCTGTGTCCATTTGCGAAAAGCACCCCAGTATAATTTTTCCAAACCTTTGAAAATATTAGGAAGCTCGACAGGACGTGGTGTAGGCTTGCCTAAAAACGGCTCGGTGACAATGACATCGATTTTACTGGGCAATTGAGTGGGTGGCACATTGGCTACTTCACTCGTAAACACCTTATAGCGCTCTTCTACATCATATTTTTTCTCAAGCCATTGAAGGTTAGCTTGCGTTCCTTTTACTGCGACCGCATCACTATCCGAACCCACTACATTTGCACCCGTTAACAGTGCTTCTGCTAAGACTGTGCCTGTACCGCAAAAAGGATCATAGAGCAAATATTGACCGTTGAGGGTTTTATTACTGGAGGTAGGCAATGATTGTTTGTCGCCTCTCAGCTTCAATAATGTCCCTAAACCAATATTAGCCATCATCCGAGACACTTTGGGTGGCAACATGCCTTTTTTGCGATCAAAATAAGGTTTTTCTCGATCACGATACGTCCACTCTTCAATATCTTGTACAGCTACAGTGCGAGCAATCACTACTTGTTCAGCAGTTTGGATAATGTGAAGCTCAACTACTTTAGGATGATGAATCAAAATGGCAGCAGATAAACCCGTCCGAGAGTCTTCATAATATTTGGCGGTTACATCTTGTTTCTGGAGCAAACTCTTGATGTAAGCAGCTTCTAAACGTGGTAAATGATCTCGGCCATGTTCAGCAATTCCAAAGGTGATTTTGCCTTCAGGTACTGCTCTCATGAATTGATCAGCCAGAGCCTCAGCCAGTTTGTCCTCATCTCGAGCTATCTCCATCTCTAGAGGAGTAAGTTCTTTAAGTAACTTGACTGTGCCTCCTAAAAAGTAGAGTAACTCAGAAGTATCGAGTTCACCTTCAATTTCTAACTTAAGGATGTGAGGCAAAATTAACTCTTGAGGTGCATCAGGAAAAAAGGCCGCAATTTCTGCTGCTGATAAATCAGGAGTATTACCGAGGAGACAATAATAAGTCGACATTAGGCAGTGATACTGACCACTTCGACGGTGCTGAGAGATTGTCGGTGGCCACGAACCTTCCGATAGCGTGATTTAGCTTTGTAGGTTGCCACACGAATCTTATCGCCTCTGCTTTGACCAGTTACTTTCAAGGTCACAGAAGCTTTACTTACCAGAGGTGAGCCAATAGAAATTTGATCACCATTGCCAGTCATTAACACGTCGGTAACGACGATTTTTTCATCTGGAGCTTGAGGCAAACGGTCAATAGTGACCATATCACCCTCGGCAACTCGATATTGTTTTCCTGCAATTTGAATAATGGCGTACTTTTTCATACAAACTTTCTCTTTTGTTTCGAATGATGATTATAACACATTTTTACCTAGGTAAAATGCCGAGCTACCCGAGTGGTGCGTTCACGAGCGATCGACCAAATGATGCCGTACATACCACAAAGGGCTAAGATGGAACTACCGCCATAAGAAAGTAAAGGCAAGGTAATACCCGTAATGGGAAACAACCCCATATTCATACCAATATTAATACCTGATTGTACTGCAGTCATCACCGCTGCAGCTAAACAGTACCATTTTGCTGCCGGGTGAGTGGTTTGCCAACTGAGCCACAGCAAAAAACTGCTCAAGGCCGCATATAAACTGATTACTAAACTTGACCCTAACAAACCCCATTCCTCGGCTAAAGACGCAAAAATAAAGTCAGTTTGGCGCTCGGGTAAAAAGCGCAAATGTGATTGTACTCCCTGCCCTAATCCACGTCCTAAGATTTGTCCTGAACCTACCGCAATCATTGCCTGCTGGGCATTATAACTAGCATCAGTGTCAGCCGTGGGTGAGATAAATGAGGTAATACGATCTTTTTGGTAATCTGCCAACACAAACGCCCAACTCAACACCGCCACCATCACTGCCATGCTGCCCAAAGCCACTAAATATGACCATTTAATATCACTAGCAAACACTAAGCTTCCCAAACTAGCTAAGTACACAATGGTCGTACCCAAATCAGGTTCAAGCAAAATTAATACCGCCGGTAAACCAATTAAACCTAGCACAATCGCTAAGTAATTAAGTTTTTTTAATGAGTACTGGGTTAGTAACTGACCAATCCACAGCGTCACTGCAGGAATTGCTAACTGAGAAGGTTGAATAGAAAATAGAGTACCAATATCAATCCACCCAGCAATGCCCCGGGTAGTAGTACCGAGAGCTAAAGGCACAAGCAGTAACAAACACACTCCCACGTAGGCTATGGGACCTAACAGCAGCCAGTTCTCAAACTTAATTTGTCCCACCCCATAAAAAATCGCGCCACCCAATAAAAAATAGACTACTTGTTGTGTTGCTAACGTAGGCGCCACACTTTTGAGCGTCAAAATGCTCATTAGGGATAAGACTAATAAAAGAGCGGGTAAAAACCAGATTTTCATGAAGGTATTGATATAATAAGCCCCTTAACTATACCAGAACTAATAAGTATATATGGGCAAAGAACACCTTAAACGCTTTCCAGAGCAACCATTTAACTCACTGGAATGGGCCACCTTTATTCCTGAGGCAACTCGCCAATACTGGTTAAACTCAGGGCAGAGTCAGCCATTTACTGAGCCACTCACAAGTTTGAGTTTGGCTCGTCATCCCAATTTTCAACCTGAGAAAGATTTATATACTCATCAGATTATTAACCAGCAAGCTAATAAACAATTAGCTGCTGGAACACTCATTTTCACCAGTAATGGCCTCATTAGAAGTTTTCACCACCACACATACTTTGAGGGCCTGCAAAAAAACCATTTATTTCCGCTCATTCGAACAGATTTTCTTTATTATCCTGAAGAAAATCCCTTAACGCATACAGATGGTCCTGTCATAAAAGTTTCCAGTGTCTTTGAGTTTCATGTTTCCTCCTTGCCCGGCGCGTTAAGTTCTTTACCCTATAGATCTATCTTCTTTGCTAGCTCGAGGATAAAACATCCAGGTAGCAGTTTGGTACCTGCAGAACATGGCGAGTTAAGAACACAAGTCAGTTTATATCATCAACAATCTCACCAAACCATTATAGATTCCGAGTTTGATACCTCACAAGAAATGACAGTTAAGTTAGCGGCGGTCCGGATCGAATTTATTCAACTTGATGAAACCAAACGTGAAGTAACCTTAACTCACCTCTCAAGCAATAACCAAATCAAAGTTGAGTTTAATGTTAATCCCCGAGAGTTCCGACCTGAAAATATGTTTGATGGTCGGCCACCTTTGCCTGCTAAGTTAAGCTTTAAATGAGTTCAGCTCACCAATAATTAAAGCTAAAGTACTTCAGGCCCGTCTCAGCATGGTACTTATAACCTTTAGCTTTATTTTCTAAGCCTTTGGTGTCAAAAGTAATCTGAAAGTAAGTGTATTCTTCCAAATCTCGCTGATAAATTATTTCTTGATCTGCCGTTGAATCTAGTTCCTGTAATGTATGAGGAAGTTGGCCGGTTTGCCGATGATAGGCTTCAAGTTGATGTGCAAAGCTTTCAACTCTTTTAAGCATCGCTTGGTTATACCATCGCGCCCATATTTCAAATAAAACTAGAGGAAGTACTAATAACCCTAGTACTGCTAACACAATCAGTGTTTTTCTTATCATAATTTACTGCTTACTTAACCATTTGCCACTCAACTCCCCAGCTGCGATTTAGGCGCGCAATTTTACCTGTGGCTGGCTCAACAATCACTGGGCCACATAAATCAAGTAAAATATGTTCATTGTCAGGTAACCATTGATGGTCATAACACGCCGGGCCGCTTGCCTCTAATGTTCCCCTCACTACTCCGCAGTAAAAAAGTTCCTTGTTATTGATTTGAAATGAGCCGCCTACTAACTGAATACTCGCCTTTTTATCATCACTGGTGCTTTTGACCGGATAAGGAATTCGAATAATTCCGAGTTCATTAATTGCTTCAGGGAAACGACCAGCTCGTTGTTGACCTTGTCGTTTTTGTAAATTAATGACACGTAAGTCGTCATTATAAGGATCACGTTCTTGTGATAAATCACTATTTTGAAAACCAATTAATAGTGTTTGATCATCCTCGCTCAATCCGTGAATTACTAGTTCTTTATCTCCAGGAATTGACAATAACTCGCTTTTATTTTTTCCCTCATTATCACTTAGCCATAACTTTTGACCCTGAACATAGACAAGTTGGTTGGTAGCTTTAACCAATCTAAAGGTTTTAACTTCACCTGGAATGATAACGGTTGCTTCTTCTTGATTGCTAAGCTGAGATACTAAGCCTTGATTTGAAATCGAGAAAAACTGATACACACCTTGGTTCCACCTTAATTCATCCACTGAAGCATTTTCTGGCCGGGCATCGCAAACAGAATCTAAATCGCCGGTGCGATAGCGGTGAAATCTCAGTAGCACATAGACAGCACAGACAAAAACCACTGTTAAAGTTGTGAGTATTGTCCAGAACCATCGAAACTTCATGTACGTATTATATTTAGGTATGGGGCGAAGCGGTAGTCAGCAAAGCTTGCTCAATACACAGATTCCAAAAAGCAGCCGCCCACAGATCTTGGTGATCTTTATTTTTCTCATCGGCCAGTACTTCCTCAGCACTCATTTTCAACACACCCGCATAATTTTGATAACCATAGGCAATTTTTAATTCACTGAATAGTTCTCTAACTATCCTCGTAAGAAATAGCTTGTCATTAACCATGTTGATAAGATGCGGCTGATATTCTTTAATCTTATTCTGCACACCTGCAATTAAATATTTATTAGGAAAAGAGTTGACCCCCAACGTGGGTGGCAATCCTTGTTGTAAACAATACAACAACGCACCTTTTTCAATCGCTCTTGCCACTTCTCTACCAAGACAAAAAACTTCATAAGCATCATTAGCGTCATTAAGAACCACATGAGTCCCAATAAAATTATCCCAATTCATTAGCTCAGGAAATTTTTCAGTGAGGACATTCTGTATGATCTCGCGATCAGAAAGATGGGGATCTCTGGTCGCCTGTATATGCTCTATTAAACTATGTAATCTACCAATCCCATTGCCAAACCCGTCACCACCACCTTGTTTTAACATCGAGAAATAAGGAATTAACAACTCAGGATTTTCCAAAGCAACGGTGATGACTTTTTCTCCCACATTCAGAGCCGCCACTCGAATAAAATCAGGGCGAATGTTTTTGACACTCAATAACCGTCGCCATTTATCAAGGCCACCTAGATCGTACTCGTTGGGGCTTGGGTGGAATTTCTCCAGTAACTTCTGAATTGATTGCTTCACATAGGGCAATGCTTCGGGCGGCCAGCTTGTTTCGGTATGTGACGCCGTCCGACCATCTTTTCGTGTCCGGGCTCTAAACCCCGCTCGAAATCCACCCCGCTCAGTTCTGGCTTTGAGTGAACCAGTTTTCCGAGCGATGAAATACGATAAATGCTCTGGCCTCATGAGCTAACCAACGCCAAGCTTTCACCCTTCACCAACTTCGTCTTAGTCTTGGCTTCGATTTCAGCTTGCCACTCAGCTGGCCATTCAGGTGCAGTAACAGTTGCTACATCACCTACCGCCAGTCCCGCCTCTTTGCGTAAGTTTTGGATGCTACGCATCAGGTCACGAGCTTTGCCTTCGGCTTCGAGTTCGGGAGTGAGATTCAGATCTAAGCTGACGCTCATTTCTTCGGCTTTCATCCAGCTGACAGCTTTGACGTTGAGTTCTTGTTTTAGAACCTCAAGAACTTTATCAGCAGGCGCGGTGACAGGCGAAACTACTTTGACTTCTGCGAGTGGTTGGCGAACTTTTACTCCCGCTTCTTTGCGCACAGCGTGACCTTTTTCGACTACTTTTTGGACCTCGGTCATTTTGGTTTCCAATTCAGGCTGCAGCGCTGCTTTGTTGACACTTGGCCAATCAGTGTGATGAATTGAAGTTTTAGTATCTACCATGGTGTGGTGGATCACCTCCGAGAAAAAGGGTGCTAATGGCGCAAACAACTGAGCCAAAGTATATAAAGTGTATCCAAATACTTGACTGGCTTGGCCCTGTTCGTCATTTTTGATGCGTTCGCGACTCAATCGCAAATACCAAGTCGACAGCTCGTCCACAAACTCCATCAGCGTCCGGCTAGCGCGAACCACGTCATAGTTATCCATATACTTGGTGACTTGCTGTGTCAGATGATTAACACGGCTGAGCAACCATTTATCCATCACATGTTCAGGCTCAAAGTCTGGCTGCGCAAAACCGGCTTTGTGGTTGGCAAAATTTTGATAAAACGCAAACACATTCCACCAAATCACAAACACCTTGCGACGCAGATCAGCGACGTCTTTTTCACTAAAGTTAAGGTTTTCACCTTTCATCACCGTAGAGCTCATCAGATACAAACGCAAGCTATCTACACCATATTTATTGATCAAGATCATGGGATCAGGATAGTTATTTTTCGATTTACTCATTTTGGAACCATCTTCAGCGAGGATCGTGCCGGTAGTGAGCACATTTTCAAATGATGGTTTACCAAACACCCCTACTGACATCACATGCATGGTATAAAACCACGCCCGAGTTTGAGCGATGTACTCGCTCACAAACTGAGCCGGGAAATTAGCTTCAAAGTGAGCTTTATTTTCAAACGGATAATGAAGGGCCGCAAATGGCATCGAGCCCGATTCCACCCAACAATCAAAGACTTCAGCCACTCTGTTACCTTTTACGGTTTTATCTTCATCAACCCAGACTTCAATGCCATCTAAAAATTCACGATGAATATCGGTTAGTTTAGCAGCTTTTTTAGGTTCAACTGCCCAGGTTTGAAGCTCTTCAAGTGAACCAATCACTCGCCGAATTTTTTTACCATGCGCGTCTTCACCTTCCCAAATCGGCATGGGAGTTCCCCAATACCGCGAACGAGAAATATTCCAATCAGGCGCGTTTTCGAGTCCTTTTCTAAACCGACCTTCTTTGAGATGACCAGGGAACCAATTCACTTTTTCATTTTGGGCAATTAACTCATCTCGTAAGTGGCCAACTTTAATGAACCAAGCCGGCAACGGCGCGTTATATAAACGCGTGGCGCACCGGTAACAGGTGGGCACACTGTGGGTATAAGCTTCATCTTTATAAACTAAACCGCGTTCAGCTAGGTCGTCATTTACTAATGGATTAGCTTTCAAGATATCCATACCTGCCCATGGAGTGACCTCGGCTTTCAAACGACCTTCATCATCCACATGCTCAGCCAACTGGATGTTGTGCGCCTTCATCACTCGATAGTCATCTTCACCATAGACAGCCAATGTCACTACACCTGTCCCCTCTTCGGCAGTTACAAATGGATCTGCAATCACCACGCCAGCTTTTTCACCGGGTTGCAACGGAAAAAATTGATAATGAGTTTCAAATACAAACGCTTCTAAGTCTTTGCCTGTGTAGCGCTCCACTACTTCATAGTGATCACTGCTTAAACTCTCCAAACGCGTTTCAGCTAACACATAGTGTTCATTGCCTTGTTTAACCTTAACGTAACTCAACTCAGGATTGACCGCCAAAGCTGGTGTAACAATTTTATTCCAAGGTGTGGTGGACCAGGCTAATAAATACGTATTATCTTGACCAACAAGCTTATATTTATACGTCGTGCCCGATTCTGTCACTTCCTTATATGAGTTATCCATCGCGATCTCAAAGTTGGACAACGGTGTCGAACAACGAGGACAGTACAAAATAACCTTACGGCCTTCATACGTCAAACCCTTATCATATAGCTGCTTAAACCCCCACCAGACAGATTCCATAAAGGTCGTGTCCATAGTCTTATAGTTGTTCTCAAAATCCACCCATCTGCCCAAGCGGCCAATAATTTTTTCCCATTCTTTATCCAAACGCAGCACTTCAGCACGACAGGCTGCATTGAAAGTATCGATGCCCAACTTTTCGATACCTTTTTTACCACCTTTGATCTCCAATTTCTTTTCGATCATATTTTCGATCGGCAAACCATGACAGTCCCAACCCCACACTCGCTCCACACGATACCCTTTCATCGTCCAGTAACGTGGCACCACATCCTTAGTAGTTGACGCTAATAAATGGCCATAATGTGGCAACCCGGTGGCAAACGGTGGTCCATCATAAAACACATAAGATTTATCAGCAGAGCGCATCTCCACTGACTTTTCAAAAGAATTATTTTTTTGCCAAAACTCTAATACTTGTTCTTCGAGTAAAGGAAATTCTGGGGTTTGTTTAAAATCGGTGACTTTGGGCATAGATCCTTTAGTTTTTAACAGAACTTACTAACCTACCAAACAAAAAAGCCTTTTCGACTCACTAAAATTAATGAATCAAAAAGGCTTCTCGGCTGATGAGAAAGGTACCAACCTTGTGTTTTCACGCGTGAAATGTGAAATCTCGGCGTGAAATACTTGCTTCCTGCGTTGACGGGCTTACCCGGCCTAGTCTACTAACTTTTCAAAGTGTTCTGTAGGCACCTGGCTAAGTGATAGCTTAGCTCATGCGGTTTTATTAACTTAGGGGTATTTTAACACAGTGGAGTCAGCGGGCAAATCAGGAATACCACGCGCCATTTCTCTGATGATATCCACAATTAAGGCACTATCTAACGCATCTTTCTCTGCATGAGGAATAACATCTCCATGCTCATCAATTTCTCCAAAGCGAACATGACCATAACCTTTTTCAGGCCGAATCTCATAATGCTCTACTTGAATTGGCGGAATTAAGATCCCTTGGTCATTAAAAAAGATCATTACTAAACCAGAATAAATAATGCCCTCATCCGTTTGACCACTTCGATCAATTGTCCACTCAGCAGCTAAACCATTTTCCTCAATGATTTGCACCTGACTTAAGTTAGGTAACTCGAACTTATTCCTTCGTGTTGCTTGATATCTGGTTTCAATCCTAAAAATAAGCTTGTTTAACTCTGCTGAAACATTCATGATAATTTAGACTTTTCTAGCTGTAACCATTTAAAACTTTGACAATATGATCCACAATCACTGGGGCACCACCAATCAGCTCATATTTACGAGTATGATCCAGTGGTTGGTCTCTGAGACTGTTGCCTTGTAAATCAACGACTTTACCACCGGCTCCTTCAATGAGAGCGACAATCGCTCCCACTTCTTCACTCTTGACCGCAATCCCACCCATCGCTGCTGCCGCATCTTTGAGGACGTATCCTAAACTTCCTACTAAGGCTCCTTGATTATGGATAAAAATCGTTCTGGCTAAAGCTAAAAACTGCCCATAGCCAGAATCAAAAGTTTCTAAATATACAGGAGTTTTGCGATCCACTTTCCAATCAGTCCGCAACTTCACCGTCTGACCGTGACCATCAACAGTTTTCTCACCATCAAAGTAGAAACTTAACTGACGTGTGTGTTCTAAGGCTGCAGCCACTAACACATCATCAATATCTGGCGATAGAGTCTGATACATCGCCAAAAAAATACCATAAGGTAACAAATCTTGTCCCTGTAAATGATTATTGCTGCCATCAAGAGGATCCATAACCAGGGTATAAAGAGGATCAGGATGAAAATTAACTATCCCAGCTTCTTCTGAATAAATGACAACGGGCAAAGTTTGCGCTTGGGCGTACTCAATCAACTTTTTCTCAACTGCGATATCAATAGCTAGCGTTTCATTGCCTTTGGAGTTAATTTTCCCAGTGGTGGCATCAAGCTCTTGATTGTGACGAGCCGTAGCTAATACTTGCCCGCCTCTAGCTATCATGGCTTTTAAATGAGTGAGGAGTTCCGCATTTGACATATAGTGCAAAAAACTATAACTAACCGGTACTATATCACACTCACCGGCGTTGTTTTTTGTAATCATTAAACTCAGTTTTAGTAAGATACGTTTTCTTAACCTCAGCCTTAAATAAATCTAATTTAAGATCAAGTTTTTCAATTTTTAACTCATGACGATCCAATCGTTGGTCAATGGCATCAAATCGCCGATCATGGTTTGCTAAGGTTATTTCAATCCTATCAAAACGCGTGTCATGTTCTTCAAGCTTCTTCTCAATCTTTGTAAAACGTTTATCTTGTTCATCAAATTTTTCACCAACCCTAACTAACATTTCTGACAAAACCTCTTTGATCTCATCCTTAAAATCATTGAGATTCTTTTTGATATCTTCAATATTATTTTGGAGAAGTAAAAAATGTTTATCTTGCATAGATACAGTTATAGCTCCAGATTCTTGCATGAACTGTAGAGAAAATGTCTTTGCTTAACAGCGGGGAAAGAATAACTGCAATGAGAATACTATTGAACTTACTAAGAGACAATAGGCTTAAGTAGCACGTTCTTGGGCAAAAAAAACATCTAATGCTGCATTAAGCTCACCCACACTTGGGGCATTATTAACAAAGATCTTAACGCTTTCAATCCGCAATAAAGCATTTATTTTATCTGCCTCTTGGGCTTCGCGAATATCAAATTTAACTGCGTCTTGAGCGCGATTTACATCTTCCTGTGATCGTTTGATTATTAACTCTTTCCGTCGAAGACGATCTTTTTCACCGTCTAAATCAGTGACAATTCCATAAAGTCTAGCACCCATCATTTTTGCAGCTTCAACCTCTTCGGGAACACGAGGTCCATCGATCAAGATCTTAGATTTTCCTGATCTTTGTAAGTAATCAATGCCTAACCTCACTAAAATGTCTAAACCAAAATACTGTTTTAATATCTGTCCCCCAACAATCTTGTCTTCCGTTAAACTGGAATTTAATCCCCAAGCCTCAACAACTTGTCTGACAATTTCTGACATCGTTAAAATCGTGTATCCTTGGGCTTCAAAGTATTCTGCCACCACTCCTTTTCCCGAACCTTGGTGCCCAATTAACATCACAATCTCGAGCTCCTTGTCATTGATACCTTTTTTTCTTTCTGATACTGCTTCAGAAAGAAAAGTCGCTAACCCAGTCGTGGCAATGACATCTGCATTAATTGGTAAACCTCTTGTCAATCTCATTTGTGTCCCACTATGACGGGGAATGAACAAATACTCAGCCTGTAAAGTAATAGCTGCAGCTAACTGAGGTAAACATTCTTCAAGTGAGTCTATGTCAGAAACAGCCATCTCACTCTGAGTTAAAATGAGAGATCTTGCGAGCCATTCAGCACCCAAAATCACTGGTTGGGTACTATCGTATAAAGAAGTTTGCTCTTCATTCAACATGCGTTGTGGTAGTGTGTTAATTACTTCTGCCTCAAGAAAGCGGGAATCTCAACGGAGTCTCAATTTAAAGAAGAATTTTAATGTCTTGTCACTAACTATGCTTAGAAGTGTATTTAAAGTGCTAGTTAGTACCGATATGCTTCATAGTACAACTGTTCAGAACGGCTGTCAATACAGCAGTTTTGACCTGCTCCAATTGTCCTATTTCTACCTATCAAATGTTAATTGTTTTTTAATGAAAGTATGCTTGCAAAGTTTCGGGTTTTATAACTGAAGCATAACCTTTAATATGTTAAATGAAGTAGGAAAAGGTGAAAATTAACTCTGCTGATTTTATCCAATTTATCACGATAAAGCAGGGTATTTCGGATAGCTCCATCAGGCACGTGTTGAGTCGTCTTGGTATATTCATCGAGTGGTGTGAAAAACCCGAAAACCTTGTCACAAACATCACTGTCAATCATATTGAGCGGTTTCTCTTTGAACTGAAAAATAAAGGCCTCCACACTAACACAATTAATACATACATTTTTATGCTTCGGCAACTTCTAGCTTACCTAAGGGATCGTGAGCCAGAAACTGAAGATTTTCTTAAAGGTATTAAGTCTTTTCCCAAAATTAAACCAGTAATTGATGTACTTTCTGTTAATGAAATTGAGGCGATACTCTCTATCGATATGAGTTATGGTAATTTTAGAGGTAGAGATTGCAGCAGACTGAACACTGTTTATAAAGCAATGATCCGCTTTTTAGCCACAACAGGCTGCCGATATGATGAGTGCGCCAGCTTAACACTTGCAAACCTTGACATTTCAAATGGTAAAGCCAGATTCATTAAAACTAAAAACACAGAATATAGACTTGCTTTCATATCAGAGCCTTTGGTTTCAGAACTTCAATACATTATTGATTCAGAGAAAAAGGAACGAACCGACCTTATTTTCACAAGCATGATGAATACCAAGATACGTGAGCAAGAATTTATTCCAGATCTGAAAAGAAGGGCAGTTGATGCAAAAGTCACTAAACGTGTCCATCCACACCTTTTTAGACATTCCTTTGCGACTCAGCTGCTCTCTTCAGGGGTGGAAATTACCAAAGTTGCCGACCTTCTTGGTCATAAAGACATTCAAACAACCTTTAATAACTATGCTCATTTAGCAGATGAAACACTTAGAAAAGCTACTTTCATGCATCCAATGATTCGAAATAACATACCTGCCCCCGAGTTGTTGAAACAGGCAATTGATGCCGTGAGGAGCTTTAAGTTAGAGCAGGATAAGCGATTTGATATGGTTGTTCTCGAGCAACAATTAGCGGGACTATGGGCTTGTATCAAGTAAGGAATAGAAATGTTCGTGTGCGCATTTTTCACAGATTCCATGGCTCATTTTAAGTTTATTGCTGATTTTCCTGTATCTTTCACTTATGCACCAGGCACACGGGAAATAACCCACTAAGTGCTGTAATTTAACCATGGTTTGGGGAGGAAGTATTTTCATATTTCCCCGAGGATACCATGCGATTCTTTACTAAACTGTAGGAAGGAACCAATTAGTCGGCGTGAGCTAGGTAGTCTAGATAAATGTTTGAGAACATGTAGTCACCACCCATCGCTTTCCAAGATTGTTTTGCTACTCCAGGAACTTGCTCAGGCAAGTATCCGTCATTGCAAATGGCGTCATCATATTTTTTAGCATTTCTCTTGGTTTTCATATCAAGCACATCAGCCGGTTCCAATCCACACAACTCACAAAACCTAATTAAAAGAAAAAGAATATCTCCAACCTCACTTGCCACTGGCCAAACATCACCTGTAACAAAGGATTCCATTAGTCCGCCCCAAAGCTCCTTAAGCTCGTTCTCTAGCATTTTATAGACTTCTTCAACAGTATCTCCTTCTTGCCAGGCTCGCCTATTTTGACCTTGTCTGAGGACTCCCTCAATTGCGTGTTCAAGTGTTACCATAAACTCCTTTGACCAAAAAAGCCGTCATACTAGGACGGCTTTAATGTAATTGCTATTAAAGCCTTTATTGAATTGCTGGGTTAACTTTTGCCATAAGTTCTTCTACATCTATTAAGTCTTCGGTTTTTTTCAATTGGACATTCTTTGCCCAACCAAAGAAGGATTTTGCCAAGATTAATATGGCATCAGCTAGGGTGATATGAGCCACCGCATGGGTAGTTAGTAGGTCGTTATACTTTTTTTGCCAATCACTTGCGGAGTTTTGTGCAACAACCAACTGAGTATTTAATTCACCTTTTTCCTTTGCTATAGCGTCAATCTGGTTTTGCTTTAGAACTACTTGCCCCTGTACTACCCCAAGGCTTTCTTCGGTTTTTATTCGTGCTGAAATTGCGTTGTCCAGTAGGGTCTTTTGCACATTTAGGTCGTTTAGCGCTTGATCTTTAAGTCTGCTAACTTGCTCTACTCTATTAGAGAGCTCTGCTGTGGCTGCATTGATCTGGTTCTGAACATCAGTTCCTCGAGACTTATACCCTGCAACTACCCTCTGAACATCCTCAAATGAGGTAAGAGCTGGGTCGGTGGGCAACTCCACATATTTGACCGTTAGGTCCCATTTCCCACTGTTTCCTACCAGTTTGCTGAACAAAACAGTATCAATAGTCATTGTATTTGCCATAACTACTCCCCCTTGATTTAGCTCTTTTAGAGCTGGCTCAGGATCAATAAATCCTTTATAGCCATTAGTTTGATTTAATCTCACCTTGTTTTCATCACTCATCGTTAAGCCCAAATGGAGATGATCTCCTTGTACATTTCCGCTTCCGCCCATTCGAGCAATCTTTTGACCTCGTTTGATTTTTTGCCCTGGCTCCACTAAGTTGAAAGCGTTGTGGGCATACCACCAACAGCGCTTAGTTAATGGATTCCACACGGCGGTCAAATAGCCGTACGCATCGAATCTTTCGCCAGGGTCAACGTCACGTAAAACTTCACCGTCTTCAACGGCATAAATGTCTTTGTCTTCGAGAACTTTATTTACGAGGGGAACTAAATCTAAACCTTCATGCCCATTAAAGCCAAATTGCCTGTAATACTCAGGACGTTTCCCAAAAGTTTGGGTAAGGCGATAACCACCTTTAAAAGGAGTTGTGGGCAGCATACAATAATAGTAGCACTATTTTGATTTACTGCGAATCAGTAAGAACGACCATGATACAGTAAACCAGCTTGCATCAAAAAACAACGTACGTAGTAATGAATAGTGAGTAGCTAATTGATCCTGATTAGTTAAGAAAAAAAATGAGATTATCGTATTAGCAATTGAAATAGCTAAAAATGTTCCAAACAAGAAGATGAGTGCAGTGAGTGTTGGTTTTAATAAAAGGCGGGCTTTTTTATACTCAGCAATGAGTGACACCAAAAGAATTGCTGTTGGAGGGAGTGACCCAAGAGCGAAAATGATGTTTAGTATTCGAATGCTATCATCTGTCATGATCTGTTTTGTTTTCCTTCGATATATTTCTACCTACCATTCTAAGCAACCCTACGACCCATTTCTAGAAGTAATTGTTGTATGTATCTTCTCACTTAAGCTCTGGACTGATGCTGTGTTGCGTTCAATAGCTCTAGTATTATTATCAACAGCATTCTGAAGGGACTCACAAATCTCACCATTTTTCCTGTAGGCTTCCATTAAGTTGTCGGTCATTTGCTGAATGCGATTATCTCTAGTCTTGATGTTTTCTTTATTTTCTTCTTTTTCCTTGTGATAGAGATACATAAACACACTCGCAAATCCAAGTTGCGGCAAAAGTGTCATTAGTATTTCGTTCCAGGCTATTTCCATAATTATTTACATCAAGAATGCTAATGGTGCACCTCCCAGGCTATATTGAAATTGAATAAACGCCACAGTAATGTATTCAGGTTGGTTATCAGATGAATTAGCTGTAGTGTTAGCGGCCTGAAGTGATCCTGCTGTACTGGAAATACTTGATAAGGTGTGGTTGGGTATTTCTGTAGCATTCGGACCACCCCAACAATCTCCCTGATCACCCGATGCTTTACGAGAAGTTGTTTCCACAGCCGGCGAAACAGATCCTGTATGAGTATGGGAGGAAACAGTATGGGTGTGGCTTTGAGCTGCGTGGGTATGTGTATTGCTACCTCCTGTGGTAGTGGCAGACGCTGAGGCTGGAATCTTTAAAAATTGATCTCTCATGTCAGGGGTACCATTGCTGCCATTACACAAAACCCATCCTATTGGTATGGTAGCTAGGCTTTGAAGCCACATGGCAATGTCTCCTGGAAGTAAACCAATAGATGATCCTGAGGTGTTCTTAAACGCGTTTAAAGTTCTAAAAGCTGGTTGAACAGATTCCGATTGTGAGGTAATGGCACTATTTGAATCAGAAGTTACTGAAGCATTATCCAATAAGAAGGCGTGACTATGAGTGGATAAACCCTGAGGAGTGTTAGAACCACTTTGACGATCAATTGTTCCACCGCTATTGTTGCCTGTGGTTCCGGTATGACCGTGCGAGGTTGAGTGCGTGTGACTGACTGTATGAGAATTAGTTAAACTTCCTCCAGTTCCACCTGCATTAGCTCCCGTGCCGGCTCCTTTGAGAAATCTATTTGCTGAAGCTGTATGAAAACTCATTCCATTTCTACTAGTTGCTGAGTTGAGTAACATAGCATTATTGGGCAATGAGTTATAACCAACCGATTTAATGAATATCACTTCGTAATAAGGGGGGTCATTTGATTGACTCGAATATGTTACAGCCTCACTTGAAACTGTTTCGCTTGTCAAAGCTGATGTTGTTCCCGTATGAGAGTGGGTTCCTCGTCCGATTGAACTGCCGCCAGAATCAGACTGATTGTTTGGAATTAATAACTGATGAAAGTTGCTTGAGGTGCTGATATTGTGAGTATGTGACGCAAAGCTGTGTGAGTGGCTTGGTGAAGTATGTGTATGTGTTGATGCTCCACCTGCGCCACCAGGGTTTGTGAGATTTGGCGCACCTTTGGGATATTTACCATCAAGTGTGGTCTCACGAGAAAAACCGCCTGGTATTGAGGCGTGGGTGCTATCGTATGGAATAGTTACATTAGGCGTCAACATAATTTAACGTTTTGTATCATCAACAATTTCTTGAACTTCTACCACCTCATACTTTTTCCGCGATACGTGCTTCTTGGCTCTATCTAAAGCTTCCTTTTCCGAATCAGCAAAAAGGCTAATTGGCACTTTGTTCTCAATCACATCCCCAATCTTATTGTCGAATGCATTTAAGTAATATTTAAAAACTGTTTTGAATTTAGTCATCTTGTCTTTCTTTTTAATAATAATTAGGACATGTTAAATCCACCAAAATAACCCCGATACACATTGGTAGCGGTGCATTTGAAAATAAACGTATCGATGGCGTTAGCTGCCGTAGAGAGAGTTGGGGCAACGCCTCCAGGCCATTTGATTCCTGCGGGCCAGGTAATTAGCCGCCCTCCAGTCGCATCTTGAATAGCTGTCACCTGAAACCATTGACCAACTGTTGCGTTAGAAAATACAACGGTAGTAGAAGCATCATCAAGAGTAATGTCCCAATCGTTTGTTATGGAAAGGTCAACAGCGCCAGTTGCAATAGCAGACACGCTTTTAAGCCCTAAGAGGGCATCATTTCTTAATTTGTTGTATTGGTCTGCTGTTGCGTTAGTTCCAGCTACCACAGCACTTGATTGCACCATAATTACTCCTTATCCTATTGTTATAGTCCACCTAAATGTGAGTGTGTCATTTGAGGTTTTCACTCTGTTAATAGCTATCTTAGAAAATAAAGTTCCTGAGTTTGGAGTAGCGCTAGCGTCATATCCAAATAAACCAGCTTCACGCAAAGTTCCATTCGCCTCAGATGTGGTGAAGAAAGTTTGGAAAACTGCCTCGTTGGCAGAGTTGGATCGCACAGAGACCTGTTTTCTAAATAACTCAGCTCCCAATTGGGTGTCTGCGGCTGTGGGAGCAACTGTGTTTGTGCCTACTGCACAGTACGTAATTGTTCCCCGGTTATTACTCGTATCACCTCTTAGGGCCATGGCTATGGAAGTTTTTGCTAAAGAAGTAATGACATTATGTTGTTTAAAAACTTGTTTCTTGCCAGTTACCACATTTTCCAAAATGATTTCTAGCTCACCTTTGATTTGAATATATTGTTGAGATTCAGATTGAATGTTTTTCATATTATCCCCATTGACCGAGATCCCACCTCAACCTTGTTTGTGTTATTTCTAAAGAGTCAGTAGCCCAAGTGAAGTAAGCTCCCTGGGAGTCGATAGTTAAAGCATCGGTTAATGAGTCTGAGTTGAGGGAATCAGTGGCTGAAAATAATTCATCCACGACTTCATCATCATTAAGCTCGACTAGGTTTTTATTTGCTTCTAACAACTCGATTAAGAATTTAATAATGCCAACGGTTTTGGCACTAACTATGTCTACAGAGTATTCATACATTCCACCACCCATTGAGGTTGCAGAAACCCTTTGGACTAAGTAGTCTGCATTTACCCCATACTCAGGAAGATTGATGTTTAAAAATTGACCTGAGACAAATCCTGTTGTATGAGTTTTGAAATTTCCCTCAATAACGTTATTTGCATAATCTGTTAGTTCAGCCTGAGCTCTATCGCGCCCCGCTTGAGTTGTTCTGATTGTTTTATCAAAAATAGCAAATTCTTTTTGACCATAAGTCTCAATGGAATCAAAATCTTCTACAGCTACTAAAATTGGAATATCGTATTGATAGGTAAATGTCAGAGTGTCAGAGTCTGTGGGTGTTGTAATTGAGGCGTCTAACTCAACATATTTTTCCTGAAAGTTCAAATACGCATCAAAACCAGTTAGATTTACGTTTTTAATACCAACAGACTTACTTACTCCATTAATTGCAAAAGTGATGTCATGTGGTTTATCAGGCAGGGTAAATGATCTTTTTTTTCCATCACCTTTTTCTTCGAAAGTGAAAGTATCACTTAAGTAAGTTCCTCCCCGAACGTACACACGATTTTTAATTTGACTTGCATCCTTGCTAATATTTAAATCAAAATATTCAGCGTTAGAACTATTTATGTCAAAAGGAGCGGCATTTTCAGTAGAAGCAAAGTAGTGTACGTCTTTATCATAATCGATGTACCAATTTCTCCCTGTTAATTCAGCAATTTTTCTAAAACACTGTGAAGGCTGTAAGTAATTAAAGGTGATCTGGTCAATTGTCACCCCGAGGCCAACGTTTGCCGTGGTGATCCCAGTGCCGGCACAATAGTTTGAAACAATATCACGAATAATAAACTGATCAGTTTTGTTTTGATAAGAAGTTGCCACAAGATTTGAATCGAGTAATCGAGTGTAATCAATGCACTGAACTGTTGCTGCAACCGTTCCCATCTCTTTCTTTTTTAAGTTAGTGGAGATAATAGTTCCTCCGAAAATCTTGCTATCATCGGCCAAAGTAATAACAACCTCATCTTCTAGTTCAGGCAATCCTTGACCACTTAAGTCAACCAAAGTGAATTGTAGCGAATTAGCTTGGTCATTAAGATCATCGGTAATCGAAGGAGACATGTTGGTCACATCTGCAGTTCGATCTAATCCGGCGATGGTTATACTGTATGCCATTATTAATACCTCACGTTTTGACCAAGTTTTTTAATAATTCCATTTCCAATAGTCTCAGCCATTCTCATGGCGCTAAATTCATCTCCAATCATTGCCCCATCGAGACTAACTGTGACATGAGTCATGTTTGTAGATGCGCTATTAGAGATAGCTGCTCCAGCTATTCTCGGCTCTAGGTTAGTAGATACAGATAGCTCTCCTAAGGCTTTATTTACTTTGGAGACACCGTTTTTAACAATATCGAGGACGGAAGGTGAGTGACGCTTGGTAAGGTCAACTTTATCTTTTATTTTATCGATTAATTCTTGAATTTTGTTCCAGGCATCTTGAAATGGTTTTACTAGTTCGTTATAGAATGTTCCACCCCACCCCTTCACAAACTCAACGATGCCACTAAAAATTCTCTTAATTGCCTCACTGTTGTTAACAGTAATATTTACCAATGTTTCAAAAGCTCCTTTCCAGTTTCCAGCCAAGAGCTGTAGACCTGCTGTTAAGAAGCCGCTTATGGTGTTCCACGCTATTAAGATGATTCCAGAAATAATTTTCCAAGCCCCATCAATCATCGAAGTGATGAAGGTCCACCTATCCTTGAACCATCCCACAAACGAGTTAAATAAGGGAACCAATACCCCATTGAAGACAACGTTAAATGCGGGAAGAAATACTTCATTAAGCCAGGCAATAAAGGAGTTAAAGATAGGTAGAATGAAGTTTTCAAACACAAACTTTAAAAAATCAGCTACCTGTTGAGTGATTGTCTGAATACCTAAAAAGTTCGTTTGCCATGCAGTATATAAAGCAGCGATACCTAAGGATACTAACACCAAAGGGTTTAGCAGAGCAGCAAGTAACAATGTAATTGTTCCAACAGACAACAAAACTCCCAGCGCAATTCCCAAACCTTGTAAAAAGGTAATTACTGTTTGTTGGTTGGCAGTAATCCATTCACCAATAGGTTTAAGAGTGTTGTAGAGTCCTACAAAGAACGCCCCTGCTTCTGCAATGGCGCCTTGCACCATGGCTGTGATCTGAGGCCGTGCTGACTCTATGAAGTTCATAAAATCTAACGCAGCTACAGTTAATTTTTGAAAAATAGATCCATCCGCAACTTCGCCGGTAACGCTTACACCAAGTATTGTAGTAAATAACTCTTGAAATGATTGTTTAATATTTGATAGGGCAACTGGCAATGTTGAATTTTGCCTTTTCATAAGATCAAAGAACTTGCCACCCTTTGCAGTCATTCCGGAGAGAGCTTTTTGTACATCCTCAAACTTTACTTGCCCATCACTAACTGCTGCAATCATCTCTGCAGCGGAGACCTTAACTCTTTTAAAGCCTGTTCCGGCTGCCGCTGTGGCCGCTGTAGCGCTACCTATTTTTTGCTCATAATTTTGAACTGTGTTCTTCAAACTCATCATTGTAGATTCTTTGGCTTTACCTGCTTTTGTAGCCTCTTCAAGTCTCTTTTTAGCAATGCCCAATTTGTCATTGAGTTCGCCCACATCTACTTTCGCCTTCTTGGATGAATCTCCAACCTTAACTAACATGCCCCCACCCTTATTTGCTTCATCAACAAGTGCTTGTAAAAGGGGGACACCAGCTTCAGAAAACTGTCTCAACTCAGCCCCAGTCAATTTTGTAGCCGCTTTTACCTGACCAAAGGCTAAGATCAGCTGAGGCAACTTGTCTCTTCCAACGCCTGAAGAAATATTTCCCAACATCTCCATTGTTGGAATAACATCTTTAGCAGCCACGTTATATGCAAGAAGACGTTTTGATCCTTCTAGCACTTGTTCAAGTTCAAAAGGTGTTTCCCGGGAAAATTTAGAAATCTCTTTTAAAAGATCCTTTGCCTTTTCGGCGTCACCTACCATCGTACTGAAAGCAATTCCCGTTTGTTCAAAATTAGCAGCTGTTGCTATTGTCTCTTTTGCTAACAAGCTAAAACCAGCGCCTACTACCGTTGTGAATACTGCAGCCTTATTACTAAAATCACTGATACTTGACGTAACTGTTCCTAATTTGTCACCAAAAGAAGAAAGGTGGCCTTTTGCTTCAGTAATGCCCTCTTTAAAATTTGAGATGTCAGCACTTACGCGTGCAACTACGGAACCTAAATCGAAACTCATACTCATAAAGTATGACTTTTAAGATCAGAAAGGACAATTTGGCAAACTTTAGCAAACAATTACAGTTAGTCTGGAAACAAACTTACTTTTTATAGTATATGAAGGTTCCCTCAACACTATCCTTTTCAAAGATTATGTTAGCGATACTATGCGCATTTGCATAATCTTTTTCTTGTTGAGTGAATGTTTTTTTACCGTTATGAACGTCTATCTCAAGTAATGCTGCTTCTCTGTTGTCATATAAATAGAGATTGCAGGCTACCTTGCAATTGTTTTTCTCAATATCTCTTAATAGTTTCTCAATAAAAACCTCAGATGTATCTGATCCTTTATAAACCAAGTATCTGGTTTCATACGTTTCATGATCTTTATGAAGAAGTTCCTCGTATAAGACAGCCTCTGAGGTAGGGGTAGGAGTGGGCTCTGGGGTTGAAATCGTTGGGCTAGGTGATGTTTGCATAGTACTTTCAGTTGCTGAGGAAGAAGTGGTTTTAGGAGTGCAAGCACTGAGCATCAGAGCTGATACTCCGATAACCAACAACGTTGTTTTGTTTACTTGCATTTATTCCTTATTTTACAAGTATGCTGCTATTTTTTGAGATAGTCGCCTTAAATAGAGCAAAAGCTTGCTTATCTAGTTCTTTTGACTCATTTTTATCATCATTTGATGCATTAAACAACTGCCATAATTCCTGAGGATTCTTAACATGTGGATTTTGAATTATCGCCAGGAGAGTTTTATGTTCCTCGTTCTTTCTCCGCTCTCTAGCTTTGAATAACAGGGGAAGTTCGTCAAGATAAACATCTTCTAAGATGCTTTTTTTGGTCCACCCGTATTCAGAAGCTAGAGTATCGATCACCCAGCAGATCCACTCATCATAGTCGATGTTTTTTGAGGTGCTAGGCTGAACGCTTTTTTTACTCGATCGGCGATGGAAGCAAATTTGTTTACTTCAATTACCGTGATAATAATTTCTGTTAGTTCATCTAGACTAATAGATTTAACTTCATCATCAGTCATATCTGTAGCGATAGAAACTATTTTACACAGTTCATCAAAGCTGTTTGCAATTATGCTAGGAAGTCTTTGAATTATTCCTTCAGGAGTTATGTTTTCTAACCCTGAAATTTCTTTTGGTAAATTATTCAAAGCTTTTAGCACTTCAACATACTTGCCAATAGGTAATTTTTTAATTTCAACTTCTTTTTCTAGTGTCTCTAAATTGATTTTTTTCATATATGTTAATAATGGCGGGCTCAAGGCCTCATTGCCATTTCTTTACGCAGTCGAGTCACCAATAAGACCTAGGTAGTTACCATCGGACTTAGATTCGTCGAGCAATGCTTCAAATACCACTTCGATGACTTTTTCTTCATCAATTTTATGATTAAGAACAATCTCAGAAGCGACATATGCCTTGTGGAACACGATGTCGAAAGCTCTAGTACCTTCATTAATTGGGTGTAACACCAATTGTAGGGCATCAGTAGAAGCTCGTTGACCTGCACTAGCACCAAGAGTAATCCGGGCGTTAGCGGCTCCAGCAAAGGTAGCTTGGGGCATGGATCTTCGTAGGTTAGCGATTGTGTACTCAGCCAAAGGAACTTTAGCAGTGAGTTTCTCACCAATGAGATATTTCTCAACAATCGTTTCACCAAATTTATCAACCATGACGTCTTTGTGTACGGGTTCGTAAGTAACCTCAACTCCCCCTTTGGTATGACCTAAGTCAGTTCCACCGAAGGTGACACTACAGACTCCCACTTTAACGTTAGAAATGTCTGCCATATTATTTTTTTCCTTTCTCCCGACTAGTTGTATTCTGGGGAAGACCCGGGTTCTTCTCCAGCACGATCACAGTATTTTTTTTCTTTAATTGCTTCAAATGCTTGAAGTCAAAAGAGTTAATACTGTTGCACGCTCCACATTTAATTTCGATGCGACCATCAAGAAGGTATTCTTGTGCCAGTAGGCGCCGGCAATTTTTGCATCGTAACTCACGATAGAATTTTTTTACTTCTTCTATCATCTGGTGAGTGCCTTAAAATTAATACTAAATAAATCTCTTCCATTTTCATCTCTACCCACATGACCGCCCTCTGCAAGTGCTAAAACGTAGTAAACATAGGTTTCGTCAGTAACAAACTCTATATTTGACTGTCTATGAAGAGCTTCTCGCACCTGGTCTAATCTAGATTGTCCCGCTGCGAAACTTGTTGCTCTAATAAATACCTGAAAGGTTGGTGACTTAGTAGGAATGTCTGGATCAGGCCTGGTTCCACCGGTATTCAGCACAGCAATACAAGTATCTGGTGCGTCAGGAATATAGCCTTCAAATAAATTAGTACCTGTGGTTCCAATGCCCTGGTCATCTAAATAATCGACAATATCAGTTATCAAACTACTCATTTAAATGCTCCTGATAAATCTTGAGAGAACATCATTCTAAAAATATTTAAATTGTTTTTAATTGGATCCTCAAGATATTTCCCTTTTCTTCCTTTTTGGAAGTTATATTCTGGATGTTCATGTAGCCGAGCAGCATAGGGTTTGTTGTAACCCACCAACACCTCCTCACTTCTCGGTTCTACATGTCCGCTGTTCTGGAGACCACCCTCATCGTGAGGAACTTCTCTTTGGGAAAGTCGTAATATCTCATCAGCAACCACCTCAAGAGCTTCAGGACTGCTTTTAATAACTTTGTTCAGCAAGTCTCCTGATTTTTTCAAAAAGTCACTAATGTCTAAATTTACATTTGCCATTTGATTAATTCCACTTTAATGTGATGAGCTGTTCCGTCAGCCCCATAGGCTACATTTTTCCCAAATACTTTATAGTTATTGCTTCCGTAATCCACTCGATCATCAACATTAATTGTGACCTCGGGAGCAAAATAGGCAATTGCAAGAACTGGTACAACTTGGCCGTTCCCAAGGAATTTTGATTTAGAAACTTCTTGTATTCTTACCTTGTATGTTCTAGTTGCTCCAAACGCTTCACGACCATACCGATCTAAACTGGATTTAGAATATAAAGTAACAGTCTGGTTCTGAAGTTGGCTTATCATATGGTGTTTTCTAGATCAAATTGTCCAAATCTAACGACTAATCCTCTGAGTAAGTTTCTTGCCTTAGGTGCTATTAATTTATTACCAATTCCCTGATCACCACGACCCTCTTTAGTGTAGGAATAGTCACCCAAACTTTCTGATGTTTTGTCGCTAGAGTCTGTAGAGAAGAACTTTTCTCCCATTTCAATCTTATATTCAACTTGTGCGGCAGTTGCTCTCTTAACTGCCTCAGGAATACTCTTATAGTAAGTTGTAGGTGCTGTTCGATTGTAGGAAGTCACATCTTTCTCTCGAGGAAACTTACCCAACTGAAAAATACGATAAAATGAAGTACTGTCTGGTGGGGTTGAAAATGTCTCTGTAGTTAGTACTCCTGCCTTAGTTGAAGCAGTAATTTTTTGTCTTTGACCCGCACCTGTCCCACCAATGATTTCAACGAAACAATAGGTGAAGTAATTGTCATCATACGCATTTTGGTGAACACTCTCTAGAGTAATAGATGTTGCTGATCCCGCAAAAGCTTTACCCTCTAATTTTCCGCAAAAAAATGGTTGGACAAAACCAACATAGGAATCGATTAACTCTTCCGCTTGAGAAATCTGATCATCGGCCTCTGTGGCATCTTCGATGGTGATGTTTGCGAACTCTACGAGTTCTGATTGTGCTAAATATTGACGACGTGATGACATATAGTTATTCTGTTGTGCTCCTTTTGTACCAGATTTGATTAGTTTTGATAGACCAAATAGGTGTATTTTTACTATACCATGTTACAACCCTCTTGAGGTTCCAACGTCTTTTCAAAATGTATGCTTTGCCAGAGATAGTTTGGGTTTGGTAAGGTGACAAAACGGAAGCTTTACCCGTGATTGTTCTTTGAACAACAGCAGAAATTTTTGAGACACCAGTTATGATCTGGCTCTGAGACTTTTCAATTCGGGAAGTCCCCTGAATGGTTTGGGTAGGAGTGGTTTGAATTCTGGCTAAGCCCGTAATTAATTGACTGACAGCCTTTTGTAATCGAGAGACACCCACAATGTTCTGCGCTGTGGATTTTTCAACGCGTGATTTTCCTGTAATTGTTTGGGTTACTGATTTTTCAATACGGGCCTTACCCTGAATCGCTTGACTTGTACTTGCCGTGATTCGAGCTAAGCCCGTAATTAGCTGAGTGACGGCTTTCTCAATTCGAGCTAAGCCCGTCACGGTTTGTGCCACGCTCTTTTCAATTCTTGATTTGCCCGTAATTGTTTGGGTTACATCTTTGGCAATCCGGGCAACGCCCTGTACTGTTTGAGTAACTGACTTTTGAATCCGGGCAGTTCCTTGAATCGTTTGTGTGACAGCTTTGAGAATCGATGCTTTACCAGTAACCGTGCGAAGAGTTGAAGCAGTGATGCGGGCCACACCTGTAATATCACGAGTAGCACCAGCTACGATCGAAGCAACACCATCAATAGTGCGAGAAACTGACTTTAAGATACTGGCTTTGCCTTGCATCGTTTGACTTGTACTTGCCGTGATTCGTGCTTTTCCCTGAATGACTTGAGAGGCTGACGCGGTGATTCGCGCTACACCCTGGATTGTTTGCGTCACTGCTTTTTGAATACGACTTACACCTTGGACAATCTGTGTAACATTTTTTTCAATTCGAGCGACCCCTTGGACATTCTGGGTGGTTGATTTAAGAATTGAAGCTTTACCTTGAATAGTTTGGAGGGTGGAAACTGTGATGCGGGCTATGCCCTGAATTGTCTGGGTTACTGCCTTCTGAACCCTCGCCTTGCCAGTGATGGTTTGTAAAGTATTATTGTTGATGTTTGCCACACCATTAATAGTTCTAGCAACCGAGGTAGTGATTCTGGCTAGACCGGCAATAGTCTGAGTTACTGCTTTTTGAATTCTCGCCTTACCTGTCACGGTTTGACTTACCGCTTTCTCTATCCTAGCTTTACCTGTAATTGTTTGAGGTGTTGTGACATCACCTCCGCCAGGAGCAATATATTGAATTACACTCATTAACTCACCCGAGTGGGCTGGTGTATTCACGTTGTCAATGAAAAAGTTTATTTCATCGTTTTCTGCAGGCGTAATTTCGTCGGTAGTGTCTTCACCCACGGTGTTGGTGCCACTTATGGAAGCTGACAGAGCAGTGCTTGATCCATTAACGCGAAAATAAACGTCGGTGCTCTTACTCGCACCTGGGGCCAGTAACAATTTAACGTACAAATCTTTGATTACGTATGCTGTTGGTCCTACGATACCCTTGACTTGACTTTCAGTGCCACCATCATTGGGAACACTTCCCATACCCGCATAGTGGTCGGTGCCAAAAGAGTGATCTGTAGAAGAGGAAATAAAACTTTCACCATCAGTGTCGGGCTGAAATTCAACACCCCATCTTACTTGACGAGCAGTTGGAGTGCCCGTAGGTGTTACCTTTATTGTGAAATAGTCTCCCCGAGCCACGTTGATGCTCAAACCAGTGACATTTCCAGATGTAGCAGCATCGGCAATTGTTACAATTGAAGAAGCCTCTTCCGAGTTGTTCTTCATAATAGAAATTGCATAGCTCTTTCCCGCCCCTGGAGATCCATTTAAATTGACATAGAAAGATTTAATAGTAGCCTCAATAGGGGCTACAGATCTTACAAGATAAGTCGTGGAGGCAGACTGCCAAATGTTTTGACGGGGAAAAAGAGCATTATATCTTGTGCCAGCCGCATCTACGTTTCCCCCTGATGCACCCATAACTATAAATCTTTGTGCGGTGTCAGATTCATACTCAACCGACCACGAGGAAGGGGTGGCTGTAGGGGTACCAGAAGCAGTAGTTCGAAGGTTGACACGATCGCCGGCACTGACAGAAATTTCGTCAGTGTCTAACCCCCTTGTGTCGGTTGCTCCAGAAATGGTTACCGCCAATGAAGAAGCAACGCCATTAACCATAACAGTGAATGTGTAGCTTTTAGCTGCGCCAGCAACTGCATCTATCTTTACTTTAAGATTTCTAAGTTTTCCAGTAGAAGGGATGATCTGTTCAAAGTCTGTAGCGGTTGCTGAATAACCTGACTGAAGGTCGGGAAAAAATAGAGGGTTATAACGTGTGGCGTTATTTACAAGGTTATTCCCGTTTCTTCCAGTGGCTACTTGCTTCATGTACCGCCTAACGCAATAGTCCGTTGAACATTCTTACCATCTACGGTGGTTTGCCATCCAATGAAGTAATTATTAACGTAAAACCTTTGAGCCAATAAATCATCTTTTTGACCAGCTATCATCTTTACATCGCTTTCGATACGAGTTTCTCGAAAGTAAACAAGTCTTAATGGTTCGGTGGGTTCGAAGTTTTGATCTGCAATATTGATTTTTATGCCGTGAACATCAAATTCGCCTGTATTCAAATTCACTTCAATATATTCTTTAAGCACAGGATTAAGTAAGTTAAATGCCATCAATTTTGATTTTTTTTCATACTCAAGTACATCAAAAAAAGCGGATCTTTTTTCTGGATCTATTGTTGAAACATCTTCCGGAGTTTGACTTATGACATGACCATCTTCAAAAAATGCTGTGAAAAGATATTTAAGTTTGAGTTTTTTATCACCGAATTGTGTTGCCATTGTATTGGGCTTTCTCGCATTGCATTGCGATGTGTTTTTGACTAAACGCCTTTTGATAAGCCTTCAAGCATGTTATTCGGGTTGAGAAGCTTCCTCAGTAGCACCTCCAAATAAAGGTTTCTTTGCTCTTTGACCAACATTAGACTCATTATGTTTGGCAACCAAAACATCAAATTCTGCTTCAGAAACGTTAGGGAATTTCAGTTGTCGGCCTGTTTCAGTGCAGGTAGCTACAATTTCGTTGTTATCGTCAACCTCAAGAGTGTGAGTGGTTTCTTTTTGGAGTTGAGCGTTAAAGATTAGTTTTTCCATATATTCCTTAGTTTTCGTTGTATTGCAAAGTCATGGTGACGGTTGCTGTATCACCAGCTGCTGCACTACCCGATGTTTGCAATTGAGTAGTCAGATAGTTGGTGTACGCTGGGTTTGAAGTCGTTGAAGAGGCTTTGCCTGTAGCATAGGGACCAGTTGCGCCGAAAAATACTGCTACTCCCGACCCAATGGCAATTGCTGAGGTGGCATCGACGGTTAAGTTAGCGTTAGCTGAAGCAGAGGGAGTTGTATACAGTAAGCGGTCACCATCGCCAGTGCAAGCTGGAGTGCTCTTTAGAGTTAATCCTGTACCAAATGCCGTTGCGGTGTGAGCCCAAAGTCCCGCTGAGATTTGGTTGTAAGTACCAGAGAAATGACCAAAAAGCCAATTATCATAAGAGTTGTTACCTGCAGTGATCGGGGCAGCGGAGTACGCAGTTGCTTCTGTGTCGGAATTCTTCCAGTTTACGTCAGTAACACCAGCGCTAGTAGTGGTTCCACGAGTAGGTGAGCCAGTTTGTGTACCGTGATCTCTGTCGAATGCGAATGTTGCTGCCATATTTTTTACCTTTTACCTATTGAATACTTCAACACAAGGTTTCATTAAAATAAGTTTAGCAACAGGAGATAGCTAAAGAAATTTCGCAAACCTTGGCAATCTTTAGCAAAAAAAGGGAGTTTTGGGCAAATTAATAGATTTCTAACAAATTATCTAAAAATGACTTGATTTTCAGGGCGTCTGAATCAAAATTTACTTTCTCTTTAAAGTTACTAATCACATTTTCATTCATAGCTATGTACTGCTCAGGTTGACTATAATGGTCTAGCTTAGACCAAATCTGGTCTAAATTTAGACCGTCAACATCAATGCACGTTTTACCATCAATTAATAGTTCTTCACCTAGTTTGCCAGAGTAGTATGATTTTTTAACAATAACAGGCCTGCCTATAGCAGCTGCATTGTATAAAACATGACCATACCCATCTCCACCTGCTTTAACGTGCCAAATGAACATCGCCTCTCTCATTTTGTTAGCCAGCTGCTCACTGCCATCCATCGATCCGTCTCTGCATTGACCCCCATAAGTTTTAAAATTCCAGTCTGGTCTACTTGCCTCTAAGGAGAGAAAGAGACTGTAGTCTGGCATGTCTTGATGTACGTTAATGAAACTGTAAGCTGTTTTTTCCTTGGGTATCTCATTAGTGCCCTCAAATTTATGTGGGTAAAAGGTTTTGAGGTCAAACTCTTGATGGTATTGAATAGTTCTTACGGGGTAATTGTGAACAACTTGAGCAGATGCCATTACTCCATTAATCATGTGAGCGAAGTGGGGTTCAATATTCCATTGATTTCCAATTTGATAAATAAGCTTTGGTTTGCTAGGATGTAGGTCACAAAGCTTACGAAATGGTTCAATGTGTTGAGGTAGTGAAGCAATCACAAAGTCAAATGGCATTGACATAAAGCCATCAAATGTGATCGCTTTATTGGTAAAACCACTATCAATATCTTTGCAATGGTACACATGATCAGATGGGATCCTATTTGACCAGGCCTCTGAGCTTTCTACTTCGTTGAGAGGTTTAGTTCCATCTGGTGTCGCGCCGCCGATTGCCAAATACTGTTGTTGAGTAGCAGGGTGGTCGAATACTTTCCAAAATCCTTTTTCAGCCCACTCAATCCCTATTGGTCGATATAACTCACCACCAAATCTACCCTCAAAAACCATGATCAGCGAGTGTAATAGGGATGCGTGATGAAAGTCGGCAAAAACTTTAAGCATTTGTTTCTTTCATACGGTGATAGTACAAAAAGAAGTCGCTGGGAAGCTCGATGCCAGCTTGAGCACAACTTCTTAGGTAACTTAAGAACATATCCGGCTGATAGGTAACTTTTTCGCCTTGCTGCATAAGAGTTAGGTTGTGACTCAAACCATTCATGTGATAATAGTGCTTCTTTCTCTCAAGGCCTAAGTCGTCAAGTAGCCCAACCTTAAATCCAAGGCGAGTAATGTCTTTTGTTATCAGACCAAAATGATCAAGTTTGTTGGGTACTATCCCGAAATCTAGACAGGTCTGATTTAAGCACTCTCTTCTAATTAACAAGAAACCAGGGTGCAATCTCTCTCCTTCTTTAAAACCAATAACATCGTATTTAGGCATTTCAATATTAAGATTGAAGAAAAACTGCTCTGGCTTATGGATAATAAAATCTTGTTCAATAAACAAAACCCACTTGGATTGACTCTCTTTTAGAGATTCTTGAATTGCTTCATTTCTCCAATCACCACCCCTAGAGTTAGCTCGCAAGAAAGTAACATCATCTTTTTTCATTGTTTGCTTCACAAAGTCAACTCTATTAAAGATATTGTTTGCATCACTAAATGTGATGATTACTTCTCCAAATCGTTTTCTATTTTCTCTAATTAACTTTCTGAAAATAGGATAATCGCAGTGGGTTGGCCAGGTGACGATGAGGTCAAACATATTTATTAAGTAATTCCAAGTAAATCTTCATTCTTTGGAACATCCTCTCCTTATTTAGTCCTAAATATCTGACTGCTTTTTCTAGCGCATTTCCGTACTCAATTGAAAATACTTTGAGAATGTCTTTGGTTTCTTTGCTTAAATAATCGTTTGAGTGAAAACCCGAATATGCAATAGAAAGCCAAACCAATCTTCTTTCCCACTCTTGCTTCTCCCCTACCGTATTTGCCTGGAGAGGGTAGTCCGATTTGGGTGCTTCAACCAATCTTCTACCCAGTGCCCTATTGGTATCATCAACCAAAGCTCCATTAAAACAACTTGAGAGAGAACCAATGTGAACCCATGGGGCATAACCATCATAAATCCCCATTTTCTTTTCATAGTCTGGCATGTCGTCGGTATAACAGTGATATTGTGGGATTTCTTTTATTCGGCATTTCTTCGCACGAAGTTGTAGCGAAGTATTAACGAAGGTGTCGCCGTGTACATCGGTAGAAGTGGTCCAATCAAGCTCGGGAATATAGGTTCCAGCCTTCCATTGTTTACTGTCAAAATTCCTGTCAGTATCTTTTAAAATTTGGGTTTTAGTGAAGAGAAAACAAGGCCAAAAATTGCACCCCTGATCACCATAACCAGAGTAGTCCAAGCCCCACACTTCTTTTGCCCGCTCTAAGATCTCTAACGCACAGCTGCCTCGCTTAGACCCCACTACTTCATAGCCTTGTTCTTCTATGTATTTAAAGCAGTAGTCAATGGTTCCAGGTTTAAATATTGGGGCATCTTCTTCAAGCAAAACCACTAAATCCGTTTTTACCTCATCCAACATAAGATCAATCGAATTTCCATGAGTAACTGTTGAGGGTGTGTGTATAAACTTTGCCTTGGGGCTCAACAATACCATCTGCCGAACATACTCGACCACCTCTGCCTCAGCATACCCATTTAAATGAATAATCAACTCATCTACCTCGTTTTGCCACACCTTTAGGAACTGACCAAACCAGAAGGTTAATAAGAAGGGATCGCCAGAAGAAGGGAGTAGGGCAGTTCTAGACATTACTGCTTTCAATAGATATGTTATTTCCACTATGGTAGTGACCAGGAACAGATGATTGGACAACACTTCGACTCCAGTTGTAATCTGCTTGACTAACTTTATAAAATCCCGTTAGACCTCGAGGAGTTGAAAAATGAATTGGTCGAGCTTTTCCATTTATTACCAGGTTGTGCATAAAGTCTGTAACTAGACCATATGGCCAAGCAAAACCGTGCTCATCATTAGGAATTTGGTGCATGTGACGGTGCAAATCATGGATAAATAAGAACCCACCTTCATCAAGCGAATCCCAAAACTTTCCCATCTCCGCAAATCGGGTTTGTGGCTCAGTGTCTAACAATATAAATTGAAACTTCTCTGTAGGCTGATAAGTTACCACATCTTGAAGCAGATTTTCAACATATTCCCCTAACCCCAACTGTTCGATTCGAGCCTTGGCCTTCTCGAAGATTGGTGGCAAAAACTCAATAGTAGTTAGCTTCCCTTTTTGATTGTGCTTGAGAGCCATACCCATATACATAGCTCCAATACCCCAGTGTGTTCCTGTCTCCAGTACGCGATTGGGTTTTAGCAGTCGAACCATCGAGTAAAAGAACTCTCCAACCTCCATCTCGACACCAGCGTCATTAAAAGCTAAAAACTCACTTTCTGTTCCTCCCCACTTTCCTTCATCAAATAAAGCCAGTTCTGGATCCATTTGCATAAGTTGGTAGGTTACTCCGGCAACAATTGGTTCTTTCATGATTAGCCTTTCAAAAAGCTCTCCCATTGGTTTTTAATAGTTTCTTTGCCAAATAATTCAATTGCGCGTTGTCGCCCCTGCTCGCCAATCTTAATTGCTGTCTCTTTGTGGTTGATTAAGTATTCGACCTGGCTCTTTAAGTAACTGACGTCGTTGGAAACAAACCCGTGCACGCCGTTTTGTATAATGTCATGAACTTCATAAAAACTTAGTCCTCGATCAAGCTCTGCGTGTTTTTTCCCTAGAGCAACGACGGGAATTCCTGACATCATTGCTTCAATTAATGACAAAGTGTAGGGTGCAGGCCAGGTTCCGCCATATATAAAGGCCCTACTTTCTCTCATTAGGCGTTTCATTTCCTCATACGAAACCTGCCCCCCATTCATTGATCCCAAGTTCTCGTTTCCTGTTCCAAATATTTTTGCATCGAAACCACTCATGATCTGATTAATTTCTTGATAATGGCACTCCGATTGCCTTTGTAAAATTGATTGGGAAAAGTTAATTACTAGAGGATTTTCTCCTGTATAACCTCGAAACTCGCTCGGATCTTTATAAAAGCGAATAGTTGCGTTCAAGCCAGCAAAATCCGGTAACTCCTGTTCCATAGGTGAGTAACGTACTATCTGAAGACCTTCTTTTACCAACCTAGCCAGAATTCTCTCTTGATGTGCAACACATTGACCAATTGATCTAAAAATAACTCTTTTATGTCTCAGTTTTTCCCAATTTTTTTCCATTGCTTCGGGTAGATGCATGAAAATGATGGTGTCAGCCCATTCAATAAGCTCTGAGGGAATTGCATAGCCACTACTCACAATCGTACTCGCCAATCGTTCTAACTCAGGATAGTGAGTAAGTTCTGGTAAACCAGGGCGAATCATCCCCGGTCGGAAGTGGGGGTAAGCATAGGTTCCCGTTGAAAAAACGTCAAAACCCAGCTCATGAAAAAGCTTAACTTCGTCGTATTCGAGCACTTGATGGCATGAAATGTATAAAATCTTCATATTTAAATTTCCTCAAGTCTAGATTTCATTAATTCACCAACAGCGCTGAGACTAAATCTTTCTTTGACAAGCTTATTACCCCCTTCAGCGATTTTATTTCTGTATTCAGCATCACTGTAAATTTTTCTCATGGCTTCCCGTACATCTTTAATCAAAACTCCACTCCAATTCTGATCTGAGCGGTACCACTGTGAGTTTCTCGAGGAGTGAGTGATTCTTTCGGGAAAGGTAGGAAGTATGTGTGCTGATTCCTCGTGTGTTAAGTAGTCTGCAATTCCTCCTGACTGCGTAGTGATAACCGGTTTTCCAAATAACATAGCTTCCATTTGAGGAACACCCCACCCTTCACCTCTGGTTGTGCTGATAAAGCAGTCACCAGAAGCATGAAATCGATGCACTTGATGCCGATCCATAAGGTCTGTATATAAATAAATAGGCGGTCGATAACTGAGGTTGAGGCTGGCAATAATAGCTTTTATTTCACTTTTAATTTCATCCTTTTTGTTAGAAGTGAAGTCATCTACATAGGTTTTGAGCATGAGACATACATTGTCCTGCTCATTAAACTCTTGAAAATATGCTCTTAAAAGGGCATCGGGGTTTTTTCTAGTCGTCCACTCAAAAATAGAATAAAAAGCAAATTTTCCATTAATTACACTTTCCTGATATGGTTCAGGAGGAAAAACAGTAGTTTCAATAGCCTCAGGAATAATAAAGATTGGCTTATTTACCCCTGCATTTACAATCGCTTTTTTATTTGTTTCGCTTCCAGTCCATATTTCATCAAGAACCTCACAACCTTGAGCAAAGTCGGGTGGCAATTTGTCGGTTTCCCAGAAGACCCTACCAATCATGTAACAACCCTCTTCTTTAAAACGAGGAAAAATGTTTGGAGTGAGATGAAGAATTTTGATTCTGTAATTCTCAGAAATATTTTGCAGGCGTTTGCAAAGCGAGCCCAATCGACCATAATCAGCAACCTCATGAGTAAAATGGACGTACTCCGTTTGAATAGCTATTCCAGCTTCATGCAACGCACCAATGTCATGTCTAGTAGCTTCTCCGTATCCTGAGAAATCTAGAAAAGCACCAGTGTATTTAACACCAATTTTGCCAGTTTTTTGAGCTTTAGTATGACTCATTATTTTAATTCAATAATATTTTCAGTCTTAAAATGACTCATTTTTGCACCACAACTCTTACACTTAACTTCACCTTTTAATGGATTGCCTTCGTAGTCAAAGCCCTGGATGGGCTCTCCAGATCTTGGCTTGGCATGCAAATAAAAAGCATGTCCCGAACAGCCTACGTGTATGTAGGCGAATCTTGGTCGTTGTTTAACTAACTTTTCTTGGACACTGTTCTCTTTAGCATTTTCAACAACTACAGCAGTGGTTTTCTCGATTGGTTTCATATTTCCTCCAATTTAATTTGATTACTATTCGAGTCTTTGATCTTGTTTTTGACTAAGTTGTCAAAAATCAACTTGAGCTTAGTAGCCGTTTCCTCATAACTATATTTCTTGACGTACTCTGACGCTGCTTTCCCCTTTGCTCGACACTCCTCAAGGTGGCTAACTACATAACGCATTTTTGCTGCAAGGTCATCTTCATCGCAAATCACCATTTTTCCAACATCTCTGCCTTTGTAGCGACTATAGACAGCCGGGCACATTTCACGAACTTTGGCCTCGTACATATACTCAGGATTAAAGTACTCAGTTATGCCATGGGCATTTGGCACAATTGCACTGCATCCAGTAGCCATAGCTTCAAGAGGAGTTATTCCGAAACCCTCACCTCTACTCGGGAATACAAAACAGTCCGCTTTCTCACATAGTTTTGCCAACTCTTTATCGCTGACCTTACCTAACTGCACTTCTATATTCGGGTATTTGCTGGGTGGGAACGGAAGCGGGGCATGCTCCAACGTGGTTTTGAAGATCATTTTTACATTTTCGTCAGGTTGGAATTCTTTAATAAATGCTTTAGCCACTTCAGTAAAACCTTTTCTCAGATTGAATGCGTTGTAATGGAGAAATACAAATGGCTCATGCGTTTTCTCTTTGTCGTTTCTCTCTACGTAGTTGAAAGCTTTGGTGTTGTAGCCTAACGGAACCACCTCAGGATAAAATCCTCTTTTTCTGAAAACATTAGCACACCACTCAGAAGGAACAATTATTTTGTCAACATGGCGCAAATATTCATCCCAGTCTTCAGGAATCTTGTCACTCTCAAACATTGTGAAAAGTACTTTAATTGGGTTCTCCAAACGCTTAACAGCATAGGGGCTGTGGTATAAAAAGCCTATTTTCTGGTGTTTAAACTCTTCGGAAATCTTCACACCCAACTTTTGCAACTCCGACTTGATGTGTTGACGACTCATTCCATAGCCATCAGCACTTTCATTGACACTACTAAAGTAAACTTCGTAGTCTGTGTTGCCGGGTGTTTGTTCTTCGGGGTGAGGGATAACGCCTGTGATTAGTTTATAGCGATATTCTTTTTCTTTTCGGTATTCTTCTTGTTCTTGAGGAGTAGGGATGGTGAATTGGTGGGTGGCGAGTAGCTGTTGAACTTCTTTCTCGCTATCAATCTCGACCAATCTACCACCTTGATTTTTTAAAATCATAATTACCTAATTTATCTGGGGAAGGGCCCACTTAAGGACCCCTCCCCCTGGTTTTTTTGCTTAATTAACTAAAGAGTTTAGAAACTCTCTAATTCAACAACTCGGCGAGTGTCTAAGACAGCGACACCGAAGAGCAAGTCTAAAGTAACGATGTGAGCGCCAATTGAACCGTCATAGCGCATGTTCACACGGAGACTCAAACCTACATCTTCAGAATTCACTACAGTTGACACTGTACCCAATCCAGGACCAACTTGAGGTAATGGGCGGGAAGCCAACACGAAAGCATCTCGAGTGTAAGCTAAGTTGTGTAATGAACCTGGAGAACCAGATCGTTTCACACTTTGAGACTCAAAGATGTCAAAACCATATAAGCGCATAACACGACCTTCGATGGTGTTTTGAGCTTGACCGATGGTTTGTTGCTGAGTGAAGTCTGCTTCCTCAAGTAACTCATTCATGACACTAGGGTCAACATAGAGATACTTGTTTTCTACTTTAGGTACTTTGTTGTCTACAAAACGTTTGCGGAGAGCTAACAGAGAAGCCTTTTTAGTAGCACTGGAAGTTGCATCAAAAGAGACGGTGTTGGTTAATGAAGAGTGCAATGAAGCCAATTCATCCTCAACAGCCTCAGCTAAAGCAATAGCAGCGTCTTCGGCGTAACCATCTAAAGTATTTTGATTTTCTAACACTTTAGTCACGTCATCGATGGCGATGGTAACTTCCTTATGCTTGTTCAAGGTAACGCTTACATTGGTAGCAGTTGGGTTTTGCTTTGTATATTCATTACCAGCGGTTTTATCATTAGCACTCAAAGTACCACGCTTTGGAACTTGAATTACTTGACCGACTTGAGCAGTCACATAATCAGAACTACGAGCAACGGTTTTACCGAGGTTTAAGTACGAAGAAAAACGTCCAAGAGCTTTGTTAGCAATCAGAGTTGGGATAAAAACTGCGTTAGTTGTGTTATTTAATACATTCTCAGGCATTTTGCCTCCTTATTAGTACTACTGTTGCATGTCATTCTCAACGAGCCCAAGCTTCATCGCTTGTACTATTTGAGCTTCATGCTCTTTGTAGAACTTATGGTCATTGAGCTGTGAGAGTTTGAATTTCATGGGTGGTTGATTACCATCTGCGGGAGCTGTTGGTGAGCCAATTGGCGGTTTAGGAGCGTTTTTAGCAACCAAGTAAGGTTTATCCTTGATTAAAGAATCAATTGCTTCTTCGACTCCACTAATAGACCAATCTTCATCACTTAAACTGATCTTTGAACGATCAATTAATTTAGCTGCTGCGTCTGGGTCAACAATACCCTTGGCGACGGCTTTTGCTTGAATGGCTGCAGTTATTGCAGTTTCCGCTGCCTTCGTCTTGATTTGTTGAATTTCGCCTTCTTTTTTATCAGCAATCTCTTTCCACTTGTTCTGATCCTTTAGCTGCTGCTCTTCTGCCAATCGCTTCTCCTCTTGGAGCTGTTTAGCAAGTTTTGCTTGCTCACGGGTTTCCTTGAATCGAGGATGTTTCCATACGCGCTCATCTTTTAACGCAAGTTCAATTTGATCATCAGTAAGCGCATTACTGTTTGAATCGCTCGAACTATCGGTGTTAGGTGTGCTTGCTCCTCCTTGTGGGTTTTGATCCCCAGTTGGTGGTGTACTTTGGGCAGGTGCATTAGCCTCAGTCATAAATTCCTTATTCAGTTTTTTACGTGGTCTGCCCACTACAGGAATAATTTGCATCAAATTATTTGGTAATTGCCTATGTCATTTCATAACAAAGAACAACAAACATCTAATTTAGTGCATCATCATTTTGACAATTGTGAAAGCAATTTAGAATACAAAGAAGTACATCATTTTTGATACACTTTAGTTAATTAAAGTGATGTTACTGAGGGTTAGAATAGGTAAGCGAACGTGAGCTATATGCACTGGTTTGTGCAGCAAGATCGAAGTGAATAACATTAATCGCATGTTTACAGTTGGGATGAAATAGACCGGCTTTCTTAGCTTGATCTAATGTGGGGTATCCTGGAGTACTTCCCGTTAGGGATAAAATTTTGCCTTCCCAATCAGCGCAAGATTTGTGTTTTGAATGATGATCGCTAACTTCAACTAAATCATAGCCGTTTTCAAGCATTCTATTTGCAAGCGCTGTGTTTCTAGCTTCAACAGCTTTTGTCCTAACTAACATTTCGGCATATCGATCTAGAGTCCACTGCTTTCCACCCTTATCTACTAGAGCACTCATGCCTTCATCTAATAGAGTTGCCTTAATTGTGTCCGAGATTTTTTTCCTGGTTTCACCTGTGATTGTTCCTTCAGCGAGACGAGCTTTAATTTGCTCTTTCACTGCCTGACTAAGTAAGTTAGTTGCTGATCGGTAAACTCCGGATATACTTTCACCAAAAGCCATTTGCGTTTCACTTACTAGAGCAGACACCGCTTCCTTATGAATAAGACTAAATCCCGTTTTATTGAGTAAACCCATATTGCTAAGTTCAGTCGTCGCATCTTGAAACCCACTTTCATAGCGAGCCTTGATAAATCCATCAGTAAAGTCTTGAGTCTCATGGCCTAGTTCTTTGAGAATTTCTTTGATTTGAGCTAGTACTTGGGTTCTATGAAAATTATTGAGTAATGGCGACTTAAGAATTGAGTCCAAAACACCAGCATACGCATTTTTATAGACGGACGTAATGCGTGCTATTTCTCTCTCATTAACTGGTACTTCAGTTGGTCTAGCCATAGCCTATTGAGCTGGCTTAGCCTCTTTTTTGTCTGAAAGAGTATCATCTTTGGCAGCTGGTTTCTTTATATTAGAGAAACCCATCTCCACCATTTTGATTTGCTTGCCTTCTCGTATCTCCTTAGCTTTGTTTTTAGCTGAGTCCTCATCAACCCCTTCAATTCTCATAATCGAATCTTCTTCACTACTTAAACCCGCGCTAATCTTCATTTCTTCTAGTTGAACTTGTTCGAATTGGTCAATTGGCAAGCCGTCAAACCACTCAATTTCAGGTCGAACGGGCTCTTTGGATAGGGTTTTCCCGTTGATTTTGATCCCGTGCTCTTTACCCAATACTTGAGCGTCGAAGATCAAATCCTTCAACGTCTGGTCGTAGTAAAGTCGTTTGCGAGCTGTTTTGGCAATGGTACGCATTAACTTAAGCTTTAGTGCCCGACCAGAATCTGATTGCCCTTTACCCATTCCCATTGAGTCTGGTGAGATTTCAGAGAACATAAACATAAACTCGACCAATTTATCGATCTCTGAAAAAGCTGCCTCTAAACTAGCATTCCATACAACATATTCAGGTTTTTCACCACTGCCCGCAGGAACCTCAAACATATGGAGTGATGACCGTTTCACTTTACCCTTCTCATCCAATACACCCTCAGGTAAAGCTAAAATTGGATCAGAATGCTTATCTAAAATATTATCAACTTTTGTTAGCCGATTATTTAAGGCATAAATCAGAGTTAAGATGTCAGCGTAGTCACTTACTCCAAAATAATGTCTTCCAGTTTTCCAATTTGGAGTGTGATAGATCAGGTTGAAATTAACTCCGGTATCCACTTCTTTTGGAGGAGCGCTGTTGCCAAGTAAGGAGAGATCTACCTCAGCCATTATCTTTTCATTCTCTAATAAATAAAGTTTGTTTGTGATTTTTCCCGGCTCGTGAATTTCTTTTCTTAGGTACTTTTTATCACCAATCTTAATAACCCAAGCTAATTCTTCAACAGTTGGTTTACCACGGACATTATTTTCTTGAATAAGTGGAAAATAAATACTTGGGGTAATATCTTCTATAAAAATTCTTTGCTCATCTGAAGATTCTTCTCGGTCTCCAGTACGCATTTTATAAAGCGCATCACCAATGGCTGAATTTGAGAGAGCGGACTCATAGTTCTGAATGTGCAGTTTATTTTCTTCAATTAACCCATCTACCCACTCCTGATCTCCATCTGGTACTGTAATTTTTGGAGGCTCAGAAAAAAGCATATCTGCAACAACCTTTGAGATTAATCCACCAAAGTTGGCTACAATATATTTAAGCTTTCCATACTCCTTAGTAAACTTTTCACTATCAATTTTGATACTAAAAGCCTCGAAATGTTGTCCCTCAAATATTTTTTGATAGAAGGCGTACTGATCGATGCGTCCTTTACTTGCCTCATATGGAAAAGTAAGCCCCTGGATAACGGGTTGAGTTTTCTGCTGGTTTGTCTGAGCTGGTGTTGCCATAATTTCCTAAAATCCCTCTGCTTTATTTTCGAAGGCTCGTGCTCTTGGCTTTCGATATTTCTTCATTTGCAGAGCTATCATCGCTGCAATTAAAGTATCATCGTGTTTGCCGTCAGCATGTTCCCTTTTCCCATTGTCCTTTCTCACAAAAGTTTTCATTTCCGATATAGTGATAGCCGAATTAATTTTTAAATGACCCTCTTCAAAATACACAATAAAGTCATCAACCATCACATCGCGCGTCTTACTATTTGTATTCCATCCAAGCTTTTTAGTTCGCCTATTTGTTTTCTCATCAATGACCACTTCTGAATAATAATTATCATAGATCTTTGACAAAAAGAGAATAGTCGAGAGCATATTATTTTCCACTCCAACGTATGCATTGTTATATAGTTCACAAACCTTTTTGATGGTTTCTGATAGTTCGTCCGGACGCACTTTTCCGTAGAATTGTGCGACCTGTTCAAAAGTCTCTTCATCCCAAACGTCAATACATCCAAAGTCGGCTCCACTACCATCACTCGGATCTACCCCCACAATGTAGTTGTGAGCTTTAACAAATTCCTCTCGCCCCGTGTCAGGATTAACCTCGTTGTGATCAGCAATGGGTTCTTTCCAAATTTTGAGACCAAATTCAGTGCTTCGAATTGGAGCGCTTTGATTAAGTGAATCAAGTTTTTCAGCTGTGAATACATTGCCTGCAGCAGACTGAAATGCTTCCTGAATAGTGCTAGGGTATTCTTGTTTAAAAAGCTGCTCACCTGTTAATCCAAAGACGGTATTGCCCTGAGCAAGCTCTCGTACTTTCCATCGTCTCCAAAGGATCTGACCAGGAGTAAGTTTATATCTTCCCACCAATTCCTTTTCGTGGGCACTTAATTCATCAAGCTCTCCCTCAATTGAGTATTCTGGGTTGTCAAACCACGGATAGAAGTAGGTTTTATAGTCTAGATCACCCGGATTTAGGTTTGAGTGAGCCTGCATGTATGCATCGTAGAAACCTTCGTACCCATTACCCGTTGTTTCCTCACTGATTCGACCAGTTAGAGGAACAGCTTGCTTACTACCGGAAACTAGCTCTTGGCGATCCTTGATTTTGGAACTTTCAGTAATGTGTAGATGCTGCACAGTACCCGAGCGAAGCTTTAAAGCAACATAGATGCTACTGTCGAGTACCTTACCATCAAATCGCTCTGCAAAATAATATGCCCGTTTAGTATCTGTTTTAGTCTCAGGTTTGATTTCCTTGGGAAGATTAACATATGCTCTCTTAACAATCTCAAAAATACGATCAAGAGCCTCTCGTTCATGAGCAATAATGGCACATGAGGTACCAGGCACCCAGAGCGCATCATCGAGGAGCTCAATACAATAGTGTGTGGTCATTCCATGCTGACGAGCTTTAAGGATTAGGTTGTACCTGTGTTTCGATCTCTCCAAGACGTGCTTCTTCTGAACCGGGTTCATTTTGTAGGTCACTAGGTTGCCCTGCTTGTTCTTGATCTTGTACAGGTGGTTCATTCTCCACAGTTTGCTCGCCAACCTGGCTTGAGTAATCTTCATAAGGATCTTTTTTGTCTAAATCATCTAATACTTCTCCCAAAGTTCTGATTTTATTGTCAACTTCCGACTTACTAACGCTAGTTGGGAGACCTAAAATAACTCGTTCCCCATCCATTGCTAACTTGAATGCTTCAGCTATTTTTTTCAGATCTCCAACATCACGATGTGGTGAGTTAGTTTCTTGCATAATTCCAAAAGAAAGTAGTTCATTTTTTAGAACTCTCTGCATCTCTTGATAAGCAGCAAACTGTCTCAAATTTGCCTGTTTTTGGGCTTCCGCTCTATCCTCAAGGAACTGAGCAGTCTCTTTTCTCCCTAAGTTTTCCCTAAGTTTCACCCACCCCTCATTTGACCCATGAGTTTCTACAGAAACCTCAGAAACCTCAAATTTTTTTGCAACATCAGAGTAACTTCTAAGCTGCCCCTTTTCATCAGGTAAGCAATAAAAACGAAAAGCAGATTGCCAATCTATGTTTTTTCTTCCACCTTTGGTATTTTTTTCTTTTTCTTCTGTCATGAATTCCTATGTAACAAAATAACTAACACATCTTCCTGGTACTTGGGAATAGGTATAAACCCAGCAAGGCATATTAAATGTAAACCAAAAACTAAATGAAATAATAATTATTATCAACATTAGTGTTATTAAAAATTGAATTAACTTCATAAAAGTACCTCATAACGAATCCAATCAACTACACCTCTTAATTGAGGATGCACCCAAGATTTATCCCTAAATAAACTAAGCATGTTAAAAATCCACATTCTCATTTTTTCCTTTCGTTTATTTTCTTAGGTTTAGCTTTTTCTTCTCTCCACTTCCATTGAGTTCCCTCTCTTTTTGTAGGGGGCTTTGGTTTGTTACCCTGACCCTTGGCCTCCATGGGTATAAATCTTTCTTTCATAAGCTCCTTTATTCTTTCTTTTTGTTTTTAAAAAGTAAAATGTTTGTCCAATCTTGATCAGTGTTGATGTGGGCAATACCAAAGACAATTAGCCACTCAACGCCAAACAGTTTGTAGATAATGGCGTAAACTACTAGATTAAATAAATATCCTGACACATACCCGTTTTTATGCACATAATTGAGATACTTTTCTTCCATAAAATCCTTTATTCCTTGTTAGTTAGTTATTCTCTAGACCAGTTCATAAAGCCATCTAATGTTTCTAAATTTCTGCCTTGAGCTTCAAAAGCATTTTTCATGTCTTTAGCAATCTTTAGTCTCTCCAATTCCACAGCTCTCTCAATCTCTTCAGCCATCTGTTGTTTCACATCAACTAACTCATATTCCTCAATGCCTTTTAGGCCAGTAATCCAGTGCTCTCCCAACCTGTCATTACCTGTAATTTTTTTAAATTTCCCGTCAAACCGTTCTTCTTGTTCTTTAGTTAAGTGTGCTGTCATAGCAAACCCTCCTTTTTCAGATATAACCAACACTTGGCTCTGGCATCTGCTTCTGATTTGTCTTCTGATGATTCAAAATAACTCTTATCATCAACATCAAAATAACCACATTCAAAAAGTACTGATTTGTAAAAAGAAGCGTAGAGGTTTTTAAGTCCTTTGTAGTTAATCAGTCCTGGCAACTTCTCACCCAACTCAGCGACGGTGGGGGCGGCAATATAATTTTTATACTTGGCTACATCAGATGGACCATGACCAGGGTTTAGTTCTGTAATGGAAAGCCAATCAGTAATACCAATATATTTTTTATTATCATCAAACCAATGCCAGAAATGTGAATCCTGGGGATAACCAGCTTCTTTAATTTGTTTGGCGAGTTCTGGTGAGACGACTTGTTGTTCTAGTTTCATTGTCCATCTCCTAATAAAGTACCTGATTCAAACTTTTCAAATACTGTATATTGGCCGATTACTATATAGGGCAAGAACACCTCTTCTAGTTTAACCATCTCTGTTTCAACGAGTGCAATTTGAGCGTCAATCCAGTCAAAGATATTTTTCCACGCTGTTCGCTTAACTTGATCAAGAGCTTGGTTATTTAGTTGATTAAGTCGTGCCCCATACATTACCGCTGCCACACCTTCTATTCTGGCTGGCAATCTAATTGGCAATAAACCTTTAGGTGAATTTATTAAAAAAGTAATAGCAACTGGTTCACCATCTTTGTAATCAATCATGATCTTTTCAGCCTTTTTAGAAGCTAAAAGTTGTTGAATATGATTGAGAGATTTGGTGACAGTATCTCTGCTCGTATAATTTTTGATGTTTTTTCTCATAATACCTTTGCTATGCTCCAAACCCTTTTTCAGCTAACCTCAATACGCTCTCTCTTGGTATACGATTATCACCTCGAGAATTAATCTTGGTGGATTCCAAATGACCTCTTTTGATCCAACGTTTAACAGTAAGTGGTGTCACTCTAAAGATTTCTGCTGCTTCACAAGGTTTTAAGAGCTTCGGCATATTCTCAATAGTGATGGATGGCTTTACTTGATCGTTGTCGTTGTCGGGTATGAACATATTAGTTTTTCCTTTCAAACATTTTTAAAACTTCTTCTTTTTTAATTCGAATATCTCCTCTGCTGTTAATGTTCATTGAGGCAATAGCTCCTTTCTTAGCCCATCGCTTCACAGTAAAAACAGAAACTCTGAGATATTGAGCTACCTCCGCAGGTTTTAATAAATCTGGTAATTCTTCAAGCGTCATTGGCTGAGGATTAAGTCCAATTAGGTTTTTAGTGTTTTCATTAGTCATAGTTTCTCCAAATAAAATTTCAAATAATTACAAAATTTCTGAGGTTGATATAAAACCTCGTACTTTGGCGATGAGTTTTTTCGTCGCCATAATGTCGCTCATGGCATCATGAGCCTGAATTTCGATCCCAAAGTGATTACAAACCGTAGACAGTTTGTAGTTTTCCAAAGCAATCATTTTATGTGCGTCCATAAATTGCAGAATTGGCAAGGGATCAATTGCCTTCCAATTGCAGTACGAACCAAAGTAGTTATTTCCGTTCTTTTTAAAGAAATTACCCAAGAAATCCAGGTCAAATCGCACGTTGTAGCCAGCAGGGTAAAATTTGTCTGTACGATCAAATTTACTAATATGTTTATCAAGCATCGCTAGAAAACTTTTGTAGGCTTTATCAGGCGTAGGGAACGTTTTAAGTTCTTCTAAACTAATACCCGTTACCTCTAAAGCTTCTGGTTCAACCGTGTCCCAGTTTATTGGCTGAAGTCTATAGTTGAACTCTTCAACGATATTTCCATCAATTTCCAAAGCTCCAGAGAGCTGGGTAATATCATTCTTCACGGCATCTCTTCCTGTGGTTTCTACGTCGAAATATAAAATTTTCATTTAAGCCTTTATTGTTTTAATGGAACGTCACACATAAATGTGAGTAGCTCCCTACTTTGATACGTTCGAAATTGCCCATGGTTAGCCTGACACGACTCAAGGGCACCACATGTATTCATAACAAGGGCAGGCTTATCGCTTATCTTTGAGAGAATCATGAGTGCCCCAAAGCAGAGAACCGTCAGGACAATTCGACAAACGAATGAAATGAAGTAATCTACTTTATTGAGTCTGTCGGTGTTCACTAGGCCTCCTTTTTCTTAGAAGCTAAGTAACCTCGTTTGCTGTCACAAATGCTTCGGTAATGAGATGAGCAAAAATGATAGATTTGCTCAGTTTTCTCCATACTTAGCGGACGTTTTACGATCTCACTAAGAACTTGCTTGATCAGTTTTTGCCTGCGTGGGCTCATCTGAGCAAAATTAGGTTTAAAGAGTGCTGTGGGCATACAGCCTTTCTACGAACTTTTCAGTCCGTGGTTATAAATATGGAAAAAGTAATTCAATTTGCCTTCGTCATCTAAATTGCCTGGATAATCAATTAAGTACGAATACGCTTTTTCTAAATTCCCCGCATTTTTTCCTGACTGAGCATCCTTGAAGACTTTGAACCACCTTGATCGAGTTATTCCTTCTAGATTGAGATGAAGAGCTTCCATGTATCGTATTGCTTTGTCTTGCCATTCAGTTGAAATCTGGGAAGAAGGTTGAGTAGTTTCAAAGCTTCTTTTATTTAAAATCTCTCTAATGTCAGCTACTCTTTTGTTTTTTACTGGGCTCGCGACAGCGATGCCAGTACTTAACTTCACTTCACTTCCCTTATCTTCACTTCTCTTCACTTCAGACTCCATTTGGATTCCATTGTCTTCCAATTTGGAAATACTTGTTTCCATTTTGGAATTTACACTTTGATTAATTAAAGTTTCCAGGCTATCCCAACTCTTTTTAGGATCTTTGTTCAAAGGTATATTCACAATTGTTTGTGGTTGACGATCCTTCTTTAAAGTTTGATGTTTGTTGAAATCGACAATGTAGTAATATTCTTTGGATTCAATCGTGACCGCTTTAAGTAGGCCCACCCTCACCATGTCTTCCAAATGGAAACCAATGTCTTCCATAGTTATCTCTTCCATTGGCATGACTTCTGCTTTAATAGTTCGAGCAGAGCCAGGAAGAAGCCCAAAATCGTCAGCGTGAGGGATTGCCCATGTATAGAGCAACTTTGCTTTATCACTCTTTAAATCAGCCACTTTCTCAGAAACACTGATTTTTTTATCAATCATTCGTTTTTGTGCCATATTAGTTCAGTGCTCCTTGTGATTGGGTTTTGTTACTACATACTTGTTTGAACCGCTCGCTGAGACTAAACGGAGCCTTTTCTAGAGGTGCTGAAGGTCTTGGCTCTGGTTCAGGGAAGTTAATCTCCTCAAGTTTCTTCCAACGATCAAGATCGAGAAGAGGTAAGTTCTTGGGCTCATTAATCAATGCCTTTTGTTTAGCTTCAAAATTCTTAATTGGAAGAATGTACTGTTGGTGATTACCGTACGAAACCATAATCCCCTTCGTAGTGAATGAGGTAGGTTTTGCGTAGTACAAAAGACCACTAGATTTGAGTCGATAAATAATTTGAGGGCGAAGTTTAAGCTCTGAAAAAACTTCGAGAATTTGTTTAGCTATTGAATAGCCATTGAACTTTCTCCAGAGCTTATTGGGGTTCATGTCGGCGAGAAATACAGGCTTTCCATCAAGGTAGAAGAATTTTCCTTGAGGTTCTCGTCTTTTATTTCCGAATGAATCGGTATACCAAATGCATAGTACGGCAGGTCTCAGTTTCATTAGGTCCTTTCACACCCGGTGAGAGGTATGAGGGCAGCAAGGCCACTAATTAATAATTTTTTTACTCTTCAATTTCTTGTCGTTCGGCTTGTTCTTCTTCGATTACTGACAACTCGTCATCGATCACTTGAGTTAATCTGGTCACTTGAGTTTTTGTGAGCAGCTTCAGCTCTTTAACAGCATCAATTCCAGGTTTTAAGAAGTTCCAAACCTTATCGGAAGTTGTGTCAGACATTGGAGCTCCTTTCTAAAATCTCAGGATTCTCGTAAATATTTCCTACGATTTCGAGCTTCTCCCACAGATCTGTTACAAACAAAGCTTTTAATCCAGGGATTCTCATCATTCCCCATCCACACATACTTGAGTTGTCTACCCAAATAATCTTGTAGAGGGTTCCTGAGGGGGTGGTAACTAAATCACCCCCAAATATTTCATGACCATTTAAGTCGAACTTGCCTGTTGAGAAACTCACAATTGAATATTTATCTTCAAGGTTGATGTTCGCTGAACTAAGCTCAAATGAATCTGGATATAACAGTTCTTTTGTTTCTTTCATGAAACAACGTGCTTTTATTGATTTATTCATTGGACTCCTTTGTGTTAGCTTTTTTTGCGGCCTCTAAACCGGCTTCTACTTCCTCGGCAATTTGGTCTCCATCGATTCGACCCAACTCTTCTTCTGATGGTTCAGGAGGAGCATCTTCGTAGGTTTTGAGCTTGGAGATAGCTGCTTGAGCTTGTTTAAGGGTTAATTTGTCTAAAGATTCGACTTTATAAAATTCAAGTAATGGCTCTTTTCTCTTTCCCTTAACATCTAAAAGCTTTTCCAGTTCCATTAGTTGAGATTCTTGGATCAAGATTTCAGTTACTCCACTCTCAGACCAGTTCTTGAGAATCAAACCTGTTTCAGGTGAAATTACGAACTCCGGCTTGTCCATAAAAAGGCCAGTTCTGTCTTTGCTCGCCACAGCATAGTGATTTTGAGAAATGGCAAACGATAGGGTGAGTTCGTACTCAAAGCCTTCTCGAGTAATTTCTTTCAATCCTGCCTTTTCAACTTTAATCTTGCCGTTATTGTCTTTGGTCATCTCGTAATCTTGTTTTCTTCGAACAGTCGTGATGATATGAGCTGTGCTTTGCAAGATCGATTCAATAAAGGCTGTGTGTCGAGGAGTAACCTTGGACCAGTCCTGATAGCGACCGCCTAGTTTTTCGACGATTTCAAGACAGCCACCCTTTCCATCCCACTCATGAGTAATTGAGTCAATGATGATGACCTCAGCTCCGGCTTCTTCACATGCTTTTACGGCTTCAATGTATCTTTCTGGAGAAAATGGCGCCGTTAAAGGTAAAACGTTATAGTCACCCAAATGGTCATAAAGGTCAGCTGATCCATTTTCAGTATCAATTACGCAAATCTTGTCCCAGCTTGTTAATCCACTGGCTAAGAGTAGGGCTGAGAAGGTTTTTCCAGATCCGCTCGTACCAGCTAGACCCATTCTGAGTTTTGCTTTTTGCTTTTGTGCTTTTCTAAGTTGCATTTTCGGTTGCGCCTGTGTTATGTTTGACATAGTTAATTCCTTGTAATTACTTCCCTAGCGCCAACTAGGGATTTTTTTTATTTCATCGAGTTGACCAAACTCTCTTCGTGCTTTTTTCACCCACCAGGCATAATAGCCACTTTTGTGTAGCGACCTGTTGAGTTTTGCTGGTCTTACTGAAGAGCGGTGTCCGTATGTCTTGCATCCGCACTTCGGTAATTTCTTTTTGTTTTGAACTCTCCTTTTCATTTTTAATAATGTGTTTAATACCAACTTGGGACATGACAGGTGGCATGATTTGAACCTTTAGACTCTCTTAAAATAGGTCCCCACTCCAAAGCTCTACCGTTTGCAATAGCCCAAGCTGTAGTTCGAGCTGCTTCTTTGAAGTCATATCTGCTACCAATTTCAGTGGCATGACCTTCTTTGATCATTTGCTTTCGCATACCGACCCAGGTTGCTTCGTGGAACTGAAATGGACCACCGGCTAAACCACCGTCTCCATGACCTTTGTCTTCTCCATGCTTGGATTCTTGATTGGCCAGACAATGCATTATTTTTCGACCCTCAGAAGATCTTTTAGGTAGAAACTCATCCACAGCCTCAGCAATCCAGGTGTCAACGTTTTGGTTTTTATCGATGACTACTGTATTGGTGTAGATAGTTGAAGCGTTGACAGGTAAAGGACTAATTAGTTCAGGGTTATATTGGCCATACATCATTAACCCCATGCTTACTGACAGGAAGAAACTGAAAACAGCGATGGTTTTAAATCTGTTGAGAGTTTGTTCCCATGGGTATTCGTATTCAGATCCGCCAACATAGTTCACCAAAACCATATTTTTGTTGTGGGCTAGTCTTGATTTAGCTTTCATTTAAACCCCCTTCCATCCGCGGCGCTTTTTTTCGTCACGAACGATGTTGCCGATGCGGGCAACAGTTAAGTTGTATTCAAGGGATAGCTGGGTGTATGAAAGTCTGTTTTCCTTGCGAGTATTTTTCTCGAAAATTTCGCCATTACGAGTTACTTCTCGCTTGGATGAACTGGATGTTGTTTGGTGTGACATAGTTTGCTATATTCACAACCAAGCATAAAAAAACTCGGTATTATGTACCGAGTTAGTAACAAGTTATTTAGTTCTTCTTGAGGTTATTTCTGCCGTAGAAATGCGGGAATTTCAAACTCATCTTCAAAAGCAGGATCGACTGCAGGCTTACCTGCAGCTTGAGAAGCGGCTGTGGTCGACGGCTGAGTTTGAGGCGTGGTAGGGGCAGATTGTGTAGAAGACATCTGGTCACCAAAAGCTTGCGAGCGCACAAACGGCTGGGTAGGCACAACACCTGGTGTGCCAGCGATTTGGGCTGTGGTTTGGGGTTGAGTAAAGCTTCCTGGCGCACGATCAATTCTCGTTTCGCCTGCTGTAGAAGGAGTACTTACATTGGTAGCAGGAGTCGTAGTATTTAAGCGGCGGGAAGATTCACGACTAAAAGCGCCAAACACTGGTCTATTAGTAGCAGCATAACCCATTTGACGCTCATCAAAACCGGTGGCTATGACACTAATTTTAATGCGATTACCCATGTTTTCATCGATGGTAGCACCAAAGATTATGTTGGAATCAGGCGCAGCTGCATTAGCAATAATCGCAGAAGCATCAGAAACTTCACTCATTGTCATATCAGGACCACCAATGATGTTATAGAGGATACCCTTGGCACCATCGATGGAAACTTCCAACAATGGTGAAGAAATTGCCATCCGGGCGGCTGTGGCAGCGCGGTTCTCACCACTGGCTTCCCCAATGCCCATTAATGCTGAACCTGATTCAGTCATGATTGTCTTCACGTCAGCAAAGTCGACGTTAATCAGTCCAGGAACTGTGATTAAATCAGAAATACCTTGCACACCCTGACCTAAAACATTATCAGCTAAGCGAAAGGCATCCAAGAGCGTCATTTTTTTATCAACAACATCCATCAAGCGTTGATTAGGAATCACAATCAAAGTGTCGACATTTTCTTTGAGGGTAGCAATGCCCTCTTCAGCAGATTGCATGCGACGGATACCTTCGAAGGCAAAGGGCTTAGTGACGACGGCAACAGTCAAAGCGCCGGCTTCTTTAGCAATTTCGGCAATCACGGGTGAAGCACCAGTACCAGTGCCACCTCCCATTCCCGCGGTAATAAACACCATATCAGAGTCATACAGTAAATCTTTTAATTTTTCACGACTTTCTTCAGCTGCAGTGCGACCCACATCAGGATCAGCGCCAGAACCCAAACCTTTGGTAAAGTTGTTGCCAATTTGCAGTTTAGTTTCAGCTTTGGAAGTCAGTAAGGCTTGGGCATCTGTATTGACGGTAATAAACTCCACCCCTTGAATTTGGTTAGAAGTGATCATTGAGTTGACAGCGTTACCGCCACCGCCGCCGACACCGATGACTTTAATTTTCGCAAAAGTTGTATTAGTTGGTTTAACGAGTCCCATACGTGTATCTATTTCGTACTAATTTGATGCTCAAGTGTATCACTAAAACCCTAAACTCAACAGAGCCAGATCAAGTAGATACCTACGGCATTAACGATTTAAAAAACTTGCCTAATGAGTTGGCAATCCCACCGATATTAATATCTTTAAAAATATTGGGAATTTTAAGAGTGTGGCCACTGGCATGACTCCCACCACGGTACTTTCCATACATGAGCAAACCAATCGCGGTGGCAAAGGAAGGCTTTTGGATATCATGAACTAAACCTTGCAGTTCTAAAGGTCGACCAACTCGAGCGGGTAGGTTTAAGGTCCGTTTAGCCACTTCTGCAATACCAATCGTCTCAGCTCCGCCGCCTGATAAAACTACTCCCGCTGGTACCAAAGGCAACAAATCATGAGAGTTAAGTTGTTGAGCGATCATGGTAAAAATTTCCTTCATTCTCGGCACCATGATGCCTTCGACAATCGCTCGCTTCGATAACACTTCCACACTTTCTTCAATACCCAGCTTCCCCACTTCCAGGACATCGGCTTTTTTACGACGTTTGTTGAGATCCTCTTTTGATTCACCAGGATATGGTGTGACTGTGTCCAGTGTTTCAGTAGAGAGGGCTACCTTAATTTTTTCGGCAGCTTCTAAACTAACCCGACACCCTAAAGCAATATCTTGAGTAATATGCCGAGCTCCAATAGGCAGAACAGCTGAATAAGCTAATGAGCCTTCTACAAAGGCACACAAGGCCGTAGAACCTGCGCCAATATCAACCACCACTACGCCCAGTTCTTTTTCGGTTTCAGTCACTACCACGTCAGCTGCCGCTAAACCAGCAAAGACAAAGCCGTCCACTTCTAAACCGACATCGCGAATACTTTTTTCTAAGTTTCGCAAAGCGGTCGACATGCTGGTAATAATGTGGGCTTCTGCCTCGAGGCGTACGCCAGTCATACCCACCGGGTCTTTAATTCCATCCTGAGAGTCAACCTTAAAGTGCCGCGGTACCACATGGACAATTTCACGATCACTTGGTAACGAGATAGCGCGAGCGGCTTCAATCACTCGTGAGACGTCTTCACGCATAATTTCCTGATTAGGAGCGGCTACTGCCACCACACCTTTTGAGTTCTGAGAAGCAATATGACTGCCTGACACCGAGATAAAAGCACTTTTGACGTCAAAACCTGCCATCCGTTCAGCGCCATCAAGACTCTCGGTAATAGTTTCTAGCACCTGCTCTAGATCCACAATCGTGCTTTTGCGCAAACCACGTGAGGCCACCACCGAAGCACCTACTACCCGGAGTTGACGAGTTTCATCGTCAAGCACAGCGATGAGTGTGACGCATTTGTCGGTACCAATATCAATTGCAGTAATGGGAATAGATCGTGCCATAAAGCCTGTCATTTAGCATATCAAAAAAACAGATCCTCTGTCGATATTAAGTTTCTTACTCCGCCGGACTGGCCGAAGCCGTACTAATTGGAGTAACAGAAGGTGTTGCTGCTTGATCTGTGCTCAACTCAATTGGTGAAAACTCTCTAGTATCTTGCTGAGTTTTAAGCACTGGATATTTAAAACGGAGATCAATAATTTGAATTGGCTGAGAAAATGAAGCAAAATCGAGCTGATCTAAAATCATTTTGAGCTTGGTCACTTGCGCCTGAGGCTGGTCACGATCAATGACGGCTTTTTGACCAGAAGGCAGTGTCAGCTCCAGAGCTCCATCTGATTGTAACTGTAAAGTTGTAAACCCCACTTGCTGTTCTTGGAGGGTGGGAATAACTACATTCAAAAAGGAGTGGGTGAGCGGTGGCGGTGTTCCCGTTGGATCATAAAACTGAATAGTTGTTAACGCTGACTCAAGACTAGGATTACTTTCTGTTACAAACGCCCCAGAAGTAAAATAAATCTCAGCTTTATCTGGTGAAAAGTAGAGACGATACACAGGTTGCTCTGGGCTCAGTTGCATAATTAATTGCTGAGGGAGCTTTTTTTTAATACTATTTACTCTCCAACCAAGTTTGGCTAAATCAGCGGCTACGAGTGAATGATGATCAGTAAAAAATAATGAACTGTGTTTAGTTTTATCTAGTAACGGCATCACCATCTCAGGACAGTTACCTTCAGTCGTTTCACAAACCAGATATTCCACTTGAAACTGAAAGTGAATAATTGTGAGCACTACTCCTAGTAAACCAGTCACCAGCAATAATGGCGCTAAAAAACGAAACATAATTAGCTTTGATACGTTTTCAGGACGTCTGTTAATTGCGCAGTTGCATCTAAAGGAATTTGCAACTTTTCTAAGGCAGCTGTCATTTGGGGTGTTGTTTCCTTAATCATGGTTAATACCTTTATCAGGTTTTCTTGATTGAGCTCAGATTGAGGTAAAAGTTTGGCTCCCCCCAGTTTTACTAACCACTCGGCATTGGCCTGTTGTTCATCTTGATATGCGGTGGGTAAGGGAACCAAGATGCTGGGCACTTTGACCGCAGCCAATTCATAGACGGTATTAGCCCCAGCCCGTGATAAAACGATCGTAGCCTGACTATAAATTAGTGCCAGTTCTTCAGTTGTAAACCATTCTCGTATCACATACCGAGCTTTTTCTTCGGTTGTCAATGTTTCTTTACGTGCTTGAAGTTGAGTCAAGTAATCGTGATCCTTAGTTGCATTGCCACATTGATGAATTATGCGCCATGTTTTAATTAACTCTGGTAAGCCGTCAGCAATTACATCATTCAAGACTTTGGCACCTTGATTTCCTCCTGTTACATAGAGTAATGGTAAATCATTTTGTTTTTTAATATCGCCGAAAGCAGGATGTTGGAGTTTAAATAACTCTGGTCGTAATAAATTGCCAGTGACAACTACTTTATGTGAGGGGAAAACCGAGGCAGTTTCTGGAAAGGAAATAGCAATTTTTTGTGCTAAGCGAGCAATAAAGAGATTTGCCCGGCCAGGTCGCCGTGTTTGCTCGTGTGTGACGATTGGAACGCCCTTGAGCCAAGCTGCCAGCGCAATCGGCACAGCCAAATAACCCCCAAAGGAAACAAAAACACTGGGTTTTTCTTGAGATATTATTTTCAATGCCCGGGAGACGCTCGCCACAAACTGTGAACTACGCTGTATTTTTTCCCACCATGAATCCCCACTCAATCGCGGTGCCTGTAAAGCAAAAAAAGGCAGACCGCGCTTTGCCACTTCATTTTGCTCATGAGCTTTTTGCTGAGCTGTGTCCTGGGAAAATGTTCTGCCCACAAATAATATTTTCCAATCTGGCTGGGCTTGCTGAAGATAGTCACACAAGGCTAAGGCGGGCGTCAAATGTCCACCGGAAATCAAAATTTTCATCGTTTTTTTACGGATGACGGTTGGATGCTACATTTTATTAACACGCCCACTCCGATTAATAACATTATCAATGAAGAGCCACCATAAGAAAAGAACGGTAATGGCACACCGGTCAATGGCACCAACGCTACTACTGCAGCTAAATTTAAGACTACTTGAGAAGATATCCAAATTACAATTCCCACTGCCACTAAGTAGCGAAAAGGATCATCTTTAATCTGCTTCACTAAATTGAAGCACGCATAAATATAACTTCCCATCAGCGTGATTAAGGCCAGTGACCCAAAAAATCCCACTTCTTCAGCAATAATGGCAAAGATTGAGTCGGTGCTGGCTTCCGGAATATAAGAGTATTTCTGTCGAGAGTTACCCAGACCTTGTCCCCACCAACCCCCATTACCTAAAGCCAAAGTAATTTGCCGGATATGAAAACTAGCTCCCAAGGGATCACTATCAGGGTTTAAAAAAGTAGTCACCCGTTTCATTCTGTAAGGCGAACTGACAATAGCTAAGCTGAGTAACACAATTCCTAAGAAACCAATGCCAATAATACTCGTCATTTTGCCACCTGCTACAAAATAAATCCCAAAGGCGATACATAGTAAGACTAGCAATGATCCTAAGTCAGGTTGCTTAATGACCAACAAGGCCGGCATCATTGTCAAAAATAAAAAGGGACCTAATCGCTGGTGTTTGACCATCCAACTCGCAAAAAAAAGAATCACCGAAAACTTAGCAATTTCTACCGGCTGTAGCAAAAAACCACCTACATTCAGCCACCGATGGGCGCCATTGAGCTCGAGACCGATGCCCGGAATAATGACGAGCAGAAGTAACAAGATACTCAGTCCGTACCACAACCCCGCTGTTTTTTGCCACAGTCCAATAGGGACAAGTTGGACGCCTATTAACGCCACCACGCCAATGGCTAGCCGCACGGCTTGTTGAGTGACAAAAAAATAGGGATTGTCAGCAATAGCTAAGGCCTCAGCTGTGGAAGCCTCAAATACAAACAACAGTCCCAGCAAACACAACCCCAGGGTTAAAATGGCAACAACTAATTGTGGTGAGATTCTCATATCACGGCTAACCACACGCCAAAGAGAGTCAGCATCACTTGGACTAACCAAGCCCGCTGCACAATTTTAGGCTCTTCCCACCCATACTTTTGCAAAAATAAGTGGAAAGGGGCAGCTGGGAAAAGCTTTTTACCACGAAAACGTTTGGAGAGCAGTTGTAAAAATGAAGTCGTAATTTCGAAAACAAAGATAAAACCAATCACGACTAAGGCAATTACCTTACCTAATAATAAGCCGACCACGGCTAAAGTGGCTCCAAAAGACAACGCACCCACATCACCCATAAACATCCGAGCCGGATAGACATTGAAATATAAAAAGGACACCAGTGAACCAATCCATAAGGCTAAAAACAAAGATAAAGGCACGTCTAAAATTGAAGCTGACAAAAACCACAAACCAAATAATGAAATCATCAATGTCCCAGAGGCTAAACCATCTAAACCATCGGTGATGTTGACTGCGTTAGCAAAAGCCACAATCACAAAGGTGGCAAAGGGAATATACATCAACCCCAGCTCAAAAGTGCCAATAAAGGGGATGTGTAAAATCGAAATGTGCAAATTAAAATACAGCATAAAGGCAATCATGCTGGCTAAAATAATTTGTAAAGCCAGTTTGTGCTTCAACCGCAAACCAAAAAAAGCTTCTTTTTCAAAATGAAAAAACTTTTTGACATCGTCATACAAACCTAACACGCCAAATGACAAAAAAGTAAAAAACAAAACATTGATCTCACCTTGAGTATTGCCATACACCCCGGACACAGAAAGTCCAAATGACTCTAGGATCGGTAACAGGAAAGTGAAAATCAACGACACTACGATAATCACCAACAGCCCGCCACCAACTGGCACACCAGCCTTGTGTTTGTGAAAGGCATCGAAAATTGGCGTCAACATGCCAAACGCATCTCGGGTTTGCTGTTGAGCACGTTGAAACTTAAGAGCGTACAAGGTGTTGATAAACGGCACGATCACCGTGCTGGTTACGATAAAGGAAAAAATTAAAATACCTAGCACTAACGCGAGTGAGCCCATATAAACTTTCTAAAGTGAGTGACGTTCTATTTGAGCGCCCATTGACCGGAATTGAGTATCAAGTAATTCGTAACCTCGATCAATATGATGATCTGGATCATGAAGCACAGTTGTGCCTCTAGCTATCATACCAGCAATCATCAGCGTTGCTCCATGACGTAAATCTTTAACCGTGAACTCACCTGCGGTTAATAAAGATGGTCCGTGGATTTTGGCCGCATAGCGATCTTTATCGGTTCGATCATCCCAATTGAAGTTATAAACCGCTTCTGGATTTTCTACCTGGGGATTAAAGAGCTCAATGTCAGCTCCCATCGTATTGAGTGATTCTACATATTGGAAGCGATTCTGCGAAACTGTTTCATGTAAAATGCTGTCACCCTCGGCTTGGGTCATCATCGTCACCCAGAGAGGTTGCCAGTCAGTTTTAAAACCTGGATGAATAGCGGTAGTCACCTCTACTGCCCGCAGTGGTTGTTGATAAAAAAAGCGAATCCCATAACTACCCACCTCATAACCGGCACCAGCTGCTTTCAATTTAGCTAAAAAGATTTCTAAATCATCGGGTCGGGCATTTTCCACAATCACATCACCTTTGGTAGCCAACGCCGCACATGCAAACGACACAACTTGATTTTGGTCGGGCATAATCTTAAAAATGGCACCTTGTAACTCTGTGACACCTTCAATCTCAATAGTACGGGGCTCAGTTCGACGGATTTTGGCACCCATCGCATTTAAAAAAGTAATCAAATCATCAACTTCAGTTTCTTCAGCAGCGTTGCGTAAAATCGTTTTCCCTTCGGCTAATGCCGCCGCCATCACCAACGTCTCAGTCCCGGTGTGAGAATTTTTAGCAAAGGTGTAATCAGCACCTTTCAAACCATCTGCTTCTACGCGAATCAAGTCAGCTTCCTCAGTGACTCGAGCTCCCATGGCTTGCAAGCCCTGAAAATGACGCTCAAGTGGCCGACGTCCAATTTTGTCACCACCGGGTAAGGGTACTTCTGCCCGACCAAAGCGATGTAATAAAGCAGGAATAAACATAGTGGAAGCTCGTGAAGCTTCGCCGTGCTCGCGTGAAATGGTCCATTGATTTAAATTAGCGGGATCGACCACATAAGCGCGTTCACCGACTTGATGGGCGCGTCCCCCTAACATCTCAATCAGCCGCGCTACTAACGCCACGTCACTGATGTGACTAAAATTGAGTAAACGCGATGGGGATTTTGCTAATAAGGCGGCAATCATTAATTTATATGAAGCATTTTTGGCTCCACCTACCCGAACAGAACCAAATAACGGGGTCCCACCTTGAATGACGTACGTACTCATAATTATCCCAAATAAAAAACTTCTTCTCTTAATTCTACTCCAAATTTGTCTTTGACGGTGGCTTTGATTTGAGTAATCAATTGTTTGACATCTTGAGCAGTACCCTGACCTTTGTTAATGATAAAAGCCGCATGTTTATGACTGACTTCTACATCCCCCACCCGAGTGCCTTTTAATCCTGCTTGATCAATCAAAAATCCCCCTGAGACATGAGTTTTACTTGCAAATTGTGGAAAGAGTTGTCGTAAATAATCGGTATTGGGCGTGTTTTGGAAAATACAGCCGGAGTTAGGAATACCCAGGGGTTGCGTATCAGCTCGATACTGAGTAGCTTCCCGAATTAACGCTTGAGATTCTTCTTTATTACCCTCCGCCAAAGCAAACTCAACTTCGAGAATCACTTCTTTGGTACGTTGAAAACGTGACGAGTCATACGCGAACTCACACTCACTGTTACTTAACCACTGCAGCTCACCAGCTTGGTTAACAACCTGCACCCGATGAATATGCTCACCAATTAAGTGTGCTAAATAATGTGAGTTGTTATAAACAGCCCCACCTAAAGTCCCTGGCACACCTAAAAAATACTCTAAACCACCAAAACCCATGTGCACCACCCGGCTCACCAACAACGCCATCTTTAAGCCCGTGCCAGCCCGGATGATCGTTTTGTTTTCCACAGTCTGATCGGTCTGCTCTAAAACGTCGTGTAATACGCGCATCACTAAACCTTGGATACCTTCATCGGCAATGATAACGTTACTGGCTCCTCCGACTATGGTGAGCTTAATATGGTGCTCCTGGCAGAGCTTGACCACAACTGCGATCTGATCTTTGTTAGCTAACTCAATGTAGACTTCAGCCGGACCGCCAATTTTAAAATAGCTTAATTCTTTGAGTGGATAATTGGCTTGAAAAGGTAAATCTGGAAAAGTAGTGGTGAGAGTACTCAAGGCTTGTGACATATTATGTAATCTCTAGCCTTTTGTTAATTGTGGTTAATTTTCTTTTCATCACCGCTTCAATATCAATACCAAGCTCAATGCCTAATAATAACAATGTACTAACGACATCGGCATACTCATTTTCGAGATTGGTAACTTGATGATTTTCCTGTTTCTCACTGCGTTGTAAGTTTTTGCTGGCCAAAAAAGCATCAGCGAACTCACCCTGTTCTTCTATGTACTTCATGAAGCGCGCTAAAATTCTGGTATCGTCACCTTGTAATGGATACTTCTCATCCAAAGTAGTTGAGATTTTTTTTAAGCTAGCAAGTAATTCTTCAAGTTTCATAGTGATGTTTACGTGTAATATAGTGTATTACACTATAATATAGTACAGCTAGTAAATGGTCCTACGTTAATAGTTCATGAACTTTATAAATATCACCGGCCCCCACGGTTAAACACACATCTCCAGGTTTCAAACTGTGTTGTAAGTACTTAGCTAAGTTTGCTAAGGTTTTATAGTTGCGAGCCGACTTACCTACAAATTCCTTTTCAATTTCCTCACACAACATCTCACTAGTAATACTGGCGTCGTACGGTTCGCGAGCAGAGGGGAAGATATCAATCATCGCTACTTCATCGGCTTCGGCAAAGGCATCAATAAACTCAGGAAATAAGGCCTTCGTCCGTGAAAAGGTATGGGATTGGAAGGCGACCATTAATTTAGAGTCGGGAAACCACTCTTTAAAAGCATGAATCACGCTTTTGACTTCATTAGGATGATGCGCATAATCATCATAAAATTTGACACCATTTTTTTCACCAATAAACTCAGCTCGGCGTAACGTGGAGCGAAATGAGGCTAAAGCAGCAATGCCTTCATCAAATTCAACTCCCATCACCTTACAGGCAGTGAGAGCAGCTAAAGCGTTATAAACATTATATTTACCAGGAATTTGGAGTTCTAATGAGTACATTTCACCTGACAAAAAGCCGGCTATAGTTTTACCTGCATGAGCAGTGATGTTGCGAAAGGTAACTAAAGAGTGGATATCTTCGCCGTAGCTAACCACTTGAATATTTCTTGCCGCTGCCACCTCTTTAGCTAAATGTAATAACTCCTGATCATCACTATTAACCACTAACACCCCACCATCCTTAATCTGCTCAAAGAAACGTTTAAAAACTGTTTTAGTATGCTCAAAATCTTTATACACATCAGGATGATCAAAGCGTAAGTTGGTGCAGATTGTTAGCCAAGGATTCATAAAGGAAAACCGTGGAGTAATTTCTTCACCTCGGCTGGGAGCTGAAGGATCGATCACATACTCATCTGCTTCAGCTATAAAATACTGACTGTCTGATTGCCATTGACCTGTTTTATCCAACCCAGGTATATTTCCTACTCCAACTGAAAATGATGGCTGACGTCCAGTTTTTTCCAAAATCCACGTGATCATGGCAGAAGTAGTCGATTTACCACCGACACCGCAGACTGCCACGCCTTGTTTTTGATTAAAAAGTGAAGCCATAGCTTCTGCCTGAGAAAAGGTAGGAATGCTCTGAGCTTGGGCTGCCTGAACTATGGGATTGAACTTGCCTTTATGTGCGGCTGTATATATGACGCACTCTGTTTCCGCCGGGATGTTTCCTTCAAAACCAATATCAATATGTACACTACGCTTTTCTAGTAATGACTGCGTCACAAACTTTTCTGATACATCACAGCCACGAACTGATTTGCCGGCATCTAACAAACACTGAGCCAAAGATGCCATCGCAACGCCCTTAATGCCGACTAAATAAAAATGGTGATACTCTAAAATCTGCATCATGAATTATTGATTGAGCAACTGGCGTAACACAGCTTCAAGTTTAACGCTGTCGTGGCGTAATAATGACCGGTGAACTGTATCATAGGCTTTTTGATCGTGAACTACATCACTGATCACCGATACCCGGATCACTCGCGCATCTTCACCTAAATCATCAATCACTGGAAACTCACCTTCATTTTCATATACTTTTAAGGTAGTGGCTGAAATGGGCTCAGTGTTAATGAGAACGTGGTCTACAGGTCGCTGAATAGCTTTTTCAATACCCAGTACGTGATCGCGAGCGGTCATACCGTGCGTTTGAGTGATCCGAGTCATCAGGTTACCAATATACAAAACTTTTGCTTGCGTCTGTTGAAAAACTTCGGGAATCCCACCGACAACAAGAGTAGCCATCAAACTCGCAAAATAATCTCCTGGCCCAATGACAATCAAGTCAGCTTTAGCAATTGCATCAGCTGCTAAAGGATTTAATTCAGCGGCTGGCACTAGTGACACGCTGTCAACTCTTTTGGGGTCAGTCACTTTTTCATCCAAAATGTGCTCACCTACAGCGGTCGTGCCATCAGCATAGTTAATTTGTAAATTCACATTCTCTTGAGTCACAGGGATAACCGTACCACCCAAACGAAAGACTTTTTCTGCGATTTCTAAAGCCCTGGTGGTATCACCTGTCATGTCCTGCAGAGCAGTTAAAATGAGATTGCCCAAGTTATGACCTTTGAGGCCTTCTCCCTTTTCAAAGCGGTATAACAAAATTTTCCTGATCCAAGATTCTGTTTCGCTCTCCGCCAGTGAAGCTAACGATTGCCGCAAATCACCAACGGGCTGAAATCCAAATTCATCGCGAATGCGACCAGTAGAACCACCGGAGTCGGAAACTGCTATGACCGTACTAATATCAACGTCTAAATGTTTTAAGGCTGAAATAACAGGAAAAGTGCCCGTGCCTCCCCCCATCACTACCACCCGAGGTTTATGATTCATATCGTGATTATCATGCAACATAACACAGCCCCTGGCAACTACTGGCTCATAATCTCAGTCACAGCTACCACGTCATTCCAGGGATACTCGGTAGTACCATAACACATGCTCTGTTCATGACCTTTACCAAAAATACCAATAATATCTCCGGGTTTAGCTAAGGTTTTTAAGGTATACACTAACGCTTCTTGACGATTGGCAATGGAAATAACTTTAGCGTGTGTGCCAGCTAAATCTTGTTTCATTTGCTGAATGATAGCCCAGACATCTTCAGTTCGAGGGTCTTCTGCCGTAAAAATGACTAAGTCAGCAATCTCCGCGGCTGCTCTACCCATCAATGGCCGCTTGGTACGATCACGCAAGCCCGCACACCCAAAAATGGCAATTAAGCGCCCCGCTTTCCGACGGCTGGATAGTTTGGCTTTTAGTGCTGTGAGTGCTCCGGCTAAAGCATTGGGAGTGTGTGCAAAATCAACTATAACTTCAAAACCAACGTTTTTAGGGAGTGATACGGCTTGCATTCGACCTGGCACGCCAGGGAACTGAGTGATACCTTCCGCAATTGCCGCAGGTTTCAGGCCCAGTTGTAGAGCCGAGGTGGCTACTAATCGGGCGTTCATTTGATTGTATGCTTCACTAAACCGTTCAGTAATAGCTTGTGTAATTGCTCGAGGTAACTTAATGCTCGTGGAGTACTCCACAATTGCTCGTGCTCGGTCTTTAAGCTTGCGTTTCATTTTAGAAAACGAGTGATCATCGGCATTGAGTACAATTACTTCGGCTTGGCGCAATAACAATGACTTCGCCTCGATGTAATTGTCGTATGAAAGATGGTAATCTAAGTGTTCGTGGGTGACATTAGTCAAACCAGCTAAATAAGGCGTGACTCCCCAGGTACGGTACTGAAACACGCCATGAGAAGTAACTTCGAGTACGAGGTACTCATAGCCCTCATCAACCATCATCCTCATGAAACGCTGCAAATCGGCGGGATTAGGTGAGGTGACATGAAAACCAGTATCAATAGCTTGGTCGCCAATATAGGCAGCCACGGTGGAAAGTAAGGCGACTTTCTTACCAGCAGCTTTTAAAACATGATACATCATGGTCGATGAGGTGGTTTTACCATCTGTACCGGTGAAAGTAATGATTTTGAGCTTTTTGGCAGGAAATTTATACTTGATTTGAGCGGGCAAACCAGTCAATAACCCCGTCTTCACTAAGTGATAGGGACGTTTTAAACGATAGATGAGCTCTTTAAGCATTTAGTTATTATACACTTTTCAACTTTTTCTAGTCAGTTTGGCATTTATTTAATTGATAAGTTTGGAATACTTTATAATAGATTAATATAAGATATGAAACTTCATACACCAGAATACAATCATCCTATTCATATCCTTGAGTTAAATACCGGTCATATTTCACAATCACAAACTTTAAAGGAAGGCCAATTAACTATTCTGAATAGATCAGGATTTACCAAAGGCTTAAAACTAAACCTTAACACCTTACACAGCTATCTTAAAGCAATGAATTTTAGTTCTAAAGATGAGTTAATTTTTTCTCCTCTTTATTCCTACAGCGCTGAACAAACCTTGCCTCCTAGTTTACCAAATCAAACTGGCACTATTACTTTACCTTTAGTAGCTACTTTTTCAACTGAAGAACAGATACCTCAAATACAAAGTTCAGTCAAAGGTTCTCATCACCATATTAAAATTGATTTTAGACATATAGAAAAACAGGTTGAAAATAAATTAGGAAAGCGTCATCCTGATCTTCTTAAAGTTGTGGGTGAAAGAGTGAATAGAGAATTTATTCACCAATTTTCTTATATCTGTTATCAACGCCTAACTGAAAAGCACTTTGGGAATACAGATTCTATTAAAGCTGAAAAGGCCATTTCTAGCGTGGCCTTTTTAGCCTTTTTTCTGGAAATGATCAAATCATTAAGTGAGATTACGACTGATAATCTCAATTTTTCCTACGAAAATGGCATAGAAGTAACAACTGATAGTTTGATGTCATGGGGCGCAATTCATTTTCTTTTAAACTTTCTGTGTTTGCTTTCCTTTGACCCTCAAGAAGTTGAAGCCAAGGAAGCCAAAAATTATCCGATAAAATTACTCCAAAGTTATAGCCGAACCTTGGTTCTAATTCCTGAAATGCCTATTTTTATGCTGCAGGTCTTTATGCCCTATTATTGGTTAACTTATCAAGCGCTTCCTAGTATAAGGCGAACTACTTGGACTAAGCCAATTATTCATTCATAGATGGCTCAGTTATCCCTACTTATCCGCGGGAATATTGAGGAGTAAGTACAGCCTCTCTGCGATCTTGTACCAGAGGGGAGCCGCTGTTTCTGCTGCCCACGGAGAGCTTTGTGGCTCGACTAGTTTGACAAGCATAATAAAGCGCGGATTTTCTGGCGGAGTAAAGCCAATAAACGTGGCAATGGTTTTCTCAGGATCATACTGACCATTAACCGCCACTTGGGAGGTGCCTGTCTTGCCTGCTACCTGATGAGTTTTGGAGGCAATCCACTGGGCTTCACCATGGGCAGCAGCCTCAATCATCATTTTTGTCACTTGATCGGCGGTTTCACTGGAAATCACTTGGCGCTCTATTTTGGGTTGTGAAACCACTACTTCTTGGGTAATAGGATCCACCACTTTTTCTACCACCAAGGGTTTCATCAAATTGCCGCGATTAGCGATTGCGGCCACCGCTCGTACGAGCTGAATGCTGGTAGTACTAATACCTTGGCCAAAAGAAGCGGTAGCTAACTCCACCGGGCCCCATTTAGTAGGAAAAGGCGTAACAGTGTCTTCCTGAATTTCGGTATAGGTTTTGTCACCGATGCCAAATCTTTTGAAGTACTCACTTAAGGTTTCCGCTCCCACCTCATCCGCAATATACATCATGGCTGTGTTATCTGATTTTGCCAATGCTTCTGTCATGGTGATCTGCGGATGATACTCATTATTCCACGTTTTAATGGTGTATTTACCAATTTGGCGGGGTCCTTCACACACTGGACACTGTGTGTCAGGCTTGATCGCCCCAGTATCAATCCCAGCCGCTACCGTTAGGGTTTTAAAAGTTGACCCCGGCTCATAGACATGAGTAAAACTGGGATTTTTATATAACTCTTGAGGGTATTTATAAAAAGCTGCTGGGTCATATTTAGGACTAGCAGCCATGGCTAAAATTTTGCCAGTATTTGGCTCCATAATAATCACCTCTCCTGACTTAGCACCGTATTTATTCACACCTTCTTCTAGATATCTTTCAGCTAAAGCTTGGATGTCCCGCCGGATAGTCAGCACCACTTCACGACCACTTGGGCTCATCGCTCCTCTAGCCTGAGACTCAAACAACTGTAAACCGAGGGCGTCTTTTAGGAGTGTCTTGCGTTCAGTCCGAGCGCGCAACTCCTGATTTAAGGCACCTTCTACGCCAAAGTACCCTACCTCCTCTCCAGCTTCGTTCTTCCCTACAAAACCAGCCACGTGCGCAGCCAAAGAGGCCTCAGGGTATGAGCGGACCTGGTACTTTTCAAAACCTAAACCTTTGACGTTTAATCCTTCAAGTTGGTGACGCGTTTCTTCACTTATTTTCGGCATCAATCCTACCCACTTGGCTGAGGAATTGCTAAGCTTAGTGGTTAAGTCTTGTTCAAGTGCGGTGGTAATTTCTTGCCGCGCAGCAGCTTCTGAAGCTGCTCGGTACTGCTCCAGCTCGGGCAGCAATAAAGGTGTTAATTGTTTCGCTAGTGTTTCACCTGGCACCTCTAACAGGTGGGGTTCTACAAAGACTCGATACACCGGTTGATTAGAAACTAATAAATATCCATCAGCTGTTTTGATGTTCCCGCGCAAACCGGTAATGAGTTGCGTACGCTGATATTGATCCTGAGCTTCAGCTTTAAGGGCACTCCCCTGAATAATTTGCCAGTAAAAAAGTCTGGTCACAATTAAAAACAGCAGGATATAAATACTCCATTTGAGAAATGTTAAACGCCAGGCTGGCAAAACAGGGGCGGCAGGATGGTGTCTCGTCATGATGACTCACCCGTTAGCGAGTGGCCACTGTTTGAGAAGAAACTAAACTGGAAGTGACTACCAACGGTTGATAGCCTTGATTGTGAGCTATTTCTGTCACGGTCGCAAGCGAAGTTTGTGAGTGGTACTCGGCAGTGAGCTCACTCAGTTTGTTTTTAAGTTGGGTTTGTTCTGTTTCTAAACTCTTGATTGTTTGACCATGAAAAGCTAAGTGAGTAGCTTGGCTGACAGTAAATAAACTGGCTGCAGCCAAACTTACAGCCATTAAGGTATAAAAAGCAATAATAACTCGATTTTTTAACATTTTTGTATGATCCTCAACTTAGCGCTTCGGGCTTTGTTGTTAGTTGTTAATTCTTCTTCACTGGCGGTCAGAGGATGTTTAGTCATTAACTCCCCTTGACCCGCTTGGTCCCATTTTTGAAACTGGGTTTTGACCAAACGATCTTCACCTTCATGAAAAGCAATTGTGACGATTCTGCCACCGGGCTCGAGTAACTCGAAAGCCTGGGGCAATGCCGTTGCAATGGCTTGTAACTCACCGTTAACTGCTATCCGCAATGCTTGAAAGACTTTTGTGGCCGGATGCAGATGGAAACTTCGTTCGTGTTTGGTCTTGGCAATTAGTTGAGCGAAACCGTGGGTAGTGCTCAGTTCAGCTGCTTGGCCTCGGCTGCGTTTTTCCACAATTACTCGAGCAATTTTGCGAGCTTCTCGTTCACCACCATATTCTGAAAAAAGCTGAGCTAATTGTCTCTCTGGTAAAACCATCAACAGATCTTTAGCTTTGACTCCCAACCGATCATCCATGCGCATATCTAGTTCGCCTTCGCCGGCAAAGCTGAAACCGCGCTCACTTGAAGTTAATTGATCGGTGCTGGTACCAAAATCGAATAAGATTCCGGCAATTTTGAGATTGGTCAGCCAGTCGGTGGCTTGGATTTTGCTGATTTCGTTTTGCAATTTCTCAAAGCTCTCTCTGATCAAAATCAATTTTTGATCCGCAATCTCTGCAGCAAATGTTTCTTGACCATATGTAATCGCCTCAGCATCCCAATCAAAAGCAATGACGCGACCACCTTGATCTAAAATCACGCGCGTGTGGCCGCCTCTGCCAAAAGTGCCATCGATGTACCACTGGTCCGGTTTGACTTGGAGGGCAGCTAGGGCTTCTGTGAGTAAGACTGGTTTATGCATCTTGTAATGACTCCGCAATTTCTTCAGCTCGAGCTTCTATTCCTTGTGTATATGTGTGATATGAGTCACGGTCCCAAATTTCAATGTATTTGAGACTACCAACGACAACTAACTCTTTGCGTAACTGAGCAAATTCAATCAAGTACTCGGGCAGTTGTACTCGACCTTGGGCATCAGCTGAAATAGCAGCGGCTTCATTGGTCATTAACCGAATAAAATCACGATGAGTTTTTTTTGTGAAGGTGCGCTCTTCGAGCTCCGCTATTTTTTGGATAAAATCTGAAGCTGGAAAGAGAAATAATCCTCCATCCAAACCTCGGGTTACTATCCAGTCTGTAGTATTTTTTCGAAAGTTTTTGGGAAGAGAGACTCTACCTTTGCTTTCGAGTGAGTGGTAATATTTTCCAATAAACATTTGTTATAAGATAATTTACCACTTTATACCACAGTTTGTTAAATACTATGATAATACATCTGGTAGAGATGTAAACACAGAAAAACACCGAAGCGGGGTGAAAATGTGTAATCGTGAGGGCTTTTCAGTTCAAAGAGCTGGGGGAAAGAGTTCTCTTAATTAAGTCTCTTTTTTTGGCTTGTATGAATATTGGCAAAAATCATACAACTGACGCACAACCTTCAGAAAACCCTTCATAAAGGGTGGTAACCACTTCTCTTGTGCAAGCCACTTTGAAACAATGGCATATTTGTGCCACGATTGTGCACTAGTTATGTCATAGTAAAAAAGAGGTTCTGGAGGAAGGGTGCTGAAGGAGAGATGAGAAGTAAAAATAACAGCACCTATTCGATCTGCCAGGATTTTCCTTCTTAAAGGGAAGACCTCGTGAAAACAAGCTCTCACGTTCATTGTGCGATTATTAACAAAAACCGCACAACCTTCAGAAAATTCACTTCTTGAACAACACTGTCAAACAAAAAAGATAAGACACTTTTTTCACGCCACTTGAGAAATCTTCTTAAAGGCATTTCAGCTATCCTCCCACCGTAACCCTTACTGCAGAAGTTCCCCTAGAAACACACCATTACAGTCAAAACGTGCATTCTATGCCAGTCGGGTATTTTTTGGAAAGTGAAACGTACTACCAACAGTTAGCGTGTAATTTCAATGCTACTCAACCCAGTAACTAAAAGGCTGATATTCATCCCAGAAATCATCATTAATAATTTCTCTGTTTAGCTTTTGATATTCACCAAGTAAAACTGGCTGATGCTCTTCAGTTTCATTTTTAATGATGATATAGATGGGAATACTCAACTGGGGAAGTAATTTAGCCACCACATCACTTACCCGCACCTCAGTGGCATCAAAATTTAAGTAGGCTGAGAGCCAATGTCTAACAAACTGTATAAAAATAATTTCATTTAGCTCAGCATCGATTACTGATTGGGCTTCACCTTGGAACATTATTGATCTGTTAAGTTTATCTAAATAGTGTTTTCTTAGTTTCTCAATTCGCTTTTGCCATCTTGAATCGTTTTTAATAACAAAATCTATCCAAGGTAGGACTTGTTCCTTCTGCATATTAGCCATTACTATTTGTCCAATTTTTCGATGATAATATGCCTCGCTTAACCATACGGCTACTAAATCACGAGGCGCAATTCTGTTTTTTACTAACCATTCATCGGAAAAAGCTTCCTCTGATTGTGCCGGTCGCGATTTTCTGATCAACTTTCGGGTTAATACCATTAAAGAAGATGCTTTCATTTTTTCTTGAATGCCTTCGCCATTCTCATTAATATGAGAAACACTAATCCATTCATATCCCTCTGCTTCCTGCACTTTAGGAATATTAAAATGAAAATAAGGTAGATAAGCTCTAGAGGCTAACTTCTTAGACAGAATGCCTAAAGATAAAATTTGCAAAATAGAAGCTGAAGTGGTGTAATGCGAAAAAATATTTCCCCACTCTACTTTTCCATCCTGAGGGAGAACTGGTTGAGGATATCTTTCCGCTAACTCTGGATTGAGAATCATTGCGGGTATTGTATCAAAAAGGCCTCCCTCTGCTATCAGGAGGCCTTCGACAATTTGAAAAGTACTTACAATCTAACTCTTACTTCTTCACCGCAATATACAGTTCCATCAAGTTACCTTTAGCAGTTGCTTTAGTACCCTCAACAGTCGTATCCATCTCTGTCCATTTGCTGCCATCCCACCCCATGATAGTGTGCTCACCAGCTTCATTAGCTTCGATAGTGACTTCACCAGTTCCTTTCAGGTTTGAAGAGACAGCCAGCGAAATCGGATCAGAAACTGGCGTACCTTGCAGGCCTGCAGGGTAACCAGCCGTGTTGAACACGATCACATAGCGCATGTTTTTCAAGTCAGCTGAAGTCAAGGTGAATTTACCATCTTTGGAGCTGACTTCACCTTCTTTAGCTCTGTTATCGAGATAAACCCAGTCGGATTTGAGAGCGTAGTTTTCAGGACCTTGAAAGCGTGTTAAAAGTGTCCCACCTTTGATATCCGAGTGGTAGGTACAAGCACCACCAGCACTACAACTGCCTAAGAGGATTTCTTTAACCGCAGGGATTGAGTCCAATTTCAAGACGTCAAAAGCACCTTGGAGTAATGATCCTGTTTGGTATTCCAGTTCGTACTCCACTTCAGTGGCTGGTTTGTTTAAGTGTTTGACTACCAAATTTAAGTGACGACCATCAGCCACCGGAGCAATTTGAATATACGGGCGATCAGCTACGGCGATGACGTTGACCGGATCGACACTGCGCTTCTTTTTAGGCTGGTTGTCACCAGCAGTTTGGTCAGGTTTTGCTGTCATCTTGGTGTAAGCAAACGCGCCGCCAGCGAGAACCAATAACAATACGACGGCTCCAATAATATAAGGCAGATATTTTTTGTTCATAGTTATTCCTTACTACACTTACTTTATCATACTTGCCAAGTGTGCCTCAAGTTCGGCAACTGGCACTCGAACTTGCTCGGCCGTATCACGATCACGAACCGTCACAGTCCCATCCTCGAGTGTTTGATAATCGACTGTCACACAGGCTGGGGTACCAATTTCGTCTTGGTAAAGGTAACGTTTACCAATATTACCCCGATCATCCCAAGCTGCCAGATAGGTATCGGCTACCATACCAAAAATTTCTTTGGCTTTCTCTACTAACTCCGGCTTATTTTTAACTAGAGGGAACACTGCCACTTTATAAGGTGCCAAGTTGAAAGGCAGTTTCAACACGGTCCGATTGCGCTCCTCATCACGCCAGTAAGCATCGGTTAAAATCATCAGGAACAAACGATTTACACCTACTGCCGGCTCGATAACGTGCGGAATAAACTTTTCGTTGGTATGAGGATCAGTATACTCAAGACTGTGACCAGAATGTTCCTGGTGCTGACGCAAATCATAATCAGTTCGATACGCTACACCCCAGAGCTCTTTCCATCCAAACGTAAATTTATAATCTAAATCATAGGTATCTTTGCTGTAGTGACTACGCTCTTTATCGGTGTGCTGGCGCCAGCGTAAGTTTTCTTCTTTAATTCCCAATGTTTGAGAGACAAACTTCCACATGGCTTGTTTCCAGTCTTCCATCAGCATCTGCCACTCGGTTTGGTTAGGATTGAAGAAATACTCAATCTCAGCTTGTTCAAACTCCAAAGTCCGGAACACAAACTGACCCGTGGTAATTTCATTACGAAAACTCTTACCAATATTGCCCACCCCAAATGGTAGTTGCACACGGGTAGAGTCTAAAATTTGTTTGAAGTTAGCAAAGATACCTTGAGCTGTTTCACCTCGCAGATACACCTTAGCTTTCTCGCCAGCCACCGTTCCAATTGCAGTTTCAAACAACAAATTAAAACTCTTTGGCTCACTCACTTCATTACCATCGGGACTTAAAATCTTGTGCTCACGGATGAAAGCAGCCATCTCCTCAATTTTCATGTCTTCGACTTGGACAGCAACATCTGGATGTTTAGCAGCCCAAGCTTCAATTAAATGATCAGCTCGATAACGCTTATGTGATTTTTTATCTTCCACCAGTGGATCACTAAATGAGGCCACGTGACCGGAGGCCACCCAAGTCTCGGGGTGCTGCAAAATCTGCGTGTCTAAACCAACCATATCAGGTCGTTTGTGAATAAACTCTTTCCACCACAAGTTACGTACGTTGCGCAATAACTCTACTCCTAACGGACCGTAATCATAGGAATTAGCTAAGCCGCCATAAATTTCTGAAGTCGGAAACACAAAGCCGCGGCGCTTGGCTAGGGAAACAATGTCGTCTAATGAAGGAGATGTCGGGTGGTCTGACATGCCTGCCTTTCTCAGTGAGGTTTTTGAGAAACCCCACAACTACTTTAATAGTTGTAGGGACCAAGCTTAGCTTGGTGGTTCCACCCTACTTGATGAAACATGATATCCATTTATTTCATCCGCTTTTAAAACAAACTCTTACCTGGTTTGTCCGGTTGCTCCCCGCTTGCCGAGCGGATCAGTGCTAAGAGTATTGTAGCACAACTCGTTAAAAACCAAATCTTTTTATCATGGCTACAGCAAAATGGTCAGCAAAATTTTCTGTTGGTAACTGGTATTTCCATTCAAAAAATTCTCTTCTTTTTTCATCAGTCATACCAGGTTGCATTTTATAAACAGCAGCCAGGCGAATCAGTTGCTCTCTGGGCATTTTTTCAATTTGCTCATCACTATAAAATTGTGGGGTTTTTTGCAAATTTCTCAATTCCTTAACTCTAATAACAAGATGCTCATTTTCAGTAATAATTTCAAGATTCTTGCCTAAAAAACCTTCAATAACAGCATTGTTTTCAGGGGTTGGGTCACTGAATAGTTTCATTAATACATCTATATTTTGTGCTTCTACCGTTTCCCAAATACTATGGCGTATCTCCATCCCCGGCAAACCTTGTGTCTTAGCTTTTATCTCTTGTGATTTAATGAACCATCCGTGGATCACGTGGCCTAGTTCATGAAAAAAAATTGTCAAGGCAATTTGTCTGGCTGATAATCTTTCTACACCCAATAGTTTTTTTAATCGCTCCATTCGATATGTGAACGCCGGAGAGGCAATATACTCTTTATCTCTGTCCCATCGATATGATAAGAAAATCTCAGGTTGACCAGTAGTGGTTTGGGGGTAAGCTTGACTAGCTATCCAGGTGGGATTTTTTGCCTCAGTCCATAAATCATTCTTAATCATGATGTGTTTAGAAAAGGTGGATAATAACGGGTCTTGGTTTATTTTCTGTATTGCGCTATCTACACCATCGGGCAATAACAGCTGCTGTTCGCTACTACGTTCTGCAAGCAGCTCGTCATTAAAATCTATTAACAAGCGAACTAATGCTTGAAGGTTCTTTCCAAACTTCTGTATATCGGTTAAAGAAGTATTGATCACCTCATCACTGGTGTGATACTTGGTAATAAAATCATCAATAAAGGCTAAGCGTTCTTGCCAAAAATCGGGTAAATAAAGTTTTTGTTGATCTTTAATAGTCTTAATTAATTTTCTGATTTCCTGTTCTTCAGGTTCACTCATTAACAACAGTGGCAAGCCTTTATCAGAGAACTCTTCAGTCGCTTTAACTAATCGAACTAGTGGCAGAAGCTGTAACTCTACGGGTGGATTTAAAAAATTGAGGCGCTGAACATACTGGAATGCCTTCTCAGCTTCTTGTATGACTGGTGCCTTTCTGATCTCATCACTACCCGGACTAAAACCTAATTTTTCATCAGACATAGAGTAGTATTCTACTCCTTCACCTTCAAATAATCCCAACTCTTCATAGGCTTGTCCGCAATAGCGGAAACATATTCTAAAATGGTCGGGTATTTGGAGTCTTTGGGGTTTTGATAACCCAGGTTCATCAACATTTCTTCTAGTTTTTGGCGAATGATCCGCGCGGGGGTGGTCCCTTTGACTACCAAGTTGCGCAACTCGATCACGGCTTCAAAGGTATCTTCATCTATTTGTTCTTCTACAAAGACCGTATCAATGATCTCCAGTACCTGCACCAGCTGTCTCATCTTGGGTAAGCTTTGATGAGCTGCTTGGCAGTCATCTACAAGAGTCGCTTGAGTTAACAAGGGCATGGAGGAAGTGCTAATCAGCAAACATTTGATGTGGTTGCCAGGTTCTAAAAACGCCCGCTTACTGGATGACAGCTTGCGAGCGCCTTTGGCGACAGCAGTAAGTTTACCTTGATCTTGGGTGAATAATGTCACCACACGATCTGCTTCACCGACATTAGTTCGTTTTAAAACAATTGCTTCAGTACTAGAACTTCGCCTCATACACCATATCTTTATCCATCGTAATCTCTTCCTGACCACCATTCACATCCATAATCATCTTGATCGGATCCACACCGCCTTGTTTCCACATGCTTAACCGGTACGTCTCCCCGTCAGCGTAGGGCACGGTATAGGTAATTTTCACCTTAGCTTGACTATTTGGCTCCAGCTTGAAGAAGCCATCAATGACGGTAAAGCCATTTTCGTCGTACTGCTTAGGTTTAGTAATAAAACCTTGTGCATCAACTAACTCTGCACCTTTAGGCAGGTACAACCGGTGCCAATCATTAAGCGTGGCATTCAGACACAATTGTCCGGCTTCTAAATTACAGTTATCAGCTTTGCGACTGTTGCGGTAAGTCACTTCCACGGTGCGAGTTAACTCACCATTTTCGGGAGCAGAGACGGTTTGGACAACTTCATAATTAGTAAATAAGTCTGACTTATTACCCCCCAGGTTAGCATCGATAATTGCCAAGAAATCTTGGTTCTCAACTGGCTTCATCAACCCGGCAGCATTAATAGCTTCGGCAGCAGCTTGAGCTTTTTCATCAAAGAAATACAGCTGGGTATCCCGAGTTTCTAAGCTTTTTAAGCCAGCTGTGAATAATTGAGGCCATTGTTGTTTAGGCGCCGTGTAGGCCTTAGTTAAGATAGCGCGCATCAACGGCCCGATAATACCTTTGCGGTCTGGGCGCAAGAATGGCGTCGGTTTAGTAATGATTTCCGACAGAACATAAATAATTTGAGGACAATCACAACGCTTGTCATTTTCAGCGGTGAAGGTACCATATCCAGGTACATCAATTGGACCAAGGACTCGAACTAATTCTGTCAACACATGCGTGTTTACACTGATGATACCGTCAATATCTTGAGGTTCACTCTTGATAGTTTTGTAACCTTCTAAGAATTGGTCCATCGAGACTTTGAAGTCAGGTGAGGTATTCATGTCACGCAAGTTCCATTTTTTCTCGGTAGTGAGATATTGCCCTAAGACTTCAGGGATAGGTGGTTTCTTGGTGTACTTTTGATCTAACTCATAGATGTCGTCTGATTTTTCAGGAGTCACTTTCCCATCTTCTACAAAAATGATGGAATAGGCAGTCAAGAAGCCACCAGTTGGCCGTTTTTCGTTATCATTTTGGAAAAGAATCAAGTATTTCATGCGCTTTTGACCACCAGCAATATTGGGTAATTCTTGGATCACTGGCCTGAATTCTGTTAAAGCGGTGACTACGCCTTTACTAGCATCTTGACCTTGTTGGACATATGAGCGAACAGGAATATTGCGGAAGTTTTCTGGGTAGCGATTAGGATTAACCTGAGCAAACTCACTTTCCACCGTTTTAAACTCATTGGTAATGTCATCAAAAACTGGCGTAATTTTCTCGAGTGTTTCGAGCAAAAGTTTTAAGCGATCTTCAGCTGTGCCGCCCGTAAAAGTACCTTCGCCCGTAAAACCTAACACGTCGGCATAAGGCGTGATCGCCTGAATAGATTTCAGACCAGCGCGTAAGCCCGCATCCCCAGCATTTAAACTATGCAAACCATCATGATAATAATTGCGAGCAATGGGAATATATTGATAAAAAGACAACTTGTTATAAGTAGTGCGAATGCCAGCCATCTGCTCTTCCACTTTTTTAAGTTCGGCTTCGGTACCAGGCAAATTTTGAGCTTTAAACGTATCATAGGCCACACGACCTTGATCTTTCATCACTAAAGCCTGTGACTTAAGTTCGAGAACCACGTTATAGGTATAAAAACCCACCGCAGCCCCGACGGCACCAGTCACTACAAACAGTAGTAACAAGGCAAAAACAATTTTGTGCCATAACTTGGGTAAAAAGCGACGTCTCTTTTTGGGTGTCTCGGTTGTAGTACTACTTTCGGTAGTTATAACCGTAGATTCATCATGAGCAGCAAATTGACTCAACTCAATATCATTACTATCAGATGGAAGGGCAGAATTTAGATTTTCGGGCATGAAGGTTAGTATACTGAATCTGTCAAATAAAATTCAACCCGAAAGTGTGTTACCACTTTGAAATCATGGCTTTTGGCGTTCGGAATAAAATCGAGATGTCGTTCACAATTGATCGAGTCCGAGCATATCGGGCATCCATCTTTGCTCGGACAGCAAATGGCACTTCATTTCGACCGCTGGTTTGCCATGGCCCAGTAATACCAGGTTTGACTGACAAGATATCTTTTAAATATTCTTTTGTCTCAGGATAACGGCTAGTCTGTTCGTCAAGTTCTTTTTTGACGTAGGCTCGGGGCCCCACCATACTCATCTCACCTTTGAAAACATTGTACAGCTGAGGAAACTCATCAATAGTCAGAGAACGAAGTACTTTGCCTAGCTTGGTAATCCGGGGATCATCTTTTACTTTCCAGTCCCCAGCCTTGAACTTGGCTAATAACTCTTTATCGCGCTTATGCAAAATGTCTTCAGCATCTTTCACCATGGACCGGAATTTATAAAGATAAAACTCCTGACCATCCTTCCCCACCCGTTTGTGACGGAAAATAACCGGCCAACCTGAATCAAGATAGACCAAGATAGGAATAACAAACCAAATAGGAAGAAACAAGGCAGACAAGCCTAAAGCCACTAGAATATCGAGAGCACGTTTTTGCAGTTCGTATGACATAGACTGAGTTGCTAAGTAATTTAGTAATTGAGTTGTTCGCTGTCGCGCACAATTACTCAGTTACTTATTTACTCAATTACTTATAAATATTCTTTCTTACCTTCTTCTTTTAAGCGCTCGACTAATTTTTTGACATCTTGACTGCGAGATTTAGGCACAATCATTAAAATTTCGGGAGTATCGACAATGATCATGTCATCAATTCCTACCAAAGCTACCAATCGACCATCGGCATGAATCAGGTTATTTTGTGATCCAATCGCCAATGTATTGATCTGATCGCCATCACCTACAATCACGTTCCCCGCTAAATCTTTGGTGCCTAGATCATAAACTACTTTCCAATCACCAACGTCGTTCCAGCCAAAGTCACCAGGAATGAGCACCAAGTTATCAGCTTTCTCTGAAATTGCATAATCGATGGAAATAGCTTCTGCTTCTTTGTAGACGTCAGGTAAAGCCTGATGAAATTCTTGAGGCGATAATGTGTCCAGTTTTTCAGTCAGCTCGTACATCTTAGGCATGTGTTGGTGGAAAGCCTCTTTCAAACCTGCTGCTGACCACACATACATATTGGCATTCCAAAAGTAACGACCAGTGGAAATAAAAGCTTGAGCAGTAGCTACATTGGGTTTTTCAGTAAAGCTGGCCACATTGAAGAGTGACAGCCCCTTATCAAGTTTCTTTAGTTCCGTGCCAATTTTAATATATCCAAAGGCACTCGAAGGAAAGGTGGGAGTGATACCTACAGTAATCAATGTTTGACCTTCGGAAGCCACTTGAATGGCAGCTTTCATGACACGCACAAACTCCTTTTCATCAGGAACAACGTGGTCAGAAGCACTATTAATAACAATCGCATCGGGATCTTTGGATTTGGCAAACAGAGAGCCAGTCAACATTGCTAAGGCAGTATCGCGTTTATCAGGCTCAGCAATGATATTTTCTTCGGGAACTTCAGGTAATTGGTGGCGAACTTCATCACGATATTTTTGATTAGTCACCACGATCACGCGATCCCAGCTGACCAGTTTAGTAACACGGGCTGCTGCCACCTGCATCATGGTGTCTTTGCTCGTTAACTTTAAGAATTGCTTAGGAGTTTTTTCACGAGATTTAGGCCACAATCGTGTGCCACCACCCCCAGCCAGAATAACTGCATATGTGTGATCTAAAGGATTCATACCTTCCTTTCATCTTGAAACCTTTGCCAGTGGTGTAACACCCGTGCCTGAAAGGTCTCACAAAAGATAGTTGTAGCATACTTTTGCATTTTTTTCTGCATTTGTCTTTTATTAAATGATATGGTTTCAAGACGTTTGATGGCGTCAATCAGAGCTGAAAGTGTGGCCTCATCAATAAAAACTGCTTCTTTTCCATCTGTAAGTAACTCGGCTGCTCCACTCTGGGCGTGCAGAATGGCGGGAGTTCCCTGAGCGACTGTTTCCAGAGCAGTGATACCAAAATCCTCGAGTCCGGGCATCAACAGGCTAGTGGCACGATTAGTAATATCTATCAGTTCTGAAGGTGAGAGACTGCCTAAAAAGGTAACCTTCGCTTTATTATTTTGAGTTGCTAAAGCTCTGAGTTTGTTTTCTTCTGGCCCTACGCCTACAATCACCAAGTTTCTTCCTAGCTCCTGACAGGCCTGAATCGCCAAGTCTACACGTTTATACTCTACTAAACGCGATACAACTAAATAGTAATTGTCAGGTAAAGTCGTCAGGGGTGATTGTAATTGAACGTTAGTGTCTAGCTCCAGAGGTGGATATAACACCGCATCTGGCTCAGTATGATAGAACTCACCACACCGCTCACCTACCAGCTGGGAAATGGGAATGTAAACATCGGGCCTAAAGGCAGCACTTTCATCCCACCACCGTAGATAAGCTAATAAACGAGCCGCAACCCACTTCAAACCGGGTAAGTTTGGCAGTGAGCTGAGATACTCATCGTGATGACTATATAAGTAACGGGTAGGAGTCAGTAAATAGCAGATGTGAAGTTGATGAGGCTTGGTGATCACGCCTTTAGCTTCAGCACTGGTAATAGAAATGACGATGTCGTATTCGTCGAGATCAAAACTCTCAAAAGCCAGCGGCATTAACGGAGCTAACCAGCGGTGAGCAGAGTCCGCACCTGGCAAGCGTTGTAAAAAGGAGGGAACAACTTGGAAAATCTGCGCCCAACGTGCCTGATCTCTGTGATAAACAGATGTATAAAGGGGAGCCTCAGGAAAGATATCATGCAAGGCTAAAAGTACTTTCTCTGCACCACCATGTGGGGTATTGACTCGATCATAAACTAAAGCCACGCGAGCTTGCTTCATGCTGACCATCCTAACTCAGAATAAGGTGTCTGTGTTAAGGCCATTTCTAAGGCATTTTTAATATAAGGGATGGTGTTACTGGGTAAGCCACTGAGAGATACCCAACGCAACTCATCACATTTTTCTGGCTCACCGATCTTTGGCTCACCGTGCCAGTCCCGACACCAAAAAAAGAAGTCCACGGACTCGCGATCGGTAATGCGATGCATGACATGGGCAAACTCAATATTTTGTGGTGAAATTACAATCCCAATTTCTTCGGCAGCCTCTCGGACTAAAGCGGTAGTGATAGTTTCATTGCCATCCACATGCCCCGCCGGGACGCTATACTTGCCATCTTCATATCCTGTCTGGTAACGTCGTGCCAACAAAACCTGATCACCTTTAACTAAAAACAAGTGCACAGCAGTTATGAGCGTGAAACGAGCCGATTGAGCCATATGTCCTTAAGCTTTTAGCGCTTGTTGATATCCCTGCCAGGTTTCTTGGACCATTTTATCCCAGCTATATTCTTTGGCAATTTTGTACCCACGGTTGACGACCTTTTTTCTGTCGGAGGCTTGCAGTTTTTTGACCGCTTTTATAAATGAATCTGCAGAGTGAGGATCAAAATAAAGGGCAGCATCTTTATAGATTTCATTAAAAATGGGAATATTAGAGGCTAAGACGGGGACACCAGCAGCTAAAGCTTCGACACCTGTCAAACCAAATCCCTCGGATAATGAAGGCTGCACTAACGCTAATGCCAATGAGTAGTAATCTCCTAATTTTTCGTCAGCGACATACCCGGCGAAAGTCACCTGCTTCTCTACCCCTTGTTTTCTGACATATTCTTTGACTTGGTCTTGGAAGACATTACGTGAGCCGATCAGTGTCAGGGTGAAATTGGGAAGCTGTTTTAACGCATCCACTACTACTTTAATATTTTTATGTGGATATAACGAACCAACATACAGTAAATCAGAAAAAGTTTTTTGCCCAGTTGGAATTTGGTCCGCCAGCCGGCGGATGGGATTTGAATTATTGAGATTTTGAACTCCCACTCCTTCTTTAGTGACCTGAATTTTTTTCTCCACCTTGGAATAATACTTACTAACTACTCGTTTAATAGTTTGAGCGGGCACAAAAATAACTCGGGCTCGTTTGACAGCCGCGGCAGTAACACGACGGTACACCCAATATTTTAACCAATACACAACCGGCGATAAGGTGGTGACATGTGCACCTCTGTACTCATGCCATAATAAATCATGAATCGTAACCACAATTTTGCCACGATATAGCAACGGGACATTAAAGTGGGGTATATGCAGTAAATCTAATTTAGCGCGGCGAAAAATACCGGGCATTTTTAGTTGTTCAGCCATCGAATAGTGTTTCACGGGGGCTAACACTACTTCCACATTTTTTAAAGATTTATTGCCTAGTATTTCACTCTGCTGTTCTTGATCATGGAAAAACAACACCCACGTCACTGATGCGACTTGTGAGGGCAAGCGTCTGACTAAGTTCTCTATGTACCGACCGATGCCGGCGTGACGTTTTCCCGCCAGCCGGCAATCAATCCCAATTCGCATACTGAATTAATTATTTTTTACTAGTTTTGCGGCCGCGGCTCGATTTTTTTAAGGCAGCTGATAACTCATTAACACTTGCAGATTCAGGCATCATGGTCATGTGTGAATCATGAGAACCACAGTCGCAGTCTTCACAATCACAACCAACCATTGATTCGGCTTCTTTTTCCAATTTTTGAGCTTTCATTTCGCGTAATAAGTTGCCGATCATCGCAAATAAAAAGTAAGCCACTGCTAACACAAAGCTAACGGTAGGAATGTACTCTAATAATTTTGGCTGTTCAAATAATTGCTGATTGGCATAGACGTAGCGGATCAACAAGTTTGGCAAGAAAGCTGTCACAAAAATACTGAAGAAAAACACAGCAACTGACTCGACTGTCTTCAGCAAGCTTTTTTGACGAAGCTGCTCAACTTTAAAATGAATAGAAGAATTGGTCATAGACCTCCCTTTTTTAGAGTAAGTAAATATTTGATAATCGTTCTCACCCAAGCTGGGTACTGTGCTCGATAATGTTTGTCGTAATATTGCAGCATTGTATCGTAAAAGTATCCGGTTGTCTTGCGTTGAACTTGGTGCGTAGACCCTGACAAACCAGATTTATATTTGTGATGTATTACCGTGGCAGCGGGATGAAACATTACCTTATAACCAGCTTCGCGAAATCGCTTACACCAGTCGAGATCTTCAGCATACATAAAAAATTGTTCATCCAAAAAACCCACCTTCTTCATCGCAGAGGTGCGGACAATCATCGCTGCACCCGAGCAAGCATCAATCTCATGTATATTTCTCAAATCCTGATAGGCCTGATGATACTGACCAAAAACTGCCGAGGTTGGGAAGATCTTTTCTAAACCAACAAAGTACGTAAAGCTGGCCCACAAACTTGGCTCACCCCGGTGAGATGCCCAATCTAAACTGCCATCATTCAATTGCACTTTGGGTGTCACCACCCCCACTTTGGGATTTTCATCCATATACGCAATTAACTGATCTAACTTAGTTTCAGTGGTAGACTCCACATCGGAATTTAACAGCATCACATACCGGCTGTTTACCTCTGCCAGCGCCTGATTGTTACCTTTGGCAAAACCAAAATTATCTTCAAGCTCTTTCAGCTCTACCCATTTGAACTGTTTCTGCACCATAGCTACCGATTCGTCACTACTGTGGTTATCCACCACCACTACTTTGATCTGTAATTTACTGCGTCGCAGATAAAAAGCTTTTAAAGTATCTAAGGTTTTTTTCAACCAAAACTGGCTGTTATAACTGAGAATAATGATGGTCAGATCGTATGGTTGTGCCATAAATTATTTACGTTGATTGGCGACCGTGGTGCGCCGAGTCCGACCTAGCTCCAGATAAATGCGATCCAACTTCTGAGAAATCAAATCCCAGTCAAAGTTCTTGGTCACAAACTCCAAGCCTTTTTTGGCTAGACTTTGGCGCAATTTTTGATCTGTCAAAACTTGTACTGTTAACTCTGACAAACCTTCCGGGGTGTTACTCGTGACTACTTCACGTCCGTTCTCCACACCCAATCCTTCTACTGCTATCTCCGTTGCCACCACCGGCGTCTCACTCGCTAAAGCTTCTAAAATTTTATATCGTGTCCCTTTACCACTAAACACCGTCGCTACTAACACATGAGCTCCCTTAAAGGCATCGCGAATATCGGGAATTCCGCCGGTGACCGTAATACTGGTATCTTTTTGCTGCAGACCCACAATTTCTTTGGTGGGGGCATTGCCCACAATCCATAAGCGCGCTTTGGGCAAGCTGGTTTTAATTTTAGGCCACACCTTTTTTGCTAAGAAATCTACAGCTTCAATGTTGGGCAACCACTTAAAGGTACCCACTGATAAAACGGTTGGCTCTTTAGGCAATTGATGCGGTTTTTCTTGAAACCACTTTACATCTACACCATTGGCTACCACTTCGATGTTTTTATCACTGCCCACCGTGTTGGCAATAAACTGGCGATCCTCCTCGCTCATTACAATCAGCTTTTCACACGTCCGCCAATAGTACTCTTCCCAACGTTGGATTTTTTGAATATCAATGTTAAGCAGTGGTCTCAATAAGCGCCATGCTCGTTTGGCATAACTTTCATACCCCAAGTACTCGATCGTTTGCTCAACTAAAATAGTGGGAATGCTGGTGGGAGGCAAGTGGGGCATCATGTAAAACGTCTCGGCATGAATCAAATCGTAATGTTCAGTTTCCAGCTCACTTTTGACAGCTTTGACCGTTTCTGGCACGTAGTTACGAATAACTAAAAACGGAAAACTGGAAAAGCCAGTTTGCAAAATATTTTTTAACGTAAAAGGCTTTTGTGAACGCTTAAACACCCGAACTTTTTTACAATATTTTTCGAGCTCAGGAATATACTGCCGTTCGGTATTTTCTTTAATCAAGGCAAAAAGGGTAATATCGTGCTTCTTAGCTAATTTTTTGAGCAAGTTATACGTACGGATTTGCCCACCCGACAATAACGGATACGGCAAATAGGGGGTAAGCATTAAAACTTTCATAACTTAGCGGGCAGAAGCACTAGCAGGAACTGGTTTACTCAAATCTAAAATCAAGTATTCAGGTTTCTGTTCAATTGTCTGGTATTGAGTTTGCAACGCTTTGGCTTCATCGTCAAGGGCTGTTGTGACGTACACACTCGCCCCTTGTTCAATTCGCTGCGGAATTAAACCCCCGATGGGCCACCCTCGACGGTTAGTTTGAAATAAAAACGCCGTATCACCCTGGTATGGCGCAATCACCAGCGCATCTGCTGGCACTAACGCATCGACGCGCTTGCCGGCTTCCACAATGGCTGGATTATTAATGTTAAAGTAACCTCGGACTTCATACCATGATAAAAAGCCAGCTAAGGCCGCCACCCACACGGTACTCGCTACCACCACCCAGCGTGCTACGACTGTACTTGGCAAACGCCAATACCACACTACCCCACGAGCGACCATCAGAGCTATGCTAGGCACCAACATAGCTTGATAATAATCATGTTGGACATTACCAGTGGCTAACATCACTAAATACAATACCATCGATCCAAACCAGCTCAGAGATAAAATATCGATCGCACTCCATTTGTCCTTGGCACTTTTGACCGCCATACCTAAAAATAGAAACACACTTCCCCAATAACCCAGCATCAAGCGATCGATGCGATCAGCGAACAACCAGCGCCACCAGCTCGGTTTAAGTCGGATACCATTACCATTCCATAACCAATCTGAAGCGGGAATACCTACAGCATAATCTTGAATAAAGGTGCGCCACCACAACATGGGCAATAAAGCTACCACACCATAGACATATAACTGCCAGGTAGTGATAAACTTCCAACCCAGGTACCACCAGGCCATGATGGCAAATACAGGAGCAATAAAAATAGCGGGCGGCTTAAGCAACAAAGCGAGTGCCATGCAAGCTACTGAGAGCACAAACCACGACCAGGCGACTAAAGAGCTCGAATTACTTTTCGAAGTGGTAGATAAACTTTGCAACCACTTCACAAAAGCCAATAAACTGAGTACCTGTGCAGCCAACATATAAGGCTCAGGTAAAATCACCCGAGAGTAGAAAATGGAGTATGGCATCAGCGCTACGATCAGCGCTGTCAACCCACTCAGCCAGCGATCATTACTAATAGTTTGTACTAAGATATACAAAGCAGAGATCATGATCAACGAAGCAAAAATAGAAAAAACGCGATACGTACTCACCAAATCTAGCATCGGCCATTGTCGTAAAACTCCGGCTACTAGATAATTTACAATCGGAAACTCAACCATTCGCCATCCCTGAGGGTTTTCTTCACCACTGGGAATGTTGGACAAGTCATGAAAATGGGATAAAGTCAGGGGATAATTGTGCTTTACGTATTCTCGAGTCACGGAGGCAGTATCAGCTTGGCGCCAACTGTGCCAATCAGCTAAAGGCGCAGTAACTCGGTACAGTCTCACTCCAGCGGCGATACTCAAAATCAGCACTAGGAGAACAAGGTCGATCCATTTTTTCATGAGCGTTTTTTCTTAGCTCGGGTCTTAGTACGGGTGACAGCAAGCTTTGTTGGGGACGTTTTAGCAACCTGTGCGGCTGGAGCTTCTGGGCTCAACTGCGCTTCACGAGGATGCAGTAAGAAATAATACCCCATGATTAAGCCCGTCACTGACCAATACGACTGTGCAACTTTCGAAGCCGCATAAACATCGATATACACTGCATTGAGCAATAATCCCACCGAAGCGGCAATGTAACCAATGCTCAAAGCTTGTAACAAGATATCGTCGTCTTTAAGTGCTCGCACAGAAAAGTAGAGTGCCATCCCAATGATGCCATAAAAAGTAATAAAGCCTAATAAACCTGTTTCACCCAGTGTCCGCAGGAAGTTATTATCGGTACTATCAGCAATCATGAAGGTTTGTTTAGCATCTTGATTGAGCGTGGCATACCCACTCCCCAATAATGGATTGCGCTTAAAACCTTGGATGGCTTGCGGCCACAGCGTATCGAGACGGATAGCCAAAGACAATCCATAGCGCTCTGCATTTTCTGAGAACTGGCGAGGAACTTCTTTTTTCTCCCAGGTAATTGTGCCATCAGCTGAGGTGGTGGCTTCGTAAACGACGTCGGGAATATCTTCATAGACGTCACTTGGGCGCTTAGTAGTGGGCTGAGTATCACTGGGCACAATCACCCCAAACTCATCCACAGCTTCTCCCCCTTCAGGCTTCTCCACTTTAATGCTGACTTCTTTCAAGCCTAAGGTTTCAGGAATGTAGTACTGAACAAGCCATTTCACTTCACCATTCATAGTGTGATAGGTATCGTGTAGCTTAGGGTATCCCTCAAGTACTTGAAGGAAACGCTCATACATGTCGTTGCCGAAGCTCAGCATCATCACACCAGTAATACCCATCACCACAAACCACCTGGATGCAGCCCACCAGAATTTTTTCAGCCATGTCTCTTCTCTGACAAGGGCAATCAACAGTAAAGCTAAACTAACAGCGATTAAATAAGCCGCAAAAGAAGTGCGAGCAGCGCTCACAATCATGAGCCATAACCCAAAGAAATGAGCTGCAAACAACCCCACTTTCAAAGCTGGGGGCTTGATCATAAAAGCCAACGTCAACACCACAGGCAAAGACAACACCAAATATGCAGCCAAGTCATAATGACCACCAAAAGTGGATTGCACGCGAGCGTGTTCGGTAAGATACAACCGCACACCCTTGCTGAACTCACGATTCATGGTGGAGTAAACTGGCCAATACAGGTATTTCTGCCCTACACCATAGGCACTAATACCAATTAATGTAGCGACAAATATACTGATAGCAATGTAAACATCTTTTTTAGTTTTAATCGCGGAAGACAGAATGAAAAACAATGAAAAATACTCAAGATAACGGAAATAATGGAGTAAGGTTTTCCCGACGTGTTTGGGTTGAAGGACTACCGTCTGAGTAATAAACATGCCACTCAAAACTGATAACGCCCCGACAACGGCATACGCCACTACTGCCCAGAAAAAGGGTGTTCTCCAGGTTACTTTACCTCGCAACCATTGAATCACCCACACCACGCCTGCTAACAAAATTAAAAAGTCTTCACTGCGAACGCGCACAATATATTCTTCGATCAAGCTAAACAGCGGAATTTTGGGCATCAAGGGCACAAAAGCGATCAATGCACTGGCTAAAACAAGCAGTAAGTAGCGATCGAGCCATTGGCCTATTTTTGTTAAAAATGAAGTATTCATAGTTCTCGCCACAGCTGGGCATAAACCCGAGCTTTCACAGGATTCCGTACCATTGTACCAAATATGAACCATCTGAGTAGTGCTCCTAGCTGCAAAACCAACCTTACCAGAGGAAACTGCCAAGCAGAAAAGTGCTTACGCCAGATGTGCAAATAGCCTTTAAACTCACCTTTGATAGCATTTCCAGATGATGAACTAGCACTCCCCAAGTGAATAATGTGTGCGGCTGGACAGACCGCCACATCCCAGTGGTGTGCCCGCGCTCGGAGACAATACTCCACGTCTTCGCCGTACATAAAAATGCCTTCGTCAAGCAAACCAATCTCATGCACCACTTCGCGCTTCAGCATCATTGCTGCTCCCCCTACCCAACCTTCTTGAACTAGAGTTTGTTCAGGATCGGCAGGATGTTTTTTCCGAGCAGCCTCAGCAGTTCTACCTCTAATCCCCGTGTGCTGCGTAGAAGGCAACCAGCCACCAACGATCGGTAAATCATCAAGCAAGAGCATGTGGCACATCAAAGCCCCGAACGTTGGCAATGACCCACCTTGTTGCTGAACCGAGCCATCTTCATTAAATAACTGCGCGCTGACAATTCCTAACCGATCTAGTTCTCCATGATGACTACTGACATAGGCCGTGGTTTCGTTCAGGGGTGTACGCTCAAAAGCTCTGACCAGCGTTTCTAAGGCACCGGGTTTGATAATGGTATCGGAATTTAGCAACAAAATATATTTGCCGGTACTAGCATTGATACCAATATTATTGCCTTTAGGAAAACCCACATTTTGGTCATTTTCGATCAGCTCCACCAGTTTTGGATACGCCTTACGAATTTTTTTAATCGCCGGCACTGATCCATCTCGGGAAGCATTATCAACGACAATGATTTCAGTATGATTCTTGAGTGGCAGTGAAGCATTCACATCAGCTATCACCGATTCGAGCGTTTGAAGTGTCAGTTTCTCAGTGTTGTAGGACAGAATAATAATCGAGAGTAGCATAACAATAGCCTATCATCTATTGGCCACAATTGACCATGATTGAACTCTTCTTTTAGCTCGGGCCCACCAACTCTCTTGCTCGCTAGTGACACTAATCAACACCCCCAACATCACTAAGCTCATACTGATAAGCAAAGCTGCTGTTAATTGCTCTCGGAAAAAAACCCAGCCCACCACGGCCGCAAACTCAGGACCTAACAAGCTGATGACAGCAGCTGTCATGGAGGATACTCTCTTCAACCCTATTTGAATCAATGTCGTTTGCAAGAACGAAACGAGCGCTAAACCACCCACCGCCCACATCAGAGCCGAGCTAATAATAATCTGTGGCTGCTGAAGCGCTATGTACCCTATAGCCAACGGCAAGTAAAAAAGCGTCACTCCCAGATAGCTTGCTGCCCCTAAAATCAAAGGTGAAAAACCTGCTACCACTTTCTTTGAATACACTAAGTATGCTGTATAACAAAAAACTGCCAAGAAAATTAAACTATTGCCATAAAGCGTACCAAGAGATAATTCACTTCCCCCGCGGCGTGACAACACAATCAGTAAAGCTAACCCTGCCATAGCGATGACGCCCCCAGTAACTTTGCGACGTGAAACTGTTTCACCACTCACTACGTAGCTGAGCATGGGCACCGTGATGGGTAATAAGGCATACAACAATTGTGAGGCTACTAGTGTTGTGTAGGGAATCCCCAACGAAAACAATAAAATATTTCCCCCGATCGTAGCACCAAACAGCAGCACGATTACTCTGAGCTGTGGAGTAAACAAGGTTTTGAATTGGGGCCCAAGTATGACCATAAAAATCAGCAACGTGGACACCCCTCTGCCCAGGTTGAACACCAGCGGATGGATGGCTTCGACACCGACTCGGATTAAGGCTGGCGTGAGAGCTCCTCCCAACGCCGCCGATAAAACTAACGCCAATGCACCTTGATACTTAGGAGCTAAAGTCATAAAAAAAGGTATTTCTTATTGAAACCACCGGGCTCGGCCGAGGCGATAATTAAGTTGCGACAGTTGACGCTCACCAATTTCTTTGGCCGGAACGCCGGCTACAATACTCAAGGGTTTGACATTTTTGGTCACCACTGCACCGGCAGCAACCACAGCACCACGACCAATTGTGACACCGGGCAAAATAATGGCCCGCGGACCAATAAAGGCATAATCTTCAATGGTGACTTTTTTCTCGATCGCTTGCATGGTGGCTGAAGTTAAGTCATGTTGGCTAGTCCAGATCATGACTTCCGAGGCAATATCGACGTGGTCACCAATCTCCAGACCACCTTCGGAATCAACCAACTGCTTGCGCCCATCTAAACTGGCTTTTTCGCCCACAATCGTATCCTCACCAATCGTAATGTAGCGAGGATCAAAAATTCTCGCTCGCATATGAATCGTAGAGCCGCGACCAATGCTCATTCCGGACAACCGGTAAAAAAAGCGGCGGAAATGGTGGAGAGGAATCTCGCCCACGAACCACCACAAAAAACCAGTGACAGCCTCAAGCCAAATGCTGCGAAGACGATTAATAATTTTTTCTGACAACGTGCGACGACCGGTGTTGGATGAGGAGGAAGAACTGGACATGATCTTATTGTAAGCTATTGATCAATAAAGAGCACTCAACAATACTAGATACCCTCACTCCACGGCAGCCCCAAGTGCTCATAAGCGGTTTTAGTAATCACCCGGCCTTTGGGAGTTTTTTGGAGAAAACCAATTTGCATCAAATATGGTTCCAGAACTTCTTCTATCGTACCAGCGTCTTCACTTAAGGTAGCCGCAATAGTTGATAAGCCCACCGGCCCACCTTTGTGTTTCTCAATGATCAAACTTAAAAAGCGACGATCATGGTCGGTCAAACCCACGCCATCAACGGCTAACATTGTTAATGCTTCATCAACCATGGCCGGCTCGATTTTGCCTTGATACTTTACCTGGGCTACATCACGGACACGTTTCAGCAACTGCAATGCCACTCGAGGTGTTCCCCGGGCCCGGCTACCAATTTTTAAAGCACTTTCGTTATCTAAACTAACAGTTAATTTCTCAGCTGCTTTTTGTAAAATCACCCGCAAATCGGTAGGCAGATAATGCTCCATGCGATGAGTCAGGCCAAACCGATCCCGGAAAGGACCAGACAAAGCCCCAAACCGAGTGGTGGCTCCCACCAAGGTAAACTTAGGTAAGTCCAGACGCACTGTCCGGGCGGAGGGCCCTTTGCCAAGTACAATATCAAGGGCAAAATCTTCCATCGCTGGATACAATGTTTCCTCAACAGCTTTCGGCAATCGATGAATTTCATCAATAAATAACACATCGCCGGGTTCTAAATTCGTCAAAATGGCCGCCACATCACCAGCCTTTGCCAAAGCCGTTCCTGAGGTAATGCGCAAGTTGACGCCCATCTCCTTCGCGATTAAATGAGAGAGCGTAGTTTTGCCTAAACCTGGCGGTCCATATAACAACACGTGATCAAGAGCTTCGTTGCGATGTTTAGCAGCCTGCAAAGCAATCTGCAGTGATTCTTTTACTTGAGGCTGGCCTATAAACTCTGACCAGGCTTGTGCCCGTAACGAGGTTAACAATGCTTCTTCATCGCTGGTAGGAGTCATCATCACTGTCACGGTATCTTGCATAAATGATTATTTTTTCTGACTTAATAACTTAATGGCCTGCTTGAGCAATTGACTTGTTTCGTATGTACCCGAGAAATCTAATCCCTGTACTGCTTTTTCAGCATGGTCTTCCACAAATCCTAGTGCTACTAAGGCATCCACAATTTCTTGTTCTTGAGGATTGCGTGGTCCCAAACTGAGTTCTTGCAAACTACCCAACTTAGATTTCAACTCAATAATGATTTTTTGCGCCAATTTTTTACCCACTCTGGGGACAGCCGCAAATACACTGACTTCAGCTGTCTGGACAGCATGAATAATTTTTTCTGCCCCGATATCAACAATATTAATAGCTGTTTTAGGACCTACCCCCGAGACACTTAATAATAATAAAAACAACTCTTTTTCCTGAATTTCATTAAAACCATATAGCTCAATCGCATCTTCACGTACATGAGTATAAATATGCAGACTCACTTCTTCTACTGTGCTCGCTTTTGCCAATACCGCCGTGGGCGCAATCACCCCATAGCCCACGCCATTGACCAGGACGATTAATTTATCAACTTGAAGCAGTGGTTTACCAATCAGATATGAAATCATGTCCTACTATGGTAGCGGGTTTTGGAGATTTGGTAAAGGTTTGGGAGTAATCAGCTTAGCGGTCTGACTTAAATTCAATCTTGGCCAGTACACTTTCACGAAAAAAATAATTCGCCTTTAATAAACTCAACCTGAGTACAATCCACTGCTGGAGATCTGTTGCGGTGATTTTTTCTTGTGACAATGGTACCCGCAATAAAGCAACCGTTTTGACAATCGCTCTTTCCAAATGAGTGGCAAAAATATCAGCCGCCGATAAACCTTCAACGGAGATGGTGGTGTCTAAAATAAGATCAGGTTGACTGAGTAAGTCCTTAATCCACGCTTCCAAAGCTTTATCAAAATTATTACTCACCAAACCCTTCATAGCCTGATAGGTAGCGTCAGCCACTTGTCGAGGTTTTAAATCACTTTTGCTCATACCTTGCGCTGGAGTTAAACAGTCGTGAAGAGCTTGTTCAAAGGCTTGAGACAGAACATGATTGACTGCAACTTGCAAGCCAACAATCTCATCATATCGACGATGACTTTCCTGATGGAGGATGCGAGAAGGGTATTTATTGAATTTTTCGAACTCTGGCATCTGCATATTATACATCACAAATACACACAAAGCATTCAGATATTGATCGCACTGTGAGTAATCAGCACTGCCAAAGCATCAAGTGTATCATCCACTAACTTCACTTCGCTTAATTTTAATTGTAATCTAACCATTTTTTCGACTGCTCGCTTATCGGCTTTGCCGGTACCAGTCACAGCTTGTTTAATCGTCATAGGGTTGTACTCAAATATGGTGAGATGATTTTTTAATGCTTCAGCAAAAATAAGGCCACGCACTTCACTCACTTGCATAGCACTGGTGGTATTTTTGCTGAAAAAAAGGGTTTCAATGGCCAACTCAGTTGGCTGATAACTAGTCATTAACTCGCTGAGCAGAGTAATTACTTCTTGATATCGTTCCCACCGAGACTGTGTTTTTTTTGTTTGGAGCAGGCCATATTGTAAAAGCTCAATTTTGGTCGTGGCTACCTTGGCCACTGCCCACCCCAGGCGGTCATACCCAGGATCGATGGCTAGAACAGTTGACATAGTTATTTTTTAGCTACTTCATGTAAGGTATTCAAAATCACCATGGCACTGCGATCCCAATCAAATTTTTTAAGTTGTTGGCGAGCATGTTTCAAAAGTTGCCCTCGCTGTTTAGCTGTTAACATGATTGCCTCATATAAACCGCGGCCGATATCATCTGGCTGATAAGGGTCCACCAAAATGCCAGCTTTACCTACGACTTCTGGCAAACTTGTGGTATTTGAAACTACGGGAACCACACTTTTATTGAGAGACTCCAACGGTGGTATACCAAAACCTTCATACAACCCTACCAGTACACTACACTCTGCGTAGTGATAAAGAATATCTTTCATCTCATCCGAGACAAAACCCGTAAGTATAATCTGATCTTTGAGTGGCGAAGCTTTGACTCTCTCTAAAATTCCATCGGCTAACCAACCCAACTTGCCTGCGATCACTAGCTGCAGTTGTTGTGAGTTAAGATGATTTCGTGAAGATTTAGATGACGCTAAGTATTTATAAACCAACTTTTCAAAGCCTTCGATAAGACGCTCCACATTTTTACGCGGCTGCAACGTTCCCACATATAAAATGTATGGTTGTGAAATCTTTTGTTTGCGCAGCGCTGCTTTAGCTTTAGCCGGCAAACTGTGGCGATGTTTAGTATTGACCGCTGGGTATGCAACTACCACATCTCCTGGTTTTTTACCGTACTCTCGGACTACATCATCTTTGGTAAACTCACTGATCGCAATCACTTTTCGAGCCCGCAGGACGCTATATTTTGTCCACGATTTAAGTTGCAATAGATCGCGCTTTTTAAACTGTTCCGGAAAGTGTAAAAAGGCCAAATCCATCACCGAAGACACATACGGTACGGCTGACAAACGAGGCGCATAATGGCCAGGCGTAAAAAAAACGTCATACTTATCTTTATATAAAAAAAGATGTAATGGCAAAGCAAACTGGGTTGCCAGGGCAGCCGGCTTGAGCTGCTGATACTTCCAACCTGGACGAGCAGATGGTAAATCTTGGTGCGGTGATTGAGTTAATAAAATAGTAAAAGTTGTATTGGCATCGTTTCGAGTTTGCTTTTCCAAACTCCGTAAAATTTCATAGGCGTAAACATTACTACCCACCCGATGTGAGACATTAGCTTCATTGCCATCAATAGCGATGCGAAGAGGTTTCATACTATATATGAGCAGTGTACAAGATTTTTTCTCATTTGAATATCAATACTGGGCGGAAATTTAACTTGACACTCATTAACTCTGCCGTACAATTACCCCAAATCACCTACATAAAGGAGACATATGCTTGGTCGTGTCGAACAAGGTAGAAGTTTATAAGGCTTAAAAAGTCTTTGGAACAGTGTCGCACCAGGTTTTCTCTATAAAGGTGAGTTTGAAAATGAGCTTAGGGTAGAAAAACGGACTCGACAGTTACAGCGTGAGATAAATGAAATTGATGGCGTGCGAAATAACCCCTCAACTGCCGATCTGTATAACTTCGATGGCCAGTTGGCGCTTCATATGCGAAGTAGCGAAACTATTCTCAGAGTTGATGATTTAATTAGAACTTTCAAGTCGTTAACTGACCCCACCTCTTTACTGGCAACAATCGACAATAAAAGCCATGAATGGGCTGGCCCATACAGCTTTAATCCCAATCCCACAGAAACTCGAACAGAAAGACGTTATAGAACTAATGCTATTAGAACATATACTGAATTTAGAGCCGTTGTTGAAGTACTGCTTAGACGTTTAACCGAACAGTCAGAAATCGAAAAAATTGTAACCATCAGTCCATCTCTCGAACTCATACTCGAAAAATTACCCCTGGTTGGCAAAGAGCCAATTACAATTACTTTTTTCCCGAGTTCATATTTTAAATTAGAACTCAGTAAGAGTACCAAAGGTTTTCACATTACGCCCATTATTCAAGATAATGACTTTCGCTCGTTGGGCAAGCATCAGCAAGAGACGTTTCAAAAGAAACAAAATGAGACTCACACAAGAAGTATTGAACGTGCTGTAGTGGCATATGCCCCTGAATCCTTGTTACCAATAATTCAGAAATACATGGAAGAAGAAAAACTAGGTATACACAAAAGAGGTTCTCTGTATCGACCGTTCGCAGATTTAGTTTATGGAGGTTATACCCATCCTCACTTTAACGGTGATTCCTATAGCAAAGTTTTAATGGGTTTAATGCAAAAAGGGTTAGAGCCAGTTCGGGGTAATGTGGTTGCAGAGTTCAATGATCAGCTAAAATGCTCGCATCGGGTTTCAGAAGATGAAAGCTTTCAAGCTGAACTGTATCACTTTCCGGCTCAGCCACATTATTATTTGGCTTTCCATGAATCCAAACAAGGTGGGTATATCAGTGTCTGGTTTTCGCCAGAGCAGATTAAGTTCCTAGAAACTGATCTTTGGCCAGCCGGTACACCTTCATCGTCTCAATAGCTACTTGCCGCCAATCAAACATTTGCAAACGAATAATCATCCGTTGCAGGCGTTTTTGTTGAGCAGTGAGATCTTCATTTAAAATAGTGGTGATCCCTTGGCGAATGCTTTCCACAGATTCAGGATCCACTAATTCTGCCGCATTCCCCGCTACCTCAATCATCGAGGAAACACTTGAAGTTATTACTGGTGTCCCGTGATAAAAGGCTTCCAAAATGGGCAATCCAAAACCTTCATACAAACAGGGGTACGCCAACATACTCGCTTCTCCGTAAAGGACTGCTAACTCCTCTTCACTCACCTTCCCTAGAAACCGCAGGTTAGGCAGTGAAAAGCGTGAGCTTTCTTTGGAGGTACTATCCCACCCTTTGTCACCGGCAATGAGGAGATCGATCTCATTTTTAAGCGGCTCCCAAGCTTCTATTAAACGCTGGAGGTTTTTACGTGGTTCACGGGTACCAACAAAGAAAATAAATGGCCGTGATAAATTCAATCGCTGTTTAATCTCATCATATTCTTCTTCTGTTAAACGCTCGCTGACTAACTTAGTTTCCATGGGCAAAGCCTCATAAATGACGTGCACCTGATACGGAGGAATTTCTAACAACTCCACAATGTCTTTTTTAGTGGCACGACTGACAGCAATGATCTGTGCCCCTCGTTCTTTGAGCTGTTGCCAAGATTGGCGGTGCATTTTGAGAATGTGTTGATGAGCAGTATCGGGATACTTTAAAATCGCCAAATCATGAATAGTTGAGACCAAGGGCAGATCTTTATCTGGTGGCTGCAACCAATCCCAGGAGTGAAAAACGTCTAGTTTAGGAATGTTGGAACGAATGCTATTACGACCAAACCAGTTCCAAATAATATTTTGCAATTTGGGAGGATACGCTTGAATCAAAACGTGAGCATTATTCTTATTTTTGACTAATTCCTCCGCCAAAAACTCGAGCCGGTGTCGTTGCCTGCCTAATGAGCCATACAACGTCAGTTCTAAGCCCGGCTGCGCTACCAGTGCCCGGACGAGGTTGGCCGTGTATCGGGATACACCTCGGCCGTAGATTAATGAAGTAACATCGATTCCAATATGCATATTATTTTTGACTGAGCGTTACATTAGGAGCGGCGTACACTCGAACAAAGCCAATGACAGGATACTCTATTATCTCTATTGATTGATAGCCGTAACTCTCTACTTCGGCTCGGATCTTTTGATGAGGGTCACTTAAATCACTCAGGTAATCAAAAATAATCACATAGCGGTAGTTATGTAACGGCTGTAAAGTAGCGCGTAAATCTTTCACCTGATCAACATGCAAAACCCCCGTGGCAATAAATGGATAATCAGCACTGTCGTACCACTCCCAGGAAGGGAAAGCCCCGGGAAAAGAAAAAATTAAAACTGTATCACTGGCACTATAACGTGCAGCCACATCTGCATATAATGCCCGCCAGTTTTCTCGTTGTAAAGTGGGCTGGGTATAGTAATTGAAAGTAGACCAAGCATTGGTCAGTAATAAGGTAACTAATAATAGATACGGGACTACCGTGCTCATTTTTTTGGTATTCAGCTTTATTTCACTGACCAGAATGGAGACAAAAAGATAAAAACCAGGCAATAAATACAACACGCGCTTGGGTTGTAACACCGGTATCCAAAAAGAAATAATCCAGCTGGTAATTAGCGGCACCAGCAGCCAGATCAGTGTGAGCATCAAAGCCTGTGGTGGACGGGCAGTGCGAGCGTGTTTATAAAGTATCCATAAGCTCAAGACCAAACCACTCACCATCACCACGCTCACGCCTACAAAAAAAGCAGTTACTTCTACATTCAATACTCCAAATAAAAATTTAGCGACGACTAATGGCAATGACTTAAGCTGCGGAATGCTGACCACTTCTTCCCAACCCGGCATTTGTTGGCGGACCATTCCTCCCACCTGCAGCTGCTCCAAGAACTTAGGTAACCACGGCAAAAAGGCCAGCCCTGCTACACCATAACTGATGACAAACGTTTTCCACCAGCGCCAGTGAAAAAATAAGCCATATGTCACCTGACTGAGAATTAAAAAGGGATATAAATACGATGAATACAGACCGGCAATAGTGGTCAAAGCGTAGAAACTCCACCACCACTTAGCTTTGTGCCATGGTTGAAAATTGACGAGCGCCCACCAGCTCAGCACTGCCCACATGGTAGGCAAGGCATACGGCCGCAATTCTTGAGAATAAAAAATATGAAAGGAACTGGTAGCCAATAGACTGGCTGCCACTGCTCCGCCTACTTCACTCTTGGTCAGCTGACGACCAAGCTGATATGTCCCCCACACGGCAATTAATCCTGGAATCAAGGCTGCGAACGTCCGTAGCCACCATTCGTCACGGTGTACATACAATGCAGCATGTACGATCAGATGAATCAACGGGGGCTGAAAATCTTCTTTAATTTGGAGTTGCTCACCCCAGCTGCGATCACTTTCCCATACTTGGGCGGCTTCATCTAACCAAAACGAACCGCTCAAGAGTGGGAGACGCAAACCCAACGCTAGGATCAAAATTAACCATAAAGAATAATTTTTAAAAAAGTTCAGCATGATGTTTGCGAGAGTTTCATTCTACTATATACTACATACCATGAGTATGCGCTTTTCTGGCAAAACTGTGGTAGTCACGGGAGCAGCGGGCTTTATTGGTTCGCACCTCTGTGATCATCTCCTCTCTGAGGGAGCGTCAGTGATCGGCGTTGATAACTTATTGACCGGTCGTTTAGAAAACCTCTCACATTTATTAGACGACAACTCAACTTCGAAAAATTTCCAGTTTACCTTTATTAATGCCGATGTGATTCAGCCTACCGACAGCTACTTACCTGCCGGACAGGTTTTAGATTACGTCTTTCACTTTGCTTCCCCAGCTAGCCCTCCCCGCTATCAGGCTCATCCCATCGAAACCTACCAGGTCAATGTCTGGGGCACCCATCATTTACTCCAGTATTTGCACACTCACTCACCAGCTGCTCGGTTTATATTTGCCAGCACTTCGGAAGTTTATGGCGATCCACAGCTTCATCCTCAGCCAGAGAGTTACTGGGGCAACGTCAATCCTAATGGAATTCGATCATGTTACGATGAAGCTAAACGTCTTGGTGAAACTATCTGTGGTATCCACCACCGCGACTTAGGCATGGACGTGCGGATTGTCCGGATTTTTAATACCTTTGGACCTCGTATTGATCCTGTGGATGGTCGAGTGATTCCTCAATTTGTGTCGCAAGCTTTAGCTAATCAACCACTGACGGTGTATGGCGACGGTTCACAGACTCGTTCCTATTGTTTTGTTGATGACTTAGTAGAAGGTATTTTACGCTTGGCTTCGCAAGAGGGCTTGGCAGGTGAAACAATTAATATTGGCAATCCCGGTGAGTATACTGTCAAAGAAACAGCCGAGATCGTATATCAGCTCATTCATCTTGAAGCCACTGAAGTGCCTTTTGACTGGCGACCACTACCTAAAGATGATCCTACTCGCCGCCGACCAGACATTACCAAAGCTCAACAAGTCCTGGGTTGGCAACCAGTGATTTCTTTAGCTGACGGCCTCAAAACTACGATTGCTTACTTTCAACGCTCATCAGCATGAATTCCCTTCTTCACCGCCTCTTAACCAATCATTTTCTGAGAAGTAGCGCTATTTATTCAGCTGTCTCATTTGGAGCAAGTTTACTCCAATATATTTTTGCTTTAATTGTGGCGCGCAAACTGCAACTGAGTGAATATGGCGAGTACATGACCAGCTTGTCGTATCTCAGTTTATTGGGTGTGCCTCTGGGTGCTATTAACATGATGTTGACTCAAAAAATTAGCCAGTCAGCAGTAGAACACCGTCCACAACGCACTCGACAGCTACTCGAAATGTTGCAAGCCTTGGCAATCAGTCATCTGGGACTTTTAATCGTCACGCTCAGCAGCATCAGCGTGATCCTTTTTTATGTAAGTAATCTGTGGCTATCTAGTATTTTGTTTGTGTTGGTGTTCTCGCTCATCTCATTAGTCACGGTCATCTATACGTCATTATTTCAGGGCTACAAATTATTTTGGGCAGCGGGAGGATTACTGTTTCTCAGCGTCTTAATCAAACTCAGTGCAGGAGGAATTTTGCTATTTATACTGCCTAACTTAATGTATCTTTATCTGATCATTAGTTTGTCTCAGGTAGTGACACTGATCTATGGAGGCTGGGTGGTAAACACCCATCACTTAATTGGCTCCCATACTTCTCGCCCCACCACGCCACTTAAAGTCCGTGCTTATTTACAGAAACGTGGCGTCTATTTGCCCCTCTTGGTTACACTCGGTTTGGTTGGTTTAAGCGCTATTGATATGGTAGTAGTAAAAATACTACTTTCCCCAGATGAAACGGGGCTCTATGCCGGCTTAACCTTGCTCGGGAAAATCATTACCTACGTGACAGGACCGCTATCGTTAGTAGCGTACGCTTACTTTACCGGCTCTGATACGAAACAAAAAAGCCCTAAGATTTTATTGGTCACCAGTTTAGCAATTGCTGCCATTGGTATAGGCAGTGCTCTTTTCTACACGTTATTTCCCCACTTTGTGATTACCTTGATTTTAGGCCCCCGCTTTATGGTCATTCAACCTGTGGTCTGGCTGGCTGGATTGTACGGCGCTAGCTACTCCTTAGTTTTCTTGCATACGTATTATTGGTTAGCACAGGAAAATCACCATTCTTTATTTGTACTGTTGGGCATGGGACTGCAAGGTTTAGCCATCTGGTTATATCATCATGATTTCTTAGCAGTGATGATGGCGACTACTCTTGTGTATCTGTTGCTTTTGGGGTACTATCTCTTTCAATTACGTCACATCATATGGCACACACCTCGCTCACTGCCCCCAAGCTCAGTCTGATTGTTCCCGCCTATCGCCAGGGTCCCACAATTGTCAAAAACATTAAGCATCTTCAAAAAGTGCTTGAGCAAGTCAGGTATGAACACGAATTGATTGTGGTTATTGACGGCCACACTGACGACACCCTAGAACGACTACAAAAAGCCAAGTTACCTCGCCTAACTTGCCTAGCCTATGATCAAAATCAGGGCAAGAGCTTTGCGATTCGTTTGGGCATGAGCCGTGCCCAAGGTGAGTACATCATGTTTATTGATTCAGGCATGGAAATTGACCCCAATGGCATCTCGATGTTATTGGAACATATGGAATGGTATAACGCCGACATTATTGTGGGCTCCAAACGCCACCCTGCTTCACAAGTGGAGTATACCTGGCAAAGAAAGTTACTCAGTTACGGTTATTATTATTTTGTAAAATTACTGTTTGGCATCCAGATTACTGATACCCAAGCTGGTATTAAAGTCTTCAAACGGGAGCTATTGATGAAGATCTTACCCCGCGTAGTCGAAAAGCGGTTTGCAGGTGACCTCGAAATGTTGGTCATTGCTTACCAACTGGGTTATACTCGGATCTTTGAAGCGCCGATAAAGCTCAATTATGGTTTGAGTTCTCTGACTTCAGCTGCTACACTCAAAGAGATTCGTGGGATCTTTGTTGATACCCTAGCCATCTTCTACCGGGCAAAAATCATTAACTATTATCAGCATCCTCATCAAAATTTCCAGGAACCAGCTGATTTACAAGTGGTGAATACCTGAGGAGTGTTATGAAAAAAAACGCAAAAATTTTTTTAGCAGGCTATCGTGGTCTAGTGGGCTCAGCGCTGCTGCGCCGTCTACAAAAAGCCGGTTATAAAAATATCCTTACCCGTACTCGCAAAGAACTAGAACTACTCAACCAAGCAGCGGTTGAAACTTTTTTTGCTGAAGAAAAACCTGAATACGTCTTTTTGGCAGCCGCTAAAGTAGGCGGGATCATGGCCAACAAGACTCAAAAGGCTGAGTTTATTTACGAAAATCTCCAACTTCAAAACAACGTCATTCATGCAGCCTGGAAACACGGCGTAAAAAAATTACTGTTTTTAGGTTCATCGTGTATTTACCCCAAACTCAGCCCACAACCTATTAAAGAAGAGTTTTTATTAACCGGGCCACTAGAAGAAACTAATGACGCCTACGCAGTCGCTAAAATTGCTGGCATCGTGATGTGCCAGAGTTACAACTCGCAATACGGGACTAACTTTATTTCTGTGATGCCTACTAATTTGTATGGCCCTAATGATAACTTCGATTTAAAAAACTCCCATGTTCTGCCAGCGTTAATCCGGAAATTTCATGAAGCCAAGATCAATAATAAACCAAGTGTGACACTCTGGGGCACAGGTGAGGTCTTCCGAGAGTTTTTGCACGTCGATGACTTGGCAGATGCCTGTTTATTCCTCATGGAAAACTATGATAGTTCAGAGATTATTAATATCGGTACCGGTCAAGACATGACCATCAAACAACTCGCCGAAACTGTTCAAGAAATTGTAGGGTATGAGGGTGAGATTAAATGGGACAGAAATAAACCGAATGGAACTCCACGCAAACAGCTAGACATGACTAAGCTAACAGCCTTGGGTTGGAAACCTAAAATCCAACTTGCCACCGGCTTACAAAAAGTCTATGACTGGTTTAAAGAACATTATGATGAGATCGTCCAAAAAGATTAACCAGTCGAGCTCACAGTTTGTGTTCTTTGTCGGCACTACAGCCGAGTTCATTAAACTCCTGCCAGTACTCAAAGAATTAGAGGCTCAGCAGCTTCCCTATCTCCTTGTCTCAAGTGGGCAAAACAACCTCAAAGGCTCTGAACTATTTGAGTACTTAGAGTTAAAAAAGCCACACTACATCCTCACTCAACAAAAACCTAAACAAAGCCCACTGGTCTATCTGGGGTGGTTTTTCTCAAGAACGATCAAAGGTATCTGGCAATTACGGAAGTTACGTCAACAACCTGCCCAAGATCGCTATTTTATTGTTCATGGGGATACTGTCTCAACTTTAATGGGAGCGGTAATTGGCAAACTGTTAGGGTATAACGTTGTTCATCTGGAGGCCGGCTTACGCTCATTTAATTGGTGGCAGCCATTTCCCGAAGAAATTACTCGCGTCTTAGTCTCTAAGTTAGTTAATCTTCACTTTGCCCCCAACGAATGGGCGCTTAAAAACTTGTCCAAACATCGGGGTGTTAAAGTAAATACTCAGCAAAACACCTTGCTTGATAGCTTGCATCTCGTGTTATCAAAGCGCACACCTTTACCGTTTTTAAAACCCATCAAAAACCAAGCCTATTTTGTGTGCGTTATCCACCGCCAAGAAAACTTAATGAATCAATCAGTCGTCACGAATTTGCTCGATGAAATTCTGACTGTGGCTAATCAGCACCCTGGTGTTTTCATTCTCCATCATCTGACTGAAACGTATTTGAAACAGTATGATCTCTTGGAAAAGCTAAAGAGTCATCCCAATATTATTTTAACTCCTCGCTTAGAGTATCCAACGATGATGCAGCTATTGGCTGGTTGTGAGTTTATTATTACGGATGGGGGAAGCAATCAGGAGGAATCATATTATCTAGGCAAACCTTGTTTGGTGATGCGCACCACTACTGAAAGAATTGAAGGCTTAGATCACAATGTGGTCATCAGCCAACTTGATCCTAACATTATCCATGATTTTGTGGCTCATTATTCACGCTATCGTAAGTCCCCCGTTAAGCCAGCCGTAAAACCCAGTCAAATTATTGTCCGACATTTACAAGACCACACTGTTGTTAAACACTCTTGATTGAAGGTGAAAAACAAAGTGTTATACTGGCGTAATAAAGAGAGACACACCGTATGAAAGTTTTAAACATTAGCGACAAATCCGGCTACGCCCAAAATAACAACAAATTTTTTGAACTCGATAAATTTAGCAAACAAGCCGGTGATTTTGTGTTAATTGTAGGTGGTTTCGAAGAGGTAAATCAGTGGGATCAATTTGGTCTCAGTGACACCGAGCTCCAAGCTCTTCTCAAAAAGAAAATTGTCCGCATGGAATTTGAGGAACCTAATAAATTTTTTATTGGCGATGATACTGATAGTTACGATCACTATTTTCATAAAATTCTCACCTTATGTCCTTACACGGCTGAGTGGTTAAACAAAAAACATGGCAATAAAAAACGAATACCCATTTTTTATCCTTTCAACAAAAAACATATCCCGGCAAAAGCCAAAAAGAAATATGATATCGTCTACGCCGGGCATATCGTGTCACAAAAAGTTTTTCAAGATATCCAAACTATTAGCAAATTTAATTATCGCTTCATTTCTAACTCTGATCACCCCTTAGTCACCAATCGCAGTGCTACTCATGAAGAAAAAATGAAGATCGTCGCTCAGTCTAAAATCACGTTAGTTCATAATATGTTGAGCCCCAAGCCATATCATTTCCTCAATATTTGGCGCTACCCAGAGTATCAAAAAAATGAAGCGTTCAAAGAAGTGCCTCCCTGGTACCAGCCGTGGAAAGTGCTCAGTGGTGACGTAATTGTTCCGCAGCTAAAAGCCCGTTTATTTGAAGCAGCTTTTGGTCGCTCATTGATTTTATGTAAACGCGATCCATTTAATATTATCGAACGTTACTTCGAGCCTAATAAAGAATTTATTTATTTTGACGAGGATACCTTAGAGAGTAGTATCGAGATGGTGTTGGCAGATTATCCTAAGTATCAAAAAATGATTGATCGAGCTTTCAAACGTGCTACCAAAGAATACACCACTGAAGCTTTCTTTAAAAAATATCTTAAGAACCTAGTTAAGTAATGGACTCCATGAAAAAATATATTGTTATCACTTCTATCTTTCAACCTACCGAAGCTGTCCAAAAGTTTGCGGCCTTAAAAGATTGGCACTTGATCGTAGTAGGTGATAAAAAAACACCTACCGACTGGCAATATGAAAATGTGACCTATCTCTCTCCTACCGCTCAAACTGAATTAGGTTATGAGTTTGTGTCACAGCTACCCTGGAATAGTTACACACGCAAAGTCGTCGGCTATCGGTATGCTATCGAGCACGGTGCCGAAATCATTGCTGATACCGATGATGATAACATTCCCTATGAAAATTGGGCTCAAGATTTGCCATGGAAAGGCAAACTCGAGACGCTGAATGTACAAGGTTTCACCAACATTTATTCATATTTCACTGATAAACATATTTGGCCACGTGGTTACCCACTCAATAAAATCCTCGGTGCCCAAAAAGCAACCGCTAGCACTTCACCACAGGAAATTGGCGTCTGGCAGTTTTTGGCCGATGAAGATCCTGACGTCGATGCTATTTATCGTCTGACTAACAATACCTTAATTTTCTTTGACAAACGACAGCCATTAGTTCTAGAAAAAGGTACCGTGTGCCCTTTTAATTCACAAAACACCTTTTTCCGGCAGGAACTGTTTCCCTTGCTCTATTTACCGGCTTTTGTGACCTTTAGGTATACTGATATTTTGCGCGGTTTAGTCGCCCAACCTTTACTATGGAACACGCCGTATCGCTTAGCCTTTGGCCAAGCCACTGTCATTCAAAAGCGGAACCCCCACAATTACTTAAAAGACTTTGAATCAGAAATTCCCTGCTATCTGTATCCAGAGAAAGTGATCGAAATTGCCACCGGTGCTGTCAAATCAACCGACTCACTCATTGATAATATGTGGAACGTGTATCAAGCATTACATTCGGCTCAGATCGTTCCAGCCGAAGAACTACCTCTTCTTGAATTATGGCTAAAAACCTTCCGCAAGTAACCAACCAACGAGTAATGCTCATTACCGGTATCACCGGTATGATTGGCACCCATATTGCTGACCAAGCTACTGCCGCTGGATACAAGGTCTTTGGCTTAGCCCGTAGTAGTGCTGCCAGCCGTTTAGGTGGTGAAGACGCTGCCAATGTTTTTAGATGCGATATTCTTGATCAAGGTGCATTAGCTAAGGTTTTTAAAAAAGTCAAACCTGATGTCGTTGTCCACATGGCAGCCCAAGCTTTTAATGGCATGTCATGGGAGATGGAGACTTTGACTCATCAAACCAATTACTTGGGCACCCACCATGTCCTACAATGTGCGCGAGAGATAACTCCTCAGGCACAAGTCTTGTTAGCTTGTAGTAGTGCGGAGTATGGAGCGTTTGACATCAAGGATTGCCCTCTCAAAGAAACTCAACCTTTGCACCCCATTACACCGTATGGTGTCAGTAAAATGGCTACTGAAGCCCTGGGTTTCCAGTTCTTTCACAATTATGGGATGAACGTTTTTCTGCCACGCTTGTTTATTCATGTGGGAACCGGCCATCCACCCGCCACTGCTATTCAAAATTTTGCTCGCCAATTGGCATTGATGAGTAAAGGTAAACTTGAACCCGTTATTAAAGTAGGTAACTTAGAATCAGCCCGCGATTTTATCGACGTCCGCGATGGCGCTCGTGCGTTGTTATTATTACTGGAAAAAGGCCAGGCCGGCGAAGCAATTAACATCTGTACTGGCCAAAGTCATAAAATCAGTGACGTGCTGACAGAATTAATTGATATTTCAGGCTTAGACGTCACGGTAGAAAGTGACCCTGGCTTACACCGACCTTCCGATGAACCGCTGCTGGTAGGTGATAATAGTAAGTTACAAGCCTTAGGCTGGAAGCAACAATACTCTTTACGAGAAACGTTAACAGCCGTTTATCAAGATTGGGTTAGTCGCATCTAATCATGTCTAGCTTGAGCGCTCATCACTTACCATGGGATAGCACCTTTTTTGGCTATAAAGTTTGTCAGCTGGAAGGCACAGTCAGCAACAATGGTGAGTTAGCATCCCAACTTAATGAACTCAAAACTGATAAGGTCCAATTAGTCTATTGGGCTGTGGAGCCAGATGATCTAAACTCTCAACAAGCTGCTGCCAATCAAACTGCCTTCTTAGCTGATAAAAAAACTACCTACCTGCGAACTGTGCCTCTCGATCAATCATTCAACAATCAGCCATCAATTCGTTCCTACTTGCACCAACCAGCCTCAAAATCACTCTATAATTTAGCCCTCCAAAGCAGTGCATACTCACGGTATGCCCTTGATCCTCACCTGAAAAGTGAGGCTGCTCGTTTGTATCGCACCTGGCTTGATAATTCACTCAAAGGTGAGATTGCTCGAGAAGTATTGGTCTATGAAAAAGAAGGTGTTCCGGCCGGCTTACTAACACTGGGTGAAAAAAACCACCGCGCTGATATTGGCTTACTAGCGGTAGATGAACAGTATCGGGGTCAGGGAATTGGTCAACAGTTGATGCAAACAGCTTTTGACACCACTCTGCAATGGGGGTATAACCAAATACAAGTCGTCACCCAACAAGCCAACACCGGCGCATGTGCATTTTACGAAAAACAAGGTTTTGAGATAGAAAAAATTCAATATATTTATCATTTTTGGTTATCATAATGCCTATGAAAATTCCTTTCAACAAACCCCATGTCACCGATAAAGAGCTCGCATATATTAGCCAAGCACACTTAAAAGGAGCTTTGGCTGGAGATGGTTACTTCACCAAGAAATGCCATCAATGGTTAGAGCGAAAAACCGGCACCCGTAAAGCACTATTGACTCATTCCTGTACAGCTGCTTTAGAAATGTCGGCTATTCTGGCAGATATTCAACCTGGTGATGAAGTTATCATGCCCTCTTTTACTTTTGTTTCCACTGCCAATGCGTATGTATTGAGAGGTGGAGTACCAGTTTTTGTGGATATTCGCCCCGATACTCTCAATCTGGATGAAAAACTCCTCGAAAATGCCATTACCAAAAAAACTAAAGCCATTGCGCCAGTACATTATGCCGGAGTGGGTTGTGAGATGGATGTCATCATGAAGCTCGCAGCCAAACACAACTTGTTGGTCCTCGAAGATGCCGCCCAAGGTTTTCTATCCCGATATAAAGGCCAGCAATTAGGCACCATTGGTCACATAGGTGCTTATAGTTTTCACGAAACTAAAAACGTCATTTCTGGTGAGGGTGGGTGTCTGTTAGTTAATGATCAACGGTTTATTGAACGAGCTGAAATCATCCGTGAAAAAGGCACTAACCGCAGTAAGTTTTTCCGTGGGCAAGTGGATAAATATACTTGGGTAGATATTGGCTCCTCCTATTTGCCCGGAGAAGTCATTGCTGCCTTCCTGTATGCACAGCTTGAAAAGTCGAGCTTAATCACCAAGAAACGGATTAAAGTCTGGGAAAAATACCACACTGCTTTTGCCGACCTTGAGCAAGCAGGAGACCTCAGAAGACCAATCATTCCTGAAACCTGCGAACACAATGCTCATATGTACTATATTCTGCTGGACAGCCTCGAAACCCGAACGGCACTGATCGATGAACTTAAAAAACAAAATATCTTAAGCGTATTCCATTACATCCCTCTCCACTCAGCACCAGCTGGCAAAAAGTATGGACGGTTTGTAGGAAATATGTCTGTCACTGATAAGACCTCTGATACCTTGCTGCGCTTACCACTTTTCTATGATCTCACTCAGCAAGAGCAAAACTTAGTTATCAAAACGGTGCGACAGTTCTTTGGAAAAAAATAAGCGTCTTTTACGCTTTGCCACTCCACCGTCGTTGAGTCAGATCCCACAACACTCCAAAGGCATCATTGACCGTTTTAGAGCGGACGCTGGCACTGGGAAACTGATAGGTGATTCGGACTTCAGTCCAGCGCATTTTGCGGGCACGATAGCGCATCTCTACGTGCCAAAAGTTACCGGTCGATTTAAGCGGTTTAGATAAAATTTTAGTGATGGCGGCTCGGGTGAAAGCCTCATAACCTGAGGTCATATCGCTAAATTGGGTACCTAAACAGAGATTAGAAATAATAGTCCCACCTAAACTCAGCACTCGGCGTTTTAAAGGCACCTGATATTGAAATGACCAGAGTGGTCTGATGCCAAAAACACAGTCGTAACCTGCCCTCAAGCCACCAATAAATAAACCTAGTTCAGAAGGTAGATGCGAAAACCCACAGTCCATCTCGATAAACCATTTGCACTTTGATTTGAGAGCTTCTTTATAACCACGCACATATGCGTCAACTACATTGCGATTTTTAGGCTCAAATATGACATGGATTTCTGGCCGGCGACGTGCAAATTTTTGCAGTTTTTGCAGCGTATCATCTTTAGAGGCGTGGTCTAAAACAAAAAAAAGTTCCGCTTGAGCTCGTTGTTTACGACTCTCCAGTAATAACTGTTGTGCAAACTCAATAATAGTTTCACTTTCATTGGCGGCGGGAATGACAATGGCAATTTTATCTGTTGCATTCATAGGCTGCATCTTACTATGATACTTCAATCATGTCTGCACGTGTTTTCACGCTCCCCACTTCTGTTTCCTCTTTCTTCAGTAAGTATCACCATTTCCTAACCGCTGCACCTTTTCTAATTATTTTTGCCGCTGTACTGTGGTACAGTGCGACCCTCACTAACACTTACTCGTGTTTTGTCACAGCACCCGATACTTGGTGTGGGCAAGACGTCGATCAATATAAAGATTATTCTGATAGTCAGCTGACAGGTCAGGGTTTTGCTGCTAAGTACGTAGTCAACATGTACTACTTAGATCCTAAGACATTTAATGATTATGTCCCGGAAGTGATGCGTCTGCCCGCTTTTTCTTCGCTCATTTCTCTGGGAAGACTCATCTATGATCATCCTCGCCTATTACTTTTTTATAACTATCTTTCAGTCTGCTTGATTGCGTTGTATACCTATTTATTGCTTAAAGAATTTGTTCATTGGTCAATTGGAATGATCGGTTTTAGCTTAGTGATCCTCAATCCGGTTTTACTTTTTTATGGCGCGATGATGGGCAACGTAGACATTATTGTCACAGCAGGCATTATTGCTACGGTCTATCATTTTAATCGGGTTTTAAAAACCGAACCTCACCAGAAATATTACTGGTGGAAATTCGGCTCAGCACTCGGGTGGTGTGTATTCACCATTTTTAGCCGCCAAAACACCTTAATCTTTATTCTGCCGTATATGGTCTTAGCCATCGGGCAACGTTACTTTACCCATCAAAAAAACAAAGCCATCCTTTGGTCTGGTCTGATTATCGTCATTACTTTAGGTTTGATGACTACATGGATGATTAGGAATTATGCCCATACCCGACATTTTATGCTCTCAGCTGCTTCAGGTGGGCAGTTATTCATGGAGTTCACCCATTTCACCGCCTATCCTACACCTGAGTCTAAACAACTTTACGACTGGTATAGCTCGCCACAAGGCGCCAAAGCCATGATGGCGGAAAAAAGAGCCGCCGGTATTCCTGTTGCTCAAGCCTATACAGAAATTGATGATCACCTGGCAGGACTGGCTTGGGAATACATTAGCAGCCATCTTCACATTTTGAAACCACATTTAATTAAATCACTAACCGGTTTTTATACTGGCTCCACCTTCTCGTGGGAGAGGCAAGATTTATTGAAATGGTTAAGCACATATCAAAAGCCTCTCCATACATTTTATTTGTGGGCAACCTTACTTTTCCCTCTACCTCTCTTGATAACCAAAAAGTGGTGGCACATCCCCAGCCTGAGTTGGTGGTTGCCTCTACATACTTTTATCTTTTTGTCCGCCTTTTTTCATGGTACAGTCATTGGCTCGCGCGGTTACCTGCCGATGATTCCCCTGAGCATTATTATGATTTGTGTCATACTCCACACCCTGATCACGGGTATTCATGACATAATAACTCGATACTATTGGTCGGCAACTCATGTCAAATAAACCCCTTGTCACTATCATCATCGCTACTTTCAACTCCATGAAAACCCTCCCTATGGTTTTAGATGCCTTACAAAAACAATCACTGCCTCGAGAAAAAATGGAGATCTTACTATTAGATGGTGGTTCCAGCGATGAGACACCCGCCCTCGGTAAAAAATATGGTTGTCAACTGATTCCTAATCCACGCACCGAACCCGTCTACGCTAAATTTCTCGGCTATCTGAAAGCACAAGGTAAATATATTGTGTACTTAGATCATGACGAAGTTATCGAAAATTCTCACAGTTTAGAAAATAAAATTGCTTTCTTCACCCAGTTTCCTGATGTCCATGCCGTAATTGGCTCGGGTTATCGCAATCCAGCTGGTTTTAGTATTACTAATCAGTATATTAATGAGTTTGGCGACCCCTTCTCGTATTTTATTTATCGTTTGTCAAAGAGTGTGGATTATTTTGTGACTCATATGAGCGCGCGTTACCCTATTAAAAATGAAGATAAAACTGGGGTGGTGTTTGATTTTAGCCAGGTTGAAGCCCTGCCCATTATTGAACTGTGTGCTGCTGGGAGTATGATTGACGCCGAGTTTTTTAAAACTAATTTCCCCGCCACGCAAACAGATCCAGCTTTAATCCCCCACTTCTTTTATTTATTACTGAGTAAAGCCCCTACGATTGCTTTGACTAAAAATGATGGCTTACTGCATTACTCCTCAGAAACCATAGGTCGATATCTCAATAAAATTCGGTGGCGAATTAAAAATAATATTTATCACGTAGACCAAATGGGCCAATCCGGCTTCACCGGTCGTGATAAGTTTCAACCAAGCTGGTTACAATATAAAAAATATCTTTATTTACCATATACCCTATCATTAATATTGCCGCTGCTTGATACATTATGGCTGTGTGTGACCCGTCGCGATTGGCAGTACTTGATTCATTGGCCTCTTTCGCTGTTCACCGCCGGTCAAATTGTGTATCATTATCTGCGGAAGTCTCTTGGCTATCATCCCGATTTGCGTAGCTATGATGAATCAAAAGTTGTGACAAAAGTTTGAGATGCTTAAAAAAATCCTGTCTTCTCCTCTCTTTTCATTTGTGTCTGCTTTTTGTGGCTATGTGGTGATCACTGTGTTGTTATATCAACACCGGTTACCTTATTTATGGACAAGGTATGCGATGCCAGACGTCGATACCGATGGCGGTCTGTGGTATCACTGGTACTTAGTAAAAATTGCCACCGATCGACTTATTTATGATGTTGCTGACGTGGTGGCTCACCCTTTTGGGTATGATATCGCCTATGCTCCCATCAATAATTTAATTTACTCATTTCAAGCGTGGATTCTCCACCAGGTCTTGGGATTTAGTTGGCAAAATTTAGTCTTTATCACTAACCTATCGTCATTAATTGTCTATCCGTTGGCCGGATTGGGAGCCTTTTTATTAGCATGGCACTTTACTCGACATACTCGAGCGAGCTTTATTGCCGGTCTTCTGTATGCCTTTTCACCATATGTAGTGCTGATGGGCAGAGGACAAATGTCCATTAATCATGTGGAATTTATTCCCTATTTTTTGTTGACGGTTGTGTATTTCATGGAAAGACGATCAGCATTTTTCTTAGTCCTCTCCAGTTTAAGTTTTGCCATACTTTTTAAAATTGATCCCTATTATGCCTTTTTCTGCGGCATGTTTTCAGTAATTTTTGTGTTGTTCTATCAACCATTAAATTGGAAGCAACGTTTAAGTACCTTCTTTGTTTATTACGCAGCATTACTATTGATGACCATGGCGCTCAATAGTCACTTTATTTTAGGTAATTTATATTTATTTGATGCACAAAAAGCAGCCCAAACCGGCCGCGCCTCGACACCTGAAAATGAATTACTTCCATTATGGTATTACTATGCCCAGCAAGAAAGCTCTTGGTTGTACTCATGGATGAAAGGCTATAGTAGTTTGCTGTACATCTTACCGCTCGGCATAACTTTAGCCGGTTTATATTTAAGCCGTCAACGCCCCGTCAAGTATGTCATAACGCTATGCTTATTATTGTGTATCGTACTTTCAGGGCGGACTGAACATTTATTTTGGAGTAACCAGCTTTACTTCACTTTTTTTGGTATGTTCCGCGGTGTAGCTCGACTAGCAATTTGCGCCCCCTTATTTTTAGGTTTGCTGGTGAGTTTTAGTCTCACTGACCTCGCACACTTTCTCAAAAAACGTCGTCATGGTGAGTGGCTGATTACCACGGGGTGGCTGGTAATTGGGTTGTTGTGCTTTAGCTTAGGTCTAACGATGGACGGCACTTGGTATCGCCAAACAAATTTAGAACACTCAGCTGAGCTTTATGAGCCAATCAAGAACAACCCTAGTATCAAAACCATCGCTCCTTATCCCATGCAGTTAGGAGCTAAAGATAATGGCTTTCCTCAAACCTACCAGTTGATTGGTCAAATCATTCATCAAAAAAACCTCGCTAGTGGTGTGAACCCCTTCGAACCAGTTACCGCCGAGTATTACGCCAAAATCAACGATCCTTTTTTACCAGAAACTATCGATGAGCTCACCAAATATGGCGTCGATACCTTGGTTATTTATAATAATTTATTATCAAATTCTGGGTATCTTAATGAACTCCTGAAACAGGATCCGCGTTTAAGCTGGCTAGGACACTACACTGCTCCGAAAGATGAAGGCTACATTTCCACCATCGACGTAGCCAAAGATATTGATATTTATCAAATTAAAGCTGTTGTTGAAAACTATCAACCACCAGCCCTTTTTAGCTGGCACAGTGATAGTGAGTCTTCACAACCTTTGGAGTATCAACAGGTAGCTACAGGCAAGTATGTGATTACTGTCCCTACTCATCAAAGCGGTACACTAGCATTTAACTTGCCTTACAGCCCGAAGTGGGTGTTATACCCAGGCGATTTATCAGGCTCATATTTTTGGTCCTTTTTAAATAAAACTTCACCAAAACAATCCACTCACCACCGCTTTAGCGAAACGTACAATGGGTGGAAAATTCCGGCTGCCGATACTGCCACCTACACGCTCTACTTTCAACCTCAAGCTGTCAGCACGTTGGGCTCGAGTATTAGTTATGCGACACTTGTAATATCGCTCACTTTTTTACTAAGTTATTATCCAGTTCAGTATTTAAAGATGCAGCGAAAAAAATCATGATGACGCCGTTAATTTTTAATAAAGTTATTATTGTCTCTCACGTCTTAGGTACCGTGCCGTTTGCTGACCTAGAAAAATTTTTACTGGAAAAGAAACTTGAACAGTTGTTAGTGATTAGTCACCCGTTGTTAGCTGAAGCCCAACCCCAGGGTTCATTACTTAAACAATACCACCACCAGCATTTAACTCGCCAATCAAATTTTAAATTGCCATTTTTCACACCACCAGTCTCATTTATCTTTGACTTCTTTTTGACACTATGGTGGATCATCAGTACCCAACAAAAGTGGCAAGTGATGGTGGGACTTAATAACTTAAGTGTGTTGGCTGGTTTGTGTTTGCGCAAGTTGGGGTTGGTGGAAAAAGTTGTGTACTATACTATTGATTTCACTCCGGAGCGGTTCTCACAACACTGGCTTAATGAAGGCTATCACTGGCTGGATAAATGGTGTGTGAAACACGCCGATATGACCTGGAATGTCTCGCCACGGATTGCGGAAGGCAGAGAAAAAATTCGTGGTCTCGCCCAAGCAGAGTATCCTCGGCAAGTAGTTGTTTCAATTGGAGTGTGGTTAGATCGGATTCAAGATTACCTCACACAACCTCGGAAAAAGCATCACATTGTTTATGCCGGTGGTTTGGCACCACACCAAGGTGTCGAGACTTTATTACGGTCTTTACCAAGAGTACTAAAAACAATCCCTGATGTGACCTTGACGGTCATCGGCAGTGGCCAGCAACAACAATTTTTAAATGAGCTAGCAATCGAACTAGGGATTAATGAACATGTTGAATTTACAGGATATCTAGCTCATCATCATCAGGTAGAAGAAAAGTTGTGTACTGGTGAGTTGGCTATAGCGATGTACAACAAAACCTTTGATCGCTGGTCGAAATATGCTGATCCTTCAAAGATGAAGAGTTACTTGGCCTGTGGTTTACCCATCATCACCACTAATGTAACGTATATGGGTGCAGTTCTGGAAAAAAATGAGTGTGGTGTGGTCATTAAAGATGATAGTGAAGTGTTAGCACAAACCATCATTAAGGTCTTACGCAACCGAGAGCAACTCAAAACATGGCGAAAAAATGCTCTACAACTGGCGGTAGCTTATGACTGGCGAAACATTTACCAAACAGCTTTTAATACCCTGATCTAATATGAAAGTATTTAATACCGCCCATTTGCTCCGTTTTCCTGTTTTAATGACTATATTACTGCTGGTATTACTCAATATTTGGGGAAGTTTAAGTTATCCTATCATTGCCACCTTCATAGTTTTGAGCTTATGGGTACTATTGCTGATTGTTCATAGAACAGAAGAACACTTAAGCCTAGGTTTAGCCATAGCTTGTTTTGTACCGGTGGTGCCTGTGCTATTGTATGGAAACCTATCACTTGCTCAAACATTGTTTAGCTGGGGTTTGATTTTCCTCAGTCTTTTCTCATTAAAACAAGCAGCGTTGATGAGTACGAGCAATAACTCTCAAACATTTCATGCTCCTACCGAGCTCATTTGCGACTTACAAGCCTTACACGCTGACTTTCCTATCTTAAGTAAAATTGTCATCACTTTATTAGGGCCATTAAAGTCACCACTCTTAAAACTTAAGCGAGCCTTCTTGAACTTATATAACCGCTACCCTTTGCCTTTACTGTGGGGTATTTATATCTTCCTGACCACCGCTCAACTCTCACACCACTTCTTTTTTTTCCACCGTTTTTTTATCGAAAGAGCAGCTTATTTTTACTGGTTCTATACTGGTCAATATCAGGCACACTTTTTACTCTTCAGCTTAGTCACTTTAGCTTTAGCTACCTTAATCACACATATTACACACCGTAAGCCACATATTATTGTTGGCGCTACGATTGGCATGTTGTTGATCGGCATGCAAGTTGCCTTTATAGCTACCACTGATCCTCTTCATTTAACACCCATTATTATGAAAATTGAGTCCCCGTATGGAGGAAGTTCGTGGAAACAAGTTACCGCCCTCGGTAAAAACTTTGGTGATGCTCAATATAATGACGCGCAAGTTTGGCTGGATAATAAACCCGTCAGAATCCTCAAATGGGAAGATGATAAAATTATCTTTTCAGTGGGGCCAGATCAAAATAAAGGTATGATTAAAGTCAGAAACGTGGATTATAAAGAGAGTAACCAAACCTACTGGGAAGCAGCAGCATTATGATAAAGTGGTTGAAAAATTCCTGGATGGAAATTGTACTTATTTTTGGATTAATAATTTTAGCGGCGCTTTACCGATTTCCCAACTTAAACACACCGATGTGGGTAGATGAATTTTCAAGTGTCGCCCAAGCTAAAATTATTTTAGATCATGGATGGGGAGTACTCACCAACTGGCCTGCTATCTTAGAGCCACATAACTTCACCTACTATGCCTTGGTGGCATTGGCTTTTAAGCTCGGTGGTGTTTCTATCACCATGGCTCGAATGCCAGCAGTACTACTGGGATGTTTAGTGCCCGGCTTAGTCTGGGCAGTTGGCAAAAAGTTATGGAATGATCCTCGAGTTGGACTGAGCGGGGCCTTGTTGACTGTGTGTTCTTACTTTTTGATTGCCTGGTCCCGACAAAGCCGCAGTTATACTTTTCAACAAGTCATTTTGTTATCGCTGATATGGTGTTATTGGCAGTTATTATCGGCTAAGACTAATCGTGGCAAAGTCATCTCACTAGCAGGGGTACTGGGCTTAGGACTACTGGGTGCCATTACTCATACCAGCTTCTTGCTAGCTCTGGCTGCTTTAGGTCTTCATTTGGCACTTTTTTATCGTCAGTCTTTTACCTATGTTTTAAAACATAAGTTGTTATGGCTGGTACTTCCCATACTTTTAGTGGTGGCATGGCAAAGTGGCACGCTGGCACAAATCGCGGGTCGCTTTCAATTCCTAGCCACTAATGGCCTGTCAAATAATGTCTGGTACTACCACTCATTTTTATGGCGAGTCCACGGAGTGATGGGCCTATTAGCGGTGTTTGGATGGTTGTTAAGCTGTGTCAGTGAACCTAAAAAACATCTACTTCCCGCAGTGATGGGTGGCGCATATTTAAGTTTTTTCTTCTTTTTGTTTGCGCCATATGTCACACGTTATTTATTACCTATTTTCCCGTTACTCTATTTATATGCAGCTGCGGCAATTGTATTTTTAAGCGATCAATTAAGTGACAAAACGCTCTCTAGTGTCAAGGCTACTGTAACAAAAAAACAGTTCGCGCTTTTAACCCGCCTTAGCTGGCTGACACCACTCGCAATAACGCTCGTAATCATTGCTAACGGCCATACCTTTGTCTTGAAACCCAAAGCATTTTATTCAATCAATCATGAAATGCGCGAAATTGCTTTACTTGATTATGATCAAGTGTATCAACCCGTGTTGCAACGAATTACTGCTCAGCCTTCTACACCCGTAGCCATGGTTGATACCTGGGGGGATCGAGCTCGGTGGTATTTGGGTGATGAGTATCAACCGCTCTACATGGTGCGCTGGGAAAATGATGAAGGTCTTGTGAATGGCATTGAACGACGAACTGTTTTTACGCTTAACCAAGCTGGAGAAAAATTACTAACGGCTGATCCTCGGGTAAAAGTAATTACCAATCTGCAAGATCTCCAGCGAGTCATCAGCCTGTATCCACTGGGTTTTATCTGGATCGACGACTCCAGTTTGCCTGCTGATATCAGAGAGTTTGCTGAACAAAACCTAACTAAAGAAGTATACCTAGATCATTATCCTCTTGATGACAATCCTTTTTCAATCTGGCCTGGCACCCTCTATAGTTGGAATAACTTATGAGTACACCACATGTCTCAGTGATCATTGTGCATTGGCAGACATCTGAGCTACTGAATACACAGTTAGCAACTTTGGCTGAGGACCCTTCAGAAACAATGGAAGTGATCGTGGTTGATAATAGTGGTGATTTGCCGGCTAATTTACCCAAGAAGTTCTCCGCTTTATCTCTGCAGATTATGAAGCCGGCTTTTAATCGGGGCTATGGTGGTGGTGCTAATTTAGGCGCCCAACAAGCTCGAGGCAAGTGGTTATTGTTTCTTAATCCTGATGTCATCATCACTCGAGTTAATCTTATAAAATGGCTGGAACATGCCACAGTGAAACAGCTGGAAGCCTCAACCCCTGATCTGGGGGATAACTATCGTCAACCCCTCCCAAGTTTATACTCAGCCTTACAAATGTATACACCTCTCAAAAGAATTTTACCCCGTAGTGGATCGCCCACTACCTTAGTGGGAGGCTGTTTATTACTGACCAAACAGCTATTTGATCAGCTCGGGGGCTGGGATGAACGATTTTTTATCTGGTTTGAAGATAGCGATTTATCAAAACGGATTTATGAGACCACTAATAAAGTGGAAATTTTGCCAGATGTAAATCTAACACACCAAGGGGGAGCCTCATTTAATCCCCTCTCATCCTCGCAACGTCACAACCTCTTTTTTAATGCCTTACGAATCTTCGCTCATAAACATTGGCCCCGGTGGCAACAAAAACTGCTGACAGGAGTGTTAAAACGCTATACAACCTCGGTGCTACTTCCTGCAGACGCTACTATTCGGGCTTCAATCGTGATTCCCAACATGCGTTATGAATTGCTGGAGACCTTTCTTAAAACTAACCTCAGCACTTTCAGTAAACAGGATGAAGTAATTGTAGTCAGCAGTGCTGCTGGTCTCGATCGTTTAATCGCCCGCTATCCAGAAGTTATCTTCATCAAACTGAGTAAAAATATGGGTTTTGCTGACACGGTCAACATTGGTTTGCGTCGCGCTCGGGGAACTTATGTGGGTACAGTCAATGATGATGTAGTGCTCCCCAAACACTGGTTAGAAATGTTATTGGACTCCTTCAAAAATAATGTTGCTAGTGTCTCGCCAACTTTGATTAAACCAAATGGGGAAATTGAAAGTAATGGGGTATATGTCTTACCACAGGGCAAAGCACTTACCCATCGGCCAGAAACAAAAAATTTCATTGCCAGTTTTAATGCGGCCTGTGTAGTTTTCTCCCGTGAGGCCTTAGAAAAAACTGGTCTATTTGATACCCGCTTCGGCTCATATTTAGAAGACGTAGACCTCGGATTACGGTTTCACCAAGCTGGCTGGCAGAATGTAGTAGCCACCGAGGTGCAGGTAACTCATCTGGGTCATCAAACTTCTCAAGCTTGGAGAAGTTACAAACAATGGTTAGACGTCAAAAACTGGTGGTTAGTGATGTTGAAAAACTACTCACTAGTACACTGGTTGAGATATTTACCTGCCATCTTGGAAGAGCGGGTGCGAAATGTATCAGGCTTGGTGAAGGCGATGCTTCATCACCCACCACACGGCAATTAAGGTATAGACACTGTGGAAAACCGTAGCGACTACCCGAGACCAAGCAGCTGCATCCAGACCGTATTGCTCCAAAAAGAGAACATTCCCGATCACTATAATTACCACCTGCAACACACCACCAATTGAGAAATAACTGGGATACTCTACGGCATAGAAAAAAGAGACATACGGCACAACTGCCAGCGCCCAAAAGGCATTTAAAACTAAAATGGTCATCGGCACTAAACCAGAAATATATTCAGGACCAATGCTCAAGGTCAGTACCCATTTAGCTACTGGTAAAAATGCCATGGCACCCATAATAGCTAAAACACTCACCAAGCTTGATTTTTTTAGATAGGTCCGGAGTTGAGCATTTTCTTGGTAACGTGCAACCCGATTATTGAGCACACCACCAATAGCGGCAGTGGCAAAACCGACAAACATCGCAATCCGTGCTGCCCCCGCATACACCCCTGTTTCAAAAGGTGTTAAGTATGTCTGCACAAACAACACATCTACATTCACAATCAAGGTCATGGCAATGACACCTAAGCCAGCATGGAAAGAAAAGTTTTTAATCACTTTTTTTAAGGCTACTGAAGCAGGTTTCGGGCGGAGTAAAAACCACTGGGGGAAAACTATCATGATCACTAACGCACTTACTAGTGGTGCCAATACATATGCAGTTGTTGCCGCCATCACGGTCAGGGCCCCTGTCATTCCTAAGCTTACAAAAGCTACAACTTTGATGGCAGCTTGGAAACTACTTAATACACTGGCCCAAGTGAATTGGTGATATGCCGACAAGACCACTAACACGTATTCATAAATGACGATTACAATACTGCCTGCCAACGCCCAAAGCAGCATCCCCAAATACGGGTACTGTAACACTTCCATTGCCATAGGTAAGGCGAGCAATCCCAACAAAAATCCACCGGCCACTAAGCCTAACTTCCACAGTACTAACTGTCCTAAGAGTTCATGCACCTTTTTATCTTGATTTTGCCACCCCGGTACATACCGTGTTACCACAGCATTTAAACCCAAATCGCCCACTTTACACAGAATCATCATTAGTGATGAAGCCACAGAAAAAATTCCAAATTGAGCTGGACCTAATACTCGAGATAAGTAAATAAGTGCTACCGCTGAAATGACTGCAGTGACCATGTTACCAACAGTCATAATTGCTGACTGCCATACCGCTGGAGAGTTGATACCAAAATGATAAAGACGAGCCACCGTATGACGCATTGATCACCTTCAGCTAACTACTGTTACTATACTTGCGATTTGAAGTACTCCACTGTTCGCTCGAGACCGGTTCGTAAATCTACCGCTGCTCGCCACCCTAAAATTTCATGCGCTTTACTGGCGTTAGCTACTAACACGAGGGGATCACCAGGTCGGTTAGGATAGTTGGTCACCCGGGCTGGTTTACCAATAATTTCTTCGAGCATCTTCACCACATCTGCCACAGTAGTGGGTTGCTCAGTGGATAAATTGAAATAGTGATATTTACCAGGATCTCGGTGAGCTAAATCTAAAGCACAACGATGGGCTGAGACGACGTCATCTATGTAAATAAAATCACGCTGATGTTCACCTTTACCCCAAATTGTGACTTCTTGATCATGCATAATTTGATCAATAAAGCGGGGAATAGCGTGTGTTTCAGGCTGATGGTGTTCTTCTGGTCCATAGAGATTAAAGTAACGTAAAGCGATACCAGTCATCCCAAAACTAGCTACGTATGAAGACACTAAGCCTTCCATGGCCAATTTTGTCATGCCATAAGGATTAATCGGAATTGTCCGGTCATCTTCATCGATAGGGGTACGCTCCGGCTCACCATAAATAGCCGCACTAGATGAAAAAGAAAAAATCTTGACCCCGTTTTCTCGCATGGCCTCTAAAACTGAGACGGCACCAGTGATGTTGTGATCAACAAATTTTTGGGGATACTTCACCGACTCACCAGCTTCAATCAATGATGCTAAATGAAAAACAGCCACATAATCGCGGATGTGTTGTTTCATAGCTTCAGCATCGCGGACGTCGGCAATGATAGTGTGGAACTCAGGGTTCGGTTTGACGTCCAGCACTTCTACTTCATGTCCATCCTTTGCTAAAGAACGACACAAGTGCGTGCCTAAAAAACCTGCTCCACCAGTTACTAAAATGCGCATATTATCCTTCTAAGCTATCCAGTAACCCTGGATAAATAGTATCAGATTCACAAATAACAACACTATTGATCCTACCAGATATAAGCTTAATAACCAACGCTTATTTTGCAGCTGCAAAGTCAGCCATATAAACAGCGGAAAACAAACCAAAATATACCGCGGCATACTCGAAAATGTGCCGGTCAAAGTCGGTACAATAAATGCTCCTAACGCAAACAGTAGATAGGACCACCTCACTTGACGATAACTCATCACTAAAGTTAATAGTCCCACCGTCCCTGCCACAAATTCTTGAACATAGGCTAAGTAGTTTAAGTTAAAGGGTCGGTAGGTAAGTAAAATCTTTATGTATCTCCATACCACTTGTGGATATAAAACTAACGATTCTTGTCTACCACCGCCAAACTCTGACTGGACGTGCAAGAAATATAAGGCGTCTCTAAACTCACCATACAAAAACCACATATAAGCTAAAAGACCCACTGTTCCGATCGCAATCCACACCACAGCTGGCCAAGCTTGGCGGGCTAGTTTTTGCCAGGTTTGTTTTGGCGATTTTTGTTCAGTGAGTTGCAGGTATAGCTCCAGCAGTAAGGCGGGCACCAATCCAACTCCCACCACCCGGGTAGCGGAAGCTACCGCCGCTAATATACCTGCCAGCCACCACTGTCGGCGCCTTGCTGCCCAAAAACTACCAATGATCAAGGCTAAAAATAAAGCTTCTGAATATACTGCTCCAAAGAAAAAAGCTGTCGGAAATAAAAATAAAATCAGCAACGAAATTTTCGCTGTCTGTTGATCATACACTTCACTCACAAAACCGTACCAAACCATCATCAATAGCAGAGTCGAAAAATTGGCCAACAATAACCCTGTTACTAAAGTGTTGCCTAGAAGAAAATTTGCACCCATCATGGTCAAAGGAAAACCTGGAAAAAAAGCTTGAATTAAACCTGTGCCTATATACCCCTTTTCTGCAATAGTTAAGTAATGAACGCCATCAAAGTTAGCCCAAGAATACAACCAACGAGGCATGTCGTAGGTAGCTAATAATTCTTGTGCGTAAGGGAAAGTAGGGGCATAGGTGAGAAAGTTATCCGCAACGCTGCCCACCACGAATAAGCTCACCCGCCAAATAAGAAAAAATAACGCCAGCTGCAATAAAGTTTTTTTGGACATAGTTAATAGTAACGTGCTATTTTTCATTTAAAGTTAAGTAAACTCTGTCAGTTCCTGGTCCATACACATTAGTTTTAAAGTCAGTGATTATAAATCCATGTTTAAGGTACAAAATTAATGCACCAATGTTTAAAGGCGAAACTGTTAAATACAGTTTATGATAATCAGGTTGGGCTTTAGCCCTACTAACAAGCTCATCTAAAATACGGGCTCCTAAACCTTTGCCACGATGATTGCTGCTTACAACCACCGAGCTAATTTCGTAAACTCCCTCACTGTCACTTTGTTCTTGCCAATCAATTTTAAAAGCTCCATAGGCAATTAACACTTCATTCTCCATAATGCCTAAGGCTTGACCTTTACTTGGATTATTAAATAAATCCTGCAAACTTTTTTTATCAAAACCATAATAAAGTTCGCATTGGGTTTGCGCTTTTTCAAATTCTAAAATCAGATTTAGGTGGTCAGATGATAAGGTAATTATATTCATCTGCATACTACCTTTTAGAATATTTCACTAACACATACTTTTTCACCACCGGCCAAGTAGCATACAAAATCATACCTATCACTGTTGCCAAACTGACACTATTTCCCACCAAACGTGCTGGTGTTTGCTGCGTAAACTGTGACCTAACTAAGTATTCACCTGGGTCGAGTTGATAGGCAATTCGTCCCCCCCATTGCTGAGTAATCAGATAGGGTAGTTGCTGCCGCCATACATCGTGACCTCGCTGAGCTGTTGTTTGCCAACCCAAGAAGTACATTGTGGGTTCGATGACAGTTACTTTTTCATCCACAAAGACTCGATACGTTCGTTCCGACCCACTCCATTTAATCACTTCTACTCTTCCCTTTCCTTCCACAATCTCGGCAGTAGGTAGCCAGTCACTAAAATCAGTATAGGTAAAAGTCTTGGGCAAGTTTTCATTAGCAGTACTAGTACTTTGTGTAAATTGTTCGTATGTCAATTTTTCTTGATGAAGATAACCGACAGGCTTGATGATCAACATCGAAAAAAGTTGTGCGGCTGTAGCTAAGATCAGTAAAGCATGTCCTTTCCGAGGTAATCGCTGCCAAATCTCAGCAGCCACTGGTGCTAGTAAGAGTGGACTAAAAAGTCCCAATCGCCATGGGAACTGAATAAACCTCAGCACAGGTATGAGTGTCCATAGCGGTTTCGCCAAAGACAACTGTAATAAAAACAGTACCACTAACCCACTGAGTGCAACTATAAATACTTTATTTTGTTCAGCGTACTGTTTTGAAATCCACCGGTTTTTGGTAATCAAAAGCAAAGCAATAAGTACGGTCAAAATCTGCAAACTACCCATCGCATATGAGAGTGAATCAACGCTTCCCAAATATGAGTATCCAAATGTCAGGGGTGCTAAGATAAGTTGTTTTAATGTTGGAAAGTGATCGGCAAACGTCAGTGAGGCGGCAGCAGTATCTACAATGATCTGAGATTTTTCTGCTAATGCCGGCAACCAAAACCAGAGGGTAGCCCCCACTGCTGTAACGATGCACGTACCGATGACTTTCCAGTAATTGTAAGCAGTTCCCACTCTTAGCAAACCATATCCAAGCACTAGTGGTACGCCAAAAACTACCGTCACATTATGCGATAGCAAAAACGCTGTCCATGTCATGATTAATACAATTAGTTCTCCACGACTTACAGATCGTTGTCTAATCACTTCTATGCCTACTATCAACCATGGCAACAACCCCAGCGCCATCACTTCACCAACGTTGCCGCGGAAAACGAGGGCATTAAATAAATAGGGTGATAAAGCAAAAATAGCCACACCAAAGGCTTGGGCTTGCTGACCATATGACAGTAATCGCAACCACGTGGCAATCCCCGCTAATCCTGCAGCTACAAACACCAGCATAATGATCTTAAAGGTGAGTTCGTAATGAATTTTGAGTACCGAAAAAGGCACGGACAAAATGTTTGCTAACGGATAGTTGTAGTTGAAGACTGGATAACCGTAGTGATTAACGAGATTAGGTGCAAACCGCGGGGGCAACTGCCCTTCCTTGAGAGCTACCTTGTAATTAGCAAAGCGAGCTAAGTGATTCTCACCGTCGTGGGTAATAGGCACTCCAGTGGCAAAATATACTCTCCCGTGAAAAATCGTGAAAAAAATAATCCAGATATAAATTGACCAGTTTTTCACGCGTGAAAAGTTAATCATAGGTGACAATCACCTTCTTTAAGGTAGGTTCGTGTAGTTTATCTAAAGCCAACGGGATTAACCAGCTCAGATTGCTCAATATAGTGGATGGTAAGTTATTGACCGGGCACCAGCTGACTACTTCATCTGTCAGTGAAGTGAGCCCGCGATCTTCATGCTTTTTCAACACTACCGTAAAAACTGATACCTCCCACTCTTGCCATTTTAGTTCTGCTACTTCTGACCACCGGTCAGAAGAGATAGTTAAATTACACTCTTCTTGAATTTCCCGGCTGATACAAGCCACTGCAGTTTCCTCACCCTCGCACTTGCCTCCTAACCCATTTAGTTTTCCGACCTGCCATGCTGGTCGTTGTTTCTCAATTAACAATACTTCAGTATGGTCAGAAGAGAAAATAAATCCCAACGTGGCTTTAATCATAATTACTTTTTATTTAAAACCTGACGATAAATACCCAGCGTTTCCTGAGCTGTTTTTTGCCAAGTAAAGCTTTGGCTCCACTCAAACGCAGCGCGAATCACCTGCTGGCGCTTTGTTTCGCTCCAGTTTAATACTGCCTCCACACCTTCAGCCAATGACTCCGCCGTAGGTGTAGTGAAGACCACGTACTCATTACCTACTTCAATCAGCGATGAGGTGTGGGTGGAAACTACAGGGACTCGGCACTGCATGGCTTCCAAAATTGGTAAACCAAACCCTTCGTAAAGAGATGGTTGAACATACGCCACAGCGCCTGAATATAAGGCCGCTAAATCCTTGGTAGCATCCCCAGCAATGTCAGGAATTAAATGAACCCGATCAGTAACCTCACTCATCGCGATTTGGGCTTCGATCCAGCGCCATTCAGGAATCTCATGGGGGTAAAAATTTTTGCCCACACACACTAAATGAATGTCTTCAGGTAAATACTTAACCGCTTTAATTAATTGAGGTAAGTTTTTGTTGTAGTTAATATCACCAACATACAAAATATACTGTGCTGGCAAATGATAGGCTTTTTTGACACGGCTAACTTCATTTTTATCAGCTTTTTTCAATTCGGGATTGGCGGCTAAATATACTACATGTACCTTGGTCGATTTAATACCTAGATGTTTGACAATGTCAGCTTTAGAGGCTTCTGAGTCAGTAATGATCGCGTCGGCACGTTGGGCTAAAAAACGTTGGCGCCAATAGCGAACTCGACCTTTTTTACCCACCGGGTAAAACTCCGGAAATTTAAGCGGAATCACGTCATGAATGGTGATGACAGTGGGAGCTGAGTGTCTCCACGGCAAGGTAGCAAAAAATAAATCAAAAAAAGGATAGTGAATAACATCGGGTGTTTGTGATTCTCCCAAACTGATGAGTTGAACATCTGGCAACTGTGACAACTCTTGGTGAAGTAACCGCGTGTACATGCCTACACCCCGAATGGCATTGTCATTGCCGAGTGGAGTGGTGTCGAGTTTAACGAGTAAGGGAGTTGTTGACATAAGTGCTTATAATTTTAAACGACGTTTTTCCCGAATTTCCCATAACTTCAAATATGCAAAGGCATGGTGCAAGCCACTCATCAATGCAAATACAAAACCGGGTACCCCATCCACGAAACCTTTATGACGAATAAAAATCATAAACAACGTAGCAAAGGGTTTCCACACCAAGTAATGAAGGCCAGTGAGTAGATTAATTGAAAGCTTAGCCTCATCTAGTTGTACGGCTTTAAAACTGGTATAGGTATTAAACTTGCGCATGTAGTCTTCGAAAGTTGGGTTGGCATAGTGAGTCAAATGACCTTCAGCCCAACCTGTTTGCCCTTCGACGTGCATTTGTTCATGAACGTCTTTTTGAGGCAGCCAAGCTTTGCCGGACCGATACAAACGAATGACGGGATCGGGGTATTGACCACCTTTAGATAAAAATCGCCCGAGAAATAAATTTTTGCGTTTAATCAACCACGCGTTATAGTGATCATTATCTTCACGTAAATGATGGTGGAGATCACGAATAAAAAGTGCCAAATCATCATCAACCACTTCATCAGCATCAAGCTGCAGCACTAACTCGCCACGTGCCTCATCCATGGCCATTTGCTTATTGATATGAAAATTAGCTTTATTAGTAGTCTTGATAACCTTGGCTTTGAACGTTTTGGCAATGGCCACCGTCTCATCGGTTGACTCACCATCCACGATGATAATCTCATCCGCGAAATCTTTTACCGCCTCCAAACAGCGTGGTAGATTTTTGGCTTCATTATGAGTGGCTAAAACAACTGAGATCATAGTACTTTCATTATACCTAGTTAGATGCGCTAATTAACCCGTATCTTTGGAGGTTAGCACGCGTTTGGTTATTCAAGTTAAGTTCAGCTATTTCTGTGGCAGATAACCATTGATACTCTTCCCATTCGTCATTGAGAACGACCTCTCCCTCGGTTATAACTTCAAATAGTAAATAAATCAGATACTGTTCTTCTTCACCACCTTGACGCAACTTTTTAACCTTACGATCTTCTCCAAAAAAGAGTGGCTTCATTTCTAAAACTTTTAAACCCGCTTCTTCTTTAATCTCCCGCACTAACGCCATCTTAATATCTTCACCTTCATCGACACCCCCACCAATTAATCCCCACTCTCCTGGATAAACACCATGATCTTCCGCCATTTTACAAAGCAAGTATTTATTATCTTTATTCTTAATGATGCCGACTACTACAATTCGAGTTCTCATTTTTATCCCAACTATTACTTAAGAGTAATTAACATTGCTCCCAACACTGCTAGAATCACACCGCTAACCTTCTCCAAAACCTGTGAGCGCTCCTTCAACCAAAAGTGTTCACCCACCAAGGTCACTAACAAAAAGGCTTCGATGATAACGACTACGGCTGTGACTTGACCCAACGCAAACGCTCGAACCATGGCCAAGTTGGCTAAAGCCCCGGTTCCACAAGCTAACATCACACCGCGTCGATCACTAGTGAGGAGCTCGCTGACACGACTGACTGAGTTGGGCATTAATAGTAAATTCAACACCGCTGGGACAAAGAAAATGAAAAAGGTAACAATATCAGGACTGAAACTGGTAAAAAGGCTTTTGTTGATGGTCACAATACATGCGTAAACCACTGTCGCGGCCACAGCTAGATTTAAGCCCTTACCCACTGATAGCTTTCGAAAGGTCCCAAAGATGACAGCACTGCTCATTATAGTCAGCAGTACACCAACTAAAGTGAAGAATGAAAACGGCTCACGAGTGAGAACTACACCGAGCAAAAAGACCCATACTAGCCGCAACTTTGTGATCGTTCCACTGACTGAAGCGGTTAAGTAATTGCTAGCCCGAAAGCTTAACCAATTATGAAGCATGATCAATGCCCCCATCACCAGCGTTAGTACCCAGCTGAAAGTACTTGGTTGCCAAACGGGCTGATAAAGCGCAAAAGGTAAGCTGACTATAGCTCCCACCGCGCTAAACCAAAATGAGAAGGCCCACGCATCCTTACTGCCTTTGAGTACGTACCGCGTCGCTAGACCAGAAAGGGTGTAAAAACTACCAGCTAAGAGAGCAAAAAATAACCACATAGTTAATACTCCTTCACAATCCATTCAGAGTTATCACGATTCCACTCCACTACGATTCCTTCTTTGTCACTACGATCATCGTCATCAGCAATAAAATGAAATTGCTGAAGCTGCTGTCCATAACGAAAACCTAATTTATCTGGCTGCTGGCGAATTATTGTATCAAAAAATTCCTGAGGTGACGTTTTTAAGTACCAAGCAGTCACCACATACTGAAACCCTGGCCCATCCACAATCGCGATTTCTTTGTGAGGGTAATCTTGGTCAAGCTTAGTGATTAACTCTGGGTAACCCCCTTGAAAATTAAAATAACTTTGGCGAGGATACTCCTGCAAATAATGAGCAAAATACTGGGTGAATTGAACAGTAGTACTTAAGATAAATACTACAATGATCGCTAAAGATAGTTGCCCTTCTCGAGCAGGTGAAGCAAGTACTTTAATTAAGTGTCGTGCTCCAGCCACTCCATTAATGATTAATAAAAAGAAAAATAACAAACTGCGCGTGGCATGAGGGGCATCGACAGTAATAATCGCCGGCAATAATGAAATCAATAATAAATACAGACTTAGGCCATCCTGGCTTAATTGAACTTGAGAAAGAGTGAATGTTTGGGAAAAGGTTGCCAAACTTTTTTTAATAGTCATCACAAACAATGTCACCACCCCAATTAAGCTTAGTAGATAACTATCCCAGAAAAAGTGAGCATATCCTGGCAACTGATGCCAAGGATGATCTCCGCCCTTAATGACCATAAAGTGCGGACTAAAGCTTCCCCACCATTTTTGTGCTAATAACTGAGCCAAGAACACATACTTATTACCTAAAACCGTTTGGGCTACTCCTGTAAACTGTTGGCGATACTCTACGGAAGCTAACCACACATTTTGATCAGAGAAAAGTGTAATACCACTTTTCTGAGTACTAATGGGTAATTGAACAACTGCAGCTAAAGCAAAGACAATCAGTAATCCCATGACCACCCACAACCAACGATCGAGCTGTTTCCAACCTCGCCGCAATGGCAAAATGACAATCAAAAAAGGTAACAATAAAAAGGGCGTATTATAGGTAAAAACAGACCACAATAAAATTCCTGTCCCTACCAAATCTTCACGATGAGAATGCAGACGTTTATCAGGCTGAAACCAAATTAACCCCAAACTCAACACGGTCAGCAGGAGGCTGACATTTGCTTCCCAAGCCATCCGAGAATAAAACACAAATACTGGTAAAAAAGCAATCAATGCTGCAGCTAATATGCTCCAGTGTTTTTCCCAATTTAGGCGACGAGTCAACCAGTAAGTGACAAGAATTAATAATGTGCCGGCCACTGCCGCGGGCACTCTGACTGCCCAATCACTGTATCCAAAAGCGGCAAAAGATAAAATTGTTAACCATATATATCCGGGTAACTTATAGTCGCCAAATGATTGTAAAGCCAATGGCCATGGTTGTTGCCACTCGTCTACTCCAGCTTCTTTCAGTAAAAAAGCGTTATAAGCCAAAGCTGCCTCATCACGATTTAACATCACTGGATTAGTAGCCAAGTGAAAAAATCGCACTCCAGCGCCAGCAGCCATCAAAAAAACTAAACCAATTACAACTAGGTATTTATTAATCACCTTTTTCATCATGATCCCTCAACACTAGCAATGATAAACTTTGGCTGACCCTCATGATCATAAATCACCGCTTCGCGTTTGAGCACTAAATTTGATTTTTCTTCGAGCTCGCTCATTCTTCCCACCTCACCTACTACTAAGCGTGTCTCACTCCTCATAGTCGGATAGACATCAAAATAAAAAGTGTCGAGTTCTCGGAATTGATAATTGTCACTTTTCCACGTATGAAAATCTCGTGCTGTGTAAGGACCATAGGCCATCAGCCATAAATAAAACCGATCATCAAATTTCAACACGTACACCGGACGATCACGTTTGATCTCAAATAACTTAACAGCTAATTCTTTATACTGATCTTGCCAGGCTGTGGCAGAATCTTGGGGGTACTGCGTGAAGTAATGAGCTAAAAAGGACGCGCTCGGCACCACAAAAAACAACAGCACAAAAAGAGACGTTAAGACTACATCATTAAATTTTGAACTTAATACTTTAAACTTTAATAAACCTTGCCAACTCTCCATCGCCCCACTGCCTAAAATAATCACTAAGGGCAGTAAAGCGTTGAGCGACCGTAAAGCATGCGGGGTGTTTTCTGGAACTGAAGCCGGAAGCAAAGCTATCACCCACCATCCGATCAACAACAATAAACCTCGTTTGTTATCACGAGCGAGAGCGTAACACCCCACCACAAAAAACAACAGCCACACTCCATAAAACAGACCATGTTCTCCGGTTCCATGTCGTAAATTAGGGTCACCGACAATAAATTTAAAGCTATCACTGACGTTATCACTATAGTTATCAGCTAAGGCCTGAAGAATAAATACTCCCCGATGAAAAAGTAGTCGATCAACAATACTATTGCCACTTAATTCTTTATAGAAATTGCCAGTGTGAATTGTGGTATCGGTTTTTAAAACCGAATCCGTGCCTAAACGAAAGCGATTGCTATCGGCATATAAAGGTGAGCGCAGCATCGGCCATAGCAACACGGCAAAAACCAGTAACGGAAGGAACACTTTTGCCACTAGTGATAATAAAACTTTAACTGACCGTTTCGTAAATAAATGCTCATTACCCAACAGTTGAGTGGCTATCACTACTACCGGCCAGACAAAACGCACTGAAAAGTAGGTGTAGGTAGCTAATGCCCCAAGGACTGCTGAGCCGAGTAACCACCACCAGGGTTGTTTAGCTGTGGTAGCTTTCATAGCTACCCAGATAGATAACCCTAACAGGGCTTGTCCCAGATGACCTTCAAAGCCCGTACGAGAAAACATAATGGCCCAGGGCGCTAAAGCCGTAATCAGCATGGCAAATAGCGGTGCATACGAACGTGTCTGTTTAGAGTGTGCTGACCATTTCCAGATTTCATGCATCAAGAGACCACCGAGTGCTACCGTGGCTACCCCGGCGACAGCACTGGGTAGGCGCAGTGCCCATTCACTAATGCCAAATATCTTTACCATCAGACTGGCTAACCAAATATAAACCGGCAATTTGTAATCACCATAGGAGGGATATAACACTTGAAACCAGGGCCTGCCATGCATATCGAGACCGGACTCGGCAACCGATTTAGCATCGGTCAACATCGCTATCTCATCCCAATACAGTCCCACGGGAACTTGCCCTAAGTGATAAAAACGGATGCTAAGACTGAGGCACAGAATAAAAATAATGCTAATCCACCATGCACGCTTTGACATGAGTTAAATCATAGCATTAAATTCGCTTCTGGACCCAACTTCTTGTACAATAATAACCGTGAAAAGAGCCTCTCTGTCTATCTTTGGGTTAATTGCTGTCATTTATCTAGTGACACACCTCATTAACCTTACTGCTTTACCTGTCTTTGCTGATGAAGCCATTTATATTCGCTGGTCTCAACTGATTATTGATGACTGGCAACGTTACTTATTTTTCCCAATGAATGATGGCAAAACACCATTATTCATGTGGTTGTTAATTCCTTTTCAGTATCTCTTTGCTGATCAATTGTGGGCTGCTCGTTTTGTTTCAGTAGCTGTTGGCCTTCTGCAGGTGGGGGTGATGGGATATTTGTTATCATTGCTCCAAGCTCGCCCTAAAACCCAACTGCTAGGCATGATCTTCACTGTGATATTGCCTTTCTGGTTTTTCCATCACCGGATGGCCCTCATCGATGGGTTATTGACGCTCTGGTTAAGCTTACTTTTAGTAGGTCTGATTAAATTAGCTGATCACCATCAGGGACACCATGCTTCAGTAGCATTATCATTGTCTAAAAAAAGCGTCCAGGTTATTGTGGCCACTTTTGATCGAATCAGCATAGGCTGGATAGCGATGACTGGTGTGTGTTTTGGTTTCAGCCTGTGGACCAAGGTTCCAGCTATTTTATTTGCACCACTCTTTGTATTGTGGGCGGGGTGGGCAGAGAAAGTATCGTGGTCGAGCCGCCTCGTACTCTTAGCCAAAATGATGGTGGCAGCCGGCATAGGCATTGTCATTTTTGCCTCACTTAAAATTTCTCCCGTCTTCAGTCAATTATTTAGTCGTGGCAGTGATTTTCTTTATCCTTGGCGAGAAGTGGTGTTTGATGGTAAATGGCAACAAACCATCACCAATTTTTCCACCTATATTTCATACTTTTACCATTACTTGAGCGTTAGTCTGTTGTTATTAAGCGTCGCGGGGCTGTTTATTAAGCGTCACCAAAAAACCTATCATTTACTGTTTTGGTCTGCTCTGTCATTTATCTTGCCGATTGCCCTTTTAGGTAAAGTTGTTTATCCCCGCTATTTTATGCCAGTAAGTTTATTTTTTACTTTGGCTGGCGCACTAGCCTTTCAAGACCTTGTTGATAGTTTCATTAATCAGCCACGAAACATTGCTCGAAAAGCAGTCGGGGGATTACTAGTCACTGTCTTGTGTACTCAAGTGGTCATGACCTCACTTTACTTCATGTTACCTGCACTCTTCAGTTCCAACGCCACCCCCTTTGTGGCAGCTGACAAAGTTCAATATCTCCATGAATGGTCTTCAGGACACGGTTTACTAGAAACCGCGGCTTTAATTCGGTCGTTATCTCAGGATCACACCGTAGCTGTTGCTACGGAAGGTTACTTTGGAACTTTACCAGATGGTTTGACCTTGTATTTTCATCGTCGTGACGTAAGTAATATTTTTATTGATGGTATCGGGCAACCAGTGCGCTTCATTCCGGAAAATTTCAAACAGCGCGCCCGCCAATTTGATCAAGTGTTATTAGTCGTTAACTCCCATCGTTTGGATCTAAAACTAGATCCCTCGCAGCGCTTGCTAAACATCTGCCGACCCAATCAAGCTCCGTGTTTACAAGTCTGGGATATCACAGAGTTAGCTCATCAAAGTACACCTTCAGGTGAAGTTACTTCAAACTCACCTTAAAATTTAAAGAATTTTTAATAACAGTACGATACTCTACAAGCCATTTACTCGTGTCTGTCGCGTATGCGTACTTCTGAGCCATCCTTCCAATCTAAACTTTTTTTGCATGCTGTTAGCACGCCCTTATCGAGTATATTAATCAATTTAGAACTAGCTCTGGAACACTTAGCTCACTCTCAGCACAGCTTTTTGCTCAGAGAAGCATTAGTCAGTGCGCGGCATTTACAAGCATTGACTACTTCCACTCAGTACCAAGCCTTTAATATCTTACAAGCCCTACATGAAGTGATTATCATGTTTAAAAGACCATATGCCACTCACGTTTTCTTATCATCACTTAAAATTCCCGACACGGGTATGCTCATTGGCAATAAGTATCACTTTCAAGAAAGCCTCTTGTGTGTGTTAAAAAACGCTGCCCAAGCGTATGAAGATCATGCTACTAACAAATTAATTTACCTGACAGCTCACATCGACGAAGGCCAGTTAGTACTCCGGGTCATTGATGGCGGACACGGCATCAGCTGGTGGGCACGAGTAGTCTTCAAATACCCCTACTTTGATACGTTGAAAAAAAGACCTGGGTTGGGACTACGCTTTGTCAAAAGTATAATTGAAACTCACTTTGGCGGAAAAATGATGATCTCCCCTGTCTTGCACAAAGGAACTACTGTTACTCTCAAGATCCCGCTGCTTCCTCAGCCATATAGCCATAACCCCTGACAGTTTTGATTAATGATCCACGATCTCCAAGTAGTAATCTTATTCTCCGCAAATAAACATCAATAGTAGTATAGGTGGGAATATCTTGTTCGCCTTGCCAGACAAAATCAATTAACATTTCACGACTCACAGTCCGGTTTTTATGCCGGAATAAACAATCTAAAATTTGCATTTCCTTACGACGAATCGTTCTAGTCTTTTCCCCCACAATTAGTTCGCCAGAATGAGGGAACAATTTAACATCTTGCACTTGTCGATAATCAACAGGCTGCGTCTTGTTTAAAGTGGTCCATTTTTCTATCCTCAATCTGAACTCGACTAAGCTCAAGGGTTTAGATAAATAATCATCCACACCCTGAGTGAGGCCAGCTACTTTTTCCTCCTGTAAGCCGCGCGTAGTTAAAATAATAACTTTAGTAGTTGGACGGTGAAAGGTGATTGTATGAAGTAAATTTAAACCATCACCATCATTTAAAATACGATCTACCACCACGACATCAAACTCCTTTTTCTTGATATAGCGTTTTGCGTCATATAAAGTCGCTACACATGTGACGGCAAACCGCTGCTTAGGCAGGGCGTTTGCCAGCGCCTGCGCCAAAAACAGATCATTTTCCACGATTAAAATAGGAATCATCGTGTGACGATAATAGAAGAGTCAGTTTTAAAAACAAGACGTGAGCTTCAGAGGAAAATTTGATATACTTCACTTCTTAATCACCAAGCGTGATCGATTCTTAAAAAGTTCTTAATTCCTACTCCCAGGTAGTGAAATGGCATCACAACAGGTTCTGACCCTGTTATTCTAGGTTCGAACCCTAGCCTGGGATCACAACATACTATTTTCACACAGGGAATTAAGAAACAAACTTCTCCACTTTTTCTTCCAACACATCAATATCAAATGGTTTTTGAATAAAATCATCAGCGCCTACACTTTTAGCCACGTTTTCTGTATCTTTATTGGCTGACAAAATAATGACCGGAATCTTTTTTGTTTTGGGGTCCGCTTTGAGTTTCTTTGTGATTTCGGCACCGCCAATCTGCGGCATCCATAGATCAATTAATAGTAAGTCTGGTTTTACTTTTTCTAGCTTTTCAAAAATCTGAGTACAGCTGCTACACGTTTCCACTATATACCCTTTTTCTTCTAGGATAGTCTTGGTAACTTCGATAATACCTTCGTCATCTTCACAAATAAAAATGTGTTTAGGAGCTGCGGTCATAAGTGGATGACCAAATTATACCAAACCAGTAAAGACATTACGTTTTATAAAGCAAAGTCTCATATTCTTGCAGCATTCTACCAGCACTGAATCGCGAGCTGAGGGCAATTGACCTTTGCATCATCTCAATCCATTGTGGTGAGAAATCTTCAGCTGTGCGGTGATCAAAGAAGGTGGGCACAATCTGGTTTTTGAGAGTTTCATAAACTGAGTCAGAAATTCGCTGTGAATCAAGGGCCCATCCCATGCCTGACCAATCTACTTCTGCTGCCCAACCGTCCAAAACCGAGCACTGCAGCACACCATTACTAATCGCTTTCATCCCTGACGTCCCACAGGCTTCTTTTCCGAGCTCAGGAGTGTTTAACCATACGTCTGACCCTCGTACTAAGTGTTGCGCCAGCTCTATATCATAATTAGGAATAAATAAGGCACAACCTGCCAGTTCTTGCTGCATGTGTTGAATAATTTCCTGTAACCGCTGTTTGCCCTGGCTATCTAAGCGGTGAGCCTTACCAGCCATTAACAGCTGGACCGGACGTTGTGAGTTTTTCATGAGTGCAGCCACTTGCTCAATTTCAGAAAATAAGGCGTCATAACGTTTATAGCCGGCTAAGCGCCGAGACCACGTAATGACTAAAGCCTCAGGATTGTATCCATAACCAGTGCGACGCTGAATGTATTCCATCGTCGAGCGCTTTAGGTGTAAGTGTCGCTCCCATAGTTGGCGAGGTTGAGCCACCAAGGATGGCATCTCGGTATCTTGCCAGGTGGGGAGATGTACACCATTGGTGATATTCACCCACGAATACTCTGGCCAACTCGACTGAGAAAGTTTAGTGTGGAGTTGACTGACTCCTGAGGCTTTGCGCGAGGTATTTAACGCAAAACGAGTTACGTAAAACCGATCAGGCTCATTTTCTAAACCAGGTTGCAGGAGCGTTTCCACGCTCACGCCCAGTTTATCGGCATAGTATTGGGCGTAACGTTTCAACAAATTAGCATCATAGTTTTGATTACCTGCCGATACCAAAGTATGGTTGGTATAAACAGTTTTTGTCTTGGCTTGATTACGAGCTTCTTCAAAGCTTAAGCCATGTTCTTCCATATACGACCGTACTAGTTGCCAATGTAATAATGCTGGCCGACCTTCCTGAACATGATACAAACGCGGGTGAATATTCAGAGCATGGAGCAACTTCACGCCTCCAATTCCTAAAATTAAGTGTTGTTTAATCACTGACTCTTCAGTCCCACTGTAGAGAAGGTGGGTGATGCTGCGTTCATTGAGTTCATTTTGGTCAGTTTCTGTATCCAGCAAATACAGCGTGACGGTCGGTGACAAGGTCTTTTTCCAGCATCGGCACCATACATCCAGCTCTGTGAGGTGGACTTTAATAAACAGCGGCATCTCATCTACATAAACGTGCTCTAAGCCATCACGAACGGGGTCAAAGTCTGCGTCAAGCTCGGTTTGCACTCCTTCAGGTGAGATCTGCTGTACAAAACCTTCACCTCGATATAATAAACCAATTCCCACCAAGGGCAGTTGTAGATCAGCAGCTTGCTTTAAGGTGTCACCTGCTAGAATCCCCAGGCCACCGGCATACAGGGGCAGTTTAGATTCAATACCAAACTCGGCGCAAAAATAAGCGATAGGGGCAGTAGACATGGGGTTTAGTATAGCGTAAACATGCCATCTTTATAAATGACTGCTTGAGAACCATCTTTGAGCGTAGCAGTGACTGTGCGATCCGTGGTGGACACAATGTCGGTATGTTCAGCCGAATCATTGAACCCTCGTTCTTCCCAGTCTTGCTTGCTCAGCGTGGAGGCATCACCTCGATAACAATCCTTATATGCCATACCGATAGCCAGGTGAGTATTGCCATATGGGCCACTAATATTTTCATCAAATAGTGTCTCAGCCATAACGTGAGTAATGCGAGAAATACGTTTGTCAGTTAATGAATACTCTCCCACTTTATTGGCATTGGGACTTTTCAGCATTTCTTGTAGCAGGTCATCACCGACTTTGGCTTTAGCATAACTCACTAAACCATCTTTAAATTCAAGGCGTACATCACGTAAGATTTTGCCGTAACGATAAACAGGTTGATTGAACTCAATCCAGCCTTCAGTTCCTCTCCAATCTGGTGAGGTAAAAAACTCGAAGCTAGGAATGTTACGGCCACTCCCACCTTGCCAAATCCGATCGCTCCCCAATTTAAACTTAATATCCATGTCAGGACCTACAGCGTGAACCCACTCAATTTCCATATCATTAAGCTTTTTAAGAATGGTTTCTTGGAAGCTTTGCACTTTTTTCCACTCTGCTACTGGATCTTCTTTATCTAAGAAACACGCGTTAATAATTTGTTGCCAATATTCTTCTAGAGACAACCCAACTTCTTTTGCTTTAGCTTCCACTCCCCATAATGCAATCGTCCAGGTAAACTTGCCGTTGGTCTCTTTTTCAACTAGCCACTCTCGATACTTACGTTTAGAATCTCGGCCTTTGATAATTTTACTGGATGGGACGTCTTTCAGTTCTTCGGGATCGACATCGGCAATTACCACTACTTGGTGATCCAAAACATCTACTCGGGCTTTCATGTATTTCTGAGGGAAAAAGGTCAATTGATCGTCACTTGCCAGGTCGTAAAAGTCTTTATCAAAGCCAGTAGGTAAAATGCGCAACATGGGGTGAGCTCCAGCGCGGAGCGTGGCATTGTGGAGTTCGCGGGCGAGGGCCTTGGCTACATCCGGCACCACCAACTGGACTACTTCGCCCTTTTTGACACCTTTGCCACCATTGAGGGCATACTTAATCATCACTTCAGCATATTTGCGTAAAATATCAGTTGATGGTACGTACGAATCAGACATAAAAATCCTTGAATTAAGTAATTAAGTCCGCCCGACCAGTTGGCGGACGTATGAGTAATTGTTTCAACCACTGGGCGAGTACCTACCGAGCTGACAGGTGGGCTTTTAACCACACTTTGAGTTTTTCGATAGCTCGAGCCCGGTGGCTCAATTTGTTTTTGGTTTCTGCTCCGAGTTCACCAAAGCTTTGTTCGTAACCTTCCGGAATAAAGAGCGGATCGTAACCAAAACCTTGAGTTCCCTTTTCAGAGTTACCGATATGGCCATTTACTTCACCCACAAAATACTCAGCATGAGTTTGGACAGGATCATATAAACATAACACAGATACAAATTTAGCTGAACGATCAGTTTTATTACCTAGCAATCGTAAAATTTCTTGATTACGGTCATGATCACTACCAGGAACGAAACGTTTGGACCAGACACCGGGTTGTCCATTCAAAGCGGTCACCGCTAATCCAGAGTCATCTGCTAAAGCTACCAAACCGGATTTTTCGGCAAAAGCTTGAGCTTTAAGGAGGGCATTGGCATGAAAGGTTTGACCAGTTTCTTCTACGTCAAACTCAGCTAATCCCGGCACTTCAGCCGCACTCAGCAGAGTCACATCAGGCAAGTTGAGAATGGCTTGAACTTCAGCCAATTTATGAGCGTTTTGAGTGGCCAAAACGAGCTGCATGGATCGTTAAGCGGCTTTATTACCACCTAATAAACCACCTAAACCACCCGTCATCTCTTGTAATTTGCGAGCAGCTAATTCTTGAGATTTTTTAATAGCTTGATTGAGAACATCAATGGCTTCTTGGCTAGTTATGCCTTGAACTGAAAATTGCTTGATTTTTTGATCACCAGAAATAACAACGCGAATATCGCCTTCTTCAATCACAATTTCTTCAGCTGCTAAGTCTTGTTGCATTTTTTTAGCTTGCTGACGAAGTTGATTTAAGTCACCTAAAGCTTTAAAAGGGTTATTCATATCTCTCCTTATGTATGCGTATGCGCCACATTCTACTACACTAAGACTTCAGCGGCTAGAGCGGATAAATCTTGTGCTGGAGGGAGTTGAGCGGCGCCTGTCATCACGCCTGTGGCAACTGGTGCCGAAGCACTGGGAATGGTCTCAGGTGCCGGTAAAGTGGCTAAGACAAATTCCAGATTCACTGGCTCCCCCACCAAGCCGACAATCGCATCCTGCACCATCTTCATGAACTTAGGTTGCTGGAGTTGATCTTTATGAAATTTATAAAAAACCTGAATCACTGCTGAGCCGTTTTCTCCTAAAGTTGGTCTGGAAGAACCTAAAATGGCTGCCAAAGACGAGTTGCGTTGTTTGACGCCCTCCAAGAAATCTTGCCATTTGCTGAGAAGAACCGCTGCATCACCAGCTGATGGCACTATGATGTTGTCACTCATGATAGAAGAATCAGGACTGATCGGGTGTACTGGTTCGGTGATAAAGTCTGCTGGCATTTCCGTGGTGGTGTCATTTTTAACAGGGATAGGACTGGGGCTTAATTTTTCCTCTGCTGGACTAGCAATGAATCTGCCCGTTGGCTGCGGCTCAGTTTTGTAAGGAGCAGGGCTGGGTTTAACACTCGGCGGAGAAGATTTCGGGGCAGCTTGTTTATCTTTAGCTCTCCAAACTAACTCAAGCGCTTTTACTTCCAGAGCTAAAAAAGGCAGAGCTGTCACTAATGATGCTGAGACAGTTAAAAACTCTTGTAATAGAAAGTGCGCGACTCGTTCACTCACTACAGGTTTACCAGCTTCAATGCCCAAAGCTTGCAATAACGTGCGATGGAGTAAGCCACATAGTTGTTTGTAAAAAAACGTGACTTCGATATTATCTTGTCGTAAGCTCCCAAACAGCTTCACTACCCGGTGCTCATCTTTATCTAAGATGGCGGCAATCAATTCTTCCAGATAACCAGCCAAAGTGCCACCAATTTCTTTTTCCACACTGCTCAGCGTGACTTCACCTTGCTTAGTAGCCACCAGCTCCAGCCATTTAATGGCATCTCGAAAACTACCTTCCGCAAACTCTGCCAAGCGCATCACCCCAGCTTCATCAAAAGTAATCTTTTCTTGCGTGAGCACGTATTTTAAAGCCGTACTAATTTCCTCGGTGCTGGCTTTAGCAAACGTAATAATCGTACACCGGGATAAAATGGTGGCAGGAATTTTGTGCTGTTCTGTGGTCGCTAAAATAAAGACCACGTGTCGGGGAGGTTCTTCCAAAACTTTTAACAGTGCGTTAAAAGCCTCGGTGGTCAACATATGCACTTCATCGAGGATATACACCACCATCTTGCCTTCAGCCGGTGGTAACACTAACTGTTCTTTGAGTTGCCGGACGTCATCAATACCTCGATTGCTGGCCGCATCCATCTCTCTCACTACTAATGAATTCCCAGTCTGAATTCGCTTAACTAATTCATTATCGGCATCAGGCTCCTGATAAGGAGCAGCCTTACCAGCCTGTGGGAGCAAAAAATTATGCATCACGGCTGCTTCATTAGCAGGATCATTAAGCATGGCCGCTAAAATCCGTGAGGTAGAAGTTTTTCCGGTACCCTTGGAACCGGCAAATAATAACACCTGTGGCAATTGCCCTTGGGACATTAATTTTTTGAAGGTCTCACGCACTGTGGTTAAGTGCAAACCTGCAATAGTAGTGGGGCGATATTTACGATACCAAGACATAGTATTACAAATTACAAATTCCAAAAAGTAGATACTAACTTATTGACTGAGGATTCCTGGATTTTTATTTTTTTTGATTTTTGATTTTGGATTTTGGATTTTGGATTTTGGATTTTTCTCTCCCTCATTATGCCGCTGGAAACCTAGTCTGCGTCAAGACTTGAAAAATTAGTCGTGATGGTAACCAAGCAGATGCATCAAGCCATGTTCGAGATAAAAGGCAATTTGTTCATCCACACGCTTCCCAAACCGTTTAGCAGATTGGACCGCTTCGGGAAAACTAATTACTATATCTCCCAGGTGTGGTGGCATGCCTTCTGGCAAAGGAAAATCTCCCAATTTATGGCGCTCATGTTGAGGAAAAGACAACACATCTGTCTCGCCTTCATGTTTGAGTTCAGATTCGTTAAGTTGTTTAATCTTGCGGGCTCCCACAACGGAAACGTCCACCTGAGCGTGTTGAACTTTGTGTGACTTGAGCACACGCTCCACAGTCGCTCGTAATAACTTTCGATCAACAGGAAATCGTGAACCAATAAATAAATTAGTGACTATCATGCTGCTTTATCTGTATTTGATTGAGAATCGAACTGGCCAGTGATAACTGTATGCTCTGAAATATCAGCTGCTATGGGCGTGGTCGTGGTCTCGCTCACCTCCAAAGCTTGAGTCAGCTCTGACCAATGGTCATCAAAATAGGTTTTAATTAAAGTGTTAATATCTTGATCTGGCAAATATTCAGCCAGCTTTTCGAGCGATACCATTGGCTCTGTTTCTAGCATTTGTTGGAATGTTTCCCCCCGCACTTTGTAATTATTAGTCATAGCTTGATCAAGCTTTATATCTCGAGGAAGGCTAGCATTAAAAGCTGTTTGCAACGCATCCTTAATCCAAATGTTGAACAAATTTTTGATCTGACTTTTAGCTGCTTCTGGAACATCCAGTTTACTCATGTACTCAACCACCACCGGCGACTCCAAGGCAGAAACTTCGTGCTGACCAAACGTACCAAACATTTCTCTAACCTTACTCATGCGCCTCCTCTCCCTGGTCAGCCATTTGTTTCTCAATCACCTTAGCAAAATCAAGACTAATGGGACCTAAGGGGATTTTATCCTCAGGATCATTGACAAACAATAAGATGACGCGGCCACGACTCTCCCGACTCCAAATTTTACCTTCGCGAATAATTTCGGGTGAACCGCCATACTGTTTTTGAACCCATTTGGCGGGACCCGCATCACCCACCACTCCGACTACCGCTACTTGTTCTGCAGGGTTAATGACGATCATCTTGCGGAATTTGTACCACTCTTTGAGACGAGGGTGGTCAGTATTCCAATTAGGTAAATATAACGTTTGAACAGCAAAGTAGTATTTCTCACGCTGAATAGCTTTATCAGTCAGTTGGGCTTGCTCCGTAAACCAACCAAAAGCTCCTCGGTTAGGTGCAATTCCAGCTTCGCGATACGCATCATGCTGATCCAAGGTATCAGTGGGAAAACGTTTCAGATGTTGTTCACCCCCCATAATGCCAATTGAGTGATTGAGACGATTCCCCTCTAACTCAGCCATGACCTCAAATCCCAATATATCGCTCAGCTGTTGCTCTAGGTACAACTCATCTTGGGTATTTAAATGCCCCGCTGGCAATTGGACAAAGCTGACCATTTTATCGATGATGGCTTGGTGCTCTTCCTGAGTAATCGAGCTAATTAACGGCGTTAAAGACGTCGCTTCAGCGGCTTGGACTTGCTCCATGACGTGAGCATTGACGGGCTGGTTCATCGCCACCTGTCCAGCAAATGACAACACAGCCAGGGTTTGTTGGGAAGCAGTTTTGAGATCGAAGTCTGCCGGCTGGTGGTCTTTTACCCACTCTTTGAAGACATCGACCTTGGTCTCGTAACGGGTCTTAGCCTGTTGATATAGTCGCTGTAAGGCCAGCAATTGGGGAGGAGTAAGCGACTTTGACATGGGCAGAATAAGTGTATCAGGTCGACTAGCGTTTAAGTACTACTGGCTACAGCGTGGGCTTGTTGCAAACGAGCTAAAACCACTTCTTTACCCAACACTGCCATAGTTTCAAACAGGGGTGGGGTGGCTTGGCGACCGGTGACAGCAATACGCACCATCATAAAGTATTGGCTTTTCTTCCAATCATGGGCGGCTTGCAGCTCACGGATGGCGGCCTCCAGTGCCTCATGTGTCCATTCAGAAACGGTTTGCATCTTCTCGAGGGTAGCACTCAGCTGAGAACTAACTTCCTCGGCTATAGATTTCTTGAGTAACAAGGTTTGATCAATCTCGATGTCTCGGTAAAAAAAGGTGGTGAACTCTTCAATATCTCGGAGTGTCACCAGGCGATCAAACACTAACGGTAAAATAACGTCAAATTTTTCCTGAGGGAAGTCAGCTGGTAAATAGGGCTCGAGCCGGACTTTGAGTTCTTCCGGGCTCAGACTGCGAATATATTGACCATTCATCCAGTCCAATTTTTGAGTATCAAAAATGGGACCAGTTTTCTGAATCCGATCAAGTGACATGACTTGTAAGAATTCTTGGAACGAAAAAATTTCTTTCCCTTCAGGATGCGACCAGCCTAACAAAGCAATAAAATTTAATAATGCTTCAGGCAAATAGCCTTTGTCTCGATAACTAAGAATTGAAACGTCATTTTTGCGCTTTGATAACTTACTTTTGTCAGCATTTCTAATCAACGGCATATGAGCAAACACTGGTGGCTGCCACTCAAAAGCTTGATACAAAAGCAAATGTTTGGGGGTACTGCTAATCCACTCTTCACCGCGTAGTACGTGTGTAATATTCATCAAGTGATCATCTATGACCACCGCAAAGTGATACGTAGGAAAACGATCAGATTTAATCAAAACTTGGTCATCGACTTGAGTGAGATCAAACTCAATCTCACCACGAATGGCATCGTTCCAAGAAATTTTGCCTTCAGTAGGCACCTTCAAGCGGATCACATACGGCTCACCGGCGTCAGTTTTGTTCTCAATCTCTTGACGAGACAATTGACGACAATGACCATCATACTTGGGTAGCTGGCCAGCTTGGCGCTGCGCATTGCGCATCTCTTCCAACCGCTGTGGCGTACAAAAACAGTGGTAAGCCAAATCCTTAGACAACAATATGTTGATATACTCTTGATAAATATCTAAGCGCTGAGACTGCTTATAGGGACCATACTGCCCCCCAACTTCCCCACCCTCATCGTACGTAATTCCTAACCACTTAAACGCCTCATAAATTTTTTCTTCTGCTCCCTCTACAAACCGGCTACGATCAGTATCTTCAATTCGCACCAAAAACTGACCGCCACTCTGCTGAGCTAACGCTAAATCAAAAATAGACATCCAGGCTGTGCCTACGTGAGCAATGCCAGTAGGGCTGGGCGCAATCCGCGTCCGAATGGGAGTAGAGGTTGACATATCGAGTAATTATACCAGCCTTTTCAGAGACAAAACCGCAGGTTCAGCACTGTCAAATTACTGCCCAGTCTGAATAAATTCAGGATCAATCGCTGGGACGTAAGCCAAGAAGCCATCATCCCCACTAAACACATAGACAGGTTGTAAGTAATCTTGTTCTTCAAAGCTATCAAAGTAGCCTAGGGCGACATCGCGAATTACTGCCCGCGTGCCGGCACCTTTATTAACAATGAAACCCTCTCCGCTTTGGAGTAATTTCCAGGCTGATTGTGACGTCCGGATTGGATAGGTATGAACTTCAGAATTATCAGCAGGATTATAGTGGTACTCAAAATGAACGATCGCTCCCTGACCATTACTCGTGCCCGCTAACACTGCATGCGCGGTCCCTTTGTACCCTTCAGGACTGTACATTCGATAGGCATCCTCTACAGGTGTGCGATTTAAATCAACTTGAATGAAATCAGCATCGGAGAACGAGACAGCCTGCTGCAACTGACCACCAATCGACTTAAGATATGTCACTTCACCCGCAGCTGTGGCCATATCTTCCGGCAACAAGTCCACATTCGTCAAATAACCCTTCACCATTTCTACGGCTTCGAAGTTGTCAGGTAAGTTTAAATCAGTAATTAATTCAGGCCGAGTCAAGTAATCAGATGTCAACTCAAAATGGTAATTTTGGATATCCATTTCGAGAACATATTCTAGCGGCTGGGACTTAGTCCATCGATAGGTCCGAGAATCCAAAACCTCTGGCTCACTCCCAAACTCAAAAGCTGTTGCAATCGAGCGAGCACGTTGGTCAGCTAATAAGCTGGCGGCCGATTTGGGCATAAATAAAACAGGTGCTCTGTCACCAAAATCTGGAGTGGTACCAGTGGCGGTTTCTAACACATAGGCCCCGGGCTTATCATCAGAAGTTTGAGCAGGAAACTTAATGGCTGGCAAAATGCCAAAACCTACCGTAGGCGGTGGCGGTGGCGCAGGGTGAGTCGCTTTCCAAAAAGCAATGAAAGCAGTTAATAAAGTTCTGCCCACAATCAGTACTACAACCGTAATAATGCCATATTTGACAAATTGTCGTCCAAAATACGTTAAATCAGTTAATGTCAGGCCAGCTTGAGTGGTTTGTGCCATAGGTGTATTGTCTTATTGATGAGTACTATCTGGCAACTGGGAACTTTGGGTGGGATGGGTAAGTTCTTGCCACTCGTATGATTGCCAAAGCCAGCGTAAGATCTGCTGCGTATCACCATAACGATCACTACTGCCTAATACCGCAATTAGCACATCCCGCTGCTGTTGCTGCACCTCGGAAATTAAGATTTCGCCTGCCAATGGGGTAGTGCCAGTTTTTACGCCAATCACACCGGGCTCAATCCCTAAAAAATGATTGCTTGAAACAAGCTGGTGCTGGATCTCACCACTCAGGTCACTGGCCGTATATTGGCGTGTGCCGACGATCTCACGCAAAAGTGGATTTTTCATTAGCTCTTTGGCCAACAGTAGTAAATCTCGCGCTGATGACGTTTGGCCCTCGGCGTCTAAACCTGAGGGATTGATAAAGTGAGTATTATCTAAATGCAGCTGCTGTGCTCTCTGGTTCATGCGATACATAAACCCTTGGTAACCACCTTGAGGGTAATGATTAGCCAACAAAAAAGCTGCATCATTACCAGAGGTCAACAGCAATCCATGTAACACATCACGCACCGGAATTTGTTCATTGAGTTGCAGACCCATGACAGTCCCTTCGATCAACGCCTCTTCACCTACGGTCAAAATATGATCCATCTGATATGACTCACTTGCGATCAGTGCTGTCATCATTTTGGTAGTTGAAGCAGGATAACGAAGTTGCTCAGCATTTTTTTCAAACAATACTGAACCCGATGGCACATCAATCACCATCACACTTTCGGCTGTTAGGAGTGAAGCCAACTCTGGAGCATCTGACCGTAGTACTGGCAACGGCGCCGGAGCGACTAAAGTCAGGGGTTGAAAGGTGGTGCCAGGCGCAGCCGTCAGTGGAGTTAGTTGTGAGGTCAGTAACCCCACACAAATTAAACCGATCGCTAGCCATTGATCAAGGCGAATCTTTTTCACAGCTTTATTATTGTAGTTAAAATGCTGCGACTATACAGCCCCCTAACCACTTTTAGCCAATATTCACTACTTCTGGTTTTTCCACCGCTACATAGTCGGCATACTTCATGATCACCGATCGATCATGCCGGCCAACGTTGAAGGCAATCTGTTCGTTGGCAGCCAGTCGGCTATCGACATAGGTTTTCATTTTGATCGAAGACCCAAAGGGCGGAATGGAGCCTACTTTCAAACCGGTGCGTTGATAGACAGAATCAGTAGACGCCATCGCTAACTTCTTCACACCCAGGTGCTTTTGGAAGGCAGCTAAATCGGCGCGCTGATCACCAGGCAGGACATACAGCACAAACTCTTTATCAGCTTGCATCACCAATGCCTTGGCACCTTCTTGTTCCTTACCACCTCGAACCCGAGCAGCCTCTTGGCTAGTAGTGACTGGTTCATGTTCTAGATACTGATACTCCACGTGGTGTTTCTTGAGGAGATCTAAAATAAAGTCGTGGGGCGTCTGTTGACCCTGAGGAGCTCGAATGCTCAAACCTAACTCCTGAAGTTGTTCTTCGGCGACAGGGCTGGGGGCGTCCATGACCGCGGTGCGACCAGTAGAGCTCATTGGAAAAGCAATCGTTTCTTTGAGTGAGGTTTCCCCCGCTAACAACATGATTAAGCGATCTAAGCCTAGTGCCAACCCACCATGAGGTGGTGTACCCACACTAAACGCTTCTAACATGTGTCCCACGCTGTCCTCAATTTCCTGATCACCATATCCCATGACTTTAAACGTGGCTTTTAATAACTCTGGCTTGTGAGCTCTGATACTGCCGCCACCTACTTCATACCCATTACAAACCAAGTCGTACTGCGTAGTTAAGATCTCGCCCACGTTTTCGCCCTTTAATAACCACTCCTCGTGCTCCGGTAACGGCGCACTGAAAGGATTATGGGTGAAAGTCCAGCCACTCTTGCCATCACGCACTTCAGCAATGTCACCTTTATCGACTTTTTTGAAGAACGGAAAGTTCACTACCCATGCAAAAGCTAAGGTCCCATCTTGTTTCTCAGCTTCGGTCCGCAAATCGAAACGATCAGCTCCATATTTTTTGATAGCATCTGCATAATCCACCACCGGGAAGGTTTCATCTTTCAATTTCCCACCTACCGTTTTAACAGCTTGCTTGACTACATCCTCAATTGTCTGCATCACCTCATCTTGTTTAGCAAAACTCAGCTCTACATCCAGTTGCGTGAACTCAAACCCGCGATCAGCGCGCAAGTCCTCGTCGCGGATGCAGCGTGCAAACTGAAAGTAGCGATATACGCCAGCAGTCATTAACAACTGTTTATATTGCTGCGGACTTTGTGGTAGCGCATAAAATTTACCAGGTTGAAACCGTGATGGTACGATGAAGTCTCGGGCACCCTCTTTGGTAGATTTGGTCAGCATCGGCGTTTCGACTTCAGTGAACTCTCGTTCATAGAGAGCAGTACGCAAGGCTCGGAAGTAATCCGACCGCAATTTTACAATCTGTTGCATTCGAGGCCGTCGTAAGTCAAGGTAACGATACTTTAAACGCGCTTCTTCACCAATATCTTTGCCATCACTATCAAGAGTAATTGGCAGTTCTTTAGCTTTGTTGAGCACGGTATAAGATTTAACCTCTATCTCGATTCCTCCGGTGACAATTTTGTCATTGACCATGTTGGCAGGGCGTTCTTTGACTAAACCCACCAGCTCCACCACTGACTCGGTGGTGACTTCACCCATCATCTTGTAACCCACACACTGGACCACCCCGGTGTGATCACGCAAATCTATAAACGTGACTTTACCGTGATCGCGTTTGGTATCTACCCAGCCTTGAAGCAAAATTTCCTGGCCCACACTAGAGGGACTAGCGCTTATAAAGGTTCGTGTCTGATCAGACATGGCGTCTCCTGGTAATTGATTAAAATACTAAAAAAGCCTTTTCCCAACCCAAGACTGTACTTGAATTAAGAAAAGGCTTCTGGAGCTCAGAAAGGTGCCAACCTCTTTATACTTACTTCCTGCTGTCACGGGCTTACCCGGCCAGGTTGCTACCCCTGGCAGCGCTTCCTCTTAGGAAATTGCCTAGTGTCAGTAGGCTCATGCGCTTGTATTAACTAAAGCTATTATACACCTCACTTTCTAAAGATATATCTGTCAATTCATACACATTTAGTACTTACCTGTTGACATCGCCGCGTCACGGCATACAATATATTTTGTTATGGCACACTTTGGCCGCATTATTACCCTCATTCAACTCTTCGTCCTTTGGACCAAGAGCGGGGTAAACGTGGCAGCGTAACAGTAAACATTTATTTAACACCACAACCCCCCGCTCTAAACGGGGGGTTTTTTGTTGGAGAAAGGAACATTATGAAAGATCAGGACTACAGACCTTATGAAACCTCATTCTTTGTAAAAGATGTAGTGGCATATACCTTGGCAATGCAAACTTTAAAAAATGCGTTTGCACCAGAATATAAAAAAGTTACTGAAACTGGTGATTTTTATGCAGTTATTCATGAGGTTGCTAAGAATCAAAGTCATCTAAAAGCGGAGATCTTTGGTGAACTGTTGTCTGAGGTAGGAATTCCTGTTCCCTCCTTTATGTGGGAGTAGTTTATAAGTAGTCGAAATATTAATTAATTATCCTGAAAGGACACTATGTACGAAGTTGTAAAAACCCAAACCACTGCTCAATATGGAGCCGCAGAAGCATTAGCATTGTTAGAAAAATCATACAAAAAAGAGCTAACCAAAACTCAAGCTAACGGTGGTGACTATCATGCTGTCACTATCGATTTATTAACTAAAGGATATGATGACGCCGCTGAAGAATTTAGTACTTTAATGGCTTACGCTGCACCACTGATGGTCCAGTAATTCTGTCAGGTAATTGTCAGCACAAGATATACAGAACCTGTACAATTCTTGAGGGCAAAAAAAAGGATTTTATGGAAAATATTAGACAAACCACTATTTCTGCTAGACAGGTGGAAGAAAAATATCGCAAGGAAAAAATCAACCCTGCTAGCCTGGCGGCATATCTATTAGAAGTTAACATTGATGCTATCTCTCATTCAGTTTATTCTGAGTTTATGGAGTTAGTAAGGATTTTGACAGATAAAGAACTCGCTGCCATGGTTTATAAATCCATCATTGACGCAGATACTGTGGAAATGAGTGTAGAAGACATTTACGAACTACTGGCTCAATCTTCATGGGATACTAGTGAAGATCTCACGGTAGAACCAGTTGGAAGACTTAGTTAGCTCATCTTATCACCAAATCCTTGATCTTCATCTGGACTGAGGTACGGCCCTTCCATTCGTTGAGCTCGACTACCCCGGCAATGTCAACGACGGTCCCTGGCAGAAGTTGCTGAGCCAGGTGACCGAGATTCCAAGCCAAACAATTGAGGGTCTGGGAAGAACTACTCTGACCACCCTTGGTGGGCTTTCGCAACGGAATCTGTTCACACTGAATCACGACTTTGAGGTGTTGACCATTATTACCCATGGTAAAAGCGTCCATGACACACACATTCTGTAAACCAAATACCGGTTCGGGATTACCCTGGCCACAAGGATCTAAGCGTTTCGTAACTTCTATCAACTGTTTAGAAATTAACTCAAACGGCACTAAACACTCCACATCCAGGCTAGGTTGAAGTTGACCAGCTGTAATCTGATCTTTGGCTAAAGCGTACAAACGGCGAGAAACATTGGCAATTTTATCTACTTCTACACTGAAACCAGCTGCCATGGGATGCCCCCCAACCTCTAAGAGCTCATCTTTGACTTGGCGGATAAGATCAACGATATTAACACCCGGAATAGAACGAGCGGAGGCTTTGGCACTTTTCTGTCCTATTGAAATCGCAATGGCTGGTTTATAAAACTCTTCCATCAACTTACCGGCAATTAAACCAATCACACCTTCATGATACTCCTCACTAGCAACAATAATTAAATGCTCACCTTCCCAAACATGCGCTTGGTTTTTAGCATGTTCGATCATACCTTGTGTCAAATCTTGGCGCCGGGTATTAGTATCATTAAGTAACTCCACTAGTTGCTGTGCCCGGTCATGATTTTTGGTACACACTAACCGCAACGCCTCCAAACTGTGAGCTAATCGCCCCATGGCATTAATCCGCGGCGCAATCGCAAAATTAACCGTTGAAGTCGTAATACTATCGAGGGCGATACCGGCTTTCTCCATCAGCGCCAACAATCCTAGCCGTTTGGTTTTCTTTAAAGCCTTCAACCCATGAAATGCGAACGAACGATTCGCATTTACCAGCGGGACCTGGTCAGCAATGGTAGCGATGGCCGTCAAATCTAGTTGTTTGGTCATGAGTTCGCGTGGATCTAAGTGCAAAGCAGGCGCAAAATGTTTCGCTATCTCGCGGCTAAAAATCCATGACACAGTAGCGCCGCATAACTGAGTAGTATGGACAATAGCGTGTGCCCCTGGAAGCTCAGCTTCCGGTTGGTGATGATCGGTGAGGATGACGTCAATACCTTGAGCTTGGAGCTGCTGAATAGGCACATGAGCCACAATCCCGTTATCAACAGTAATAATCATGGCAGGTTTGGCACCCGCCAATAAATCACCTAACGATCGATCTGACATGCCATAGCCATGTTTTTCACGGTGGGGAATAAAGGGCCGAACATTAAAACCAAGCGCAGACATGGTTTCCCACATAATGGCCGTGCTGGAGACCCCATCGGCATCATAATCACCAAAAATGACAATGTCTTGCTGTTCCTGACGGGCAATTTCCAAGCGCTGTAACGCCTGCGTCACTTGGTCAGAGTTAATACCCACTTTTTCGAGAGTTAAATCCCATGGCGCAGGCGGCTGAAAAAAACTATGCTCATCTTCAATGCTGCGATTACTCAGCAAAATTGCTTGCACATCATCCACGTTTTCTGGCAATAAAGTGTGTTTAAGTTTCCACTGCATACATTAGTTTTAGAATTGTTTTGCGCTTTGTGATCATAAATGAGAGAATTCACTGTATGACGTTGCCAATCTCAGTTCAAGCCTTATTTATTTTACGGACCCTTCACCAAGCTGGCTATCAAGGTTATATCGTAGGGGGAGCCGTGCGCGATCTCTTACTAATTGGTATTAACCAAGGTACCGATCAACCAATTACCACACTCCCTGCCACTACTGACTATGACTTTACCACTAATGCCACACCCGAACAAATCTTGAAATTATTTCCTGATAGTTTCTATGAAAATAATTTTGGGACGGTCAGCATCACCTATCACCATGTGAATGAACAGCTGCAACTACCCGCAGAACTCAGCCAACTAACTGGTAGCGAAACTCCCTTCAACAAAAACCGTGTCATCGACCAAGCTCAAGCTACCAAGCTCCACGTCTCGCTGCAAACAGAAGATTCTGATAACGACACGCTATCCCCAGCTGCGTCCAAGTTGCCCAATTATGAAATCACCACCTTTCGCTCTGATGGTATGTATACTGACTTCCGACGCCCAGATTCCGTCACCTGGGGTAAAACGATTCAAGAAGACCTTGATCGCCGAGACTTTACGATTAACGCTTTAGCTTTACGCGTCTCAGAACAAGTATCAGAAACTGCTTTGTCCAACCCTTCTCACCTCACCACTCCTGTCATTACTTTACAACCTAGCGAATATGAAGTGATTGACTTACATCAGGGCCTGATTGACCTTAAGGCTGGCCTCATTCGAACTGTGGGAACTCCCACGCAACGGTTTCAAGAAGATGCGCTCCGGATGTTACGCGCTATTCGCTTATCAGTGCAGCTGAATATGCGCATCGATGATGCGACTTTTACGGCTATTGAAGATACGGCTCATTTGATGACATACGTCAGTGGTGAACGCGTCCGCGATGAGTTTTTAAAAATTCTCAAAAGCCCGTTTCCAGCAGAAGGTGTGGAGTTGCTTGATCAAACTGGTTTGTTAACGTATGTCCTACCAGAGTTGACGGTGGGCAAAGGCGTCAAACAAGGTGGTCACCACACTACTGATGTCTGGACCCACAGTTTAGATGCACTTCGCACCTGCCCTTCACCTGACCCCATTGTGCGCCTGGCCACTTTGCTCCACGATATCGGCAAACCTCAAACTCAAAATATCATGGGCAACACTATTACTTTTTATAACCATGAACACGTTGGTGCCAAGATGGCTCGGCATATTGCCTACCGTCTCAAACTTTCGAAGCGTGACGTTAATCGCATTACCACCCTCGTCCGCCACCACATGTTCCATTATCAGCCACAAAATACTGATGCGGCTATTCGTCGCTTTATGCGCAAAGTGGGCTTAGAAAATATTGATGATATTTTGGATCTACGCGAAGCTGACCGCCTTGGCAGTGGGGCGCGCAAAACCAGTTGGCGATTAGAAGAAATGAAACAGCGCATGATCGAGCAACTTCACCAACCCATGGAAATCAAAGACCTGGCCATTAATGGCCATGATCTAATGACCGAGTTTAATCTGAAACCTGGACCAATTTTGGGTGAAATTTTGCATGCTTTGTTTGAAGTGGTGCTGGATAATCCCGAGCTCAATAGCAAAGAAGAACTGTTAAAGAGAGCAAAAGAGTTAGTAGAAAAAAAGAGTTAAGCTGTCTTAGTCCGCTTCTTCACATCTTCCCACAGCAACAACAAGGGTGCAGCAGTAAAGGTTGAAGAATACGTGCCGGTCACGGCGCCAACCAACAAGGCCACCGCAAACCAGCGAATACTTTCGCCACCCAAAAGCACCAGTGACAGCAACATAATAATAATTGTCATCGAGTTATTAATTGACCGCCCAAGCGTTTGCAACACGGCTAAATCTACAATATCTTTGAAGCTAAGGCGTGGTTGCAAGCGACGAACTTCGCGAATCCGGTCATACACCACAATCGTGTCATGAATGGAAAAAGAGAGAGTGGTCATCAAAGCTGTCACAAATAACACATCCACTTCCACACCATAAAAATGCCCCAATAAACTAAACACACCCAAAAGCACGAGCGAGTCGTGAATCATGGCTATAATCGCACAGATACCGTATTTCAGATCACTAAATTGATAAGCCACATATATCGTAATTAAGGTGGCAACAACAGCTGCAGCAGTTAACGTTTTTAACAATAACTCTCGTCCTAAGGTAGGGCCAACGGTTTCAAATCTTAACTCACTTACTGTTGGAAAAGCTGTATTCAAGGCTGCAATGACTTCATTTTTTTTGTCATTGGTGATAGTTTTGCCCCGTAACATAAATTGTTGTGGACCAGAAGCCTGGACTGAACTAACTTCATATAAGTTCTTGGCTTGATCAGTGACTTTTTCAGGCGTAATTTCAGTGGCCGTAGTCTTAACTTCTAGCAATGACCCACCAGTGAAATCAATACTTGGCTTAAAACCAAAGCTCAGCATCGACACTAATCCTGAGATGATTACAGCTAATGACACTAAAAAGTAGAGGTGATAGCGACTCATGAAGTTCATATTAGCCTTTCAAAAACAAGCGCATCAGCGTTCTCGTCACCACGATACCAGTAAATAAACTGACTAACACACCAATCAGCAAGGTGATACCAAAACCACGGACTAAGCCACTGGTGTTGAGAAACTGTAAATCTAAAGGATTGATCAAAATCATTGCAGTCATGATGGTGGCTAAGTTGGCATCTTTGATACTATCCCAAGCCCGACCAAACCCTAGCTCCATGGCTCGTTCGAACGACCGCCCCATCCGCAACTCCTCTTTCATCCGTTCGAAAATTAAGATATTAGAGTCCACAGCCATACCAATAGACAGCAGTAACCCAGCAATACCAGGTAACGTCAAGGTCACGCCCAGAATTTTGTAAATGGCAATCGTTAACACGGCATAGACGCACAAAGCCAACGATGCTAAAAAGCCTTGCCAGCCATAATATAAAATCATGAACAACATCACTAAACCAATCCCAATGGCTCCAGCTCTAATACTACGTTGCACTGATTCTTGACCCAAGCTGGCACCAATCGTGCGTTGTTCAAGCACTTCCACCGGCACCGGCAAAGCGCCCGCTTGCAACTGGATGGCCAGTTGTTTGGCATCTTCTAAACCAAAACCACCTGTCATGATCGCTTGGCCATCTAAAATGGGGGTATTAATGACCGGCATCGCCACCGGAAAACCATCAATAAAAATGGCTAATACCTTGCCCACATTGGCTTTGGTAATCTCGGCAAATAACTCCCGGCCTTGATCATTGAAGCTGAGGGCAATCACTGGCTCATTAGTCTGAGGGTCAAACTGGACTTCAGCTGACTTGAGCTCTTTACCTGTTAAGCCACTGGTTTGAAAGGAACTCAAATACGCAATTGCCGATGCTGTTGCCTCAGATGAGGTGCTTGCCTCTAGTCGAAAATCAAGCTCAGCTGTCGTTCCTACCAGCTGCAGCGCTTGGTTAGGATCCTCCACCCCAGCTAACTCCACAATTAATCGATATTGATCATCGACTTGAGAAGTTTGGACTACAGGCTCATTGACACCAAATAAGTCTACCCGGCGCAACATAATGGCTCGAGCGGCTTCTAAAGCTTTTGTTCGCTCCGTGACCGGAATTTGTGACATATCAGCCTGGAGTACGACTTGCATCCCACCCTGAATATCCAGACCTTGTTTGAGCTCAAATTCATGACTAATAGGCCGACCTAAAAAAGTGAAGTTAAACTTGGGGCCAGGTAATGTGTAATTAAAATCACGCCCAAAAGCAGAGAATTGAATTGGTACTATTGGGGGCATCGCAATCAAGCCCGCTACCACGGTTAAGAAAATGATCAGCAAAAACGTGCGTAAGTGAGTAAACATAGTACGGAGGCAGATTGGATTAGTTTATACCCTTTTTAGTAAACTACAAGCCAGGAACCTGACGTTCTACAAATTCGTCTTCACTCCCAATAATCATGACCCGGGTCGCAAATAAGATGTCCATAATAAAGGGATCCCGGCGAGTCTTGCGGAACGTGAATTCTTCATTAGAAAAGACCGCATAGTTTAACTCGCGGCCAATTTTGGCTTCTTCTTCCTTGACTAAAGCCTGGAGCTCAGATAACACAATATCGCCAATCACTAAGACATCGACTTCATCTTGACGAGGGCGCAAGCCACGAACAAACTTACCAGAGAACATTACAAACTGTACTGTGCCTAACTTGGGTTTGGCTTTGAGAATCTTCTTGCCCAAACCGCTGCTCTTGGCGACCATCTGTTGCAACTCTTGGAAGAAGAGGTATTTTTTATTTAAAAAGTAATACAGACGATTCCCCCGTTGCTCACTTTTGATCAGACCGTAACTAATCATCCGGTCCAGCTCACGGCGGACTGCATTAATTTCTTCTTTAGTGGCACGCGTAATTTCCCGGACGTAAAACATTTCATCAGGTTTAGTGAAAAACAACTCCATCATCCGTTCCCGGACGCGTGAAATCATGAAATCTTGAAGACTACTCATAGCTCTTTCTTTCTGCGTCTATTATCTTACACATTTAAAACTTAAATAAAAAGTCCGAAACTTCTATACAATCTGTACTCAAATTGTAACGATAAATGCGACCACATTCAAGTTCCTTTTATCTCTGCTAAACAAAAAGCCCCCCGAGCTAAGCTCGGAGGGCTTGATAGTAATTCCAGATGAAATCTTAGTACGTGACTTGAGCTTTCTTATCGAGAATGGAGATCCAAGTCATACCACGATTGAGTTTAACTGGTTTACCAGCTGACAAGAATTGCAGCTCAGACTCGTGAGTCTTCTTACTCCAAGTAATCTTAGTAGCTTCACCATTTTTGAACAGTAACGCGTCACCAGTTCCAGTGGTTTCGTACAACATGTGCTTCTTTTCATCGATAGGGCCTTTTTCAGTGGTCAAGAGCACAATTACGTTCTTAGCACCGATTTGATGATCGTTATTTAGGTCAACGTGTTTCTCACCACCTTGGCTGCGCAGGTAGGTATTGGTAGCGGCATCATAGTTCCACTCCACAGCGTAATCATCGTACCCACTCCAGAATTCATAAGAAACTTTAGGAGCGGTGCCAGCACCAGCTTGACCATCTTCAAACTCCCAACCAGTGAAGCCTTCTTTCCAATCAGTTCCGGGGGTGACTTTGCCACCACGGCCGGTGATTGATGGAGACATATTTGTCCATTCACGCTTCACACCCACGTCCCAGAGTTTTTGAGTACTGGTAACCATAGTGTGTTCGGTAGCAATTTCTTTACCGGGGATACGATTGTAATCACGGACAAAGGTTGGGTAACCAATGGAAAATTGATTCAAGTCGTTTTCACCATTCCAACCCCATTGCCCTAAAATACCTAAAGCATCAGCTGGGCCTGGAGTATTAGCGCCACCGACGTGGACATACAGAGGGCGATTAAAACCAGCTGCATAACTCATGTAGTACACCCGAGCGGAACGAATAGGAGCTAAAGGAGTGTCATAGGCTTGGACATCACAATAGAACATACCCATGAACCGGGTAATGCCACCTTCTGCCACAGCTTCAAAAACTACATCAGCATCACCCAAGCCAGATTGTGGGCGAGCATCAGGTGTGTTTTCGATCATGACTGCTAAAGGACGTTTTTGTTCCCAAGCAGCTTTTTCAGTAGTAGTGTAAAGTTGACCGTTTAAAGGACAGGGTTGATCTTTAGGTTCTGAAGGATTGATAGTCAGCAAACTCTCCAAACCGTTATCTTCCTCTTCTTCTACGACAGGGGCATCCTCAGTTTGATTATTCATCACCACTAAGCGTTTAGCTGGAGCTAAAAATGAGAAGACTCCATATGAAATGGCGGAAGAAGCAATATAGAGCGCCAAAATCATTAATAACGTTTTTTTCTGCATGAGTGTTCCTTTCAACGCAAACTCGTGACCATTATATGAGTTCGAAAAACAATGCTAGTATTTGTACCATAAAACTGACACCTGTCACAAGGCGATGGTTTTACGAAACTGTAACCACAATTACTGAATGTACCAAGTAATTACTGCCAACAGTCCCAAAACAAAGCTCACTACTATGACTGTTTTGCGCAAATCGTCCCAGATCAAGCTTGGTGAATAGCCAAAAAAACCTTCACCTAATTGAAAGCGATTGGGAGAAACTGTAGACGAAACAACTGGTTTACTCGTCATTGGCTGAGCAGCTTGCCATTGAAAAGATGTTTCTGAAGCGCCCACGTGTTCTCGGCGTTGAGCGGTTTTGAGTTTTTGAGCTTTAGTGCGTTTTGGCATAGGTTAAGTCCGCCAGCTGGCTGAAATATGTGAATAATTAAGTAAAAATTCTCCAAATGTCTCGGGCTGTAATCACCATAATCAAGGCGACTAGGAACACAAAGCCACCATAGTTAGCGTAGTACTCAAAATTGCCCATTTTTTCTCTACCAATTACTTTTTCTAGAATGATAAACACGGCTCGACCACCATCCAAAGCGGGAATAGGCAATAGGTTCATGATTCCCAAGTTGATAGATAACATGCCTGCAAAAAATAACAACGCCAGCGGTCCTTGTTGAAATAAACCACTTTCAGCGGCTTGATCCACAATGCCCACCGGACCAGCAATCTCTTCTGGGAGCTGGACTTGGACTAAACGCGTCCCCAGTGTCTTGAGTGCTAATAAAATCTGCTGACCCAACTTGAGTGCTTCATTAAAACCATACCATGAGCCACGCAGAGGCATCTCATACCACGGATAAAACTTAAAGAACTCACCTTTGAAAGCGAGCCCCAGTGAACCTTGCTCAGCTGGCGTTTCATCTTTGGTGCGTAAGTAACTATTAAATTCTTTAATCTCATTTTCACAGACATAATTTTGACAGGGTCCAGTAGTAATCACTGTCACATTTTGCCCACGATGGTTTTCCACAAATTGAATAATTTCCAAGGTACTACCAGTATTAGTCACCTGACCTTGGTGCCTGAAACCAATCACAGCTACAGCGGGAGTAATCCCAGCGGCGGCAGCCGGGGACCCTGGTGCCACTTGATCAATGATGGCTCCAGAAGGAATACCTAAAATACAAAAAACGATCGCAAAGGCGAGCACACCAAAGACTAAATTGGTGGTGGCACCAGCTAAAATAACCACCATCCGCTCTAGAGCTGAGCGCTCAAAAAAAGCTGCTTCCCCTCGCTCGTCGAGCACAATGCCCTTTTTATTTCTTTGAGGTGGTTTGACACTCAATTCTAGAGCTCCACTATCTTCCCCGTCTTCACCTTCCATTCTCACAAAGCCGCCAAAAGGCAACCAATTCAGCGTAAAAACAGTGCCCCATTTTTTAAACAGCACTAAGGCTTTGGGCGGATACCCTAACCCAAACTCTTCCACGCGGATCTTGGCCCATTTGGCTGCCAAAAAATGACCTAGTTCATGAATCAGAACTAAGAATGACAAAATCAGGGCAAAAATAATAAAGGTCATACTATACAGTTAATAAATCTTTTTCTTTGACAGTCACGAGCTGATCAACTTGATCCAAAAACTCTTTAGTTTTTTTCTCTAGAGTTTCAACCTCTTTTTTAATGTCATCTTCACTCACTCCAGAAGTACCTTTTTGTTTCTCGATGTCTTTCTTAGTATCAGTGCGAACACTGCGTAACATCACCCGCACACTTTCTGCCTTTTGGTGAAGGACTTTGACCATTTCTTTACGACGTTCTTCAGTCAAAGCCGGCACCACGATACGGATCATGTCGCCATCAACGACGGGATTCAAGTTAATCCCCGCACTGGCAATAGCCTTTTCAATAGCAGACAAAAGACTCTTGTCCCAAGGGGTGACAGTCAAAAGATTAGAATCCGGCACCGAGACATTGGCGACCTCATTGATCATCATCTTAGTACCATAGGCATCTACGCGAACGCTATCCAGTAATTGGGAGTGCGCACGACCAGTGCGTAAGGTTGCTAATTCTTGTTTAAAGTGATCAAGTGCTTTTTGAGCTTGCGTCTGAAACTGTGTAAAATCGAATGCCATAGCCCTCCTTTATCTACAGTATTCTAACAAATCCTCAGCTAATGTGGGCAGCTATTTAAAGCCAGAGGTCAAATCATGATATACTCCAGAAATGCGACCGCACACCTTTTGGCATGTTTTATCTCAGAGCCTCACTTCCCTAGCTTACTACCGAGACATTATCCGCGCCCCGTTTTGGTTCTCGTTGCGGTTTTTTATGATAGCCTTTGTTTTTTTCACGCTGTCTCGTACCGGCTTTTTTCTGATGCGAGAACTTCCCCAAATTGACACTTACCTGACTCGAGCCCTTGAGGAAACCAAACAACACTTCCCCAGAGAGCTAGCAGTTAATTGGCAGAATCAACGTTTATCACACACGTCTTCTAGCCCGGTGCAAATCAGATTTCCTTCATTTATTACCGAGAGTATGCGGACAGAACTAGAGTTACCAAGTTCAATTGCGTATATTTTTAATCAAGAATTTGACCCTACCACTGCTGCTACTACCTTACCTACCAGTAGTATGTTGGCAGTGACACCGACATTGCTATATTCTCTAAATGTGGATGGCCAATGGGCGGAACTGCCTCTGACAAGACTGCCTGGATTTGACAAAGATTTCACCATCACAGCCGATAATTTCTCAATGTATGCCACTCATATCACTCAGTTCCACCACTCATTAAAACCTTACTGGATATGGATCACACCTTTCATCTTAGGTTTATGGATACTTATCAGTCGCCTGATTTTGATTTTTAGTGACACGCTACTGATCTTTTTGTTACTGAAACTTAATGGCTCGAGAATTAGCTTTATGAAAGTCTTGCAACTGGCACTTCATTTTTTAGTGGTCGCAGAGTTCCTCAACCAAATCAGCCTCTGGCTCTATGGCAATCATCAATTTCCGTTACTCTCACTCACGTTCTGGATCTTGGCAGTCTTGGTAATGTGGGAAATGAGCCGCCCTCGGGTTCAAATTATTTCTAAACGTTGAACGAGGCAGAGTAAGCCTCGGATTTGAGATCATCCTCACGCTTCCCGGCAAAAGAGGGTGTTTGGAGGTGAATACTTTTTAGTTCATTTAAGTCAATTTGTTCACCGCTAGTAGCGCTAACAATTCTTTTCAAAGTTATGAGTTGCCCAGTCTGACGTGATGAAATAAAGAGGTCACTTTTAATGGGATTTTGGGATAGCAGTAATTCACGTAATAGTTCATCGATCATCATGCGTTGCTCTAAACTTGATAAGGCCTCAGATCCTTGTAACATACAAGCCTGTTTATTATTTTCTTGATTTGACAACCATCCCGATAAAACCCTCATATTAGTGGCTGGTTTCGGTCGTTTAAATAACTGCTCAGGTCGAGGACAAATCGTGACTTGATTAGAACCAGATAGTTGCCCCGTTTGAAAGTTGTCTGAAGGGATGAAAGGACCATTGGTTGGCAACGCAATAAAACAGCCATTTTTTTCGAGTGAATTCTTAGCATCTTCTAAACTAGACTCTCGAACAATAAAGGAGGAAGTGACTCTTCTTTCATCGGGATGTCCCAATCCTTCTAAATACGTAAAAGTAGTAATGACGATGACTTTGTTATTTATTATAAATAGGTGCGTCTCAGGATTTGTAGCCCGATCAATTAACTCTAAAAAGGGCACGGTTTCCAAATCACCCGAAAACTTTTTTAAATCCTCTTTATCTGCATCACGACTCATAAACCACTTACCAATTTCAATATTAGCGTCATTTCTTAACACACCAATTAATGGTAATCTGCCGGCTTTTTCTGTCCATTGTCGTAGTAAATTTACATCTTGAGGATCACTTTTATTAAAAGGGAAATACATCTCACTTAATCTTCTATATGCACTTTGTACTGTGTCGCTCTTGGGAATAGAACCCCAATCATGAACAGCTCTATGCTGCGTGTATATGGTTTTACCATAGAAATAAAGTTTGAAAGTGACTGGTACAATTTGTTCTACTTCTTTAGTGAGATATGCCACTGGCTTGGCTTCAATAACATCTGGTTTCGTTTCTTGTATTAATGAAGTTTCGACTTGTTTTTTTAAATCACTAATAGCATCCTCAAGGGCTTTCAAGCGTGCTTCAGGCGGTAATTGGACAATAGCCGCAGCCAAGGCATTAACAGCTTCGTTTGTTGAAGGTTTTTCGGGCTCAGTTAACTCACTCGGTTTACCCTTGAAAATTTCTGCGACCTGATTAGTTATTGGCTGTCTTAAACTAAAACTTCCCTGGCCAGTATATCTGTCTCTTTCAAATCGCTCTTGGTCAGTCATTATCATAGTTATTAATTATACGTCATGATCATCAAACCCAAGGCTACAATCACTTGGAGCATGTTCATGAGTTGATATAAAATGGCGGCTTCGTTAGCACCGAGCCATTTTACCTGCCGAAACATGGGTGGGCAGTAATCACGATGTGCCACCTGGTGATTAATCCAATACACGACTTCATATGCTGCTCGAATGGCAAAAAAGACACATAATAAACGTGCAATCATCACTGGTTCCAGCCACCAAAAAATGATCGCTGCTACCAACCAAAAAGGTGCCAAAGCCAAGGCATCACCCCACACAAAAATACCCAACGGAAATAAAGCCGGCGTGTCTGAATAAAATTGACCCCGTCTACTTTTAGTGAGGGCCACTACAAACACCAGGATTGAAATCAGCCCCAAGGCAATGCATAAACTACTCTGTAACATTCTCTAATTGTAAATCAAGATTGACCACAGGGAAAGGTAAGGTGGGACGAGTGGGATCTGCAGCTTCTAAATCTTGACTAGCCTGGTCTAAGCGCGTCTCAAACTCACTCGGTTGAGTGTCAGTTTGAGTGGGTTGAAAAGGCGTGATGGAGTTGATTGGTAATTGAGGTTTGGGCATGTAAACGAGTATTAAAATGAGAATGAGAAATAGCAAGCTGCCTCCGGCAATGCCTACCAAAACCAAAGGGCGCTTGTACCAAGGCTGAGGGGGCGCGGGTGGAGCCACCACGGCGTGAGGATCAACAATCCGAGGCTCATTTTCAAAAATCGGCTTTTCATAGCCAAAATTAGTTTGATCTAGTCGTTCTGATAGTTCTGAATTAGCCATTAATTGACTCCTAAAAACTCACGCAAAAATCCCACCGCTTGGGAAAGGCCGGTATACACTTTATTTAAATCGCGACTGACAGTATCGTTAACAGATTTACTCTCCCGATCAGAGCTCTTATCAGTAAAAGCCGTAATTTCTTGTAACTCGGTGTGGACTTCATCAAGTTTGGTTTGGATTTCATCCAGTGCGCGCTGTTGTTGAGCAATTACTAAGGCATTGTTTTCATCACTGTTGGCCTGAGTGTTTTCCCGGATGTCACCAGTCAAATCATTGAGCTTGTCGTAAACTGCTTGCAACCGTCCCACTTCCAATAGCGTCAAGGCTGTGTAACTAACGCGCTCCACTTCTTTTTTAACTGACACAAACTCGGCCACTTGAGCATTTACTTCATTGCGACTAGCAATGTTTTGGAGTTTCTCTTGATGAGCAGCTAGCACCACCATTACTCCATCCAGATCGGAAAGGAGCGCTTCTTTCTGAATGACATTAATACCAGTGGTTTGTAAGACTTCCAAGCGAAGTAACGTCAAATACGTGGTCAAGACTTCTGACCGAGCGATCATCACTTCTTTGGTAGCTTTCACCGCTGCCTCTAATGAACCCAATGAGCCCACTTTTTGCCACTGACCTTTAGTGACGTCAAATTGACGTTCTAAGTTGCGGTATTTCTCTAGTTGGGTCCGATAGGTACCATTTAACTCAGTCAGTTGAGCTTTATATTCCTGTCGTTCCCCAATCACCCCATCACTGGGGAGTTCTTCAGTAGTTTCAATTGGCGGAGGCGTTTCTTCAATCTCAGCTGGAGCTACACTTGATTGTGGGGGCTGAAACAAAGATTGCGCTTCAACGACAGCTACAGAAGGCAGCACCACTAAGGTTCCCAGCAAAAAAATGATAATAAGGGCTCGACCACTTATTGACATGCTTGGTTACTGTTAAGCTTTTACGAGTTCTTTTTCGCGCGCAAAGGCAATGGCTTCAAATAATGATTCAAAGGTCCCAGTGTCTAACCATTTACCTTCTACAAAAGCGACATCTAACGAACCCTCCCGAAGATAGACATTGTTCAGATCAGTAATTTCTAACTCACCACGAGGGGAAGGCTGAAGATTACGAGCTTTTTGAACCACAGTATTGTCATAAATATACAAACCAGTGACTGCGTAATTTGATTTGGGTTGAGCTGGTTTTTCTTCAATAGAAATAGCCTTGGTATTTTCATCAAACTCCACCACACCAAACCGCTCTGGGTCACTGACTTTCTTAGCAAAAATACGGCCACCGCGTTGGAAACCAGTAATTGCCTCAGAAAAATTATCTTCGAAAACATTATCCCCTAAAATGAGGGTCACGGAATCATTACCAATAAAATTTTCACCAATAATAAAAGCCTGAGCTAAACCTTCAGGTTTATCTTGAATTTCATAGGTGAATTTGCAGCCGAATTCTTTGCCACTACCTAGTAACTTCAAAAAGTCACCGGCATGATCTGGAGCCACTATGATTAAGATATCCTTGATACCGGCCGTCAACAACGTTTCCAACGGATAAAAAATCATGGGCTTGTTGTAAATGGGCAGTAACTGTTTACTAGTGACTTTGGTGAGAGGTCGCAAACGCGTCCCAGAGCCACCAGCTAAAATAATACCTTTCATAGAGTCCTTTCCTGTGGGTTAGTCTATCATAGATATGTCACAAGGTGACAAGAAATAATACCATTCCTCCCAGCGCAGACATCCCCAAGTATTCATAGGCAACGCGGTTGGTGTAACGGTCAGTCTTCAAATGAGTACTTACTCCCCATGCAAAATAAAACAAACATAACGCTAAAATCACAAGTCGTTGATATGCCAGATTTGGCCACACTGACAAATAAAGCAAGGTCAACCCACCTAAACCTGTCACTAAAATCAGGTAAGCTAAGCGATGGCGGAGAAGTTCATTTTTCATTAGCCTACTAAGCCTCCCTTAAATAAAATCACCAAAAAGCCAATGATGGTCAAAAAGATGATATGACCCAAGTTCTTGCCCACTAAGCGTAAGGTTTGGCGATGACTGATAATGAATGCATCGTAAATGAGAGTAAAAATTAATAACAAGATCACAGCTAAGAAAAAGGCTTTGGTTAAGTGCAGCGGTGAGAAAAAGGGTGGCACCGTAAGACTACCCTGGGGAACTAACGCTTGAGCTAGCACCGTGGGAGTGTTGGGTTGGGTTTCGGTTGCAACGGGTAAAGGTGCTGTTTCTTCCACTGGGACTACTTCATTGACTACGGCTACGGGCTCCTCAGCCTGTGCTACCTGTGGTGCGCCAGCCATTGGGGTTCCAAACATCTGGACTACCAATGTTGTTTCAAAACCTTGCAACTCACCATCAATGACCGCAATCCCAATTTCTTGATACTTGGCATTGACGATGTTAGCCCGGTGCGTAGGTGACGCCATCCAAGCTCGGACCATGTCATCGGTATTTGAAAAATCACGCGCTAGATTTTCTCCAGCAGCTCGGTAGGTATATCCTGAGTCTTTAATAAACGCCCATGGTTGCTTTCCGGCTGGTGAGGTATGGGCCCAGTATTGTTCAGAGAACATATCTTGGCCTTTGGAAAGGGCTGCCTGGGCTAAACGTTCGTTATAAACCAGCGGAGGCAAACCCACTTTTTGGCGTTCTTGATTGGTCTGTTCGATAACTTGATTAGGAGTAATAGAAGAGGCAAAACCTAAAACATCACCCCACCCCAGTGGTAAAAAACTAACGCTTTGGATTAAACCCCCAAAGCCAATCACGATCAAAATCAGATAGGCTAATGCTTCGGGGTGCAGCACACGCGCCCGGTGGTTATTGGATCGCCGTGGATGAAACAAGTGCGCTAACGTTTTGAGCAGATTTGACACTCTCCCATTATGCGGAGTTTTAGGAAATTAGACAAGTTACTCTTTGATCTCAACCACTTCTTTTTTGACAGCTGGCTTGGGCTTGTCACTCTCGTCTTCTGTTTCTTCGAGGAAGGCGTAGCTGAACAAGCGAAGTAGTAAGGTCAAGATCAATGACACCAACCAGTACCATTTACATAACCAGACTAGCCATGACCAGCGTCCGAAACAGTTACACTCTCTGAGCCAATAGAAGATGGCAATGGACGCTAGTGTGACACCTACAATAATGAAGTACTTTGTCCAACCTTCATCGCGGCGGAAGTAATACTCCGCAACCAAGATGAAGAATAGCTGCATAACAAGCAGGATCCAAGGAATATATAGTTTCCATTGTGAACAAACCTCTATGGCAGCGCCTGCCACCTCACCTAATGGTGAAGCACTGGGTGAAGGTGAAGGAGAGGGACTAGGTGAAGGCGAAGCTTCAGTACTGACGCCGAGCACTTGACCACCTGGACCAACTGGTCGGGCATCAATGAACGGACCTGGCACCACACCGGAGCTAGCATTGCCAGATCGGGGTCCAGGAGCACAGTCGTTAACACCGAAGACTTGGAAGGTATAGTTAGCACCACCCGACAAGTTAGTAATGGTGTAAGAGTTCACATTCCCAATATTGGGGGCACCGTATTGGGCGCCATCAGAGTTACGAGTGAAGAATAAGCCATAATGAGTAACTGGACTGACAGCTGTCCAAGTGAGCGTCACTGTATTAGTGCCGACATTAGAGATAGTTACACTGGGAGCAGCTGAAGGAACTTGAGCAGTACAAACTGGGGGTGAAGCTGGTCCAGGTGCAGACGTGCCACCACCACCGCCACCGGGGTTACCCGCACCGTCACCACCACCGCTTTGAGGTGGGATAGGGGTGATTTCTAAGCCCATATTTAAATCAAACCGGACCATAGCACCTTGGTACTCATTACCAGCTGTAGTGCGCATGGTAGCAATCACAAAATAATCAGTGGTTTGACCGGCATTCATGCCATCGATCGTAAAGTAGCCATCATCTCTAAAATCATGGAGGCTAACACCGTTATACACCAATGGTCCTAAAGGCGAGTTCTTACGAATCTCAATATCAATCACTGCACCTAAGTTTTTAGTCTCGGTGTAGTTAACAACTTCTACTGCTGCAAAACCGTTTTGTGAAGAAGTGTTAGACATCCGGAAATACTGTGTGACACTGGAACCTGGAATCCAACCAGCTTCGTCAAAAAGTGGTGTGCCACTGGGACTAATGCTACACGTGCCAACAGCGGGACAGGTAACAGTTAAGTTAGTACCAGCCTGAACTGGAGCGGCTACAGCCCAACTCAAACCAACAGCGGTAAATAAGGCAGCAATGAGTTTTTTCATGACGTATAGGTATTTCGTTATTCTAATTCTACTGCTAATGTTTTGTCACTCACACCCTCAGCCTTGAGAGTAATTGTGGCTTTAAGTAAAGTGACTTTTTGGTGTGGAACACAGCTTTGTTCATCGCTAGAACAGGTGCCTAAGAACAACTCTGCTGTTTTAATATCACGACTCGTTAATGGAAACTCCAATTTATCAGTAATAGCATCACTGACCTGTTGACCATCTACTTCGTGTTGATACTCAATAGTGTATTCAGCAGTGGTGTAGATCTGCACACCTGAGAGGCTTAATAAAACGTGCTCAGGGTTAGGTTGGGTCAAGTGAGCTTCAGGCACTATCTCAGCTTCAGTGAAAGATAAGTTAGCGGCGTTTGGTGTGCCATAGTTCTCCCCTACACTGTCCCAATAAAGTGAGCGCGCTTCTGTACAGCTTTGTGAATCACAGCTGTGCCAATTAGCGACATCACTGCCATCACCAGGAGTGTTGTTGCGTTCCATCGATCGCTTCTGAGCAGTATTACTACCTGCAGCCCAGACACCAGCCGGCGTTTGATCGATAAGTGCGGCACTACTGTCTTTGAGAATTAGCTGTTCACCGGTGTTAGCTAACTCAACAGTACTGGTCACAAAGTGAGGTTCGTTGAGTAAGGCAGATGAAGCTGCTGCAGAGTTAGCAATGACGAAGTAACCATTAGCAGGTAAGGTGCCTGAAGTAATGGTCAAAGCGCCACCGGTTCCTAAGCCTTCAACTGTCCAGTTGGTTAAGTTAATGTCAGCACTAGTCATATTGCGCAACTCAATCCACTCATCTGCTGGACCAGTAGTGCTACCCATCCACATCACTTCATTAATGATGACATCGCCAGCTTGAACTGAGACTGGTGTACTAGTGGTGCCAGAACTACTAACCTCTGAGAGATCGGAAAGGTTGCGAGCTCGATCTCGTGAGCGAACTGCAAACCAATACTCACTGGAGCTACCATTGACGTGAACACTGTACACTTCGGTACTACCTGACATTAAAGGTGCTCGAGTACCACCACCAGGCAAGCCATCGATGTTTTTAATTGTTGCTTGAGGTAAGCTGTCCCAGTTAGCAGCGGTCAAGTCCCCTTGATTAGTAGCGTAGCGGATATCATATTCAGCGGCTTTGTCGAGGTTATACGGATTAGCATCTGTGGGGGCTACCCAGGTCAAAGTAAAGTCGCCATTACTATCATCGGTAACATCTAGGTTAGCAATAGCTGCGGGCGCTGCATTATCATACATAACGTGGAAGCTCTTGTGATTTTCTTCCATACTGGCGCTATCAACAGCCCAGTACTCGATAATGCCATTGTCTGGCTGAGCCGTAATGGAGAAGTTAACAGTATCACCGGCAGTGGAAACGTGGGTTTCCGAACCACCGACTGTGTAGCGATAATGAACGGCACTGACGGCAGTGTTATCGGTAGCTTGCAGGGTGAACTCAGCAGCTGCATTTACAGCGGCTTCATTAGTGGTGACGTTATCAACTTCTACATATGACTGATAACTAAGATCACCAGAGTTTCCACCATAGAAGGCTAAGCTGAGAGTCGAGTCAGACAAGTCTGTTAAGTCAATGGAGATGAATTGCCAACCCGATTCATCGAGGGTAGCACTGTTGCTGTCTGTTAGCACATCACTGGCCCATACTTGGTGTACCATCTGATCACCTACGAAAACCATGAAGCCAGGCTCATCAAAGCCATCACCTGATTCAAAGGTCTTAAAGTTGTACCAGAAGCCGACAGAGCGCAAACCATTACCTGCATTGCTGACATCTTGTGACAAGATATTGACATCCACACTGTTGCCAGGGCTGGTAGGCCGGCCAATGCGAACCAGTTTTTGACCAAAGACAGCAGGATCGGCACTGACATCACTACTGTTAATGACTTCTACATCACCAACATGTGTCCAGTTATCCAAGCCTGATTCAAAGCCACCATTAGAAATTCGATTCTCAATTTGTTTTGTAGGACTACTGGTCACAGTCATGCTAGAAACAGGAGCAGTATTGGTATTTACGGCTGCATTGACTAAAGTAAAGGTTTCGGTAGCACCATCGACAACGACTGTACCTTGGTCACCACTTTGGTATTGCCAACCACTTTGACCAATTTCTTCTAAAGTGTAACTACCATAAGGAACATCTTGGAAAGTCGTACAACCGTTACTAGCTGTCTCTTGAGCCCATCCTTTGTACACAGCAACATCGATGTAACCATTATTGTCTGAATAAATGTCATCAAGAATAGTGAAGTTAAATTGACCACTGTAATTTTCATAACCTAAGGCGTAAATATGGTCAGGGTTGTAAGCATTAGCCCAGTTGGTACTGCTGCCATTAACCATCACTCCTAACCAACCCGTATTTGGATTAGGGAAAGTGGTGACGTTAACCCAAGGCGCATATGCACCACCATAGACTGGATCATAAGTAGCGCGTTGTGAGAAGGTAGCATCACTACTAGTCGCATTCATCTCACTGCGGTACGTGTACATCCCATTTGCCATCAGGACGTAATCATCCAAACTTAAGTTACTAGAGGCGACTATTTGATTAACTGAGCCGCCGAAGGCACCATTGGCATCGGATGGGTAAACACGCACTGTTTCTAAAACTGAAGGTTGATGAAGCACCATCTTCCAGCCATTCAGGGCTTGTTGTGCTTGGTCAACTTTACAGACAGTAACATCGGAAATCTGCGGTGCACTGACGTTACTTTGTTGATTACCAAAATTGAAGGTGTTTTCGCGTTGATCAGCAGCAACTGAATGATAGTAGTTAGCTGCACCGGGCTCGGTTTGTGTCCAGCCACTTTGCATACCTTCGAATAGGTAAATCGTGTCCGTCGGATAACCTGACCAATCGAGATCGTAATTACCAGTAGCATCGGTAATATCTTGAGCAATGACGCGGAATAACTCGACATGGAGGTTGCCCGCGTTATTAGAACCATTATTAAGGTCATAAATTTCAAAAGATTTGGTGGTACCAGCGCCAGTTAATGGCAACCAATAAACATGATTAGTGTTGTAATCACCCCAGCTAACTGAGCTACCGTCAATTTGTAGGTCTAATAAAGTAGGACCATAACCTTCGTAGCTATTAACTGCGTCAGTCCAGGAACTAGAAGTGGGTGTGCGATAGGAATACAGAGCATCAGCATTAATACCATCACCAGCATCGTACGTCCCAGTGACTCGCGCAATATATGCAACACCGTTATCAAGATTTGGTGAGTTAACTGCTGGAGTATCTTGAGCTTGGACATCACTTTCCCACACTTTAACCCCAGCATAAATACTCCATCCTTGTAAACCACTCTCCCCATTATCTTTTTGGCCATTAGTGTTGTTGTCTTGGTATTTAGCACCAGAGATAGAGCCCGACTCAACTGGTAAGACTTCACAGAGGCCGTAGATAGCTTGTACTGATTCAATATCAATACCATCAGCGTTGGCGTCGTGAGGACCAAAATTAGTAGTGTCAGTTAAACGGATATATAAGACTGATGACAAACCAGTACTGGAAATATCAAGTCCATTCACACCACCAGTAGCTTTACTGGTCACCGCTTCCGGAAGTGCAAACCAGGTCGTGCCATCTTGACTTACTTCTACTAAAGCCGTCTCTTCTGCATAGGTGTTACGATCACCAAAAGTGACTTCATTGATGACTAAGTCATCACCTGAGCCATCTTCAATCGAGTTCTCGAACCGAGCAACCACTACCCCAGCTTTACCTAGAGAGTAAAAAGCACTATCGGTTGAGCCCAACAATTTTGTAGGATCAGTTCGCAACGGATCAGTGACTGGAGAGTTATTCTTCAACGGTCCTTGGGTCGTTTGACCTGTAATCACCTCATCTAACCATTTCTCACCCTCGGTACAAGGGGTTGGGAAAAGACCAGGACCAATAAGGTTACTGGCAGCTTGAACAGCTGAAGTAACAAAAGCACCAGTACCATTAAACTGGTAAGTCACACCAACTACCGACAGCATTAAAGCAATAAAAGGTAAAATTATTTTGATGCTAGTAAAAAAAGTGATTCGTTTGGACATGGTTTTAACTTTTGTTTTCTAATTCAGCTCGCAGTTTTGCGATCTCTCTTTCTGATTTTAATGCGTATTCTTGCTTAAAGTGTAGCATCAATGAAAGTACTTCCCACATAACCAAAATCACAGCGGGCACAATTACCAGTGTAGCAAATCCAAAGGGGGTTTGTGCAAAGGAAGTTAAGTAACCTAGACTAGGAACGTGCCATTTATAAAGGCCAATAATTTCACCCAAAACTACATTATAGGCATCTTCTTGACCATTAGCATCACCTTTAGTCTTGAACTCATACGTAACTAATTTCTTTTCACCCGAATTAGTTTGTTGGGTTTCTTCTGTCTTATTAACCTTGATAATCCGATGAGTTATTACGGTTGGGGTAGTATTTTCACCACTGACCTTTTTATAGGTAATGATGTCACCCTCTTTAAGAGCCTCAGGTAAAAACTTTCCCACATAAATAAGTGAGCCAGTTGAGATGGTTGGTTCCATGGAACCTGACGTCACCGCAAAAAAGTTAATTCCTAAGTTAGCTAACAAAGGGATTCGCGTCCCAAAAGTAATTGCAGCTAAAGCAACTAATAAAATAATTCCCACCGTCTCTAAAACTGAGAAAAATAATCCTACTCGTTGAGCTCTTTTTGATTTCATAGTTGAGTTTGTGCTCATAGCCTATCGCCCGATTGCTCAGGCGATAAGGATGGTCATAAACTACCAAGTACCGTCGGTCATTTGATAGGCATTACCATTCAACGTGTAGTTGAAAGTAGCACCTTGATAACAGTTCTCTTGAGCAGCAGGTACGACGCCGGTTGTATCGAAGTTAACATCGATACGAGCGATCACGTATTCTGAAGCATCTAACTGAACAGCTGGAGTAGCAGTTGTACCGTTTTGAGTTGCGTACACAGTACCGGTCACAGGAGTGCCGTTACCAATGTTCACAGGAGCGGCTAACGCTGATCCATCACTGTAAGTGTTAGCATAGTTCCAAGGACCGGTCTCGAGAGCGTAATATAAGTTCTCACACTCTTCGTGGGCCTCACAGTTGTCAGCAGCGTACAAATGTACGTTACGGACAGTGACGACACCAGCGACGTTAGGATTGAAGGCTGAACAGGTTGGTGTTGCAGCAACTCCAGGATCCATGGTCCATGTTCCACCAGTTACATTACTGGAAACTTTCATTGAGATAGTACCGTTGTTACGGAAAGCTACCCAATAACTGTGGTTTCCATCTTGTAATGCGTCAGCACCAGCGTCGTTCATATAAGGATCGAAAGCGCCAGGAGCTGCACCTAACCAAGCTTCCAAGGTGTCATATTGAGTCGAAACTCCGTTGACATCTTGAGCGATTGTATAGGCGTCATAAGGAGCGACAACACCACCATTACCACCGTTCCAAACGTGTGGGAGAGCTAAGATATGAGCTCGGGTAGAGTCGATCGCTAACCGTAAAGTACCGGTTTGGATAACGTTGTTAGCGGCTGAAACTGAACTAGTGAAGAGAGCGTAAGTGCCCATACCTGCACTAGTTGAGAGTAAACCCACTACAACTAAAGCTTTTAATATGCGTTTCATAATTTTTTTTCACCTCCTTTCTATATATTGTTTATATACTTAATACTGAACAAAGCGAAGTAAAAAGTAAATATTGCGTCTTTATTTTTTATACTGTACAAGCGGCTGTGGTTGTCGTCTAGCTAGCGACATTTTGCTAATAAAAAAACTCACCCCATTAAAGGTTAGTGAGCTGACCTACATTGTAATGTGTGCAAAATGCATGAGCTGTCTAAAACGATCTGGGCAGATAGTTTGTACGAGCATGCATAGTTATGACACGAAAAAAGCATGAATGTCAACACTTCAATTTCCAGAGGAAAAACAACCCCCCACTAAAAATAGTGGGGGGTTTTAATTAAAAGTTAATTTTTTACAACGAGAAAAATCTCAAATTGACGCGGCGGCGCCGTGGAGCCGGATTAATGGCTGGCTGTTCAGGTACTTGTGGGGGACGCTGATCGCGATTTTGCTTCCACATTTCGCGTACACCCAAAGCAATCAACGTGATACCCAAGGCGTAGTAGAGCCAAGGTAACAGATCACAGAAGAACAACCAAATAATCACGATCACCAAGGCTGTAACTAGACCGGCTAAGATCAGCCAGCCCGTCCGAGAGCGTTTAATAGTGGCCCAAGCTGCTACTGCCAACACAATTGCTTGTGCCAAGAATAACAACCACTTCCACCATGGATCACTGCAGGTGGCCGACATTCCTGCGACCTGAGCACTATTTGTAGCAGTCAAGGTAGCTGAAGGTGTTGCCTCTTCATAATAAACTTCTTCTGCTCCTAAAACTGTGCCGTCTTGGCCTACTGGTCGAGCAGTTAAAACTGGACCTGTAATGCGGCGACCTCTGATAACTGAGCGAGGACCTGGCATACAACCATTCACCCCAAAGACCTCAAAGGTGTAGTCTGCCCCACCAGAAATACCATTGATGGTATAGCTAGTGACATTGCCAATATTGGTTGAACCAAATTGGGCGCCGTCACTCTGGCGAGTAAAGACTAACGCGTAATGGCTAGCAGGAGAAACAGGATGCCAAGCCAAAGTCACGGTATTACTACCACTGGCTTGAACGTGCAAGTTAGCCGGAGCTGAACTCGGCGCGTTGTCAGTACACACCTGAGGACTGGCTCCACCGGGGGCAGAAGTACCGCCACCGCCATTGCCACCACCATTTGTAGGCGGCACAAAGTAGTTACCAAAATCTACATTGGTGAACTGTTGGCCAGAAATGACCACTTCTAAGGTGTAACAGCTCGGATTAGCTGGCAAAGTTTGGACCCAGTTGCTTTGATTGATCTCACAGGCTTGGTAGGTACCAGCCATTAACCCAGACTGATTGCCAGCAAAGGTATAGGTACCATCGGCAGCGGTATTGACCAGTTCGTCATAACTGTTGCCATTAACGTCGGTGCCCGTGATGTGAATCGTCCAGTTAGCTAAACCTGGCTCGCCTTCGTTACGAACACCATCACCATTCACGTCATGGAACTTCACACCTGATACGGTGGCTAACTGGAAGTTAGCAAACCAGTTGGTCCAATTGATTTCACCTGGTAATAAATTGACTTCATGGCACATATAGCCAGGGTTATTAGGATCTGGCACGATCTCATTGCCGGTCCCAAACAGCTCATCTAATAAGTTGATGGCCGTCGTTTGCACCCAACCATCTTGAGGCTGCTCACACACGTAGTACGTGCCAGCTAATAAATGGTCGAACCAATAATGGCCATGCAAGGTAAAGATGCCAAACAGATTATGAGCATGAGTGGTAGTTGATTCTAAGAAATTCCAGCCGGCATCAAACAAGTTGATCGTCCAACCATCAATTCCACCCACCGCCACATCAATGACGGTATCAAAAACGGCCTCATCACTATCCACAGCTACTCCGTTGGCTAAGTAATCAGTAAACTTCAAGCCAGAAATGAAACCTTCTTGGGCATTGCCAAAGTCATTTTCAGTAAAGACCTGACCTGACTCAGTCACCGTGATAGTGTGGCAACCATTGTTGGCAGGGAACATTTGGCGCCAATAATTTTGTTGCACCTCACACACACTGTAGGTACCCAGCGGGAAACCACTCAATGTGTAGTTACCATAGGCATCAGTGAACGTGAACTGTTCGTTACCATCTAATGTTTGGTTGTTGTTGGCATCTACGTAGATCGTCCAACCCGATAATCCGGGCTCACCAAGTTCACGAGTCCCATTGGGAGTGATGTCGTTCCATTTCGTCCCGGTAATAGTAGCCAGCTCAAAGTTACCAAACTTCATCCAGCGATTAAACTCGCCAGATTGATCAATAGCAACCTGCCAGCACGTGAGGGCTTCATCAGTTTCACCCGATTGGTTAGCAACAGCCACAGCGTCGTTCATGACTTGGCCGTTGAAGTTAACAGGGTTAGCGCCGACCACTGGACCGGTTTGTAACCATCCAGCTTCAACCACTTCACAGACGTAATATGTGCCTGGCTCTAGATTAGTAAAGCGGTATTGACCTGCGTCTACATCTCCAGAAGCGTGATCAGGGTTGAGATTACTGTTGTCATTTTCGGTGTACATTTCATCTTCACTCAACCACTCACCAGCAAAATCACGGTACAAGCGGATGGTCCAATCAGCTAAGCGAGCTTCAGTAGCCGCGCCATCATGAAGACCATCGGCATCCATATCTTCATATTTGCGACCTTGTAAAGTGCCCATCTGGAAGTTACCGAAATCAAGATCAATTATTGTTTGAGTTGATTCAGTCACGTTCACGGAATGACAGGTACCATTGGCTGGCACGGTTTGGAACCAACCACTTTGTTGGACCTCACACAGTTGGTGAGTGCCTAATACTAAACCGTTATAGCCAGTAAAAGCATAATCACCATTACTATCAGTCACTGTTGAAGACTCAGTGGCATCAAGTGTGCCATTTAAGTTGGCATCAACAAAGATGGTCCAGTTAGGCAAACCTGATTCACTGGCGTCACGAGCACCATTGGCATTTACATCTTCAAATTTACTGCCGTAGACTTCGGCTAGTTTGAAGTTGCCAAAGCGCACGCCTACGCGATCTTCATTAGGATCTAAATTGACTGTATGACAGTAGTTGGTGTAACCAGTTGGTTGGAACAAACTCCCATCGACCACTGATTGCAAAATAGCAGTGCCATTACCACTCCAAGGGCGGGTTTGAATCCAGCCATCAGGTTGACCGCTCATGTCTTCACACAACGCATATTGACCCGTCAATAAATTTGTAAAGCGATATTGACCGGGGGCGACATTCCCAGCTGCCGTGGTGTCATCACCAGTAAACATACTACTCACAAAAGTCCAGGCGCCATTCACAAATTGGTACAAGCGTACACTCCAACCATCCAGGAAAGTATCATCTCCATCGTGGTTATGATCGGCATTTTCATCTTCAAACTTACGACCTTGGATCGAGCCTTCTTGGGCATTACCAAAGTCTTGATCAATGAAATCTTGTCCAGACAAATTCACAGTGATTGGATAACAACCCGCATTAGTAGTTGGATATGTTTGGGTCCAATCAGCTTGATCGATTTCACAGACAGTGTAGGTGCCAGGTAATAAATCAGTGAAAAGATAATTCCCATTGACGTCAGTCTGAGTAGTCACACTCAAGCCACCACCGTTATAACTACCGCTGATATTAATACTCCAGCCTTGAATGCCTGGCTCACCATTGTCTTTGACGCCATCAGCATCAACGTCATTAAATTTTTGACCACTGATGGTGTTAAGCTCAAAATTCGCAAAATTAATGTCAGGGATAATTTGACCAGAAGTATTGACCGTCACGTTTTGACAGTTACTGCCTGTAGGAAAGGTCCGAGTCCAACCAGTTTGGTTTTCCTCACAAATACTATAGGTACCGGCAAACAACCCTGGCAATGAATAAGTACCAGTCACATCGGTCACCGCATTAATTTCAGTTGAGTCCCATGATTGGCTATTGTCGGCATCCACATAGATCCGCCAGCCACCCAACCCAGGTTCCCCTGCTTCAATCACTCCGTTGCCATTGAGATCATTGATCTTGGCACCGGTGATAGTAGCTAATTCGAAGTTACCAAATTGGCGACCGGTCACACTTTGACCTGCTGCCAAAGTAACGGTGTAACACAGTGTGCCGTCGGCATTGGGATTAGCCACCCCACTCGCTGGTTCGGTTTGTTGCCAGTTTGTTTGCTGAGTTTCACAGACATAGTAGGTACCAGCAGCCAAGCCGACAAAGCGGTATTGACCGTTGCCGACTACACCCGCAATTGTGGTGTCGTCACCAGTTACCATTGAGGCAATGGGCGCAGCATTTAAATCGTTATAGATAGAAATTGTCCAGCCATTCAAGCGATTGGCCACGATTTGTTCACTGGCGTTAAAGTTGCCATCACCATTGACGTCACGATATTTGCGACCTTGGATTGAAGCATAGGGACTTACATAGCGGAAAGCCACTGCATCAGCCAAGATATTCACTTCTCCATTGGGAGCCGTGATTTGAACTTGACCTTGAGCATTTACAAAGGCAAATTGACCTAAGCTAATCCAGTTGGCGCCAGCCTCACTAATTGCTGATTGGCCACTACATTGCGTGGTGCCATCAGTGGTTGATTGATCAACCATGGCTGTACCTACCGGGAAAGCTCCTGAATTAATAGCATATTGAGCGGTACCGCGTGAACTATCACAGATGTACTGCACGTACACTTCATAGATACCATCTAAATTAGCAGCGGTAGTCCAAGTAGCAGTTTGGCCAGAAGCCGCACCCACCGTACTATAGTTGTCACCACCTACTGCATTTTGCAGCACAGGTGAGTCATTAATGCTAAATGCCGACCAACCAGCCGAAGCGGAAAAGGTGCCTGAGCCACTGAGGTCTGCCCCATTCGCATTGTCATCGATGACCACATCTAAGGTTTGGGCTTGTTTAGCGGTTTGGGGAGTGGATTCCTCATTGTAAGCATTAACTGCTCTCACCTCGTAGGTGTGAGTACTCAAAAGTCCAGCAGTTGCATCACTATAGGTAAGAGAGTTAAGAGTGGTTAATAAACTACCATCACGATAAATGTTGTAACTAACTGCGTTAGTTGCAGCCTGCCAATTAAGTTCCACACTACTGGCGTCTTCTTCAACCCAAAATAAAGGTGCCGAAGGAGCAGGAGCGTCAAAAGTAACGGAACAAGAAACGGTGTTACTAACATTATTTAAGGCGTCAGTACCATAGACTTCTACTATATACGTACCTTGAGCAGGGATCTGCCCGTTGTAATAGGTGTTAGCAGTCGTGGTTGTAAAACCAACTGCCGTGGGCCCACTGACAATTGTATAGGTATATGTAATTGGATCATTGGTGGGTGAGTTAGTCAGCTGCCATTCCCAAGCAATGAAGCCAGTATTATTGGTAGCACCACAAGCTTGGATAGCTTGGGTATTATCATAAACAGCACTAGCTTGATCGCGGAAACCACTGAAGCTTAAAACAGGCGCGGGGTTAGCCATAGCACCTATCGTGAACACTGCATCTGACATGTCATTAGCACTGGCACTATTATTTACACCATCTGTCACAGTAGCTCGAACTTGGACCGTAGTGGAGTTAATATTAGGCACTGTCCACGTATAACTACCGTCGTTGGGTTCATTTGTCGCAATCGTGACAAAGTTCACTCCATCGGTGGTGTACTCCAAAGTAATTAATGAATCATTAGGATTAGCATCAGTGTCAGGAGCATTCCAGGCAATGGTTTGAGTACTGCCACCGGCATACACTTCACCACCATTGGGTGAGAGCAATGTGATTGCCACGTAATGAACGGTGATTTGGATGTGATCAACTCCAGGAGTCTGTCCTTGGATATCACTGCCACCACGGCTCACCGATAACGCCACACCAAAGTTAGGATTATTAACATCAGCTGCTGTCCATGTCGTGCCCCACAAATCATTACTGCTACCATACGTGATAACCGTATCGGTAGTGGTCCAACCACCTGGTTGAGCATAGTTTGAACCCACTACACTCCCAGCTTTCATTAAACGCACAATGTTATCTTGGGTATCGGTAGGTCGGTCTTGCTGGACCTGTCGTTCAATAGTAACGGTAATACCCGTCACGACAGCATTTGTAGGAATTGCCGCTGACCCGGTAGCCGTTAAGTAGTGTGAAGTGGTACCAGCGGGCATGGAAACAGTCGCCCGTTGATTATTTGACGTGGTGATATTTCCGGTATTATTCCACGTTTGTGTCCCTACTCCACTGTTACTACCACCAGTCGTATTAACCACCACAAACACAGTAAAGTGATTTAAGCCACTGACTACCACACTCCCGTTTTGTTGAGTCACGGTTTGAGTGACGGTTTGAGCATTATTGAGCTCGCCTAAACTTTCTGCCCACTTAACTGTATATTCTGTATTAGCTTCAGCACCGATGACGGGTAACTCTAAGGTATAAGCAAAAGTCCCGTCAGCCATAGTGGAAGTGATCTCATAAGCTTTGTCAGAAGGCGCGCCTAAGGCTGCCATTTGTTCAGCACTCAGAGTAACTTCTGTGATGGTGATTGACCCAGCTGGGTTAGGTAACGAAGTAAACGTAATTTTGACGTTACCGTTTTGAGGAGCTGTATACGTTTGGTTAAGTTGGACTTCAGACAATGTCTGACTCCCATTTTCACTTAACCACAATAATCCATTAGTAATGATAAAGTCTGCAGCGTAAAACTGCATCTCACCATTGAGGTCTTTAGCTTTGAGATCAATGTGCCCACTACTGACACCAGTGTGCGGTGTACAGTCATTACCTGAACATGTCCCCGTAAATAGGGTCGTTTCCACGCTGCCATCGCCATCATTGGCTTGACCTTGGAGGGCTTCTTGTTTAACTTCACCATTTTGAGAATAGGTATATTCAATGAGGTACTCAGCTTCAGTAGCATTGTTGATACTTAAATTAAACTCATGTGCATTACTGTCATAAGTGAGAGCCGTGTCAACTTCACTAGCAGTTACTGCATATGCAAGGTTAAGTAAAGAAAAGGTTGGTAAAATTTGTTGGAGGAGAGTTAAAACTAAAAAGAACAGAGACGTCAATTGACGTTTGACACGATGTCGCATATGCCTCACTTTAAACTATTTTGATATAGATAAGGGGGTTATCATCCTATAGTTTGATATAGTTGTCAATAGTAATAATTATTAAAACACATCTGGTATGTATTAATAATCTTAGGCTCAAAAACCACACGTAAACCTACTCATATCTGGAAATTTTGTACTCACTTGGAAAAACAGGCTTCCAGAAGAAGCAGGTGATCCTCAAAAAGTGATCAATTTTATCAATCAATAAAATTCAAACTATGGGACTTTTTAATCGACTTTTAACCGCCCAAATTATCCCAACAGAAGTTATAAAGCTTAATACAGTTAGAATAAGAACTTCTAGAATTTTGAAAATAAGACTCTGAGAAATACTACTCAGTGCCCACTGCCACCAATCTAAGGCTATAGGATGGATCAGATAAATACCAAAGGTAAGTGGAGCCATAAACCGTACCCAGCGAAGCCAGCGCATCGATAACGACCGTGGGTGAGCAAAAAAACTTTTAAAACCCAGCATTACCCCCACACTCGCAATTAGTGCTAAAGGTTGAGTGTAGGTATACAGGTAGAGTCCATCATTATTGGGAATACGGTGACTCACCAATAGATAGGTTCCGAGTGCAATCAAGCTCAAGGCAGACCCGGCTATGGCTAACAGCCACCTGCCAGCGCGATGAGAAACACTGACCGTACTGATCCATATTCCCAATAGATAGTAACTCACATAGGGAATAAATAACGTGCCCACAAATCGATTGGGCCGCCACAAAAAAGTCATCAGTAACATGCTCGCTAAAAATATATTTTGCTGACGACCCGACAACTGCCACCAGAATCGTTTCAGCCACGGGGTAATCAAGGTCAGCTCTACTAAAATAAAGAGAAAATACAAATGTTCATACGGCTGATCAAAAATCATCCGCTGAAGACTAAATCCCAGCGATAACTCATCCCCTCTCACCCAGTGGTAATACAGGGCATATGCTACCGACCAAAATACTAACGGAATCAGCAACCGCCATAAACGTTTAGAGAGAAACAGCTGAGGTTTATCTTCACGCTGGGAATCGAGCATCAGCGCCCCACTAATCATAATAAACACCGGCACACACCACCGGGCAAATGATGAAAAAAGGTTGGCAATCCACCACTGCCAAACCGGGATACCGCCAAAAGCAAAGGTCAAGGGCGCGGCCGCGTGCACTACCACTACCGCTACTGCCGCTGCAACTCGTGCCACATCTACGTAGAGGAGCCGATCAGGTGAAGCCGAAAGTTTCTTATCAAGTTCTTGCACAGAAAAAGTTTCTATTGAGTATACTATGCATCACTGATGCTGAAACGTGTTCATCTTATTATTAATCCGGTTTCGGGACCGGATATACCAGTTTTGAAACTTATCAATCAAACGTTACGCAAAACTAAGATTGAATGGCATGCTCTTGTTACCCGTAAGGCTAGCGATATAAAAAAGTACGTAGAAAAAGCTATCGAAGATAAAGTCGATGCCGTGGCCGTCTATGGTGGAGATGGCACATTAGTGGAAGCTGCTACTGCCCTGGCTCATCAGCCTATTCCACTGATTATTTTGCCCGGTGGTACCGCTAACATTATGGCTAAGGAGCTCGGGGTGCCGCTCGATTTAGCGACAGCCTTAAAAATTTTCACCAAACAGCGACATCGTGAGGTGGAAATTGATTTAGGTAAATGTGGTGATGAACTATTTGCACTACGAATGAATGTGGGCTTACCAGCTGATCAAGTCAAAGGTGCCAGCCGACAACGAAAAAATAATTATGGCAACTTAGCCTATGCATTGGCTGCTGTCGAGCATTGGATGCACCACCAACCTTCAGAGTATCGGATGGTATTAGATGGCAAAAAAGTAACTGCGCAAGGAGTGGGCTTGATGGTGACTAATGCTGGGAACTTTGGCTTGCCAGGCATGTCCATGATGCCAAATATCAAGGTCACTGATGGGAAATTAGACGTCATCCTGATTCAGTCAGCCGATTTAACCGCGTTACTGAGTATGATTTCGAGCACGTTAACTCAAGCCACCTCAACGCCTACACTAAAACACTGGCAAGTGAAAACAGCGACAATTGACGTCAAACCACCCCAGACAATTGTCAAAGATGATAAGGTGGTCCCACATCATACTTTAGAGATTAGTGTGGTGCCTAAAGCAGTCAAAATTTTACGCTAATTATCTAGTGTGGCAGTAACCTATGTCTATTAAACATCAAGCCTTAAGCTGGTATCGATTGAGAGTGATTGACCTGCAACGCGTCACTGATCATATTTGGCGACGAATTGCCGGAGTCCCTACTCTGCGACGAAGCATGATTACTCCGCAACTATATCTGGGTGGCCAACATTCTCGGCGCAGAGGCCTTCATTTTTTCAAACGCTGGGGAATTACTGCCATTGTAAATATGCGGACGCGCTCACTTGATCTCTCCAAAGAAGGCTGGATTAAAACCTTGCATTTACCCACCCCAGACCTTCATGCGCCTACTATTGCCCAACTCAAACAAGGAGTAGCTTTTATCGATGATGAAATTGAGCAAGGGGGCAAAGTCTATATTCACTGTGCACACGGCGAAGGTAGAGGGCCCACCATGATTATTGCCTATCTCATCAGCACCGGACTCACCTACCAGGATGCGTTTGCCCTCGTCAAAAAAGTCCGGACGTTTATCCGACCCACGCGAGTGCAAATTCAGCGTTTATTGGAGTTTGCGAAATTACAAGCCAACGCCCATTAAGGACTGTTGGTAAATCATCCCCAAGATAAAACCCACAAAAGGTAAGGTCACGAACAACACCATGGCCAGCGCTTTTGAGAAAGGGGTGACTTTGGTCATTGATTCAGGAAACATGGAAGTTCGAGAACTAGTACTTCTAACTGGGGCAGTGGTTTTTTTCTTCATATATATGGTGATAAGTATTTCATAGGCAGGAATTATCTGTCAATTAGGTTTCTGAACTTGACGCCTCTTCATTACTATACGAGCGAGCAATATGTAAACCTAAGGGCAATAATAAAACTGTTGCAGTTATTCCTAACACACTCAAAACAATAGCCGGACCTCCCCACCATTGCATGATTGGGCCACTCAGTAGTAATAAACCAACATAAAAAATATTGATGCCCATACTTAAAGCAGAAATAGCCGTGGCCCGCTTTTTAGAATCAAAAACTTGATTGGTGTACTTGCCTAGAATTGCCCACCGGGCAGTAGAAGCTAACATCGAGCCTGCCACAAATGGCAACGCTATCCACTTACTCAGCCATAGTGCGGGTGTAAGCGAGATCATTAATAATAGCGGGAAAAAAATAAATGTCCGGGGTTTTGTAAAAGCTTTACTAAAATTTAATAATCTAAACAAGACTAGGCTATTGAAGACACGCATCGTAGCAAAAGCGATGCCAAGCTCAGTAGCGGTATATTTCAGGGTAACCATAAACAAATTATTAAACGTCAACTGACAGGCCCAGCTAATACCCCCTACTAAAATGTAAAAAAGAGAAATTTTCAAATTATATCGAGATTTGAAAAGTTCTTGTGTGCCGAGCTTAGTTTGAAGTAAGTAACGTTTGAGTGTGAACTTTTCAGTATCCGGCAGAGGTTCAATTAAAAAACAAATGGCCAGTGCACTGCAAAAATGCATTAGCATAGTTAACGCAATCGGGAAAACAAGATTAATTCCCCCCAGTAAGCCCCCGGCTAAAGTAGTCGTTGCTACTCCCAATTGAAACACTAACGTGTATTTACTTTGCCACTGATCAAAATGTCTTTCTTGCCGAGCTTCTTTTAGGGTATCGTACAGTAAAGCCTCATGTGCGCCAGAGATAAGGGCTTCACCGATGCCCATTAAAATGGCATAGACTGCAAAGGCTTCAAAATCGCGTGCCATCAAAAAAGCGATCATGGCTACACCCTTGAAAAAAGACCCTGCCGCCATCGACCACTTTTTACCCACTAAGTCAGCAAAGGCACCAGTTGGTAACTCCATGATTAACTGCAAAGCAAAAATGATCGTCTCAATTAAGGCAAACTCACTCAAGCTCAGGTACTGCAACATGTACATCACCCAAACCGGAATCAGAAAAATAGCGGAAAAGAAAAACTCCACTATGTACAACAACTTAGTATTACGCTGAAAAACCCGCTGGGCATGAGCTGTCACCATTGTTATATTGTAAAGCATGACACAGTCTCGTTCCTTCCCCTTCACCGCCGATGAGTTTAAACATATTTACTCTCAGGTACCACGCTTGACTGTGGAGGTGGTCGTCATGACCACCCAAGGCGTGATACTTACTTGGCGTGAAGAATCATCTTGGCAAAATTCATGGCATATTCCTGGTGGCACCGTCTATTACCAGGAAACACTTCACGACGCTGTGCACAGGATTGCCGGGGAAGAGCTGGGCGTGGAAGTTGAGATCGAAGAACAGATCGGATATATCGAGTATCCGAGTGAAGAAAAAGAGCGTGGCTTTGGCTGGTCAGTAGGGATTGCTTTTCAATGTCGATTGGCTGATGAGGCTGAGTTACCCAATCTGCTCTCAGATAAACTTAACACCTTTTTTGAACTCCCCAGTACTATAATAGAAGAACAACGCGCCATCATAGAAAAAGTGCTGCTGCAAAGGAAATAAATGTTTCAATCTCTCAAACACCTTCTCATCAAAATGATGACAGCAGGTGGCATGGTAGTGGTGATGGTGGCTGCCTTGGCTTCACCAGTTCAGGCTGACAAATCGTACACCATTGATCGAGTAGTCATCGACGCTCAACTGCAGAGTGACGGCTCTCTCAAAGTCACGGAGAAACGAACATATGATTTTAGCGGTAGTTTTTCTTTTGCCTATCAAACCTTAAAAAAGGCTCCCTCACAGGAAACAAATCCTGGCCGCACTACACCGTATCAGCTCACTAACTTCCAGGTCTGTGATGAGATAGGCTGCTATCGCCAAGTCCCAGCTGGTCAAGGTGATGATGATCCTATCCCTACCCATGCCCGTACCTTTTATGTCCGTGATGAAGCTGATCAGTACTATTTAAAATGGTTTTATGATGTGGAGAATACAACTGAAACGTTTACGACCAGCTATGTAGTCACCAACGCCGCCACCTTACATGAAGATATTGCCGAACTTTACTGGCAATTTATTGGTGGCGAGTGGGATCATAGCCAGAGCAATATTGCCGTCCGGTTGACACTCCCTGCCGGCGTCCCAGATGATCAACTCCAAGCTTGGCTGCATGGTCCCCTCAATGGCACCGTCGCCATTCCTAATGCTCAGACAGTCACCTTTGTCTCACCCGAGTTACCAGTAGAAACTTTTTTCGAGGGTCGGGTAGTTTTTCCTAAAAACGTCCTCAAAAATGGAGCGGCTGGAACATTATCCAAAAGTAAAATCGAGAATCAGGAAGCCCAGTTCATAGCCGACACTGAAGCAAAAAAAGCCCGGCAACGTTTTTTTAATCAAATTCTGATCTTGATTGGGTTTGGTTTAATTGCTGTCAGTGCGTGGGCTTTCTTAAAACGCTGCCAAGAATTTTGGAGGCATGGTTGGGATCGGTCACTGCCGCGGGTCAATATGGCAGACAGTCTCTGGGAACCACCAAGCTCCACGCCACCCTCTCAAGTGGAACAATTAATCAATGGCACCAGTTCGCTGAGCCCAAAATCTTTCACCGCCACCATCTTAAATTTAATTCACCAAAAATACTTTAAAATTGTCCGCAGTCATCACAAAGAGGGTTGGTTTTTTCCCAAATATGTCTATTACTTATTACCCTTAGCTAAAAAGAGTGGTCCCAGTACACGGATTGAGAACGAAATTCATCACTTTTTGACAGAGCGCGTTGGTACGCAAACACACCAGCTATCGGGTGAAGAAAAAATTGATGCTATCAAACTTGATGACATTATTCAGTACTGCAAAACCAACCAAGCTAGCGCCCATGCTTTTTTTCAGCGGCTACAGAAATTAGCCCTGGAACAAAACGTTAAAAATGGTCTCCTCGATAAGCATGCCTATGAGCTCAGCAAGTGGTCAAAATGGTTGGGAGTCATTATTGGCATCGAGGTGTTGTATGGGATTTTGTTCTTTTTTGGCATTTCCAGTTTTGAAGGCACACCACTCTTGGCTTTAGCCATTATTGGTATGGTCATCAACACCGCCTTTTTAATTATCAGTGGCATGTTCTCTCATTATGGTCAAAAGCGCACTCCTGAAGGAGAACAAGAAGCTGCCCAGTGGCTAGCTTTCAAAAAGCATCTCAAAGACTATCGAAAAACAGCCCAATACCCCATCGACTCAATTATTCTGTGGGAAAAGTATTTAGTCTACGGCACGCTTCTGGGCATCTCAGCCAAAACACTGTCACAATTTCCGATTGCCTTTCCGCCTGAGGCTCAAGCCCACTTGATTCACCACTGGGGTGGGTTGAGCAGTAACGATGCTAACCTGACCTCTGCTACAAGTGGCCTGAATGCAGTCACGGAAAGTTTTTCATCTCTCAACTCGGCTTTAAGTTCTTTAACATCAGCCGCCACAGCCAGCTATGGTGCTTCAGGTACCGGTTCTTCAGGTGGCAGTTCTGGTGGGGGTGGCGGAGGAGGTGGAGGTGGCGGGGGTGGAGCTGGGTAAAGCTCTTAAGATCAACTCTTTTCTTGTGTGTATCTGTTGTGTACAATAACCGCGTGTGTAAAGAAAGCATAACCATTTGGGTAGACATTGAGGATTGCGACCAACAGCAACGCGTACTCAATGATCTTACACAGCAACTCTTACCTCTGCTACAACTGCCGGATGAAGTCTGTGTAGAACTGACCGCGGAGACACCCACATTTTCATCTTCATCTAATGGCCACCGCTATGTGCAAATTAGCAATAAATCTGTGAAACTCAATTTCACTCATACAGAAGTAGCTTATAGTCTGGGTAAAAAAGATATCTACCCTGCTTTAATTACACTTTTGATGACAAGAATTAACGCTCTTTTTACCGAAACTCCTGATGGAGTTCCTGAGGAGAGAAAAAAGTTTCATACGCTGACCTTGGAATATAACTTTCAGAAGCCACACTTTGTGGTAAACAGCAAACCGTTAATAATGCGCCACAAAGAAAAATTCCTTTTAGAATTGATGATGAATGAATACGATCATACGTATTCTCGAGATAAAGCACGCGAATTGATGACACATTTTTTAAGTGAGTATGGCCTGCCCGCTGATGAAGAAAATTGTAAAAGATTACTCGATGAAACCATTTACGCTGTCAATAAACATTTATCGCGAGTCAAAGCTAATTTAGAAATTAAGTATGATAAAACGGCGAAGGTGATTAGGTTAGAAGTTGTGAAGTGAGATATTAATTCTGTAGCCGATCTATGGTATCAAACCCCCAGGTCCGAGCTAAAACTAACGCATCACCCAGTGCATCTACATTGTCCTCAAAGTTCTGAATCCATGTTAAAAATTGTCTGTATTTCTTGATGTGTTCAGGGGGGTCAACAGGATCAATATCCTTACTTTCTTGCGCCAGTTCTAATTGCCCTCTCAATTCCAACTTGAGGACTTTAATACCTTGTAAAAGATAAACTAAAAAACTGTGAATTTTGCGATCTTTAAAGTAAGCTTTAGAAAAAGCTGCCTGAAGTTCATTATTCATTTCTAATGTAAGTTTGCGTGGCAACTGATTGAACTGTCTTTGTTTCATTAACTTTGCATACTCATTGAAGTCGGGCACCACTAATCTCAGTACGTTACTAATATCTGTATGACGGGCCTGCTGCTCGATTGCTTGAAATAAATCGTGTTGTAATGGTGTGGGATACTCACTAGCTTTTTCCATGAAAGCCCTGACAATTTTATCGAGCTTCACTTTATCTAAGGTTATTGGTTCTTTTTTTCTGACCTGATATTTACTCAAATCGAGCACCTGAATTAAGGCCTTAGATCTATAAATTAAATCTGTGTGGATTTGATTTAATTGCACCTCGGCATCCTTCCGAGCTAGTTCTAAAGCCTTCATCCTTAACTGCATATCGTTACGTTCGACTGACATAAAAAATTAGTTACCTTTACTAACCTTCTTCATTTGTACTACCTCCACAGTTTTACCAGCTTCACCTAAAAAGCGAGTTGACATTCGCCGGCTATATTCCTTAAACCCAAAGCGCTCATAAAACCTGATGGCTCCTTCATTGAGTGCAATTACGTCTACAAAAACTACTTCATGATCAGCTAAAAATGTCAGCATTTCATTCATGAGCTTAGATCCTAAACCAGAACCTTGTTGGGTTGGTAAGATATATAAGCTTTTGATTTCTGGTTTTTCTGGATTATTGATGGCATAACCATAGCCCACCACTTGCTCATCACTTGCCACTACCCAGTACCGATGTGGACCAGCATTCTGAATTTCCAACTGCATTTGAGGAGCATTGGCATGAAAATCAATCTGCCGAATGTCTTGCTTAGTAATATCACCCAATCCAGCATAGGTAGCTATCCAAGTCGCGAGCTGGGCATCGATGATGGCAGGAATATCATCGACTGTGGCTTCCCGAATTTCTAGATGAGACATATTTTCGATTATAAACGACGTATAATCAAAATCATGTTCAAAAAAATAACTCAAAAATCTATATATAAAGATGCATGGGTAGAGTTATTTCAGGATGAGATCGGATTTCCTGATGGCTCCAGCGGTACGTATGCGTGGGTGAATCGAAAAAACGGAGTGGGGGTAGTGGTCACCACCAGTGATCAAAAAATTCTGGTCCATAAAGAGTATCGTTATGTCATTAAAGCTGATAGCTGGGAAGTCCAAGGCGGTGGCATCGATGACGGCGAAACCCCTGAACAAGCCGCTGTTCGCGAGCTTAAAGAAGAAGCAGGCATTCAAATCAACACCGATCAACTCCAAAAATTAGGTGTCTTTTACCCCCTCCATAGTTTTAATACCGAAAGTGTGACTTTATTCATGGTCGTCATTAACCCCACCCAAACCAATACTGACGGGACTGAAACCAGCGAAGACATCTCTGAACAACGTTACGTTACTTTTGATGAAGCTCTCAAAATGATTGATGACGGTAAAATCAATGATGCCTTCACCGCCCACGCGATTCAAATGACGGTGAGGAAAATTAATATAAATAAATAAAACTATTTTCTCCGCAATTTTTCCTCAATCGCTAAAGCACCACTAGCTCCAATAACTGCAATGAAAAACATTTCTGGAGTAAGTATGTCATCTATAATTTCATTAAGAGATTTGGGATTCTCCATGGAGGATTTAGCGAAATAAGTCATGATAACGTTAGTATAAAGAAGAAAAATATTAGCAGCTAAACGAGGTGCTCTTTTAAAAATGGCATCAATTAAGCTTAATGACCACAGTCTCTGTTGCTCTTGATCACTTTGTGTCGGTTGCTCTTTATGCATACTTGGTGACCCTTCGGTTTCAGCAACCGAACTCTATTATCACAGACCTGGTTGGCTTGTATAACGCGTTTCTTCCAGATATCAGAATGCTCGGTGTTAGATATTCCTATGGGTAATTGAACAAGTGAGCTTTATAATTTGTTTATGACAGAAAACAAACACACCTCAACTTTGTCTCAATTAAAAAACCTCTATCCCGAACTCTCAAAAGTGGAAGTAGATATTTTCGGTCTCGCATTAGAATCTTTTCAGAGGGGAGTAGATTGGGTTTTGGAGAAATATGGTTTGAATTTTAATCCCGAAATTAACCTAGGAAAAATTGTCGGTCAGGAAGGAACCACCGGGTTAATAGAAACAGATGAGGGGCAATTATTTATTAATATAGACCCAACAGATATAAAGCATCTAGGCGATATTCCTAGTATTGAGGCCGTAGTTGTACAGTCTGAAACAGGTGATTATTTATGGTTAATGAGTATGCGACAGTGGTTTGAGGGTATTGGTGTTGAAGAAACTGTTCACTTTGCACAACATCATGGTGCAGGTGTTGCCAGCCTACCATCAAATGAACAGCGTATGAAGCCAAGATCAGGTGAGACAGACTCAGTGCTTTACGCTTTACAACCCCATGAATTTGAAGCAGAGGTACTAACCCAAATGTTTTATGAACATCACTATAGTGAGTCACCATCAAAAGGTTTGTTAGAATATTTAATCGGAGAAGCAGCCTCAAGAAACATCGATGTAGGCCAGTTATTAAATCAAATTAATTTAAGGTTTAAAGAAAAAAAAGCTTAACCGTTGCTTGCCTTCAGGTAAAAAACAAGATTTAGCTTTCTAAGTCAATAAAAAGTGACCCCACGGGGACTCGAACCCCGGCTACCAGGATGAGAACCTGGCGTCCTAACCGCTAGACGATGGGGCCATGGTAGAAAAAGAAAACGCTCCTTTTTTCCACAGCTGCCAGATTATACTAAGTTCCGCATGAGTTCACAATACATCTTTGTCAGGAGCTCTTGGCTTTGTTATACTATTAGAAATAACAATTATGGGAGAACCCAATGCAAGCACTTGTCGATCGATTAACTGATAAACAATCCATGGACTTTATCGCTCAAATCGAACAACCTTTTAAGAACTTACCACATTTACCAGCTGGTTTAACTGGTTTCTTAGCCATGATCGCTCCTTATTTATCATTGCTCGGTGGTGTGTTAAGTATTTTCGCCGCCGTCGCTTTGTTACCCTTGGTTATGGGTGCTAGCGCTGTGGGAATGATGGTTGGAGAAACTGTCAATCCAGTTGTAGCTTTAATTAACATCGTCTTGATGGTATTAAGTGGTATCTTAGCTCTGTTAGCTTTCAAACCTTTACGCGACCGCGCTATGCGTGGTTGGGTGTTAATGTTCTGGGGCCAAGTTTTGGGTATCGTGTCCAGTCTCGTCGGTTTACTTGGTGGTGATGGCAATATCATCGGCTTCGTGATCGGCCTCGTGATTGGCTTCTACGTCTTATTCGAAATGAAACGCGAATATGGTAAAGCTCAAGAATTAAAAGCTAAAGTTTCATAAGCTTTTTAATTAACCTTTGAAACCCTGGTTTGCACGTTGTGTAGGCCAGGGTTTTTTATTGCGCTCGCGCTAGCAATACCAAGGCTTGGCGATTGATCACACTATCAAAACTATAGATCATCACCACAGGGCCCCGTGTGACTTGAATAGTACTCAATTCCGCTTCTGCCACTTGTCTGATTTCAGTAACTTGAAAGGTATAAAGGCCATTATTGTCTGCCAAAATATTTACACGTTGCCCGAGCTTTACCTCAGACAAAGCCGCATATTCACCTGGTAACTCGATTCTAATCAGTCCTGACTCACCGAAACCGTTCGCCTGGCTCTGCACAATTCCAACTTCTGTCGTAGTAAATAGTGAAGGGGCTTCATTAAAAATTTTTTTATCGATGGCAGTGCCTTCAATTTCAATTCGCCGCGGGAGAATAGTGTCACTCAATACCACCGGTGAGGGAAAAGCCGTGGATGAACTGGGCTGAGTAAAAATAGTCATCCCCATCCCGATCCCCAACCCTAAGGCTATAACCAGTAGTAGCCAGCGTTTGTGATTAAAAATAGTATCAATGCCATCAAAAACCTGATTACCCAGTCTCACCACCGGTCCACCTACTCCATGAATGACACGTTTGACGTAATACCTGATGCCATCAGGATTAACAACTAAAACTAAATCTTGATTTTTCTTACGACGAAGTGTTACAAAACCGGCTGTTTCCATGGTGGCCAGTATTGTACAGATTTATGAAGTGAAATCCAGTACAATCAAGATATGGAGAAACGCTTTTTTGTGATGCTTTCAGTAGGAATCGGAGTTATCTTTTTGACTGCTCTCGCCACGTGGTGGTACTTTAGTCGTACCACCAGTGCCATTCCTTTAACTACTCCTTTTAGTAATCCACCGGCCGTGAAAGAACTGCCACTGCTCAAATACACGCTGAGTAATTTACGCACCCGCACCTATCATCCCAGTACACTCACCATCGAAAAAGTGCTGAGTACTAACCCCGACTCCACCGCTTTACTTTTTTCATATACCACGTTGGCAAAAAAAATGAGCGGACAAGTTACTGTTCCCACTGCCGTTCTCCTCAGTGAAGAAAGCGATCACACTCTCAAAACTATTGTCATGCTCCGCGGCTATGTGCCTTTGGAAATATATGAAACTGGTGTCGGCACGAGAAATGCCGCTGCGGCTTTTGCCAAAGCTGGTTACTTAACAGTAGCGCCGGATTTCTTTGGGTATGGGGAAAGTGATCCGGAGCCCAGTGACTCGTGGCAAGCCCGCTTTGAAAAACCAATCATAGTAGTAGAGTTACTCAAAACGTTACAAACTCAAACTCTGACGATTCCGGAGCCCATTATTACTGAACTCAAAACGAACCATCAGACAACTGATCTCTCCGCAGCCACTCCTGACACCGGTACGAAAGCAAAAGTGTTAGAAGTAGATTCCCTAGGGTTGTGGGGTCATAGCAACGGTGGCCAAATTGCTTTAACCACCCTAGAGGTACTCAATGAACGCCTGCCAACAACTTTATGGGCGCCGGTGACTGCGCCTTTTCCCTACTCTATCTTATTTTTTAGCGATGAGAGCGATGATGAAGGTAAAGCCACTCGCAAATGGTTAGCACAATTTGAAGCTGATTATGACGTGTTTGACTTTACGCTCACTCAACATTTGCAGTGGTTACAAGGTCCACTCCAAATTCATCATGGAACTGCCGATGAAGCTGCCTTGCAAGTGTGGAGTACTGAGTTCATCGACAAAATAGAACTGGAAAACAAACGTCGCTCACAAGCCAAGAAAGCCCAAGCAACACTCTCAGCAGAAGTGAGCCCCAGCCCCTCACCCACTACCAGTTCGCTGGAGCCCATCGAGATTGAGTATCATGTTTATCCTGGAGCTGATCATAATTTGCAACCGGGTTGGGCTACAGTCGTGGAGCGTGATATCACCTTTTTTGCCAAACACTTATAGTTCTTCTTTTGTCAGTTTATAGCCCCGCGAAACAATCGTCACTATTGCATACGGACTGTGCTGATCTTTGAGCTTTTGTCGCAGCCGCGCTACTAATCTATCAACTGCCCAATCAGTCACTCCGGTCTCAATTTGCTCAGGCCAGACAGTTTCAATAATCGTGTCGCGTTCGACCACTTGGCCGATGTGCTCTTGCAGGACTTGGTACAGTGCATGTTCTTTTTTAGATAACTCAGTATTTGTAGTTTCTGCTTGCTTGGAGCGAACCGCAGTCTCAAATAAGGGGCTAAAAAGCTTTTGCTCACTTGTCACCAAGCCTGTGCGACGTAAATAACTATTGTCAGCAATGCTTTTTGTTTTGTGAGTCACTAAATCTTTGAGTTGTATTTGCTCATCGACGGTCAAACTTGCCATGATTTCTTCGCCAAGTAAACGAATCTCCTCATCATTTGTCAGCAATTGTAACAACTCTGACTTGTTATCTGGCACGTTTTCTAAATCACATAGTTTAAGTAAGCTCAGTTGCAAATACTGGACATGCCCACCTGCTAAATCCAACAAATGTGCCAAAGCCTTAGGAGTGCATCGCAATTGATAGCGCTGCAAGAATGTTTGCAGAATTACCTTCATGTCTGAAGTTGAGGCGGGGGTCAAATACATATCACGGGCAAATACTCCCAAAGCAGCTTTGGTAAAAATACCTGGTCGCAGATCTGTTAAAGGTCGATAACTAGTAAAGACATATGACAACCGCGTCCCTAACGATTCTTTGAGACCGAGTAAATTAGCAAAGAGTTCAGGTGTGACGGTTTCTTGTAAGCGATCAAAACGCACTAAAAATAAATTAATAGCGAAACCTTCATCGGCTATTAACCGACAAGCTCTGCGAACGCTTTCTAGGGTCAAAAACAAATCCTGGACTTGGATGCTGTCATTAAATAATTTATCTGCTTTGCGTTTAGCGTCTACTGACAAGGCACTTATTTCGATGGCATCTATCAACCGCTTTAAAACTAAAATCCAGAAAGCTTGGGGACTAGTATCGATTAAGTCATTAAGATCAACATGCACAAACAATAACAGCCCACTTTTGACATAGGTATTAGGAATATGAGGGTTAGTCAAAAAAAAGCGCAAAAAATTACTAATTCCCACCCGCTTCATGCCCACCAAAACTACCGAGTTATGTTGATGTAAGTGTGTCCCCAATTCTTTAGCCTGAGTCTCACGAAATGACACCGGATATTGGGCTTCGATCGGTAAAAACATACCACAGATTGTAGGCTGGAGTCAGAGAGCTCGCAAGTGTAAGAGTTGTCAGGTGGTTGTCAGTTAATCGACCGGGAAGTGTCAAGAATAATCAGCGTTTGCCCGCAATACTTATAGATAGTATTACTAAAGGAGACTATGACAGAAACAATTAGAGTCAATGATTTAAGTTCACTAACTAGAAGAGGTGAAATTAACTTCTCCCACATTCAGGCTATTTCTAAAGCAGGAGCGGGAAATTTGGGAGAAAGTCCTGTAAAGACTCTCCATGATGTGATGAAATTTATGATGCCCCTCGAAAGACAACATGGTACCACAGTAAGTTTCATCATTACACTGGCTGAGAATTCTTAACCTTCATCTTCACCGTCAAAGAGGGTGGGGTTTGCCTCACCCTTTTTGGTGAGTATTCCACCTTGGCGATAGGTTTCAATTTTGGTGATTTTCTTTTCCATTTGTCGGAAACGAGTCCCGGTTAGTTCATCAAAATCAGTCTTGAGAGTATCAATTGAGCGGCCATATTTTTCAAATTTAAGTTTAAAAGCTGACCACTCTTTGACAAATTCATCTACATAACGGACCACATCTTTGAGTTTATCGCCAATCATAAAGTTGCGATAGCTTTCTATCACTGTCCGCGCTACGATCAAAAAAGTAAAAGGGGAAACAATTAATACCCGCTTGGCAATGGCCTCATCTACTAAGTCAGGGAATTTTTGATTAATAAAAGAAAAAATCATTTCATTAGGCACAAATAAGATAGCGTAGTCCAACGTTTGTTCAGCAGGATTAATGTACTCAGTCACCTTAGTAATCTTCGTTTTTAGATCTATACCAAATTGTTTGAGATGAGCTTGTTGAGCAGCTTTGGAATCAGCAATCGCCATTTTTTGAATTTCTGCGTAGGGGAATTTAACATCTACTGCCACAATTCGTTCATTAGGTAATAACAAGGTAATATCAGGCCGTAACGTGCCCGTAGTTTGTTTTGATTGACGAAGATAATGAACGCCTTCCACTAAGCCATTTGCTTGCATCAAGTCTTCAATGATCCGCTCACCCCATTCACCCCGTTGTTGGTTGTTCGATAAAACGTTTGCTAATTGTTGAGTCGAGACGCGAACTTGTTCAGCTAGTAAGCGATGCTGTTCCAATGACGTACTCAGCTCACCAAACTTCTTGACACGATCCTGCTCCAAAAGCCGAATTTCCTCCTGGCGAGTTTTCATATCATTTTGCAGTTGTTTGACCAGCTCTTCGATGACGTGTTGTTTATTGGCGAGATCAACTTTAATCGTCTCTTTTTCGCTGGCTAATAGCTGACGACTTTGTTCGGCAATTTTGGCCGCGCTCATGCCAAAGACCTGATTAATCAGAGTTTCAAGTTCCTGAGGTTGATTTTTACTCCGCACCGACCACATCAGCCCATACAGGCCTACAAATCCTAAAATAATGACTACTAGTACTATCAGCGTTTCCATTGACATACTTTCAGTATAGCAGAGAAAGACTACTCACCTCTCTTTGAAACTGTCATAATAAAACATGCCGAAAGCTCGCTCACGTTTATCCCTGGACTCACCGTCAATAGAATCTGACTCACCCCTCAATTTATCTTCACCCCAGCTATCTACCCCCTCACCGTATCGCACTCGATGGCCGACATTAATCGCTAGTGTTCCTTTCTACTTACTCCTACTCCATATTGTGACAGTCATTCCACCACAGCAACTGCAACACGTCCTACTTGCCAACTCATACCTTCCTTTTCAAATAGTTCTCATCATCGCTAATTTTTTCTTGTTTTCCTATCTTTTTTTGAGCTCTCGGCGCGGACTTTTGACTGCCCTCTGTCTCCAAACTATGATGTTCTTACAGTTGCAAAACATCGTTTGGCAATGGCAACTGATCGTAGCGATTCTGGTTTTCTTTGGTACAATCGAAGTCTGTGCAAACCTCATCTCACGCCTTACCCGCCAAACACCACCAACAACTCCTCAACCGCCTGTACACACTCCTCGCCGACCTCAAACATCCCAACGACGTTCAAGCGTTTTTGGCCGATTTTCTTACTGATACTGAGCGCTTGGTTTTTGCCAAACGCTTAGGTATTTTGTGGGAACTTCAACAAGGTAAATCGTACGAAGAAATTAAAAAAGCTTTACAAGTTTCCAGTGCTACCATTTCCTCAGTTGCTGAAGTTAAAGGCAAAAAAGGTTGGCAACTAGCGCTCGAAAAAATGACTGCTGATCAGTGGGCTGAACGCACTTTAAGAAAATTACCTTTCTTCAAAAAGTAGGTATGATGATTATGTATTGGGTTTAATGTTAGTGGCTACCAATCATATCTTTCGCACTTTGAGAACCCATTTTGAACCAAAAACTGCTAAAATAAGGTTGCTAAATTCTGAAGATGCATCCGTTACAACATGTCTAACACCTACCACATCACCACTGCTATTCCCTACGTCAATGCCAAGCCACATTTAGGTCATGTACTAGAATGGTTTCAAGCCGATAGTGTGGCTCGTTATCAACGCTTAATTGGCAAGGACGTTTCATTTACTTCGGGCGCTGACGAAAATAGCTTAAAAAATGTTCAAGCTGCAGAAAAAGCGGGTGTGGTTGTTCAAGACTGGCTTGATCAGTATGCTCAGATTTTCAAAGATGCGTATACACATTTTGGGATTGAACTAACTGGTTTTGGTCGGGGTAGCGATCAACACCATCATTGGCCAGGTGTCCAAAAACTATGGCAACTTTGTGACCATGCTGGTGATATTTATAAAAAAACCTATAAAGGCTTGTACTGCGTGGGTTGTGAGGCATTTTATACAGCTGATGAATTGGTTGATGGTAAATGCCCAGAACATTTGGTCCCACCAGAAGAAATTGAAGAAGAAAATTACTTTTTTAAACTTTCTAAGTACCAAAGCCAAATCGAAAATTTAATTGCCACTGATCAACTGCATATTGTTTCCGATCAATACAAAAATGAGATGCTTGGTTTTATCCGCCAAGGTTTGCAGGATTTTAGTGTTTCGCGCTCACATCAACGTGGCCGTGGCATTGGTGTGCCTGTCCCAGGCGATGAATCCCAAGTGATGTATGTCTGGTTTGATGCGTTAGCTATTTATATGACTGCCATTGGCTGGGGCTGGGATCAAGAACAGTGGCAAAAATACTGGACACAGGATGGTGAAATTACCCATGTGATTGGGAAAGGCATTAATCGCTTTCACTCAGTGTATTGGATTGGCATGTTACTTTCTGCCGGTTTGGCATTACCCAAAAAGATTTCCGTCCACGGCTACATTACCGCTAACGGTCAGAAAATGAGCAAATCATTAGGTAACGTGATTGATCCTTTTGAAGTGGTGGAAAAATATGGCTTAGAACCAGTGCGCTTTTATTTATTGAAGTATATTCCTAGTCATGCCGATGGTGATTTCAGTTATGATAAGTTTGCTGAAATCTATACCGCAGATTTAGCGAACGGCTTAGGCAACTTATGTTCACGGGTGGCTAAACTGTGTGAGAAAGCTGATGTTCCTAGTCCCTTTTTCACGCGTGAAAAGAATGATGATTATCAGCTCAATTTCCTCAAGGAAGAGTCGTTTTCACGAGCTTTTCACGAAATTGAACTAAGTGAGGCCTTAAATAACATTTGGGCTGATATTGCTGCTGCTGATCAGTTTTTAAGTGAGCAGCAACCTTGGAAACAAACTGGTGAAGCACAAGCACAAACGCTCACAACCGCCATCGAAAAAATTGTCCGCATCGCCACTCAGTTGCAACCATTTATGCCCTCTACCGCTAAGACTATTCTCAGTCATTTTACGCAAGAAAAAATCACTGCTTTATCACCCTTGTTTCCTCGTTTAGCAGAGTAATTGTCACGTATGATCTTCGATACTCACTGCCACTATAACTTACCGCCACTGTACCCGGATTGGCAACAACAGTGGCATAAAGCCCAAGAGCATGGAGTGGAAAAAAGTGTCGTCATTGGCACTGATTTCGCCAGCAGCATGGTCGCTACAGAAATCGCTGAGCAAGAGCAGAATCTGTATGCCGCCATTGGAATTCACCCAGAGGTTTACCAAAGTAAAGTTGAAAAAAATGAAACTGGATTTGAAAGCCAACTAGAAGATATTCACACCGATATCAAAGAATTAAGCTTATTAATAACTGGACAAAAAGTGATGGCAGTGGGTGAGGTGGGCCTCGATTATTATTGGGTGAAACCAGAGCATAAAGCTCACACCATGACACTTCAAAAAGAAGCTTTTATTGCCCACATTAAACTAGCCCAAGAACATTCCAAACCATTAATTCTGCATGTGAGGGATAAAGAAATTCCGGAAGAACCAACGGCTGACAACGCCTACTGGGATGTGATCTCACTTTTAAAAGAGCACCATGATGAAAAGCAACCCTTTATCCTACATTGCGCTTCTGGCCCTCTTAACTACATTCGTCAAGCTTTAGAAATGGGCGCGTATATTGGCTTGGCTGGCAATGTAACCTACAAGAACGCTGACCACCTCCGTAGCATCGCCAAAATTACACCAGTAGAACGTTTATTACTGGAAACCGACGCCCCCTTTTTAGCCCCACAAGAATTTAGAGGCCAGCCTTGTGAACCATGGATGATTGCCAATACTGCTGAATATGTGAGCGAGTTCCTAGGCGTTGAAAAGCAAGTTTTTGCTAACAATGCCCACTTAGTCTTTAAGAATTTTCTTGCCCGTTAGTTTTTCCATCCATTTGATGAGTGTCCAAATATTGGTGCCATATATGCGTTGAGCTTCCTGCCGATCTTCTTGAGTTAGACCTTCAGTATGCTGCAGATTTCTTGCTGCTTCATTAATATCTCGTAAAAAGAGATGAAAAGCACGTTTATCATTATCAGTCATTGATGAAAGATAATGAAAACCATCGATCACTAAATTACTAGCTTGTTGAGGTGTGGCTTCTTTTAAGTATTGTGATACCAATGAAACAGCCGCGGGTTTATCAGGATAATCACTTAAAAAACTGTCCATGAACTCCTCTAAATCCTGAGGCGTGAAAGCTCTCCCACTTTCAATTAAACGCGGAGTCTTCTCAGCTTTTTCAAATAGAGTGTCGTAGGCAATGGCCACCATTTCTTGGTCATCATAAACTCGATAGTGTTCAGCCAACGGAACCATGTGGGCGGTATTGCGAAGCTCCTTCATAATTTGCTCATAATAAAGGTTATCTTCTCTGAGGCTCTTGGCTTGTTCTAACAAGTTTTTTACTAATCCTAGTTTGTCAGGGTGATTTTTACTTAAATTAGGTTCGATATGGGTATAGTAAGCGGCTTCAAAATCTTTAGGATTATTAATTCGAGGATAAGCATTCACAAAGCCACTATCCTCCGCGTATGCCAACATTCTCACTAGTTGTAATTTGAGAGTATCGAGCGTGTTCCCTTGTTCTCTTAATAAAGCACCTAACTTGCCGACATTTTCTTTAGCAAGAAATAATAAGGTACTTTTGATTTTTTCATCATCCTCTGCTGCTTCTCTTCTGCTGATGACTCGTTGCAAGTAGACTTCTGCCTGTGTCAGAAAAGTTTCGACGTGTTCACGGTTATCTACTTTACCTTGATGCTCAAAGTTTTCCAGCTGTTTCAAAAACTCAGATAAACCAGCGACAAAAGCGGGATTGTCACTAAACATCGCTGACAAATCGTCACGATAAAATTCGACAAATTGCTCGATAGAAATTGATTGGGAAGCGGGCATGATAGAGATTACAAATCCCCATAGGGACGTATGTCGTTATCGACATCGAGGTCATCACCAGAAATTGACTGGTCTAATAAACCCTGATATAAGCCCGGATTTTTTGGCTCAATCAAAAAAGCTTGCATAGCCTCGATTAAACTAAAAAATATTAAGCGCTCATTGCTAACAGTAGATTGATCAATTAAGTCATTAAACCCTGCATAGGTTTCTTCATCCACATCACCTTCATTATCATCATCTGTACTAACTAATCTAGCCCACATACTATCCCAGTCAGCGCCAGGTGCTTCAGGTGTCTTTGGTTGTGGCATGACTTTGTCATACAACTCATCTTCTTCATCAAGATATGCTTCAGGAGCTGAGTTGCCTACTTCACGATACATCCACATTTGCCGAATAGCTGACGCAACTGATGCTTGCTGTTCGGGGTTGAGGCTATACCAAAGATTGTCATCTGCCAGTAACTGTCTAAGATTCTCTAAAATGGCAACCGTTTCTTGATCTTCACCGTAACTGTCTTTATAAATTTTGTGTCCGATATTAATATAGTATTGACGACTACCTTCGGGACCATATGAGGGTGATTGCATAGAAAGTATGCTTTCTAACTGAAATAAGGCTTAATAACTTATTTTAATCGCCAGCAGTTTTAAAGTAGGTATCGATATCGGTGTTTGTTAGATGAGTGGGACCAACTTTAGCAACTTTATCACTAATATGGATCACTACTCTAGGAATTAATCCCAAATTCTCTAATTTTGTTAAAAATTGTTGAAATAAGGTATTAATAGTAGGGACTATATCACCCTCATAAACTCGAGCCAAACTTCGCATTCCATCATTATCGACCTCGTGATTAATTTGACTTTCATTTTGAATTTGTTGAAAAAAGCGCAATGTGGCTAATAATTGTAAACACTGTTGTGCAAATTGTTCTTCTTCAGGACTTAAGTTATCAGTTTCATTCTTCTTTAACTGCTCACTAAAATCTTTCAAAGAATTACTGGCTCCCACCATAATAGAGGGTAAACCCATCTGCTTTTTATATCCTAGGTCAAGGGCAGATAACCAGTGAACAGGCGTGTCATTGATTAAATTACGCAGTTGTTCAATGGCTAAAGCTAATTCTCGTGGTTGTAATTCAATTTTCATATTTTACTTATCAAATATGTATTATAGTTGGAGTTTGTTTAATTCTCAACCTCCAATTACAATAGTCTCAGTGATTAAAACCTACTTTCGTCGCCACCCGGTCCGCACCCAACGTGCTTTAGAAATTTTGCCTGGGTTTTTCTCGTGGTCGCTGATCTTGTTTCCCTTCTGGGGATCGTTGGTTTTTCCGACGGCAGTAGCGTATTACGTGATCACCTTTACGGTCTATTGGTTATACCGGTCCATTACTTTAGCAGTTTTATCGGTCATGGCCCACTACAAGATTAAAGCGGCCAGTATTTTTAATTGGCTTAAAGATCTAAAAGCCAATTTTCCTGACAGTTGGGACACAATTCATCACATTATTGTCATTCCTACCTATAAAGAACCCTTGGCAACGTTAGAAAGAACCCTCGATGCCCTCAGTCAACAGTCCTACCCGCTTAAAAACCTGCACTTGATGGTGTCCTTCGAAGAGCGTGAAGGTGAACCAGCTCTTGAGAAAGCTGAAGCCCTCAAAGCCAAATATGGAAAAGTCTTTGGTCATGTCTGGACTACCTTACATCCGGACATTGACGGTGAGGTAAAAGGAAAATCTTCCAACACGTGCTGGGGAGCTAAACAAGCTAAAAAGTTCTTAGTCGATAAAGCTGGCGTACCAATCGAAAAAATCACCATTTCCAGCGAAGACGCTGATGCTCTTTTCCATCATCATTACTTTAGCGCTATCACCTTCGATTACCTCAAAACCAAGACACCGTTTAATAAAATTTGGCAAGGTGGCATCGTTTTCTACAATAATATTTGGAAAGTGCCAGCTCCTGTGCGCGTGCTAGCCGCTGTCTTCTCAGTCACCCAAATGTATATCCTGATGCGCAAAGATCGCTTAGTGAACTTTTCCACCTACACTACTTCGCTCAAACACGTCGATGACATTGGGTACTGGGATACTGACGTCATTCCCGAAGATTATCGGTTATTTTTCAAATCATACTTTGCCAAAAAAGGTAACTTTGAGGTAGAACCCATTTTCTTGCCCATTTACGCTGATGCGGCTGAAGCTTCGGGCACCTGGAATACGCTGGTCAATCAATATGAGCAACTCAAGCGCTGGGCTTGGGGAGTCAGTGATGATGCTTACATTATCCGCCAATATATTTTGACCGAAGGTGTGCCCTTTTGGGATAAAACCATTCGGGTCCTCAAAGTCATCGAAGATCACTTCCTTTGGCCGGTTAATTGGTTTGCCATTACTGTCTCAGCCATGTTGCCGCCCCTCCTTAATGAAAACTTTGGCCGCACTGTGCTCGGCAAGACCTTACCTCAGGTCACCTCAGCTTTGTTGACTTTATCACTCATCTCGATGGTAGTGATTTTTGCCATTGATGCGGCTAACCGGCCACCCCGACCCAATAAACGCAATGTTTTATCCTACATCCTCCAACCACTGGAGTTTTTACTGTTACCGATTATTGGTTTTTTCTTCTCGGCATTACCAGGCATCGATGCTCATACTCGTTTAATGCTCGGAAAGTATATTGAGTATCGGGTCACAGAAAAAGTATAATGAGTACATTATGACTCTGCTCAAAACTTTTGATGGCTTCGTTCGCCGTAATTTAGGCCTGGTATTCTGGCTCGTCACCCTGCTCATTCTTCGTCTTCCCAATTATTGCGAACCCTACTGGTACGGGGATGAAGGGATTTATCTCACCATCGGTTTAGCGCTACGACATGGACAACGTTTGTACCTCGATATTGTTGATCACAAAACACCACTGATTTATTACTTGGCCATGGTACCCCACCAATTTTGGTTTCGCATTTTAAATACAGTCTGGATGCTTGTCACGACAGTTGCCTTTTGGTCACTGGTAAAACGCCTCATGATGCATCCTTGGGCACGTCATGCTGCTATGGCCTTATTTGTAATCATGACTACTATCCCCACGCTTGAAGGTAATTTGCCCAATGGCGAGCTATTTGTGATGGGCTTTGTGATGGTGGGAGCCTGGTGGCTGAGCAAAACTCAGTTATTTACCAGTTTTATCGATCAAACCCCGTTGCGCACTCAGTCATTAGTCAGCGCCTCCCAAAGCTGGTGGTTACTCGCGGCGGGTTTTAGTTTTGGTTTAGGGTTGATGACCAAAGTCCCCGCCTTATTTGACTGGGCCGGGTTTGCAGTCATCGGCTGGTTTTTGTTCTGGCAAACGGCACTTAATTTCCAGAAAAGCTTCCGTGAACGGTATCAAGATGGCCTCCACATCGTGATGGCCACCGGGCTGTTTGGTGTGGGCTTTTTTCTGCCCCTCTTACTCTCCATAGCGTATTACTTTATGCGCGGCTCACTGGCAGCTTATTTACAATTTGGACTGCTCTATAACTTTCATTACGCCGGCAACTGGGATTTAGGCATTACCAACCCTTTATTGAGCTTTGCTTTCACTTTGCCGGGCAAGTTCCTCCTCGCCGCAGGTTTAATTATGGTCGTCACTCTGCTGACTAAAGTACTCAAACCGAGCTTTCAATTTAGTTATAGTTGGTTGGTACTCGCCTTATTTGCCGCCCTACTTTCTAATCGCCCCTATCCTCATTACTTTTTGCAAATAATTCCCCCCCTTGCTTTAGTGATGGGATTATTAGTCGAGAACGTCTTCACCTTTACGCCGAAACGGATTGTAGCTAATGGTTTAAGTTTGTCGCTTGGGCTAGTGATGGTTGCCCTGTTGTGGGTAATGGTGGATGTGATCGGCGTCTATTCCTACCCGACGGTAGCCTACTACCAACGTTACCTAAAAGTAATGACAGGCCAACTCTCGCCAGCTGAGTATCGTGATCAATTTAACTCCATCATGAGCGATAACTATCTAGCAGCGAGCATGATCAAACCCTCAGCAGATCCTTACTTATTTATTTGGGGCACTAATCCTATGCTGTATGCCTTGAGTGAAAAAATCCCCACCGGGCGGTTCACGGTTTCATTTCACATTCAGGACTTAGGCGTGCATGAGGAAACATTGGCAGATTTCAAAGCTCATCAGCCTGAATATGTGGTAATCATGAAAAATGAAAGTGATCCTTTCCCTGAATTTTATGAATATGTATATGACAACTACATTCCTAATCAAAACTTCCATCACTTCACCCTTTGGAAGCGACTCTAGCGTATAATCAATAGGTATGGCGTCTCGTTTTTCTGCTCGCTGGCACAATTGGCCTTATTTTCTGTCACTACCCGCCGTGGTCAAAACCCCGATGACTTTATGTGGCGTGTTGGGTTTGTTTTTGACGTTATTCACCACCGCCAGTTATATCGTCCTCCAACCGCTTGTGCCATTATTTTATACGTTAGCCTTACCCTCCCAACATCTGGCTCCTAAGGAGTGGTTGTTTTTGTTCCCAGTTTTATCAGTGATGATGACTGTTCTACACATTCTTTTACTCAAAAAATTTCGCTATTATGATCCCTTAATTTTATGGTTGTTTAGTTGGACGACGTTTGGTTTGCAGATGGTGCTAACCCTAGCAGTCATCCGCAGTGTATTAATAGTTTGGTAATACCTATGTGGTCATTTTTGACAGCCACACTAGCTGCCGCCGTAATTGCCCCTGCCGTAATAGCTTGGTATAAAGCTCACGGGTGGGTAGATAATCCTGAGGACCAAAGGCATGTGAAGGTTCTGCATCAGCATGCAGTACCCCGTGGCGGTGGTCTCGTCATTTTTGGAGCGGTGTTGATTAGTAGCTGTCTTTTCTTATCTTTCGACAAACATTTGATTGGCATCATGTTTGGAGCAGCCATCTTGGTGGTGACCGGCTTCTTAGATGACTTGTACAACATCCATCCTTTTTATCGCTTAGCGGCAGGTTTGCTGGCTAGCTTATGCGTAGTGGCTGCGGGCATTGGTATTGCCTACGTCGGCAATCCTTTGGGTGGGGACGTCATTCATCTCAATCAACCGCAACTGGCTTTAGATTTATTTGGTAAAACGCGAACTATTTGGATCTTAGCTGATTTATTTGCTGTCTTATTTATTGTCTGGAACATGAACATCGTCAACTGGTCCAAAGGCGTTGATGGTCAAATGCCAGGCTTTGTTAGTATTGCCGCGTTATTCATTGGCATTCTTTCGTATCGCTTTATTGATGATCCCACCCAATTTGGTTCCGCTCAGCTCGCTTTTATCGTATCGGGCGCCTTTGCAGGTTTACTGATCTGGAATTTTTATCCTCAACGAATGCTCCCGGGTTACGGAGCTGGCTCATTAGCGGGTTACTTTTTGAGTGTCTTAGCGATTGTGGCAGGTGCCAAAGTAGCTACCACTTTAATGGTCTTAGCAGTCCCCACTGCGGACGCCATCTTTGCTGTCACACGCCGCGTTATTGCTGGCAAATCACCTTGGTGGGGAGATCGTGGCCATCTTCATCATAAGTTAATGGATGTCCTGGGGTGGGGTCGCCGCCGAATTGCAATTTTTTATTGGCTGATGAGTTTACTGATGGGTTTGTTATCATTGCAATTGAATACACTGGGCAAAGTGATTACAATGGGCGTAGTTTGTAGTATGGTGTTTAGCTTTTTGATTTGGGCCAAATGGCGCCAGTCACAGAAATAAATCGCAATGTTTGATTCATTACCCTTTTTGATTTTACGAACCGCTCGTCCTCGCCAATGGATTAAGAACCTGGCCTTGTACGCGGCACTGGTTTTTTCCGGGTTTTTCTTTTTTACTCCCCAAGAAGGTTTGCCGTATGCTGTGACAGTGACGTACGCTTTTGGCATTTTTTGTATCTTAACTTCCAGCGTCTACATCATTAATGACATCATTGATTACGAAGCTGACGCCAAACACCCGTTCAAGAAAAAGCGCCCAATTGCCTCAGGAAAGTTACCTATTCCCGTGGCAGTCTTCACTGCGATTGCTGGCTTGACGATGGTGTTCTTTTTATCACTATGGTTATCAGGCTTTTTCAGGTTGCTGATTTTATCCTACCTCTGTTTACAAGTTTTGTATGCCAAAGTCACCAAGCATATTCCTATCTTAGATGTGGTCTCGATCGCAACCGGCTTTTTAATTCGGATTTACGCTGGAGCCGTCGTCGTCAATCTCCATATGAGCGTTTGGTTTTTACTGACTGTGGTGTCAGCGTCACTCTTCTTAGCTGTGGGTAAGCGCCAAAGTGAACGGACGTTGATGGCTGGCAAAGTCTTGGGAGAAACGCGTAAAGCCCTCAAAGGTTATAGCGAGCGGCTGCTGGACCAATATACCGGGATGTTCGCCAATGCAACTTGGCTGACCTATGCGCTGTTCACCTTTCAAAATGAAGTCGTGCGCCCTGATGAGCGCTTAGCCGACTTCTACACCATTTTGCCTCGGACTTTGCAGTCACAAAAATTACTGATGCTGACATTGCCGTTTGTGATTTTTGGCGTGATGCGATATCTACAGCTCGTCTATGAAAGTAATGAAGGTGAGTCACCAGAACGAGTCTTATTGAGTGATAAACCTTTATTATTGACTACGTTTATGTTTGGCGCTTCTGTGATGGTAGTTATTTACTTCCTCAGCTAAAAAGTGTATGGCGAAAAAAGCAGGTCTTCCGACTCATGATCACTGGCCACCTTCTGTACGTTGGCTACCACAGTTAGTTGATAAATACCGCCAAACTATCCTGATTGCTATCTTAGCTTTTGCCTTTGTTACCCGTGTTTACCGCTTAGATCAGCCCGCTACCTATATTTTTGATGAGGTCTATCACTCAGTGACTGCCAAGCTTATTGCTCGCAACGACCCTAGAGCTTATGAATGGTGGAATCCACCTGTGGAACCTAACACCGCTGTGGACTGGCTACACCCGCCACTGGCTAAGTACACCCAAGCTTTAGCCATGCTCATCTTTGGTGAAAATGCCTTTGGTTGGCGGATCAGCTCAGTGATGTTTGGGGTGATGGTCATTTATGCTGTATATGCCTTAAGCAAAGAACTGTTTGAGGATGAAGTCTTGAGTTTACTGGCGGCCTTGTTAGCTAGTTTAGATGGCTTACTTTTAGTCCAATCGCGCATTGCCATGAATGATATTCACGTCACCTTTTTTATCTTACTGACCTTACTGGCCTACGTGCAGTTCCGAAAGCATCTCAACACTTCGCCCAATCTGCAACTGGGTAGCCCCAGCTTTAAGAGGTTGTTGTGGACGGGTCTGGCAGGCGGTTTAGCAATGGGCAGCAAATGGTCAGGAGTCTTTGCTATAGGGATTGTGGGCTTGTGTGAACTATGGAGACTGGCTAGTTTGTTTTATGCCGGAAGCATAGCCACTAAAACCACGCACCTACGCCAACTCAGTAGCGAGTTAACTCATGGCCTGAAAGCTGTAATCTTAACCTTAGTCTTCTTGCCAATCTCCTTATACTTTTTAAGCTATTCACATATGTTTTTACAAGGCAAAGACCTAGCACACTTCCAAGAACTGCACCGCCAAATTTGGTGGTATCAGACTCACTTGACTGCCACACACGGGTATCAATCACGGCCTTTTGAGTGGTTTTTAAACTTGCGCCCGGTTTGGTATCACGTCCAATATAGTGAAGGTGGCCAGATTGCTAATATTTATGCCCAGGGAAACACAGCCTTATTTTGGTCAGGAGCGGTGGTGGCTATTTTGACAGGTTTTTACTTCGTATATTTATACGTCGCTTTACCACTTCGCCGCCCGCCTGCCCGGGAGTTAATTGCCTTATGGTTTACGTTCATGGCGTATTGTTTAGTATGGGTTCTCTGGATTCGCTCACCGCGGATTATGTTCTTTTATCACTATACCCCTGCTGTTCCACTGATGTGCATTTTGCTCAGCTACTGGCTGGTGAAACTGGCTCGGAGTTGGGATGACCAACGCAGCGCGTGGTTAAGCACCTTGGTGGTACTAGCTATTGCCCTTAACTTTGTGGTTTGGTATCCCAATTGGACTGGCATACCTGTCTCCACTGACTGGGCTAATCAAGTTTATTTTGCACTTCCGAGCTGGAAATAATTGCACTTAAAATTGTTCACTGCCATATTGGCTACTTCAGGAATGCCAAACCTCTAATTTCAGCCATCACTTCTTTAATGATGTGTTTCAGATCTTCTACTTCATCATCGGGTAACTCGAAATGACGCTGCACCAGCTTGCCACTTTGTTTATCAGGCTCGAGGAACTCAAACACGCCACTAGTCACAGTTGGTTGGAAGGTTTTATCAAGCTGAGTCAGCAATTTATAAAACAACAACTGGCGCTTGTATGGTCCACGGATGCTCTCTGGTAAACTCTGTTCACGAGCTGATAACTCAGCCGATATCGTTTTGCCCTCGATCTCACCCATTGTTCGCGGCGTGCCGGTTTTATAATCTACCACCCGGGTGGTTTGAGCTTTCATATCAATCCAGTCAATGCGATCTACCCGTCCGGTTAAAACGATATCATCTAAGACAGTCCGGCTCCATCCCACTCCGAAGAAACGCTCTACAAACGCCGGCCGTGGGGGCTCTATCATTAATTCTTGGTAATATCGCGTCAGTACCTGACGACCATATGCTCTTCGTGCTTCAAATTGACTGGTGGTTAAATCTTCTTTGGCTAAACTCATCTCAAAATACTCTAAGAATTTAGCGACTGATAACCACTGACCATCTTGCTGGTACTCTTTCATGAGCTGTTCCAGAGCAAAGTGAGCCGCAGTCCCAAAAGCTAAAGCGGGAGCTTTCGTCGTGGGCACTTTTAATAAACAACTCTCAATAAAACTTTGCGGTGAGTGCAGATACGTGTTGAGTGAACTTACTGACAGGCGCCAGTCTTTGACAAGGTGCTCAAAAAAGGTTTTTTCTGAGACCGAGGTAGCACGCGAGGGAGCTGGGGAAAGTAACTGCACTAAATGCTCATCAGCTTTATTGACTACTGAAGCACACAGCTCATCATCGAGTTCGGTGAGGTGATCTTTAATTTCTTCGATAAAGACGCTTCCGACCACCGCTTTGCTACGGTTTTCCATGATGATGGTTTCTGGATAACAAATAGTGAGGGTTTTTTTGGCGCGAGTGATAGCCACATAAAATAAGCGCCGATCATCTTCATTACGTTCTTTTTGTGATAAATCTGTATTGTGGAGAATACCACTGGGCAACGGCAAGAGCTCACGTTTAATCGCATTGCCCCACTTTCCGTCCACGCACCGGGCAATAAAAACGTGTTCCCATTCTTGGCCTTTGGCTTTATGAACCGTAGATAACCTGACCGCGTTCTCAGTCACATTTAAGTCTTCCATCGTAATCGGCAAGCTGTGTGCTTCCAAGGTTTCTAACACGGCTAAGAAATCTGCCAGTTTGAACTCCCGTCGCGCCGAGCTGAGGGCTTTAATTTCTCTGAACAACGAGTTGAGAGCATTTAGTAACTCAATTTTATCTGGCCGTTGATTAAGCCATTTCAAAAAGCCACTCTCAGTAATGACTACTTCAAACCAGGCTGGCAAGGTCAATTGAGCATCTTTGCTCGCCCATTGTGAAACTTGGGTCACAAAGTTTTTGAGTGCCTCAAACTCGAGTGGCGTTACTTCTTGATCAAATTGATATTTAGTAAAAACTTCAAAACCCTGCTGAATAATTTCCACCAGACTACACTTAGCTTTACTGGCCGCCCGCGCCGCCTGCATGACTAATAATGGTGATAAACCTAACCATTCATAACTCATTACTTTGTACGTCAAACCATCTTCATTGCCAGCAATTACGGTCTGAATGACACGGAACAAATCAAGCAACTGACAAATTGGTTCAACTTCTAAAACGTTATTGCCACCATCTATCTCATATCTCACTTGCCATTTATCGAGGGCAGTCATAATATCAGCTGCATCACTATTATTACGATATAAAATCGCGATTTCGGAAGGGTTGACGCCGCTTTTAATTAATTTTTCAATCGCACATGCCAGGTACACACTTTCCAGTGTTTGCGAAGGTGAGCGATAGATATTAATGGTGGTATCTTTAGAGTGGTGGACGCTTTGCAAAGCTATACTTAAATTGAAGGTTTTAGCCGCTGTAGTGGTTTGATTGTTAGTAATCAATGTGGCTGCTGCATCATAAATCTGTTGGGGAGAACGATAACCGACTGTGAGAGTGATGACCTGGGCTGCCGGATAACGTTTAGTAAAACCAATCACATTTTCCAGAGACGCACCTTGAAATCGATAAATAGCTTGATTAGGGTCACCTACAACAAAAATATTGGCACTTTCTTCCCAATACGAAGCCAATAAATCCACCACTTGGTTTTGGGCCGAGTTAGTATCTTGGTACTCATCAACTAAAAAGTACAATAACCGCTCTTGATACTCAGTCAGTAACAATTCTTCCGCTTTGAACGCTCCCACAACCAACGCAATCATGTCGTCAAAGTCATATCGCAAACTGTCTCGCAAACCTTGTTGATATCGTTCATAAATCTGCACCAACTCTACATTTTTTGCTAACTGTTTTTCCCAGCGAGCTTTTTCAGTTTTTTTAAGAGTTTCCTGTTGAGCGGCAAATAACGTTTGATCACTGGCGACGATGGTAGCAAAATCGGCGACTGATAAACCTTCACGCTTCAGATCAGAAATAGTTTTAACAATGTCTCTGAGATAAAAGTAGGGTGTATTTAAAGGTTTGAGGGCCTGGAGAGGCAATTGATCGATGATACTTTGCAACAAATCATAACGTTCTAGCTCAGAAAGTGGATGACTATCACGATCGATGCTAAAAAACTCAGGATGACTTTGGATAACGTCAGTGCAAAAAGAGTGAAAGGTATGAATCTGGACGTAGTACCCGGTTTTACCGATCATGCTCACTAACCGTTGGCGCATATTTTTGGCTGCCGATTCTGTGAAAGTCAGTGCCAAAATCGAACTCGGATTCGTATCGGTTTTGAGAAGAATGTTAGCAATCCGCGCTGCTAAAACCTGGGTTTTGCCTGTTCCAGGCCCCGCTATGACCATCACCGGTCCATCTAAGGTATCAACAGCCTGGCGTTGCTCAGGGTTGAGGGTCTGGTAGACGCGCTGGAAGTGGTCAGTATTTGGCACAGCTACACTTGTAACAGTCTCACTTGGCTTTGTCTAGCCGAATCCCAGTTGTGATGTAATTAGCTCAGCTTTACCGTCTAAATAATGAAGCCACAATGCCCACAATGATGGCAATGACTAACAAGTTAGATAAGCCCGCAAAAGCTAAAATTCCTAGAATTGAAAGTACCCACAATATCAGTAAAATGCCAGCAATTTCACGAAAAGGACTTGGTAGTAACCCCAGAATCCACAAAATTAAAATGAAGGTTAAGAGGTCCCACAGCGAAATCATACGACCATTAATCACCATCAACCCAAAATCTGGAATCACTAAACCAGGAATACTTAGGTTACCTGTCAACCATAAAATAATCAGCAAGACTAATAAAATTTCGATCATAGGTATAAAGTCCAAAATATTTACTACTATAACTAGTATAGTCAGTAACCGGAGTTAAATCATCACAACTACGTAAGAATTTATTGAGAATTTTCCTGATGTTTCCATCTTTCCAACGTTGGTAGGAAACCACGAGCAATTTGTTCAGCTTTTTCTGGTTCAAAATGTAACTCAGTGGTCATGTGAGTGACGGTTCGCTGGATAGCCCCTTCCAACGTCAAATCAGGTTGCGTAAACTGCCCTTCCTGATAGCAAAATCGACAGTATGAGCTTGAGAGGGCTCCTGAGGCCTCACTTCCCCAAAAACCTTCTCCCAGCGGCATGCCACAACTTTGGCAACGGGGTTGATTGGTATTAACTGTTTCCGACATGCTGCCTTTCTGCTTAGGCTCTAAGCAAAGTATTTGCCACCGGTCACAACGTGGAGTGTGACGTCTCGTAAAATCGATAAACCATAAATACAAGAGCGCACAAAATTGATCGATGAGGCTTCTTCAAAATAACGCACTGGGACAGCAATCTCACCAATTCGAGCCCCTTTGCTGAGCGCACCCAATACAATTTGTTGATCAAACACAAAATCATCTGAGTACCGATGAAAAGGAGTTTTTTGTAAAATTTCTTTACTAAATGCTCGGTATCCTGTGTGATACTCTGATAAGTTTTGTCCTAAACAAATGTTTTCAATTAGGGTTAAAAACCGATTCCCAAAATATTTGTACTTGGGCATTCCCCCTGCTAACGATTCTTGGCGGCTACGAATCCGAGAACCAAACATCACATCCACGCGGCCTTCCAGAATAGGCTGCACCATTTCATCTGCCAAACTACTATCGTATTGATAGTCAGGATGAATCATCACTACTACATCAGCGCCATTAGAAAGTGCCACGGTGTAACAGGTTTTTTGATTACCACCGTAACCACGGTTCATGGGGTGGGTAACCACTGTTAGTCCTAGTTTTTTGGCGACTTTGACCGTTTCATCCCGGCTGCCATCATCGACTAAGATAATTTCATCAACGACACCTTGGGGAATATCTTTAATGGTTTTTTCCAAGGTTTTGGCGGCATTGTAGGCTGGCATCACCGCGATAACTTTTTTATGAGTAGCTTTTTTCATGACTTCCTTTGGTGAGTTGAGCGCGGTGTGGAAAGCGCTCGGTACCCTAAATAACCAGTACTTCCTAATCCCAGTAATGATACTAGATATCCTAGATATACCCACGACGGCCGCTCATATCTGATGGTGATGGTATGCTCACCAGCCGGCAAGCGCTTGAAAATCACAGTGTTCGCATCCAGCTCAAACTCAACGGGCTGACCATTCACCAATACCTTTATCCCTGGAAAAACATAATGATGCAGTGCTACGTCACTATCCTTTTCCAACTGTACTACAAACTCAAGCTGTGTCGTCGTTTGTGAAAGTTTTGTGCTGGGATATCTTTCTCCCACCTGTGTAGTTAAACCTCTGGCTTGCAGCTGCTCAGACGACAGGAGCGGACTTCTGGCTAACGGATTACCCACCCACGGATCAACCATACCTTGTCCCTTAGGCAAATACTCATGGAAGGTGTTAGTGGTAAGCTCAGAATCAATATACAACTGCAAAGGCACATCAGTGTATTGATTGACGCGGATGTGATTGCGATTGGTATAAACGGCCACACCTATTAATAGTACCGACACAATGACTTTAATAAATTTCCATGGCAGTTGAGCAATTACATACCCGGCTGCTAATGAACCAAAAAAGACCGCTACCAGTAACAACCGAAAAGGGTAATCAATAGAAATTGCCGAATCGACTACCAGCCACAGTGGTTTAGAGATATCAATCATTAATAAAATAGTGAAAGCATAAGCTGTTCCTAATGCCAGCAATGCGGCATCATTTTTGCGTGACTTGATCAACACAGCCAACCAAGCTAAACCTGCCATACCCATGGCAAGCCACTGAGCTATACCCACTTGAAAAGAGATCTCGCCATCTTTGGCATTATCGACAATTGGCCCAAAGCCCCAAGGTGAATAAATAAGTTGTTTAAGGGTAACTAAGTTGCGTTCGTAGAGACCTTTGAAACCACTGCCTTGTTGTCCAGCATTGATGATTGGCAAATAAGTGATCAAAGGTACGAGATAAAATGCAGTGATAACGAAAGCTAACCCGATGCCTGCGGCTAATGTGAGAAAGCTCAGTTTTAATTCATGCACTTCGCGCTGCGGCCACCACCGAATTAACCATTGGATACCAAACCAGAGTATCATTGGTGGCAAGACTAACACTAATGTCATCAGGTGCGTCAAAATCAAGGCTGCCACACTCAACGCAATGAGAACAATACCCCCGGTTCTTTTTTTATCCAAAACCAAAGCCAATCCCCAAGCTAGTAGTGGCACAAACACAAATGACCAGGCATTGCCAATCGAAGCGCTGACATAAATACTTAAAAAGTGATAAGGAGCCCACGCATAAATCACCGCTGCCACTAGCGACCCTAACTTGCTTTTAGTCAGATAATACACACAGACATACATGGTCACCGCGGATACTATTAAACTTAAACCAAATAACGTTTTGAGCGTCGCAAAAACTGACATTCCTGCACCTAAAAAGGGAATGGCAATTAACCACGGCAAATGATACGAAAAAATAAATAACGGATAGCCATATCCAAACGCTAACGTTCCTACCCACATCGGTAAAAATTGGCCATCTTGTAAAGCTTGGCTGTAATGATACAACCGTGCTACTTGATGCCAAATGTCGTGAGCAGTATATAAGCCAGGGTGAAATAATGCCTTAGCACCCCACAGTGAAAACAACGTCATTACTACCAAGGCAGCGACATGTCCCAACCATTGAGGCCACACGAAAGTCGAAGAAGTTTTTTTCATGATTGCTGAGCAGAGTAAATCTAGTTATACCGCCAGAGGCAGGAAATGGCAATTAGGAGTGAGGGGCAAGTACTTGAGTTCTGATTAATATCACACAACTCACTAATTCCTAACGCGGTAATAGTGTATTCACAAAGATTTGGTGCCTTTAATAGTGATATATACATCATTGCCATCATATGGAGGCAGAGTTTGGGCCACTATTTCTAATGAGGGGTACTTTTCATTTAATGGTTTTCTAAGCCTATTTAAACTTTCCAAAAGCTGAGAACTACTCCAAAGTTGCAATGTGGGAATTACATTTCGTATTTCTTGGCCCACGTAATAAAATTTAACACTTTCCGTAGCTAACTCAATTCTCTGTTCAAAAAACTCAAATAACTCTTGCTCACTTTCAGTTAAAGGCTGTACTGACTCAAATTCGTGGCTAGCTCCCACAGTCTCAAAAATAGCTTGATATTTTTTTAATTCAGGTCTAGAGGGGTTTAAGAAAATAGTATTGGTTTGGCCATTAATCTTGCCAAAACTCAGCGCATCTTCAGCTTTACCTTGTTCATCAAAACTCAAATACACAATTGCATAAGCCTGGGGATATGTTAATCGTTGTTCTAAGTATTGATTTACGCTCGAGGCTAACCAAGCATGTCCTTTTTGATCCAAAGGGGGTAAATCTAAACTAGCAATAATCGATAAAACTTGATTGATAATTTCTCGCTCAGTAACGGTCTCAGCTGAGATCAATTGATAAAGTTTCTCAGCGTGATCTTGTAATCTGACCTCGGCTGAATATATATTAGTATGAAGTTCAGGTTGGCCATTTTTTCTAATGTGGTTGATTGCTTCTTCTTCAAAAGATACAAAGAAAAATTTGTCTGTTTCTAGCATGTTTAACTCATTTCTTTAGGACATGCAATAAACCGATCACTGTCGGGGAGACAGGACTCGAACCTGCGACCTTACGCACCCCATGCGTACATTCTAGCCATCTGAACTACTCCCCGCTGTTAAAGAAGAGGCATCATTATAGCAGGCCCCATTAAGTATTTCATATCAATTTTGCAGTGATTTTCTTACAAACTTCCTACGGTTCTTGCAAGAATTAAAGTTTACTCTATTGATCAGAATAAACAGAATAAAGTATAGTGACTACCACAGACTATACGAATAAGTACCGAAAGGAGCCATATGGCTAAAGCCTCTAATCAAGCAAATCCTACTCCAGCGAGTGATGATTCCTCATCAGGGCGTCTGCAGGCTGTCAACATTGCGATGCAGCAAATCGAGAAGCAGTTTGGCAAGGGTTCGATCATGAAGTTGGGTGAGAGTTTAAAAAACACGACTGAAATTCCAGCTGTCTCGACTGGATCTCTTGCTGTTGACCTGGCCATTGGCGTCGGTGGGTTTCCCAAGGGCCGGATTGTAGAAATTTATGGACCTGAAGCCTCGGGTAAAACTACACTCTGTTTACACGCTATTGCTAACGTCCAAAAACAGGGTGGCGTAGCCGCTTTTGTAGACGTAGAACACGCCCTTGATCCCGTGCGCGCTCGCAAAATTGGTGTTAACTTGGATGAGTTACTCATTTCTCAACCCGACTATGGCGAACAAGCTTTGGAAATTACTGAGACACTGATTCGGTCTGGCGGAGTAGATATTGTAGTGGTCGACTCCGTGGCCGCTTTGGTTCCTAAGTCTGAAATTGAAGGTGACATGGGCGATGCCCAAATGGGCGTTCAGGCTCGGTTGATGTCACAAGCCATGCGGAAACTGACTGCAGCTATCAATAAAACCAAAACCCTGGTGATCTTTACTAATCAGTTGCGGATGAAAATTGGCGTCATGTTTGGTAACCCTGAAACCACCACCGGTGGCAACGCTCTTAAGTTCTATGCTTCGCTCCGCATTGATATTCGTAAAATTGGTAACATCCAAGAAGGCGATAAAATTGTCGGCAGTCGTCATCGCGTCAAAGTGGTTAAAAACAAACTTTCACCTCCTTTCCGTGTCTCAGAATTTGATATGGATGAAAACGGTATTTCCAAGGTGGGTGATGTAATTGATATTGGCTCTGAACAAGGATTACTCGAGAAGAGTGGGAGTTTCTTCAGATATAAGGGTGAAGTCATTGCCCAAGGTCGTGAAGCCGCCAAGACCTATCTAACAGAAAATCCCAAAGTCATGCACGAAATTGAACAAGAAATCTGGAAGAAAATTAAAGAGACGCGCTAAAAAAGATTGAATGATCAATTTAAAAACCACCTCCCTGAGGTGGTTTTTTTGTTGACTTATGGGCAAATGTGGCTTATAATTCAACCCAATCACTAAGTATAGACATTATAAGTGTAGATATTTGAGAGAATTTAAAGCACGCCCAATCATGATAAGTAACCTTATTTTATATTACTTACATTCTTTCACCGCAGCATTCTTGCCCCCGGTGAAGTTGGCTGTGGTCATCAGTCGCTAACCTTAGCGCTGAGTTCTTCTCTCACTTTTTACGCAACCTTTACTTAGGATTGATTCGTAAGGAGTGATATGTCATTTTTTGGTAATTTATCAACTATTTTTAAATCAGCCGGTGCCCCCAAAGGTGCGCCAGCCACAAAAACCCCGTTTCCCACTGCCTCCAAAGGTCCTCAACCTAAAGCCAAAACGGCTAAACCAGCGCCAGCTCCTCAGCCCGCACCTAAAGCACCCACTCCAGCAGCGGTGATCGATAATCAAGCTATCGTCCGCGAAGCTCAAGCTAAAGCCCGAGAAATTATTGTGGAGGCTAAAGATGAAGCCTTAGCAGTTAAAACCAAGGCCGAACAAGACGCTCGTAACGTCTCCCGCCAACTAGAAGAGCAACAACGCTTACTAAACAGTAAACTCGATAAACTTGATATCCGCTTAGAACAAATGGATAAGCGTGAACAAGAACTAGAGCGACACCGTTCTGAACTAGAGCAACTCAAAGCTAACCTCGAGAACCAACGCCAAAATGTTCTCAAACGCCTCGAAGAAGTTTCGAGCATGACCCGCGATGAGGCCAAGAGTTATCTGATGGATAACTTGGAAAAGAAACTCAGCAAAGAAATGGCTCAATTGATTCGCCAACGCCAAGAAGAAGCTAAAGACGAAGCTGACGAGCGCGTCAAAGAAATCTTAGTAGATTCTATGAAACATGGCGCCACTGAGTACGTCCCTGAGTACACTATCTCCACTGTCACACTCCCATCCGAGGAAGCCAAAGGTAAAATTATTGGTAAATCAGGTCGCAACATTCATACCTTCGAGCGCTATACAGGCGTCGATGTTGACCTCGATACTTCGCCTACCGAAGTGCGATTATCCTGTTTTGATCCTGTCCGTCGTGAAGTAGCCCGCATTGCTTTGGAGCGCTTAATTAAAGATGGCCGGATTCAACCTACACGGATTGAAGAAGTTGTCGATAAGGTCCGCACTGAGCTCGATAAAATCATGTTCGAGGCCGGCAAAAAGCTGTGTCACGATGTGGGTGTTTACAACTTACCCGTCGAACTGATGCGAATGTTAGGCCGCTTCAAGTATCGCTTCTCTTATGGCCAGAACTTAATTGCCCACACTTTAGAAGAAACTCGGATTGGTATTAAGATTGCTCACGAACTCAAAGCTGACGTCAACGTGGTCAAATTGGGCTGTTTACTCCATGACATCGGTAAAGTCTCCGAGGAAGTAGAAGGTAGTCACGTAGAGTTGGGCGTCAAAATCGCTCAAAAATATGGCTTACCTCAGGCAGTAGTCGATTGTATTGCTCAGCATCATGAGGACACACCATTTACCGGTGCTGAACAAATGATTGTATATATCGCAGACGCGATCTCTGGAGCTCGCCCTGGTGCCCGGTACGAAAATTATGATGAATACGTGAAGCGGTTACAAAAACTGGAAGAAATTGCTAATCATTATCCAGAGGTCAAGCAATCATTTGCTATTCAAGCAGGTCGGGAAGTGCGTGTCATCCTTGATCCTGAAAAATCAAAAGATGATGACGTGGAAGTGTTAGCACTCAAGATTCGCGACGAAATCAAAAATAACCTTACGTATCCTGGAACAGTCACCGTCACCACCATCCGTGAAATGCGCGGCCAACACGTCGCTACTTAACAATGCTAAAATGAAGTTGAGAGGAAGAATATGCATACGTTTTTGTTTGGAGCCCAAATTATTCTCGCTATTTTAATTACTGGCGCCATTTTATTGCAGGCTCAAGGCTCAGGACTGGGCAGTACCTGGGGCGGCGGTGGCGAAACCTACCATACACGACGAGGAATAGAAAAAGTCATTTTCTATGCCAGCTTCGTTTTGGTCGGGTTGTTTATTATCACTTCACTGTTAACAGTTGTGTTGATTTAAAGTTAAACAAACGTACAAGCAGTACACTCAAACATGCGAACTTATTACTGGTATTTAAGTGCCTACTTGCGCAAACACGGGTTTGTGATGTTGGCCTCGATTGTGATTGCAGTGATTTTATTTTCACTCCTTCTTCCCTTAGTTATCAATCGGTTAAGTAGTAAAAAACGCACCTATATCGGAGTGGTCGGCGAGTATTCTTTGACCTCTTTACCTTTACCAATTCAACAAAAGCTTAGTGCCGGTCTCACTCAAGTCCTTGAAGATGGATCAGTTGCCCCAGACCTCTCTGAGCGTTGGACCGTAGAAAATGATGGCAAAGATTTTCGCTTCGTTCTCAAAAAAAACATCACCTGGCAAGATGGCCAACCTCTGACCCCAGCCGACGTCACCTATAATTTTAAAGACGTTAAAATCATTACTACTCCCAATGACATTGTTTTTAAGTTACCTGACACCTATGTAGCTTTTCCCACCGTAGTGAGTCAACCACTTTTAAAAACCCAAACTATCAAAAGAATGGGGTTTTTCACTCAGGAAAATATTATTGGCTTGGGAGCCTATCGTTTAGTCAACTATAAACTCGATGGACCTCAACTCAAAGAAGTGATTGTAGAAAATGATACCGAGCGCCTAGTATATCGCTTTTATCTGACAGAAGAAGAAGCCGTGCTGGGCTTCAAACGAGGAGAAGTAGATCAAATTTCTGATCTGGCAACATCGTATGGGTTAGAAAGTTGGCCAACTGTCCAAGTCACTAAACACATCAACTACAATCGATATTTAGGTGTATTCTTTAATAACAACCATCCGGCATTCCTGAAAAATGTACGCCAAGCCCTCTCTTATGCTACCCCTAAACCTGCCGATGACATCAGAGCTGCTGGGCCCATTAGTCCCCAATCATGGGCCAGCTTTCAAGGCGCCAAAACCTATGACTATGATTTGGAACGTGCTACCGAGCGTCTCCTCTCCGAACCACCCCAGCAACCGTTAAATTTAGAGCTAACAACTACCACCAACTTCCATAAAGACGCTGAAGAAATCAAACAACATTGGGAAAAACTTGGCCAAGAGGCGTACACCTCATGTCAAAATAATAAAGACATTAAGGATAAAGCGATTTGTGAAAATGTGAAAATTACGGTCACGGTGCGGATTAATAACTATCCTGATACGAGTAACTTTCAAATTCTATTAGTCGGTCAAGAATCTCCTCAAGATCCTGATCAATATACCTTATGGCATTCTGAACAAAGCTCCAACTTTATCCATTATCGTAATACGAGAATTGATAGTTTATTGGAAAAAGGTCGCAAAACCTTTGATCAGACTGAGCGCTTAGCTATCTATCAAGAATTCCAACAATTTTTCTTAGAAGATGCTCCCGTGGTGTTCATTAAACATTTAGAAAGCTACGAAGTTAAACGTTAGGAAGTGCATGTTTGCGACTTTTAATCACGTCAAAACACAGTACCAAGTGATTGGCAGCGGCCAGCCTTTAGTATTACTCCACGGTTGGGGCTGTGACTGGCAAATTTGGCATCCACTAATCACCCCCCTCTCAGCTCACTTCAAGTTAATTATCCCTGACTTACCTGCCTTTGGACAATCCAGTAGCCCTACTGAAACCTGGCAAGTAAGTGAGTACGTGTTGTGGCTGCAAGAGTTTATTGCTCATACCACTCAGAACCAAAATTATCACCTGATGGGCCACTCATTTGGAGGCAAGATGGCAGCCGTACATGCAGCTTCTCACCCAGAAAAGCTACAAAAATTAATCCTGATCGGATCTTCAGGGCTGCCGGATCCTTTACCAAAATCAAGACAAATGCAAAAAAATATTTTAGGCCTTATTCCCCAGTCTTTCAAAGAGCTCATTCCTCGCCGCTGGAAACTAAAACTCTTAACTGCCACCGGCTCCGCTACTGATCATTTTTATTCTAACCCTCAGCAACGCGCCATTTTACAAAAAATTGTCTCCGAAAATATTAGTAATGACCTAGTCAAAATTCAAGCTGAAACTCTTTTGCTGTGGGGTAAAAATGATCCTGAAACGCCATGGCACCAAGCTCATAAATTTGCACAGCTGATTCCTCACTCCAAGTTAATTACTTTTGACCACTCAGGACATTTTCCCTTCCTCGATGAATCACAACGTTTTATCACTACTTTGCTAACTGAGTTTGGTCTCGAATAATGCCGAGCTTTCACGATTTGGCTAACTTATTTGTTAATTTTAATCTTGATGGAATCAAGGTTGAGCTCCCTTACTTTATATCGGATGGTAACCGAACCTATTATTGGCGCTCGGAAGGAAAAGGCTCTTTGATCACCCTGCAGCGCGAAATTAAAGCCTATCTGGCTCAAACACAGCAGGAGCTCACTTCAATTAAACGTGCTGATCTCAAAACAAAACTGCAGCAAGCACGGATTGGTTTAGATTGTTCAGGCTATATTTATCAGCTGCTGGATATGTATTGGCAAGAACAGTATGGCTATAGCATCAAACGTCACCTCTTGAGATACCCCGGCTGGCAGGGGCAATTAGAAAAAATGATCTTATCGTTTCGCCGTGAACGAAAAATCAGTGCTCATACTCTGACCAATGCCCTGAACACCTTTCCCATCGAACAAACTAAAGATATTAAAGTAGGTGACTTGCTGAGGTTAACAGCTGAAGAATGGCACGGCAAACACGTAGCTCTAGTCACCACAGTCACGCCCAGTACGATTACGTATACTCATTCCGGACTTTTGACTGAAAAGAATGGGCCGCATTTTGCTACAATTAAGATTGTGAAGCCGAGTGCCGGTTTAGAAAAACAGCACTGGCAAGAAAAATATCATGATGGCCGAAACTATGGCTACTATGCCTATCGGCTAGAAAATGGTGATGGCGTCCGACGCTTAAAGTATTGGCCTGAATTATGAATAAAACTACTTTATTAGCTATCCTACAACAAAGTGAGTACGATCTACCCCGTTGGAAAAAGTGGGCACAGGAACATGCCACTGATACCCAAGAAGTTGCCATTGAAAAATGGACAGCTAAACTTAAGCTCATTAACTTAATTAGTTCTGGCCTTTTCTTTTTACCCTCCGTCACTAGTATTAGTCTCGCGGTGAGCATAATTACCCCACTGGAAAACATGGTCCGCTGGAGCATTTACACTCGTGCCAGTTGGAAGTTATGGTGGTATAAACTCCGCGGCCTGAAAGTAGTTGCCATCGCCGGAAGTTATGCTAAAACCTCCACTAAAAACATTCTTTTTCACGCTTTTTCTCAAGATAACAAGGCTTTAACAACTCCTAACAGCATCAATACGATGCTCGGGATTGCTCAAGTCATCCGTGAAGATTTAAAAGCCCATCATAAGGTTTTTATTGTTGAGTTTGGTGAGTACCATCCTGAAGACATTCCCAACTTAACTCAGTTCGTCAAACCACATTTTGGCATTTTGACTCCGATTGGCCGTCAGCATTTAGAAGTCATCGGTAGTTTCGAAAAGTTAATTGAAACCTTTCACAGTTTTGTGAGTTACTTCAAAAAAGATTTTTCGCGACTGATCGTTGCAGAACAGAATCAACGGTATTTTTCTGATTTGCCACTGAGTTATTATGGTTCTCAGCCTGCCACCGAGTTGCGTGTCTTTAATGCTAAAGTAACCCGAGCTGGAACTGAGTTTGAAGTCCTGGATAAAAAAACTAATCACACATATCAAAGTTTCACACCTTTATTTGGTGAGCATCAAGCCGTGAACTGTTTGACGGCCTTTTGGCTGGCACCACGGTTGCAGCAAGAAACTATCGCTATTTCTAAACGCCTTCGCACTACACCATACATTACTCGCAGGCATGAGCCGACGTTTGCTGAAAATAATGTCTTAGTCTTGGATAATAGTTACAACACCAACCCTGACTCGGTGCAAGAATCATTAAAACTCCTCAACCAACTCGAGCCCTCAAGGCGACTGTTAGTCACTTTAGGATTTACTGAGCTCGGTGAGGCCAGTGATGCCATCCACTTTGCTTTTGGCCAAAGTTTGGCCAAACAGGTCGATTATGTGGGTTTAATCAAAGCTCCTTGGACACAAAAAATCATCGATGGTTTTACCCTCGCCGGTGGTAAGGCCGATCACATCAAAGTCGGCAATTCTCAGGAAGAAGCTTTTGCCGCCATTCAGGAATTTGTCATCGCCGGCAGTGTGGTGTTGTTTGAAGGTGGGTATCGTGAAGTGTATGTTTAGTACTCAGGATCAGGGCAGCGCTTATTTAATCCAGTAATAATGGCTGGTGTCTCTCTCAATGTTTGTTGCGCTACTACAATTACCTCACCTTTTAACAGTAACCCTTGTTTAATCAACTGATACCCAATATTAATCACATTCTCCTCAGCATAACGTCCATTTATAAATCGTTCTAATACTCCCTGCCAATAATTTTGCCAGATTTCTACTCTTTGCCATTCGGTGAGAGGAGCCATGCCAGTAGTGAAAAAATAACCTGCCTCCATCATTATCATGTTTTTAATGTCAGCAATACTTTCCAGCCCAACAGCGGCTTGAGACATGTAATAAAATGTCAATTGTCTCATCTCATCATAAGCAATCAGTGGTTGTGCAGGCATAAAACCTCTGGCATCAATTACTTCTTTTGATGCCTGAATATCTTTATCTTCTACAACAGTAAGTCTTTTAGGCAAACTATCAAAAAAACTTTTGACGTCGTCTTCAGTCACCATCGGCCCCCCTGACAAATACTGTTGCGCTATGAGGGTTTTTAACATTTTTATTAACTTGGGCACATCGAGCTGTAAGACTTCTTGCATTTCTGGAGTAATGCGATTAAGAAACAGAATCGTTCGAGCAGTATTTTTATGCTTAAACTCAGCCATCACTAGTTCGTTGAGTGGGAAACCAACAGGCAAAAAATGTGCCCACATCTCTTCCCGTGAACTACTCTTAAACTTAAGCTGAGTGATAACTAAATGCAACTTGGTAAGTATGTCATGTGGGGGGTGAGAAGCCATCAAGTAAGCAGCAATCAACGCCGAAGTGTCTAAGTGAAGATTTAAGTCAAATCTATTAGCAAGGTGGTTTTGTATAAAACAGCAGTCAATCACATGGGTAATCTGCCCTTGTTCTAAATGGTGATTAAGCCAATAACTTACAAATCCTTTGAGTTCGTGATCATCAAATGATCTTCTGTGCAGAGAGATGAAATTAAGTAGGGTGGCAGTGGTCAATTGCTCACCAAGTTTTGGAGAAAGATACTCACGTTCATTAAGGTGATTGTAGTGAAGATACTCATCAAAAATCTCTTTGGCACGCACTTGGCCAGGTGACAGACCTTGCCTATTTTCTTCATTAGGATGGCGTAAATCTTCATTAAAAAGCTTGCTATAACGGTTTGAGGACACAGGTTCGTTTACTTCAGACTTGCCCGCCGGCCCAAACTCAACGTTTGCTCCACCTATATACTTTTGTCCTATGATGTGGCTTTGCAGCGTGCGATGATCCTCGATCGACTCTAACCTTCTTCTTCCAGACATACTATTATTATATCACTGTGTGTCATAGGTGCGTATGAAATTGCTTTTATGGCTCAAATTCTTGCTGGGGCTGTGTATAATCTCTGTCATATGTCAAAACGAACCTTAGCTGTGTTATTTGGTGGTGAGACCGTGGAACATGAAGTCTCAGTGATCACGGCTGTGCAGCTGATGAAAAATGCTGACCGAGAAAAATATGATATCCTGCCACTATATGTGGATAAAGCCGGCCAATGGTGGACCGGCGACCAACTGCTAACTATTGCCAGTTATGGTACTCAAGACCTCTTTAAGCCCACCGGGCTGTTACCTTACACTTTGAATGCAAATAAAAACAGTACTTCGATTGACGTGGCTATTCTTTGTTTTCATGGAGCGTATGGTGAGGCTGGCAATGTCCAAGGTCTACTTGAGTTAGCCGGCATTCCCTATCAAGGACCACCAGTCACCAGTTCTGCTGCTGCTTTCGATAAAATCATCACCCGCCAAATTCTCAAAGCCGAGGGCATTAACCAAGCCAACTTTATCTGGTTTACTCACCAGCAATGGTTAACTAATCCTGGTGCAGTTTTAACACAAATTAAAGGCCTGGGCCTGCCGGTTTTTATTAAACCAGCTAATGGTGGCTCCACGATCGGTATTGAGAAGGTCAAAGATGAAAACCAACTCACTCAGGTCATCAATCAAGTCTGTCAGTATGATGAACGCGTCTTAGTTGAAACCGAAATTAAAGATTGCATCGAGGTGAATGTTTCAGTGCTAGGAATTGAAGGTAACACTCGCGCTTCAGTGCCTGAACAACCCATCAAAGCTGATGAGTTTTTGAGTTACGCCGATAAATACGAGCGAGGAGGTGGTAAAAAAAGTGGTATGGCTAGCGCTAACCGTCGTATTCCTGCTCCGATTAGTTCTACGTTGACCACTAAGTTACAGGACCTCGCCAAGCATCTTTTCCGCATTTTTGACTGTACAGGTGTGGTACGCATTGATTTCTTTGTGGACCCATCAGAAGAAACCATTTACGTGGTAGAGCTCAACACAATTCCGGGCAGCATGAGTTTTTATTTATGGGAAGCCACGGGGTTACCTTATCCCCAGTTAATTGACGAATTGGTGACAATTGCTTTAGAAAAGCATGCTCGCAAACAAAAGCTAATCACCTCCTTCGAGAGTAATATCTTGAAAAATAAAACCGAAATTTAAACTAGTGTTTGGCAGCTAATTTTTTAGCACACCACCACAAACCAACTTGCAGGAAAGCTGGCACCAATGGTACCCACCGTAGAGCTTGCTCTTGTGTGGAGTATTGTAAAAAGGCAAAAAATAATCCAATGCCCGCAACTCGCCCAATATTCAGGAAAAACTCCCGATCTACCACATAGGCATAATTATTAGTGGGATCACCTCCATCTTCTTCGTCAATCACACGCATAGTAATCGGGTTACTGACAGTCCAGTTGAGATGAAAAATCGGCCGCATCAGTAATGAAAAAATCAGCGCGGCTAAAAACGAAAATTGAAAACTAAATAAACAGGTACTCACTACTAAAAGTGCGACTCCCAACCCCAGTGCCTTCAAACGATGCTTGGGCTTAGCATAACGGGCAATAGCATAGAGCGCTAAGGCATCCAGCACAGCCGAAGTAGATTGTAGTGCCCCAAAAGTACCCTCTTTACCAAAAAAAGTGAAGCTAACTAAAGGCGCTAAAAATAAGTCAAAGCCATTTTGCACGCCTCTCAATACTTCCAAGAGACGAGCCACATTCCACAGCGGAGTCGCCCGCCCAAGTAGTAATTTGTTAAAGAGTGGGTTGTCGATCCGCGCCGCCATCAGTAACCAACCCGAGAAAAGCAATAATCCCAGTGCCACAATATTGAGCCCTTGGTAAGCTTGCTCTGCAGTGTACAGCGTCACAAAATCCCCTAACCGAATAATCCAACCAAGCACGGCCGGGGTAATAATCCCAGCAATAGTCGTCAATAACATCTCGATGCCGTTGTAGTAATTACGATTATCATCTGTGGTGGCATCCAAGTTAACAAAGTTGCGATTTGCCCAGTAAAAGCCCATCGGGATACCTTGCAACAAACCAAACCCAAACAATGACCATAACGAACTCAAAGGGAAAAAGAAAACTAAACTCGCAGCTAAACCTTGACCAATAATACCTAAGATATACGGATAATGAATTTTGGTCCGTTTCAAGGCCATACCATTTAGGTAAAACGTGAGTGGCAAGGCACAAAACATCCCCAAGTTATAAATAGCCACCGCGGCAAAACTACTGGTCTGTCGCAAAATAAAAGCATTCAGAAAAATAAACAACAACGGATACGTTAATTCATAAACGGCAATGGAAATTAAGTGACGCTGAGCAGTCTCGCTCAGGGTTTTAAAATGTGTTAATTCGTGATGAAAGTATTTTGATATCCACATTTTTTAATCTCGGGTGGTAAAAAGTGACCAAAGTAGATTATACTGTCAGTCTATGAAAAGAAAAGTTGTTTTTTCCCTCTTATTAGCTGGCTTTATCTTAGCCGGCTGCCAACAACAATCCAATGACCTAAAAATCAAAACCCAAACTTTACCCTCTGGTCAAAATCAACAAACTTCGTTAACATCACCACCACCTACTAACCCACAAGCTACAGCTAATCCTCGTCAACAGAAAGGCGGTATGAAAACTCTACAAGATTTTGAAAAAATTGATGCTACACAAGCTACAATCATGACCAATAAAGGCGCAATTACGTTTGAACTCTACCGAGATAAAGCCCCCTTAACCACCGCCAACTTCCTTAATTTAGTTAAAGAAGGTTTTTATAATGGCATCGTCTTCCACCGCGTCATTCCTGATTTTATGGCCCAAGTTGGTGATCCCTTAACCAAAGATCCGACTAAACAAGGTATGTGGGGCAGTGGTGGTCCTGGCTATACTATTGCTGATGAGTTTGGCGAAGGTTTAGCTCACGATAGTGAAGGTATGGTCTCTATGGCTAACGCCGGCCCCAATACTGGTGGTAGTCAATTTTTCATCACCTATGCCGCCACACCATGGTTAGATGGTAAACATGCTATTTTTGGCAAGGTTACAGCTGGCATGGACGTGTTGAAGTCACTGGAAAATGGCGACACCATTACCGAAATTACCTATAAATAACCCTCGACCCGCGTGGTTAGAACTCGGCGCACTGTTTAGTTTAGCGTTTGTTTTAAGCTTAGTTTTTTTGTGGCCGGTGATGAGTAATTTCTCCACGCATCTGACTTCTCAAGATGATGGGCTCTTTATTGTGTGGCTGCTGCATTGGGTCAGCACCAGCCTCACTGCTGGTCGTAGTATTTTTGATGCTCCTATTTTCTATCCCTATCAACAGACATTAGCGTACTCGCAACCTTTTTTATCAACCGCGTTATTGTCGATACCCGTCCTGCCTTTCATCCCTAACCTGATAGCCCTCCATAATTGGCACCTGTTCTGGGGGGCGATAGCGGTCTTCGGCTCGATGTATCTACTAATAAAAAATACTACTGATTCTGCCCTGGCAGCAATTTTGGCAGCTGTTATCTTTACATTTAGTTCTTATCACTTCCACTATGTCGTACACTTGCATATGTTTTTAGTGGCCGGTTTGCCTCTCAGCGTCTACTGTCTGCAGCGCTGGCTGAGTACTCAGAAACTCGGCTTTTTAATTGGTTGTTTACTTAGTTTCTGGTATCAAGTTTTCAACGACCCAATGACAGGCTTTTTTGTAGTAGTAGCGTGCTTAGCAGTGATAGCGAATCATCACAGCCTCAAAATTATTACGGCCCAACTTAAAAATGTGCTTCTATGCTTGCTAGTATGCCTGCTCCCGGTACTGCTTTTTTACCATACCTATTGGCAAGTTTCTCAGGAATTTGAGTATACCCGCACCATTCGCGACGCCGCCCACTTCGCCCACTCGCTTAACATTTTTGTCACCACCGAGTTTGTGCTGATCGTAGGAGTTATCTTAGGGTTGTACTTCACTTCGTCAACAGCAACCTGGCGTCTTCATCGAAAAGCCTTACTGCCTGCCTTGATAATTACTATTGTCGGCGCGGTACTGATGTTGGGACCGGCTCTCAAACTCAATCATCAAACGATAAAATTTTTTTCACTTCCTATTCCTTTACCCTACGCGGTGTTGTATTACCTAGTACCCGGTTTTCAAGCCTTTCGTGCTACTTCTCGGTGGATACTGGTCATGGGCTTTGGCTTAGCATGGCTGGCAGGAGTGCTAACCAATACCTCTCAGCTCAGACCACACTTTAAGCTAGGAATCATACTTGGCTTGGGTACCTACTTTTGGTTCACTCAAGTTCCTAACCTGGAGTTATTTGCCATTTCCACCGCGGCCCCCGCCATTTATGCTCACTTACCTACTGAAAAGAGTGTGGTGGCTGAATTTCCCGTTTTAATTTGGCGGATGATGCCGTACTCATCTTGGGAAAATGAACGATTACTCTATCAAACTACTCATCAGCAGCGATTGTTCAATGGCACCAGTGGTTTCACACCACCTGCTCGAGAAAGTGACGTCTTGTGGTTATGGCGCACTTTTCCCCAGCCTGATTCAATCACCTATCTGCAACAATTAGGCGTCTCCCATATAATTGTCCATTACCATCAGTATCAAACCCTAACTGCAGCCAAGTATGCATACGAAAATCATCAGGCACCTGCTCCTGAAAATATTAAAATGATGCTCCATCAAAATTCACAGCTCACCGAACTGGTCTGTATCGATCAAGCTTGCTTGTATAAAATAGGGCCAGATGAATAGACTTTCCCGCCGCGACTGGTTATTAATAGCCTTACTACTGATTTGGATTCCTATTTTGTGGGCACTGGGGTGGAGTTGGCGAGCACTGTCCGCCTTTAAAAATGGCCAACCCGAAATAGCAGCCTCCGCTAGTCGACGTGCCTTACCAATAGTTAAAATTTTAGATGTCATTACCTTTACTAAAGTTCCTGATTTGCATTTATGGGCTAGGGGGTTAGAAGTCATGCCCCTTGCTGCACGTTTGCAAACCGTCGGTGGTTCATACTTGCAGGCACTAGCGAATCAAGAGTCAGTCTCATCAGAAATCATCACTGATATCAAAACAGAGTTAGATACCTTAGGCGCAACCTTTGCTGAGATTTATCCTTTATTTACTAAAACAATCTTTGTCCAAAGACTTATTCCAGTACCCATCAAAAACGTGGTGGCTGAACTCGGACCCTTAGTACCTGCGCTGTCACCTTTATTTGCTGAGCTCAGCACCAGCCAACACACTTACTTAATCCTATTTCAAAACTCACATGAGGTTCGCGCCACCGGTGGTTTCATGGGCTCGTATGCTCAGGTGACGCTGAGTGAAGGGGCAGTCACCGAGTTAAGTATCAATGATATCTATGAGCCTGATGGCCAATTCACTGGCTTTGTGGAAGCGCCACCGGGTGTGAAGGAGTACCTGAGTGGGGGTAAGGGCTGGCGTTTACCAGACGCTAACTGGCATCCTGATTTTGGGATGAGCGCCCAACATATCTTGAGTTACTTTGCCTTGGGTAAAAAGCAAAATATCGAAGGGGTAATTGCCGTAAACCTGAGTTTAGCCGAACAAATCCTGACCATTACCGGCCCGGTGTATCTACCTGATTATCAACTCACCGTTACAGCCGAAAACCTAGCCGAAGTGGCTCGTGCTGATAGACCAGAATTTTTCGCTGGCTCTTATCAAAAACCCCAGTTTTTGCGTGCCTTAATTACTCATTTACGTTTAAAAATTCAAGCGTTACCCAGCGATCAAAAACAAGCTCTGATTGCTTTAGTGATGGGCAGTGTAGAAACGAAAAATATTCAAGCCTATTCAAGCAACTCTCAGATTCAAGAATTCTTTCAGCACCGGGGTGCCACGGGAGAACTTATGGTGAATCATCATGGTCCTAGTTTTTTGTTAGTGGAGTCAAATGTAGGTATTAATAAAGCCAATAAAAAAGTTGTTCGCGACACCTCACTCTCGGCTACTGAGTACCGGACACAAGTAACTACAACTTTTAAAAATCAAAATTCCGAGCCAGAAAATGCGTATATTAATTATCAGCGTGTGATCGTGCCGCTTTCCTATACTGTCCATACTCTTAGCGTCAATAATCAGCCCATCACCCAGTGGGATGAAGCCATTATTAAGAACACCGACGGTAATGAATTTAAACAACTGGGGTTTTTGGTGAGTGTTGCCGCTAGCAAAACAGCTTCCTACAGTTTGGAGCTTTCCCACCCATCTATCAGTCAAGAAGCTGAGTGGTTAATCCAAAAACAGGCCGGCTTACCCCCCACACCCTATTCAGTTACTTTTAATGGTGAGACACAAAATATTATCCTGGATCAAGATCAACGTCTGACCTTTTAATTCCTCGCCTTAGAGAAGCTTGATCTCGGCTTGGATGAACTGCTCCAGGTCGCCATCAAGCACGCCAGTCGTGTCGGCAGTTTCTACCTCTGTACGGGTGTCTTTGACGAGTTGATAAGGATGCAGGACATAATTGCGAATTTGATTACCCCAACTGGCATGACTGTGAACGCCTTTAACCTGAGCTAACTCTTCGCGCCGCTTGTCTTCTTCTTGTTGGGCGAGCTGAGCCTTGAGCAACTTGAGTGCTCGCTCTTTATTCTGAACTTGTGAACGTTCTTCTCTGCAGCGAACGACAATCCCAGTAGGTACATGTGTCAACTCCACAGCGGTGTTAACTTTATTGACATTTTGACCACCAGCTCCACCTGCCCGGCTAAAGTGCCATTCTAGTTCATTTTCCTTGAGTTCAATTTGATTATCATCAGCCTCGATTAAAGGTAAAACTTCTACCAACGCAAAGGAAGTTTGGCGCAAACTATCGGCATTAAAAGGACTTAATCTCACTAAACGATGAGTACCTCGCTCACCTTTCAAATAACCATACGCATACGGGGCAGTTACTTCATAGACTGCAGCTTTAATGCCGGCTTCTTCACCGCGTGATTCAGAAATAAAGTGATACTTCCAGCCCTGGCGTTCGAAGTATCGTATATACATACGCCGCACCATATCTGCCCAGTCCATCGCCTCGGTACCACCTTGGCCCGAGTGAATGGAGATAATGGCTCCCAAAGCATCATACTTACCACTCAAAAATTGACTCAGCTCTAAAGCTGAAAAGGCTTGTGATAACTCACGTGCTAAGCGTTGCTGTTCAGCAGCAAGCTCTTGAGTAGCAGCTTCTTCGGGGGCGGACATGACCTCTTTGGTCAATTCTTCAATAGCTTGGACATCATGAAGTAAGGTTTCGACCCGAGTAATTTCCGCAATTTTAGCTTGGGTCACCGAGAGTTGCTGCATGAGTGACTGAGCTTCAGCCCGTTGCCAAAAATCTGGCTGCAAAGTCTGTGACTCGAGCTTAGCTAGTTGCTCTTTCAAAGCGGCGAGCGGACTCATCGCCACCAATTCCTGACTTTTGGAAATTAATTGTTTAGTTTCTTCAGGAGTAAAAAGCACCATGTGTAGTATTGTACAGGAGAAGTGGTTTTTTCGGGTGGCTCATCCCCTCAAAATGTAGTACTATTGCCCTATGCAAAATATTGACTCAACTTTCAACGTAGATAATCAGTATCAGGCTACTCAACCCACTGCCCCCTTACACACCATGGATTTGAATCCTAAGGAAGGTCCCTCTATGTCAAATTCCCGAGCTAAATTACCATTAGCCATTGCTGCTTTAGCTGTGGTCGCAGGCATTTTAACTGGTTTTGGAGGTGCTAAGTTAGCTACCAAAACAAGCTCACTTGGCGGCGACTCAGGGGCTCCTATCCAAAAAGTGGCCACTGGTGAAGTCAATGCCGGTGACGTGTTTGGTGTCCAAGATGAACAAACCTTCAAAGACAGCGCTGAGGGCTACTTAGAAATCGGTGGTATTGATGGTGAAGGTTCACACAAATTGTTACGCCCCGGTGGTATTTCCCAAACCGTCTACCTTACCTCTTCTGTCACTGATCTGGACAAATTTAAAGGTATGCAAGTTAAAGTCTGGGGTGAAACCAACAAAGGTCAAAAAGCTGGTTGGTTGATGGATGTCGGTCGCGTCCAAATTATTAATCCTGCTGCCGAAGCTCCAGTCGAAGAATAATCCACCTTGTTTGGAGTCAGTAATCTGCATTGATTTCTGGTTATCTGAACAGGTACACTAGAGTCTGCCCATGATTACGTTTTCTGCAGTTACGAAAATTTTTCCCGACACTTCCATTGGCTTAGAAGGCGTCACTTTTTCTGTTAAGCCTGGTGAATTTGTGGTCATTACCGGTCATTCTGGCAGTGGTAAAACTACTTTGATGAAGCTCCTGACTAAAGAGTACTCCCTGACTACAGGCGAAATTTTATTTGAAGACACGTCTCTGACTGAGATGCGTTCGTCTCACATTCCCCACCATCGTCGTAAGATTGGAGTAGTTTTTCAAGATTACAAGCTTTTACCTGAGTATAATGTCTGGGAAAATATTGCGTTACCACTGTATATCGTCGGTAAACCTGAGAGTGAAATTGAGTCACGAGTGACTGATTTATTGAAGTTAGTGGGCTTGGTAGATAAAGCTTTTCTTTTCCCCAGTCAATTATCAGGTGGAGAAGCCCAGCGTGTCAGTATTGCTCGAGCCTTAGCCACCGGACCGTCGGTCGTGTTTGCTGATGAACCAACCGGCAACTTAGATCCTGAAACTTCCGCTAGCATTGCTCGCTTACTCACCAAGATTAATGAACTAGGCACGACGATTTTAATGGCAACACATGATATTGGTGTCTTAGAATCATTGTCTCATTTGCGACATCTGCAATTGGAAAAAGGGCGTTTAGTCAAGGACACCCATGCCAGTGTCATGCCCAGTGAAGCTACCCCCACTCAACATACTTCACCTACCCAGGCCTCCCAAGAACCAACTGCTGAGCATACTCAGCAAGAGACAAAAATTGTTCCCACTCCTCGCTCACATGCTCACGTTGAGCCCCCCTCGCCCGAGAAACCTAAACTCAAACCAACCGAAGAAGAAAAAGTTTCTCCACAAGCAGATGAACTCCCACATCAAGCTGTGATACCTATTTCTAGTAAAAAAGGCCCCCGACTTAAGTTACGTTTACCTAGTTTTTCATGGCCCTTTAAGAAAAAACCTGGAGATGCTAAAAAGCCAGCTGAAAAACACAGCCCTACAGATGACACGAGCGCTAAGACCACAGACGACAACGAAACCGAGAACAAACCTAAAATTCAAGTTGAAGTAGAAAGTTTAGATTAAATAGTTACGCCTATGAATCCATTTACTTCTGCCCTCATCGCCATGCGCCGCTCGCCTTATCAAACATTGGCGGCAATTCTGATGGTGACATTGACTTTTTTTGTGGGCTATTGTTTTTCACTCCTCTTAGTTGGTGCTGAACAAATTCTGAAATTTTTTGAAACTCGACCCCAAATTATTGCTTTTTTTGAACTTAATACAGATCTAACAAACATCATTGAAATTCAAGAAGACATGAAGGCTAAGCCATATGTGGAAGATGCCAAAATTGTCACTAAAGAAGACGCCTTGAAACTCTATCAAGAAGACAACAAAGATGATCCCTTGTTGCTTGAGCTGGTTACAGCATCTATCTTGCCAGCTAGCATCGAGGTGTCTGGTAAACAAATTCAAGATTTAGTCCAAATTAAACAAGATTTAGAAGCTGTAGAACAAGTCGATGAAGTAGTTTTTCAGCAAGACGTAGTGGAATCACTCAACAACTGGACGAGTACTCTGCGGTATACCGGTTTAGCGAGCATTGTTATTTTGGGTCTCACTTCCTTTTTAATCGTCCTGATTGTGATCAGCATGAAAGTTACCACCAAACGTCAAATGATTCAAATCATGCGCATTATTGGCGCCACGCGGTGGTATATCACTCAACCCTTTATTTTTGAAGGCATTCTCTATGGTTTAGTTGGTTCATTGCTGGGTTGGGTCAGCATGTATGGCATGCTCTTATATTTGACACCGTGGTTAAATGAGTTTTTAGGACCGATTAATCTTCTGCCGATCCCTATTGAGTTTTTCGCGCTCCAATTGGGAATTGGCACCTTGATTGGGATGTTTTTAGGGTCGTTTACGGGATCATTGGCGGTTCGCCGCATGATCAAGCGCTAACATCATGAAAAAATCTTTACTGGTGGGAGCCTTTATCAGCACGTTTGTCGTCGCGACCACCGGAGGAGTGTGGTCTCGTACTGTAATGGCGGCTGGTAATTGTGACGACATCAAATGTAGTAAAGACTCACAATCTGAAGACGATTATCTCAGCTGTAATAAACAAAAACAGAGTTGCTGGGAAGAAAAAATCCATGAAGCCCAAAACGCTAGCATTACCCTCAATAGTTCGATTAGTATTTTAAATGGTAAGATTCAAGTCCAAGAACTGCAGATTGATCAGACCCTCACCGAGATTGCCCAACTAGAAAAACAAATTGTTGATTTAACCAAACGAATTGCCGGTTTGGACCTGTCCCTTGATCGTTTAACAGATATCCTCATTAAACGTGTCCAAGAACAATATAAACGTCGTAAGATTTCTCCCTTGGCCATTTTATTAAATAGTACGTCTTTTAATCATAGCCTCAATCAGTATAAATACGTCAAGCTTGCACAAGAGCAAACGGCCGATGCTATGCAACAAGCCGAAGTCCAAAAACAAACCTATGACGAACAAAAAGCCCTCAAAGAAACAAAACAAACTGAAGTGGAACGAAAAAAAGTCCAACTCGAAAGACAGCAAGGCGACCTAACGAAGCAGCGCGCTGAACAACAATACTTACTGCAGGAAACTAAAAACAATGAAGCCGTATATAAACGTGAGTTAGAAAAAACGATGGCCGAGCTAGAAGCCATTCAATCAATCATTGCCGGTAAAGGTGAGGAAAATAAAACGGGTGAAGTCAAACAAGGTGATCAAATTGCTACTGTTATTGTCGGTGCCTCACCATGCTCCACAGGCTCTCATTTACACTTTGAAGTTGTAAAAGACGGCGGACACCGCGACCCCGCTGGCTACTTAAAAGGTGTTGATGCTGCGTGGAGTAACTCTCCTGATGGCAGCTTCGGCTTTGGTGGTGACTGGGACTGGCCCGTCAATAATCCTGCTCGTATTAATCAAGGTTACGGTATGACGTATTATGCTCGGGTCAAACGGGCATATGGTGGTGCTCCACATACCGGCATTGATATGATCAGTAAAGATGGTGGTGAGTACAAAGTCAAAGCTGTAAAACCAGGTACTTTATACCGAGGAAGTATTAAGTGCGGCGGCGGCTTACTGAGATATGTAAAAGTCGAACATAAAGACGATGGCTTTAGTACGTACTATTTGCACGTTAATTACTAGGCTATAATCTGGGTATGAAGCTGACCGTCAACTCGCTGGCACCCGGCTTTAAAGCCGAAGATCAATTTGGGAAACTTCACACCTTAGAGGATTATCACGGGCAGTGGCTACTGCTTTATTTTTACCCCAAAGACGATTCTCCCGGTTGTACGCTTGAAGCCTGCAATTTTCGCGATGCCATGTCACAGCTGCAACACAAAATTAAGTTGCTCGGCGTCAGCGCAGATAGTATGGAGAGTCACCAAAAATTTGCGACTGCTTATCAGCTCAATTTTCCCTTACTAGCTGATCCCGAGAAAAACATCATCAGTGCCTACGGCGCTAATGGCATTATTTTTAACAAGCGAATCTCTTTTCTGATTGATCCGCATGGTATTATTGCCAAAGTGTATCCACAAGTGAATGTCAAAAAACATGCCGAGGAAATACTCAAAGATGTCCAAAATTTAGAAACGTAATTCATGAAAAAACTCTCACTTTTGTTACTACTAGTGTTTATTTTGAGCCGCAGCTTTATTTGGGTTTTCAAACCCCCAGCTTTTAGTGAAATTATTTACAGCTACATGCCGTATGCCCATCTGTGGGCCAGTGGGGTGACACCTTATTTAGAACAATGGTATGAGTATCCCCCAGCCACCATTCCGCTTTTTTATATCCCGCATTGGATCGATAAAACCACTCATGGTTTTCCATTTCATCTCAATTATTCTCATGCCTACCGAGCAGAAATGCTCCTCATCGATGTGGCACTTTTTACATTGATGTGGAAAGTGCTACGAAAGTTAGAGGTCAACAAAAGTGTTTTTGTGGGTGGATTACTTTACTATATTGTGGTGACCACTAAAGCCCATCACTTCCTCTACGACACCATGGATTTAGCCTTTGCAGCTGCTGTCGCTGCGGGCTTGAGTGCGCCACTTTTTTTATCGTCACTGAGCGGCACGTTTTGGTCATGGGCAGGATTCGCTTTGGCAGTGGCACTTAAGTATGTGAATGCACCCTTAGCACTTCTCTATGGTTTAGCTGCTTTACCAACCAAGGCTTCTTCACAGTCATGGGCCACCTACAGTCGTAATTTAGTTTCACTTCAGCTCCTTTATAAAATGATGGCTGTGGTAGGCGGGATTGCTTTAGTCTGGCTCTTTCCCTTGCTCTACTTCCGATCATCATTGATGGTGAGCTTAGTGTACCAACAAATTAGAGGTCTCCAAATTGATAGTACTCCGGCAGTGTTCGTACGCGTAGCTGACCGGCTGCAACCCAGCGAACACGTGATTGAAGTCTACAAAAATTATGAAATTGCTGGACCTATTTCAACTCAGGTGTTGAATCAGTTGGCGTGGATTTTTCCAGTCAGTATTGGATTATTTTTATTGATTGGAATCATAATAATTGGTAAAAATTTACATCTACATACTCACCAACGTGTACCGATGCTGGTCTGGCTAACATTAGGTTACTTTCTGGTCTTTATGCTCACGGGGAAAGTATTATCTCGACCATTTTTATTTTGGCACTTACCATTACTAGCTTTCTTTCCGTTTAAAATCCTCAAACACCAACTGGCCTTTACAGTACCCTCAACCCTCATGATTTGGGTCACTCTTAGCCAAGCATCTAATGATGAAGTTGGCTTTTTAACTGTTCCTATTTTGGTCGGTCTGTGGCGAGTGTTGATGATCGTGATAATGAGTGTGGGCTGGGTGTATGTTGCCTATCAGTACTTTTGGCTGCCAGTGGACATATCCAGTAGCGACAAACGTCATTTAAAAGTTACACCACCACGGAAGAATGTAAAGTTTAGATGACAGATTCTAAAATGAAGTATCGCTCACCTCGGTCACTATATAACGCGATTTCACAGAAATATTCTGCTAACCGTAATAAAGCTTCTAATGATGTCACAGAGCTGCCAGCAGTCATGAAGTTACTGGGCGATTTAAAAAGTAAAAATGTTCTCGATATGGGTTGTGGTTTAGGTAAACATGCTCATGAGTTTATTAAAAGTGGTGCCAATGTTACCGGTTACGACGCCAGTGAAAAAATGGTTAAAATAACTCAAACTTTATGTAGAAATAAAGGCTATTTCTTCAGAGCAGAACACGAAACAGTTTCTTTTGAACCAAGCTCCTTTGACGTCATTAATGCTAGTTTTACACTGACTTATTCCACCCAGCTCGACTTACTATTTACCAATGTTAACTCTTGGTTAAAACCTCAAGGTGTTTTTACTTTTTCTATTCCGCATCCGGTGTGGTTATTTAATCATGTACAAAATATCGATTTTTCACGCTCACAAAAAGTATGGTTTCCAATTAATTCTTACGATGTTGAAATTTTTAATTATTACGAGCCTTTGGATACATATATTCAACTGATTAATAAACACAACTTTAAACTTCTTAACATGGTAGAAACCACCATCTCAAAAAAATATAAAAACTGGCCCGAAGAAAAATATCGTTTGCCCAATGCAATCGTGTTTAAACTACAAAAAGAGATTTAAAGAATCTTATACACTACCCACACCGTCTTGCCTCGCAAATCATTAACTTCTTCTATCACTTCCACGCGATGGCGTGATGAGAGTTGTGTAAAACCTTCTTGGGAAGAAGCTACTATAGCTGGGGAGTTACCCACTTCATTAACGGTATTAGGAAACTTAATATTTTCAAATTCGATATACTCACCTTGGTCTTGTTTAGCAGCGGCATCAGCTGCTTGAACTTTAGCCGGATTGGCTTGAGTGTAGAACCAATAATACATTGCTGGCCGGCCTTGTTCGCGTGTAATATAAACGGGCAACTGATCATTGGCTAATTGTGAGCGGCTGACCGCTTGTACCATTTGTTCGTATCCATACTGCCACTCACTGGCATAAATGACAGCATAGACTTTTGAATAAAAACGCCAAAAAACAGTGAGTTCAATCAGGTATAACACGGCAATTGCTGCACCTAGGCCTAAAGCAAGTGTGATTTTTTTAATTCTCCATGACTTCAATAAACCCTGAAGACCATTAACCACATACGTGTGCAACTCAACAATGCCTACCGAAATCAGTACTAACCACACTGGTAAACCCGGCAAGATGCGCAAAGCATGTGGAGATGCTTTAGTGATCGCGGCCGGTAAGATACTTAATACTAACCAACCAAATAATAACCAGCTATACCTATCACCCTTCCGAATAGCAACATAGATTCCTGCTAACAAAAAAATAAATTCAATATGATAGAGCTGCCCAAAAAATTGTACTGAGTGCCGCGGATTTGCATCACCTGCCACAAACATGAAATCTATAGAGAGGTGCGAAAAATAATTAAGTGCAATGGCTTTGCCATAAAACCAGTAACGATGATAAAGAAGTTTACTGGCTAAGGTGTGGCCGGCTCGCTCCTGTCTGAGATTACTTTCCTCTACAAAGGTCACATCATTTAAAATGCTGGTTTCGGCAAAACGTTGAGATGTGCTTTGATTGCCTAAAGAACTAAGAATCGGCATTAATAATAAGACACTCAATAAACCAGCTATTAACCACTGTTTAGCTATCATAGCTAATGACCTACTCGTTTTATTGCTCAACACAGTTGCACTCCACATCATCACTAAACACATACCAAGTAATGGTGCAAGCAACCGGGTGGCATGATAGGCATACATTGATAAGACTAAAGCTATGACACTGCCCACCAGCCACTTAAGGTCAGTCCCTTTTACTTCTCTCAACTGTGACTCATAACGCAACCCACAATACATCCCCCAGCTGATCAAAGCAGTCGCTAAGTTGACTTCCCAGCCCCCACGAGAAAAAACCAACGCCCACGGTGAAATACCAGCTACTGCCATTGCGATTAATAATAAGTATTGAGCTTTAGAATTCGAAAACCATTTTTTTGCTAAGAGTTGAGCAATTAAACCCACGGCCACGACAGTGGCCATGCCTGCTACAGCTGAAGGTAACCGAACAGCCCACTCATTAAGACCTAGAGTGGCCACAAACGGCACAATGGCATAAAAATAGAGACTTGGTTTGTAGTCGCCAAATGATTCAAAGGCTACTATCGGCCAGGCATTACCATGATGATCACGACCCGTTTGCCACATCGAGTAAGCGTCATAACCTAATGCCGCTTCTTCCCAATATAGTGAAGCTGGCAGTGAGTCTAATCTATAAAGTCTCAAAAATACTGCTCCCAACAGGATCAAGCTTAGCGCAATAGAAAAAAGATGCTTACTCATGGTAAGAAAGATGAACCAGTATAATAAATTTTAAACTTCACTTTGCCATCACTTCCATACACAATTTTTTCAGCTTTCTCGATCGGTAATGGATCATCAGCAGCAGCTACAATCAGGGTATTTGGTCGCTCTAAATCACTGGGCCTGATCAAGTCGGTAAATAAATACGTGTTTAATACTCCGCCTTGATACCAAATGGGATTGGTACGACGAGCAAACAATGTATAAATATAGGGTTGACCATATTTATTGGTAAATAAAATTTGGTCGACTTTGGGTCGCCGCTCGAGACCCTTCTCATAAGGAATAACATATCGCAAGGTTTCAAGATACCCATCTTTGAAGTCATCCGCAGATTGGGCAGCAAAAGCCGTATAGTAATGCTGCAAGTAACTGAGAACAAATAAACTATGAACCAAAACTATACCGCCAATAACTGCTTTGAGAACCATATTCTTTTCACCATGTGTTCCCTGAATATTTTTATTAAGCTGAGAATTTTTAATACCCTCAGTGATCATCACTAGACCCCCCAGTGCTAACAATAAAAATCCGGGTAGTGCGAGCAAAGCCCGATTACTATGCGGGGCATCAACGCCGAGCATAGCGGGAACAATGCCAATTATTGCCCAACCTAATCCTAACCATAAGAGTTGTTTATATGAATGTGCTTTCTTTTCAACTGTGCTTTTCAGAGTATAAAATATTAAAAACGCCAACCCTATCAGGGCCAATGTGAAAGTAGTTGGTAACAAAATTCCCCATACTCCATCACCATGCCGTAACGTATCAGTTTTGCCTAAAACTAAAAATCGCGGATCAAGATGTGCTACAAAATGAGCTATCAGGACTGACAATAATTGTGAAACTTCATAGCCTTTATTAAACAGTGTAGCTTGATGAAATCGCTCGCTACCGCTAGCCCACAATAAATCACTTAGCAGTGGGCATAACATGACTGTCGATAGCGCTCCAGTGACACCTAATAAGACTACGTTTTTGAGAGCTTTTCGTAGCTGCCAGAAGAGAATAAGCGCTGTCACCAAGGGTACAACTAGCTTGGCACTGTGATAGGTATAAATACTGGCAACCAGCATCACCGCCGTACTCATCATCCACAAGTATTTCAAGACCGTTTTAGATTCGTTCACCATTTTCATGAGGAAATAGATGCCCCAAATGAGAAAACTTAAAGCCATTGCTGATTCGAAACCCACCCGGGAAAAGTGCAAATGCCACGGTGAAAAAGCCAGTCCTACTCCAGCCAACAAGCTTACTAAGCGTGCTCGAGGTTCATCAACATCTTGCCAGATCTTTTCCACTAACAATATCATCCCTAGCACTGCCATCACTCCAGCTAAAGCAAAAGGCAATCTCACCACCCATAACTCCATACCTAGGGCATAGGTAAAAAAGCCATTGATATAAATGGCTAAGGGCGCTTTGTAATCACCAAAAGACTTAAACGACACCGGCAACTTCACCAGCCACTCATCACGCCGCGTGGAAATAACGGCGTATCCATTGTAACCAATGGCAGCCTCATCCCATGTCATTCCGTGAGGAACTCCTCCTAGTTGATAAAAGCGGAGTCCTGCAGCTACCACAACAATAGCTGCTATCAAAATGTAATACCACTGTTTAGTAAAAAAAGCTCGTAACATAGCTTGCAACTCATTTATCATACACTAACCTGTCGAGGTTGAGGAGCGGATTAGACCTAGCTTCACTTGGGGAAACACGGTATAAAGGTAGCTATGTGGTATAAACTGCGGTGGTTTTTGTTGGTGGCATGGCTTGCGCTAGTGGTCATTGCTAGTCGTCGAGTCTTTGTTCAACCTTTCGAATATTCCTACCTGTCAGATCTCTATGATCAATCACAATGGCGAATTCCCTTGAGTACACGTATCATTTCTGATAATGAGCTCTATCAAGTGGCTGGATATCGGTTAGTGAATCAGCAGGATTACTTTACCACTAATCCTGAAGTTCCTCCTTTTGGAAAATGGGCCTATGGCCTCGCTGCCACATGGCTAGGCAACCCTTACTGGGCATCGTTAATGATGTTTATGATTGCGTTAGGCTGTTATTACTGCTTATGTCGAGCACTGCTTCATACTGATCAGCAAGTCTGGCTGGCTGTAGGGCTGTTAGCTATTACTCCTCTTTTTTTCTCCCAGCTATCACAGACCATGATGGATTTACCACTTTTATTAGCTCTATTAATTCATAGTACTTGTCTCACCTTATTACTTAATGTCAAAACGCGAACGCTTCAAACCGGGTGGTTAGTAATTGGAGCTGGGGTCGGCCTTGGACTTTTTACCGCTACCAAAGCACCGCTGTATGTTCCTGTTCTAGTGCTAGCCGCTGGATGGATGCTGGGCCGAAAACGCTGGTTAGAGTGGTTCAGTATTTTAGCCATTGCCGGACTGACATATTTAGCCTTGTACTGGTCATATTTCTTATCTGGCCACACCTTGCTCGAGTGGATTGGAACACAAAAATGGATGATTAACTTTTATGCCCAATCAGGAATTAAAACCGTCCCTTTGATGGTCTGGTTTAGTACCTTAACCGGACATTACGTAGGGTGGTGGAACACTTCCAATTGGGAAAGTATTCAGGAATGGAGTATTTTGTGGCCACTTAGTCTAGTTGCAATGCTGGTATGGGTCCACAGGCGAGTGGTGTCACGTCCGAAAACCCTCTCGCCCTCACTAGATTATGTAGCCTTAATAACTTTAGGTATCTTAGGCCTTCAAAGTCTGACTCCGTTTTGGGCGCGCTACTTCTTAGTGATACTCCCTCTGATGATTATCTTTTTGGTACCACATCTACAAGGGAAGAAACCACTCCATCAGCTCATAATTGGTTTAATTATTGTCCAAGCCTTCTGGTTTTTACCCGCGCGGCCACAAACCAACTTACCGTTTGCAATCCAAAACTGGAATCGGGGACATTATCAAGACGTTTATTCTTTTTTGAGTTTGCCTGCGGAATCTCCACCTACCCGGCGAGATTTTTTCTTAACTCTCAAGAAATTCGAAGGCGAGCTTCAAGTCAGTACGCGCTCAGCTGAGCTCAATTTACCCAGAGTCTGGCCGTGGCAAAATCAAGTCGCTACTAACATCACCACTCGTTTTCAAACTCCAATTGGTGAAATTACTACTTACAGTCCAGTCATACTGACGAGGCGCAATAACTACTGGTATTGGCAATGGGATTGGGAGATGGTAGTGCCACACTTTACAGCGCAAAGTAAAGTTGAGTTACGAGAAGCCTATGCGCCCAGCGGTGTACTGAGTACTAGTGATAAGTTAACACTCTCGGCCGTCAATGATCATCCTTTCATTTTAGTCACACCTCAATTAATGACTAATACCCCGGAATTTCTCAAATTATTAGGTGAACTAACCGGGCAATCTGAAGTTAATTTGGAAGAAAGATTACTGGTCAGCAGCATCGGCAGTGAACCGATTCCTATTGGTTTTGTGGTTCAAAAATATAATCAAAGTAAACTTGACCAGCTGAAAGGTTTTGCTAGTGTCAAAATTATTACTCGGCCACATCGTATCTTTAGCCCAGAAGTATTAAAAGCTAACCAAGAGGCCTATATCACTCGCTTAATTAGCGAGCATCCTGAACTTTCTGCCAAACCCGGTGGTAAAATCGTGCATCTCCCACAACCTCAGCTTGAGCCTAATAATGAAGTCGTCATCTTTGAAAAAAATCCTGAAGCCGGAGTGGACGTGATTATTCCCCAGACTGCAGCCGAGATTATTGGTCAGCCTACCAACTAAACGTGTCGCATCAATTGTTGAAAATGCCACCAGTTATAAGGGAACCACACTCCGTATTGTACTAATTGCCACCATGTTGCGTGCTGTCGAGTGAATATGTGAGCGTGCTGCCAACTCATCTTCATAATGTGTTGCTTACCAAACGTGGTCTGATTCGTGCTTTCATGGTTGTGGTCAACTTGAGCTTGAGCATCAAAGACCACTTTCCAACCTTGTTGCCGAGCCCTAAATGAAAGGTCGGTATCTTCCCAATAGGCAGGATAATATCGCGGATCAAAGCCGTCTAATTGTAGCCATTTCTCACGATCAAAGAAGCCACTCCCACCACTCACCCAGGCTGTGGGTCCAGTGCTAAAATCGCTGGCTCGGGCATGGCGAAATAAGCCACGTTCAAACCAGAGACGATTCTTACCACCTACTTCCCCCTCAGCTTGCTCATGTTCTAAACAACCCACGGCAAAAACTTCTGGATCTTGAAAGTGAGGTAGGGCCTGTTTAATAACATCGGGATAGGGACTGACATCATTGTTGAGTACAAAAATAATTGGGTGTGTGGCAGCCGCCACCCCACGATTACAACTCACCGCAAATCGCTGGTTCTGATGATTAGCTACAACTTTTACCACTACTTTTTTTTGGCCCTGACGATACATACCTTCTGAAAGATCTGCGCCAGTGATGACTGCGGTCGCAGTCGCTAAACCAAATTTATGCTTCAGCCACTCTAGAGTCTCATCGTTACTGGCATCATCTACGATAACCAACTCATCATTTGGTCGTAAACACTCTAATACCGCAGACAAGTTTTTTCTCAATAAATGAAGACCATTGTAGGTGGGAATGACAGCTGAAACTTTTAAGTATTTAGCCATATTATGATGTGATCATTTTTTGTAATGTGTCTATAAATTGAGCTGATCCAAAAGTTGCTGCCTGCTCACGAGCAGCTTTTTTCAAAATAGTCTGCGATGCCTCATTTTGTATAACCGTGATGGTTTTAGCTATGCACTCACTTTCATCATTCCACAGACCAGAAGCTAATGATTCACCCAACACTTCTGGCTGACCACCTTTATTGATCACAATCGGGATACACCCGGCTGCCATTGCCTCCACAGTGCTAATCCCAAAATGTTCCATTTTTTCCGGCTCAGCCAGCTCATCACAACCGAAACCAGTTGCGTGCCAATAGATGCTAGCTTTAGCATACCACTCTAATAACTCTTGTCGATTCAAATTATGATACATTTCTACTGGCAAGCCCTGACTACGTTTTTTGACTTCCGCAGCATAGGCTTCATCCTCGACAGCCCCAACTAAAACCAGTTTCCAACCTTTCGTTTGCTGAGGATAAAGAGTAAGTAACTCTTTAAAAATATTCACGAGTACGTCTTGGCGCTTAGAATGTAACTGACGGAAGAACCGCCCGACATGCAAAATCACTTTTTGTTTATGATCACTTTTTAGTCCTGCCGCCTTTAGCTCGCTGCCCACATCTACCATAGGCCAGTGCACGACGTCAATTTTAGTGTGCCAGTTTTTTTCAATTATTTTTTTGGTGAAAGCAGAGTTAGTATTTTTAACTTGCCAATTTTGTAATTTCATTCGATCACTAAAACTAGTTTTTGGTGTCGTAAAAGGAATTTGGATGTGCAAAATATTTCTTTTGGCTAACGAAAAAAACAAACTCCCATCAGTTAAGTAATATAAAACATCAAATTGTCGCGTCCAGGCTATTTTTAACCACCAGGGGGCAGTTGTATTCAAAGGAGTGGAAATAAATTCTATTTTAGCCAATGATTGACCCAAAAACTGTTCATATTTTTCGCGGACTGCTTGAATAGCTTTAGGTGTGCCCTCAAAATGTGGGATAGCAACTTGTACCCTATGCTCAGTACTTAACAAGCGCGCCACATCGAAAAAATACTTTTCACCACCACCTACGTGTTTAGGAACATAAGGAGAATATAGACAGATTTTCATTTAGCATTTTTCCACAATCGAGCAATCGCTGTCTCATGATGTTGGTATTGTTCACTTAGAGATGGTTTTTGCTGTAACTCCCAAACTTGAATATAAACCAGCATCCGATTCATTCCTTGAATGAGAGCTTCAATCCAGCCTGCCAAACCATCTTTGTAACCTTTTTCGCGTATAGCCCGCCGAAAAACTTCCATGCCACCTTTACGCAGTAGCGTCCATAAGGTCACAGGAGGAATTTTCGAGTTGGCTAACAACGTAGCCTCGATCGGTGTCCATTCAATTGTTTTTTTAAGCCCACTGATCACATCTCGATGAGTGAAGTGAATTAAAGATTGTTGCAGTTCGCCCGTCGAACCAGTCACTACAGCATGTTCATGTATTTCCCCATCCCATCCTTGTAAGGTTGCTCTGTTAAATAAGCGCACTACCTGATCTTGATTCCAGCCACCGTGTTGCATATGCTGACCATATAAAACATTAGTCCGGCCAATGGCATAGGCAGGGTGCGCGGGCATACCGATGGTCTCGCGAATTTCGGCAGCTAACGCCGGTGTGACACGCTCGTCAGCATCTATATACAATAACCAATCAGTCTTGGCACGTTTTAAGCCCTCTGTCCGCAGTTCAGCAAACCCACCGCTGAGCGTAATCACTCGAGCCCCCGAGCGATGAGCAATACTAACAGTCGCATCACTGGAGTCGTTGTTAATGACAATAATCTCATCGCACCACCGCAACGTTTCTAAGCAGTTAGCAATCATGCTTTCTTCATTTCGAGCAATGACAATGGCGGTGAGACTAGGTGTCATAAAGCAGGGTTATAAAATTGGTTGCTTACCTAAGCGACCAAAGAGTACATCTATCATAGCGCGTCGTTCGATAGTATTGCCACTCCAAAGTAGCTGGGCAGCATATCTGATGGTGGTTAACTTAATTCGCCATGAAGCATAGCGAAATGCAAACCAAACCCTGTTACGAACTAAATAGTACTGTTGCAAAATAGAACCCGACCCACCACTGGAACCCCCATTTTTATGCCAGACTTGAGAACTGGGACAAAAAGTGACTGAAAAACCGTTGAGGCGTGCTCGCATACTCAGGTCAACGTCTTCTAAATACAGAAAATAACGATTATCAAAACCACCAATCGTTTCCAGTACCTCACGGGCAATGAGCATACAACAACCCGTGGCAAAGTCAGTGTCTGTGGAGTGATTAAACTGCCCGCGATCAACCTCGTCTACGCCACGGTGAAATGCTGAGAGAGTGGTCCAATCAATCGTACCGCCCGCAAACCATAGTACATTTCCCTTTTGTGTGGCAGTGTAACTATCTTGGTGAAATTCATAGTTTTTAGCAAAGTAAATTTTGGGCACTGTGATGCCACGCTTGGAACTGTTTTTAGCGCAGGTATACAACTCAGATAGAAACTCTGGAGCTACTAATGTATCGCTGTTTAATAACAACACAAACTCAGAGTTATATTTTTCGACGGCATACTTAATACCCAAATTATTGCCGCCTGTGAAACCCAAATTAGACTCACTGCGCAAGACTTCAATATTTTTGTTCAAAACTTGTTGCGGGAGATGCAAAGGTTTTTTTGATGCGTTATCAACCACAACTACTGAATAATTGAAACCACGTGTCTCAATTTTCGCTAATGACTGCAAACACTCACGCGTATCTTTATCGGTGTTGTAATGAACAATGACAATGGAAATATGATCCATAGACGTATTATACCTGAAAGGGCTAGAATATGGTTAATAATGGAAAAAAAATTAACTGTCAATGATATCCACTTTGAGAAAGGTGAGGCTAGTTACTCAAATCCTCGCTTTGTTAATCAGCTTCATCTTGGTGAGGTAGTGCCTGGTGTCATTCCTCAAGTAGTTGTGCCCGATACTAAGATTGACAAGGCCTGGGGTGAACAATTCGAAGCTGGGTATGATGTTTACCCTGTGGAAAAGGTACATGGCTTTCAATGGGCAGATCTCTTAAGAAAAAAGGAAATATATAAAGATGGTCGGGTTTTGCATTTTTCTGGCCAAGACCACATAGAAGTAGCCATAAAAACACTGCAACAGATGAGGGAATTAGTAGAAAATTATGGTATTTTATTAATCGATCGAAATATTCTTAACATACTTATAAAACTTGTACCTCATGAATCTAAGCCTTCAAGCTGGTCATATCAGGTTATGCAAGTCGACCTAGGCGCGGTCAAAGATTTAGTAAATAAAACTCCCTATATTGATAAGTCTATTAACTTAAAAGAGCGAAAAGGCACAATAAATACTCAAGAATTGCTCAGCAATAATAGTGAATTTGCTCATAACATTTGTGTGGTGGTAGAAACACTTCATACCCTTGCCACTACCGACCCTTACCAAAATGACATCTCAACAGATGTAAAAAAAGAACTAAGGAATTTTTATGAGCAATGGGATGTAATGGGTTTTTCTCGCAAAGGAAACGACTACATCTCATTTAATGAACTAGAAAAATTTCTTAAAAAATTACTCACCTTGCAAATCAAATTTGAAGAATCACCCTATACAAACCTCTTGTCTTCAATGAAAAAAATGTGGCAAGGCTTACGAGCTCGAATGCTACCTCATTAATGAGATTAAACTTTCAACTTCCGCCTGATCTGCCAATATAAACGGCTCAGACCTGAGCTTTGCTGCACCTGGTAGTCAGCTAACCAATAATTAAATTCTCGCTGGGATTTCCTGATGGCAGCCATAGTTTGAGATGTAATATCAGCTTTAGGAAAACCTTGAGCTTGCCAACGCTTGAGTTGCGTCACCAGTTGATACATTGATTGTAAAAGGGAGAGTGATAAACCATGTACTCCATCACGATAGCCTTGTTGAGCAAAAAAGCGCGCTAGGAATTGACCTGAAAACGACTGCCAGACTTCTTCACTCGTCAAAGTGGTTGCCTGTTGTTGCTGTGCCGTAATACTCGTATAGCGATTTAAGCGGTCTAGATATTGCTCAATAGTTTGATAATTGTGATGAATGAGAGCGCCTTTTTCTTGAGCTGGTAATTTCTCAGACTTGCCCTTAATCTGTGGCACGGCATGAATGTTATCAGACCAGGTTACGACGCCCTTTTTAAATAATCGCAGTTGATAGTCTGGCCACCACCCGGTGTGCTCAAAAGCATGCTCAAAAATTACATTTCTGCGCGGCAAATAATATGCGTCGGCCGCCAAGCCATACCTTCCAGTCACAATCTCACTCAACACACCCGCCAAATCTTCACTAACTTCTTCGTCGGCATCGACGATGACCACCCAGTCGGTAGCAACTTTACTTAATCCAAAGTTCCGAGCCGGTTCCACAAAGCCTACATCTTCAAACTCAAAAATGTTTTTTGTATAACGGCGCGCAATTTTGAGAGTATCGTCATCACTGTGCATGTCTACCAAGATAATCGTATCGGCAAACCGGAGAGACTCTAAACACTTCTCCAACGTGGAAGCTGAGTTTTTGGTGTGAACAAGGGCAGTGAGGGAGAGTTTTGACATGTTACTCACACAAGCCAGGGCGTTTGGCTAAATAACGTTGAATATCATAAATAAAAATATAACGTAATGAGCCGTTCAGAGAGTACACGGTGTATTTATAATCGCCATCTTCTTCAATATTACTGACAAAGACAGTGGGTTTACCAGTTTTAGCCACTTTGCAGGCAACGGTTTTGAGCGACGTATCTTCCACACTGTAATTAGCTAGCTTGATGGTGTGTTGGAAACCACCAGGCTCTTGTTCACCCAAAACTGCGTTCTGTTGATAAAAGGCGGGATCTAACTTAGCGTAATAAGCATAAAACATCAATGGATCGGAAAAGAACGGTTTGATAATAATATCGGTATCTCGGCCATATTCAGAAAGATACTGAAAGGCGTCGGGTAAATAAGTTTGATAGTAGTAATCATTCTTGACGGTATGAACAGTGAAAAAAGCCACGAAGTGTGCCACGGCACTAATCATAATGAAGCTCACCAAACCCGTCAAAAATAATTTTTGCAACCACTCTTTTTTGAGGTAGGTCACAAACACAGACACTCCCAAGACAATAATAATCAGAATAAAAGGAAACAACGAAGAAATTCTCACTTTTTGGGCTTCGCCAACTAAGATAGTAGGAATGGGCGCAAAGGCTAAACCGGCTCCTAATAATACTTTATTTTGTAAGTCTAAATTAAATTTTTTAGGTGGATTAATTAAGGCCAACAATCCTAAAATAAAAAAAGGATAGAGTACGAAATAAAACTGGCCATAATCTTTGACAGTTAAAAAGATTAAACCATCTTCACCTTTGGTACCTAAATATTGAGGGGCAAACGTATAAATATAACGCTCAATTAATAACCGTGAAAAAATAGTTCCCTTATTCCAAATCGCATAACAAAATAAACGCGGCAACTTAAAATCACAAAAGGTGCGATTTTCATTGATTTCGGCGGTCAAACCGCGATCAGCAAATAATCCAACCTGGTTGAAACGTGTGGCATTGCTCCCGATTGCTGAGGGTAAGAATAAAGGGAAAACCGCAATCACAAAGCTGACCCCAAACACAGCAATTTTTTGCCAAGTAATTTGCTTCAGCCACCAAGCGGTAAGTAAAAATGCTCCCACTACTGCCACCGTCACCGGGCGATACGCTATATAACAATACCAAGTCAAAGCGATTAAAATTGCGGCCGTTATCCACCAGCCGGTTTTAGTTTTTAGGTTTACAGCCCGCACCACCGCCCACAGCCCAAAAACCCAAAAAACGAGGGCGAGGTTAGATTCAAAGCCCATGCGACTCAGAAAAAATGACCAGGGAGCGACAGCAGTCACAAAGGCACCAAATAAAGCCCATCGGGTATCTAAGCGTAATTCTTTAATTAGTAAGTACACTGCTAAGACTAAAAATGTCCCGGCTAATAAGGAAGGAATTCTGATGGTAAATGTCGATAAACCCAATACCTTCACAAACGGTAACAATGCGTACCCATACCCAGGTAACTTTTGGTCACCAAAACCTTTGAAAATAATCGGCCAGGACACCCCATGCTCGTCTTTACCAGTTTCTAAGAGTGAGTAGGCTAAATAGCCAAAGTGGGCTTCATCAATCAAGGCTCCTTTAGGAGCTTGATCTAACTGTAATAATCGGATACCAAAGGCGAAAATAACAATAGCTAGTAGAACTAGACTTGATTTCCATTCACGTCGCAGCGAAGACAAAAAAGCTAACATAGAGTTTTGTGCTGATGCATGATACAACATAGGCAATCATGAAAAAAGAGACGCTTTTGTGGCTAGGTTTGTGGGTCGTCGCCGTAGTGATGCGTTTCTGGCAGTTAGGTAGTATCCCTGCTACCGTGGTTCACGACGAAATCATTTATGCAGCCCAAGCCCAAAGCATCGCCGTCAGCGGCAGCGATCTCACTGGCACTTGGCGTCCGTGGCACTTTCGGCCAGCCCATATTTTGTATGCCGAGCTCCCAGCGACAGTGATGGCCCCGGCCGCGGTGATCATTTCTGACCCGCTTGTTGCAGCTCGTGCTGCTCAGGCAATCATCGGTTCATTGTTACCCTTTATTTTAGCTGGGCTTTCTTACCACCTCTTCAAAAATAAATCCGTGGCTTTAACTACGGCAGTGTTAGCGGTACTTAATCCCTGGCTGTTTCAATTTTCCCGCCTCAGCTTCGATGCCATTTTTAGTTTATTTTTCTATTTCAGTGGCATTTATGTGTGGCTAGCAGCTCCCAAGTGGCACAAACTGTGGGCTCTACCTTTATTAATACTCGGCTTTTTTCAATATCAAGGTTTGAAAATTATTTTCCCTGCGCTTATTGCCATCACTTTAGTTTATGACTGTCGAGAAGCGATTACTGCCATCAGTATTAAAAAACTCAGTTGGAATAAATTAAAAACTCAGTTGAGTAATTATTTACCGGACTTATTGATCGTGCTGTGTTGTGCAGCTATTTTCTTATGGTATATCGCCAATTTAGCTTCACAATCAGCCAGCCAGCGTGTTGGTGACATGATCTTTTTTAATGAAGATTACGTCAGCAGTTTAGTGAATGAAGAACGCCGGTTATCACTAGTTTCACCACTCAATACCTTATTCTCTAATAAAGCGACCGTTATTGGTTATCAATTATTATTAAAGTATGCACGGGCTTTTGAGCCTTATCATCTGTTTTTAACAGGTGAAAATGTCCGCAACCCTTTCTCAGTGTGGACGGCTGGCATTTTTTATCCTATAGATATTTTGTTAATTGGCGCCGGTTTATTTTATGTATGGCATGTCACCAAGTGGCGTCCACAAGCTTACTTCATTACAGCCTTAATTTTAATTGCACCCTTGCCTTCGGCTGTGAATTCACTAGATTCATGGATCATGTTCCGCTCATCATTCCTTTTTCCCTTACTGATTATGTTAGCAGCATTAGGCTTGGAGTTACTACGCAATCATAAAAAACTGTGGCTCTTTGCAGGCATTGTATTGATTTATAGTGGCTGCGTGGTGTGGTTTCAGTACCAATACTGGGTCCGTTACCCAATCATTAGTACCAAGGGCAGTGCTTTGGCAGAGCGCGTGGTCAATAACTACGTGGCGCGGGTACAAAAGGATCATCCTCAGCACCGGTTCATTGTCCTCGGCGATGAGTCTGAGTTTCGTTTCAATAGTTATTTATTTTTTAATCGTTTAATTACGGCAGACAATATGCCAGCTATTCAGCAAACAATGAGTGATCACTCATACCAATTGGGCAACGTACGATTTGTGACTGATTGTATTGATCTCACCCAACTAAATGATACTACCACCATTATTTCTGAAGCCAGTAATACATTTTGTAATAGTGGCACTAAAGCTGACGTACCTACTGCCATCAGCGTCACAAATATCCCTTCGCTGTTTGACAGTGGCGCCATTTATAAAGTTTATAATGATCAGCTGTGTAGTACAGAAACCATGCAAGGTTTTAGCCAAATTACTGATCTGAAACATCTACAAGTAGAAAAGTTAGATACACCTGAGTTCTGTCGGGCATTACTGACTAAAGATTAACCTAGACTTTACGTAAACTTTTGATTTCCGCCCACAGTTTATCTTTACCCACCACGGCGATGGTGAGTATATATGAACTACCAACTGTAGCCATACCAACTACCATCATCTGTAAGCTTTGTTGCCACCACTCTAAACCAATCCACCCCACCAAGCCCATCACACTGGCTGCGGTCAACTGCCGCCAAACCTGTTCCCAAATTTTGACCGGCAGAATCTGAGCCACATAATACATAGGCGCCACCGAAGTGAAAGCGATCACAAAGGCAGCTATGGCCACGCCATTGTATCCATACAGGTAAATGCCCACTGGAGTTAAAATCCAGGTCAAGCTCGTCCACATAATCATCAATTTAAGAGTTTTATTAATTTCTCCAATGGCATTCAAAGTCGTAGTTAACGGCGTGGAAATGGCACCCCAACCAATTGATAAACAGAACAACACAAAGCTTAATAAAGCCGGCTGCCACTTATGATAATCAGGCACTAAAACTACTAAGGGAAAAATAAAGACACACATCCCCACTAAGATCGGGAAAATGACCAGTGAAATAAAAAATAAGGTTTTTTCAATAGCCCGTGCCAAAGCCGGCTTGCTTCCTTGCAACCGGGCAAAGGTGGGAAAGGTCACCGCTGTAATGTGCTGGACAGTCAAGGTGTACGGATACTGCGACCAATTTTTCCCCCATTGAATATACCCAAACTGATCGAGCGGTAAATAAATGCCCAACACTAAATAAAATAAAGAATCTTTGACACGTGCTAAGAAATCATTAATTTGAAATTTAGCCCCAAAACTCAAGAGATTTTTTAAGACTGATTGTTCCCATGCCAAAGCTGGTTGCCAAGGCATCAAGTATTGAATAGCGACTATACCCACTACCGACCGGGCTAAGATCGCGTAGGTGTAGGCCATGACCCCCATCCCTCTCCAAGCCAAGACAATCAGTAAGACATTAAAAATGAGTTGCTCAAAAACCTGAGGCAAAACCGCTTTGCCAAATTCTAGTCGCCGCTCAAGCTTGAGGTGCGAAATAGTTTTGAATGTCGCTAAGGGAAACGAAAAAGCTAAGCTGAGCAGCACCCACGCACCAGCGGTGCCAATCTTAGGCTGCACCACCCCACTGGCTACTAACATTAGCGCGATCGCAAAAATCACCCAGGCTAATAATTGCTGGACAGTGAAAGCTGTCCGGTACTCGGCTTCGGTTGGTTCATCTTTTTTTTGAATTAAGGAAGCAGCTAAACCAATATCAGAAAAAAAGGTCAGCAGGGCAATAATCTGAGTCACCAATCCAAAAACTCCAAAGTCAGCTGGGGATAAATATGCGCTCAGTACACCTGAGGCCACTATGCCAATCAGCGTAATGACGATGCCGCGAAAGAAAAAAGAAATCACTCCGGCAATAGATCGCTTTTTGATAGTATGCAACTCTTGGGTAGTTAAGGCTTCTTCGGCGTCTAAAGTAGTATCGATAGCGGTTTGGTTAAGCTTTGGCATGGCGGTCTTTTGATTGAGCAGCGACGGGCAGTAAACAATACAAAACGAGCACTAAACTCAAGGCACTCACTATATCAGAGATGTTTCTGACAGGTGTACCACCAAACTGTACTCCTACCAAGTGTTCGCCAGCGGGCACCATCACGGCTAAGGTGCCGGCTACATCTCCAGGCACTTTGGGAGCTGACTGACCATCGATCTCAAATTGCCAGCCTGGAAAGTCCGCCAGCGATAAGCTCAATTTTGTTTCGTGGGCAAAAGTAGTTTTATACAACTTTTCATGACCACGATCGATGAGCGTACTTACTTCTTTATCTAAACCTAAAGGTAATAAGAAAGGTACCTCTGGAGGCTTTTCAAGTTTACCCATAGCTTGGGGGATATAATCAGGAAGAATTGAGCTCATTTGAGCCCGGATCAAAGCTGGATCAGTGTAATAAAATTCTGTCGGGTCATCTAAATATGACTCTGGTTTGAAGTATGACCAATTAGCTGCAATGATAATAACAATCACCAACGCAGACAGCCCCCAGCGAACTTTCTCAAAACGCAAACTCGCCAAACCACTGACCATGGCTACACTTAAAAAGGTGATAGCAACTGCTAACCACCGCCATGGAAACTGCACAAATGCCAAAAAAGGAATTGCATCCCAAATAAATTTGGAGCGCAATAAACTCATGAAACAGGCAAAGGCCATGAGGGAAAGAGCAATCACAAATACCCAAGCTCCAAATCCCAAAGATTGAATGGTAGATTTTTTGGAATGTGTGTTTTGGAATTTAGATTTTAGCCATAATAAACTCTCTCTCCCCATCACCATCCCCGCAATTAATAACCCCACTAGCTGTCCCCAACCAAAGAAAAACGAAATGCCATCATTGGGTCCCCACTCAGAGCCGCCATAACCCCAAAAGGGTTTCAGGAATTGGCGAATATACAAAAAGTGGTGAGAGTAATGAAAGTAACCACCAAAAATCTGCTCCACTTGGGTGAAATTTTTCTCTGCCAAAGCTGGAAACAAATAAAAAGCGCTCACACCGATGGCCATTAAATATGATCCGGCTAATAACGGGAGCTGCTGCAATTTTGGGCGCGAAAAAATATTGCGCCAACTCTCTTTAGCACTCAATTGCGACCAGTTCCAAATCAACCAATAACCGACAGCAAAGATCACACTGAGAGGGACAAATAACAAGGTGGTGATGTTATGACTCAACATCAACACTACTAAGCCACTGACTAAAATCAACCATCCTTTGTCTTCGTTGCGAATAACTTTAATGATACCGAGTAAAATCCACGGTAAGGCCATGATACCCCATGCTTCTGATAAGGCACCACGCACAAATAAGTTCACTGAGCGATACGGCGCCAAGGTCAGAGCTGCCGCTACTACCAACCCACTACTCCTGCCATACAATTTTCGCCCTAAATAGTAAGCCCCAATCATCGTCAGTAATGAACACCCGGCGAACAAAATCTTCAATGTCGTGATCATGGGTACACCAGCTATATACAACAACGCCCCCGCAAAATAAGGCAAAGGTGCATAGAATTCAAACAGTGGCATGCCGTATCCATAACCAAAGTTAGCACTCCACCGGGGTGGGATGTGACCTTCTTGCACCGCCTTGGACATCTCTACAATCCGCGCTGCGTGCACATAGTCATGGATGCGGAAAAAGCTACTATGAAGTAATGACCACGAAGACGCCAAAAAAATCACAGCCAGCACTAAATAAACAGCAACTTGCTTCAACATACCTCAATTGTAATCGAGGCTAGAAAATTAGCTAGAGTGAGAGACAACAGGAAAAACCTCAGCCATAAACTGAGCAAATTTTAGTTGATCTGATCGATTGAGTTCACCTTGGTAATTAGGAACGAGTGAAGACATTTGGCGATTTTGAGCTAATCCATTTCTTAAAATAATAGGCTGAGCAATCATCAGCTTACCTTTTTTTGCAGGCTTTAAATCAATAGTGATCATTTTCTCAATCTGATCTTTTTTACTCGTTGAATTGATATCAACCGACCACTTGCATAGTGTGCCCTGAGTTTCCAGATGAGGTTTAATCTGTATAGTTACTTTTGAGGTATCGTTTTCAATAACTAATTGAGATTTTTCTTTAGGATTGCTATATGCTCTGATTAACTCAACCACTCGGGAAAATTGATGTTCATATGTTACTAAAGAATGGACATTTTCCACGCGGTGTTCAAAATTCTGTAGAAAAGCAAACTTTTCAGCCGTTGATAATTCATGCTCATACTTACTCAGGTTGGCAAACTGTGTGCTGAGAAAATACACAGAGTTAGCCTGAGATGTAGCGATATCCACCTGGGCAGCAGATTGCACCACGAGCTCATTATTCCAATTGTCCTTTTGAACAGGATCTCTAACAATCACCACTTCGTAAGCATTGCTAATAGCACTTTTATCAATCTCACTCCATCGTGAAACACTAATTAACTCTTTAGGCTTATATCCTTTTGGCCATGCATAAAAGCGAATGGTGACATTATGTAACTCTTTATTAGGGATAATCTGAACCTGGTGAATCTGACCATCAACTTCAATTTGATGAGTGCTTTGTTTGTTATTAGGCATCAGCGGCTTGATCATTTCAAGTAATTTAGCTTTTACACTCCGCCAACGTTTATCAATCTCTGCTTCTGCGGCTTCACCTTCGGGTGGTTGCTCATCAAGAACTAACAACTTTGATTTCAACTGCGCTTCTTTCATCGCTTTATCATGTGCCAGCTTTCCTTTAATCGTGTTATGGATAGTATCCGCATCTGCTAAGATACTGCGCACTCCATTTCTTTTACTCACAAACTCACCAGTTCCCGACTTAGTTTTTTCCAATTTATTTACCTCGAGATTGACTGGATAACGCAATCTAGTTAAAAAATCTAAAAAACTAATTGAACCTAAGCCCCAATATTGATCCTGTGGAATGAGGTTTTTGCGTGGAGCGAGATCTTTATTCATAAAAAGGTAACTTTCCAAAAGTTTCTATAAAGGTTTGTTTTTGAGCGAGAGTAAAATTGCCGGTTTGCATGTCTCTGTTATGAGCATCAACAGCACTGCTTTCGAAATAAACCACTCCATTTTTACTTGCCATAGTTTCCCTTATATCCACCTGCCCAGCTCGAGAAATTCCATAATTATTGGTGCCATCTTTCCTATTTATTGCTTTTCCCACTACAACTTCGTAGAGGCGTTTCATACAGGGCATATTTTCATCTTGTTTTAATTCTTTAACATTTCGCTCTTTTTTCTTGGGTTCAAAGCCTTTTGGCCATTCAATTAAACGAATAGAAGCGGTGTTATTGCCCAAGTCTACCACCTGAACTTGTAGAGTGAAATCTGGATTCAGAAAGTAACAATTTTCTCGCTGTGAACCGATAATGGGCTTAGCCAAATTGATAAATAATTCACGCAATTCACACCATCTTTTTTGAGTTTCGTCTTCACCCATTTCATCTGACAGAATCAATTTTCCTTCTCTGAGCAACTGCTCTCTTGAGATGCGAGCATTATTCAAAGCTGTTTGGATTTCCTCATGAATGGTGTCTGCGTCAACCCGAACGATTTCCTTCCCTGCCGGAATATTTCGGAGAACTTTGACGGGATATGAAGTTAAATCATTTTTGACTAATTTTCCCTCACCATCAAAAACGGGATGGAAACTGTCGTGTAATCCGGGATTATTAACCATTTCTCGTCTAATAATCTCTTTCCTCTCAACTTCAATTTGATAGCGAGGCTTGGTAAGGAAATTTAGTAAACCAAGTGGTCCAAACTCCCAAAATTTTTCAGGACTGGCAATTCTTGGGGACAGTCGCTCTCTATCTCTAATCATATGACGTGACTTTCTCTACACACTTCTTACTCCGAATTATATCAGAACGATCTAGTTAGTGAGGCTGTGCTTTTCAAAGCTGACAAATTTTGTACAATGAGTCATCGTGGCCAAAGCAAAACTAACGCCGATTCCAGCCGAAACTTCTTCGATGAGTATGACCCCCTCACTTCATATGGAGCCACGGCTTGGATTTATCAATCGCCACCCTTTTATTGCCGCTCAGCTTTTGACATTACTATTTGTAGTGATTTTCCTGGCGATCACTTTCCTGGCGGTGGCTCTTTTTGCCTACCATCGCTTGACGACTTTTACCACGGCTGCTGGCACTACTCCTCGTCAACTTTATCAAACACTGACGACAGGCTGGAATCAAACTCCCATCCACACCAACCATCATAAAAATGTTTTACTGCTGGGAGTGGATACCCTCCAAACCCGGGGAGATGTCCCACCCCTAACTGACACAATGATGCTGGTCTCTGTTAATTTAGAGACCGGCCAGATCCGCAGTTTACCTTTGCCTCGTGATATCTATAGTGAAGATTTTCAAACTAAAATTAATGCTTTGTATGCGTATGGCCGTGACCGTTATCCCACTGAACCGGAACGCTTTTCAAAGGAAGTTATTGAACAATTAACTGGAGTACCTATTCATCACACAGTCTTGATATCTATGGACCAAGTGGCACAAGTTATTGATATGTTGGGAGGAATCGAGGTGAGTGTCGAAACCGCTTTTATAGATCCACTCTTCCCGCGCAGTGACGTGGATGTAACTACCGAGCGTGACCCTGCTAAGCTGTATGAAACTGTGGAGTTTAAAGCTGGGCCTCAAACGATGAATGGTGCAACAGCTCTCAAATATATCCGCAGCCGCCATAGTATGGGTGATGAAGGTGACGATAATGCTCGTGCCCGGCGCCAGCAGCAAGTCATCAAAGCCATCTTGGCTAAGGCTACCGATCCTAATTTGATTAAACAACCCAAAAAACTAGGCCAGCTGTATCAGTTTTATCAGACTCAATTTGGTCGAGCTGTCAGTATTGAGGAAGGCCTAGCGACCGCTAAAAGCTTATGGCCACACAAGGATGCGATCACGTATACTGGCAATAGCTTGAGTGTTTATCCCGATGACCCACAGGGAGTGCTAATCAATCCCCCACTCACCGCTCGGTATCAAAACCAATGGATATATCAGGTTCGGGACAGCGAACAATTTAAGTTAGAAGTTGCTCAAAAATTAGGCCTTAATGTCCACAATTAAACCACCACTCTCTGCCCAAAATGTGACGCGCTTACTCGTCATTATCATTGTTGTCCTGGCTTTAGCAGCCGGCTATTATCACAGTGCCGCTCAATCATGGCGTAATAATTTTTATAAATTAAAAGGTGCTCAGCAACAGCCACAACTCAAAAATAACTAATTACTTATTTACTCAATTACTCAATTACTCAATTACTTAACTTACAGTATAATCCGTTTATGTCAGTATCTCGCACTCTTCTCGTCACTGGTGGCGCCGGTTTTATTGGCTCCAACTTTGTTCATTATTGGTTGAAAAAGTACCCCAGCGATAAAGTTATTAACCTAGATGCCCTCACGTATGCCGGCAACTTGGAAAGTTTGCGTGACGTAGAAGGCAATCCACAGTATCGTTTTGTCCAGGGTAGTATTAATGATCGTGCCCTAGTGGAGTCACTGATGGCCGGGGTAGATATAGTCGTCCATTTTGCAGCAGAATCTCACGTGGATCGCTCTATTTTAAATCCGGGCATTTTTCTGGAAACTAATATTTTAGGCACCCAAGTTTTATTAGATGCAGCCTTAAAAAATAAGGTCAAACGTTTCCACCACATCTCTACTGACGAAGTCTTTGGCTCACTGGAGCTGGGTTCTGAGGCAAAATTTACTGAACATACACCATATGATCCCCGTAGCCCTTATTCTGCCAGTAAGGCTGGTTCTGATCACTTAGTCCGCGCGTATGGCGAAACCTACGGTTTACCATTCACGCTCACCAATTGTTCTAATAATTATGGCGAGTACCACTTTCCAGAGAAATTATTCCCACTAGCGATCACTAACTTAATTGAAGGTAAAAAAGTTCCTGTCTATGGAGATGGCCTCAATGTCCGCGATTGGTTGTATGTTCAAGATCACTGCTCAGCTATTGATCGTGTCCTGACTGATGGCAAAGAAGGTGAAACGTATCTCATTGGCGGCTTAGTAGGTGATATTTCCAATCTTGAAGTCGTCAAATTAATGCTTAAAATTATGAATCAATCAGAAGAGATGATTGAGTTCGTCAAAGATCGCGCCGGTCATGATCGCCGCTATGCAGTAGAGTGGTCAAAGATTAACCGCGAGCTGGGGTGGCAACCATCGGTGACCTTAGAAGAAGGCTTGAGAAGAACTATTGAGTGGTATCAAATGCGCCAAGAATGGTGGCGACCACTCAAAGAACGTGCTCAAGGTTTTTTCCAGCAGAACTATGGCAAATAATTAATAAAGGAGCGTATGGAAGTCCAGAACATCACTGAACAGTGGTTACAACAACAACAATTTCAAATTCACAAAGGCCTGACGATTGAAGGCACTTTTTTGAAAGATTTAACCACGCTCCTTGACGATCGTGGCGATGTGATTGAACTCTGGAGCACAGCTTGGCCTGAGTACCAAGAAGGCAAAGTCATTCCTACCCTTCATGCCTATCAAAGTGCCACCGACCCCGGAGTGGTCAAATGCTGGCATTTACACGGCACTCATACTGATCAATTCACTGTCACTCGTGGTAAGCTCCAAGTGTGCTTAGTAGATATTCGCGAAGGGTCACCCACTTTTGGCCACGCTAACAGCGTCATCCTCGGTGTTCAAAAACCTCGCTACCTCAAAATTCCCCCCGGGATCATGCATGGTTGGAAAGCTTTAGGCACCACCGAAAGTATTGTCGTTAACTTCCAATCCCATCCATATGATGCTGCTGATGAATTCAAGTTTACCTGGGACTGCGTTTTACCTGAAATGTGGGGACCAAAAAATGGCTAGGGAAATCAAGTTTATTGATTGGCCAATCTTAGTGAGTATCAGTGAACAAAATCACATCGAAGAAACTATGTTGCTCAGAGTTTTTACTGCCGTGTGGGACTGCTTACCTGCCAGTGATAAAGTGATCTTCAGTTCACCTCCCACGCATTCACATGTTGATAGTTTTTTTCTTCTCAAACGAGAGGTTTCTCCTACCAACCCCGATGACAACCCTGATTTTTTTCTTGAAACTTCCTTACTGATTGCTTTTATGCGCGAATGTTTACCAGTCTATGAGACTACCGGTGGCGTGCGAGCCACTGCGGTAAGGCTGGTCGATATTCTCAGTGAATTTAATAATAATATTTCTAAATCTTCTCACCTGGCCAATGTGTAACACTTATGCCAAAACTTCCCCTCATCACTACCGGTTTAAATGGCCTCGTTGGCTCCAAACTTGCCACCGACTTCGAAGACAAATATGATTTCGTAAACTTGGACCGAGCACATCCTACCGCCCCCACTGACATTACTGACTATTCACAGGTACTCCAAGCCTTTCAAGACAGTGCTGCGACCCACGTTGTTCACTTTGCTGCTTATACTGACGTCACCGGTGCCTGGCAACAAACTGGTGACAAAACGAGCATCGCCTACCAAGTAAATGTGGTTGGCACTGAAAATATCGTCAAAGCTGCTGAAGCCACCAATAAACACATAATTCACATCTCCACCGCCTATGTCTTTGATGGTAACAAAGCCGCACCGTACTTAGAAACTGACCCTACTTCCCCGATTGAATGGTATGGTCAAACCAAAGTCTGGGCCGAGGAAGTGGTCCAAAAAGCTACTGTCCCGTGGACTATTTTAAGAATTGATCAACCATTTCGGTCCGATGAGTTTCCCAAGCTGGATGCCGTCCATCGTATTATTGCCGGATTAAAACAAGAAACCCTGTATCCCCAATTTACTAACCATTTCTTTGGGCCTACGTATATTGATGATTTTGTCAAAGTCATTGACTGGGTAATTCGTACAAATACAGAGGGTTTATTTCATACTACCAACAATGAAAGCTGGAATGATTATGACTTCGCGTCCGCTATTAATGAAGCACTTTACTTAAACAAAGTGGTCAAAAAAGGTGACATAAACGAGTATTTAAAAAGCACCCAACGACCGTACCAACGAAATACCGCACTCAATTGTGAAAAGTTGATTGGCCAACTCGATTTCAAACTTCATAGTATTAAAGAAGCCCTGGCCGAAGTCGCCAGCACCTATGCTCAATAAACTGTCTTCACTTTTCACGCGTGAAAACTTACTTCTCTTGGCTCTCTGTCTGGCCGCCTTTTTGCTTCGAGTTTACAACATCTCCGAACTCATGATTTTTAGTTATGACCAAGGTCGAGACATGTATGTCTTGCAACAAATCACCCGCGGCGACGTGACCTTGATTGGGCCGACTACTGGCTTACCTGGCTTTTTCTTAGGACCCTTTTTCTATTATGCCTTGCTGCCTGGGTTCATTATCAGTAATGGCAGCCCCATCGGGGTGGTCATATGGCAAATGTTTATTATCGTAGCGACTTTGCCGGTTTTATATTACACCCTCAAACCATTTGTTAAGCCTTATCTAGCATGGTTAGCACTCGTTTTATTTGCTCTCACCCCTGGTGCCTTAAGCCAAGCCCGAAACATCTGGAACCCTTCGTGGGTAGCTCCAGTGTTAATTCTGATGACATGGTCGTTATTCACCTCGATCCGCTCTAGCCGCTGGCAACCACTGTGGCTGGCACTGGGCCTTTTTTGCTATGGCCTGAGTTTACAAACAGAGTTTGCCTACGCCATCTTTTTAGCTCCGGTAGTGGGCTGGTGGGTATTTATTCATTCTCCACTATATACGCTGATTCGAAATCGGTGGACACAGACCAAAGCTTCATCCATTTTCTCGTGGCAAACGCTCATCATCGGGTGTGTAGCTTTTGCTGTCACGGTAGCCCCCCAAGCCTTATTTGAGTTCCGGAATCAATTTTTGATGACCAACTCTTTGCTAAAAGAAATGTCAGATACATCTAAACAAGTCCCCTTAATGCAGATTTGGCGTGAGCGACCACTCCTGATGTTTGCTGAGCTCCAAAACACATTATTTGCTTTACAGACTCTTTCTAAACTTGGGGTCTGGTTGGTCATTAGTCTCCTAACCTACTTAGCGGTGCAGCTTCGCAAAACCAAACATGAATGGTTCGTACTGTTGTTGGTGATTTCTCCCTTAGTGGGCATGCTACTTCACCGGGGAAATTATGGTTATTTCTTTAATTACTACATTACTGCCCATTATTTACCAATTATTATGGCCCTCATTTTTGCTTTACATCGCTATCCGTGGCGTAAAACAGCTAGCGTCATCATGATCATGTTGTGGAGTTTGGGAACCTGGCACTACGTCAGTGCTATTTATCATCCCAGCACCTTGCAGTACACCATTGGGCATCAACTCCGAGCTCTTCGTAACATCCGCACTATGACCACTACCGAGCCGATTGCCATCGCCGCCCGAGTGCCAAATTTGGTGCCCATCAATTATCAATATCTCAATGAATGGCTGGCTCGCACCCAAGGCGAGAGGCCAGTTGATTTTCAAGTTGAGGCTAAACATCAAGAATACTTTTTGCTTTATGAACCCTTTCACGGCACTAAAACTATTTTCTTTGATCCTTGGTATGCGGAAATGACCCAAGGGGTGAGCTGTGGCGAGCCACACCAGTTTGGGATTATTAGTGTGGAGCACTGTCGACGCGTCGCTCAATAACACCTTACTGGGGAACCCTTAAACTAAAGCTCTTGTTTTTTTCCTTGTATGAATATTGGCAAAAATCATACAACGCAGACAAAATCCACTTTTTGAGCAACCACTATCAAACAAAAAAAGATAAAACCCTTTTTTCACGCCTACTAATGAACCTTCTTAAAGGCATCTAAGCTATCTCCCCCTTAACCCTTACTTCAGAAGTTACTCTGGTGACAGGTCATTACAGTCAAAACGTACCTTTTCATCAAACCCACCGCTTGCATTTTTTTTGTTTGAGGAGCATACTTCATTCTTGTGCGTATTAATTACACATAAATATGTCTCGTTCCGAAGATTTTCACAAAGATGGTCATCATATTAATTATGGTGGCTGGGTTCATCAAAACTGTAGTCGACGAGACAAGCTTAAAGCAGCTCAGGAAATTCAACGCCTTCTCAACCAGCAACTCCAACAACTTGAACGCGACGTTGCCCGGTTACTAATCAATGGCTGCATCTGGTCAGCACTTCCTAGCGAAGTAATCAAAATCAGCCTTGAATCTGATAATAAAGTCTACAACTTCGATCGCCCTAATAGACAAGAGACTACCCATCATGATCAAAGTGTCTGGACCTTAAAAGATGTTATTAGCCATTTATCTCGACCAGATATGACTGATACCGACCTCAGAGATTATTAATTCTCACTCAGTTTACTCTGCATCTCACGCCATTTCTGAATCTCAGCATGGTGTCCACCTAACAATACTTCAGGTACGCGCCACCCATTAAATTCTTCCGGCCGAGTATAGACCGGAAAACCTAGTTTACCGGGTTGGGAATGTGACTCATTTTTGTTGCTTTCTTCATTGCCCAAAATGCCAGGAATTAACCTCGACACCGCATCGATAATCACTGCTACTGCTGGCTCACCGCCGGTCAGCACGTAATCACCAATTCTCATTTCTTCATCAACGAGATTTTCTGCCACTCGTTCATCCACACCTTCATAATGTCCACAGATTAAAGTTAACTGCTCAAGTTTGGCTAATTCTCCAGCCTTAGCTTGAGTAAAAACTGGACCTTTGGCTGAGGTTAAGATCCGTTTCATTCCTGGCTGGGATGTAACTTGCCCCAGAGACTCCAGCGCCAGATAAATTGGCTCCACTTTCATCACCATGCCCGGACCACCACCAAACGGTCGATCATCAGTGACTTGGTGCTTATCACTCGCAAAGTCACGAATATTAATAATGTTCACGGTTATCAGGCCACTGGCCAGAGCTCGCTTCAGGATTGAAGTCGCCAAAATCGAGTCAAAGTACTCGGGAAAAAGGGTGAGGATATTGATCTGCATAAACTGTAGTATACCGTGATATACTGACCGCTATGAACATTACGATTATTGGGACAGGTTTTGTCGGGGTGGTCTCGGCAGCCGTCTACGCATCTTTTGGACATACAGTGGTGGGCTTAGACATAGATGAAAAAAAAGTTCAGTCCCTCCGCCAAGGTAAAGTACCTTTCTACGAGCCTAATCTAGAAACTCTCCTCCTCGAACAACAAGCCAAAGGCCACTTATCATTTACTACCGATTATCAACAAGCCATCACCACTGCTGACATCATTTTTATTGCTGTGGGCACACCGTCAGCGGCTGATGGTCAGGCCGACATGAAGTTTGTCTTTAGTGCTGCCACAGCGTTGGCTCCGCATCTTAAACCTGAAGCAATTGTAGTGGTCAAGTCCACAGTTCCGCCTGGTTCTCTCGATAAAGTTGCTGACGTCATCAAACAAGCTCGACAAGAGAGTGGCGCCCCTGAGCTAGTATTTCACATGGCCTCAGTCCCTGAGTTCTTGCGTGAAGGCAGTGCTGTCCACGACACGCTTAACCCTGATCGGATCGTACTAGGTGCCACTGAAGCCAGCGTATTCGATAGACTGGAAACACTTCACAAACCTTTGAATGCTCCCGTAGTCAAGGTATCGCCCTCTTCCGCTCAAATGGCGAAGTATGCCGCCAATGCTTATCTTGCTACTCGCATCACCTTCATCAACCAAATTGCTGATTTGTGTCAAAAAAACCAAGCTGATGTCCAAGAAGTTATTCAAGCTATTGGCTATGATCAACGTATTGGGAGTCATTATTGGTATCCTGGTTTTGGCTATGGTGGTTCGTGTTTCCCCAAAGACGTCAAGGAACTGGCCGCTTACTCGCGCAGCGTGAATGAACCCAACAATTTGTTTAACAAGATTAATGAACTCAATGAAGAACGTATTCCCCGCTTAATGAACGAGTACGATCAAAAGATTGGCGGCTGGCAGGGCAAAAAAGTAGCTGTTCTCGGCTTATCTTTCAAACCCAATACTGATGACATGCGTGAAGCCCCAAGCTTGAGAGTCATTCCACATATCGTAACTGCGGGTGGAAACGTCACCGGCTTTGATCCAAAAGCTTTAGAAGTGGTGAAGTACTTTATGCCTGACCAAAAAAACGTCACTTACACTACTGATTTGGCTGCTGCCTGTGCTGACGCTGATGTCATCTTAGCTTTGATCGAGTGGCCTGAAATTGTGTCGTATGATTTTTCCAAGGTGAAGCGTGATCAACCCCAGTGGTTTATCGATGCGCGCAACCAATTCTCGCCTCAGACTGTGAGTGCCTGGGGTTATCAATACATAGGGGTCGGTCGCTCACTTTAGCCGGATAATTTGACATGCAGACTGCAATCGAGACTCAACCAACGATTTTAATTACTGGTGGCACTGGCTTTGCGGGCTCACACTTAGTTGAAGAACTCACAGCTCAAGGTTTTACTAATCTTCACGTCACTAGTTTTGGTGCTCAAGTCAATCCTCCTCACCCCACTGCCCAGATTCATACTCTCGATCTAACTGATACAGCAGCTGTTAACCACCTCTGGCAAGAACTACAACCTACTCATATTTACCACCTGGCCTCTTTTGCGGTAGTGGGCAACAGTTTCGAGAAAGCCAAATCAGTTTTACAAAATAACATCACGTTACAACTCAATGTCCTCGAAGCCACTCGGCTTCATACTCCTCAAGCCCGGTTATTAGTCATAGGCAGTGCCGAAGAATATGGCGTACTCACTCTCCAACCTGGTCAAAAAATTAATGAAGAGTTTCCGCTTAATCCTGCTAATCCGTATGCCGTTTCTAAAGTTTCACAAGATTTACTGGCCTTTACTTACACGGTGTCATATAAACTCGATATTGTCCGCGCCCGACCTTTTAACCATATCGGCGAGCGCCAATCACCCGATTTCTCGATCCCCAGTTTTGCCAAACAAATTGTGGCCATCGAGCGCGGCTTGCAAGCTGAACTTCGGGTGGGCGAACTGAGCGGCGTCCGTGATTTTACTGATGTCAAAGATATGGTCAAAGCCTATGCCTTGTTGATGGCTCATGGTCAAGCTGGTGAGGTATACAACATTGGCAGTGGCACAGGTTACCAAATGGCAAGTGTTTTAGAGATGATGCGCCAACTGGCCCAGATTGAAGTCCCGATCGTAACAGACCCCACCAAACTTCGTCCTCTTGATGTTCCGATCATCATTGCGGATAATGGGAAAATTGCCAAGCTGGGATGGCAACCAAGTATTCCGCTGCAACAAACGTTATCACGCGTACTCAGTTATTGGAGAGAACAAGCATGAAAAAAGCTTTTATCACCGGTATTACCGGTCAAGACGGTTCCTATTTAGCAGAGTTATTGCTCGAAAAAGGCTACAAAGTCTACGGTTTGACTCGTCGCACGAGTACCCAAAACTTCGAGCGAATTGAGCAAATTGTCCATCACCCTAATCTGGAGCTCATTTCAGGTGACTTGTTGGATCAACACTCGTTAACCATGGCACTCAAAGATGTCCAACCCGATGAGGTCTATAACTTAGCCGCTCAGTCTTTCGTCAAAACAAGTTGGGATCAACCCGTGCTCACCGGTGAGTTTACTGCCATTGGCGTCACCCGGATGCTCGAAGCGGTCCGTCTCGTCTGTCCACAAGCTAAGTTTTATCAAGCCAGTTCATCAGAAATGTTTGGCAAAGTCCAAGAAGTACCTCAAACCGAGAGTACTCCCTTTTATCCTCGTTCACCCTATGGTGTGGCTAAAGTCTATGGTCACTGGATTACTGTCAATTATCGAGAGTCATTCAACATGTTTGCCGTCTCAGGTATTTTGTTTAATCATGAATCACCACGCCGTGGTTTAGAGTTTGTGACCCGCAAAATTACCAATGCCGTGGCCCGAGTCAAACTCGGTAAACAACAACACGTGGAGCTCGGCAACCTCGAAGCCAAACGTGACTGGGGTTATGCTAAAGACTATGTAGAAGCGATGTGGTTGATGCTGCAACAAGATCAAGCTGATGACTTTGTGATCTCCACTGGCGAAACCCACTCTGTCCGGGAATTCTTACAATTAGCTTGTGAGGCAGCTGGCATCAAGGACTGGGAATCAGTATATAAACACAATCCTAAATTCGACCGCCCTGCAGAAGTTGATCTCCTAATTGGGGATCCTACTAAAGCCCAAACCAAATTAGGATGGAAACCAAGCGTTACTTTTGCACAACTAGTGGAGCTGATGGTGAATGCTGATTTAGAAGCAGAGAGTAAAAAATAATTTTGCCTATCAGGTATGAAAAAAGCCATTGTCATCATTCCTACTTATAATGAGAAAGAAAACATCCAAAAGGTTGTCCCTGTGTTGCAAGATGTCTTCAAAAACATCAAAAACTGGGACATGCACATCTTGGTAGTGGACGATACTTCGCCAGATAAAACGTACGAAACCGTCCAGCAACTGCAGAAAAAACACAAAAATCTGCACCTAGTCATTAATCCTAATAAAGCCGGCTTAGGGGGCGCCTATCTCAAGGGTATGGCTGAAGCTTTCGGCAAACTTAAAGCTGACGTCGTGTTCGAGTTCGATGCTGATCTGTCTCACGACCCAACTAAAATCCCAGCCTTGCTGCAAAAAATTGAGGATGGGTATGATTTGGTATTAGGCTCTCGGTATGTCAAAGGTGGTGGCATTCCTGATGATTGGGGTTGGCATCGCAAGTTTCTTAGTAAAGTGGGTAACCTGATTATTATGTTGGTCTTTACAGATTTCAGTATTCGCGACTGGACCGCAGGCTATCGCGCCATTACCAGGCAGGTCTACGAAGCCGTTCATCCCGAGCTTCACTCTGAACGTTTCAGTGGCTACACGTTTCAAATTGGCTTCCTTCACAAAACAGTCCGCAAAGGCTTTAAAGTTGCTGAAGTGCCATTTAAGTTTGTGGACCGGACGATTGGCCAATCCAAATTAGGTCCCGAATATATCAAAAATACTTTGATTTACATTTTTAAAGTTCGGCTCCAGGAAATCGTAAACCATCGCATCTTTAAGTTTGTGGTAGTGGGCGGCCTCGGGGCATTGATACAGCTCAGTTCACTACAGCTTTACCGTGCCTTGACCGGCAACGGGGGCTGGGGGTTATCTGGCTTCCAGTGGGCTACTTTGCTGAGTATTGAAACAGCAATTATTAGTAACTTCATCTTGAATAACCTCTGGACGTTTGCTGATCGCAAACTGTCTGCCATTCAGCTGCCTGGTAAGTTCGTTCAATTCAACATCGCTTCGATGGGCTCATTAATTATTCAATTCATTTTGAGCACCGCGGGTGAAAAAGGCATTGGTTTGTTTACGTTGTTTACCTTACCCATTATTAACCTGGCGATTGATACTGGTTTAGTTTATGCCGTGATGGGTATTTTAATCGGCATGTTTTGGAATTTCTTTGCGTATAGTCGGCTGGTATGGAAAAAACCGGCCAGTAAATAAAAGAGTGAACTCTGTATGACCTGGTGGAAAAAGCTGACCCTAACCCACGTTTTTTTAATCATCCTGCTGAGCGTAGCCAGTTTTTTGCGCCTCTATAATTTAGTCGACACCCTCCAGTTTCAAGGTGATCAAGGCCGTGATGCCTTGATCGTGGCCAATATTTTCCGTAACTTTGACCCTGTTTTTATTGGTCCAGTCACCAGTGTGGGCAACATGTACCTGGGTCCCTTTTATTACTACTTCATGATGCCTTTTTTATGGCTCAGCTATCCTAGTCCGATGGGCCCTGTCTACGCTGTGGCGGGTTTAGGGATTATCACGGTGTGGTTGCTGTATTACTTAGGCAAGGAATTAATTGGTGAACGAGCCGCGCTAATTGCAACCATGTTCTACACTTTTGCAGCCGTAGTCATCGAGTATACGCGGTTCAGCTGGAACCCCAACCCAGCCCCCTTAGTATCATTGGTCATGATCTGGGCTACTCACCGCGCTATCACCAAAAATGTTTGGTACTGGGTAGTAGTCTCGATCTGCTTCAGTATTTTAATCCAACTCCATTACCTGACATTATTAGCAGGCGCCGGAGCCGGCTTAGTCTGGCTTTTTCAAACCTGGAAACTTGCCACCACTCCAGCTTCCAAAAAAGCTCCTCGCTGGGCATCCGTAGTTAAACTGGGAACCGCCACCGGGGTAGCCATCATCGTTTTTGCCCTCTCACTCACGCCACTTATGCTCTTCGATTACAAACACAACTGGTTGAATGCCACAGCTTTCAAAAACTTATTTGTCAAAGAACAAAGTTTTAAAGTCAGCAATGACGACTCTCTACCACTCCGCATTGGCCGCGTGCTGCGTGAAACTCATGGTCGCTCGCTCCACATTTTAGCTGAATATAATCTAGGCCATCAGCGGACAGCTAATACAGTCTTTGTGATTATCTTGCTCACTATTGTAATTCGCCAGTACTTCAATCAATCAAAGTCCAGTCGAGTGGGCTACGCTGTAGTGGCGAGTTATTTACTCACCGGCATCATGGGCACAGCTGTCTACGAACACACCATCTTTCATCACTATATTGCGTATTTGTTTCCTGTCACCTTTTTACTTTATGGCATTGCGGGTGATTGGCTAGCCCAAAAAACCACCGGCCGTTTACTAGTTGGTGGATTATTAATCATTTTTATTGCCATTAATCTCCCTAAACTACCGCAGAGCCAGGACTGGACCGTGCGCGACATCCGCCACACGGCAGAAGAAATTGTCACCCACCTCAAGCCGGAAGAAACGTACACCGTGATTCTGTTATCTGAATCGAAAGATATTTACGCCCAAAACTACTATTATTTCTTATCCACCACCGATCACCCACCTCTCGCTCCAGAAAAAGCCGGCGATGCTTCCACCCTGGTGGTGATCAATGAACAACACTTGCTCAAACCCATGGATCTGCCGATTTATGAAATAGTTATCTTTCCTAACAAAACGCCTTCAGAAACGTTTCGTATTGACGGCGGCCCAGAAATCCTTATATTTAGAAGGACTTAATTTAAAGTTTACTCATGTCAAAAGTTCCTTTTCTTTCCGTCGTCATTCCTTCCTACAACGAGCGTAAAAACCTCGAGCGCGGCGTCCTGGATGAAGTGGTGAACTATCTCAAGAAGCAATCGTACACTTGGGAAGTCATTCTTTCCGATGACGGATCGAGTGACAACACACTAGAACACCTCCAAGCTTTTGCTAAAAAACATGCTCAAGTGCGCGTACTTGATAATCTACATGCGGGGAAGGGTCCCACGGTGCAGTCTGGGATGCTGGCTGCCCAAGGTCAATGGCGCCTGTTCACTGACTTTGATCAATCAACTCCACTGTCTGAAGTTGAAAAGCTGATGAGCTATGCCACTCAGGGATATGAAATTGTGATTGGTTCACGGGAAGGTTCCGGAGCACACCGCGATGATGAACCGTGGTACCGCCACCTGATGGGTCGGGGGTTTAATTGGCTGGTGCAACTCCTTGCTGTTCCTGGCATTTATGACACCCAATGTGGCTTTAAGTTACTCTCATCTGAGGCCACCACTGAGCTTTTCAGCCGCCTCCATGTCTATGGTCGACAACAAGAACGCAGCGATGCCTTTACCGGCGCCTTTGACGTAGAGATGCTGTTTTTAGCGCGCAAATTTGATTACCAAATTAAAGAAGTGCCTATCCTCTGGAAACACCATGAAACTGATCGAGTCAGTCCGGTCAAAGACTCTCTGCGCATGTTGCGAGATATCCTGCGGGTAAGATTAGCCGACCTACAGGGGCATTATAAAAAAGCCGGATAAATTTCTTCATGAGCAAAAAAATCATTTTCTGCCTCGGTCTTTACTTTGCTCTGTTGCTGGTTTACGTCGTTTTCTCTTACAGCCTTACCGCTCCTAATCTGATCCTGACTTCCTGGACTCCGTACTGGCGCTTCCAGCTGTACATGTGGAAAACCTTCTTCAATGATCGTGAGCTACTGATCCCAACCTATGCAGCTTTAATATCCACGCTCTGGCTAAGTTACTTCTGGTTGATATATTCACTCAATTACTCATCCGCCAGCTGGCGGACTCGATTACTTAATTACTCAAAATACTTCCTTTTTTCAGCTTACTGTCTGTTTACTCTGCCTCTGCTTTTCGCTAATAATGCCCTGTCTTATGACGTTTTTAATTATATTTTTAACGCCAAAATGGTGGCAGTCTACCAGGCTAATCCCCACGTCAAAGTGGCTTTGGATTACTACTATGATGACTGGACGCGGTTTATGCACAACACGCACACGCCAGCTCCATATGGTTATGGCTGGACAGCTTTGTCCCTGATCCCGTACTACCTTGGTCAAGAGAAATTTCTGCTGACTTGGTTCTTGTTTAGAGGTTTTAGCTTGGTCAGCCTGTGGCTGTTGGCGTGGATGTACCTAAAAAAGAGTGAAAATGCTTTGCGGATCTGTATAGTACTCTTTAATCCTTTAGTCCTCCTCGAGATCATCACAAATTCTCATAACGACCTGTGGATGATGGTCCCTGCTCTTAGCTCACTGTTGCTTTTAACTGGTCTCAACAAGAAAAATTTCACTGCGTCTGCGCTCAAAATTCTGGCTTCTATCGTTCTCTTAGCTTTTTCCATCTCGATGAAACTTGCTACAATTGTCTTGATTCCAATCTGGATCATCTTGTTACTCAGCAGCTTTTTCAAGAATCTGCCGTTTAAATCTCTTTTACCCTGGTGGCCTGTGGCGGCTTCCGTACTGATGTTTATCCCGCTCCTGACCTTACGCTCCCAACAGTTCCACCCCTGGTATTTGACCTGGACACTCATCTGGCTGCCGTTTTTCCCTAGTTTAACCACTCCTAAACCCTTATTTCAGCTGACGCGCTGGTGGAGTATTTTCTTGATCACGCTTTCAGTTACCTCGCTATACCGATACATACCATACTTCCACGCCGGCAACTTCGATGGCAGCGTCTTGCTTCATCAAAAAATGATCACCTGGTCAGCAGTGCCAATTAGCTTGATAATGTGGGCTATTGGCAGGTTTTTTACACAACCAACAAATAACTCTTAAAGCTTTACTCCCAGATTCAACATCCCTATAACTATTGACATTGGGATAGTCTTATAGTATTATTCCAGGAAGTTATTAATTATTATATCCACATCATAGTGGATTAAAGGACTCCATGAGTATCATGAAACTCATGACAGCGACCACTTTAGCCGCTGCTTTGACGCTCAGCATGGTTTCTTTGGCTTCTGCCCAAGTAATGGAACAGAACCAAGAACAACGTGTTGATAACAACGTCAGAGTCAACTGTACCACCGGCGCATACGGCCAAAGCAGTACTTGTACTGCTGAAGCTGCAGGCAGTGCTTACGGTCGACAGTACCAACGCATGGAAAACAGACAAGTGCGTCGTCGCGCTGACGGCACCTTAGTCTACGTGCACACTACCGCTAATACCGGTATGGACATGTATTCCATCGTCACTGTCTTAGGTACAGTTATGACGGGTTCAACCGCCGCTGTCCTCAAACTCAAAAACCGCGTCGCCTAAGACCTTCTTTGAAGATTACTGATGCGTCTGCCTCGCTTTCGTTAAGAAACAGGCAGACGCGGTTTTGTATCTGGAGGTAAACTCCACTCCAGCTATTTCTCAGGGAACAAAAGATAATCAATTAATGGCTCACGAATAGGCATTTGCCGCATATTAAGCTTAGTTTTCTTAAGAATCTGCCCGATAGTATGATCTGCCATGCCGTTGTTCATCTTTTGGGCAATTTCTTTATGAGTCATCGAAGCACCATTCTCGTATCTTAATTTCAAAATGGCTAATGTGCACTCATGAAAGTTGACTGGCCATTTATTATATTCAGAAAAAACCCAACTTAAGTATTTACCGAGCATACTCAAGTGCTCAAGCCCTAGTCTGTTCAAATTGCGCGTTGGAATTGGCTCCTTCCTAAATAAATCTTTTAAAAACAATAGCGTAGCAGCCTCGGATAGGGGATTCTCTACCCCACAGCGAGTAGCACCTTCTCGGACAGTAATTCCTGCAGTATATTTTTGTTTTTCTATCAGCGATATTTCGGCAGTTTCGGCTAACAACAACAGAGCACTGGCAATACTGCAGGTCACTGGATCACCCTCTGTGATCAAGTCCTCCAGGTAGATTCTTCCCTGCTCTCCAATTAACAATAGTTGTTTAGGGCTGTCCCAAATAAAAGATTCTGGCCCCTCATGTGGCTTCAAATGATTTCTTCTAAACGTATTGAGACCGGCAGTAGCGGTAGCAGTATGTTTATATACCTCAGCCGCAACTAAATGATCTCTGACTTTGATAAGGGATACTTTTTCTTTCACGCCGCTATTGTACATAATAGAGGTGTAAATACCAAGCGAAAATGAGCTACAATACCCAAATGTCTTTAGAAAGTGATCAACCCTCAATGTCCGCTGCTAACTGGCTCGCCTTTCAGGCCAAAGCAAGGCTCATCAATGCGGAAATTATGGCTGAGGAAGCCGCAGGAACTGCTCCTCCCCCTGAACTATTTTCTCAAAAACATCTCTTACTTCCTCCCCATGAATACCAATACTTGATGCTGAGTGAAGAGTGGTCAGTAGCTAACTGGGAACCAATTGTGGAAAAGTGGGAAGAGCTGGAATTTTGGCACTTACTCGTACAAATTTACTTAAATATTCCTCAAGACCAGCGGTGGTTCCAGGTACTTCACCGAGTTGCGTATCGTTGGTTGGATGACCCTGACAAAGCTGGCATGATCAGAACCATGGCCCTCAGTGATCAAGCCCTGCAAAATCTACTCGAAGCTTTGACAAATGTAATTAATGACCGGAACGAGTGATAAACTCCTTCACCGGCAATAACAAGGCGGGGCTGAGCAACCGACGGAGCGTGGTTTGGTTGATTTGCCGTACTGCATTGGGATTAGCTGGCGGATTTAATTCATTGCCAAGTATTGTCAATGGTCGTGGTTGGGCAGTTCCATATAAGCCTACTAAAACGGGAATAGTTCTCTCATCGAACTTAAGTGGTTTGGTAAGCTGAGTAGCTTCGGTCATCAACCAGGTCCAGTAGCGGGCAATGCTTTCCACATCTGTATCGGATAGTTGTTTAACCTTGTCCATCATTTCTATATCCTTATTAACGTTAAAAAGCATGTTTAGTAATCTACGCGTGGCCGCCACTGGTAACTGGGACTCAGCCTTCAATAATGCCGCGGCTTCTAACACCGAGGGAATACTGGCCAGACTGCTTTCCAAGCTCTCTTGACCATCTTCAGGACTCTTATCACTTTTTACTATCTCGGGAGTGCCGGCTAGTTTTAACATGGCCGCTACTACCACCTGAGATTTCTCTGATAAATCCCTGGCTTGTGCTAAAAACTCGAGTCCCACTTGTGTCACGTACCAATCCTGAGCCTGATAATCAAACTCAAAGTACGGTGTCTCTGCAGAATGATATTTCTCCATTAAAACTTCTATAGCTTTAGTGGCTGCTGCTGGAGAATTAAAGCGTTCTTGCTGCACTAACCAGTACTTAACAACTTTAAGGGAAATTCTTTCAGACATAGGGCTGTATTGTAACTCATGCCTAATCTGAGTTCATCAGGATCTTTCCTCGAGTGCACCATGATATAATACTTATCCAATATACCTAATTTAGGCCCATATACTTGACATTATAGGCCTTTTATGCTAAAGTTATTACAATTAAATATGATGAAAAATGACTGCCCAAGTCTTCTTTAAAACGCAATAGGCTGTGTCTGTAGCGTCCATCTCTTTTTCACATTTTCCCACTAAAAAGATATCACGCTGCAGAAACACGTCCCGCCGGGACCGAGTCATCGCTGACTCACTTTCTCGGCACACATGAAGAAGCAGCAAAACTAGGATACTTTATCAATGAAGCCATGCGGCCTCGGCCAATTGACCTTTAAAGATAAAGGGTACCTTAACAAGGCATATAGGTTTGAAAAAACTTCCTTGGCGGATTTATCCGCATCACCGTGGGCATAACTTTTTGTGCTTACTGTGGTGCGGATAGCGATGGCCGATTTAGGTCTAGCGAGTCCGTGAGGAGGTACTAATGGAAAACAGAGGTAACAGTGAGCTTGGATTCTTCGATTATCTCTTCATGCCAATTTATTGGCTGGGAAATAATCTGATAGGATGCGCTTGCTTTTTCGGTTGCGCCGTCCCGCTGTTACTGCTGGGCTGTGGGCTTACGCTCATGATGATTCCCTTTGTTAAAGATCAGGGGGATCAAGCCTATGCAGCGATTACAGCAAAGGACGCTACGCCGACAGTTGCTACTACCCCCGCGTCCACACCTGTTCCGGGGAGTAACAACACAGTCGCCGCCCTGAATAACCAACCGGCAGCAGATATGAGCGGCGGCTCCGCTCTTCCCTCGCAACAGGGTCAAGTTGCACAGCAGGAAGTCCCTGCTGCAAATGGGACAACAGGGATCGTCGCCCTCGGATACGACGAACAAGGACGTGGACTTGCAGCCGGACAATCCACGTTAGCAGCTATTTTCGTCCGACAAGCCCAGTCAGGCGTTTGGGACGCTGGAAGCAATGAAGCAGCCCAAAACGCAATGGTTGCTGCAATACAGGCAATCCAGACTCAGGCGGCAGTCGCAAATGCCACCCGCTTGGAGGGGGCGGAGCTTACCCTTCCTTTCCAGACAACCTGGCTGGTCTGGTGCAGCAACGCTTCACGGGTTAGCACTCCCGCAGATGTTGCTTACCCGCTCAAGGCTGACCACCTGGGTTGGGGACAAATTTTCATCTGGTCACCGGCAAGTCATTACGATTTGCCCCCAGACCCTTCACTCCGCTCATTCAGTGGGTGCGAAGGAGGTGTATTCTGGGCGGTAGCACTCCAGTAGTGCCACCAAAAAAACCTATAACCTTGTCAAAAGCCCCGGTAACCATCCCGGGGCTTTTCTTTGCCTTAAAGAGTCCTATAACATTGACTTTAGTGATATTTTATGATATATTTAGATCTTGTATGAGTAAAAAACTGCCCAATAATTCTAATCAGCCGTTAGTGTCTGTTTTGATTCCTGTTTATAACGGTACTGAATTTTTAGATGAAGCTATTCAATCCGTCTTAAATAGTTCTTATACGAATTTTGAGATTATCTTAGTTGATGACGGTAGTACCGATAAAAGTCGCCAAAAGTGTTTAGAGTACGCTGAGAAATACTCCAATATTCATTATTATGGTTTCCGTAAAAACCGAGGTATGACCCGCTGTCTTAACTTTGGTGTTAAGAAAGCTAATGGTAAATACATTGCTCGGATCAACCAAGACGATATCATGGTCAAAGACCGTTTAGAGAAACAAGTGGCTTTCTTAGAAACCCACCCTGAACACGTGGTCGTCGGTGGTACTATCCAGTTGTTTACTAACACAGAAGCTAAATTTGATATTATCCGCTTTCCTTTAACTGATAAAGCCATCCGCAAGCAATGGATGATCTTAAGTCCTTACTCAGATCCTACTGTGATGTACTTAAAATCTGCTTGGGAACAAACCGAAGGTTATAGTCAGTACTTCTGGCCAGCAGACGACGTTCACATGTGGTATCAATTGGGCAGTGTCGGTAAAATGGCCAATCTGCCTAGTATCATGACTAAAGTGCGCTGGCACGACCATTGTGGTTCCATTAAGAGTCATCACCGCCAAATGCAAAAAACCTGGGCTGTCCATGAATGGGCTGCCGAGATGATTCAGCAACCTACCTGGTTTGAAAAAACGTTTTGGGTAGCACAAGTGGTAGCTGGTTTATTATTCCCTGCGCAATTCAACTGGTGGGTCTATCGTATCCTGCGTAAGATCCAAAACCACTTATTCATGAGTTATCTCAAACAGAATCTGTTGACGATTAAAAAATACACGTTTCGCTACCGCTTAAATCTGAACAAAGCTTTTAGCTTTGCCCATTCACAGTAAAGAATTACTGCCATCACAGTAGTAATGGTGATCATCCAGCCCACAATTGCTAATCTTTCTGGGATATAAAAGAAGTAAACGGTTAAAGACGAATTTGTGGTTGGCAACTGCTCTTTGGCAATTATAAAACCATTAGCCCAACCATTAACTTTCACAGGCTCAACCGGCAAATGGCCTTTATTAAAAAAGACTTGCCATGGTGAACGAGCTACAAAAAACTGCCATTGCTGATCATATGCCTGGCCAAATTCTAGAAAAGCTCGGCCATATTTCCATTCGCGAGGCAATTCTATCTCAGCTTTCCACAGCGAAGGCAAAACTCGAGTAATCGTTTTTACTTGCACTTCATCAAAGCGTTGTTCGGGATTAGGTGGCGTTAGCTTAACTGAACCCCAGCTTGCAGGTAATGCCATAATGGTCAAATCCCACAACTGCATCAAGCCTTGATTCCCAACTGGGTGATGAATTTCAATGAACTGATCTTTGGTTAAGGTGTTTCCTACCGGCTGGACGGTAGTATAAGCGGCTAGAGAAGCATATTTATTAAGCTCTTTTTTAACTTCTTCCCGTGCCGAAGATACCGTGCTCAAAAACCGATCTGCGTGCTGCAGGGTTTTGAAGTTAGGCATATTTGGGTAATAGTCATAACGTGACAATAATTCATGTTTGAGTGCATAATCCTGGCTAGCTATCCATTGTGGTTGATTGCCAGTGTAAACATGATACTGTGTACCTAAGAAATAGAGATTATGAGGATTAAAAGGAATCACCGTAAAAATGCTTTGATAACAATCGTCAACATAACTCAATACAGAATTATTTGTCCCCTCTTTGGCCATTCTCACTCTTTGTAAGCGATGGTCACCTGATCCATGTTCACAGCTACTTCTAAACCGCAACTGCAATGCCTCCACTTGAGGATTGAAAAAATAAGAACTGGTGGAGAGCACATAGGGCAAGGACAATGCTGAAGTTATCTTTGGTCTAGTGCCAGTATTAATAGCGCTGGGCAAGGTCACATTTGTAGTCACTAAAGGTGAAAAAGTATTGAGCGCTAATTGAGAGATATTCACAGTATGTTCTTCTTCGTTTATACGCGGCAAAATTAACGTGACATAGCCATTAGGTTGATTAAGTGTGCGTTGACTAGTAATAGTCACCGTACTTTCTTTTGATAAAGTTCTCAGTGCTTGCCGATAATTAAGACAGCGCTGGTCATCACTATCTGCAAAACAATATTCCAGACTTGTATAGTTGGGGAGATCCGCTACTTCACCGCGAATAGCTCGCTGAATTTTTAAAGGTGAGAATTGTTGGTTTTCAATCTCACTCTCAGTAGTTTGATGAGTAGTAGTTAATGTTAACTCCAGATAGCTTTGGAAGCCTTCTGCATCAGCTTGGTTGACTTCAAAACCCAGCGGAAGTGATAAGCAGCTGGTGCCATCTTTCGTTTTCCAAACTAAGTTGTTTTCATTGGCATCAATGCTAGTTTCGAAACTAGATTTTTTATCAGGGTAACAATTAGGTTCGGGCAGAAACCCAAGAGTATCTAATTTGAGAGCTGCAGCCGCTTCATCTTTCTGATCATGTTCAAGTATGGAAATATTGGTTTCCGAGCTACTAAGAATTGTACTTAAATAACTGGGTTGTTCATAAACGTCCATAGGAATGGGCAAAACTAAATCACCAATTTGTAACCGATAATTACTGACTGGACGCAGCCCTAACATGTGCCAATCATTTGCGTACTGATTCGTAAAGGCTCCTTTTTGAATCTGCTTCCAATTTAACCGCGTCATTGGAACCACTAGCAACTCTTTAGCAGCTTCCGGGCGGAATTTCTTCTCAAAAGGTAATTGGGTTCTTTGGGCAAAGATTGTTAAATTTTTATCATTTTTTTGCAGAAAAATATCATATGCTTCAGAGACATTTTTTGCTGAAACAGTGGCTGTATTAAACGCAAACTCAAGTGGAGTATTTGAAGGATTACCGAATTCCCAGTGATCTTTTTGCTTAGTAACGTTTTTATGTGTAGTCAAAAATGGTAAATAGCCAGCTTCAGCTTTTTCGTTTTGAGTAAATGTTTGCTCGTCATCAGTTGCTAACGATAACAGTGCATTCTCCATGTTGGCATCATAATTAGTAACACTGGGCACTGACCTCACTGAAGACGTCTCAAAGTTGGAAAGAGCAAAAAGAGTAATAGCCCTATCCTGGTGAGCATTTTGCCCTACTTGTTCTGGAATTAACCCGTATTTTTGAGTAAATTCAGTAATATTAATATTTCTTTTTATAATTTCTTGCAACAAACCCTCTTCCTTCATCTTGATAACCAATGGCGTCATATCGAATGTTTGCGAATAGTCCCAGGTTTTAATATTTTTGGCCGTAAGATTACTAATATCAACAGTTTCATCATTAATCACATACTTTACCCCTGCAGTATGAAACAAACTGTATACCTGCTGAGCTCTTGCTTTTTGATCCTGCGCAGTTAAGTTGGTAAAGTTTTTGTTAAGGTCTTCTAATGCTGAATAAAATTGATCGTTTTCTAAACTGGCGGGTGAAAAGGTTTTATCAATTAATGGTTTATCGAGCATGAAGTTAAGAAAAGCTGAACCATAATATCCCCATTCGTACACTTTCCAATAATTAAGCTGATTAGAGGGTAAGTGAACAACTCGAGCAAAAGTAGGGTCATTATTAATAGTCTCGGCAATCTCATGATATGGAGCTGGAAGATCTACGAACAATAAATCAAAAGTTAGCTTGCCTTGTAGATAAAAAAATGTTGACCACGAAATGGCTACAATTAACCAAGCTGAAAATAGCCACTGCAATACTTTTTTAAAACTAGATGGAGTGGAGTCATGAATAAAATTAAGGAGCCAAAAAACAGTAATGGCAATTAATAACATAAAAGCCATAGTGAGGAGGATATAAAACTTGGTGCCGGCGAAACGGAATATGATTTTTACCACCGGCACATACTGTGATAAGGAATCAAATAAGAATCCTAACGATTGGTATTCTTTAAAAAGGAAAAAAGTTGCGACACTAAATAATAGTACAACCCAAATTAGCTTGGGTGATTTTTTCACTACACTAGTAATAATTAATATAGTTAAACCTGCTAAAGCTAATAGCAGGGGCAAAAATAAATAATAAGGAACGGGGTTATTTATTTGTGTGTAATGCACCCCATCATGAATTTCAAAAAACTTCCCAGAGTCCAGAAAGCTAAAAGGCATCCCTGCAAATATTTCAGCAGAAAAACTTAGAATTCTGCCTGGCGCGAACCTTTCAGCAAATTGATTCAGTAGACCTTCATTGATAAGTGAGAAAGTAGCAGACTGTGCGATTCGATCGGATTTATTAACTGTGTAATTGATAAATGGCAACAACCAAAAGGTATTCAATAACAAGAAAATACTGATTAATAAAAAGTAACGCACAATTTTTTCGGGACAAGAAAAGAGTGTTGTTCCTAATAAAATTATTAACGTAATAAAAATTGTGGCCGTGAGATAGGCTGGGGTTCCAAACAAGGTAATAATGGCAAATAATAATAAAAGACCTTTATTTAGTTTAGGCGACGATAAAAGAGATAAAAATACAAACACAATCCAGGGAAATAACGCGAACCGGACAATGTACATCACAATTGGTAAGTAAAAAACATCGAGGGTATTAACACTGGAAATATAAAAAAGTGCTCCAATTAATGAGGATGTTTGGATAATATGAGGTCTACCTGTGTCATACGAGCTGGAAATCACATGTTTTACTAATAGGAATGCCCCAATCCCCCCCAAACTAAACATCATCAAATAGTAAATCTGTTCCACAAGATTAATCGGCAAAAGTAGATCTAAAGCTAATAAGATCATCTGTCTAAATACGTCTACAACTTCCGAATCACTTGCAACTCCAAATCCTCTGTATTCTCTCCAGGTAGCAAAAAAAGTGCGAGGAAGATTGAGTCTTAAATCGAGCGAGACACTAAAGTTATCCCAGCCCATTAAGTAAAAACTAGGTTTGAGATTAGCAACACAAATTGCCATCAAAAAACAGACTAATAATGCCAAAGCCCAGTTTTTTGTAACCCACGCGAGCAGCTTATTTCCCAAAAACATGTATTAAGTATAAACAAACTCCAGGGAGGACAACACGGTCAAATTACTTTCCTCCGCCATAGCCAGCAAACACCCCCTTCCTACGCTTTATGCAAGGTTTGAGGGCTAAAATGAGCCTTGAGCAGGCTGAAAAAGCCCTCTTTATGCCTAGTAACAGTCTGAAAGGTTGCTCATGACTAAATTCTTGTTATTTTCACTCCTCGTCTCTTTTTTCCTGATGACTGCCCCAGGAAGTGTTAAGGCAGCTGTGATCATCAATGAACTGCATCCGGCCCCTAGCACAGGCGAAGAGTGGATTGAGTTATACAACACCGGCCCGGAGACGGTTGACCTATCTGGTTGGCAACTGTGGGATGCGATCAGTGTCCCGAGTTTAATCCATACTCTAGAAAGTGGCTTGCTCTTGGCACCCCATAGTTATCATGTGGTAGAGGTGAGTAACAAACTAAACAATGGCGGTGATAACATCAGCTTAAAGACACCAGCTCTGATAAATATGGATGGTGTCAGCTATAGCAGTACTCAAACCGACATGAGTTGGGCCCGGTCGCCAAATGGCGAAGTGGTAGCAGAGTTTAAATTGCAAGCTCCTAGCCGTAGCTACCCTAATCCAGCACTGCCAAGTCCTAGCCCGAACCCGTCACCATCAGTTGTGCCCTCTTCTAGTCCCATTGCTTCTCCCCTGCCGAGTGCCACCCCAACTCCGTCACCGTCTCCTTCTCCTGTTTCCTACCCCACGCACTTCACGCCTTCTGAGATCGTAGCCTGCCCTAGTGAAGGTGAAACTGAGTGGCTAGAAATTTATAACTCTGCCAATGTCAGTTTTACGCTCACCAATTGGCGCGTGAGAGACCAAAGCGGGAGTTCACGCTTTGTCTCCGGCCTGGTACCAGCTCAAGGGTGGGTAGCACTGAGTTGGTCGGGAAGTTTGTTGAATAATTCCGGCGATAGCATCAGTTTGGAAACTCCTGAGGGTCATACATTGTTTACGGTACAGTTTGGCAGCTGTAACAGTGGTCGAAGCTTCGTACTTTATCAAGGAAGTTGGGCAGAAACCTTGGTACCAACAAAAAATATCAGTAATATCATAGATAACATCAGTTCGAGCCCCTCTCCTTTTCCCACTCCATCGCCATCACCCAACGGTAATTTTTCAGCAGTGGAGAAAGTGATAGAGGCTGAGTTAAATACACCCATGAATAGCTCAGCCAGTCTAGATAGTACTAACGTATCTCCTCGTTCTAGTTCTTTTGTATCCCAGCAGCTCGACCTAGCTCAATTGCAACTTCTGCCCTCTCCACTCTTAGCCTCAAGTTCTGCTCGTCTAGCTGGGCCTGTCAGTAATCTGGAACGCCAGACTCCCTCTAAACTCCTAACCATTGGTGCTATACTTACTGGGTCACTTTTGTCAGGAGGTAGTAGCTGGTGTTTATATGCGATGGTCAACCACCCCACTTTTCACCTGGGCTAATGCCTTTTTGCCACCATTCCTCTGGGCGGGAGTGATTTTTTTGTTTTCTTCACAACACGCATTGCCATCAGTGGAAGCCTCTGAACTTGACTTCATCTTGAAGAAAGTAGCCCATATGTTTGTGTATGGTGTGTTGTATTTTTTATTACACCGCGGAATTAGCTTGACTACTGGCCCCAAATATGAGAAATTACACTGGAGCTTACCCGTGCTGCTGACGTTACTCTACGCGGCCAGTGATGAGTGGCACCAATCTTGGGTAGCCGGGAGATCCGCTACTTTTAGAGATATAGGGTACGACTTATTAGGCGCTTTGATAGTACTGCTCCGCGTTTATAAATTTATTTAATGCTTGTGTCTGTTGTGTGCTTGGTAGTGAGTAAGTTTTGATGGAATGAAAAAATAATAGAAAGGTCTTATGACAAAATCACAATTAATCGCAATCGTTTCTAAAAAAGCCCATTTGACTAAACGCGCTTCTGAAGAGGCAGTGGAGTCAATGTTTGAAGAAATTATCCGTGCCTTAAAAAAAGGTGACAAAGTGGTGGTATCTGGTTTCGGCACTTTTTACCTGGGGAAAGTGAAAGACAAACAAGTTGTCCCCTTTGGCAAAGAAGAGAAACGTCAAACGATTAAAGGTCACCGCGTAGTTAATTTCCGCGTGGGGAAACCACTTAAAAAAGCAGTCTGGTAAGTTTAAGTTCCAGCTGTTTACTCTCTCGATGTTACAATGACCAGTATGTTGGTTAAGTACTGGGAAATTGCCAAACGTTCTTTTATCAAAAGTCTCACCTATCGGTCAGAAATTAGTTTGTGGCTAGTGCTGGATGCAGTGCCAGTGATCATTTTAATGGTGGTGTGGAGCAGCATTTATGCCACACATACTACCGTCAAAGGTTTAACTCTAGATCAAGTCCTTCAGTATTACTTCATCGGTTTAGTTATCAACTCATTATGTGGGGTCCATTTTGAAAGTTGGCGCGTCCAACAAATTCGTGAAGGTAAAATCGACTTTTTTTTAATCAAACCACTCGGCTTTGTCAAAGAAATGTTTTTGCACGATGTGGGTGGTAAATCATTATATTTTCTGATGTGGCTGCCCTTTTATCTACTGTTAGTGATGGCAATCACCACCATTTTTGAGTTTTCGATTCCAGCGCTCAGTGTCAACCAAGCGCTGGTATTTATTGGCTTACTTTTCTACGCATATTTAACAGAATTCATGATCGGAACCTTGATTGTGCTACTGGGTTTTTGGTTTGAAGGTGCGGAGGGCTTAGAACACTTCAAATGGATTGTGATCACCTTATTTAGTGGTTCAATGATCCCCATCGCTTTTATGCCCAACTGGCTAGCGATGCTGACGAGGGCACTGCCACTCAAGTATATGTATGCCGTCCCAATTAGCATTGTGCAATCCTCAGCGGTGTTAGAGTGGGGTGACTTAGTAGTGATGGCAGGCTTCTTATTTGGCCTGATGGGATTAATTGCCATCATTTGGAAATTTGCCGTCAGACATTACGCCTCATCGGGAGGATAGAAAATATGAATGGGATCTACAAATACTGGCATTTATTTTGGTTACTGAGACGAATGCATTTACAGCGCATGTTCGAGTACCGAGCCAATTTTTTATTCTGGGGCGGTATTTCAGCGATGTGGACTATTTTTAATGTTTTTTTCTTTGATTTAGTGACGGGAACTACGGGCCACATTGCAGGGTGGAGCCGCGGTGAAATGAAAGTCTTACTAGGAGTATTTAATATTATTGATGCCTTTACATGGTCGTTTTTCTATCACAACATGACCGAGTACACACGCTCGATCTTCGATGGCACACTTAATACTTGGCTGACTAAACCCGTTGATACCCAAGTGATGCTGATGATTAAAAATAATAGTTATAGTAATATCTTTCGTTTTATTTTGGGCTTTCTCATTATCGGGTGGGGTGCCCAAGAATTACCTTACCACCTCACCATAGCGAGCTTAGGTTGGTTTGTAATAGCTTTGTGTTTAGCTGGTTATCTAGTGTATATCTCGTGGTTTTGTTGTAGTACTTGTGCTTTTTGGGTGGATAAACTTGATAATATCAATGAAGTTTTTCCGGCTTTCCGTCGGCTTTGGCAACTCCCTCGCAGCGTTTATAGTGGCGCCACATCCACGTTATTAACCTTGATATTACCGCTGGGTTTGATTAGTTCAGTGCCCGCTGAGTTACTATTAGGTAGACCCAGCCTACTTTGGCTAGGACACTTATTTATTTTTACGATTGGGGTCACCTTGTTTAGTCGCTGGTTTTTTTCCATATCAGTCCGCAAATATAGCGGTGTGGCTAATTAGGCAGTGTTAGAATAACAACATGAGTAAATATTGGCTAGTATTTCGACTATCATTGCTCGATATTCTTGAATATCGCGTGGACAATATCTTACGACTCTTTCGTTACGTGATCATGGTAACTTTTGTAATGATGTTGTGGATAGCAGTTAGTAAAGAAACCACACAATTAAATACTACTGCGAATGAACTAGTAATCTATTATTTATTTTCTGCCATTGTCTATGGGCTGTCAAATTACCATTTGGATTATGTGGAAGAAGACATTCGGCTAGGACACATTTCTAAGTTTCTACTGAAACCAATCTCACCTTTCTGGTACTACTTTTTTCATGAAGCAGCTACTGCGCTTTTTGATATCACAATTAAATCCTTAGTTCTGATACCCCTACTGTGGTTTTTGGGCTACACTTTTCAAGTGAGTTGGCTTTCACTAAGTTTATTCCTTATTTATCTGCCACTTATTTTTTACACCACCTTTTCAATTTATTTTGGCCTGAGTACTTTAGGCTTTTGGCTCACCCAAGTTGAATCAATTCGGATGAGTGTTTTATTTATCGGCAGATACTTATCAGGTATCTTTATACCCGCACTTTTTTTCCCAGATTTTTTTCAAAAAATACTGTGGTGGTTACCTTTCTCACACTATGCATTCACGCCTATTCAAATTATTAAAAATCAGCTGTCATTTCCTGATGGTCTGAGGGGATTAGGAATACTAATAACGTGGATGCTTGTCTTTACTATTTTTCGCGTAATTATTTGGCGATTAGCAACCCATTCATATGAAAGTACTGGCATCTAGACTCCTTTATTACTGGCGCGTTTATCTTCAGTTATGGCAGTTAACAGTGAAGCTGTTATTAGAGTACCGATGGGATGTGGTCATCCGGTTTCTCTATGCTTTTGTGTTCATTGCTGGGGTATTTTTACTGTTAGAAACAGTTTTCAGCAAAACTCAAACTGTAGGAGGTTACTCCAAGAACCAAATTTATTTAATGTATGCTACTTCGATGAGTGCCTGGTCATTAATGGAAGCTCTTTTTTTTGATGGGTTTAAAGTCTTCATGATCAGAAGTATTGCGACCGGAGAATTTGATAAAGTCCTCACTAAACCCCTTAATCCTCTTTTTATGATTGCTTTCAGTTATCCACGCTTAGAATCATTTTTGTATTTAGTGTTTATGGTTCTATTTATGGGTTATGAATTATTTTTACTGGCTGAGAGTTGGACATGGATTGGCCTTTTAATTTATGGCGGGTTGTATATAGTGGGCATTTATATTTTCTTTATGACATTTGCAATTTATGCTTCGTTAGCTTTTTTTATCACCAAAGGCAGTCAAATCATTCGCACCTTGCAGTCAGTTAACGATCAGTGTTATTACCCACCCAAAATTTATCCTTGGGGCATTCGTGCTATTCTTTACACTGTCATGCCAGCAGCTTACTTAGTGTTTATTCCCGTTCAAGTATTATTGAATACTCCTAGCTATGGATTAATTCTGCTCAGTGGCGGATTTGCCTGTGTCTTAACCTTGATCTGTAAATACATGTGGTCAATCGGTCTCAGATCTTACTCTTCCGCTAGTTCATGATCAAATTGGGTGTCTATAGATAGTAAAGTTAGTTATAATAGGATTCTATGTCCAGTGCCCCGGTTATCTCAGTACAAAATCTCAGTAAATACTTCAAAGTCTATAAAAAAGAACCAGGTTTATGGGGTTCAATCAAATCACTTTGGCACCGAGAGTATGAAGAAGTCAAAGCTGTTGATGACGTTTCATTTAGTATTGAACAAGGTGAGATCGTGGGTTTCATTGGCCAAAATGGGGCGGGAAAAACCACCACTTTAAAAGTCTTGTCTGGGTTGTTATATCCCACTCATGGGCAGGTCAGTGTCTTGGGTTATAACCCTTGGGACCGCAAACCTGAATTTCAGAAACAGTTCGCCTTAGTGATGGGCCAAAAAAACCAGCTTTGGTGGGACTTGCCGGCCTTGGAAACATTCCTTCTCAACAAAGCCATCTATGAAATTCCCGATGCCCAATATAACAAAACACTCAATAAACTTGTGGAGTTATTAGAAGTGCAAGATATTCTGAAAGTCCAAGTCCGGAAGTTGTCACTTGGTCAACGTATGAAGTGTGAGCTGATTGCTGCTCTACTGCACAACCCCAAAGTCTTGTTCTTAGATGAACCTACCATTGGTTTAGATGTGGTGATGCAAAAAGTGTTGCGTGACTTCATTAAAGAATACAATAAAGAGTTCAAATCAACCATTATCCTTACCAGTCACTACATGGAAGATGTCAAAGAGCTCTGTGAGCGCGCCATTATTATTGACCATGGTCACAAAATCTTTGATGGTGCTTTGCAAGATATTATTGATAAGTACGCTCGTAATAAAATTTTGTCATTAGTCCTCTCAGGTAAAGTTAGTGAAAAAGAACTCAAAAAATACGGAGAGTTGAAAGACTTTGATCACCCTAAGGTGACTTTGTTAGTACCACGAACTAAAGCTGCTCAAGTTGCAGGTAAAATTTTAAGTACTTTACCAGTTCAGGATGTTAACATCGAGGAGCCACCGATTGAAGCCATCATCCGTGAAGTCTTCCAAACCCAAGCTGGTAAAGTCAAAGCCACTAAAAAATAACTGGCATATAGACATGGTTCTCATGATTAAGTATTGGTACATTTTTAAGTTAGCGTGGCAAAATAGTTTCGTTTACCGTACGAGCTTATTTATTTGGCGCTTCCGACAGTTTCTTTCTACAGTCATGGCCCTAACTGTCTGGAACGTGATTTTCAATTCGCAAGCTTCTGCCTTTGGCTATACTCAATCAGAAATGGCAGGATATGTATTATTGATTTCTCTACTGCAAAGCCTAATTTTGGCGAGTAGCCTACATGGCTTAGCAGGCGAAATTTACTCAGGAGGTATTACCCACCATTTTTTAAAACCAGAAAAATTGTTTTTATCTTTTGGCGCTGTGGAAGCTGCAGACAAACTCAAAAATGCGGTTTTTAGCTGCCTCGAAATAGGTATTTTATGGTTAATTTTTAAACCCAGCTTACTCATTCCTAGTCTTGGTATCATTTTATTATTTTCTCTGTGGGTTCTAGCTGGAATTCTAATTCACTTTTACATCACCATCTTATTTGGGACCTTAGGGTTTTGGACGCCAGATAGCTGGGGGCCAAAATTTTTATTTTTTATGTTTCTTGATTTCACCGCTGGCAAACTGTATCCTCTGGATATCTTTCCTACTGCCATCCAGCAACTCATTTTATTGACCCCTTTTCCTTACTTTTCATATGTGCAAATTCAGTTATTTTTACAACGTTTAGATCTGGGTCAAATCTACCTTTATTCATTTGGATTAGCTTTTTGGACAGTATTAAGCTGGTGGTTAGCCCACCGAGCTTGGAAAAAAGGCCTCAGTGGTTATGAAGCTACCGGACAATAAGAGATGTTAAAACATTTGCAGACCTACTATCAGGTATGGTTTATCACTGCCAGCAACGCGCTCCAACGTGCCTTTGTTAATCGCTGGACAAACGTCTTATTTATCTTAGGCAAAGTCTTGCGGTTAGGGATGTCCTTGCTGTTTTTGTATTTATTAAAAGAAAGAAACATCACAATCGCGGGTTATACCACAGATCAAGTGATTGTCTTTTTTCTAACGTATCAATTTATTGATATAGTAGCTCAAGTTTTGTATCGCGGTGTCTATAACTTTGGACGACTGATCAAATCAGGTGAGTTTGATTTTTATTTAGCCAGACCAATAAGTGCCCTTTTTAGGTCTCTAACTGGAGAACCAGATATTAACGATGTTTTTTTTCTGGTCCCTTCTACAGTGCTAAGCATATGGTTAATAGCACAGTTACCACTCAGCATCACCGTTAGTTCGGTGCTGTTGTACCTAGTGGTCATCATCAATAGCTTGTTAATTGCCACCGGGTTGCATATCTTAGTATTAGTGGTGGGAATTGTGACTACCGAAGTAGACAACATCATCTGGACCTATCGTGATATCACACGCTTGGGCCAATTTCCGGTCACGATGTATGTGGAACCACTCAGAACCGCCCTCTTTTTTATTCTGCCAGTAGGTTTTATGTATACCATCCCAGCCCAAGTACTATTAGGAAGCCCACTGAGCTTTAGCATTCCTGTCACGTTGGGGATTGGTGTCGTGTTCTTTTGGATTACCTTAAAAATCTGGGCCTGGGGTTTACAAAGATACAGTAGTGCGAGTAGTTAATTGCCACACACAAAACGTGTAGCAGCCGCCTGTAACCGTGGTTTAACTACTGTCACCGTCTCATTTTGATAAACCACCTCTACTCCTTCTTGTAGAGCATACTGCCAAGGAAACCACAGTTGTTCGAAATTATTTTTGTCTTTTCTGACTATGTAATAATCAATGCCGGCATGAACTAAACGTTCTCCTAAACTCATCTTCAAACTAGGCATACTTAAATCTAATAACACAGCCTCGCGTTCAGTGACGGGTTGGTTGTGACTACGTAATATACCCCGTCCACTGACATACGAATAACGCTGACTAAGGTACGAACCATATGGCGTCTCGGCATCAATATGATTCTTAAGATGCGTCTGAATAACAGCCTGGCGGGGAGTAGCTGTTTTAATAAAACTCAGGGCTTTTAACTCATCAGGTGAAATCACTAAGGATTCCTCGCCTACCGCCGCACTTTTTATAAACAAATACGTATCCTGGAGCGGGCGAGGTAAAGAGATAAGCACAACTATCATCAGTAACGGCCAGCTCAACCACATCGGCCAGCGCAGCACTTTTTCTATCCAAAACGCGGTAGTAATACCTCCTACTACCAAAGCTACAATAAAAAAATTAAAAACATTTGCTCCACCCGAAGATTGCAAAGTATTCATACCTAAAAAAGTGAAGAGCCACATCGGCCACCATACTAACAGTAACCAAGCACCATAATCACGCTTTATTAAATTGAGCGTAGGCAACATACCAATCAGGCGGGTGGCATAAATAGATAACATGAAAACAGCAATGGCAATGCCATCCATAATTATGAGGTTACGGGTGTTGCTATAAGCTTCATATACTTGTCGCCGTAACCACCACTCATTCCAATCTAAATTAGTTTGTCCCAATAAAATTTTGGGCCATACCAGCGGTGCTAAAAATAATCCTCCACTTTGGCGATTAGGTGGTAAAAAGATGGCAAGAGACATGACCACGAAAAGCACCCCAATCAATACCACTGGATAGTGATGAGCGAAAAAGGTTTTAAACGCCCTCAAACTGCGCTGCTGATAAAGTTCTGTCACAAAACTGTATGTCAATTTGACTGCAAGTAAACTTCCTAATCCGATTGCTCCAAATAAACCAAAGTAAATTTTATACCCAAACAAACTCGCTAAAATAATACAACTTAATACCAGCCACTTAAGTTGTTTCGTTTGCAACCATTCTGCAATTAAGATCAGACCTGTCAATAAACCCAACCTCGCAAAAGCTTGCGGCATGTTTAAAAACAACAGTAAACCGTGATCAATGGCTGGTGAGTTCCACCCGAATCCTTGGTGCAAAAGCCACATAAACAGATAGGTAGCATTGCCGGCAAAAAAATAAAAGAAGAGTGCCCATCTTCTGACTACTACTGAACCACCCCAGACTTTTGCCAACTGATATACAGCTATAGCAATCAGAATTGCTACGACAAAAGGTATAAAATGAAAATAAACGTGAATCACTGGTACCGCAAATAAACGACTAAACTCAGCCACAAATAAATCTGCCCAGTAATGATAATTAGTCAGAGCTAATCCTACGGCTCCCGGCTGCTGAGGAGGAAACTCAACCTTCATAAACTCAGCAAAACTTAAGTGCAACATGCCATCCCAGCCATTGAGGCGAAAAAAAGTCAGGCCTTTATTTGATAAAATGCCTGAGGTACTAATGGTAAGTAGCTGACAGAGAATTCCCACTATAGAAATTCCCCAACTCCACCAGTCCCCTTTTTGAAAATCAAACCACTTTGAGTTCTCACGCCACTTAACAGCCAGTAAACACTTATACACCGCTCTCAATCCTGCCGGAATATACAACAGCTGTAACCACCTTAGTTGAGCGTAACCCATGATATAAGCACTACCGGTAAAGACGACAATAGCGACCACGGATGTAATTAACCACCGATAGCTGGTATCTTTTGTCGATAACTCAGGAAATAAATACTGCAGACACAACCAACTCAAAGCTACCAAGCTACCCCACCCCACCACAAATAAGAAGGTGCTGATTAAAAAGTCTAGAGATACCAAAGGAAACACGGCCACAGGCAACATTTAGTTACTGTATCACAAAGTTTACCGTTTGGGTGATTGGCGTTTGCGGCGAGCTTTACCACCGGAACCAATTTTGCGGGTTTCTTTCATGCGGTCATCGCGAGTTAAGTAACCAGCTTTTTTGAGTGCATCGTGCAACTGTGGATCAAATTTATTAAGAGCTCGTGAAATACCATGAATCATGGCTTCTAACTGAGCGTGTGGACCTGAACCACTTACCTTGACTGAGACGGTGAATTGGTTTTTAGTATTAGTAATTACAAAAGGTTGGTTAAATAAGGTTTGTGAGTTAGGCACAGTCGCAAAGTATTGACCGGCAGCTTTACCATTGACGATGAAATCACCAGCTTGGTGATACAAGCGCACACGAGCAGTAGCGGTTTTGCGACGACCTACTCCTTCAGTATACTCACCGGTAGGAGCGATGAAGTTAACTTCGGCAGCGCGATTGTTTTTGGCCACGCCGGTCTGAACTTCAGGGCGAGCTTTTTTCACTACCTTCTGAACTTTAGTCGAATTTTTTTTAGCAAGTTTTCGTGCCATGATGGTCTAACCTTTCACCTGACTCTGGTGCTTATGCTCGGCACCGGCATAGACTTTTAATCGATCCATGCGGAAAGTGCGCAATTTATTCTTAGGTAACATATTATAAACGGCTTGTTCGATAATTCGTTCTGGGCGATCAGCTTGGACCTCAGCAAACGTCTTTTTACTCAAACCACCGGGATAACCGGAGTAGCGATAGTACACTTTGTTGGTAGCTTTAGTACCACTCACTTCGACTTCTTTAGCATTGATCACCACCACATAATCACCACCATCTACGTGCGGAGTGTATGTAACTTTGTGTTTGCCAATCAATTTAAAAGCAATTTCTGAAGCAACTTCACCCAAGACTCGACCCTTGGCATCTACCACGAGCCATTCGCGAGTGACTTCAGCTGGTTTTTGTTGGTACGTATTGGTATTCGTCATACTTATGATTTCTTTTCTGTTTTCTTAGCAGCAGCTTTTTTGGCGGCTGGTTTAGTAGCTTTAGCAGGCGCAGCTTTTACAGCTGGTGAGGCCACTTTACTAGCTTTAGCTTTAACTTCGGCTTTAGGCTCAGCTTTCTTGGTTGTGGCAGCTGGCTTTACAAACTCTTGACCACTCTTCAATGTGCCCAAAGTTGCTGGTTTGTTCACTAGTGTTAAGGTGGCTAAAGTAGCATTGTCGCCACGGCGCTTGCCACTCACACTCAGGCGAGTAAAACCAGAAGTGCGATCATTTAAAGCCGGAGCCACGCGATCAACTAAGGTGTTGACAGCGTCACGACGACCAAAGAACCGGTGTAAGGTACGGCGGACAGCCATCGAACCTTCTTTAGCTTGACTGATTAATTTATCAGCCACGCGACGGACTTCTTTAGCTTTTTCCACGGTAGTGGTAATCTCGCCCTGCTCTATCAAAGATCGGACTAAGTTTTTCAACAAAGCCTTGCGATGATTGGTATCGCGGTTAAAGTGTTTATGTGCAATTCGATGTCTCATGATGCTCCCTTATTCGCCCAATGTCACGCCCTTTTTCATCAGTGCTTCATTAATCACGTCCACACTCTTTTCGCCTAAGTTTTTAACTTTAGCAACGGTGTTGCGTGGAGCACCAACTAAGTCGCCAACGGTTTTGAAACCACCCTTACGCAGGGCGTTAGCAATCCGAGTTGGTAAATCTAATTCTTCTACCGTTAATTTTAAGACTTCAGCTTCTTCAGGACTGAGTTTACTGTCTTCAGTCGGGGTTTCACTCATCACTGGATCAAAAACCTGTGTAAATTGGCGAGCTAAGATTTTAGCTGACTGTTTTAAAGCATCCATTGGTGACAAAGTGCCATCAGTTTGAATGTCTAAAATTAAGCGATCATAGTCAGTGCGGCGACCCACCCGGGTGGCTTCGACTTGATAAGAAACTTTGACCACAGGTGAAAATAAAGCATCAAGAGGAATTTCACCAATGATGTTTGATTTGCGATCAGCAGCCATGACATAACCATTACCTGGTTCTACTGTCATTTCCACTACTAATGATTTACCTTTGGCTAAACTAGCGATGTGAAGTTCAGGATTAACGACTTCGAAACCAGCTTCGGCTTCGATATCAGCACCGGTCACTTCTTTAGCACCAGTGACGTTAAGGCGTAACACACCAGAACGATCAGCATCTGCTTTGATGCGCAATTGCTTTAAGTTTAAGATCAATTCCACCACATCTTCACTCATGCCTTCTAAAGTAGTGTATTGGTGATCAACACCTTGAATGCGCACGGAAGTGATAGCACTACCTGGCAAAGAACTTAACAACACGCGGCGTAAAGCATTACCTAAAGTGTGGCCATAGCCTTGCTCTAAAGGTTCGATGCTTAACACAGCATGAGTCATGCCCTCTGCTTTTTCTTCGATGTGAAAGCTAGGGTTAGCTGTTGAATAAAGAGTGACGTCTTGTACCATATACTGTTTTCCTTGTTTCGCCTCCCGTAAACCTTTACGATTTATGGAATCCGTAGCCGGATAATTAATAATTTACTTATTACTTGAGGAGTGTCTCGCTGAGCGCGACGCTCCTCATCCCACGTTAGCGGGAATAGAACTCCACAATTAATTGTTCATCGATATTGGAATCAATATCGGTTCGCTCAGGTAAGCGCTCAATTGAGCCAGCTGGACCTTTGCGCTTCAGCCAAGTTGGGATGTTGGATACTTCATCTTTTAATAAGGCTGATACCGTCGGAATCGAGGTGGCCTTTTGACGAAGCATAATGACATCTTTGACTTTGACTCGATATGAAGGAGCTAAGACCTTGCGGTCATTAACGACAACATGACCATGTGCCACTAATTGGCGAGCAGCAGCTCGGGTAGGCACCCAACCTAAACGGTAAACGACATTATCTAAGCGGCGTTCTAACAAACCCAGTAAAGCAGCACCAGTGGCGGTAGGGTTCTTACTGGCTACTTCATATAAGTTGCGCAGTTGTTTTTCCAACACCCCATACACATACTTCAATTTTTGTTTCTCTTTTAATTGTTGACCAAAGCCTGATAATTTTTTACGACCTTTATTGCCGTGTTGACCAGGGCGAATGGAAATTCGCTTGTTACTCTTGATAGCGTTAGTCTTTAAATTAAGATCTTCGCCAACTTTTCGAGCTAATTTGTTTTTTGGTCCTGTGTAACGTGCCATAGATTGAGTAATTTAGTAATTAAGTAATTACGTTTTTCCTTATTTATTGTGTTTGGCCTTACGTGGTTTGGTTCCGTTGTGAGGCATCGGTGTCATATCAGCAATCATGCCAACTCTGATACCTTGAGCGCGTAACACTCTGAGTGCCACATCGCGGCCAGGCCCTGGACCTTTAATAAATACATCCATTTGATTCATACCGTAAGCACGAGCTTTATTAATCGCGTTTTCGACTGTGATGGTCGCAGCATAGGGAGTAGATTTGCGTGAACCAGAAAAACCAGACTCACCAGTAGTTGACCAGCACAACACATTACCTGTTTCATCAGTCACACTTGCTAAGGTACTATTAAAAGTAGCAGTAATGTAAATTCTGCCCTTAGGAATACTGCGAGCGATAGTTTTTTTGCCGATAGGTGCTTTTTTCGTTGGTTGTGACATGATTTTATTTTAGTTGTTTAGTTACTTAGTTTTCTTTGCTGCATCGAGCTTGGCTGCCATTTCTTTAGTCATGGCTCCCACAGTCTTACGACTACCACCACGGCGAGTACGACTATTAGAACGAGTGCGTTGACCACGAGAAGGCAAACCTGCTATGTGGCGTAAACCTCGATATGCTTTAATTCTTTTCAAGCGATCAATGTTGTCATTAACTAAGCGGCGCAAGTTACCTTCGATGTTGTGTTTTTCCAACACGCGTTGAATCCGACCGACTTCGTCAGTGGTTAATTCACGAGCGCGCTTGTCAGGGTTGACTTGAGCTTCAGTTAAAATTTCATCAGCATTGGTTGGACCAACACCATATAAATAGCGTAAAGCAAAGCGAATTTTTTTATGTTCTGGAAGGTCGAGACCGGCAATACGTGGCATACGCGCAATTATCCTTGTCGTTGTTTATGTTTAGGATTACTACAGACTACACGCAACACACCTCTGCGTTTGATGAGTTTGCAATTCATGCACATGGTTTTGACTGAAGATCTAACTTTCATGATGTAATCCAATTTTAGACAGAAGTGAAATATACCTCAAGTTGTTTAGTTCAGCAAGTCTCAAATTGACTGCGACTCTCTTTTTGCTGATCTAAAGGTAATTTTACACTTTTCGAGGTCATATTTACTGACATAACCCTTGACGCCGTCGCCTGGCATAACGCGAATCCGGAATAAACGCATCTTTCCAGCTAAGGTACCAATCAAAGTACGGCCCACCATCTGGGGAACTGGACTCGAGGTGACTTTGACGCGAAACATGGTGTTGGGTAAACAATCTTCAACAATACCTTCGACTTCGAAGCGATCGTCTCGATCGGCTGAATCACTCGTTAAATCTACTTGGCGTTTAGCTTTGGCAGCGCGTTTATGTTCTTGAACTTTACCCATATCTGGTAATTATAGCAGAAAGGGGGCTAAAAGGCTAATTGCTGTTGGGGTCTGCAGCAGCTTGAAGGCGATTAATTAATTCTTCAACTTGAGTGGTAACTTTTTGAGTATCGTCGGGAAGAGCCAGAAGTGCCCCTTTAGCTAAGTTATTTAAACCAAAGCTTACTGTTGAAAATTTTTCCTCAGTGACGTCCCTTACATAACCTTTAAGAGACCATTCATTTCGCCATCGATGGACTAAGTGGCGAACATGCTCATTTGGTCTATTAGCAACACACGCTAGGGCTTCCATAATGTCTGGAGCAGCTAAAATAACCTTAAAGTCAGGAAGCTTCTTAATTACCATACTTTCAACATTGGGGAACAACTTTATGATGCTACTCAAAAAGGGGTATTCATTTGACTCTGAACGCAAATTCCTTTGGTAAATCATAAGGTTAAATTCGTTACACATTATCTCTATGAATTTTTTTTGATTTAAATTTGGTGTGGAAATTATTTTTGTTAACAATCGATGTGTATCGTTTGATAAAGCTTGACGCGGGTTGGGAAACCTCTTCATGATCTCATTCACAGCTTCTGTGTGTGTAAATTGACTTAATGCTTCTGCTAGCTTATTTAAGCCTTGTGGTAAATACTGTTGAATAGCCTGACTCACTTTCTGTTCTTTTTTAGACTCTGCCAGCATTCCGATCGCCATCGCTGGTACTGTAGATAATATAGCTGGTAAACAACAAACATATGCAATATTCTCTGTGTAATTAAGTACTAAGCAAAACATTAACAAACCTGGAATAAACGGCAAGAGAAAAGCGCCCTCAATTAGTTCTAATTGATTTTTAGTTTTGTGATCTAAACGAATTACATCCTTAATATCAGAAAAACGAAGCAATTTTAAAAAGGTCGGTAGGAATTGCTCTATTTCTTTAATGGTCAAGACACCATTTTTTTTAATAGCTAGCTCTAAAAAAGGACCAAGCTGAGTTACTAAATCTATAATATTGATAATAGTGAAGAGCTTCTCCAATTTTGGCGCATCAGCAACTGTTTTAAGTTGGTCACTGCCAATCTTCATTTGCTTTATACCCAAGGTATTAAAACCTAATAATTCACGATTGAAATGAGGCTGGGTCCGCTCTAATGGAACGGTGGCTTTTTCAGTTTGACCTGACATGGGGCGGATTATACCCTATATACGGGTCAGAATCTCAGGACCATCTTTAGTAATCAGCACTGTTTCTTCAAACATGCCTGCCAAGGAGTTATCGGCAGTTTTGTAGGTCCAGCCGTCGGGAGCTAATTCTAAAAAGGCATTACCGACAGCGTACATAATTTCAATCGCTACAGTTTGGCCTTCATACAGTTTTTCTTTTTTGTCGCGGCGCTGGGCTAAACAGGGTATCTCAGGTTCATCATGGAGTTTTTTACCAATGCCATGACCACATAGCTGATAGACACAACTATAACCATGACGTTCAACTACTTTTTGCATCGCAGCACTGATGTCATAAACGGTATTACCCAGCGTGGCTCGACCGATGGCTTTTTCCAGTGAGCGTTTGCCGACTGCTAGAAACTCATCTTTTTCCGGCGAAGAAGTGCCAGATACTACCGTGGTGGTAGTATCCAAGTGATACCCTTGCCAAATCAAACCCACATCAATTTTAATGACATCACCATCCTCGACTTTTTTGCCTTGGGGAATGCCATGACACATTTCTTCATTGCGCATCAGACAGGTGGCCCAATCATAACCTTCGACTGTAGAAAAGCTCGGGACGGCTCCCTCGGCTTTAATTAACCGCTGGGCTTCAGCTTCAATTTCTTCAAAAGTGCTCCCCACTTTCACATAAACTGCCAGCGCATCACGAACTCGAGCTAGCTTTTTGCCGCCTTCACGCATGGCAGTGATTTTAACAGAGTCTAAATTCACAGATTATTTGTTGGCTTCTTTAACGCGCTGCTCAATTCTTATTAAAAAGTTAAATATTTTTTCAGGATCATGAGCAGCTATCAAAGTTTGCGCTTCTGCTTTTTCTTCAGCAGTGCCATGAAGATCAAAAAGATTCAATAACTCGAAATATCTTTGAAATTTCGCCTCTGAATTCTTTAGTAATTGGTCGAAATCTACTGGTGTTTTACCGTATTCTTTTGTCATATATTTTCCCCTTATTTAACATATTATATCAAACCACCCCCCCTGACCTTACTTTCTCGCTGTTTAGAAGCTCATCTGGATGCACGTCATTACAGTCAAAATGTGCATGTTGTACACAATGGACACTGTCCAGATACACTTCTAAAGTAATTACCTATGAAGGTGTGTAAACTTATATCAAATTTACCCTCTGCAAGTTTAAGACAAAAAATATCGCAGACCACTAAAAAGCCCCTCACCTTCACGGCAGGGGCTTTTAAAAACTCAATTAAAACTTTACTTCTGCAAATGCTTCATGATGTCATCAAACACGGCCTGGACTTCCATTTCACCATTTACTTGAATCAACTTACCTTGATCACGATAATACTCGATCACTGGCTCAGTTTTTTCATGGAATAACTCAATGCGTTTGCGGATAGCGTGCAACGTCTCATCTTGACGATCACTGACACGGCCAGAAATACGCCATAAGGCTTCGCGGTCTGAAACATCGAGGTAAACAACTTTACCTGCTTCATCACCAAAAGCCTCAGCTTGAGGAACCGTACGAGGAAAACCATCTAAAATATACCCTTTAGCATATTCAGGCTTGGCTAAGTACGTTAAGATAATCTCTAAAGTTTCTTTGTCAGGAACTAAGGCGCCAGCATTTAAGGTTTCTTTAAGCCAGCGGCCAATCTCTGATTTATCTTTAGCCATCTCTCGAAACACGTGACCTGAAGATAAGTAAGGAATCCCCAAGGCAGCAGAGAGCATATTGCCTTGAGTTGACTTACCAGCACCTTGAATGCCGATTAAAATCAATTTCATGGTTTCTCCTTTGACCAAGCTCAGCTTGATCACTCCGCGCTTAGCGGGGTCTATTACTAACTATATTGGTCGTAATTTTGACCAACTAATAAACTTTGAACTTGTTTGGCAGTTTCCAAAACAACTGAGACTACAATCAAAACACTCGTACCACCAATCGCTAACGATTGAATACCTGTAAAGCTTTGTGCTAAAGAAGGCAAAATCGCAATGAAGCCTAAGAAAATGGCACCTGCTAAGGTGATCCGTGTCACCACGTACTCTAGGAATTTTTTGGTGGGGCCACCAGGGCGAATACCGGGCACAAACGCGCCACTCTTTTTTAATTCTTCAGAAATATCTTGGGCATTAAAGAAAATCAACGCTGAGAAAAAGGTAAAGAAAAACACAATCACAAAGTACGTGATCATATAAATTGGTGACGTGGGATTGAACCAAATCGTCAATTTTTGTCCCCAATCCAGCAACATGCCATTGCCAGAACGAATCATCAATTGTGAAGCAAAAGATGGAATCAACATCAGTGAAACGGCAAAGATAATTGGCAACACGCCGGTGACGTTGACGCGGATTGGTAAGTGGGTAGTTTGACCGCCGTACATGCGACTTCCTCGCACCCGCTTGGCATACTGGATTTGGACTTTGCGGATCGCCTCGTTCATAAACACAATAAAACCAATCACTACTAAGAACACCGCGCCAAAAGTAGCCAACCGCAAAAATTGTTGTGAGGAAGCTACAGATAAGGTTTGAGCCATCGCAATCGGAAATTGACTGACAATACCTGCAAACAATACCATCGAAATACCATTCCCAATTCCGTATAAACTCACTAACTCGCCGAGCCACATCAGAATCATCGAACCGGCTACCAAAGTACTAATAATAGCTACCACCGCTAGTGGCTCCGTGGTTTGTAATAAAGCTTGAGAATTTAAAAGTGATAACACCGAGATACTTTGCACCACGGCTAATGGGACTGACAAAAAGCGGGTGTATTGATTAATACGCTCTCGGCCTGACTCACCTTCTTTTTGCATTTCTTTCAAGGCCGGGAACACCATCGCAGCCAACTGAAAAATGATTGAGGCCGTAATATAAGGATTAATCCCCACCGCCACAATTGAGAAGTTAGCTAAAGTACCACCGGAAATAATATTAAAAAAGCTTAAAAATGAGTTGGCGTTGAACCACGTGCGAATTTGAGCAATGTCCACACCGGGCACGGGAATTTGAGCCAAGAGTCTAAAAACCAAAAAAATAGCGGCCGTAAATAATAACTTCTTGCGAAGTTCTGGATTGCGAGCAATGGTATTAAAAATGGTTAAGATTTGTTGCACAGCACAAACGAGCAACTGAGTATTACGGGAACGGTGGGAAAAGTCAAGACCTGGGGTTAATTCTCGAGCGAGCCACCAGCTTTTTCAATCTGTTGGCGAGCTGCTGCGGAGGCAGGAATACCCTTGACTGTCACGGCTCGAGATAATGATCCAGTTGCAATTACTTTAGCTTTTTTAAAGCGTTGATCAATGACTTTTTCTAATTTCAATGTGTCCAACGTAATAACAGTCGCACTCATGTTTTGGAGGTCATTTAAGGTAATTTCAGCGGCTGGATTAAGAGCTTTGAAGCGAGCCTTACCACGGATCATCGGTAAGCGCTTGACCAATGGTAACTGACCACCTTCAAACCATAAGGCTACTTTGCCACCGACGCGTGATTTAAGACCTTTGGTACCGCGAGTAGAAGTATGACTTCCTTTACCGGATCCATAGCCGCGACCAACGCGTTTCTTGGGCTTAGTGGTAATGCTGATGAGTTGGTTTAACAATGACATGAGTTGAGTAATTGAGTTATTGAGTAATTCAGTAATTAAGTAATTTAGCGCGTTAGCGAATTACTTAGTTACTCATTTACTTAGTTACTTAATTCCTTTTTCTTACTTTCCTTTTTCGCTACCGGCTTCTTGGCTGGTTTGGTAGCTTTGTCTGCACTTTTCTCGGTTTTGTCTTCAACCTTAGCTTCTTTACTCACTTCAGGGGCTTTTTCAGTTTTCTTAGCTTTTTCCTGGAGCTCTTGCATCTTCTTAGCTTCTTCAGTTTCGATTTCGGCAATAGACTTCAATTTAATACCTTTTAACTTAACGATAGTTTCAATGCGTTTCAGAGCATCAAACGTGGCATACACATTTGAAGCTTGATTAGTGGTTCCTAAAATTTTGCTTGAGATGTCACGAATACCTGCAGCTTCCACCACGGCGCGCACAGGTCCACCAGCGATGACTCCAGAACCCTTAGGAGCTGGTTTCAACATGATACGACTAGCACCTTTTTTAACGGTCAAAGCAAACGGGATAGTTGTACCATCTAAAGGCACAGAGATTAACTTTTTCTTAGCTTTTTTGACACCTTTGCGCATGGCTGACAACACATCGCCAGCTTTACCTAAACCGACACCAACGCGACCTTTGCGGTCACCAACTACCATTAAAATGGAGAAACCCATTTTGTTGCCACCCTTGGTTTTCTTGGAAACCCGAGAGATCTGCACTACTTTTTCATCAAATTCATTGACTTGGTTTTCGCCTTGTTGCATCTGATTGCGTTGTTGATGTTGATTAGCCATGATTTAAACCTCCACCCCGGCTGCACGGACAGCATCGGCGACGGCCTTGATCCGACCATGATAGCGGAAGCTACCACGATCAATAATTACTGCTTTAATACCTTGTTTCATTAAGGCTTTAGCTAAGGTCTCGGCGGCTTGGACAGCGCGCTCAGTCTTAGTGCCTGTTTCGATTTTTACGTCACTGGCATAAGCCACGGTCACACCCTGCTCGTCACTGATAGCTTGCAAGTAGGTGTGTTTGTTAGAACGATTGATCGACAAACGAGGCCGAGCATTAGTTCCAAATAACTTACCACGAACGCGCAGTTTTCTTTTGACAATTTTAGATAGTGTATGCGTAATTTTTGGCATTGGCGTTAAGCAGCAGCTTTACCTTGTTTTCTTCTAACTACTTCATCTTCATAACGAATACCTTTACCCTTGTAAGGTTCAGGTGGTCGGACTTTGCGGATATTAGCTGCAACTTGACCGACTAATTGTTTATCGATACCTTCAATATAAATGGTGTCGTTACCTTCGATACTGAGCTTGATACCAGCTGGAGCAGCAATATCAACTGGATGGGAGAAACCCACCGCTAAGGAAATACCAGCCCCTTTCATCGAGACGCGGTATCCAGTACCCAATAATTTCAAGGTTTTTTTGTAACCAGTTGTTACACCAGCCACAGCATTATTGACTAAACTGCGAATCAAGCCATGATTAGCGCGATTTTGCTTTTCATCATTAACGCGACTCAACACAACTTTGTCTTCTTGTTTCTCCATTTTAACGCCTGAGAGTAACTCTACTTTGAGTTCACCTTTAGGGCCACGGACTACAATTTGATGATCTTGAGTCTCAATTGTAACTCCGGATGGAACAGTGATAGGTTTGCGACCAATTCTTGACATAACGATTACCAGATCTGACACAGTACTTCGCCGCCGACATTGAGTTGGCGAGCTTTAGTAGCAGTCATGACTCCTTTACTGGTAGAGACCAAAGTTAATCCATATCCACCCAATGATTGAGGAATTTGATCGACGGTAGCATACATACGGCGACCAGGCTTTGATAAGCGCTTGACGTCGGTGATAGCTGGGGTTCGACCTACATACTTCAACTTCAAGACTAAAGTAGCTTGAGGTGTAGTTGGTTTTACTTCGATTTCTTCGATGTAGTTTTCTTCCTTCAAAATGGTGGCAATTGATTGCTTCATTTTGGAGAAAGGAATCTCAACTTCTGCTTTACGAACGAGTAAAGCATTTTTTATTCGGATGATCATGTCTGCGATAGGATCAGTCATATTAGTTATTCACTTACTTACTTGCTTTCACCACACCGGGTAATTCGCCTTTGGCTGCTAACTCACGGAAAGTCAACCGACTCAAACCGAAGAAACGCATGTATCCACGTGGACGGCCAGTTATTTTACACCGGTTTTCTCCTCGAGTCGATACGCGGTTTGCTTTTTTGACTCCAGATTGGAGTAACATGTCACGTTTCCGTAACAGTTTTTGAGCTTTAGCGATTTTTGATTTTTTAGCCATACTATAATCTCAACCTCATCTATTATGCCTTTTTGAAAGGCATACCTAATAATTCGAGCAAGCGACGAGCTTCATCATTAGTAGAAGCTGAAGTCACTACTGTAATTTGTAAACTTCGGACTTGATCAATTTTATCGTACTCAATTTCAGGGAAGATGATTTGCTCTTCAATTCCCAAGTTGTAGTTGCCTTGACCATCGAAAGCTGTGCGAGACACACCTTGGAAATCTTTTACCCGAGGTAAAGCTACTGAAATCAATTTGTCTAAGAACTCCCACATGAATTGGCTGCGGAGCGTAACTACCACACCCATCGGATCACCTTTGCGCAACTTAAAGTTAGAGATGGCTTTGCGAGCAGTGGTGATCTGCGCTTTTTGACCACTGATAACTTGAAATTGCTCAGCTACATTATTGACCACCTCACGGCGAGCCCGAGGCTCCTGAGGTTGGGAAATACCAGTGTTAATGACTACCTTTTTAATCTTAGGGATAGCCATGACCGTACTATACTTCATCTCTTTCATCAGAGTTGGAGCCACAGTCTCTTGGTAGAATGTTTGTAAGCGATTCATATTTATTTCTTTTTACTCTCAATTACTTTTCCAGTTTTCTTATACACTCTGACTTTGGTGCCATCTTTTTCGACTTTGTAGCCGATCCGATCAGGCTTACCATTGTTTAAGATAGCGACTTTGGCGACATCCAAAGCTCGTTCGCGTTGAATGCGTTGACCTTCACGATCACCTTGTGGTTTGACGTGTTTGACAAACATGTTCAAACCTTCAACCACGACTTTATTGTCTTTAGGTAAAACGGCAGTGATACTGCTTTTTTTACCTTTATCTTTGCCGCTGGTGACTATGACTTGATCGCCGACTTTAAATTTCATACGTTTACAATACTTCTGGTGCTAAACTTGCAATTTTAGCAAAACCTTTATCTTTTACTTCGCGAGCAACCGGTCCAAAAACGCGAGTTCCAATGGGATTAGGATTACTGCGAGACTCGATCACTACAGCAGCGTTATCATCAAAGCGGATGTACTCGCCACTAGCGCGGCGGGCTTCCTTGTGAGTGCGGACAATCACAGCTTTGACTTTTTCGCCTTTTTTAACCGTCCCTTTAGGATCAGCAGCAATAACGGAAGCACTGACGATGTCACCCACGTGTCCAAACCGGCGGCGTGAACCACCATGGACTTGAATGACGCGAAGCTGTCGGGCGCCACTGTTATCTGCAACTTGTAGTACGGTTCGTAATTGAATCATGTTAGTTTTCTACTTTTGCTACGACTTTAAAACGTTTGGTCTTGCTGATGGGTCGGCACTCTTGGATCGTGACCAAATCACCTTCAGCTAAGGCAATGTTCTCATAATGACAGGCATAATTTTTACTGCGCTTGACGTACTTTTTGTACAACGGATGTTGCCAGCGAGTCGTCACAGTCACACGAGCAGTAGCTGTGTTCTTGAGCGAAGTAATAGTGCCTTGTAATGTTTTCATGATTTATCCTACCAACTCTTTCTCTTTTAAGATTGTTTTAATGCGAGCAATGTCATCACTCATCACTGAAACAGATCGTGAGTTAACTATTTTACCAACTTTTTTCTCATGGCGCTTGCGAGCCAGCTCCACCACTAACTGAGCGAGTTGTTTTTGTAACTCAGCTACTGATTTATCTTTTAGAGCTTTAATATCGTTGCGCTTCATACTCGTTTTATTTCTTAATTAAGGTCGTTTTCACTGACAACTTGTGACCAGCTTTGGTGAAAGCTGAGCGAGCTTCTTGCTCTGTCACACCACCAATTTCAAACAACACCATACCTGGTTTAATGACTGCTACGTATTTATCAATATCACCTTTACCAGAGCCCATTTTCACACCCACTGGTTTATGAGTAACTGGTTTGTGAGGAAACACTTTCATCCAGTAACGACCAGCACGTTTGGTAGCATAGGTAATTTTTTTACGAGCAGCTTCAATTTGGCGAGAAGTAATCCAGCCAGCCGTGACTGCTTTCAAACCAAAATCACCAAAAGTGACACTCGAACCACGTAAGGCTACACCACGGTTCTTGCCTCTAAATTGTTTTCTGAATTTTGATTTTTTCGGTTGTAACATATCTTCTTAATGAACTACTTCACCTTTATAAATCCAGACCTTAATACCCACGTATCCAGATCGAGTACGAGCTGGAGATTGGTAATAATCAATATTAGCGCGTAAAGTTTGAGTGGGCACACTTCCTTGGAAGTATTTCTCACTGCGACCAATCTCGGCGCCACCAATCCGACCTGACAAAGCGATTTTTACGCCCTTAGCACCGGCTCCCATCACTTTTTCTAAAGCTTGCATCACTGCACGGCGGTGAGGGAAACGTTTGATTAATTGCTCAGCAATTCGTTCTGCTACTAAGCGAGCACTTAAATCAGGTTTCTTAATTTCTTCAACTTTTAATTCCACGCGGACTTTATCTTTTTTCTTTTTAGCGACGTTCAAAATGCGTTCAATGTCTTTTTTGATAGCTTCTAAGTTTACGCCACCTTTGCCGATAACAACACCAGGGCGTGAAACATATAACATGACTTTGATACTTGTTAATGATCGTTCAATATCAATTTGGACTAAACCAGCATTTGATAATTTTCCTGATAAGAACTTTCTTAAGGAATAATCCTCGAGCATGGTGTCAGAGTAACTACTTTTATCTGCAAACCAGCGTGATTTCCAGGTGAAAGTGTTACCGATACGAAAGCTAGTTGGATTTACTTTTTGTCCCATGTGCGTGATGAGCAACTCCTGTAATGAAGTTACTTAGTCTCCTTTTTGGTACTCTTGTCTTGTTTAACTGCTTTTTTAACAGGCTCGGCTGCAGGGGCAGCAACGGGCTTGATTTCGTCACGAGTCATCAATGTCACAGTCACGTGACTGGTTCTTTTCTTGACGTCATGAGCGCGACCACGACTAACAGCTCGAAAACGGCGGTAGCGTGGACCTTCACCAACTTGAATATCTTTTAATACTAAGTCGCTGAACTGTAATTTATGGTTGTTAAGAGCGTTAGCGACGGCTTGCTTGACTACTTTCATAACTGGCAAAGTAGCCCGGCGTTCAATCACTGCTAATTGATTGATGGCTTTATCCAAGCTCAATTTCTTGACAGTGTTAGCCACCAAACGCAACTTGCGTGGTGTCTGACGAATGTATTTTTGCTGTGCCGTAATTAACATTATTTAAATTCCAATTTTCGTCCGCCAACTGGCGGATCAATTTTTTACGTCTTACTCAAGACGCGTTTAACCACTTTACCGTGACCGCGGAAGTTACGAGTTGGAGCAAATTCTCCCAGCTTGTGACCCACCATGGCCTCACTAACAAATACCTCTACAAACTTCTTACCTTGATGCACCATAAACGTGTGACCTACAAAGTCAGGTGAAATCACACATGACCGGCTCCAAGTTTTGATAGGAGCTTTAGTGCCTGACGATTTCTGAGCCAAAACCTTTTTTAAGAGCTTTGGGTCAATAAATGGTCCTTTTTTACTTGATCTAGACATAGTGCTCAAATTCCAAGTTTCAAATTTCAAAATCCAATTTTAACGTTTGGATTTTGGGATTTGGATTTTACTTAACTCTTCTATCTCTCACAATATACTTACTACTGTTCTTGCGTTTATTACGTGTCTTAGTACCCAAGGCATGTTTGCCCCATGGAGTCTTGGGATATTTGAGACCAATACCACTCCGGCCTTCACCACCACCATGTGGGTGACTGTCTGGATGTTGTGCAGTTCCCCGCACTCCAGGACGAATACCCATTAAGCGCTTGCGGCCAGCTTTACCAATTTTTTGGTTTTTGTGATCTTGATTTCCGACTTGGCCGATTGTAGCGAAACACTCGGCATTTAGCAATCTTAATTCTCGAGAAGGCAACTGCACAGTCACCATAGCACCTTCTTTAGCTTGGATATAAGCTGCTGTTCCTGCTCCGCGAACGATTTGACCACCTTTACCTGCGTGTAACTCTAAGTTATGAATCGGAGTTCCGACAGGGATGTTTTTTAAAGGTAAAGCATTACCAACTCGTACTTCAGCAGTGGGACCTGAGAGCACTTCTTGACCAACATTCAGACCATCAGGTGCTACCATGTAGCGTTTCTCACCATCATTATAAATAACTAAGGCGATGTTTGCACTGCGCAATGGATCATATTCTAAGCGCTCAATTTTGCCTGGTACGCCGAACTTATTGCGTTTCCAGTCCAAAATTCGCAAACGTTTTTTGACACCACCACCACGATGACGGACAGTGATACGACCTTTATAGCCGCGACCTTGTCGTTTCAAGTGACCGGTAGCCATCAACCCTTTTTCAGGTTCACCTTTGTGAAGGTGGCTGCGATCCACCGACACTTGGTGTCGACGTCCGGCGCTAGTAGCTTTACGTTTAATTAACATGATACTTAGTTCCCTGATAAGTCAAACAAGGCAATTGTTTGACCAGCTTTCAACTTGACCATAGCTTTTTTGACTTTAGTTTGGACGCTCTTCAAACGTTTACGACCAGTTCGTACTGGTGAGTTATGGCCCACCACGGTGTTGACTGACTCAACTGCCACACCATACAGTTTTTCCACAGCATCTTGAATCTGTTGTTTATTTGCATTGCGAGCCACTTCAAACGTGTAAGTGTTTTCAGTGTTAGCAAGTAACATTGATTTTTCGGTAATGACTGGTTGTTTAATAATAAAAGCGTTCATGATATTTATTTAGTTTTTTTAGCTTTCACGGCTTCTTTTTTAGGAGCGGCTTTTTTGGTGGCTGCTTTCTTAGGTTCAGCTTTAGGCGCAGTCGCTGCTTTTTTGGCTGCGGGCTTGGCGGCTTTAGCAACGGGCTGAGCTTTGGTTTCAGCTTTGACAGCTTTGTCACTGGTTGCAGCTACAGTTTTAGCAGCTGGTTTGGTGGGTTTAGCAGTCAAGCGTTTTTCTAAAGTAGTAATGGCTTCACTCGTTAACACAATTCTATCAGCTAAAGAAACTTCTAAAGCGGTGACACGATCAGCTTGGGTAACTAAGACCGTCTCTACATTGCGCAAGCCGCGAATGATGTTGAGTGTTGGACTGTGAATAATTACTAACACTTTTTCAGTAGGCTCGACGACAGCTTTCAAGGCGGTCATGGCCTCAGCAGTTTTACCACCCAAAGCGCTTAAACCATCATGCACCACGATTTTGGAAGCTTGAATGCTCAAGGCATTAACCAAAGCTTGGTGTTTCATAGTTTGACTCATGTTTAAAGACCAGTTTTGTTCACCATTAGGACCGTGAGAAACACCACCACCTACAAAGATGTTGGAGGTACGAGCACCATGGCGAGCATTACCGGTACCTTTTTGTTTAAACCATTTCTTTTTAGTGCGGTTAATTTCAGAACGGGTTTTGACCTTACTACTCCCTTGGCGCAAGTTTGATTGGTACACACGCACAGCTTGGCTTAATAAGCTCAAGTTTGCGGGCGCACCGAACACAGCATCATTGAGTGCGAGTTCGCTGTGTTTGCCGGTAGAAGTAACGTGTGTGACTTTCATGAGATACTTATGCTTGTGCCTCTGCTACTGGTGCTTCTTCAGCTGGAGCTGCTTCGACCACAGCTTCAGATTTTTGCACGTTTAATAATTCAACTTGCTTCGTTTGACCGGTTTTCAAAATTCGTACGACTGCTTGATTGTGGCCAGGGACTGGACCGCTCAACCATACTTCTTGCGTAGTAGGATCGATGTGTAAAATGACTAACCCAGTCACAGTTTTGGTATCGACACCATAATGGCCAGGCATGCGTTTGCCTTTGAAAACACGACCTGGAGTAGTACCAGCGCCGATAGAACCGACAGCACGGACACGATCTGATTGACCGTGAGTTTCAGGGCCACCAGCAAAACCATGGCGTTTGACGGCACCAGCAAAGCCGCGACCTTTAGTGATGCCTTGAACTTTGACGATATCACCGATTTGTAAAACTTGATCAATAGTAATACTGTCACCAGCTTTAGGAGCTGGGGTTTCACCATCAAGAGCGACTTTTACGCCTTTGACTTGGGTAATACCCATTGAAAAACCACTCTTCTCTAATTGCGATCTGAGTGGTTTGTTCATGTTTTTGAGCTTTTTAGTGCCGTAACCAATTTCTAAAACAACTGATTTTTCTTGGGGATTTTGAGTACCAACGACTACATTCGGTGTGACTTTACAACGAGTCACAGCCATGCGCTTGCCCTCTTTGGTCCAAGCCTGGGTCATGCCGAGTTTGGTGGCGAATACTGTCGTTAACATATATATCTTTTTTTTTGTTTATTTTTGTCATTAAAAAAGTAGACTCACGAGGAGGCTACATCTTAATTTGAATATCAACACCGGCTGGTAACTCTAAGTGCATTAGAGAATCAATAGTTTTACCAGTTGGATTGACAATTTCAATTAAGCGTTTGTGCGTTCGGATTGTGTAATGCTCTTGAGCATCTTTATCAGTATGTGGTGATGCCAAAACAGTAAACCATTTGTGGTTAGTTGGCAAAGGCACCGGACCAATTACTTTAGCACCGGTTGATAAAGCAGTTTCTAAAATCTTTTTAGAAGCTTCGTCAATCACCCGATGATCATAGGCCTTAAGCCGGACTCGGATTTTGTAGCTAGCTGTAGATGTGGTCGCTGCCATACTGTTTCACTTGTTAAATTTCGCTTCTTACGAATTTTTATCAATCCTCTTACATTTTTAAAGACAGAGCGTGATTATACAGAGAATTTCACCTGGTAGCAAGAGGGGAGTTTTGAGCCGGCTGCTCTTCCCACTTCATAGCTGCAAATACTCTCTTTTTACCACCTTTTTTTACAACCCTGAGAGAAACTTAAGTTCCCTTCAACACTTGAAAAATTATCTCCCTGAGACTATTTCGCTCGGCATCAGTCGCACGCGTTTGCAGTGTTAAATATCCTAATTCCGTCTCAGCATAATAGCGGAATATGTGTGGAGCATCATACGGGTGCAGTGCTTTAGGTGAGGGGTAAATTTGCACAGAGCGATTTGATGGTTGATGGACTATTAAATTTGCCCCCCGTCGGTATCGCTCATTGGCAGACCGTTGTGGAACCCGTATGCCATGCTCTTGGTTGTTTAAAATAAAAAGCTGAGCCATGAGGGGGAAAAATAATTCCAGCTCTCTACTTTCTGGGAGAACTTCTTGCAGTTGGCGATAATCTTCCAAAGAATCAATAATACTGAGTAGGTACTCCTCTGTATCTAAGGGTTGAGTTATAGTTGAGATAAATGCGTAGGCTTCTGGTTTTGATTTAAACACTGACCATCTTTCGATGTCACTGAATTCTATAAACTCTCGGTACTTTACCCCAACTCTCATGCTCATAGTCAGTTATTCTAGCACTCCATTTGATGTGTGTAATCAGTGAGTATTTTATTTCTTGGCTTCAGCCAACAATTTTTGATAAATAATATAGCTAATATCCTCAAAAATTAGCTGAGGTACTTTAGCGGCCAGACTGATCGCTCCAGCTTCAGTTTCCACATAATAAGGATGAAACTTATAGCCTTGCAGTTCTCTGCTATCGGGGGCGGTGCTGCTAGCGCTAATACGGACTAATTGAGTCAGGTCAAGTTCACGGTCAGGTTTGAGGCGAAACACCTGCTGGGGGGGCTGGATAATAACTTTTTGTAAACTGTCTGATAACTCCCTTCTAAAGATCATGGCAATGATAGGGAAAAAAGTCTCTAACTCATCATCTTGGCTACTTAATTGATGAATTTGATCGACGGACTGCAATTGCTTAATAACTTTTTTGATTCGCCTTTTGGAAGTAAATGGCGTTCTGATTTCATTAATGAAGGCTAATAAGCGCACATCATCACCCACTTCATAGTCTCTCCATTTCCATGGGTGGGGAAAAATACCAAGCTCACGATACTTGAGTAAAAATGACATAGGAAATAAAGTGTTGATTATTTTACCACTGATAAAAATTTTTCTACCAAAAAGCCCCCTCCATAAGCGGAGAGGGCTTTTGTTTTCAATGCAATTGCGCTAAGCGCAATCAACTAAAATTATTTGATAACTTTAGTGATCGCACCGGCACCGATGGTGTGGCCACCTTCGCGGATAGCGAAGCGTAAGCCCTCTTGCATAGCGACTGGCACAATGAGTTTTACACTCATCTTAGCGTTGTCACCTGGCATCACCATTTCGACACCGTCTGGGAGTTTGATCTCACCAGTCACGTCGGTGGTGCGGATGTAGAACTGAGGTCGGTAACCAGTGAAGAAAGGTTTATGACGACCACCTTCTTCTTTGGTTAAGATGTAGACTTCAGCTTCGAACTCGGTGTGAGGAGTGATGGTTCCGGTTTTAGCCAAAACTTGACCTCTTTCGACACCTTCTTTATCGATACCGCGGAGCAAGATACCGACGTTGTCACCTGCTTGACCTTCGTCGAGCAATTTGCGGAACATTTCCACACCAGTGACAGTTGTTTTGGTAGTAGCTTTGATACCGACAATTTCGATTTCTTCACCGACTTTGACTTTACCGGCTTCGATACGACCAGTCACGACAGTACCGCGACCTTTGATTGAGAAGACGTCTTCGACAGGCATCAAGAATGCTTTTTCGAGATCGCGCACTGGATCAGGCACGTACTCATCGACGGTCTTCATCAATTCCATGATCTTGTCTTGGTAAGCGGCATCGCCTTCCAAAGCTTTGAGAGCTGAAACACGGATGATAGGAGTGTTGTCGCCATCGTAACCATATTTGGTTAAGAGCTCACGCACTTCCATTTCGACTAAGTCTAATAACTCAGCGTCATCGACCATGTCACATTTGTTAAGAGCCACAACTAAGCGAGGCACGTTGACTTGTTTAGCCAACAAGATGTGCTCACGAGTTTGAGGCATAGGACCGTCAGTGGCGGCTACCACGAGGATAGCACCGTCCATTTGAGCGGCACCAGTGATCATGTTCTTAATGTAGTCAGCGTGACCTGGAGCGTCGATGTGAGCATAGTGACGTTTTTCAGTCTCGTACTCTAAGTGACTAATGTTGATGGTCACACCACGAGCTGCTTCTTCAGGAGCGTTGTCGATGTCACCATAACCCATAGCCTTGTTTAAAGGTGAAGGGATTTTAGCTGCTAACGTAGTAGTGATAGCGGCTGATAAAGTGGTTTTACCATGGTCGACGTGACCGATGGTACCAATGTTGACGTGGGGTTTGTTCCGCACAAACTTGGCTGCGTCTGCCATATGAGTCCTCCCGGTAAAGGTAATTTCTAGTTACTAATTATTAATGACTAAACTAGAAGTACTTAATACTAAAATACGAGCGATTGGAAAACAATCGAGAGTTGATTATAAAGCCTCTGGGGCAAGTTGGCAAAGGGAGGTTTTAGTGCGGACATTATCGATGAGTTTACTCATCATAAAAAAACTTTTTATAGTGAACTTACTCTCTATCCCTTAGTACTGCTTGAAAAAGCGGGTTCATTGAAAATTTCTAAGGCTACTATCCCATCAGTGGATTGCAGAGTTGAAAGATCGTACGTAATACCTATTTTCTCAAGAATAGCCAAAGTTTGGTTAAGGGTAGTGAGAGGAACTTCAATATATATCTCCATAAAACTCTGGTGTGCTCCTACTCCCTCCACGTGCTCGCTCTCACTACAAATTACAGCCCCGGTCACTGTAAGCTCATCTTCGATATTCTGGAGTGCCTCCACAAATCGCTCACGCACCAACACCGCCGCCCACCGCGAGTAACAAAAAAACAAATACTCAAGATCAATTAATCTTTTTGTCTCTGCAGCTGATCTTACAGTAATAATCTCCCCATTTTTCCGCTGCTCACTTTTGATTTTTATTTCAGCTTCCGTAGCTGATCCAAAACTACTATCAATTAAGGTCAGTGTTTCCAAGTAAAGTGAATGGGTAGATTGAATAAATGTCTCTAACTCTGCTTGTAACTCAGCCGATGGCAGCTCATGTGAAGATAATTTATCAAGATATGAAACAAAGTACTGGCGCTGACGACGCAACCTCAGCCGCTGCCTCTTAGGAGCTTTTAACTCCAGCAGTGATGAAACAAGAGGCTGCAATGAAAGCTGATCGGGAGCCATTCTCTCCAGATAATTACTTCCATTCTCCATCCTAACTCGCCAGCTTTGCATGAGTGGTTCTCTTTCTGTTTTGCAAGATTTTCATAATCGGACGATCGGCACTAACTTTAAGTTTGCGCAAGGCTTCTTTAAAAGTGTGTGCATTCTCTACCAACAATGCCAATGAAATTTCTGTCTCAAACCAGGCTTGAAAGATTTCCTGTTGCCGTTTTTGCTCTTCAGTTAATGCATTAGATGATGAGGGCCTTTCAGTCTCATCGATCACACCGGTAAACATTCTGATTACCGCCGGCTGCACTTCTCTATCTAAACGGGCAAACTCAATTAATAGCGCACATACACCTAGAAATGTCTCCACATCCTCTTCCTCAAAGCTCTCATTTTTTTTATTAAATTTATCAATTAGTTCCCAATATTGAATAGTATAGTTAATGAAATTGCTAAAATCTGGCTTGCTTAACTGCTCAATAACCATATGGCCTTTCTGTTACTTAAGGGAGCATAGCATGTCAATAAAAATGCCAAAAGGTGTTAAAAAGAAGTAATAAAAAAGGGGCGCCCGGCTGGGCACCCCTTTCTCTGTGTAACTATGAGAGTTTACCGAACGTTAATCCCTTTTCTCTCTTCGATTAATTTAGCTTGAATACTAGAAGGCACTTCTTCGTAGTGACTTGGTAACATCACTGAGGAAGCACGGCCTTGGGTCATGGACCGTAAGATAGTCACATAACCTTGCATTTGAGCTAAGGGCACCAAAGCGGTAATGATCGTGACATTGTTACGGTTAGCAGTACCTTGGATTTGAGCCCGGCGAGCACCGAGGTCACCAATCACATCACCCATAAATTCATCAGGGGTAGTGACTTCCACTTTCATGATTGGTTCCAAGATCACGGCTTGAGCGCGAGAAATGGCGTCACGCATACCCAGTGAGCCTGCCATTTTAAATGACAGTTCACTAGAGTCCACTTCGTGGAATGACCCGTCATACAAAGTGACTTTGATATCACTCATTGGGAAACCAGCAATGAAACCTCTTTCCAATGACTCTTGGATACCTTTATTAGTCGGCTCGATGTACTCTTTAGGCACGGTACCACCAGTGATGGCGTTAACAAATTCATAACCAGTTCCACGATCTTTAGGCTCGACTTTGAGTAAGACGTGACCATATTGACCGCGACCACCAGTTTGTTTGATGTATTTACCTTCACCATCAGCAGCCACTTTAATAGTTTCTTTGTAAGCTACCTGAGGCGCACCCACATTGGCATCTACTTTGAACTCGCGTTTCATGCGGTCAACCAAAATTTCTAAGTGCAACTCACCCATACCGGCAATAATGGTTTGACCGGTCTCTTGATCACTCTTAATTTGGAAGGTGGGGTCTTCTTCAGCTAATTTACCTAAAGCTACACCCATCTTTTCTTGGTCAGACTTAGTCTTAGGTTCAATTGCTAAGGAAATCACCGGATCAGCAAAGCTGATACCTTCGAGCACAATCGGCTTGCCTTCGTCACAGAGTGAGTCACCAGTTTTGGTGTCCTTCAAACCCACAATAGCGACGATCTCACCAGCAAAAGCTTCAGTGATTTCTTCACGTTGGTTGGCATGCATTAACAGCAAGCGACCCACGCGCTCGCGAGCTTTGCGAGTGGAGTTAAACGTATAGGAACCTGAAGCCAATTTGCCAGAATAAATCCGGACATAGGTCAAACGACCCACGTGAGGATCGGTTTGGATCTTGAAGGCCAAACCACAGAAAGGCTCTTCAGGAACAAGTTGCCGAACTTCTTCCTCACCAGTTTTGGGGTGAGTGCCTTTGATTTCTACGATGTCTTGAGGAGATGGTAAGTACTCAACGACTGCATCTAAGAGAATTTGTACACCAGTGTTGCGCAACGATGAACCACAATAAATAGGCACTAATTTGTAACCAATAGTGGCAGCACGTAAAGCGGCCTTCAATTCAGCCACTGAGGGTTCTTCACCAGCTAAATATTTTTCTAACAAAGCATCATCAGTTTCGGAAATTTGTTCAATTAATTGTGAACGATACTTCTCGACATCATCCTTCATCTCGGCTGGAATCTCGACTTCATTGTACTCAGCACCTAAGTGACCTTTTTCCCACACCCAAGCTTTGCGCTCGAGTAACTGGATCACGCCTTTGAAAGTATCTTCGACACCAATTGGCAAGACCATGATGGCTGGTTTGACGCCGAATTTGTCACGGATATCTTGAATCGTGCGCATGAAATCAGCACCGAGCTTGTCCATTTTGTTGACGAAACAGATCCGAGGCACATTGTATTTGTCAGCTTGGCGCCAAACAGTTTCTGATTGTGACTGTACACCCTCTTCGGCATCGAGCACAGTGATACCACCATCGAGCACGCGTAGTGAGCGCTCCACTTCGGCAGTGAAGTCCACGTGTCCTGGAGTATCGATGATATTGAAGCGGTAAGAATCTTTAGTTAAGTGGGTGTCGAAAACAGGAGTCCAGAAAGTTGTTGTGGCAGCTGACACGATTGTAATACCACGCTCACGCTCTTGGTCCATCCAGTCCATTTGGGTAGCACCTTCATGAACTTCACCAATTTTGTAGGACTTACCAGTGTAATAAAGAATGCGCTCAGTAGTAGTGGTCTTACCAGCGTCGATGTGAGCAATAATACCGATGTTCCGAATCCGATCGAGCGGAAGGTTACGGTTGGTAGTTTTGACGGTTTGTTGACCTGCCATATATGTCCTCTGTCAAATGACGAAGTGTATTACGTATTTAAATATGCACAAAACTTTTGGGCAAAGTAACAGAGGATTATACCGAGAAAACCGCTCTGAGGGAAGGTGTGGAAATCAGTCTTTCCGCTCGTCTTCGATCCACTCGTCATCTATCTTAGAACTTAAAAAGTAAATTTGTTGTTGATTGACTAGGTTTTCGATGGCAGTTTTAAGTATTCCCATCTCTTTGGGAGTAATACCTTCACTACCTCTAAAGTAATTAATTTTACTTGGCCTTTTTAAGATTCGTGGTAATTTAGCCTGATACCCAGTGATAGTACTTACCTCAGCTGGTAAAGCTAAAATTGCATTTACAATTTCGGGAAAAATGTACCCATGAGTGGCCCATTCTTTTTTGATTATCATCTCTTTTAAAAGCCGAGCTTCATATACTGACAGTAATTTCTGTCGTGCAACAAGTGCCATGACCATATCTAACGCTAAAGCCCCTTGCTCGTGACTAGGGTCTCGCTCAGCAATCTTAATCGCTTCATAGGTGATATTTGGGAAATGCTTTTCGAGAACAGTTTGCACTAATTGATAAGCCCAATGTGGGAACTCGATACTAAGTCTGTTAGCAAAGTACAGTGCCTTCAGCTCTCCCTCTGCGACACCTACCTTGAGATCAAACTGCAATAAGGCTCGAGCAATACTATTTTGGAGTGCAAAGCGCTCCTTTTCAGACAAATCATAAACCGTTAACTCATACCAATGCTTATGATTATCTTCTGGAGTCATAAAGCACTCTGCTTGAGGTTAATAAACTCGGATCACTAATGCGTCTTTTCTAGGATCAACTGCGTCCTCGATCTTTACACTAAAAGGAATATTGTTTTGAACTAACATCTGTAAAACTGTTTCAACTTGTTGTTGAGGAACTTGGCGCTGATCATCAAGAGTTAGCATTAGTTTGCATTCCCTGTAGGTTACTTGACTTGCTACTTGGGTACTAGGAGCAATAACAGTGAAACTCTCTAAAGCTGCCTGGAATCTCTCGTCATCATGGTGCTTCAGCATATTAACACTCTGAGTGAGATGGTCTTGGTCAATGTGGGAAGTAGCACCATTTTGATTCCACTGCCAAACAATGGCTCCAGCCTCAACACGATTAGAATCAGATTGACCACCTTCTTCTTGCCCTCGAACCATATTTAATAACCATGCTGTTAAACTGCCGGCATCATTCCCTACTCGTGAGTGTTCTACTGTAAATCCTGCCATAAAAAATCCAGGCTAAAAATGGAATTTAGTACCTTCTAGCCAGCCCTTTTACTACGTTTTTCATCCGCCATGGATGTGTAACAAAAAGTGATTATACGCCGAAATCAATACAGGAAAAGGGGTGAGTTATTTATTTTCTAATTTAGTAAACACATCATGTAAGGCCTCAAAGCCTATGTTACCTAAATGATGAATTACGCCTGGTATTGAGAATGATCTGCGATTGAAAACTTTTTCTCCAAAGTCTTCTAAATTAACAGCTGTACGCAACATCTCAATAACCTCAGTTGACTGTTCATTAGCCGCTTGTTCAAAAGGATTAATGAAGTTATGGCGAACTAAACCATTTACAGCTTGGGTAGCTAGCCTTGGGGCATAGCCATGTGCCATTAAAAGACGACGCAAGGTTACGCCTTCGAGCAGATTAGGGTTATTACGAATATCTCGTGATAATAAAGTTTTCTTTTGATTGCCTATTAGTAATAATGCTTGCCTAAATAAAATTAAGTCTGTTTTTCTAAGTTTCCGAAGGCTTAGAGCATGATCAACCTTCTCTGTTCTTAAACTCAGTTCAGCTCCATCTGTGAAATTAATCATGATGTGAAAAACCTCAGCAAGGTGCAAGGGGTTATCCCAGGGAATAATCCAGCGAGTTTTATGTAATAACTGCTGAGCTTCCCCTACTGTCAAACCACTATTTTCTAAAGCCATTTGTAACTCATCTTTAGTGGGATTTTGTTGAAGCTGATATTCAGTCAGATATTCTTCGGCTGTTACTGGAGGTGATTCAACTTCGTCTGATTGCGTGAGAACTTCCTTTGTCGCTTCAGTTGCCGGTAAATCAAATAGAACCGCCGTAGGGAGAGATGCTGCTAAAAGCTGTTCCAGTAATGCTAAGTCTTCTTCGTTTAGTCGAATACCTCGTTCAACTGGAGGCATAAACTATCCTTGTCTTAGGCAGCTACTTAATAGCCAACTCTTACCACCGGAAGTGACTGAAAGCCTTGTTGGCTTCGGCCATGCGATGTGAGGTTTCTTTGCGTTGGATCGCACCACCAGCATTGTTGAGAGCGTCAGTCATTTCAGCGACTAATTTCTCAGCAAAGGAGTGGTATTGCTTGTTAGGGCGTTTGCGAGCTTCTTGGATTAACCAGCGCAAGGAGAGTGATGAACCACGGCGACCTTTGACAGGCATCGGCACCTGGTAAGCAGCACCACCCACGCGGCGAGAACGGACTTCCATTTGTGGAGTCACGTTGCGTAATACGTCTTCTAAAATTTCTGGCGCAGGGCGATTTAATTGTTGGCTAATCTGCTCTAAGGCATCATAGACCTGTTTTTGGGCCACAGTTTTTTTGCCATCATACATGGCATAGTTGATCAACCGGGCGATCTTAACGGAGTTATATTTGAAGTCTGGGACAGCTTGTCTGACTTTGGCTTTTTTAGCGCGCATAGGCTCTTTCTTCACCACGCTGAGCGTGGTTACTCCTTCTTCACCAATCGTGAGAAGGTATGAGTATTAATAATTAACTTTTCTTGACGCCGTATTTACTACGACTGGTCTTACGACCATTGACACCAGCACAGTCAAATTTACCGCGGACGATGTGATACTTCACACCAGGTAAGTCTTTGACCCGACCACCACGAACTAAGACGATACTGTGTTCAGCTAAGTTATGACCTTCACCCATGATGTAAGCCGTGACTTCCATCTTGTTGGACAAGCGGACACGAGCTACTTTACGTAAGGCTGAGTTAGGTTTCTTAGGAGTCATGGTTTTAACCACGGTACACACACCTCGTTTTTGAGGGTTAGTGGTTTTGACAGGACTGTTAGTAATCGTGTTAAAACTACGGCGCAAAGCAGTAGCTTTGATGCGTTTCACTTTACTTGTCCGTCCACCTTTTCGAATCAGTTGGTTAATGGTTGGCATTCGTGACTTCCAGATATACTTATAAACTATTTTTAGTCAGGCGTTGATTGTAACATAAGAGGAATTCTTAGCCAATAGTGAAAGAATTGTGTTAAAAACATGTCACCTCGTAAAAGGTGTCTCGTCCAAGACAGTTTCCAATTCTAATTGACTGCGTGTAGGAGGCAACGGGCACATCATGAATAAAGCATCGTAAGCCTCCCAATCAATGGGATCATCATCTTCAAAAGCTGCCGCATTAAATTCCTCAGCTAACCACTCATGAAGTCTGGCAGGACTTTGGCCAGCATCTAACCTCTGTAGTAACTCTTGTCTCACCCGCTCTACTTTACACATATTTATTACTTATTGAGTAATGAATGTGTATTATACCAGGTTGTGTTTTACACCTTGTGATGAGCTGCTTTTTTATGCCTTGACCACTTCCTTTAGAAGTTCGCCTGGACACAAGTCATTGCAGTCAAAATGTACATGTTGCACACGATAGACAGTGTCCAGGTTCACTTTTCTACAGGTTGATACTGAGATAGGTAGAGTTTGCTGTATGCAAGCTTAATGCAAGAAATTTCCTATAAAGTACGTATATGAAATCTATTTACAACCGCAGCCGTATCTTTGTAACAGCTACACAAGCTCGGAATGACTTCTTCGAGTTGCTCCATATTGCCTACTTTCAGCAACAACCCATTTTCATTAGAAGACGAGGAAGAATAGTAGCGATATTAAGAGGGGTGCCTCCCACAATGTATGATCCTGAGCGACCCAAATCCCAAGGTAAAAAGTATCGCTAACTACCAAAAAGCCCCATCCGCCAGTTGGCGGACCAGGGCTTTTCTGAATTCCTTTTACAGAACTTTTAGGCTGCCATCACCACTTCTTCAGTGTTGGTGATTTCTTCTGCCACTACTGGTGGGACATAATCCAAACTGGCGCGTTCTGAGTCAGTGGGGATTAAGCGACCAATGATGACGTTTTCCTTCAAGCCCTCGAGGTAATCGACAGCTCCAGCGGAAGCGGCATCAGTCAACACGTTCTTAGTGTGTTGGAATGAAGCAGCTGATAACCACGAACTGGTAAAGAGTGATGACCGGGTAATACCCAAGATCATGACCTTAGCAGTTGAAGGCTCACCACCAGCGGCGATGACTGCATCATTGTTGGCAATGAACTTGGAGCGTTCGATGACTTCACCAGTTAAGAACTCGGTGTCACCCGCAGCTTCAATTTGCAGTTTGTCACCCATCTTGCGGACAATGACTTCAAAGTGCTTGTCGTGGATAGGAATGCCTTGTGATTCGTACACGGCTTGGATTTGGTTGACAACGTATTGTTGTGCAGCCAATAACCCTCGGACGTGGAGTAACTCGCGGACATCAATAGAACCACCGCTTAATTGCGCACCCATATGGACTAAATCACCCTCCCCGACCAGCAACACGGCGTTGTTAGGCACAGCATAGCTGCGTTCTTCCACACCTTCACTGGTAGGTTTGATGGTCAAAATGCGGCCGTCTTCTGTCTCAGCGATCGTAACTTTTCCGGCTACTTCAGCCACTAAGGCTGGAGTTTTAGGAATCCGAGCTTCAAACAACTCTTCCACACGAGGCAAACCTTGGGTCACGTCGAGACCGACGATACCTCCAGAGTGCTTCACCCGCATTGTTAGCTGCGTACCTGGTTCACCAATTGATTGAGCGGCAACTACGCCGACTGGCACACCAATTTCGACAATGGCACGGGTTGAGAAATCCCAACCGTAACACTGGGCACACATGCCCTTGGGAGCTTGACAGGTCAATGGGGACCGGACTTGAATTTCAGTGGCGCCAGCTGCATCGATTTGTTGAGAAATATCGACAGTGATGACTTCACCTTTGGTAATTAACGTCTTGCCTTTGATGACCACATCTTGAGCGACAACTCTACCCACCATACGGTTAGCAAAGACATCTGGGCGCTCAGCTTTGATCAGTGTCAGGCTGTCAGTGGTTTCACAATCTTGTAAGCGGATGATGACATCATGTGAGACGTCAACCAACCGGCGAGTCAGGTAACCGGCGTCAGCAGTTTTCAGAGCTGAGTCAGTCAAACCTTTGCGTGAACCACGAGCAGAAGTCACATACTCAAAGATGGTTAAGCCTTGACGGAAATTTGATTTCGTTGGCATTTCCACGATGTTACCCAAGGGGTCAACGACGAGACCCCGCATAGCAGCCAGCTGCTTTACTTGGTCTTTAGAGGCCCGGGTACCACCTGAGTTAATCATGATCTTGACGGCGTTGTTCTCGTCATATGAGTTCCAGGTCTTCTCGGCCACTTCATCAGTGGTTTGCATCCAGATTTCGAAAGTCAATTTCCGGCGCTCGTCACTGGTGATTAAACCTTGCAGATAGTTCTCTTGGACTTGTTCAGCCTTTTTGTTAGCTTCGCCAATGATGACGTCTTTTTCATCAAGCATTTGACAGTCACTAACTGACACTGACAGACCAGACAAGGTGGCGGCACTAAAGCCTAAGTTCTTAATCTTGTCGATCAAGATAGCCACTTCGTGTTGAGGTTGGCTACCGATAGCGGTAGTCACCAGTTCCTTGATTTTCTTGGCAGTGACGGCTTCGTTAATAAAGCGCAAACTTTCTGGCAAGATATCATTGAACTCTAAGCGACCAACGGTGGTTTTCATCAATTGTGATTTGCCACCGACACTCAAGCGGATCGTGATTAATTGGCGTAAACCAATTATGCCCACTTGGTACGCATGATAAGCCTCATCTTGTGAAGCAAAAATGGTCGGAGCAGGATCTACGTTCTCATCAACTGAGGTGTAGAAGTACATACCCATCGCCATTTCCTTGTTAGGCACAGTGATTGGTTCACCATTGGCAGGTTTCAACAAGTTGTGAGTGGCCATCATTAATTGACGAGCTTCTTCCTGAGCTTCTTCGGTCAACGGCACGTGGACAGCTACTTGGTCACCGTCGAAGTCAGCGTTATAACCCGCACAGACACAAGGATGTAAACGAATAGCATTACCTTCAATCAATTGTGGGAAGAAGGCTTGCATACCCAGTTTGTGAAGTGTCGGAGCACGATTCAAAATCACCGGGTGGTTGCGTGTCACTTGTTCCAAAATGTCATACACCACTGGTTCGCGACGGTCGAGTAAGTGACGAGCACTCTTGACGTTAGGAGCTACACCTTGGACGATTAACTCGCGTAACACGTATGGCTTGAACATTTCCAAAGCCATGTCTTTAGGTAAACCACACTCATTGAGTTTGAGTTCAGGACCGACTACGATCACTGACCGACCAGAATAGTCGACACGTTTACCGAGCAAGTTTTGACGGAACCGACCTTGCTTACCCTTCAACATTTCTGAGAGAGAGCGTAACGGACGGCGAGTAGCACGGCGGCGAGACTGACGAGCTTGAGTGGTATCAATCAAGGAGTCGACGGCTTCTTGCAACATTCGTTTTTCGTTGCGCAAAATGATGTCAGGAGCACCTAACTCAATCAAGTGCTTCAAACGGTTGTTACGATTGATAACACGACGATAGAGGTCATTTAAGTCCGAAGTCGCAAAACGGCCACCGGATAACTGCACCATCGGACGCAGGTCGGGAGGGATAACTGGCAAGACCGACATAAACATCCACTCGGCGTTAATGCTGGCTTTGCGTAAACCTTCCACGACGCGTAAGCGTTTGGTAGCTTTGATGCGCTTGGCACCTTTGCTTTCGGCCATCTCCACGCGCAGTTTTTCCACTAAAGTATCGAGATCGAGCTCGCGGACGAGTTCCATCACGCTTTCGGCACCCATGCCCACGCGCAAGTGATCAGCGGCGTTGTACTCATCAAGCTTGAGGTACTCATCTTCGGAAAGAATCGTGCCTTTGCGGATCTTCTTGACCATACCTTTGACGGTTTTGTAGATCTCTTCAGTTTGTTCGAGTTGCGTGATCAGTTGCTCTTTGGTCGTAGCCATGACTTGCTTAGCTTTTAGCTCGAGCTCAGAAGTTTTGAGTTCTAACGTTTCTTTGTTAGTAACTTTTTCTTTGAGCTTGGCTTTATCAGTATCCAAGTCATCTTTGACCTTTTGTAAGGTTTTCTCAGCTGCAGCGCGCAGCTCGTCTTGAGCAGCTACTAAGTCAGCATCAAGTTGTTCGATGACTTGAGCTTTATCATCTGAGTTCACTTCCAACACTAAGTATTGGGAGAAGTAAATGATGGCACTTAAGTTACGAGGTGAGATATCCAAGAGTAATGACAACTTAGAAGGAGCACCCTTGAAAAACCAGATGTGAGCCACCGGAGCAGCTAAGGTAATGTGACCCATGCGTTCGCGGCGGACGCGAGCTTGAGTAACTTCCACACCACACTTATCACAGATGATACCTTTGTAACGAATCCGTTTGTACTTACCACAGTAACACTCGTAATCTTTCATGGGGCCGAAGATCTTCTCATCAAAGAGACCATCTTTTTCGGCTTTCAAAGACCGGTAGTTAATCGTTTCTGGTTTTTTGACTTCACCATGTGACCAAGATTTAATGGTTTGCGGTGAAGCAATTTTGATTTGTAAGGCAGAAAAATCTACAATTTGTTTCATATTTGCTCCACTCCTATTGTTCGTCACTAACATCTTCTAAATCGGCTTCGGAGGGTTCATCAACCGCCTCCAAGTCGTCGGCGTCATCGGTACTGACGTCATCTGAATCATCGCTTTGAGCAGCGGGATCATCGGTAGTGATCATCCCATCATCAGCTACGAGCTGAGCCTGATCATCAGTAATTACTTGATCATCAGCAACCAAAGCAGCTACTCCAACTGGAGCGGCGACTTCGTCATCAACTTCTTTGACTTCGTGAGCCACAACTTCCAAACCAAGTGAGTTCAACTCGCGCATCATCACTTTAAAGGCCTCAGGCACTGTTGGAGCGGGAATCGGCGTACCTTTAACGATAGCTTCGAAGGCTTTAGCCCGACCCATCACGTCATCTGATTTAATCGTCAACATTTCTTGGAGGGTATGCGCAGCTCGGTGTGCTTCCAAAGCCCAGACTTCCATTTCTCCCAACCGTTGACCACCCATTTGAGCTTTACCACCCAAAGGTTGTTGTGTGACTAACGAGTATGGACCAGTGGACCGAGCATGAGTCTTGTCTTCCACCATGTGGATCAGCTTCAAGATATAACCGATACCAACCACGGTCTTCTCACTAAATGGTAAGCCGGTGCGGCCATCGATTAATTGAGCTTTACCATCGCGTGGTAAACCAGCTCTCTCGAGCTCTTCCCAAATTTTGCTTTCATTAATTTCTTCAAAAGCTGGGATCGCCACTTTATAGCCTAATTTACTGGCTGCCCAACCCAAGTGAGCTTCTAACAGCTGACCTAAGTTCATACGAGCCAAGACTGACAGTGGTGAAATGATGATATCGACTGGAGTCCCATCTTCGAGATGAGGCATGTCAGCTTGAGGCACAATCTTCGAGATAACACCCTTGTTACCATGACGACCGGCTACCTTGTCACCGACAGTGATCTTCCGAGTTTGAGCGACTTTGACAATCACTTCCATATTAGTACCAGGGTCAAGTTCATCACCTAAAGTACGATCGAGTACTTGGACTTCGATGACAGTACCACCTTCACCGTGAGGCACACGGAGGGAGGTGTCACGAACTTCGCGTGATTTCTCACCAAAGATAGCGCGCAATAACCGCTCTTCTGGAGTCAACTCGGTTTCACCTTTGGGGGCAATCTTACCCACCAGGATGTCACCAGCACCCACAACTGAACCAACCCGGATAATGCCATCAGGCGTCAAGTTACTTAAGTAAGCCTCAGAAACATTAGGAATATCGTTAGTCAATTCTTCAGGACCTAACTTGGTGTCCATCACTTGAGCGCGGTGCTCACTGATTTGGACTGAGGTCAAGACATCTTCTTTGACTAAACGATCAGAAATGACGATCGCGTCTTCATACCCTAATCCTTCAAATGAAGTGTAAGCAATGATCAAGTTAGCACCCAAGGCTAACTCACCACCATCAGCAGATGGGCCATCAATAATGATGTCACCAGCTTTGATTTTTTGACCAAGACTAACCATTGGTTTTTGAGAGTATGAAGTACTTTGTGAAGTACGGACAAACTTTTCGATATGATAGACCTCAGTACTGCCTTCGACAGTCACCATCGCATTTTCATCACTGGCAGCTAAATCTTTGGCTTTGGCCACTTCTTTAGTATCCAGATCAATCACGATTTGCTGAGCGTCCACATACTTCACCACACCACTGTGGCGAGCCCGAACGGTGCGTCCCATGGCAGTAGCTACGGCTTCTTCCATACCGGTACCTACAATCGGAGCTTGAGGTTTGATCAAGGGCACAGCCTGACATTGCATGTGCGTACCCATCAAAGCCCGGTTAGCTTCGTCATGAGAGATAAAGGGAATTAAAGAGGCAGAAGTACCAATCACTTGGCGAGGAACGACGTCAATATACTGCACGTCTTCTACTGGGCCTTCGATGAATTGGTTCATAGACCGCATTGGCACCCAAGCTTGGGTAATGACATCATCATCACTGACTTCGACACCGGCATGGGTAATTTTGTATTCTTCTTCATCATCAGCGGCCAGATATACGATTTGATCTGAAATCTTCATCTTGCCTTTGACGTTCTCCACTTTGTGATAAGGAGATTCTAAGAAACCAAAATCATTAACTTGAGCGTATAAAGCTAAGTAGGTAACCAAACCGATGTTTGGACCTTCTGGAGACCGGACGGGGTCAATCCGTGAATATTGAGACGCGTTGATGTCACGCATTGAGAATGAGGCGCGCTCACGAGTCACACCACCACTACCCATCACTGACAACCGACGCAGGTTATCAATTTCTGATAACGGGTTAGTTTGATCTAAGATAGTGGATAAGCGGTTACGGCGGAAAAATTCAGAGATAGTAGCGATCAACGGCCGAGCATTGACTAAAGCAGCTGGAGTTAAAACTTCATCTGTTTTGGTCAAAGACATTTTTTCACGGATGGAACGCTCTAAGCGAATTAAACCAATCCGCAAAGCATTGGTTTGGACGAGCTCACCAATCCGGCGAACGCGGCGGTTACTCAAGTGATCGATGTCATCAGTTTTACCTTCGCCATTTTGTAATTTGATCAAGTAACGAACAGCAGCCACGGCGTCTTCAGTAGTGAGGACAGTGGTTTTTTGATCAGCGTTGACCTTCAAGCGACGGTTAAGCTTATAACGACCGACTTCATCCAGATCATAACGACGAGGATCGAAGAATAATTGTTTTAAGTATTCCTTAGCGTTATCTAACACGGCTGGCTCACCAGGGCGCATTTTTTCGTAAAGCTCAATTAAAGCTTCTGCTTGGCTCTTGGTAGGATCTTTTTCGATAGTTTTGGCAATCAAATCAGATTCATCTTTATCTTTGAGATCTTTGAATAAATCTAATAATTCTTCATCGGTGCCATAGCCCATAGCCCGTAACAAAACGGTAACTGGCATCTTACGGCGGCGATCGATCTTAACTGTAATCACATCGCGACGACCAACACCAATTTCTAACCATGAGCCACGATTAGGACGCAGTTCAGCCCGGTAGAGCATCCGACCGGTCGCTGGATCTTCATCACCTGAAAAGAAAATACCTGGAGAGCGCACTAACTGCGTCACCACTGCCCGCTCAATACCATTGATCACAAAGGTACCCACAGGGGTCATCTTAGGAATATCACCTAAAAACACTTCCTGGGTTTGCTCTTCGCCAGTTTTTTTATTGAGTAATGTAGCTTCTACGTAGAGAGGCACGTCGTAGCTGACAGCCTTACGCTTAGCTTGGGCTAAGGTGTATTTAGGCTTACCAAAGCGATACTCACCAAAAGTAATTCGCCAGTTTTTGCCGGTAAAATCTTCAATACCTTTTTCACCATTTACCTCTGCTAGCGCCTCGCCGATGCCTTTACTTAAAAAGCGCTCATAGCTTTGTAGTTGTAACCTAACTAAATTTAACTCGGGAAGGTTGCGATGTTGTTTCCCCCAATAGGCGCGTTGCTGTGTCGGCATGAAGACTCCTTTTATCCGTATTTTCACTGTGGAAAACTCTCTTACTAACAGGCACACAAAAAGCCAGGCCACAACCGTGCCCTGTGCTGATTTACTTGGTGCTGAATATGGCAATGTCTGTCAGCAAGAGAATTTTCCAGGAATTATATTGCTACGTTTTTGAGAATAGGGGGTAGTATAACAAGTCTGGCAGATAAGTGCAAGCGGGAGTTATAAAAATTCCAAAATCCAAATGTCAAACTTTGAATTTTGAGATTTGGAATTTATTATCTCAAATACTTCTGCACATTGGCATTGTGCTCATCCAAAGTACGGGCTGTGTGAATCTGGCCCTGGCGATCATGAATATAAAACAAGTCGTTTGTCTGAGCAGGATCGAGAGCAGCTTTGATAGCAGCGGCGCCTGGGCTCGCAATTGGCCGGGGAGGTAAACCGGGGTTTTTGTAGGTATTAAAGGGAGAGTTGAGCTCTTTATCTACTGCCAAAGGTGGTACCCACCAGGATTGTTGAGTTTTATCATATCCCTTTACATACTGGAGCGTTGCATCAGCCTGGAGTGGCATCCCTATCTCAAAACGATTCCATAAAATACCTGAGACTACTGCCATATCCTCTTCACCAGAGGACTCGCGCTCAATTATAGAAGCCATAATTATTGCTTCCTCCAGCGTATGACCGGAGGCTTCAATCTCATCAGCCAAACCTTCCACTACTTTTTGCTCGAAAGTGTTGGTCAGTAAGTTATAAATGGTAGCAGCAGTAGAGTCTCGAGAAACTAAGTAGGTATCAGGATAAAGTTTGCCCTCACTGACATCAGCTAACTCTAAGAACTCATCTTTATCAAACGATCCTAACTCCTGGCGATCTAAACTATCAGCAATTTCCTCCACTCGCCAGCCTTCGGGAATCGTAATCCAGAGGTCATCAGTGCCAGTCGTTAACTGTTGAGCGATCTCGCCGAGAGACATACCACTATTAAGCTTGAATGACCCTGCCTGGAGCTTATCACCCAAACCTTTGAACTTAACATACGCCCGAAAAGCTAAGGGATTTTTGATTAAGCCTTCTTCCGCCAGGCGGTGACCAATAATGGAAATGGCTTGACCTTTGGGAATCACAAACGTTGTTGAATCAGTCGGGGTAGATGAGGCTGGTTGCAGCTGCGTGTAGGCATAACCTGTTACACCAGCTAATACGAGAATAGCTAATAAGGCGCCAATGAAGAAAGTCTTTAATAAAAACGACATCGCTACAGAGTATAACATTAACTATGCTCATCCAGCCACTCTTGAAGAAACTCAGCGGCAGCCAAGTGATCGATGGGTTGTTGGCGCTTGGATAAACTTAAATGAGCTTCGAGCTGCTTAGTATGGGTGGTTTTAGAACTAAGCGTTTCGTCAGTCATGAAAATGGGCAGCGAAAGCTGGGTTTTTAACTGCTCTACAAATCCCCGTGTTTTTTCAGCCATCTCATTTTCAGACATACCTACCACAATTTGCTCTACTCCTTCAGCTACAATGACTTGAGCTAACGTCGCAAATAACCGATCATCATGAGGAATAATTTTCAACGGCTCTGCCAACGTCCCATACGAAACAGCCAAACCAACTCGGCTTAAACCAAAATCAATAGCAAGTGTTTTGGGAATCATACTTAATTAGGCACTAATACTGCAGTTATCACACCGCGATTTTTATACGATCCCTCAGGGTAACACGTCACCAGCTTGATCTGGCGAGTATCATACTTTTGAGTCAAAATATGGACATCAGTGGGCTTCACCTCAGCTCTATCTTGAACCAGGTAGCGATAACGTACCCCTTTGTAGGTTACAAAAATCTCATCACCTTTTTTCAACGTCATAATATAACTGAAGATCGAGTTATATCGGCGAGGGTTTTTTTCACTCGGGTTGTAAAACTGCCGTAATACTGAGTGACCAAAAATAACTGGTGCCCCTGGCTCGCCTGGAGCTGCCGTTCCAGGATATTGAATGAGACTCTTATTTAAGTTGACGCCACCCAACCGCACCTCAGCATTAGTGACATCTACTGACGGAATATCAATATAATACACTTCTTCTTCCTGTGCACCCTTCTCCAACTCGCTCAACTCAGTTTCACCAAACCAGTTCGATAGATTAGTGAAATCCAATTTAGTATCGAGAATAATCGGTTTGGTGCTTTCCCCCATACCCACTCCTTGTAAGGGGCCTTCAGCAGTGCTCGCTTGCGCTTGAGCAATCACAATGGGGTTGGCATCTAACACCTGTTCTGGTGGTAACGGGGAGGTGAGGGTACTAGCTTGGATTTGGGGCAGCTCCACAAAGTAATACTGAGCAAATGGTAATAAAGCATTCCCCACTAAACCCATACCTACCATGATGAAAAATAACGGCACCAGTGCTGCCCCCACTCTAATTGCTTTAGGTAATCGATTTTTGAGGGTAGTGACACGCTCAGCCACCTGGGTACTTTCCACTGCTTGAGCCACCTGAGTACGATGGCTTAACCGCTCAATTTTCTCTTCTAGCTTGGTCAGTGGCACACCAGAAGCTAAAGCTTGTCGGTAGAGCTTGACCATGTCGTCTCTGGCAATAGGTGGTGTCTGCCCTATCATTGTGTTTGTACCTTAATTCTTTCAGCTTTACTCGGTAACCGTGGCCAAACCCATTCAGCAATCTTGGGCTGAAGAGTAATCTCGACACTTTTTACTTCTGCTTTAGTTTTGAGCTCACTCTCGGCTTCAGTTAGTTGTTTAGCTTGCAGCTGATTCAGCCAAGCTGCAACATCGATCTTAGGATAGGCAACAGTGCTCATGTTCATCTGTAACACCACTTTGCCGGAATTGCTGGCGGTTTGCGAAGGGGTAGATAACACCTGAGGGGCTTCATCACTTAGCTCATACTCACTCGGCAGTTGGGTAGCTAAGATCTCTTTAGCCAGCGGTTGTAAATCTCCTACTTGATAACTTAGACCCTCCACTACCATCGTCGCTTTCAGCGTCAGGGTATCTGCTTCCTCACCGGCTTTACCGCTGTACTCAGAGGTTTTGACCGAGACTTTGCCGGTGGGGACAGTATAACTGCCATTTCCTGATTGTTCTTGAAAAGCAGCTTCGGCTTTTTTAATCAGCTCAGTCTTCAGATCGGCTAGAATTTTTTCACGATCCTTTTCACTGACTGCACGAGCTTCACGGCTAGCTCCGCCGCTGAAAGCACTCTTGGCGATCGCTGAGTACGTATTCCCTGAAAAGTCACCGACCGTAAACTCTACATTTTGACCAACATTGCTCTCAGTACCGATAGCTTGAGCCGTCGCTGCCCCATCAGCTTTACCATAGGTTTTGTTTTCACCTTCACTACCACGCTTACTGACACTGGCAGATGCCACGGTCACTTCTTTATCTAAAACAAACTTGAGCTTGCCAGCAGTCAGCACTGTCCCAGCAGCAAATGATTTAGATGACTCAGTTTTGTTGATCAAAGTGACTGTGCCTTTAGCCTTGTCCCCCACTAATTTAATCCCGGTAGTGGGCAGGGACTTAGTCTCACTCAGCTCCTGAGTTACGGCTTTAGCAGGTAGGACTCGGTTAGCGGCATCAACAGCAGTTGCCTTGGCATCTAAAGTCACGGGAACTTCTTGCGAGAGTGGCTTACTATTGAGTGTGATTGCCACCTGAGCTTGCGTACTCATCGCAATGGCACCAAAGGCAATCAGAAGTAATGCTAAAACTCCCCCAATAAATCCCAAGGTAATAAATAAGCGATGAGCGTGAATAAAAGTTCCAAGTCGCTGACGCGGTGAACTTGCTTGACTGTGACTGGCAGGTTGTTCAGTTTCAAATGCATACTCTTCATCCTCATGAGTGCGGAACGCTGGAGAAGTTCCAGAATTAGACTTTTCCAAGTGGTGCAAACCAATGGGGACACCAAAGCTAGATTGAGCATGATTAGGGAGTACCACATTTGCTTGCTCTACGGCATATTCTTCGGCTTCTGGCAAACTAGGCGTGGCAGGCTGCGGCTCATTGGGTTGGGCTTCGAGCACCATGGGCTCGAAACCTAATTCGTCGGCAACAACTTCACCTGCTACAGGTACTACGTCACTCTCCAGCTGAGGCACTTGTGGAGTGGGCGTTGTACTACTGGCTGCTCGTTTAATCAGCCCTTGAACTTCAGCAACTGCTCGCCCACCTTGACGGGTGATCGCTTCTACCACGCTTGTCGTGGATAAGACATCGACGGTGGGAGGATGTAACAACCCATGCGATGCCACCCAATCGTGTGCAATTAAACTTTGTTGGATATCGGTAACTTCACTTTCGTCCAGCTCAGCTGAAGCTAATAACATCTTGGCCGGTAAAACTGGAGGTAGCTTCTTGCCCTCGGCTGTGGCGCGCGCTAAAGCCTCAATCACATCGGCAGCGGCATCATCAGATTTGCCCACTTCAATCGTAAAACCTAAGTTACCTTGATGAATGACCGACACTCGCAGTTCTTGCTGAGCCGCCACAATCAAAAATGCACTTAAAAAAGGCTCATGCTCTTTTAGTTCTTGAAATAAAGCTTCATCAATTACCACAAAACCCACCGCTTTGAGGCTGAGCTGTTTAGTTAATTTCTTCAACAATGGTTTATGAACATCAACAATACCTTGAGCATCAACCCAACTCGGTGCAAAGCCAAACACCACCTCCTCAACATCTTCAGATTCTTTGCCCAACTCTTGCAAGCTCTCATCAGTCACCACTAAGCAGTTCTCATCATCGGTGTATTCCAGAACACTTGAGGTATGGACCACTACGATCTCACCATCTTTCACCTTCCACAACGCTGCTTGAACAGTGCTCCCAGTCAGCACAACTGCCAACAACAATTTATCAGGCCCAGCCGGTGACGAAAACAGGTTTGGTAACTCCATAGCAAAGACAGCCTTGCTAAAAAGGCTTCAGCTTAATTAAAGCAAAGATCGAGTGTAATGGGAAGGGAGAGAGTGAAAACAACGATCTTACTTAGGAATTTCTACTTTTTTGACATTGTCATTAATCATTAAAAGATTCTTAGTCACATCCTGCAAACCAAAGACTGGGCTTGAGGCGGTTCGCGTTACTTTTGGCCTGTCGCCTTTATCATTAAATTGATAACCCAGCATCACTCCCACTGTACCCACTCCATCTGGATGGTGGGCTTTCAAGCTCATATAAGCGATATTCAGAGCACTTGTAATACTGATTTCCATCTTTCTGTTCCCATCAATTGGCAACAGGATGGTGAAATTTGCATATTCAGCTCTGGCCGAGGACCCTTCTGGCAAGTGGGCTAAAAGCGCTCTGCGCAAATTTCTACTCGTAAAAGCTTCGAGAAGCGGGTTCATATTAAGTAAAGTCTCTTGCTCACCCATACCCAATAACTTACATGCCAGCTTAGCCAAATCGTCATAGGTATCAGCGGCATCTCTGTTTTGCAATTTATCGTTATCAAAGCGCTCAATAGACTTTTCCACCTGCTCCCTTGTTTCCTTGACTTTGATCGCCGGCTGACTCATTTCTGTCAGATATTGCTTGAGAGAGCTCAACGCTTCACTTGGCGATTTAGTTTTATCAGCTCTGGCTTTAAGTCCAGTCAAGTATTTTTCACTCACCTGCTGGGCAAATCTGAGATTTCTACCATCAACTTGACTCCAATCTTGTAGTTGCTCTGAAAGTTTGATAATTAGAGCCGGATTTCTTCGAAAAATATCTTTAATAAGTTGTTGTGTTGAAACCCCATGAGCTTCAAAGGCGGCTAGCTGCAGGAGTGAAACTTTATCACCACCATTAGCTTGAGCGTTGTTACTTAAAATATCAATTAAGTTCTGATATTGGTCAGGCTTGAGTATTTTTTGTAGACCTGACTCTGCTGCCACACTGATTACGGCATCATTCCCTTGCTCAAGGAACCTCAGTAGACCAACAGCCGTAGTCGCCTCAGCTGCCTGTCGTTGAGCCTCAACGTCTCGCATTAAAGTTGTCAGTTGCCCTTTTACTGACTCCACATCAAATCTCATTTGATTGTAGTCTCCATTTAAAAAGTTCATAATTTGTGAAGGATTGTGACCCAATTTCTGCCAGGTTCTTACCATTTCTTCTAGCTTGGGCTTCAAATCTTGCTGAGTTGCCTTCATGTCTCTATCAAATCTTTGCAGGTCTTCGCTTGACCATAATTCACCAGGAGCATTCCCGTTAGGATGCATTCTCTGTAATCTTATAATTTTTTGATTTCCCGGGAAAATAAGAGCATAGAGATCTAAAACACCGTCAGCTATTTCAAAATGTTTAGCGCACGCATCTTTTAAAGCATGGGCGATTTTCTCGGCATTGTCTTTGAGCCAATCTACTCGAGTCTTTCCGGGTGTCTTAAGATCATCTAAGATCCCTCCCACATCATACTGAGATGAAAATTTGTCATAAAAACCACGATTCTGGAAAAAACCCAGTGCTGTCATCGCATCATTAGCTAAGGTGGTTAATGTAGAGTTCGTTTGTTCTAATTGGAGATCGGCTGTCTCCTTTAGCAGCTGTAAAGGAGAATCTTTCTGTAAGAGCGCGTTTATCTCTGTTGCCACCGGATTTTTCGAAGCGTTAGCAGGATTACCCTCAACATTCTTAGAGGCTTCTGTTGCAAGCGCAGTTAAAGATGGATTAATTAATCCATCAACTACCTCATGAGTCTTTTGTGCCAACTCCGCAGCAGACTTTTGCTCTTTTAACAGCTGTGGTAAGTTATCCAACCGATGCCCACTAGCAGGTAGTTTGAGTAACTCACTTTTTTCTTTATGTTCTTCGGGGATACCACCTTGAGCAAACATACAACTTTCACCACAGTCATCACAACAGTAACTGTGTTGAAGTTAGTATGCAGAATTTTTTAGTACAAAGCAAGCAAAAGTTATGCCAACTCCATATACACCCGCCGTACGCCAGCTGAGGTAGCTTGTTCTTTTGTAAGCTTGATCGGTCCAATTTGCCCAGTGTGCTCTACGTGTGGCCCTCCACAAAACTCTTTAGAAATCCAGCCCTCACCTTGTTTACCAGTAGGATCCTGGCCAACTGTATAGACCGAAACTTCATCGGGATACTTTTCTAAAAAGAAAGCAATGGCGCCTGAATTGAGTGCCTCTTGTTTGAGCATCGTTTGGCGCGTGACTGACAAATCTTGCTTGATCCAGTTATTTACGAGTTGTTCCACCTGCTGCTTTTCTTGTTCCGTCATAGCCTGCTGGTGAGAAAAATCAAATCGTAACCGCTCGGCCGTAATATTAGAGCCTTTTTGTTGGACATGGGTACCCAATACCTGCCGCAACGCAGCATGAAGCAAATGTGTAGCTGTATGGTACTTAATCGTCACTTCTGAGTGATCTTGCAGACCACCTTTGAACTTGCCAGCCGAAGCGGTCCGTGATTTATCTTTGTGTTCATTGAACGCCAAACGAAAAGCTTCGCGATCCACGATTTGGCCGCGCTCCTGAGCGATTTCCTCTGTCAACTCCAAGGGAAAACCATAGGTTTCATAGAGCTTGAAGGCAGACTCACCCGTCAGCTCACCAATTTTTTCGATCTCTCGCAAACCTTTTTCCAAGGTTTTATTAAATTTTTGTTCTTCATCACTGAGGCCGGTTTTAATTTTTTCTAACTGACCAAAAACTTCGGGATAAGCCTGCTCATATATTTCACCTACGACCTGCACAACTTGGCTCACAAATGGTTGCGTAATGCCAATCATTCTGCCATAACGCACTGCGCGCCGTACCAAGCGCCGAGCAAAATAACCTTGTTCTTTGTTGGCTGGGTATACGCCATCGGCTGCTAACATCGTCGCTGCTTTCAGATGGTCAGCAATCACTCGAAAAGAACGTTTGACCTTGTCATCCGCAGTGCGATATTCTTGGCCACTGACTTGTGAGAGCTGGGTCATAATCGGGCTAAATAGCTCAGTGTTAAAAACATCTCCATCTTGATTATGAGCAGCTAGAATGCGTTCTAAACCGCCGCCAAAATCAACATTCTTCTGTGGCAGTTCGTTGAAACTACCATCGGGCTGTTTCTGGTACTGCATGAATACTGAGTTCCCAATTTCCAAAAAGCGGCCGCAATCACAATTCACATGACAGGGTTCAGTTTTGAAAGTTGAGTTTTCGTGAAGATGTAACTCAGCGCCAAAGTCATAAAAAACTTCACTATCGGGACCCCCTGGTTCACCAGCCGGCATATTCGCGGGCACACCTGCTCGAGACCACCAGTTTTTCTTTTCTTCGTAGTAAAAAATACGGCCGTCTTGCATGCCATCGCGATCAGCAAAATCGATATCGGTAGCTGCGATACCCTTCTCTGCAAACAACTCCTTCCAGACAGCAACAGATTCGCTATCACGAGGAATATCTAATTCTTCACTGCCACGGAAAACCGTCACAAAAATACGATGCGGATCTAAGCCCACTTCGTCAGTCAAAAAAGTAAAAAACCATCGCAACTGGTCTTTTTTAAAGTAATCACCCAGCGACCAATTACCCAACATTTCAAAAAATGTGGTGTGGCGATTGTCACCCACTTCTTCAATGTCTTGCGACCGGAAACATTTCTGTGAATCTACAATTCGAGTGCCTTTGGGATGAGGCTGACCTAATAGATAGGGCACCATCGGCTGCATGCCTGAGCCTGTAAATAAGGTAGTTGGGTCATTTTCAGGCACCAGGGGTGAAGACGGCACAATAGCATGACCTTGTTTTTCAAAGTACTGTAAATACTTGTCGCGTAATTGATTCGGTGTCATATGACCTTTCGGGTTAAGTAATTTTCTTTATGCCAATAAAAAAACCTCGTCTTCATCCTGAACTACTCTAGTTCTGGACAAGGACGAGGCTTCTCGTGGTACCACCTTGGTTCCCCTAAACCATTTCGGCATAGGGCTCTAGTTCTGTTGACGGTGAACTTTGTAAACTTCCGGCTCAGCTCTTCGCTGGCAGCTCCTGGGCGGCCCTTCTGAATTCAAATGAACTCAAAATTCTTCCATTCATCGCTGTTGTTAAGTTGTTGCTTGAATTGTAAGTGGTGGCTGGAGGTTTGTCAATTTTAGCCAGCAATCTTAGTCAGAGTTTGCAGTTTATCTAGTAATTCTGTATCAATTTCTCCTGAAATTGAAGCATCTGGAGTGGTATTGTCATGCTCAACTGCACGAGCATCAAAACCTTCTGGGAACTCATCCATATTTGCCTGAACTGCTCCTAAAATGTCAGATTGACCAGTTATAACCTGTTGATGTAAATCAGGCAGATACTTCTCAATCCGAGTAGCTATCCGCAAATATGTTTCCAACTTTTCTGGATTCCAACTTACCCCCGTAATAGACACTAGCCGCGCAAAATCTCCAGGCCGATTATATGACATATTGATCGTCCAACGTACGTAATCAACTAAGCGTTGGCGTTCAGGCGACCCCCCTGTGACCTGATCGCGCAAAGATGCTAGAGCTAAATCTTGACTCAGTTGATGCAACTCTTGCATCCCTTCACTACGAGTTACTGACGCTTCAGGTACTATCGGCGAAGCCGCAGCGGCACGCATTTCTTTATATGGATCATTCACTAAGGCTGGAACATATTCATCACTCAAAATATGCTCGATATGTTTTTCTGCTGCTAACAAATCTGCAAACAACTCACTGACCATCGAAGTTGAAGATGAGTTTTCATTATTATCATTAAAGTTAGCTCGCGCTTGAGTCAATGCACCAGGGTTAAATGCCTCAACTAAACCACAGGCCCCAACCAATAAGAAAACGACCCCACCCCAAAGCATTTTTCGTGAAAGAACAGGTTTTCTTATTTCAGCACTTACAGCTGTTTTTTCAAGCAGCGCCTTCTGCTTTTCAACCTCGGTGGCTTTTTGCTTGTTTTTTAAGGCCTCAGCTACCTCACGCTGGAAATCGCGATAAAATCGATACTTACTAAAAACAACACCTAACTTGGAAGAATCTGATTGATGCTTCCAGTTCTTATTATCGACCTGTTGGCGCAGAATTGCTGTGTTAAGAAGATCAATACTTTGTTTTACCACTCCCATATCACTGGGCAAAACAGATAACTCTTTGTAAAGAATAGCTAAGTAGTGTCGCAAAACTCCAGGTTGGTAACCATCAAATTCAGCTAAAAATTTGGCCACAAACTTTGATCGCTGAGCTTCCGAGTTATCAACTTGAAATCCTTCAGTTAAACAAAAGTGCGTGAGTTCAATTCTGACAGCCCTATTTCCAGGCTTAAGCAACTCGAGTCTCTCCACTGGAGCTGTTTTATTCTCAATTGAAACAGTGGCGAATCGATGTTTGAGTTTAGCTTTAGTTGCTTCTAAGACTGCTTTAAGTTGAGTTCGAGCCTTCTCAGCCAAATCTGAATCGCCAGAAACTTTAGTGAAGAGCTTATCAAGTGCTCTAATTACATCTTCCGCTGTATAGTTCACCCCATATTTATCAATTAAAAGTGAACTAAGTTTAGTGACATATTCATCACCTATTTGATTAATTTTTAAACCTTGAAAACTATGATTCTCAGTAGAAAGTTGATGATACAAACCGTTGTGCAGGCGGGTTTCGCCTTCAGTTACAATCGTGTCATGAGATAAAACTGCAGGCACCGCAGATGTTAAAGTTCCTGTGGCTTCAGTATTAAATAGAATTGAAAAATCAGGAACAACTTCATTAACAGCCTTAGGTTCAGTAGTAACATACCCCATTACTACTGTTAAGTCTCTTCCCCCGATAATGTTATTTAGCAAATCTTCTGCTTTTTGTTCGGCTCTATTTCGATACTTCAAAGTATCCTCTTGTTGAGGACTCAGAACACCATCTGTTCTAATGGCCGTAGAAAGTGGCAAGTTAACAGCAGTTATCGGAGCTTCATGCATTTCACCAGTATCTCAGAAAAACCCTTTGACACGCAAGCAACAATCAGAATTTATGGCAAGCGTTGGGTTAAGCGATCCACAAGGCCGGTGTAATTGGTCACTGGCACCGGTGTAATAGCCGTGGCGCTACCCTCGATGCCAGCTATGATGGGAGTGATTGTTTCATCAAGGTTACCCGGTGTAACTGTACCTGCAAGTTCAGGATGTTGATTCTGCACTGCCTGAGCAGCGCGAACTGCCCACTCAATAGTTTCGGCATCACTGGCATGAGGATTAAAACCATATGAATACTCAGCTCCCTGGGGGTTAGTGTGAGCTTCACGCAAGAAAAACTCTGTTAGCTCGATCACCGGCGCGCGCCAACCAAAACCACCGTTTTCCCACTCTTTGACTGTTTGCCAACCTTGTAAATCAATGCCAACGAAAGTATGCCAACCAGTAGTGGGCAAAACTACTTCTGGGGTCGCCGACACTACTGGTGGGCTCTCGGGTGGAGGCTGAGCAGGTTGGGTGGGGACACTTTGTGTAGGCCTAGTCTCCGGTTGCGTGTTAACTTGCTCTGTAAAGTTAGTAGCACCAGGCTTATTTTGTTCGTTGGAACTCACAGCGGTGGCTTCAGCACTTGATCGATCTACATCGTGCCCACCAAACCTATCCGGCAAAAACTCAGCTAGGGCTTCAGCGCTGAGCTGATAATAATTTTCAGCAGTGTTAACTATCTCGTTGGTTTTTTGTGGATTTTCTTTAGCACCGATGGTGAGAACAGAGCCAATCGATAAACCAATAAATAATCCTTTGACTATTTTGAATAACCACTGGGGTGGAGGCTGTTCTGGGCGAAGATGGTGCCAATCGTCTGAATCAAAGAATGCCTTAGATAACTCAGCATAATACCGCTTCTGTTCAGGAGTTAACTTGATCTTGGTCTTTTTTAGTTTATCCCACACTTCCCCTTTATTGGGCTTAGCATACCAAGCTAGCTCGGAAGCTAAAGAATGTAAAATGGTCGCTGCCCGTCTATCATTAGTGGTAGCCTCAAAATAATACCAAACTTTTTGGATCGCCCCGAATACTTGAGCGTAGTTATGACCTTGAAAACGCTCTTTAAACTCCTTAAATAATTTATCTTCCTCCTCCTCGCTAAGGATTTTGTTTTGTGCCATGTCTAAATGTTGCCTACAAAAATCGGCGATAGAAACTGCCAATGAGTGACGTACGGCATTGTATCTAACAGGGTGGTCAAGACCTACTGGGATCGTATTTCGCCAATCACTCAGAAAAACCTCATCTTTAAACCAAATGCTATCAGTGAAAAGGTAAAGTAACACTACTTCACCTACTTTCTTTTGTGCAATTGTCATCTGGCCGGCAGCATATCTTTCTTCTAACTTTTTATAGAGTAACGTTGTCGCCCACTCTAATTCGTGAAAGGTATACCCAAAAGCTTCAGGATGCGACTTCATAACCCCGACAAGTTTAGTTAAAACACTCTCAATCCCCACACTATTTAGTTCGTAATCAAAAGCTAAAGTGGGGTAATCTGTTGTTAATTTGAGTCGTAAATCCTCCGCGTCAACTTCATCATCTTTCTTTCCATAGAAGTTCATTATTCTCTCTGGCTCTTGAGCTAGCAAACCTATTAAATCGTTATCGCCGACAGCAAAGTTGTTGAATAATTTATCTGCTAAAAAAGCTGCTAATTTCTCCACCCTCGGCCTAGCGCTAGGCAATAACTCTGCTAATAACTCCTCTGGATCTTGGTGTAAGGCATCAAGTTCGTCTTGAATTCCATCTCGAAGTTCCTTGTCACTGTGGATGTGGGATTTTTTTAGAACTGGCTCCGTGGGAGCGGTATCGTTGTGAACCGGAGTAGGGTCGACAACTTTTGGAGTAGCAGGCTGAGTCTCGGCTAAATGTGCTAAATCATCTTCAACAACAAACATCCCATCAGTATCTCAGAAAAAACCTTTATAAAGCAAGTAAAAGTTTAGAGGCCTTTAAATTTTTTCTCTTTAGATGGGGTGGAGTTCTTTTTAGTTTTGGTCGTAGTTTTGGATTTTTGCTGAGCTTTATCCATTTCTTCACTCATTTTTTGACCTTCAGTGGTCAGCCACTCGAAAACTTGGCGAGCCATTTCACGGATGGTCGCGGTACCTGTTTGGGCTGCCCCAGACTCTTGCCAATTCTCACTGGCTTTTTGCCACTCTTTGCTCAGCTCTTTTTTGAGTTTTTCCCCGCGCTTGGTGCCAAATAAGAAATATCCAGCTGCTCCAGCAAACATCCCCAGCGTAAAGCCGGTAATAAATGAGCCTGAATCATGTGAAGACTGTGACATGTTACTCATCCCGCTCTTTAGAACGATGCAACCAACCTGTGAAGGCCTCAAAAACTTTAAAGCCAGTCGATAACCCTGAAGCCATCCCACCTAAACTTTGCAACGGTTGGGTGACAGCGTGAAGTTTGGCTTCAGCGGTGTCGAGGGTCGTGTTGACTTTCTCGAGAGTTTTCTTCATTTCAGCCAGAACTAAAATGATTTGAACACCCACCACCGTTAAAACACTAGTGAGAACAATTAAGACGATAGCAAAAATGACTGGTAAATATGGTGGCATATGACCCCTATCTTACCGCGTTTAGAACTTTACGTAAACCGTCCGCTGGAGAAGATTAGTTTTACCACGCCGATCAGTGGCTTCCACAGTGATGGTAGTGATACCTTCACGCGGCAAGTACAGCTCATACCGGAAACTCCCATCTGGTTGTAATGAGACTGGCTGAGCATTCACCGCTACTACCGCTTCAGGATTTGTTCTCCCTTCCACCATCACTTGGGCAGAGACAAAAGCGTCTGCTTCAGGTGAGAAAACTTCCAGCAGCGGGGGCTTAGTGAAGTGATACCACTGGACTAGAACATATGTGATAAGGGTCAAAAACAAGGTTCCAAGCACGACCATAGCGGCAGTGATAGGGGTCCAAAAAGGACGTTTTTTGAGGACCGGTTTGATAAACTCCCGTGGCACTAGCTTGCCTTTAGCACTTTCTTTAAAATCACGCCGTAGCAAAGCTAGCAGCGGTAAATAATCAAACCCAAAAATCTGGCCGTAGGTGCGAATATAACCTTTGACAAAAGTGGAGGAAGGTAACTTATCGAACTCGTTATTTTCCAAAGCCTGCAAGTACTCCAAACGAATGCGCGTCCGCTTAGCAAGGTCAGCTAAACTTAATCGATGGAACTCACGTTCCTCACCAAGAATTTCACCAATGGATTTGGTCTTCATGCTCTTATTGTAAGTGAGCTTTGACTATTTGGGCAATCTTTCCACCGTCAGCAGCCCCACCCACTTCGGCGCGGACCTGGTTCATGATGGCACCCATTGATTTATCACTGGCACCTTCAATGACGCGTTTGACGATTGCTTCCAGATCAGCATCAGACATTTGAGCAGGTAAATAAGCTTCCAAAAATACCACTTTGGCTTGCTCTTCGGCAACCAAATCTTCACGGCCACCTTGCTGAAACTCAGCCATAGCGTCTTTCATTTGCTTGACTTGTTTGGCAATTAATTTTTGGACACCAGCATCATCTTGCTCGCCATTATCGATTTCGTAGTTTTTGAGTTCAGATAACATGAAGCGAATCGTGTTCAATTTCACTGAATTGCGATCGCGCATGGCTTGCTTCATATCATCGGTAAGTTGGGTTTTGAGAGACATAATTATCCTTTATGCACGTTACTTTACGGCATAAACATTTTAGCACATCTGGAGAAGTAAAATTACGTCAGAAAATTTAGACTGTGGCTGAAGCAGCAGCAGAAGGCGGAGTTGGGTGGTCTTCAGTTTGAGTTGCATCTTCAGGAAAAACAGCTTCTATTGCTTGAGCCGTCACCTCTTGCGTATCATGCTCAGGCATTTCTAACAGAGCAAAATCGAACTTGAAAACTGGACTATTACTTAATAAGAGGGCGGTAAGTTGTTCTATCCACGCTTGTAATTGTTTGTGAATATTGGGAATTTTCGAATCAATAAACATTTCGAGCATGTCATCAATCGTAAAACCTTCTATGGCTTGCAGACCTCTGATGAGTTTATTGGCCATGGCGACTATATTTGTTTTGCTAGTCTCTTTGGGCATCATAAATACTTTGGCGGCTTTACTACCTTCCTCTGGATATTGTTGCTCAATAAAAATTCGGAACGATTCTTTACACTCTTGAGAGAAAGATCCATTTCTATTTTGAAGTATGACGGCCCGGAAGAAGGCCACAATCGCTAAACAACGAACCAATTTTCCAATTAATAGATGTGTTTCTGAGTAAAGTGCTTTGTTTTGACCAGCATCAAAAAAGTCAGCTCGCAATGCCCCAGCCATACTTTTCCAAAAAATATTGTTATTAAAGCGTCGCAGCGGAACAACGGTTTCATGGCCCTTGAGACTAGGCTCATAAAGCAAACGGATGTTATGGGCTACCCCACTATAATCTCTTCCAGACCACAAGTTAGTTTCCCAAACCAACTTCATCAATGAGGCGAGATATTTCAACCGAAGTTCTCGAGAAGGCATTTTTTCTAACTCAGCTTTCACTAAAGTATCACTCAATCCCTTGCGACGACAAAATTCCAACATTGCTTCCAGTTCTAAAGTAGCATAATTATCGTTTTCAGCAGTCTTCACTAAACGTTGCTTATCGGCTTTTGCCACCATGACTGTATTAATGATATTTATCATCGCCTCACGATTAAAAACTTCACCTGTGTCATCTTTATCTACTGTGTGTGTGACAACTATTTGAGCTTCAGCCAAATGAACATCAGGTCCCTTAGCAGCCTGCATAAATTCCCACATAATCTTTTGAATTTCACCGCTTTTAGGTTTGGCTGCACTTTTATCAATCTGATTTATATGAGGATTCCATAAATATCCCATTGCCTGCTCAAGCATTTGAGTATGCAAGTTAGCATCTGCTCTCGACTTAGCAAATAATTTCACTACTTCAATGGGAGAAATAGCTTCTTCCCAACGACTGGTGTTAGGTACCCCTTCAGCATTAATAATCGAGGCTAATTGACGCTCAAGATAAGCAATACCAGCTGTTAAAGTAGCATTAATTCCTTTGACTTGTTCTGCTGTGGCGATTAACTCATGCTCAACTACTCTTTCACCAATCTCAATTGGCATTCGGGTATCCTGGGCACGCGCGACGGCAGCTTCCTGTTCAGCTCGCAATACTTGCTGTTGCTGCTGGTATTCTTGGGATTGTCTCTGGTATTGGGTATTAACAATCGATAACGCTATTGCTTTTCCGAAGGCAGTAGAAGCTAAGTAATCTATCCAATTTTTAGACAGTTGTTTGGTTGCCCAATTACCTCTCAGAATCTCTTCAAGAGTATCCAGATCTAAAATTCTTTTTTCTTGGGGAGCGGAATTAGTCATAACCAACTAATACTTTTAAGGAGCCATAATATACTTCTTTGATACACATAAGTCAACTTATAATTAATATAAATAGGCTTAATTAATCAAGATAAATCGTATGGAAAACAAAAACCCCCGCGCTGAGCGCGGGGGTTTAATAATCAAACTAAATTAAACTTACAGATAGCGATCGATCATCGGTTTGACTTGTTCGAAAGGTAAAGCACCGGGGATTAACTCAGCTTTGCCATCAGCAAAGATGATAGTACCTGGCGTACCAGAAATGCCTGCTCCACTCCCGCCTGTCATGTGATCACTGACTTTTTGAGCCATTTCACCACTGTCTAAACATGATTTGAAGCTCGTCATGTTGACACCAGTGCTTTGAGCAACTGATTCAATAACAGCTGGGGAAATTTGACCACCGGCTTTGTTATTTTCTTCAAAAATGCTATCAACAAACTTCCAGAAGCCTTCGTCACCTTGTTGCTTAGCGACACACTCGGAGGCTTCAGCAGCTTTTTGAGCATTAGGATGGAAACTTAATGGATAGTGACGATATACCCAAGCCACTTGGTCGCCGTACTCTTCCATCACTTGTGTCATAGTCGGATGGAACCGAGCACAGAATGGACACTCGAAGTCCGAGTACTCAACTAAGACTACTTTGGCATTACGATTGCCGCGAATATGATCATCGTTGCTAACTTCAGGTGCGTTTTTGAGTTGATCTTCGGTAGGACCACTCGGAGCGCCAGCTGGAGGGGCACCGTTAGTAGGCACACCAGCAGTAGGAGCAGCTCCGGCATATTTACCTGATCGTAAAATTTGGTTTTCAGTCCAGACAGAACCCAAGAAAAAACCACCCAAGAAACACAAGCCTGCTAATAACAGAATCGCAAAGTTATTGCTGATCGCTGTCATCACACTTTGGAGTGAGTAAGGATTGTTATTACTATAGGCATAACCTCCATTAGCAGCGTAACCCATCTCGGGGGCTGCGGTAGGGGTATATTTGGGCTCAGCTTTTGCTGATGATCGAGTTCTAGCCATAATGCTCCTCAAAAAATTACTAACTACAGTCTGAGGCTCTATAGTGATACATTTCTTACAAAAAAACAAGTCCAGATTGAGATCAAGTACCGTACAATATCACTATGTCTGCATCTTCCCGCCAGCTTAGTCCCTACGAGCATAATCATTTACGCAAGCATGGGGTAAATCCAGATCAGATTGAGCGGTATGGCGAAATGCCAGTTGAGTACATTACTGGAAAAGTAGAGTTTGCGGGACTCGAATTTATGGTCACCCCGGCCACCTTAATTCCTCGGGTAGAAACAGAAGAGTTAGTGCATAAGGCCTTAGCGGCTGCAGAAAAATGGTGTAACTCGTTTCCTCAGCAAGCAATTACTATTATTGATATCGGTACCGGCTCAGGTGCGATTGGCATTAGCTTAGGGGTGAAACTGGAACAACGGCAGCTTCCTTACCAATTATATTTAAGCGATCTCAGTCCGGACGCTTTAGCTGTTGCCCATCAAAATGCTGCTCACTTACTCCACCAATCGCCCACACATATTGAGAGTAACTTGTGGCAAAACATCGATGCCACCCTTCAGTTTGATATGATTACCGCTAACCTCCCCTACATTCCCCACCAGCGTATGCCTGATTTAGAACCCAGTGTGAAGGAGTTTGAGCCGTGGTTAGCTCTTGATGGCGGCCCTACGGGACTTGAATTAATTACTACCCTTGTTGAAGGTCTTGATCAACACTTATCTGCCTATGGTGTGGCCTGGCTGGAACTCGATGATACTCACACCCCGTCAGTCATCGATAAAGCTTTCTCTCAGTCCAAATCCCATCTCAGCTGGACTAATCATCAGGACCACTTTGATAAAAATCGTTTTGTTGAAGTTAAGCGAATTTGATAGCATAGAGACCGATGCCAAACCCTTCTAAAATCCCCACTACTCTTATGACAGGTTTTTTGGGCTCGGGGAAAACTACTATTATTCTGTCATTAATTGATCAGCTACAGAGACGAGGGGAACAAGTGGTGTACATCAAGAACGAAATTGGCTCAGAGAATATTGATGGCCAGTTAGCCCAAAATAAAACCGTCCAAACCACTGAGTTACTTAATGGCTGTATTTGCTGTACATTGGTGGGCCCGTTTATTTCAGCTATAGATGAGCTGATGCTCCAACACCAACCTGATCGGATTATCATTGAAGCTTCAGGAGCAGCAGAGCCCTCAGCGATCGCTCTCATGGTTTCTTCTCATGCTCGATTAACTCGTGATGGCGTGATTAGTATCATTGATGTTGAAAATTTTGAGGGTTATAAAGATATTAGTTTCACTGCCCAGCAGCAAGCTAAGTTTACAGATTTAATCTTGCTCAACAAGGTGGAGCTCGTTGATGATGACCGTAAACGCGCAGTAGTGGGTTACATTCGTGAACTCAATGCCAGCTCCCCTATCCTAGAAGCACCTCACGGTCAGATCTCGCCAGCGGTGGTATTTGGGCTTCATCCTGCTGAGATTACCTCCCACCCTCCTGAGCACGTTCATACTGCCGATGAGCATGAGGACATCGATACTCTGACTATTACAGTTGCTGAACCCCCCAGCCTCACCAGTCTCAGGACCGCCCTCGGGGCACTGCCCAAAGCGGTGTTTAGAGTCAAAGGTATTCTGTCGATAAATACGGGAGAAGTAATGTTGATTAATAAAGTCGGTACGCGGATCGAGATTAGCCCCTTGGAAGATCAGGATATTCACTCCACATCAAAACTGGTATTAATCGGCTTTAGATTGCAGGATCAGCAAGAGAATATTCTATCGAGTTTACGTCCACACTTAGCGCTTGCGCAATAAATTAAATTGCACAAATTGGCGCAAAGCTGCTTTGTACTCATCTGCCACGGCTAATTGATCAATGTGAGCATAACTTTGGCTTTCCAAGGCTGTTAGCTCCGCATCCACCTTGGCTTTAGCCCCCACTTTCATAACTTGCTCACGCACATACTCAATCATTTCTTCATCTAGGTTGGGATTACCAAAAATACTTACTAATTTCTGTTTCACTGCTGGCTCAGCAGCTGCCATGAGGTAGACATAATAGAGGGTCTTTTTGTGTTCTCTAATATCAGAACCTGCTGGCTTACCAATCTCGGCCGATTTACCAAATAATCCCAGTTCGTCATCTTTAATTTGAAATAACAGCCCCAGGGTTTCTCCCAGCTGAGCCCATTTATCGACCACCGGGGTGGATTGACCCGCCAAGGTCGCTCCCAGCATAAAGGGCAAACAAAAGGTGTAGCGGGCAGTTTTATGGATATTGACCGCTCGCACTTCTTCTACCGAAGGGATGTGAGTGGATAAACCATTTTCAGTATCCATCATTTGAGCAAGCCCGGTGCCAATTGATTCCTTAGCTAACAATCGAAAAACTGGCGCCAAGATATCGTCTCCTATCTTTACACTCGCCAAAATGTCCTGGACCATAAATAAAGCAATATCGCCTACGCAAATGCCCATGCTGATCCCGAAGTGAGCGGGTTGGCGATAGTTATTTTTAAGTGCTTGTTCTTCATATTGTGCATAGACAGATAATTGATCACGTCTCATCCGATCTTGATCCATAATATCGTCGTGAATAAGAAGCGTGGATTGAAATAGCTCCAAGGCAGCTCCCGCTTTGATAGCTTCTGGAAGTAACTGTCCCCCATGCATTTGATATACCATCACCGTCATCGCGCCCCGTAGCATCTTGCCACTAGTGGAGAACGTCAATAACTGTTGCGAAACCTGAGAAATACTTGGTTCCAAGTGCGGGAACTGAGAAGCTATCTGGGATAAATACTGTTCTAAAAAGGCCACTAACTGTGATCGGATGGCGCTGAGCTGGTCTTTCATGCTGAGTCTTCGCTCCAAATAAATACCAGCTTATTGTAGCGGACTGAAAAGGGAAATTAAGATGGAATTTGTGAGTTACATCCAGGTGACTAACATCACCATTACCAAACCAATGGTCAGGAGTAACTCATCAACGCTATAAAAAATCATGGTTGGTGCTCCTTAAAATATTAAATACTATCTTCCTCTTCGATATCAAAATGTCGTGAGCGCTCATTATTATTAATTTCTTGAGCTACATTTAACTCATGAGCTTCATCATCATTTTTAGTGGTATATAAATCCATTTCCTCTAATAAATGATCCACTTCATCACCATTAGGGTTCGGCATGTGACCGCCTGCCCACTCCTCGTCACGTCTTTGAGGTGGAGTGGTATCTGGTGCCACTGTGGGGGCACTGATGATAGATGTTGAAGTTGCCATATACTTTCCTTTTGTCTAACTAAAACGTTAGTCATCTTTCTTTACCCACATCCCTGTCTCTTCATTTTTTTCATACTTTCGTTTAACTGCTGCCCAGGCCACTTTGAAGGCTGTTTCTTCGCGTGTGTCGTCGCCTTGCCGTTCTTCCGGCAAATCATATTGTTCCCAAGCACTGTTAAAAGCAGCTAGGAAGATTTCTTCCGCGTGTTTGGGCAAGACGTCTTTTACCTGTGTTGGTAAGTCAGTTAATTTTGTAAAGGGCATATACTTTCAATTTCTGCTACTCATTGGTACTATCCAAACTGGAGGCGATGATCAAAACCCCCCAGCTCGGTGTCTAAGTTCAGGCGTGAGATACCCCGCTTTATTCCTAACTGTTTTTGTCGTAATTGACCAGGGTTTTTATCTGCTTCTGTCTGATTCACGTTGTCCGCTGCTGCTGACTCCACCACTGCTAAAAGAATGAAACTACTTAATAAACTAGCAGCTAACATACCTACCATACCTCCAAAGATTGCTAGGGCTAGCAGCGCTATCGCAATCGCAAAGGTAAAAACCAACCCCCCTTGATTACTGAGCACATAATTAAGGCCAGAAATCACCCCCATAAAGCTGCCCATAATGCCACCACTGGTCATGACAGTGTGCTGGGAATATAACGCTTCATGGTCATTAATTTGTGCTGTAGTAGTTTGGCTGTGGGCAGTCATCTTGCTCCTTGTTATTTATTGTCGATGACTGTACTGTAGAGCGGCAGCATAAAAGCTGTAGCAAGAGTTGGTAAGAAAGCCGTAAGCACCTCAAATTTTGCTTTTAGTAAATAAGTTGATAAAATACCGACATGAATTACTCGATACTCATTGTTGAAGATGACCGAGAGGTCAGAGAATATCTTCGCACTATAATGATTGACCAAGGCTATAAAGTAGAAGTAGCCGAAGATGGCATTCAGGCCATTAATAAGGTCACTCAGCAAGCTCCTGATTTAATGATTTTAGATTTAGGTCTGCCTAATTTATCCGGAGAATCTGTCTGCAAAGAAGTGAAGAAAATGAATCTTCATACCCAAATTTTAGTTCTGACTGCTAAACATACCACTGCGGATATTGTCTCTACTTTAAACTTAGGCGCTGATGATTATCTCGCCAAACCATTTGAACTAGAAGAATTATTAGCCCGCGTCAAAGCCCGTTTACGCAGTGCTACTTCACCTGATACTTTATTAAGTGTCCAAGATTTAGTCCTCGATACTCAAAAGATCCAGGTCCTCCGCGGCGGTGAAGAAATTAAATTAACACCGTTAGAGTTCAAACTGCTAGAGTATTTACTGCTTAATAAAGGTAAAGTGCTGACACGAGATATGATCTTGAGCCGGGTCTGGTCATCAGCTGATATCGAAACCCGCGTGGTTGATGTCTACGTAGGTTACTTGCGCAATAAAATTGATAAAGGTTATAAAAACCCTCTCATCCATTCAGTCAGAGGCTTTGGTTACATGGTTAAAGATTAACCTCTTTAATCTGTCATTGTGTCCCTTACTCTTCTCTTACGCCACTCTTAAGCCCTTGTGAAGGCTACTCTCTAAACTACGAGTAGTATTAATTAAAGTACTCTATTTACTCACGAAAGGAGCAGTATGGGGATCTTACTTTTTATCGCACTCGGCTTAGTGGCTGGTTACATAGCTTCAGTTGTGATGCGAACTAATGACACACAAGGCACTTTGGGGGATATTGCCCTCGGCGTAATTGGCGCTATTGTCGGTGGCTTTGTGATGAACATGATGGGTGAACCAGGTGTTTCTGGCTTTAACCTTTACAGCTTATTCGTGGCCACCTTAGGTGCTATTGCCTTAATCTGGGTCGGTCGCGTCCTTGCTCGGTAAAACAATATCCGAGCGCCAATAGTAATTATAACGAGAGGAGACAATATGGCTAAATATCTCGTAGCTTGGGCCCTCGGAGTTCCCGCCGGACTCTTATTCTTAATTTGGGTAGCATCTAGCTTAATCAATTAAGAACGTAGGCTTTTTATAATCAGCAGCTCAGGATTACCTGAGCTGCTTTTTTGCCAGAAATAACTGCCCCTTCCATGGTGCAGTACCAGGGCTGTTGAGTATAATCACCCGCCAGTACTAAACCTGGCACCGAGGTATGTTGTGAAGGCCGGAGATGATCAGTGCCTGGGGAAATGGCGTAAAAGTCCTTAGGATGTTTAATCACCCGATACTTGGTGACTCGCTCTTTGATAAAAATGTGGAGCTTTTTTGCTTCCGCCACCACATGATCAAAAATGGCAGCTGGAGTTAAGGTATAAAATTTTTCTGCTGGACTTAAAATAATTGAGAGTCTCCCCGGCAAGTTACGAAAGGTAGTTCTGCTCTGTTCAGCCATACAGGCCAAACTAGTACCTGGACCAAAAGTAGTTCGATCAACAGGTAATGCCGGACTATCGAGCTCAAGCTGAATATTAATTTCCGCCATCGTCGGCAACGCAAAAAGATTTTTGAAACGCAAGTGATTTTTAAACAAAGGTGTTAACAATCGTTGCGCCGGCCCCAACCCCGTCGCCACCACGACCTGCTCAGCTAAGATTTTTTTGCCATTCACTTCTACGCCAGTGATTTTGTCACGGCTACCACACAAGCGCGTGACAGGGGCATCAGTAATTACTGACACCCCTTTTTTTGTTAACCACCCGGCAATAGGTCCCGTCATCACCTCTGTCATCCCTCCGCTGAAAGCTCCGATTCTGGTTTTGTAACCGGTGGGCAAGGCCTGAGCCACAATACCCATCAACACTTGCGCCGAATACTGCTCCGGTGGCAAGAAAAAAATACCGGCGGTCAAGGGGACTAATAAACGCTGGAGTGCAGCCGCAGTGACACTATACCGATCTGCCCACTCAGCTACAGAAAATTGATCAAGATATCCGGGGCGAGTGTAATACTCTTTTAAACCCATCAAAAAAAAGGGAAGTAATGAAGCCTTATCACGGGTACTCAGAAGGTGTCGATTATCAAGCCAGCTCGTCACTGTCTGCCAGGGTCGAAAAAAAGGAGACATGCCAAAGACAGCTGGCTCCAGCTGAGGAGTCCGAATCTCCATCTCATCCTCCCATATAACGACCTCGTCCAGACTCAATCCACAGTTACTCAACAATTCCGGCATCGCACGATAAAAACCTAAGTAACGATGTAATCCAGACTCTACGTGCATACCTCTTTCGTTCCAGGAAGAAGTGCGTCCCCCTACCACTGGGCACTGCTCTAGTATTACCACCTTCAAACCTCGATCACACAACTCCCGAGCACAACTCAGACCCGCTAAACCACTACCCACAATAACTACATCCACTTTAGACATAGGAGTATCTTAGATGGAAATATCAACAAAAATAATAGAACTCAGTTATAAATAGATGAGAAATGGAGAAAAACTATTGATATTTGCGAACTTCTTCGATCACAATGCGGACGACGTTGCCCACAAAAGGTAGAGTCTGAACTTGAGCCAAAATCAGTAAAATAATGGCCACAATCACAGTGGCGCCCATCACACTGCCAAATCCCCATGCTACCCCCCCTACCAAATTATCAATAAATAAATCACGACGGGAGCGATAAACACGATGAGCAGGTTCGAGATTTTGTTTGGAGGAGTTTTTAGACATAGTTATCTAAAACTCCCTACTAAATCATCAACTGACCGGGGTGCGACTTCGTCGACGAGCTCAGTGGTAATCTCTAAACGATTGGCTTGGCGCTGCATAAAAGGCTTGCGCGTTTTGTCTTGGTACAGAACTCCCAACGCCAAGTGCTCTTCAATGTCTTGGCAAACTGCCAATGCTTGAGCTAAAGAACTAGAGTCATAATCAGGTCGATTGGCCACATCATAGACTCGTTCCTGATACCATTCGTGAGGAGTAGCTTTATTGTAGGTGGGACAACTTTGAAGAACCTCTACAAAGGCAAAACCTTGGTGGGCAACCGCAGCTTGGAATGTTTTCGTCATGTGATGGACATCACCCGAAAAAGTCCGAGCGGCAAAGCTAGCGTTTAAACTCAACACAAAATTCATGGGATGTAAGGGATCAGAAGTAATTCCATCGGGAGCAGAGTTCATTTTCATGCCAGGTTTAGTGGTTGATGAGGCTTGGCCTTGTGTCAGTCCATAATTCAAATTATTGTGGAGCACAAAAGTAACATTATAGTTACCGCGAATGGCATGCACCAAATGGTTGATACCTTCACCCAAAGTACCGCCGTCACCCCCAAAACCAATGACTTTGACTTTACTGTTGGCATTGGAGGCTCCACAAGCTAAGGGGATAGCTCGACCATGCAAACCATGTACACGATAACCACCAATTTTATCTGAGCCATTACCATTACAACCAATATCAAAACACAGCACCACCTGATGAGGAGGAATATTTTCCGCCACCAAAGCCCGCTTCATAGCTGCGTGAATACCGTAGTTGCCGCAGTTTGTGCACCAGGTGTACAAATTATCCGAGAAAAAATCATGGAAAGTGGTAGTACAAGTGTTGCATGACATATTATTGAGCTACCTCCTGACTAATAAAGTTCAAGACATCCTCAATGAAAAACGGCCGACCATCATATTTCAACAGTTTATATTGGAAAAGATAACCAGTTTCCTGAGTTAAGAGTGCACCCAATTGACCTAAGTAGTTATTTTCAATCAAGACTAATTTAGTGCGGGACTGGGTCAATTTCTTAAAAGTAGCCGTTTTGAGTGGATACATATACTCGTAGTGAAGGTAGCCTAAACGCAACGCTGGATTACTGGCTTTAAGAATATCAATCACATCCAAAACAGTATTTTTGACACTCCCCCAACCTACAAATGTCAGCTCCGCATCATCATCTCCGTACATAACTGGCTCAGGAAAATTTTCAAGTATGGTGGCCATTTTTCGCATTCGTTTGTCATACATAACTTTGACGGGAGCAGCTTCTTCGGTCAATGAACCATCTGCTAGATGTTCATCGCTATTTGAGTCATAAGTGACCTCAGCCTGACCAGGCAACCAGCGTTTAGAAACGCCGCTCGGCGTATCAGCATACCGATCATGAGGCGTCAAATGTGCTAACTCCTCTTGAGCCACTAAGTTGCGTTCAATTGGTAACGGTGCCGGGAAGCCATCAATGGCAAATAAAGATTCAGCAATTTCTTTATCTGTGAGCACAATTACCGGTATTTGATAAACTTCTGCCAAATTAAGCGCGCGTTGGACTAAGTCATAACAGGATTGCGGATCGCTGGCAGCTAACACCGCTTTAGCATACTCACCATGACCTCCATAAATAGCTAAATTCAAATCACCATCAGCCGTCCACGTCGGCAACCCTGTTGCTGGCCCCGGCCGCTGACCTAAAACACACACAAAAGGAATTTCGGTAATGCCCGCCATCGACACCGATTCGGTCATTAAGTCATATCCACCTCCCGATGTGGCTACTAAGGCTCGGGTGCCCATAAACATACTACCAATCGCCATCTGGGCTACGGAAATTTCATCTTCAATTTGTTTCACCATCATCCCTGTTTGGTGATAAATATTAGCTAAATAACTCAGAATGGAGCTGGAAGGAGTCATGGGATAGGCATAATAAGCACGCACTCCACCCGCGACTGCTCCCAAGGCAATAGCATGATTGCCAGTTAACAACAATTGCTCCCTGACAGACTCGGTGACGCCAAACTCTAAAGATACGCGCGGTAACATTTCCAAATCATATTCATACCCCTTTTCTAAACAAAGAATATTTAAATCAAGTAATTGAGGTTTTTTAGAAAATTCTTCACGAATTTGTGAACGAATCAGCTCTAAATCGACACCTAGTAACTGAGAAACAATCCCAGTCATAACGGTGTTAGCCATAATGTGTTTACCACCATTATCGATCGCAATCTTATCAGCCGGCACATACTGAAGGGTTATGTGATGCTGATCAAGGTATGTTTGCTCTTCTGTTGAAACCTCAAAGCGAGGCAAAGAATGTAACACAATGCCATTGGGACGGACTGTGGGCAGATACTTATGGAGCGAGACTCGGCTTAAACACACTAACACGTCACAGTGACTGGAAGAACTGCGGAGGGGCTGATCTTGCACATCGAGCTGATAACATGAGTAACCACCTTTAATGAGTGAGGGATACTCACGGTAACCAAACACGTGCCACCCACTCCGCTTAAAAACCTTGGCAAAAACTTCACCAATAGAGTTTACGCCTTGGCCCGATTCGCCACCAATCTTGATTACAAAGCGTTGGTTTTTGAAGTGATGAATATCTGGCATGTGAGTGTTCGTTATCCTTGTGATTCCAATGTCTGTTGTAAACCTTGAGCCCAATCACTCACCACAGTTTCTAGGTGATGATATGGCTCACCATTAATCTTTAAGGTTTGAAAAATCTGCTGACCTTGTTGATCTATCCACGCTTTGCGAACAATCTCCATCCCCTGGCAAAACAAAACGGGCTCATAACGCGTGTCACCCAAGCCAATAAAGGCTGCTCTTTTGCCTGTGAAGTCCTGGTCTTTCATCTCTTCCAACAGTTTTCGAAAGAACGGATTCAGCTCACCATGTTCCCAAGTCGAAGTGGCAATAATAAAAGTGTCATTATTAGTAATCACGTCAAGTGAAGTCTGCTCAGCGCGGTGGAGCTCCACGGCTTGTCCAGCCGCTCGCAAAATTCCTGCCACTTTTTCGATCACAGCCTCAACATTACCAGAGGTAGAAGCGTAAATTGCATGCACAACCATGTCATCATTGTACCATTTTGTGGAGGTTTTTGGCTGGGTTGATAATGATAGGGTGGTGAGGTATGTCGTTGAACACTCTTAAAAGTCCGTGGCATAGTTGTGCCACGATCGTGCACTATTTATGTCACGGTAAAAATGAGGGTCGGGAGAAAGAGTGGTGAGGGTGATTTTTCTTTGCTCAGTAAGGTGAATGTTACGAGGGAGAGAGTCTTTTATTAAGCTCATGTTTTTTCGTTTGTATGAATAATGGCAAAAATCATACAACCTCCAGAAAGTTCACTTTTTGAGCACACACTGTCAAACAAAAAGATAAGACATTTTTTTCGCGCCCCTTCAGAAATCTTCTTAAAGGCCTTTCAACTATCACTCCTCACCGTAGATTTTCCTTCAGAAGTTCCCCTGGACACATGTCATTACAGTCAAAATGTACATTACGCACACCATGAACACACTCCAGGCCAACTTCTCTAGCAGATTGAGCTCTTAATAGTTAAATGGAGTTCGTTGATAGTCTTTAACCTATTATCTCAGCTAACTCAGCAAAATCTCGAATCACATAGTCGGCTTGAGCTTCTTTAATTGTTGTCCATTCATAGAACAGCTCATGGCAGGGGGGATAAAAAAGCACTGCTGTCACACCCGCAGCCTTGGCGGCTAAAACATCTACCTTGGAGTCACCTACCATTAGGATGTGCACTCAATAAATCCAAAGCCTTAAAAAGTGGCTCAGGATGAGGCTTCCGATTAATAACATCTTCGCGGGCTACTAAATAAGGAAAGCAATTTGAAGCATGGTGCTTATCTAAAATTAGGTTTACAAAATAGCGATTAGAAGATGTTACTACAGCAAAATTTTTGTTCTGTATCTGCAAAGTGTCAATTAACTCTAACGCTCCAGCATGAAATTTGCCTTCTGAGATAATATTGTAAATTGACTCAATCACCGCTTTTCCAAACTTCTCCACTTCATCTTCACTGACACCGTACTGTGTCAACATCTTCAGCTCAGGAATAATGTGACGTGCAATCTCGTAATCGCTTAAAGGCCTAGCCAATGCTGGTAAACACTCTTTGCATGCCTTCAGCCATAAGGGCAATGAATCAACTAAACAGCCATCCCAATCAAAAAGTACTGTAGAAAAAGTAGACATTCTGCTATTTCAGTGGCAGCTCAAAGTAAAACGTAGAGCCTTTGCCTTTTGCGCTTAATACCCCAATTTTGCCATCGTGATCTTTAATAATTTCAGAGGAAATATATAAGCCTAGCCCTAAACTAGACATGGTGCCAGCTTCTTTATCACCAGCTCGGAAAAAGCGCTCAAAAACTTTGGGCAAGTGTTCTTTGGCAATCCCAATTCCATGATCTTTGACTGCCACTCGCACATGCTGACTTTTAGTACTCACAATAACTTCAATCGCTTTAGCATTGGGCGAGTACTTGACAGCATTTGACAAAAAATTAGTTAAGACTTGGGTGATTTTATCTTTATCTGCTTCTACCTGTACCGAAAGTACTTGGCAGGTAATGGTATGCGTATCAATCGTATCTTGAAAGTCAGCACAAACAGTCTTCACTAACTCACCAATATCGAAAGACACAATATTGTAGGATAATTTGCCAGCTTGGATTTTAGTGACATCCAACAAATCAGTCACTAATTGGGTCAGCTTATCAATTTGGACATGGACCTTCTCTATAAAGCTCTGAGACTTGAGATCATTAGAATTTCTGAAGCGCTTCTGCAACAGTTGTACAAAAGCTTTGATACTGGTTAAAGGCGTTTTAAGCTCATGAGAGGCAATGGAAATAAACTCGTCGCGTACCTCCACAGCTTGAAGGGACGCCGCAAACAAACGGGCGTTCACAATTGCCAGAGCCGCCCGACCTGCCAACTCTTCAGCAATACTTAAATCAAAATGTGAAAACTTATACCCTGACTCTGCTGCCACCAAGGTGATAGCGCCATACACTTTATTTTCAGCTTTCATGGGTACACATAGATAGGATCGCATGCCTAATTTTTTGATAATGTTGTAGTGCTCTTTGCTCCGAGCCGCCAGCTTAATCATTTCGGGAGTGACTGTACTAATTAAATCTGGCTTGCCGGTCTTAATAACAGTGATAATGCTAGAGCTCGATTCAGGATCGGGTGGATACTTTTCACTTAACTTCCATGCCCACTTCACTTTATCAGGATCAGAATGAGAAAGTGCCGACACTGACAAGGAACCATCACCTTCTAACAAATGCACAATACACCAGTCAGCGATCGTGGGGACAGCTAACTCAGCCACCTGGCGAAGATTGGTTTCATAATCTAAAGATGATGCTAGCACACCAGTGGCATCAGCCAAGAAACGCAAAGCTTCTTCTGTTTGCTTAATCTCAGTCATATCCCGATTCACGGTCACCATTCCCACTACTTTTTTGGTTGAATCACGGACTAAACTAACTGAGGCTAAAATATCAATTGGAACACCATCACGCCGCCGTTGAATCACCTCTCCTTGCCACGAACCGGCTTTATACACATGTGATCTAAAAGCTTCTGGCGCATGAGTAATGAAGGTCGTAGGAATAATTTCTCGTGCATTTTCACCAATCGCTTCCTCTGCCTTCCATCCATACAATTTCTCGGCTGCTGTATTCCAACTGGTGATATTGTAATCTAAGTCTGTGGCAATAATCGCATCTGAAACATTTTCCAGTAAATTAGCTTGGTGTTGAAGTTTAGCTTCGGCCTCTTTACGATTAGTAACTTCAAAAATAAGCGCAGCCACCCCAATTAACTTTTTATCAGCACAAATTGGAATGTAATCGGCTAACCAATGATTGACTTGCTCAGGTTTTTTAATAGACGGGGTAGAAAACTCAACTTCAAAAATAGGTTCGCCTGTTTTAAGAACTTTATGTAGATACTCCTCAAATGACTGAGCTGGCTTACCCATTAATTCTGTAAACGTTTTTCCTAAATGCGCTTTAACCCGTTTGCCATTGATCTTGGCCATAATGGGGTTAACTTTAATAAACTGCAATTGAGTATTAAAAAATGCCACGCCAAAAGGCGCACTTTCCAAAATACTATTCAGTAAAGCTAAATCGTTTTGGCACTCCATCATTAATTTACCGTAAGTATCTCTGGAATGAGCTGGAGGTGAAGTGACTTTTTTAGCCATGTGCGAGCATGATACACCAGACCAAAAAAAAAGGACACCTGTGAAAGATATGTACTACGTTTTAAATGGCAAACCCTTCTCATATAAAAACACATTGCCCAGCTGTTTTTTTAGCGGCCAGTGCGGGAACTGAAAAGTATTAGAAATCACTGCTGCCCCAGGCTGTAACTCTTGCCACAACTTTCGCTCTAGCTGCGCCATCAGATGATTAGAAGTATATAAAATTACTACATCGTAAGCACAAAAATTGACCTGCCAGAAATTTTGCCACTTAATTTGAGCGGTATTGTTGAGGCCTAATTGAGCTATACGACGACGTGAGTTCCAAACCAACCACCATTTATTTTCATAACCGTCCACGATGGCTCCCTCCTTAGCAAAAGCGATCACAAGCTTGCCATTGCCAGAGCCTACATCAGCCACTCGTACCCCTTCCCACTTACTTTTCAATGCCACCATGTCACGGGTGGCTTGATCAGTACTAGGAACATAGACCGGATCGTGTAACCACTGGACTTGATACATAGCCCAGTGCCCAAACCACAGCAGTATCTTGCTCACTAGCAAGCCAACTAGAAGAGAAATAAAAAGTAACACAAACTTAATTGTATGATGCCGGGCAATTCCCGACTAGCCTAAATAGCTGATTTATGAGTATTATTAAGGAGTTACTTCAGTCACTCATGGTTTTTATGGCCACAACTACTTCTTCTACTGTCAAAACACCTCAAGTTGGTTTGACTTACTCTCACAGTGATCATTCATTTACTGTCACTGCCACTAACACTAAAAGTGTGAACTACACATTATCCTATCTGGCCGCTGAAACAGGCGCTACTGTCCCTCAAGCCCTAACCAATGCCGGCAAAGGTGATGCCAAAAACGCTTTCTCTGCTACGCACTTAGCTGGGACCGAGTCCAATGGCCAAAAAGTCATCCATACCGTCAAAGAAGGTGCACTAGAACTAAAACTAGAATCTATTGATGGTACCCAATACGCCTTCACCAAAGTCTTCACGGTAACTACCGCAGGTCAGTTAAAGTTTATTTCTCAAGCACAAGAAAAAGATACCACTTCTCGCCAAGGACAAGTGCAAGGCGCTAGTACCACCAGTGCCGTCCTCAATGATCCACTTACCACGACTGGTCCTATCCAGACTATCGATCCCAATTTACCCATCAATCCAGTACCTATGAGCTCTCCCCAAGTTATTTCTGAGCCTGTGCCGAGCGCTACTTCCCAGTCTGTGATGAGTCGGTATGTGCCGTTATTATTTTTTACTGCCGGAATTTTAGTTCTAGTGGCTGTATTGGGCATGTACCTTAAAAACCGTTCAGCACGAGCTTATTAGCCATGTGAGTTTAATCACAGTTCAGTAAGAGTTTTGTTAAAAAAGACTGAATCAGCCACAATTTTTCCGATTTATTGATATACTCTGTTTCCATAACTATGTTTTCAGATACTTCCGTATGGGAATTTTGGTACGCGAATACTCAGCAAAACTGGACACTTGCTCTAGTGACGTTTGTGATGACTTTGGTGATAGCACACATTTTTCATCGTTTTAGTATTGCTCGGTTACATCACTTAGCACACCATCCCCATTCCCGCTCGAAACGTTTCATTGGTAAACTTAGCCGCACGTACCTGTGGCCGTTGTACATATTTTTGGCTGTGTGGCTAGCCACTTACTGGTTACAGGTTCCCTTGCTGGCAGGAGAGTTTTTACGTCACCTAGCCACTATCGTTATCGCTGTTTATTGTTTCCGAGTCTTACAACTGATAAGTGAATATGGCTTGCGCCAAGTCTTTGTCAGGAATACTGATAGCCCAGACCGCTATGTGATTGCGGAATTTATTGTCAAAGTCAGTCGGGTTTTGATTTGGATTGTGGCTATCTTAGTTATTTTGCAAAATTTAGGCTTCAACGTCACAGCTTTGACAAGTGGGTTAGGCATTGCCGGTATTGCCATCGGCTTCGCACTGCAAAATATCTTAGAAGATTTCTTTGCCTTTTTCTCCATTTACTTTGACAAACCATTTCAAGTGGGTGATTTTATTATCATTGGTAAGGATATGGGTATCGTCACGCACGTGGGCGTGAAATCAACTCGGATTCAAACTCTGGAAGGTCAGGAACTTATTTTTCCCAATAAAAAACTAACTGAAGAGCGAGTTAATAATTACAAACACATGACAGAGCGGCGAGTAGTATTTCAGTTAACATTTACCTATGACACCTCTGCAGCCATGTTAAAAAAGTTGCCAGATTTAATTGGGGAAATCTTAGCTAAAGAAGAGATGATTAGATGTGACCGAGTCCACTTCAAAGAAATTACGCCTAATGGATATGTCTACGAAATTGTGTATTTTGTGCTTCATAGTGATTACAATCAATACATGGATATCCAGCAACGCCTTAACATTGAAATCGTCAAGATGATTCACCGGCAGCAAGTGCGTTTAGCCCACCCCACTCAGCAAGTGATTTTTGAGCCTAGCAGTGATATGACTACTGCCGCTACAACAAAAAATATTACCAAAATCGCCACCAGCTAGTAGTCACTCCTTTGACTCGGCTACGAGAGTTACTTTTATCTTCGTGATCGCTTTTCTCATCTTTGCTGGTTTGACTTTCACCAAACTTATGACGTTGATCTAAGTTAGTGACAGGTGGCCAATACTCAGGTCCATGATAAAAATTTTGACGATTCTCTTCGGCTGGGGTGGTCTGATCTTGACGATGATCACCGCTTGCTCCTGGGGGCGTGTCAGTTAGTACCGGACTGGAGGTAGGTGAGCTGGCGGGCTGTGGTGAAGGGTTCGCACTCGCCATCGGCGAGGGAGTGGGAGCAACAGAAGCTGAGGGGGTTGCAGTAGGTAAGGCTCGGTCACGCCGTCGCGCAGAAGAAGTTGCTAATTTGGCAGCTGGGGTTGACACGAGGGGAGAAGGCTGAGGAGTAACAGTAGGGCTCGGTGAAGGGCTCGCCGAAGCGGATTCAGCCACCACGGTCACCATAACACGCGCTCCGCCTATGTTTCCTGATTCATCTTTAGCCTGCGCCACTAAGGTATAGTCACCAGGAGCTACAGACTGGGTGTCCCAACTAAATACATAGGGACCATTTGTCCAATTGTATAGAGGAGTTGGGCTTGAAACCTGATCTCGGTAAAGAAGTAACTCAGCTTGAGAAATGGGTGCTTCATCTTGGACTTCCATTGTTACTGTCACCCTGCCACTAACTGTAGCTTGGTGAAGTGGCTGTGAAAAAGTCACCACCGGCGCTAAGGTATCAAGGCCCAGTGTCGCGGCCTGAGCATCGATCATGCCATAACCAAAGTAGGTATCAGTGCCAGCTGGGCCTAAATCGATAGCAGTTTTTTGAAGCTGAGTACGCACGTTCGTTTGACCTTGGCTGAGCATCAAGGCTATGGCGCCTGAGACATGCGGGGCCGCCATCGAGGTTCCAGACCACGTTGCGTAACCACCACCAGGAACAGTTGAGGTAATTCCTACCCCTGGTGCCGTTACGGCAGCGCCTAAATTGGAAAAACTAGCGAGCTGATTATTAGTATCACTGGCAGCGACCGAGATAACCTCTTGATAAGCGGCCGGATATAACAACGGCCCGCCATAGTTGTTGCCTGCTGCTGCCACCACTACTACCCCTTTTTGCGTCAACTGGGTAATTTTTTCATGAAGTAATTGACTGTCATACGTGGTGCCCAGTGATACATTGATAATTTGAATATCTTGGGTCAAAGCCCAGTCAAAGGCATCTACTAAATCGCTTATATAACCTGAGCCGTCAGCACCAATCACTTTCACTCCCACCACCTGAGCTTGGGGTGCAATCCCAATGTAACCACTATCATTAGTCCGTGCGGCAATAATGCCTGCTACGTGGGTGCCATGCCCATGGTCATCAAAAGCATCGCTATCATCATTAACAAAATCATAGCCATTACTGTACAACTGATTTAGTTCAGGATGGGTATAATCAACGCCAGAATCAAAAACACCTACTGTGACTCCTTTACCTTGCGTAACCGGCCACACGGGTGGGGCAGTAATATGACTCACACCCCAATCAATACTGTCGCTGGTCACAAAAGTGGGATAATCCACTTCAATATTTTTAATGGCTTGAGTACTTTTGAGTTGAGCAACAACAGCTGTTTCTACTTCTTTAGGAATTTCAGCTACGATGAAGCCATCAGCCTGTTCAATAACTGTCCCTCCAGCTTTTTCAACTGTTTGAGCAATAACAAGCAGTTGCTGAGGTGAAGTGGGTTGAATCAGCTTCCGTTCCAGATCTAATTTTTCAGCAATGACTTTACTTTCAAGCGTCGTTTTACCTTCCGGTGAAGCTGGGGCAATAAAGATAGCGGGATTACTGGCAGTTGGCTGGAGAGGCGTCGGTTTGGCCGGGAAAAAAACAGTCGGAAACAAACGTAAGGCAATGATTAGAATCACGAGTGCTAGAGCTTGAGCAATCAACACCAATCTTGAGAACTGAACGGGCATTCTTTAATAATAACACTTAAAAATCTCCGGGAGCTACCTGGAAACAGACTAAACCCAACTCGCGCCACATCACCACTACTTGGTTGCGATCTTCCAGCACAAAGCGAACTTCCCATTGCGGTGAAATGTGGCGTTCAAAAATTTCTTTTTTTAAAACTGTATCTTTGCGCCGATCACCTGCTCTGCGCATGTACAGTTTCGTGTAAGGTATACAATGTGTTTCTAGCCATCGCTCAGTTTCTGTTCGCCAAGTATCGATGCGGCCAGAAACTAACACAATATCAGTATCATTAGCAAAGCGCTCTAATACCGCTGCTACGGGATGATTCAAAGAATCAAGCTCGCATAAGGTGGCATCATAAGGATCACGGTGGTCAATTAATGCCAGTGTTCCATCTAGATCACAGATAATACAAGTTGGGTTTGCAGATACCATATTATTTTTTTTGCTCCGCGACTGTTTGTAAAGTAATTAAAGTTCTCAAAGGTGAGTGAGCTACCAGCACTACCATGACTAAGGTCAACCCTAGTGTTAGCAAATTAATCGCTAGCCATACTCCTAATAACTCAGACCCTCCATCATTAGCTGCTAGTAATTTTGTCATTAGCCAATCTATTGTTTTCATAATTGGACCATGTAATAAAAAAATGCCCAGTGAATATTCTTGTCCCCATTGCGATAGTCGTTGTGCTAGAGCACCACTCAAATGAGCAAAAATTCTTCGCAAACCATGAAGAGTAATTCCTAGTAAAATCAAAGCCGCCACCTGTAGTGGTAAAGCTTGTGGCCATAATAAATATGGCAAACCACTCATCAGCATTGGCAGAACCACTACTGCCAATAGCATAGGCATAGTTAATACTTTTTTGGCTGGAGAAAAGTAAGAAAATGGTAGTAAAGTGACGATAAAACCTACCATCATCCCCACCCATGAAGTGAGGCTAATGGTTAAGCCTGTTGCCCGAAAAATGAGCGGCAACTGATAGCAAAAAAACCATGTCAAAATCATCCCTATTACTAGTAAACATTTCACTATCTTCAGCGAAACAAGTTGTCCTAGCTTTTGAACTAGATGTGCTGCCAAATAGATGAGGAGGGCATGAAATAGAAAAATTACTGCTGAAGGATTACCATACTTTAGTGAATAAAAGTACCATCCTAGCCAATTTTCTAACCTTGAAAAATTACCGGCTAGAAACTGACCCGTCATCATCAAACTAAACATGACTACACTGTGAAACAAAATCAGTACTATAAATTTTTTAACACGTGACCACGAATAGAGAATATCAGCGTGCTTATATACAGATAACAGAGAAAACTCAGCAGTAGTAAAGTAAAAAAAAGGTAATGCCCAACTTAAAAATAATACCTGTGCTTGCGATATCAACGTTTGCTGAAGAGGTGGTAACTTTAGCACGAAGCTACTATGCAACCATACAATACATATGGCGGCTATTAAACGATAGCAATCAGTAAGATTAGCTGGTCGTGACATAGTATCTGGTGCTAAGCTGATTCTCGGCCTGAAATTAGTTTTGATACCCAAATCAGCAATCCTACAAATAGCACCCCTTCTAACCACAAAATACTTGATAAAGGCTTAAAATAAACCCCAATCACTAACCGAATAATAAGCGTGTGGCTTAAATAAATTAAAAATGAGTTGTCACCGAGTGATTTTAATAGTGAGCTGAGCTTACCTTGCCACTCACCTATTTTATTGACCTTACTCAATAACCAGTAAACAGCTATCAGCGCATACGCTAAGACTGCCACTCTCGTAAAACGAGTGGTAACTGGCACATTGGTTTCAGTTTGTAATAAATACAAACTTTGAGCGGTGGCTATGATGAGAGAAAATCCTAATCCAAATTCTGAAGCGCGCTCATACAGAGATGATTTTTGTACCTGTGTACGAGCCATCCAGCATCCTAACAAAAAATAAACCAACCAACTAGGAGCTATCAAATACTGCAACTGATCAAAATAGATTAATGGCGAAATATTTTCGATGACCACTGTTTGAGTCCGTAGTAATTCTAAAAAACCAAAAGCCACAAACTGTACTAAGCCGGTGATGGCAATAGCTATTTTTAAGGCATTATCACTTAGTTTATTGATACTGGGAAACAATAAATATAACTGCAAAATAAGTGGGATAAAATACAAATGATAATCAGCACTGCCCCATAGTAAGGTGTCAAAAAAAGTTGTGGTTGCACCCACGCTATGCCATCCTGGAGCTGAACTCAAAAATATAAATAAACCCCAGCTCCACAATATATAAAGTGGCAACAACTTAGTGACACGACTGACTAAGTATGAAGTAAATGGCACGCTGTGATAGGCATGCTTTTTGGTCAAGCCATAGCCAGACAGCGCAATGAACAAAGGCACTGAGTAACGGCCTAACTGATCGATAAAAACGGACCCTAAACTCCATGGTTGATCTACATAGAGCCAAGCTGGAAATGCCGCCATGGTATGAATTAAGACCACTGGCAATACTGCCAATCCTTTCAAAATGGAAACGCCACGGCGTTCTATAGCTTGCTGATGCGTCATAGCCACCGATTGTACCAAATTATTGAGAACAAATTTGTGTCACTACGGTGGTTAAGCGAGGTTGTAAGCGTTGCCAAGCATGAAAAGCCTGGTATTCACGCCAATTAAACTGAAATATTTGATGCAACTCACGTGGCGAGTTTGTCCCGTATTTACGTTCTAAGTAGAGATATTTATTTTCTAAATATGATGTGTGAGTGCTGGTACGACTAGAGCTTAAATTGTACATCGCATAAGGACCAGCATCGACTCGAGACTGGCATAGTGAAGGATACCAACCATAGTAGTACTGATCAGTATCAGGTTGAGGTGGCTTCACCACCTCCATTTCAGTAATTAACTTCTCCCACTCACCGTAGTTATCGTACGAATTGCCTAAAAGATATGAGTAATCTTTATATTTCTGCCCTTGCTGATAATAGCTAACAGGGTTGAAACGAGTTATAAACCAATCTAAGTTCATAACATTAAAGCCTAATATCATAGCGAGGGTGGCAACGACCTGAACTGCAAATACCTGCTGCTGCTGAATATATTTCCATATCCGACCCAGTAACATCAAAAAGGTCATCAGTACTAATATCACCGCGCCGGTTGCTAATAGCCGCTGATCCTTGAAACCAAAGAAAAGTTGGTGTATTCCCAGTTTATGTAAAGTAAATAAAATTACTAACATCAGCTCGATAGCAAATATGGTTAATAAGCTACGAGAGTAAACGGTTTCTTTATCTCGGCTCTGGATTAATTGAGATAACACAGCTAAAATTATTGTGTACCCAATTAAAGCTGCTGCTAATAACTCCCAAAAACCTTGAATAACATATGTTGATAGCACTTTAAAAGTGACCTGGGCATAATTAATGAACAGTAGTTGGGACTGAAAGAAGGAAAACAAACCAAAGATCCCTATGCAACAGTAAATAACAATGTGAAATAACTGGAGTGATAATTGTTGTGAGTCAGAAAGCTTAGCTTGATTGTGAATAGCTTTAACATCAAAACATTGATAAAAAATGAAGCTCGTCACGAGTGTCTTAATAAACAGCTCAATAATATCTAACTCCCAAATAAACTTAATTACCATCCACATCCACTGCAAAAGCTGAGTGACAAAAAGAGCATACTCTTGGTTAGTTCGAGCAAATAGCCAATGAAAAATAGTTAACAAAGGGATGGCAATTGCAAAACCAATTAATTTTTCGGTGGATACCTGTTTCCAACTCCATTTCCAGTTAGGCAAGACTAATAATCGCCGATTGGCTGACCACTCAAATAAATGTATAAAGAGTGAGTTCATTAAGTTGAAGCTGGCTGCAATCATTTCACCTATGGTTTTCGGCAAGGTACCACGAGCGATGAAAATTAAACTGGCCCAACCCACACCCAACACACTAAGCTTGTTTAGTAAATCAAGATACACATTAGTCGTGAGGGCTGCATACCCAGCGATTAGCAAGCTGATAGCCATTATCAATTGCCAAACCTTTGACTGTGCAAGTTGGCGGTCAAAACTAATATAGAAAATGGCACCCAGCCATAAGCTATAAATAATACTTAACTGCAAACCGGTAGGCCAGCCGTACCAATTAACTACCAATACATACAAAAAACCAAGGCACCAACTTAACCACCTAGCGCTATCCTGATGATGTGAAGTGCTAACGATTTTGGGGTATGACGTGGAAACATGAGAAGCATGTATTGATGAGGAAGCATGCGTCGGGGTGGGAGCTGTACGGCTACTTAAAAAGGAAAAAAACTTAATTACCACTAAGCCCAAACCTATGACATAAATAAGCGGACTAGTAATTAAAATTAATGTCAGTAATATATCCATAAGTAGTGACCTGCATCTAATTAGTCGTAAAACAACTAAAAAATCATGCAAACCACACTTTAGTTAATTAAATTCCCAGAGAAAGTTTAGCTTTAAAATAAGCAGTAATACAGTAACTGCACTTAAAAATGTTTTCTTTAATCATCTGTTCAAAAATATTCAAATCAACTAATTCATATGTCACGACTTCCGTATTATCAAGCTTAGGGGTAGCGATTTTGGTAATATCTTTAGCAATATAACATTCTTGGAAATTTCTCAAACGATGAGGAGCTGGATAAAAACTGCCAATGCTAATCCAATTTTTGGTAGCATAACCTGTTTCCTGTAGCAATTCTTGCTGTGCTTGGAGAAGTGGATCGATACCTTCAGCATCAATTAATCCACCGGGCAAGTCATAACACATTTCATTGATGGGAGGACGAAATTGTTTGACGATTAATATTTCATTGTTAGTAGTCAGGGGCACAACTGTGACGCCGTTTTTTTCTTGGACTACGTAATACTCATGAAGCTGCTGCTGATTGGGTAGTTGATAATCATTAGCCGTGACCTTCAGCCAGGGAGTATCAAGTAACTTTTTTTCCCGAAGAAGGGTGAAACTAGAATCATTAACCATACTAAGCACTAATTTAGTACTTAATGATAGCAGACATTCTTAAAATAGCTAGACACCCTGGACATGCACCAACTTTTGGACTTGCTCAATAGTTTGCCGAGGTGTCAACAAACTCGGATCGATATTTTCATTTTGGGCAATAATCAACCCTTGAACTATTTTTTGAAGCTGCAAGCCATTGGCTTTTGATAAGTAATCAACACCGACAAACATGTTATTCATTTGCCGATACCAAAAAAGTACTCGGGCAAAAAAGAAAGCTGTCTGTACCTCTATGGTGAAGATATCCTTGATTGCGATGGTTTGAATCCGCTCCTGACCAAAAAAATATTTATTTATCACAGTCACGCTGGTAGGCGTCACTGTCACACACGCCGGGAATAAATCAAAGGGAAATAACGTTTGAGCTTCAAATAACACCTCTGATTTTGGCTCCACTTTGCTGATTATTTCCTGCTCGGGAGTAAGGGGTGTAATGGCTGGGGTTTGGGTAGAAATTTTAGGAACTTGCATACAAATATCATTTCAGAACAGTAAATGTTTTGATTCTACAGATCATATATCAAGGATATTTAAGAAGAGAATGATAGTTCAGTAAGTTACTCCTCGCTTGAGTATGATAAGATCAATTAAATATGATGAACAAACTGGGAAAATGGTTGTCTGGTGCACCTTCTATAGTGTGGATTATTCTTTTAGTGGCAGGGCTGTGTGGTTTTATTGGCAGCATTATCTTTAGTTTTTTCTTGTTAGCAAATGTAGAGGGGTTGGCTTCACTCATTATTATTGGCGTGGGTTGGTTGGCAGTGGTCGGGTCAGTTTCATTACCCGATAAAACTTCCCAGCCTCATTCCGGAGCAATTGATAGTTTTACCAAAGGTGCTTTGATTTGTTTCTATGCTTTGATGGGTATGGCCATTGATCAGCCTGGTAATTTTGTGCTCAACTATCCACTCAGATGGCTCTGTCCACCAGCGACAGTGATTAGCCGCGAGGTAGATGTCACTCATCCCTTGCCTGGCCGAACCGATATTACTCAAGATTTCCGCTGTGTAGATGCCAGCGGTAAGGTTATCGATCGACCCTCCTTATTTCAAGTAATTGGTATCCGCTTTGTAGAGTACGTTATCATCGCGTATCTCTTGGTTGAAATAAGAAAACTGCAGTTGCGCTGGCGCCGCTCCCGGGCTACCCTCACCTAGTAAGTAGCACTACCTCTTCCAGCTGTAGGGTTTGAGTGTATAAAAAGACGCCTGTTTGTAACTGCCTCCGCAAAGCCAACTCTAGCCAGTAAACTGCATCGGGCCACATCTGATCATAGGGAAGAGCAGTTATTTCCCACCATTGAGGAGCAATCTCGGCGGTCTCCTGAATTTGACCAGTCCATGACGTAGTTAAATAAATATTACCTTGCTGATTCCAACGGATAGGAGAATCTTGATAGGGAAAATAAAAATTAACTACACCAGCGGGGATTAGCTTCGTAGGCGTAACTTCAATTTCTTCTTCCACCTCTCTAATTACAGCCTGCTCAATACCTTCTCCACTTTCCACCTTACCGCCAATGCCTACATACTTACCCTGCCCAAAACCTTTTTTCTTCAATCCTAGTAACACCTGATTCTCTCTAAGCAAAAAACACAGTGTTCGGATAGAGAGCGGCGTGGATGGTTGGTGTGCATAGATACTGAGTGTCACTGGTCTATCCAATACATCATTTAGGGCACGCAGAGTACTCTCATTGTTCTGGTAAAAGTGAGCTTTCCAACCCGCTTGATGAGCAGCTTTCACATTTTCTGCTGTGTCATCAATCAACAGTAACTGTGACGGATCAGAAATTGAAAAATGTTCTGCAATTCGCTCAAAAAAAGCCCGTTGTGGTTTTCTTACACCCAGTTCCGCTGAACTAAAAATGTGATCAAAATGAGTGCCTAAACCCATCTCATTTTTTAAATAATTAGTTCGATACTGTTCTTGGTTGGTGGCTAAACACACTGTAAAACCTCGGCTCCGCAACCGTTCCACTTCATTTATGATCACCTGATTCACTATCGCTTCAGAGTCAAACCACCACGATAAAAACTCTTCACTACTCTTGCTCCAACCCCACTTCTTTAAGTATGGCTCTAACTCTTGCTTTAAATCAGCTTTCCCTACTAAACACTCTAGAAATGGACCACTAAAAAAGGCAGCCGTATCAGCGGGGGTCAGTGAAAGTTCCTCACACAAGGTTTGGCTGAACTTACGCTCAGGTATTATCACTACGCCATCAGCATCGAAAATAATGACTCTATTTGGCATCAGCTAGGGCAACAAGGGCACGACGTCGAATAACGAGCAGGGTCACAAAAAAGAAGTTACTAAAAATTAAACTGGCGGGGTAGAAAGCGGTGATAAACGACATTTTTTCCAGTGCCGCTATGGCCAACACAAATTTAAAACCACTCAGTACGTAGGTGATCAACGTTTCTTCATAAGGTTTGTAATATGACTTGCGAACTGTGGGAACCAAACCTAATAAATCAATTAGACTAATCAATAGCACTGATAAAAATGCAGTTTTGGTCACCCACCAACAGATCAGGGCAAAAATCGCCCCAACCAAGCTCATCCAATCTAATGCTGTAATATCTTTGCGGCCGTTTTTTAAAGCTGCTGAGAAAATGAAGACACACACCAACGCCGTAAAACCAGTCACCCAGGCACCCGGACCAGCACCATCTGAAATCTGGCTAAAAAATCCAATTGCAGTCAAGATGCCCCATACCAGCCACGAAAAAGCATGCGGCTTCGTCCGCCCAGCCCAAATGTCTCTAAAGTAGGGAATGTATCCTGCTAATGCAATAGCAGTAGCTAATAAGCCTAAAATTTCTTTCATACCCGTATAATGTCACAAAACTGATCAGGATTCAATTTAACGGTTTCGATTTGCCGGTAATGAGAAACCAAAACCAACCGCATCATTACTACTCCGATCGAAATCGACATATTCCCACCATCGTGTGCCATCATAGTTGATACCAGCTATTAACTTGATACGATAAACGGTGTCTAGTTCCGGATCAGGAATAGCGCCCACCGGGTACAAATGTAACTCCAAGGTAATATCGGTACTTTGCCCTGATTGTAATTGAGTAAAAAAATTATTGGTTTGAACTAAATATCCTTCCTGAGGGTGATTGGAATACATTGTCAAAGCAATCACTCCCACTTCTCTCTCCGTCAACATTACTTTTAGGAAACTGTCTTCAATGGCGCTGTCATCAAATGTCGGCATTACTTCAATTAAGGTGCCTGTCACCCCTTGCTTATGAGAAATGGTAACTTCTTCCCTTCCCATCAGCCTCACTATCTCACCTTCAACTTCAGATAAACCTTGAAAAAGCTCAGGGATAGCATTACTTTCTATTTCAAGCTCCCTAACAGTAGGTTGATAACGATGCTCACCTTGATTTTCACTAAAGCGTAAGACAGTCAATGAAGATAACAGTAGCAGCACTGTTAACAAACGTGATAGAAGCGCAGTCTGGTCAGCAGATTTCTCCCACGTCGGTGACCATGGTTCTTGGGTAAAGTCTACTCTAAAGTTAAGTAACTCTCCAAGTAAAACAACCAACTTTTCTACAGTCAACGACTGATGCAGTGAAGCAAAACAGTGTTCATCTAAGATCTCAAAGAAGAACTCGCCAATGACCTGGGTTAAGTATTGTTCTGCTTGATCTATGTCCAGCTTTTGAGTGTTAATAATGAGCTCCCGCAATGCTTTGCTTTTATATAAATCATCAACCAACTCTTCTTTTTTAAAACCCGGGTTAAAACCAAAAAATGATGTCAGGGGAGTATGGTTATGTCCAGTGATCATTTCATACAGAATTGCCACTAATGAGTACGCATCGGCAGCCACTGGCTGAAAATCTTGTAAAGTAAAATCTTTAAGTTCAGGTTTATAGTCGGGAGTGTAGCCAATGACTTCTTTGTCGCTTTGTTTCCTCAAGGTCGCAAAATCAAAAGGATACACATTTTTTTCTGGACTATTTTGAATAGCTGCGTTGGAGGGTTTTATGTCATCAAGCACGTACCCGTGACGGTGAAAAATATCAATTGCCCAGCACAATCTAATAAAGGTGGTTAAACGCTTTTGAAGCAAAGCACCAGTCGCGGGAATAATCCGAGGAATGTAATTGAGCTTATATTTTTTATCAAAGGTAGTGGCAAACACTTCCATTAATAAATAAGGTAAACCACCTCCATGTGCCAACTGATACATTCGAGGATAAGCCACTCCTTCATATTCAGGCATCTCGGTAATTAACTCGAAGTAATTCTCTATTTCCCGTATGAGCTCTTCATACAGAAGATCAAAATGTTCAGGCTCTTCAAGCTCTGTTGTGTCGATTTCCTTCATCGCTACCACCGATTGCCCATACGCCGAGAGCAATGACCACAAGCTAATAACCGTAAAATCTCGGGTGGCTAAATCACGATGGTACTGTAACTCCACTGGCTCACCGCCAGAGGTATACATTACTACCTGGGGACCAAACTCTTGCAAAAACCGGCCACGATTTTCAAATGCCATTTCTAAATTATATCAAAATAGATCATTTGCTGGGCTTTATGGGAGAGGCGGAGCTAATTCTAACTGCCAATTTTTGATGAGCTGCCAGGGATAAATCAGCATCAAAACGTTGAGTGTTAAGTTATCACGGATGATTAAGGCAGCACCAATTTCCATGATTATGACTACTAGCATAGCTTGCCACCACGGTAATGTACGTGCCAACCAGAAACCCACCAAACACGCTAAAATGTCTGACACAGAGTTAACAATGCTATCACCATCATAATGGAGTGAGGCTGTTACTTCACGATAACGAGAAATCACAAACTCAGTGTTCTCCCAAATCTCCCAGACAATTTCGATCATCAAAGCCATCAACATCTTGGTGCCGATCGACCATTTGGGAACAAATCTTTGCAACAACCAATAAAAAATAAAGCCGTGAATCACATGCGAAAGGGTATACCAATCCAAAAGGTGTTGTGAGTTTTCTGAGCTCCAAGAATTACTTTGCCATAACTTAATATAACCACAAGTGCAGTAAACGACACGATTCATCAGCCACAAGACTATAGCAGTACTGCCTATTAAAACTAATGATATTAAGCTAGCACTTTTTAGGGAAAGATCTTTCAAGATGGGCTCCATTGAGAGCGGCTTAAATCAACTTTATCACCTTTAAATATCACACCTTCAGTTATCAACATCGCTTTTTTGGTAGGAATACCATCACCAGCCGAGTATCCATGTAATGAACCATCACTTGCTACCACTCGATGGCAGGGTGTTTGTGGAGCATCTGGATTACTCTGCATACACATTCCGACCGCTCGCGCGGCGCGAGGACTTCCCGCCATAATTGCTAACTGACCATAAGTAGCTACCCGCCCCTGAGGTATTTGTCGGCAAAGCTCATAAATTTTATCGCGAAATGTCATATTTACCTTTGTGAAATAACCTACTATAGTTTACAATGTAAAGCATAATCCATGTCGAAAAGAACCACCTTTTTTCTGGTGTTAATTGGCATCATCCTTATCGCTGGGATGACCTTCGCTTGGCAAAGCCAAAAAACTCCTAGTGGTGTTTCCAACACTTCGCTCTTAACTGATAGTAACGAAAATTTGAATGAAAGTATAGAGACTCCGCTCCCCGCTGAGACAACACTTCACCCACTCAGTATTGAAGCTCTTCAAAAAGGCAGCTATCCCGGTAGTGAGTTCGTGATTGAAGAAAAACTTTCTCCTGGTAGTAACTACCAACGCTATCGGGTGTCATACCTATCAGAAGGTTTGAAAATTTACGCTCTGCTTACTATTCCCAATGGTGAAAAACCTGCTTCAGGTTGGCCTACGATAGTTTTTAATCATGGCTATATTCCTCCTGATCAATACCGTACTACTGAGCGCTATGTGGCCTACACTGATGGCTTCTCACGAAATGGCTACATTTTGTTACGACCTGATTACCGCGGCCATGGCAGTTCAGAAGGCACCGCCGAAGGTGGCTACGGTTCCAATGACTATACTATTGATATCTTAAATGCTGTGGCTTCTCTCAAAAAACACCCTGATGTTGATGGTAATCGCCTGGGTATGTGGGGCCATTCCATGGGTGGGCATATTACTTTGCGATCGATGGTGGTTACCCAAGATATTAAAGCTGGAGTGATTTGGGCTGGGGTGGTAGCGTCATATCCTGACTTACTAAGTAACTGGCGGCGGCGGGCACCTGCACTACCCCCACCTTCTGGTACCTCTCGACGTTGGCGAGATGCTTTAGTCGGTGAGTATGGTTCTCCAGAGCAAAATCCCCAGTTCTGGAACTCAATTTCCTCTACCACTTTTTTAAATCAAATTTCTGGACCCGTACAGTTACACCATGGCACCGACGATGATTCCGTTCCCGTTGAGTTCTCAGAAAAACTAGGCACTCAATTAGAGGCAGTTGGCAAACCCGTGGAAGTATTCATTTATCCTGGTGATGATCACAACTTATCTCAAAATTTTTCACGCGCGATGCAACGCTCCATTGAGTTCTTTGATACACACGTCAAAGGCAAATCTTAATGACTAGGTATGCACCTGAGTTGTGCACTCCGATGAATGAGCGCCTTGTGCAACTTGCTTCATCCAGGTATGGGTATCCACAAATGAGCGCTGTCTAATAAAAAAGTGATGCAAACCTTCATAGAGATAATAGGTTACTGGGACAGCCCTGCGACACAAATCACTCACAAAGCCATCCTGGTCATCTTTTGTTACAATTGGATCGTTAGTGCCCTGGGCTAGAAATACCGGGTATTTTGAAAAGCTTCTGCCAGCATTATTACTACTAAATAATGAATATTCCTGTGGAAAGCGCTCAGCTACCTGATGAGCTTCTAAAGCTTGAAAAAAGTCACTGGTGTACATCTGGGACAAGGCCACTGAGTCATAACCGAAACCTTCATCAGCACATATTTTTTCAGCTGAATTTAAGCTGGCCAAACGTTGTGCATTAATAATTTTTTCAGGCTCCAATTGCGGATAGAAATCGTCATAGGCACTTATCACATAGGGTGCTAAATTAGGGTTCGAGTGCAATAAGTTTTCAACATTGGTTGTCGGGCCGTGACCAACCACGCCGGCGATTTTAAGTTCGGGGGTGAGCTGTTGAGCGTAATCTGCAGCCGCAAAAGCTGAATGACCGCCCTGAGAATAGCCCGCTAAAAAGATGCTTACATTCTGCCTAGCTTCAGGTCGTGTTTCAAAAAACGCCAGTACTGCACTCAGCATACTATAAGCTTCTTCCTCTGCAATGAAGTAGTACTGCAATTGGTGTTGCGTATCAAAACCTAGATAATCAGGCATAATTACTGTGATGCCTTGAGCAGCATATGTTAGCATTTGATTTTCATAATTACCTAAGGTGGGATTGAAGGGATTTTCCGTGGATGGGGCACATCTGTCATCTAAGCCGGTTGTACCTGGCCCATAGATCATGAGAAGATTTGGGCCTTCTGCCAACTCCAGTGGCACAAAAATTTGAGCACTGGCCGGAACGTCAGGTTTATTAGGCCGCTTAACCACGTACTTTAATTCAAATTCAGTCACCCCAGCTGATACAGGAGCGCTTTGGCTGAGAAATAATTGATAAGCAGATTGAATTCGCTGTTGGTTGTGCGTCGCAACTTCGTTTAAAGTCACGTTTTCAACTTTAAATGCACTGACTGGCGAAGGCAGTTCATTGGTAGAACTCAATACCGTGCCACCGCTGCGCGAGTGATAAAAATAGCTAGCTAGTAACAGGCCACAACTTAAACCACACACCACCATAAACAAAAGCTTTTTTCGCATCATAGCTATTAAAACGTAACCGAATTAAGAATTGATAAGAAAGTGACTTTATTCAGGTAAGGACAAACAATCATCAGGAATATCCCCGGCTAAGATTTTTTGCATCCACGAGTGTGAACGTAATGTGCCCTGAGAGGGAGACTGAAAGTGATTGGCATGCGGCTGAGCGTGATAGGTAACTCTCATGCCCTTGCGGCAGAACTTTCGTAAGTTACTACGTTGAGTATTTTCAGTCACAATTGGATCTTTGCTCCCTTGAACGATCAGCACTGGCACCTCAGTTGACCAGGTATTGACTTGATTTTTAGCTAAGGCCTGAGCAAAACTTGGTGTGATACTTTCTAGCTGTTGGGCGACTAACTGCTCCCAAAAATGCGTGGTGTATATTTCGTGGGCGTGGCTAGGATAAAACTTGTATACCGTATCAATACAATGGCTCAATACATCATTTTCTAAGTTAGAAATATGGCGTGGTAATAAAATTGATTCCAGTTCTTGATTTGCGATGCCATAGTGTTTTCGATAGGCATACACCAAATAGGGGGCTAACCGAGGGCTGTCTGCTAATAAAGCAACCACATCAAAAGCGGGTGCATAGCCTATTACACCTTTAATTATGCTAGGGTCGTCCAGCCATTGTCGATTAACTGCTGCCGCCAAGGCGGCATGTCCACCTTGTGAATACCCCATCAAAAAAACATTTTTAAAATCTGTAGGAATGTCTGTCACCTCACTATCGGCAAAGACCTGTGTCCCTCGTAAACTCCCCAACAAAACTTTGGCTTCTAAATCAGCCACAAAATAAGGATGAGTAGTAGACGGATTAAAGAAACCTTCATAATCAGGAAAGATAACTAAGTACCCTAAGCTAGCCAATGAAATCATTTGATTAGCATAGTTACCAATATTACTTTTCTCCACGTTTTCAAGTGAGGGTGCACAGGCAGGGGCTAGGCCACTGGTACCTGAGCCGTACACAATCACGGGCACTTTATCATGAGTGACTGGAATAAAAACTTGAGCTTTGATCGGTGAAGTGACGCCACTCAAGGTCGCCGTAGGTACCTCTAAATGCAGTTCATAGACAGCAATGGTAGTAATAGGAACGGGGACGTTCTTTTTTAAAAATGAGTATTGAGCTTTTGTGATCGCAGCAGTATCTAAGATAGCTACTTTTTTGTAGGTACTCAGTACAACTCCATTTTCAAAATCTGAGGTGGACAACGAAGGGGAAGGGACTGGGCTGACAGAGGGCACACCTTTCAGCTCCATTGGTTCAGTAGGAGCTGGAACTTTACCACTAGGTCTCGTCCACCACCAACCACTGAAAATAATCACACACAAAACAAGAAAGACGGCTGCTAAAATACTTTTTTTTGTCATCACAGTTAGTAGGTGTACCCTACCTGGCCTACTTCATAGTCTTGAAAATAAAACGCAAGAATTAGGTAAGGAGTCTACTAACTGCGTGAAAGTAAGTTGCGACTTTAATCAATAAAAGTTAAGGCAATGCCTTTTTTATTGGCTCGACCGGTACGACCGATACGATGGATATAGTCCTGATAAGTTTCAGGGAGGTCAAAATTAATGACATGTGAGACGTTATCAATATCTAAGCCTCGTGATGCGACGTCAGTGGCAACTAAAATCTTCACGCGACTACGCTTGAAATGATCGATAGCACGTTGACGTTGATTTTGACTTTTATTTCCATGAATGGCATCAACAGCGAAACCTTGGTCATACAGTGATTGAGCTAGTTTCTCAGTCCCACGTTTAGTTCGTGAAAAGACCAAAACCTTGTCAAAATCATCTTGAGCTAATAAGTCATATAAGACTTCTAATTTAGGTTTGCCATTTAATCGCACGATATCCTGATCAATGTTTTGAGCAGCTTCACGAGATTTGACCGAGACTTTGATTGGATTATTCAAAAAGCCTTGCATTATTTGTTGTAAGGCATCGGTTAACGTGGCTGAAAAAAACAATGATTGTCGAGGTTGTGACAATTTAGAGATCATGTATTTGACATCTTTAATGAAACCCATATCAAACATTTGATCGACTTCATCAAGCACAATATTATTGTAGTCACTAAATCTCAATACACCTTGCTGTTCCAAATCTTTTAAGCGACCGGGAGTTCCAATCACAAATTCTGGATTTCTTTCCAATTTATAGATTTGGTTGTACATGCTGACGCCACCAATACACAGAGCTGAATACAATCCCAAATTGTGTGAGAATTGTTTGTACTCTTGCTCAATTTGCACTGCCAACTCACGAGTTGGTGCCACAATCAGTACACGTTCATCACGATTTTCAGCCACTTTGTTGATCAAAGGAACTAAAAAGGCGGCTGTTTTACCAGTGCCAGTGTTAGCTAAGCCAATTAAATCTCTGCCTTCCAATAAATGAGGAATGGCTTGATCTTGAATGGGTGTAGGAGTTAAATAACCCCGAGCTTCGATGTTGCGTTGCAGTTGACGATGTAAACCAAAGTCTGCAAAAGTGTGAGTAGCGGTATAAACCTCTTCGGTTTGCACCACTGCCTTTTTGACAAACATTGACGGATCAAACGACTGTCGTTTACTACTATTAAAGTTTCGTCTAGGGGTCGAAAACCTCGACCGGTACCCAGACCGATTATATGATTTATTTCTCATATGGTTACATTCCACAGATCACCACAAAAAAGTGGCTCTGTTATAAGGAAAAAAAGAAACTCAGCGCGTGTGTGTGGAAAAATCTAATTCTTGGTCTATCAAGAGCGATTAAAACTACGGAAGTATCTCATTTTCAGCTGTTAATACTCTATTATTATAACACATTGGGCAAGTTTTTGATTCTCTCGAGGGTTTTTAGTTCTGTGCCAGTCACGCCACCCTCAGCACCTTTTTCAAATAACACAAACGAACAGACCGAGATAATGTTGAGAAGAATAAATACTCCTATCAGTATCATTGAATAGCTGGGCCGAACTTGTCGCAAATGCTGCAGCATTTTAGCCAAAACCACAGCGAAAAAAACTAAGGATGAAATATACATTCTGCCACCGTAGGCAGCTGCAAACCACCCGCCTTGGAGCGTAATAACTATCACTTGAAGTCCGAAAAACATCATAAGCCACTGTACACCTTCCGCCCATTGCTTGAAACTCAACCAGAGATAATACATAAAACCCATCCCCAACAAAGGTGTTCGCGAAAATAAACCAGTTACCGGATGGAATAAACTCCCTAGTACCGAGGGGAGTCGCTTATCAGCATAATCATTCTCAAAATTACGCCAATAAGTATGAGCTGTGCCATCGCCAAAAACATGCTGCCAGTGGAGCAATAACGGCAGTATCATCACCAACCACCCTGATCCAAATAACACCATCTGTCTTAAAAACGTGGTTATAGTCAGGCGCCGCTGATAAAGCTCTAGTACCTTTTGTAGCCCCCAAATAATGACCACTGCTCCATCTTGCAAGCGATTAGTCGTTAGCCAACCTGCTACTAACCCCAGCCCGAACTCTTTTTTGAGACTGGAGGGCTGCGTATAAAAAATATAAAAAAATAAAACACTCAAAAAGAATGAGGCAAAGTGTGAGTTAATGACGTCAAAGCTGCCGTAATAAAGTAAGTTAGTTGCTAAAAACATGGCAACTATCGTTAATCGTGAAATGGTCGCATCAGCCAGATGGAACCTTACTAACCGCTCCAACAGATATAAGCCTAGTATGACGTATAAAATAGCTCCTATTCCTGATGAAATCTGATAAATATCTCCATATCCTGTAACTGAAACTGATATGCCACCTAACACCAGCAGCTGAGCTACCAAATGCCCCGTAATGTAAAAAGGTAGCAATAACAAAGCCACTCCCGGGCTATAGTGATTTTCAGCTCTCCCATCTTGGGTAGTCGCCACAATTTGAATAACTGGTGAGACAGTAGGAGTAAGAGCATTATTATTAACAGGTGTATAAATGTGTTTGTACTCATTGGTATGATCAAAATCACGATCAATGACCCAGGTATGAAGATGGGCATAATAACCTATGCCATCACCATACACCGCTTGCCCAGAGACTAGGTAATGAACCAAAAAAATAGCCATTGCCCCGCAAAATAAAGCCGGGTATACCAATTTACTAGTCAGAAAAGTCTGCCACATTACTTGCTACAGTAACAAAAATTACTTGATATGTTAAGATGGAGCATTCATGAAGCCAGCCACTACCAATCCCACCATACCCTTTACCGCCGAAGCCTATCTCAAGCTAGAGCAGGAGCTAGCGCGCCTGACTCAAACCCGAGCCGAGGTCATGAAGCGCGTCCAAATTGCCCGCGAGATGGGTGACTTATCAGAAAATGCCGCCTATAAATACGGCCGGATGGAGTTAGGCTCATTGTCACGTCAAATTAGTAAAATCAAACATTTATTGGCTCATGGCCAAGTTGTTGCCAAAAAATCTAAGTATGAAGTAGTTGATTTTGGTTGCACGGTCACGCTTGATGATGGCAAAAAATCCCGTGACTATCTTATCGTTAGCGTCCATGAATCCAACCCTATGGAAGGTAAATTATCGACTGCTAGTCCTATTGGTGCAGCCATCATGGGCAAAAAAGTTGGCGACAGTGTACAAGTGAAAATTCCTGTCGGGGAAGTCACTTATACTATTACGGGGTTGAGTTAACTGTCGATTCAGTATAAAGCTTTATTCCCAAGCGCTGGCTAATCTCACGTTTTAACTCATCTATTCCCTGTTTGGTGTAAGCTGAAACAAAGGCCATGTCATGACCAGCATACTTTTGCTGCAAATACTGTAGTTTTTCTTGACCGACTTTATCAATTTTATTAAAGACTAGAATGATACTTTGATCAGCATTGAGCTCTGTCAAAATCTTGTCTACTACCATCATTTTATCTTCAAATTGATCATCGCTGACATCGATAACGTGTAACAAAATTTTGGCCGCTAATGACTCCATTAGGGTGGTCCGAAATGCATCAATAAGAGCTGGTGGCAGTTCATCGATAAAACCAATCGTGTCAGAAACTAAAACCGTAGGATCATACTCACTTATTTTTAGTTTACCCACCACACTATCCAGAGTGGTGAAAAGGGCTTGGTTCATGTCACGATTTTTACTCGTCAGCGCATTGAAGAGCGTCGTTTTACCAGCGCTCGTATAACCAACTAAAGCCACAGTTCGGATACCTTTGGCTTGGCGCTGCTGAATTCGTTTGGCTTGCTCAGCCGTGCGCTGTTTGAGTTGTTGCTGAATTTCGTACTTTAACTTCTTAATGTTCCGGCGTTCCTTTTCAATATTAGTTTCACCTGCCCCCCGGGTACCAATTCCACCTCCCTGTCGTGACAACTCGGTTTTACCCAAACCGTAGATAAGTGGTCCCGTATGCTCTACCCGAGCTAATTGAATTTGCAGCTTAGCCTCGGTTGTGGTCGCGTGTTGATCAAAAATATTTAAAATTAAATCCACCCGATCCCACACCGCAATGCGCGTGTTCACTTCCCACAAAGCTTTAGTCAGACGGAACAACTGCCCAGCATTTACTAATGAATTAATAACAACCACGTCAATCTTTTTTTCTTTGACGGTCTCTTTCAACCATTCTAACTTCCCACTGCCAATATAGGTGGCAGGGTGGGGTTTGACGCGGTGTTGAATGGATTTTTCAATTGTCTCACCACCATACGTTGTCACCAATTGTTCTAGCTCAGACATATTGCGCAAAGCAGCATCTTGGTGATAATGCGGGGTAATGACCTGGAGTAATAGAAATCGTTGCGACATGCCTACCATGAAATGATTACTGTTTTCCTTCTAAACCAGTCATGGGTGGCGCAGTAAACGTAAATTTAGAGACAATATAATCTATAGCACTAGCATCAGCCACGTCATATTTTTGGTTACCTTTGAATGTGAGATAAAGATTATTCTTATCCTTGCGAACCCACACAATAACGAGCCACTGATCTTCACCACCCCGTGTATCGAGCAACATCAGTCCGGGCTGACCATCTACAGTCACGTTATCAATTTTTTGAATTGCACCTTGGACATCACCTTGTACGGCTGACCATTGATCAAACTCTGCTTGCGTCGTGAACTGCTGGCCCTGAGGTGCTTTGGCGTCCGATAGCACCGTGACCGAGATCTCGGTCAGACTGCCTACCTTATCACCGGGATGAAAAACAGCTCGACCATTACTATCGGAAGTGTTTTTCCAGTTAGGGGGCAAAGGCAACGCGTATCCATTTCGAAAAAGTTTCCAAGTTGTGTAATCTAAGGGAGTGGCCGGTGTCCCTGAAGGCGTGGGGGAAGGCGACTCAAATACAGGCACTATGGGATTAATAGACGGCGCCAAACTAGCTTGTGGGACGGGTGAGGGGCCACTCTCTAACTCACGAAAACCAATAAACATTAAACCTGCCATGCTTAAGCCAATTACTAAGACGATAGCTAAAAAGATTCCAAACCAACGTGGTGTTGCATTCATAGTGCCTTATTTTAACACCGCTGACGATATCACTACGTTACACTTTGGTAATAACTAAGTAATGACTAAGCGAGTGTTAATTACTGATAAAATTTCTCCGCAAACTTTCGAAACTCACGTGTGATCGGTAAAATAGCTTCGCCTTTTGGTGTCAATTCATAAACCACAGATAACTTGTCTAAAGTTTCTTCTTGTCGATTTATGACCTGTTCTTGTTCCAATTTCTTAAGTCTATTAGCTAAAGTAGAAGGATTAATACCTTCAATGGAACGTTGCAGTTCGTTAAAGCGCATTTTTTGACGTGACAGATTACATAAGATGGACAATACCCAAGTATCTCCTAGCATTTTTAAAGCTGTATTAAGAGCGGGTGAAATAGGGGGTTGAAGATTGGTTGACATACTACTCATTTCATAGTACTATCACTTTTATAGCACTACAAATTATATAGTAATTATACTAGTAATTACCAGAAAGTACACACCCTATGAGTCACACCTCACTCGCCTCAGCTGAAACTGTCACTAAAACCATAGCAGCCCTTCAGGCCAATGGCATTACAGCCGAATATGTCCAAACAGCTGCTGAAGCTAAAGATAGAGTCCTCTCACTCATCCCAGCTGGAGCAGAAGTGATGACAATGACTTCGATCACCCTACTTCAATCGGGCTTGGAAGACGCACTCAATTCTGATACCTATGCTTCAGTTAAAACCACGCTCAGTAAACTTGATCGTGAAACTGATCATGCCAAAATGCAACAACTCGGCGCCGCCCCTGAATGGGTAGTCGGGAGTGTGCATGCAGTCACTGAAGATGGTAAAGTGCTCGTGGTTTCTAACACCGGCAGTCAATTACCGGCGTATGCCTATGGAGCGTCACATGTAATTTGGGTAGTGAGTACCAAGAAAATCACCTCTAGTATTGATGATGGTTTGAAAAGAACTCAAGAACACGTGGTCCCCTTAGAAACTAAGCGGGCACAACAAGCTTATGGCTTACCTGAGAACTGGGAAACGTTTATTAGTAAAATTCTCATCATCAATCGTGAGGTTAATCCTGAGCGCTTACGAATCATTTTTGTAAATGAAGACTTAGGATTCTAGATTCCCCACCCTGAAGATCAAAGTGGTATAGTACCACCATGATTTTTCCTATCTGGCAGCCACTGGGCAGTTCTTCTCATCGTTTGGCTGAGGCCTGCGGACGGGCTCTTAATGCACCTGCTACTCATACTGGCACCCTCGATCCCATGGCAGAAGGTGTACTGGTGATTTTAGCTGGTGATGATCGATTTGCTAAAGGCCAGCTTCAAGATTGGCAAAAAACCTATCACTTCTCAATTTTGTGGGGAGTAGCCACGGATTCCTTGGATAGATTAGGCTTGATTACTACTTACCGCGGTCAGCAGCCAAAAATCGATGAACTTCGCAGGATCATAGAAAAATTTCCTGCGCAGTATTCTCAGTCTGTACCTGCTTTTTCAGCAGCCCGCTGGCAGGGGCAATCTCATTTTGAGCTGGCAAAAGGCGGCAGCGAATTGCCTCTTAAAACCCGTGATATTTCTCTCCATCACTTTCACCTTCATGATGTCTCTGTAGCTGCGGCATCTGCCATCTTAAGCCAGCAAAGTAACTCCGTCCAGTCGTTGGCTGGAGATTTTAGACAAAGTGAGATACTTGACTCATGGGAGAAAGCCCTCGCCAAAGAGGCTACTGATTTATTAATTACCACTCATAGCGTCACTACCTCACCTGGAACGTATATTCGACAATTAGTACAAGATGTAGCAACGCACATTAATATACCCGCCACTACCTGGTCAATTACACGCACCGCCAATGGTCCTTACGATAAAAGTGATTGCGTCGAGCTGGATGAATTAGCTTTTGATCTGGTAAAATAGCTCTACTATTTCGAACACTTATAAAATTCTTCTCTATTATAAATATGTGAGCCTCGCTGACCCAGAAGCTCTAAAAGTTCAGCAAAAGGATCTGTGTACGAGCTTAAATCTTAACGGGCGGATTTTGATCTCACATGAGGGTATTAATGGCACCGTGGCTGGCTTAGAGAATGAAATTAATGAGTACATGGAGACGACGAGCTCACTCCCCGAATTTAATGATATGGAGTGGAAAATCTCATGGGCTGCTGAGCAAGTTTTTCCTAAGTTGCGAGTGCTGGTGCGAGATGAGATCGTGACACTGGGAGTTAGAAAAAGTGGGTCAGATGTCAACATTGCCAACAAAGCTCAGTATATTGAGCCTCATGAGTTGCAGCAACTCTATGACCATAATAAAGAGTTCGTAATCATTGATGCCCGCAATGGGTATGAAGCTGAAGTGGGTAAATTCAAAAATGCCGTGATTGCTCCCATTGAAAATTTTCGGGACTTTCCTGCCTTTGTGAAGCGGCTGGACCAGTTCAAAGATAAAGAAGTAATCACCTACTGCACCGGTGGCGTGCGCTGTGAAAAAGCCTCAGCTTACTTGCGCGAACAAGGTTTCCAAAACGTTCGTCAACTGCATGGTGGAATTCATGAGTATGGTGAGCAAACTGGGGGCAAATACTTTGAAGGTGAGATGTTTGTGTTTGATAAGCGCTTACACGTTCCTGTTAACACCGTGGATCCTTCAATCATTAGTCATTGCGTATACTGCCAGGTACCGATCACCAGATACATAGACTGTACCGTGGAAAACTGTGTGGAGTTGTTTATTTGCTGTTCTGAATGTGAAGCGAACTACCAAGGTCGATGTTTAGGGCACGCGGATGAGCTGACATCTTCATCAGCTGCTACACACTCCACAACCAGTCCCTAAAACTACACGCGCTTATTTGCTCGGTGCTTCCCAAGGTGTCATCAGTTGGAAGTAATTTCCGTCTGGATCAGCTAAAGTAGCAATCCAGGCTCCCTGCATCTCATAAGGTTCTTTAATTACGGTGGCACCTACCGATACCAGCCGATCAAACTCTTGTTTCACTTCAGTAGTTTCTAAATTAAACATCATTCGGCCAGGATCTTTGGCTGCTCCACCCATTTCTGAGTGCTCGCCCACAGTAAAGAAACAGCCACCCACTTGCCAACCATACCAATCACCATCATGCATATCGGGGGCTTTATCAAAAACCTTGCCATAAAATTCACCTAATACTTGGGGTTGCATGGTACCGACCATGAGAGAGTTGAGGTTGAGCATATATCCCTGAGTATACTCAGGAAATGGCTTTTGGCAAGGCTGTAGGGTGATGTAGTCAACTTATTTACTCAAGTATTGTTGAGACAACACTCGGTATTGTTTAGAGTTAAAGGCAATCAAGGTCATACATAAACCAATAATGCCGGTGACTGTAAAGACCAGAGCAATACCTCTGTCATGCCCAGTGCCAAACCACCACCCAATCAGCTCTACCCCAGCACCAGTCGTCATGAATGGAATGAAGAGGTACTGAGCAATAGGGCCAATTGCAAAAGCCGTGATTGGCGAAGCCGCTTGTTCCACACTTTGAGCAAAACCAAAGACACGACCTTGTCGTTCCACTGGCACAACTTTTTGAATAATGGTGTGTTCGGAAGCTTCAATGTAAGGCACAACGCATAAATAGGCATACATGCCTGCCACTAGCAAGATAACTGATGGATAAATAGTAAAGAAACAACAAATTATCCACATGATGATGTTCGCCGTAAACAGTGCCAGCAGTGGATTTTTGCCCAACCCGAATTTGGCAATCATCATTCCGCCCATAATAAAGGCTGTACTTATGAGTCCCAATAATAAACCCCACACTTCTACAGATACCATGGATAAGGCATAGGCATCCATCAGCGACATAAACACACCACCTAAAAAATTATTAAAGGTGGTAAACAGAATTAAGGCAGCTAACCCGGAGATCTTGAAGATGGCTTTCAAAGTACCAGCCATATCAATTTTACTTTTGCCCTTTTGAAGATGAACAATTTTCTTTTCGACGATCGGGACCAACCACAAATGAAGAATTGATAATAAAGTCATCGCTATGGCTAGGATCATCACATAAAACATGCCACCTAAACTGACCAAGAAACCACTGATGACAGAAGTAATCGTGAAAGCAATTCCACTGGTAGTACCCACTAAGCCATTTGCTTTATCACGTTTTTTTTCAGCCACTAATAAGGTAACTAAGGTAGGTAGGGCAATGGTGCGAATGTTTCCCACCACTACGCCAAATAATAAAATAGGAATCAACACCCATAGTCGTACACTAGTAATTTGTGTAAATTCTTCTGGGGCAGTGGTTAAATACACTCCAAAGCCTACACTAAATAACAATAAGGAAACAAAACTGGAGGCCATCATCACGTATTTCTTTTTATAATGGTCCACTAAACTTCCAAACCAAATACCTGATGACGCCACAGCAGTTGAATAAATACCTGACATTATTGAAGTGGCCATTACTGAGTTTGTTTGTAGATATACATAGAAAATGATGGCAAACCACACACTCATGTTAGTAATGGAAGCAATCAAGGTATTAGCTAGTAAATGATAAAAGTTTTTCATCGCGTAAGGGGTTATTGTACCTTATTCCAATGTCTAAGCGTACTCTTACCGACTGGGCTGGAGTTTACTCAGCATTTCTTCTACTTGCCCCCCATTCCACTTTGTGACGGCATCACCACTTTCATCAATTTGCACATAGGTGTGCTGATACGTGACGGCATATTTTTTTGCTAAGGCTTTTTCGGTTTCATCGGTATCAGGATCATTGTAATTGACGCGAATCACAGTCACATCCGCTGGCAAACGATGGCTATTATTAGTGAAATCCTCATCGGCAGGTTTGCACGTCGGACACCAATTAGCATAGAAAAAAAGCACTCGCCGAGTAGTACTGGTCATGTTCATCACTTCTGGTGAAAAAGGCAAATAACTCCCACCACCAGAGTTATCACTATTCGCATCGGGAGTTACAATCGGACCCGGCACACTTTCTGGCAGCTGTGTAGGTGAAGGTGTAGAACTTAATGAGGTATCACTCAATTCTTGTTTCATTGTCATTGGGGTAACCAAACTTAGCCAAGCAATAAAGACAACTAAAGCCACCACACAAACCAAAGTAAAATTTTTCATACTTCTTATTCTACCAATCAAAATCGCTGGTGTGGTTTGAAATTAAAACTCGTATACTTACTATAATATGAAACAATATTTACCGTTACTTGCCATAGGCTTTGTATGTATCCTTGTGGGCGCTGGCCTTTACCTTAAGCCCCTCTTACCTCTCACCCCTTCAGGTTCTCCTCAGCCGGCTTCAGTGGGCAGCTTGCCACTCCAAGGTGAGCGACATGTTGAGCAGGCACACGGTTATAGCGTTATCATTCCTCATAACCTTGAACTTCAGCGCACTTCTAGTTATAGCGCCCAGCTGATCACTAAAAATCAACCTTTATCACAGGGACCAGCTAATTTAATTTATTTATCAGCAATTCCTCCACAAAGCAATAATGAGGGTGAAATTTACAACTACAGCCACCGGACCTTTACTATGCTCCAACCTTTAGAGATTGGCAAAAGCGTGTCTCTCTCAGATTCGGGCCAACCTGAGTTTGACCGGTGGCTAACATATACCCGCGTTGATGACGTCACCATTGATGGGCTGACCGTCAAAAGTTATGAAAACACTGAGCCTTGGGAGTTTCCCACTGGGACTACCGAGCGACGGTTCTTACTAGAACATAATGGTTACCGATACGTGTTTGGTTACTTTACTGGTGGTGAAGGGGTGGGCACTGCCGCGATCGATCCTCGAGAAGCTTTAGCCATCATTCAAAGTATTGATTTAACACCATAGTTAATCAGAATCTAGCACGTTTCTAGTCCTTTCCTTGCTAAACTCAGCGTACAATCAGCTGTTATGGCGTATGCGTTAGATCCAGATCTAGAATATTTCTTAGGTTGTGGCTTACCTCCCCAGGAAACTGCAGTCATTACTGCAATTCGCCAGCAGTTAGAAAACAGATCAATTTTATCTAGTCCGCCCCATATTACGATCAAAAGACCTTTTAGATATCACTTCGAAAAACCTCTCAGCGAACAGCTAGAGAAGTGGGCCAAACGTCAGCGACCATTCACTGTCGATTTTGAAAAGATAGGCAGCTTCAAACATCATAAGTATGGGACTGTTTTCTTAGCACCAGAAAGGGCTAAACCCTTCCGAGAGTTAGAGCAAGACTTAACACAGTCGATAAGATTTTTACCCCTCGAAACTAACTACACTCCACATTTAACAATTGCTAACCGCTTGGACTTGAATACTGTGGATGCAGTAAAACAACAAGTTAGAGCTTTAAAACTGTCTCTACAAATCGAAATTAACAGTCTGACGTTATTCCAGCATCATCGATTTGAACCCTGGCAAATCAAGAACGTTTTTAAATTTGGAACTGGGCATCAATTCCGTTAGAATCAGCCTATGACTCTTCATGAAGCTTTTGACCACCAGCTAGCCACTTTAATTGATAAGAAATATCATCAGGCCGCAGGACTCACTGAACAAGCTTTTAGTGATTTAATCACTCCGCTTAAAGCTAAACTTTCTCAAAATGAGGAGTTTGTAATAGACATTGAGCTGGGCAAATTATCTTTTGTTATTGTCATCAAAAGTGAGCTGGTGCCCACTGAAACCGCGATGAGTGTCATTGAAAAAGATGGCAAAGCTGGTGTCACCAAATTGTTTCCTCATCAACCCACCGACTTTTCCACCCTAGAAACCGTGCCGGTACCAGTTGAAAATGCCTATCTACTGATGAATATCGATCGCGGGAAAGAGAATATTAACCTTCCTCCCAATCAGGCTTTAAAAATCATTACGACAGCCGGTCGTACTCCTCTAACTATTGATGAAGGGGTAGCAATTGTCACTCACTACCCAGATTTTTTAAAGAAAAATAATTGTTTTTCACTTTTGGCCTCACGACATAAAGGCGATCAGAGAGTGCCGGCAATCTGGATTAATGGTCACAAGGAACCGAACTTAGGATGGTGCTGGGATGGAAATCCACATACCTGGTTAGGCTCCGCTTCAGCTGAATGTAGAGTTTGCGCATAAAAAATATTTTTTATCTCATTGATCAATCTTTTTAACCGTTTTTCATGTCAAATTCTTACCTACTACTCATTTATTACACTCCATTTTTGGGGATGATCACTACGTTATGCAGAGTTACCTAGCAGAGCTTTATCCTGATGATGTGTCTCGCATCACCACAGAATTAGAGAAGTTTAGTCAAACTTTACACAAAGTCACAAATCCTTTTCCCAATCTCTCGTGGTATAAATTTGTCAATTTATATGTCTTGTACCCTGATACGATTCTCAGTCGTACCGAAAAACCACTAACGGCGCTCTTGCCATTATTAGACCATATTAAAGAATTGGGTTGTACCGCTTTTCATATCTTGCCATTTTTTGAGTCCCCTCTGATAGACAAAGGTTTTGATATCAGTGACTATTATAAAATTCGTCCAGACTTAGGAACACATTCCGACTTAATTACTATAAAAAAGCGAGCTGATGAGTTAGGACTACGCGTATTTATAGATTTAGTTTTCAATCACGTTTCTGACCAGCATCAGTGGTTTAAAAAGGCAGTCCAAGGTGATGAAAAATATCGGCAGTATTTTATTCATTGTCCAGATAAGCCTAAATTCATCCGCAAATTTCATAAAGATGCGGCGGTCTGGGGTGAGTATGAAGTTGATGGCAAAACTGAAACCATTAATATAGCTTTTCCAGAATCAGCAGGTGAAGTTCCCCACTGGATACAAGCTGAGGATTGCTATTGGTATTATCATACCTATTATCCTCAGCAAATTGACGTCAATTGGTTAAACCCGGATGTTTTTATTGAGTTTGCAAAAATCACAATGTACTGGGCGCAGTTTGGATTTAACTTTCGGCTTGACGCTATTCCTTTTGTTGGTAAAGAAGCTTACAAAAAAGTTGATTGTGAGCATGAGAGAACCTTTGCTATTATTGCCGCTTTAAATCAGCTAGCAAGTCAAATTAATCCTGAATGTTCGCTGATTGTGGAAACCTATGAGTCATTACCTACGGTCATAGATTACTTTGGTACCTCCAATGTCCGACAAGCTGAGTTGTCATATAACTTTCATCTCTGTACGAGTTTGTGGGTCAGTATTATTAAGAAAGACGTCAACTTCATCTGGGAAAAACTCAAATATATGAATAAAATTCCTATTCATGCAGAGTGGATTAACTTTTTGCGCAATCATGATGAACTAAGCTTGGCATACTTGCCAGAGAACATTAAAGATGAAGTTTCTACCGAACTCTTACCTCGCGGCGCCTCATTCCGTGAGGGCTACGGAGTTTCTGGCCGGACGTATTCTTTATTAGGAAAAAAAACACGTCGATTTTTAATGGCTTACTTTTTGTTACTTTCATTTCCAGATGGTGTAGCAATTCCGTATGGTGACGAGCTTGGAGCTAAAAATATTCCTTTAACTAAATTAACTGCTGCTGAAAAAAATGATAACCGCAACATTAATCGCGGTTACCTGACTAAAAAACATTTCCAATCAGCCACGGGCAAACGTTTGTTTAAAATTCTTTCTCATTTTTTAAAGCAACGCAGTAAATTACACCGCTATGTAAACATTGAGCCTGTCAGGCTTCCTCATCATGATCTGGCTGTCTTTGCCCTTAAATATGAAATAGGCTCGTCACAGTTTATTGTCCTAGTTAACTTAGATAACACTCTTAAAGAAGTGGCGTTGGAAACTAAAGGCTTTACTAATATCGCTCAGGTTAATCGTGTCATCATCAAAAAAAATCAGGTTAAGTTGGGTGCATACGGCGGAGTCTGGCTCCAAAGGTAGGCAGATTCCTACTGCTTTTTTGCTCTATTTTCTTCAGCTCTAAACTGCGTAATCTTAGCTATCAAATCATACGGAATAGGTTTGGTGAGCGGAAATTTAATTGTTCCTTTACCCCCTTCATACTCTGCTAGCATGGACATACAGTTAAACTTTCATCTCCACTACATATGAAATAATGTTTTTGATTTTGGCATCCCTACCCAAACTAGAGAACTCATACACGTCACAGAAGCTAAAGGTTTTGCCAGTATTAAACGTCATTAGACCTTGTACACAACCGGCTCTCCCGTGCGTAAAAACATAATCCAAGACTAATTCTGTAATACTGCCGTCAAGCGATTCTTTAACCATAGCCGTTGCTGCCTCTTTGCCTTCAATTACTTTCTCCCCCACCATTTCCCAGTGGATATTATCAGCCATGTTACTAATAATGAATTCTTCATTACCTTGGGCGAAAGCTAAAGTAAAATCACGCAATAACATTTGCTTAGGCGAGTTATTATTGTTGTGTTTAACTGAAATTTTTAGCATGATTGTGAATAGTTATTTACCCTCATAAGCTTTTTCGAGTTCAGCAATATCAAACTTCTTCATTTTTAAGAAAGCCTGAGTGACCCGATCAACACGCGCTTGATCCTTATCTTGCATTATTTTCTGCATCGCTGTGGGCTCAATTTGCCAAGAAAAACCAAACTTATCTTTCAACCAGCCACATTGCTCGGCTTTAGGATCTGCTGACAGTTTTTCCCAATAATAATCAATCTCTGTTTGATCTTCACAGCGAACAATGAAGGAAATCGCTTCATTAAATGCAAACGTATGCTCCTGCGCACTGTCCATAGCTGCAAACTCTTGGCCTTCCAAAGTAAAACCCGCGTGTCGGATAGTACCGGCTTTATCTGGCTCTTCACCTTCGTTATAGCGCATGACATGGCCAACACTGCTATTACGGAAGACCGAGTTGTAGAAAGTGATAGCTTCTTCGGCTCGGCCACATTGATCCCCGACAAACATCATAGTCGGAACAATAACTTGCTTTATTTCTTGATCGCTTAACATTATTTGCCATGACAAGCCATATTTATCTTGCGTCCAACCATACCATTTGCTAAAAGGATACTCACCCAGCTCCATTAACGCCGCCCCTCCCACCGAAAGCTTGCCCCATAACTCATCCACTTCAGTTTTAGTTTTACAGGATACCAAAAACGAAACCGAAGGATTAAACTTGAAGTATGGTCCAGCACTAATGAGCATGAATTCCTGGCCCATAATCTCGATGCTTAAAATGTCACAGTCACCGGACGGCGTGTTATGAATCGTGGTTTTATAGTTGATCTTAGAATTGGGAAAGACAGAGGTATAAAACTCTGCCGCTTCCACGGCTTCTTTGTCATACCATAAGTGAGTGACGATTTTTTGCATGAGATATTCCTGTTAATTGGTAGCGGGTGAGATGTTAACCATCCAAGTAATACCAAATTTATCACTTAACATACCAAAAGTGTCCCCCCATGGAGCTTTATCAAGTGGCATCGTAATGGTTGCACCCTCACTTAATTTTTCCCAATAGCCTTTTAACTCCGCCTCGTTGTCACCACTCAAGGACATACTCATATTTTTGCCCGGCTGATACTCCATACTATTGGGGGTATCAGAAGCCATGAAGGTAATACCATTGTCAGCGATCAACATCGCATGCATGATTTTGTCTGCTTCACTCGGATCTTGAGAGGCGTGAAATTCACCAAATGTATTCATATCTAACTTTCCACCAAAAACAGTGCGGTAAAACTCCATTGCCTGGCGAGTGTTGTCTTTAAAATTGATATAGGGGTTAAGTCGGGATTGCATGCAGGCTCCTTGTGTAATGATTGTTAATTAGCCTCCGTATCATATACCAATCTAGACCAGAGGCGTACTATTATTTTGGATTTACCTAAAATATGCCTACTGGAAATGTGAGACCTATTTTCCAATCGACTTTGTTTACTTGGGAGTTATGATACTAGAATGACTGTAAAACAGTACGAAACTGACTCGTTAGTAGTCACTCTTTTTTCTTCATTTCTAGCTCTTACTATTTTGGGTTCATTTCTCTTCTTTACCACAGGCATAGAGAATTATTTTTTCTCGGCCATAAAAGTCTTCATGATGACTTTGTACCTCATTAACCAATCCCACTCTCACTGGCTTTCTACCCACAATAACGCAATAAGAAGTAATACACTTTACATTTTAAGTATAGTCTCGCTGAGTTTGATCGGTTTATTTTTACCAGCTCCAGTGAGCATGCTTATTGTGGGAATCATGTTCATTAGGGGTGGTGTACTATTTGCTAGGAACCTGCTTACATGGTGGCGAAGTAATTCATTTAAGAGTGTCTTGCTACTTATTTTTTTAGCGTTGGTGATGGGAGTATGGATTTTCACAGCTGGTGCCCTCAGCAACACCTTTAACTTTTTATTGCCACACAAAATCTTGGCTGGCACCGCTCATCCTGATACTGTTTTTTATACAGCACTCACCAATCGCTTACGTTATCAGCTTTACCCTACCACTGGGCTGGATGGCTTAGTCTGGACACCATACCACTTTGGGTCCCACCTGCTGTTTGCCGGCATTGCGCAGTTATTACAAATTAAAACCGTCTTCTTCTATCAATTTGGCTTTCACGGAATGATAGTATCGCTCTTTGTCCATGCTTTACTTAAGTTAGGATTATATTTTAAACACCAGCTAATAAGAGAAAAAAACGTGCCACTGGCACATAATACTTCATGGTGGTTACTCTTTTTTAGCATAATCATTGGCCTACTTCCCACTGCTATCAGTAATCGAATTGGTGTCGTCGATATTTTTTTATTTAATGAATCATATACGGTTGCCAATACATTTTCCTTTTTATTAATCCCGATAGTAGTGCCTATTATTTTAGCGGTTATCAATCAACAATTTTCAAAGTCACTTTTACTTAATTTAGCACTTTTGTTAGGAGCTTTAAGTTGCTTAGCGTTAATTAAGTTGTCACATTTATATCTAGCATTAGTCGTACTTGGCTACCTCACACTTCGGCTTCAGCTCTACAAAAAAATATTTTTTGTTCTTTTCATGATGAGTTTAGCTGGGGTAGGAATGATTGGTATTGTTTTTTTTAACTTACCTGAACACAGTATTTTTTTTGAGCCGTTTTTCTACCTACACTTTATTGATCAAAAGTTAGTATGGCTATGGTTAGCATATGGATTTATTACGACATGGTTATATGGTTTCATAACGTATATCCAGCAGCTACCTCTAACTAAAGCCAAGTTAAAAAAAGCCTTCAAGAGTTACCAGTTCCTTACCTTGGAAGTAGTCATGGTATTACTCCTCGGTGGATTACTACCATCATTGGTCTTTAACACCCGTTCTTTCTCTAACTATTTATTAGATTATCACCGATGGGTAGCCCTATCGTTGCTGTTAGTAACCAGCAACACACTTTTTAATAATGCTTCACAGTTGCTAAACCAGCTGAGTTCACGATTTTTACATCTCACTCTCACTCAGTCTCAAGTAACTAACCTGATAAAGCTGCTTTTAATTAGCATTCTCACGATAAAAATCACAGCTAACCTGGTGACCTTCTATCATACCTATCAATTAGAAATTACTTCACTGGCGAGTGCCCAAGACACCAAACTAAGCATGCAAACAAGAGAACTGGAAAAACTACATTTATATACTCCACTTTCAGCCGCAGCTGTTTACCTACCACCCGACTCTAATCTTTGGAGTATTAATGGTCGATGTTATATCAGTTCACTAATGATTAGTGCATTGAGTGAATTACCTATCCTTGCCAATCAGTCATTGATCAACTGTGAGACAGATTATCCCGGATTATCACTTTATCAACCTACTGAATTACCAGCAGCAAAATCGTTAACTGATGATGAACTTTGCGACTATGCCAAGCAGAGACATATCACTAAGATTATTAAACTTTACGATTCACAACCTGAGTTATTAAACTGCAATAATCCAACCTAGAGGGTATAATGTCTATCTCATGCTCATCGAAGCTACCAACCTTACTAAATCCATTGGTGCCAAACACTTATTTAAAGATGTGGCTTTTACGATTGTGCCGGGAGAAAAAATTGCCTTGATTGGCAGAAATGGCTATGGCAAAACAACACTCCTAAAAATGCTTAGTGGCGAAGACCACGACTTTGACGGCAAGATCACTACACGTAAAGGTCTGAGGATTACGCTCACTAAACAAGAACATTTACGTGGCACTACACATTCCCCACTCGAATACATCTTGAAAGATGTGCCCCATTTCTATCAGTACAAAAAAATTTTAGATGATTATGAGCAAGGCTTGAATACCAATACCGATCAATATTTGCGGACCCTTGAGCAGTTCACAGAAAAACGATACTTTCATGTTATTGATGCTATCTTAAGTACTTTAGCTGATTTCAATATTCCTCATGACGCCGCACATCAACCGTTAGCCAATCTTTCTGGTGGTGAAAAACGATATGTCGAAATGACTCGGATGATGTTCTCACGGTCGGATTTATTGCTGGTAGACGAACCAACTAATCACATGGACTACCAGGGGAAAGATCGCTTTATTTCGTGGATGAAAAGTTTGTCTCAAACTGTGTTAGTGGTCACTCACGATCGTGATGTGCTCAAACATGTCACGAAAATTTTTGAATTAAAGAATCAAAAGATTGAAGTGTTTAAGGGTAACTATGATCACTATATCGCCCAAAATGCTACTCAAACCTTGAGCTCAGTCAAACTGTACTCTGATCAATTAAATCGCTTAAAAGAAGCCAAGAAAAGAGTTGAGTGGGGTTTGCAAATGCGTGCTAAAAGCAAACAATGGAAAATTCGATATGATCATTGGCTCAGAGACTACGAAAAGATCAAAGCAGAGACTGTCAAACCTTCGTTTTGGATAGATCAAAATTCAGTTGAGGAACTAGATGGGAAAGTTGTTGACTCTTATCAGAAATTTAAGGAGAAAAATATTAGAATTTCAGTCTCTGGTGAGGGTGAGAGCGGGACGGAATTAATGTTAATTAGAAATTTGAGTTTAGGTTATGAAGAACCGGTTTTTGAGCACCTTCATTTTTCGATGCGAAATAATGATCGAGTTTTTATCAAAGGTAAAAACGGCGCCGGCAAGAGTACCCTCGTACGTACCATCTTAGCACTCGCTCACCATCAACAACCGAAAGCTCTCCAGCTAAATGGTGAGATCATCTTAGGAGCCGACTTGCGAATTGGTGAGTATGAGCAAGAGATCAGTGATAAGTATTTGGAGTTACCGCTAGAAGAAGCTATCCGGTTGAGTTATAAAGAAAAAAAAGTTATTATTGAAGATAGACAAGTTAAAAGTTTGTTAGCTCAGTATCTCTTTGATCCGATTGCTGATGGCCAACAAAAAATCATGTTTTTGTCAGGTGGACAAAAAGCACGTTTTCAACTCATCAAGATGTTTATTGGTGAACCAAACCTCTTGATTCTTGATGAGCCAACTAACCACCTCGACTTACCCTCTATCGAAGAACTCGAAAATGCTCTTTCAAAATTCGAAGGCGGTATTCTTTATATCTCTCATGACACTTATTTTATTAATCGAATGGGCGGAAAAGTAGTGGAGATTTAAAGCGCAATAAAGTGAACTATATTGTTAAATAAATATACTTTTAAACCTGAAGCCCAGGTGATTTCTCGGCAGCTTTGATGACTTTTTCTAATGTTTTCAAATTGAGGTCTTCGATTTTTTTAAAGCGAATACAGCTTCTGCCCACACTTACTTTACCCAGCTCTCCTTGATGTTTTTCAGCGATGTACTCACCATCTTTCATCGCACAAACATACAAACTGATGTAGTTTTTTTGACTTGCTAAAGCAATAGTCGGCCAATCAATTATCTCTTTTTTATAATTTTTGTATTTAAAACTGCCATATCCCAACATGTTAGACGCAAAGTGTGGTTTTAGGCTGGGTGCCATTTCTTGGATAAAACGGTGTAAGAAGTTGATAGGTTCTCGGCGATCTGACGGCAAAGAATCGAAATATTCTTCAATAGTTTCAGCTTTTACAGACTTAAACATGTTCATAGGTACCTGGATTGTAACAGATAACAATTTTAAAAGTTCAACTGAGCGTAAATACCGGAGTGATCAGAGAGATAACAGGGTTTATTATCAACCACATAAGGTCGACTCAACACGACTTCACATTGTTGTACGCGGATAGCCGGAGACACCAGGACATAATCAACTCGGATTGGCTCCTCACTGCTAAAGGTATTTAGAATCCAGTTGTCTTTGACGTTATTAGGATCAATGGTAGTTATTTCCTCACTCAATGTATCTTGCAGATGTGAGTTTAATGCAAAGGACTTCATAATCACTGAATCTGGTGAAAAATTAAGATCCCCAGCTAAAATGACTTCTTTATATGGTTGAGTATTAATAAATACTCGTATCTGGTCTAGCTGTTGTTTTTGGAAGCCAACCCGTTGCTTATCTTTAGCATAATTACTGGTGACATGGGTGTTAATTAACAAGATATCTTGCTGGTTGAACTCCAATACCGCACTTTGGAACCCTTTGCAGACTATGCGATCGGCTAGAGACCATGACATGAGTGGGCCTTGGTTAGTAAAAGGATGAAAAGTAAGTGACTTCAGTTGATGTTTTTTGGTATACATCGTCAAACCGCCACGTCTAAAAACCAAACCTTGAGTAAAATATGCCTGCCAGCCCAATTTTTGCAGTTCCTTATCTAACAAGCGACTTGAGCGAGGAGTGGTGACTTCTTGAAGCATCACGATATCAGGATTAAACTTCTCAATTTCTTGAGCAATCACTGGAAAACGCTTTTTTCTATTCAGAGAAATGGGGCTACCAAAACAGTTGAAGCAGAGCACTGACAGCGTAGGCATGACATCAGTATAGCAAATATATCGTTTGACAATATATCGATGTTCGATATATAATGAGTTAATGGATACTTCTTTATCACAATCTGAATTTTATATTTTGCTCTCTTTGGCGATCAAACAGCGGCATGGTTATGAAATCATGAAGCAGGTGGAACAGGACTCGGGACAAAAAGTGTTGCTGGGACCTGGAACATTGTACGGTTCTATCAAACGGATGCTCCACTCAGACTTGATCGAAGAAATTGCCGGCGATAATCCACGCCGCAAATACTATGCCTTAACTGAGAAGGGCCGAAAGTCTTTATCATCAGAACTGGAACGATATAACGATGCCGTGGAACTAGCTAAGCGAAAAAATCTTTTTGATAGTTTAGGCATGACCAATTTAGCCTATGGAATATGAGCAAGGCCTTAATACAAAAATCGGAACAAACGTACGCTTTTCTGCTCAAGCTCTATCCGAGGAGTTTTAGACAAGAGTATGAGCAGGAAATGATGTTTGTGTTTTGTGAGTCACTTAAAGACAGTTACCAACAACGTCGTGAACAGGGAGTGATTAATTTGTGGGCACGAACCAGCGTAGATATACTTAAAAGTCTTGTTATTCAACATATACAAAGTAAGAAAGGAAATCCTGTTATGAAAAATCAAAGCTTGATGCGCGTGGCACTGGGAACTGCTGCCCTGTTAATGATCCCCTTATTAGGCCAATGGCCATGGACAGTGAGTGACTTTGTGATCATGGGCGTACTCCTTTCAGCCACGGGTCTGATGTTGGAATTTGTCAGTAGTAAAGTAAAGAATACGAATCAACGGATCGCTATCGCCCTTGCCATAGTGTTTGTCTTCCTTTTGATTTGGGTTGAACTAGCTGTCGGCTTATTTGGCTCGCCGTTTGCAGGAAATTAATGAGCAGCTAAAAAACCTTAGGAGAATAATGTATGCATATAATTAATTGGCTCTTTGGTATTATTTTTTTTGTAATCGGTGTTTTAAATTTACTTTTAGTCCATCCTGTTCCCGGAGTTTTCTATCTTGTTCTATCTTTGATTTACTTTCCGGTGACAAATAAAATTCTCCAAAAAAACCTGGGTTTCACGATTCCCTTCGCCTTAAAAGTCATCGTTGGTCTAGTAATTATGTGGGGAACACTGGCCGTTGGTGATTTAGCGGAAATCTTAGGGCTGTAGCTGTCAGATAGGTAAAGAAGATCTGATATCATAAATTATTCATATCTAAAAAGAGGAAGCGCTAAATATGAAAACTATGACTTGTAAACAACTAGGCGGCCCATGTGAACATGCTTTTCAAGGAAATAGTGCTGATGAGGTAATTAAAGCCCAGGATGCACATCTAAAGGAAAAGGTGGCTAGCGGGGATGAAACTCACCAAAGTGCCCTCAAAGACATGCAAGGCCGATGGAGAAATCCCATCTCCGGTATAGGGTGGTACCTAAGAACTAAAAAAGCCTTTGCTGCGCTTGCCGAAGACTAGCCACTTTCAACAGTTTAAATTAAAATGGATAACCCTTGAGACCTTGGATTCCTTTTAAGACGGAGATTTCACCCATAATTGGGTATACGTGCCCGCTTATTAAGTTAGCAATAAAATCATGGACTTTTCTGTTGCCCATCCCGAAGGCACTCATATCCACTTCTTTTTCTAAATCAGCTTCTGATAATGAAGCGACGTATTTTTCTGTCTCTTCAAAAACAGCTTTGGCATATATTCTGAGTTGTTTGATATCAACTTTTACTTCTCTTAACCATTTAGGATAAGCCACCTGCCAATCACTGGGTTGAATTTCACTGGCCCCTGTTTTGTCTTTAAAGCTAGTTTCCCACATAGGCTGAGTTTTTTTTAGAAAGCTATTGAGAAACAAATCTTCGGAAAAGATCAAATGAGCATAGGTACCAGCAATGGGGTTGGCAGTGCCAGGCGGCATGAAGTGAGCCACTTCATCGGTCACCCCTTCCATAGTTTCTTCAATTGCTTTATGAGCACCTTGCAATTGGTTAAGGAGAATCTGTACAGAAAGATTATTCATATGGCTATTCTAGCAGGTTAAGAAGTTATATTGTTTTGTCACCGGAGATAAGTTTTAGTAGTTTAGTGGTAGTGTTCCAGTTGCGTATGGTCATCGATTTATAAAGTGGTGAAGCTACAATCTTATTGAGTCGACTTTTGGTTCGTTCTGAGCTGAGCCGCTGAGAGTAAATGACTCCTTTTCCTGGCCACACCTTGTCCACACCCTCACGCGGATCAAACACTGACATAGCCTGAGCTGCCTCAATTTCCATTAGAAAAATGACATCACTGTGATATTTGTCGGGCTGTTCACCAAATCCTTTAGGTTTATGTTCAATCACTGCTTGGAGTTCATCACGAGTCAAAACTAACACTTTGATGAGCTCACTATCTAACTTGAAGTTTTTTATGAGCGCTTTTTCTACCTGAGACTGTATTACTTTAGGGTTCTGATCGGAATCAATAATCGCATTGCCACTGGCTATATAAGTAGAAACATTACTAAACCCCATATCTACCAGGCATTTCTTCAAATCGGCCATGGGAACTTTATTCTTGCCTCCCACATTAATGCCACGTAAAAGCAGTATATAGGTCTTCATCCTGCTATTTTAGCAGATGATGCTGTTGACTTTTTATTTCTCAACATTTATCATTCAACTATATGGTTGAATATAATTCATTATTAAACGCAGCATACTACTCACTCTCAGACCCCACACGTCGAGACATTTTACTGCGAGTAGCTCAGCAGGAATTACCTATCAAAGATATCGCTCAACCGTACGATATGTCATTTGCAGCCGTAGCGAAGCACGTGGCAGTTTTAGAGACTGCCTGTTTAGTCCGGAAGCGCAAGTTAGGCAAACAGCAGTTAGTGAGTGCTTCACCAGAAACACTTGCTCTTGTCACAGCTGATCTAAGTAAGTTAGAGAAAGTCTGGAATGAGCGTTTTAAAGCCCTCGATGAACTTTTAGAAAGTACTAAATAATTAATTAGGAGAACAGCTATGTTTGAAACAGTTTTTATCAAAAATGAGGCTGACAAAACCCTCACTATAGAAAGACAATTTGCTGCCAGCAAAGAAAAAGTGTGGACCGCTTGGACTGATAGTAAGATACTAGAAAAATGGTGGGCACCAGAACCTTATAAAGCCGTGACTGAGTCATTCTCTTTTACTGAAGGTGGTAAGTGGCATTATTACATGGCTGGCCCCAATAATGAGAAACATTGGTCGATGATGGAGTACGAAAGTATTAATCCTCAGGATAACTTTACCGCTTGGGACTCATTTGCCGATGACAAAGGTAACCGAAACACTACCATGCCAGTATCACAATTTAAAACTGAGTTCATTGAAAAAGAAGGCCAGACTAGAGTTAAAACAGTCATAATTTTTAAAGACGTAGCGAGTATGAATCAATTAATGGAGATGGGTATGGCCGAAGGCTTAGCGATGGGTCACCGACAACTGGATGCTGTCTTAGCACAATAAAAATTTACTTAAGTTATGGAAAAGGAACTCGCAAGAGTTCCTTTTTTGTGAGAGAGGCCTTAAATATATTTGCTGGTTAATGAGTGTTTATCAGCCTTCAGATCCTTAGGTGTACCTTCAAACATGACTTGCCCACCTTTGTGCCCACCTTCTGGACCCATATCGATAAGCCAATCAGCATTACGAATCACATCGAGGTTATGCTCGATCACTAGTACTGTATTACCAGCATCAACTAGGCGATTCATGATTTCCAACAGGTGAGTGATGTCACTCATGTGCAAACCTGTGGTAGGCTCATCCAGAACGTAGACACTGCCTTTTTTATGCAACTCACTTGCCAACTTAATTCTTTGACACTCACCACCGGAAAGCGTATTGAGTGGCTGTCCTAACTTTAGATACCCTAAACCAACATCTTGCATCGCTTGCAACTTTTTCACCACTTCTTTGAGACTAAAGAAATTTAAGGCTTCGTCCACATTCATCTCTAATACATCCGCAATTGATTTTCCGTCCAAGGTATAGGCTAAGACTTCATCTTTGAAGCGTTTACCACTACAGACATCACAAGGGGTTTTAACACCCTCAAGGAAAGCTAAATCTGTATAGACCACGCCTTGTCCCTGACAGTTCTCACAGGCGCCCTGGGAATTAAAACTAAATAGTCCCGGTGAGACTTTATTAGCCTCAGCAAAGGCTTTGCGAATATCGTCCATGATACCTGTATAAGTACTGGGATTGGAGCGAGAATTGGCACCCACTGCTGATTGGTCAATCACAATTGCATCCGGATGTTGTTTTAAAAACACTTCATGGATCAGTGAACTTTTACCAGAACCAGCTACACCAGTGATAGCCGTCAATACACCAGTCGGAATTTTAACACTCACCTTTTTCAAGTTATTAGCACTGGCATTGGTGATAGAAAGTGCGCCAGTGGCGCTGCGAAAAGTGCTTTTAATTGGTAATGTTTGTTGGAGATGTATGCCGGTCAAAGTCTTGGCTTTGAGTAAGTCTTGATAACTGCCTTCAAATACAATTTGGCCTCCGCGGCTACCAGCGTGAGGCCCCACATCTACGATGTGATCAGCAATTTTAATTACATCAGGGTCATGCTCCACCACAATCACTGTGTTACCTTTATCGCGTAGCTTTTGGAGCAACTCATTCAGCCGGTGTACATCTCGGGGATGAAGCCCCACACTTGGCTCATCAAAGATATATGTCACATCTACTAGACTACTACTTAAGTGTTTGACCATCTTAATGCGTTGAGATTCACCACCAGAAAGCGTGTCTGTTTCACGATTCAAGCTCATGTACTCCAAACCTATATCAATCACATGTTGCAATCGCTCGGTGAGTGTTTTCACGATCGAAGTTGCTACCGGGTCTTTAATTTCTTTAATAACTTTGATTAACTCTCCAACTTCCATCGCTGACAAATCAGCAATGTTGTAGCCATTTATTTTACTGCTCAACACTTTTTGATTGAGCCGAGCACCATGACATTCAGTACAAGGACCATAGTGAAGATAAGGTGCTACCATTTTTTGCGTGCGTTCGGAGAGGGTTTTGAGATCACGTTTAATGTACGAGCGGGTCAGCTTTTCGATAATACCTAAATAGGTAGCGTTCATGGTATTAGCACCAATTTGGAGTTTAAATTTTAGATCTTTGCCATGTAACAACAACTCCATTTCTTCGTTAGTGAAGTCTTTCAATTTTTTGTCATTGTCAAAAAAACCTGAACCTCGATAGGCTTCTTTTTCCCAGTTGGAAAATAAAGGCACTTGGACAGCGTCTTCATTAAGAGATTTCTCCATGTCTAAGAAACCTTCAGTATTAATCGCAATTTTCTTGCCTAGACCATTACATTCCGGACACCAGCCTTGTGGATCATTAAAAGAGAAAATGTGTGCAGCACCAGCATGAGGTTGTCCAACGCGTGAAAATAGTAAGCGTAAAATAGTGTAAATATCAGTAATAGTACCCATGGTGGAATGAGAGCCACCCCCCATTCTTTTTTGATCAACGACAATCGCCATGCTTAAATTTTCGATCGCTTCCGCATCTGGCTGAGAATACTTAGGCAGAAAACCTCTAATAAACATACTAAAAGTTTCATACTCTTGCCGTTTAGCTTCAGTCGCAATCGTGTCGAACACAATCGAAGATTTTCCAGAACCAGAAACACCAGTAAAAATAGTGATTTTTCTTTTGGGAATGCGTAGCGAAACATCTTGCAAATTATTTTCGCGAGCACCTTTAATGACAATATATTCTGTTTGCATAGGCGAGTGAGGGTATTATAGCGTGTCTCTACGCCGTTTATTGAGAATCCCCTGCACAGAAGGACTGATCTGTTTATCTATGCGATGAATACACCCTAACCAGCAACATGGCCGGCGTTTTCCTTCTATGAGTTCGGTAACGACTCTCACAATATGATGCTTTCTAGTCTCTTCTTTTTTAACGGATTCGACCCAGCAAATCCACTCGTTGCGAGCTAACGGCGTCAGATCCTCCCAGAGAGCCAACGCTTTCGGGCTGGAAGTTAAAACACTTCGCAAGTCTGCTGGTACTTCATGTACTACACCGCTGGAAATAGTTTTAGTCATATGTTTACTTCCGCAAAATCTTCTCCATGGTTTTCCCTTTTGCTAACTCATCAATGAGTTTATCTAAATAGCGAATTTCTCGCATGGTAGGTTCCTCAATCTCTTCTATACGAACACCACATACTACCCCTGTAATTAAAGACCGTGAAGGATTCAAGCGAGGAGCTTTGGCAAAGAATGTCTCAAAGTCTGTTTCTTTTTTTAATTCTTCTTCTAGCTGTTTCTGAGTATACCCCGTCAACCAACCAATAATTTTGTCCACTTCTGCCTTTGTCCGCCCTTTTTTCTCAGCTTTTGTCACATAATGTGGGTAAACACTCGCCACACTCGTAGTATAAATTCGATGGTGGGACATAAGATTTTCTTAGTTGCTTGTTCTTATTTATTTTAGCATGATGTTAAGAATGTCTCTTTTCTTCTAATAGAGTTTGTAGTGTCTGAGCATTCGCAACTGCGTGACCGCTAGCATCATTATTAAAATATACATAGGTGGCAAGTGATTTTTTCTGTCTGCTTAAAATGAAGTCCGCACATCGGTCTAGCTTTTCGTCAGAATACGAAGAATGATAGAGCTGAGGCTGACCGTGCATACGAATATAAGTAAATGGTGCTGAATCTAAACTAAATTTGGGCCACCTTGGTTGACCATTTCTCTTCACCGGCCCATCAGCTATCACAATAGTAGCTTGTTTCTTGTCTATTACTTCAAAAACCGGGTGAACAAACCATGAAGTATTTCTGAACTCAAAAGCATATTTAAAAGTTTCAGGCAAAAGTGCTACCAAGTCTTTAAAATACTTCTCTTCATAATCCAGATGTGCTGGGAACTGAAAAAGCATCAAATGCCGCTTGTCAGTGGTAGCAAAGGTCTCAAAAACCTCAAACCATTTATTAACTATCTCCTGATTGAGGATATATGACGGTTGATGAGTAATATCCTGATTTACCTTAAAAGTAAAAACAAAATCAGGACCAACAGCTTGTTGCCACTTTTGTAATGTAGTTAAGCGTGGTAAGTGATAAAAGGTGGAGTTGATTTCCACGGTGGTGAAATGTTGAGCATAGTACGCCAACTTATCAGCTGATTTAACCTGCGGCTCATAAAAGTTCTGAAGTGTGAAACCTGAAGTCCCAATATAAATCTGCATTCCCGTATCTCCATAGCATGGATTATAGTCAGCACGTCTCTTAGATTTAAAATGTTTTGGTAAGAAAATGATTGGAGATATCTAGCTAGTTTTTTGATCAGGATGTAATTTAGCCCCCTCCTCAATGCTGATCTTAACCTGCTGAGCGGCTGGCGTTTCGGCCAATGGAAGAGGGAAACTATTAGCTGCTTAAGTGTACGCACAAATATACTTTACACGAAAAAATACATACATTAATATTAGCAAAAAATACTTCCCAAAAGGAACTGTCATCAGTATGTAGAAAAAACGTTATACCTGATGTGAGTGACGATGCTGGTCCCACTCACTTCGACCGCTTCTAGCTTGAGATTGGGCACTCCCTCAAAAAGCCGCGAGCCTGCACCAACGGTGACAGGAACTATATGGAGCCACAGTTCATCAATAAGTCCTGCCGCCAAGTATTGATTAACAGTACTGGCGCCACCCATAATCTTCACATCTCGATTTCCGGCTGCTGCTTTTGCTTGAGAAAGCGCCGATTCAATGCCGTCAGTCACAAAAGTAAACGTCGTTCCACCGGCCATTGTTATTGGTTCGCGCTCCTGGTGGGTGAGCACAAAAACCGGAGCGTGATACGGAGGGTTGTCTCCCCACCACCCTTTCCATTCTGCACTGGCTCTTCGATCTTTAGGTCCAAACATATTACTACCCATAATGAACGCGCCTGCATCTAAAATAGCGTCTATTTCTTTGGTATGTTTCTGCTTTTCCGGCTCAGCAAACATCCACCGATCCAGTAGGTCTGCATCAAAGTTGTCTCCAAACGGTCTTTCGAAAGTTTGATTTATGCCTGCTCCAAACCCATCCAAAGATATTGTTAAGCCACTGGTAACTTTATTCATATCCTGAGTATATCACCTGTATATTTTTGGTATCATTATAGATATGAAAAATAAAGCGTTGGCAGCACTCGATCCTTTTATTGGTGAATGGAAATACACTATGTATAACTCTTGGTTCCTAGAGAGTATGGATACCAAAATAACGGGCTCTACCAGTATCGAACGACTTAATGATGCTTTTGTTGTACTCCGAAATACTGCTGCCGACAAAAAACCTGAAGATATCTGGGTGATAGGCTATAGTGACCCTCAAGAAAAATATCAGGCGTTTTACTACGATCAACGCGGCGTAGCTCGTATTTTTAACATGACCTTCGACGGGGAAAAAATGTTCTTTTGGAGAGATGATACGGACTTCTATCAACGTATTACTCTCAAGATTAACACCTACGGATTACACTCTGTCGCAGAAGCATCTGAGGATAAAGGGGCAACCTGGAGAAAAGATCTTGAGATGAGCTATGTTAGAGTTTAGCTATTGCGACATCAGAAAGCGAAGTAGAGAATGAATTGATGGAAGTCCTCAAAAAGTATCGTTTCCTGTTGTTTCTCTTTTCCCTCTTTCTCCTCACCCGATTAGTGGTATTGATTCGCTTTCCGTTGTTTGGTGATGAAGCCATTTATCTCTACTGGGCTCAGCAACTGCTACGAAACTTCCGCTTTAATATCTGGATCTCACTCATCGATGGCAAACAACCCCTATTTATCTGGCTCACATCAGTCTTCATGCATTTCATAGCCAACCCCATCGTGGCTGGGCGGTTAGTGTCATTCTGTGCGGCGTTCGGTTCATTCACTGGTGTTTATTTAGTGACCAAAGAATTTTTTGATAAACAAACAGCCCACCTGGCGCTGGTGCTTTATCTGATCCTGCCTTTTTTTCTAATCTATGATGTCTTGGCTCTGATGGATGGCTTGTTGCTCTGCCTGAGCATTTTTTCGTGCTACTTGGCAGTCATATTAGCAAAACGAGGCAGCATCTTAGTTGCACTGGGGTTAGGTGTGGTGATGGGTTTGGGGCTATTGACTAAATCCTCAGCCACTTTTTTTCTGTTACTGTCAGCTCCTGCCACACTATTCGCTCTTAATAAAACCCGTTCAGAAATTCTGAAGCTTATTTGCCTTTTTGCACTTAGCATTTCAGTAGCACTAGGAATCGGGACGCTGCTGCGACTATCCACATACTTCCCCGTGATCGCACAGAAAAACCATCTCTTCATCCGCACGACAGCTGAAGTGATCCAAGATCCAGTGAGTGGTGTGTTTGAAAATACCAAAAACATCACTTCTTGGTTATTTGGCTATCTTGGTCTAGGTATTTTTCTTTTCGCGCCTGTGGGAGTACTACTAAAAAAGCAAAAATATCGGGAAACCTTTTTCCTGTTGGCTCACTTTTTAATCCCGATCCTGGCCTTAATTTTGTACGGCAAACAACTCTTTCCCCGCTACGTGTTGTTTATGTGTTGGCCATTGGTGATACTCAGCGCTCACGGGCTGATGCAAGTGAGAAATACACTCGCCGTAAAACACACTTTACTTCCCTTTGCTTTAGTGGCCTTCTTTTCAGTACAAATTTTCACCACTTATACCGTGCTTATAAATCCTGACTCTGCTAAACTTCCTGCACTAGAGCGGCTGCAGTTTTTCGAGGGGAATTTTTCGGGGACAGGGTTGCCTGAGCTCTATACATTTTTCGATTCCCACCAAGATCAAAAAGTAGTTATTCTCGTTGATAATCCACTGGGCGTGCTTCCCAATGGTCTTAATATCCGGTATGCACAACATAAAAACATGAAGATTATCGGCGCCGACGACATACAAACCACACAAGTTGAAAAGTATCGAGAAAAATACCCTGAAAACGAAATGTTCCTCTTACTCACTTGGCAAGGTGGACCACCACCCGGTGTAGAAACTGACCTCGCCCTCTCAGTGCCAAAAGAACACAATCCATCATTGGTGTGGAGGGTTTATCGAGTGAAGTGATTTCTGGTTAATGTTTCCATTAATTGATCGTATGTGTACCCTGTCTTATTGGTAAATAAAAAAACCTTTGTTCTTTTATCTATGGTCAACTGTTTGGGAATAATTAGTACACCATTAATAAAATTTTTTGTTAATTGTACTGAAGTAGATGTAATATCATTTTGATTTTCAAATGTTTCCTGAGTAAAAATAGTTTCTAAATGAAAGTCTTCACCGATGCAATCTTTAATAAAATTGAGTACCTGGTTTCGGTTCTTATCAGATACATTGGTAGATGTTAATACGTTTTTTCTATTTTGGGAGAGTTTCATTGCAGCTTTCGCAAAATCCTCTAACTGCAGTTTCATTTCTTCCGTAAGTGTTAAAGCCCCACTGTCACTCACCACAGGATAGTGCAGTAATACAGAAGCCCCACTTTCATCTATAGAAAATAAAATAGAACAAAATGAAGCTGAATCTTCAAAAAGAGCCTGGGGTGCTTCAGGATTTGAGATAAGTACTAGGGATTCATTGTCAGGATAACTACTAAATTTTGACCATTTATTAAAAGCATCCTGATCCATTGAAGAGAAAACAGTAATACCCATTAATTCTGGATTTAGGACTTGTTTTAATAACTGAATATCAAATAGTGAGATATCACAGTCCACCCACATTAGCTTTTCTTTAATTGCAGATAAATCGACAGATTGAGCAAGTGTGTCTTTTAAATGAAGCGTTTGTTCAGAATCAGTCAAATTAAACGGTTTAATATTTTGCTCTTCTAATGAGGTCATAGGTGTGAGTATAACAGGAACTACATTCTTTATTCTTTAGCGTTCAATTTAAAAGTGGATAAAATCTCAGGCAGCTCTTTTGATCGATCACACTGAAAAGAATCTAATTGCGCACATTGAGGATCATACTCATTGGCTGCGAAGAAAAATTGATTCGACTGACCTAATAAATTAGGTAAAGCACCTTTTTTACTTACGGCTTGCAATTCTTCAGCAGAAAACACACTCACATGCAAAATACAGGCAGGAATACTATCAAAGCGTTTAAAATAAATACAAATATCAGCAGTATACTCATGTGTTGGATTTGTGGTCCAATTATGTTCACTTACTAAATATCCTTCCCAAGTGGGGGGGAGTTTTAGTTCAAACCCCCAGGTATTATTTTTATAATCTAGCCAATTAGTTGTATCTGATTTCTCTATGTCTAAATCTGAAGACGTGTTTTCAATTAGGGAGATTGAATGACTAAAAATAAGAGCTTGCTGATACTTCATGCCTAGATAAAAACCTAAGATGGGTAATAGGAAAAAAAGAATTAAAGCTAAAGCCTTTGAAAGCGGTGTTACAGTTGTTAGACTTTTAGGTAACTTCATAAAATTACTGCTCAGTATTTAATCAGTTTCCCCTTTTTGTCGTACTTCATCCATTCTTTTGCTAATATCCCTTGTTTGAAGTATCCAGTTTTCAGCTTGCTTCCATCTTTGCGATACCATTTCCAATAACCATCGCGCTTTCCATCTTTAAGCTTTCCTATTGCTTTAATTGAGCCGTCTTTGTGAAACTCAGTATGAGAGTTTTTCATCTTAAAACTCTATTTTTTTAATAGCTTTATTCACCAGCTTTTCTAATTGCTTCCAGGTCAAGTTTCTTCATTGGCATAAAAGCAGCAGTTACCGCCTCAGCTTTTTGAGGGTCTCTCATCATTTCATCTAAAATTCTGGGGACGATTTGCCATGTGACGCCAAATTTATCAGTGCACCATCCGCATTGCTCAGCTTCAGGAACTGCTGATAACTTTTCCCAGAAGAAATCAATTTCCTCTTGGGTTTCACACTCAACTATAAAAGACGTTGACCCATTAAGTTTGAATTGTTCGAGAGGACCACCATTTAGAGCCATGAAGCTTATACCGTCAAGCTCGCATTCAGCTGTCATAACGGACCCCTCAGGTCTACCAGAAACTTCTTCAGACGCTTTAGGTGCTTTGGTGATATCTCCCAGTTTTGCTTCATGATTACCAGGGGCTGATTTAAAAGTGTCGATGTAGTATCTTACTGCCTCTTCTCCATTGTTATTAACAAACCAGATACAGGTAATTAGCTTACTCATTTTATTCTCCTATTAATTTTATAGGCTAATTGTACTACAAAAAACGTTAGAGGGTTGAACATTTCGAGTTGGGTTGTGGTTAGATTAGAGTTATTAATTGAAGAAAAAAGGTTCGATGTCGTTTGCTGCCTCTGTTGGAGGAAGTTAGAATTTTACTCATTTTAGTTAAGTTAGTAGTAAGTCTGATGATACTAGATATTTAACTGCAGTGTGTAGATGATCTTTACTTAATATTATTTTCATTTCAATCTGTTAAAATCACGTTAACTTTAAAGGTAGGTTATGAAATTACTTAGGTTCAGAGTTAAAAACTATAAGTCAATTATTGATAGCGGTGAATGTAATTTTGAAGATGGTATTACTATATTTGCAGGTAAAAATGAGGCTGGAAAAACAGCCTTGCTAGAGGCTCTTGAAGATTTTAATAGTGATATTCCTATCAGAGAGAAAGCAAAATCTTTATTTAGGAAAGATAGGACACCTGAGGTTGCTTTAACATTTTCCCTTCAAGAATCTGATAATGATGTAATAAAGAAACAACTAAAGATTGAACCAAATAGCAAAGGTCAAGGTATTGAAATTACAATTAATAAAAGGTTTCCTTCAGAGTATTTCATAGATGATAAAACATATGAACAACTGTTTGGTGTTGCTGATTCGTATACTACTATCAAAGAAAAAGCCAAAGACCAACTACAAAAATTAATTAATAGTTTTAGAGATCGTGAAGAACTACATCATTTAGTACCAGATAGTATAGAGGATTTTACTACCTACAACACAAAAATTTCCAAACTTAGAGACGCACTTTCTTTATCTGAAGAAAAAAAAGAACTATTAGACATTGTCCAAAATGTTGATTTACTAGCAAATCAGCTCTCACTGCTAAATAATATCCAAGTAAATTTCATCCCAGTAATAAAAACATTACTACCCAACTTTATTCTATTTAGGTCTTTTGATGAAACTTTCCCTTCTACATTAGCTCTAAGTGATGTACAGAGTCATCCCCTGATGAAGGATCTTGCTTTAATAACTGGCTTAGATCTAAATGTTATTACTTCAGGTGAGATACATGAAAAACTACAACATAAAGAACAATTAAACCTACAGCTAAAGCAAGAATATAAGAGGTTTTGGTCCCAAGACTTTTCTAATATTCAAATTGACTGGGATTCAGAACAACTAATGTTTCAAATAAGAGAAGATGAATCATATTACCCTCCTGAAATTAGAAGTCAAGGAAAAAGATGGCATCTGGCTTTCTATATTCGTATAACTGCTAGATCCAAAGAAGAAAAGGATAATATTTTATTAATAGACGAACCAGGCTTATTTCTACATGCATCTGCACAGAGAGATATCTTAAATAAATTAGAAGATACTTCTAAAAAAAAGAAGATTATTTTTACAACCCATTCACCATATCTAATAGATACTGACAAATTGCATCGAATAAGACTTGTTCAAAGAGCTGAGATCCCAAAACTAATAGAAGCAGTTCAAATATCTGAAATTACAGACGATTTAAAGAAGTATTATGAGGAAAAAAAACACAAAAAAGATGACAGGATATACTATCAACTAAAAACTAAAGTTGATGAGCTAACTGAAGATGAACAAGAAAAGCTTCGGAGGATTTTGTACACAATTGGATATAATATTGGCACACATATTGAGTCGAAAATTCATAAAGTCGCCGACAAAGAAACATTAACACCTTTATTAACTGCAATTGGATTAGAGCTTACCTCTGGTGTTGTAAACTTAGATAAGAAAAGCAACATCGTATGTGAAGGACCATCTGATGTTTACTATCTAAATAGTTTTAAGCTATTGACCGGTAAATTTATATTAAATTTCATATTTGGAGGTGGGTCAGGAAATATGCCTTTTGTAGGTACTATTCTTAATGGATGGGGATGTAATGTGCTTTACTTATATGACAACGATAAAGGTAAAAAAGATGCTGAAAAGCATCTTAGAAAAGATTGGTTAATATCTAAAGAGGAAATATTGTCTGTATTAGATAGTGACAATAGCACTATAGAAGATATCTTTGCTGCCGAGGATTTCAAAAAGTATGTTTTAGAAGATGAAAGCGTAAGTTACACTTCAAAAAACTCAGAATATATAAAACAACATAAAAAAGATAAGGTTTTATTATCTAGAAACTTTCTGAAGCTAACAGAGCAGAGTGAAGTAAAGCTTTCTTCAGAAACGATAGATAGAGTTATAAAACTATTTGAAGAGGCTGAGAAAAGATTTAAGATAATTTTTTAATCTTCTTATTTGGGTGGATTAGTCTGTTTACACACTCTAGAGTACTTGGTGAACAAAAAAAATAGGCAGAAAAATACAGAGATTCAGTCGAACTCTAAAAATATACTGATATATTCTTGAAAATGCCTGATTTAAAACCATCTTTTCAAACAGAAGCTCCCGGTGTGGGACTTTATCCGAACGGTTATTTAGTTAGCGAACAATGCTCCCAGCAGGAATCTCTTTTTCAGGATGTAAAAGAACCGGAGCGCCATTTACATCAGCAGCAATAATCATTCCATGACTAGTGTATCCACGGAAATTCCTTGGCTCTATATTCATTAAAATGGGCATCTCTTTACCTACTAACTGAGAAGGATCAAGAAAAAACTCTGCCATTCCCGCCATGATTTGCCTATGCTCATCACCGACATCAAAAACAAACCTCAGGAGTTTATCAGCATCTGGGACCTTTTCGATTGAAATAACTTTTCCAATACGAATATCTAACTTTTTAAAGTCGTCGACTGTGATCATACTTCCTTTCATTTAAGTAAAAGCACTGTAAGTAATACAGCAACTAGTAAAGAAGGCAAGAGATTAACTACTTTTATTTTTTTGATTTCGAGCAAATTAATACCAATACCTAAGATTAGGATACCTCCTGTAGCCGTAAGTTGTAAAAGAAGAGATTGGCTAAACAGGTCACTGAATTGACTAGCAAAAACAGTCAAGCCACCTTGGAAAATAAGCATTGGAATCACTGAAAAAAGCACACCAATCCCATAAGTTGAAGCTAGGGCAATTGAGGTAAACCCGTCTAAGACTGATTTTGTGAGTAACAAGGAACGATCACCAGAGATCCCTTCATTTAATGCGCCAACAATCGTCATAGAGCCAATACAAAAAATGAGAAAAGCAGTTACAAGTCCCTGAGTAAACCCTTCATCCTGAGAGCCAACTCTTTTCTTTAGCATATTACTGAGATTTTCAATTCTATCTTCTAGTCTGGTAATCTCACCCAGTATTCCCCCAATCAAGATACTAAAAATAAGAATAAGCGGATCTTTTACTTGAAGTGCCATTTGCATACCAATTAATAAAGTACACAGACCAATTCCTTGAAATACGATCTGTTGAATTTTTTGTGGAAAGTTTTTATTTAGAAGTAGCCCAACTACTCCACCGATTACTACTGCTACTATGTTTATAAAAGTACCTATTGGCATAATTAACCTTGACCTTGAGAACTAATTCCCCAGAGCTTATTAAATAATTGATCGTTTAACTGAGTGCATGTCTGAAATACAAGAGAAGCCTGTTCAACTGTTAACCCAAGTTCGTTTTCTAAACGTTCTAGAGCAGCTCTTTCTTGCAACTCATCTTTGTTTGAATTTCTGGTAATTTGCATACTTTTAATAAGCTTACCCAAATCTTCAACAGAACCACTAAGTAGCCTTCTATCTATTTCCTTCAATAACTCCTCTTTTTTCTGTTCAAAATCAACTAAGCTCACTGAATCTGCAAAAGCTTGTCTAAAGTCGATTCCTAAAACTAGATGCTTGTAGGCACTTATTACAAATGGGTCTAAAAAAGTAACGGCATTTTCTTTGGACATATAAATCCTTCTAACTGATTAGGTGCAGTATATTCGACTTGATTATTTTGTCAAAATGTTGTAACATTCCGACAACACTATGTTAGAGCTTCAAGACACACTGACAAAATGCGGATTTAGCCAGTATGAGGCCAAAATCTATTTAGCATTGTTAGAGAACAATAACCTTAAAGCAGGCCAAATTGCCAAGGGTACAGGTATTAAGCGCGCTTCTGCCTACACAACTTTGGACACTTTAATCCAAAAAGGGTTAGTCAGCGTTTCGACAGATAATGGGATTTTATTTTTTCATGCTGAACCACCAGTCAGAATTAAAGAATATCTCAAGAACCAGCAACAGGAGTTAAATAAAAAAATTAATTCGCTAGAAAAAGTTCAAAAGGAACTTGAATTAATGGAGCGAAGTGAACTCAATATACCAAAGATTTCGATCTTTACTGGTGAATCTGGAGTTCAAACATTACTAGAACAGACATTAATTGACAAAAAAGAGCCAATTCTCGTTTTTGGGAACTACACACAACACGGAGATCCAATCCCCTTCTATACTAGTCTCAGAGTAAGTAAAAAAATTCCCACAAAACTCATTACACCGAAAAACAAAGCGGCTCTGAAAGAAATAAAAAAAGATATAACTGAGTTCCGACAAACGTACTTTCTACCCGCTAACTACTCATTTCCTGGGGGCATACATATATCTGGCAACCAAGTAATCTTATTTACATATTCAAATCAACAACCTGTGGGAGTGTTAATTCAAGACAAAGATATTGCTCAGATGTTAGCGTCTATTCATCAATTTGTAGAAAGTAAAATAAGTTCGGATAATAAATAGTGGGACATCCAGCTAGGACTCGAGTCACTTCACTTGACGAAAATATGGTTCGGATAGAAAAAGCTCCCCTTGTGGGACTTTACCCGAAATACTTTATCAATTTTCAATAGTTTGTAATCCTTTTTCACCCATGACAAACTAAGCATAGCAAAAATGTGTGCGTTTGGCAGTAAACATAAACTCCTTTATACTGAAGTATGATTCTAGAATACCCAGTTGGTGCAGTTATTAGAGCCAAGGCAAACAACGAAGTAGGACCTCAATCGAATTTTCATCAAGTATTAGACAAAGCTAAAAACTACTTGGAAAGTTTACCACCAACTAATTCTACGCTTAGCAAAGAACTCGTTTTGAGACTTCTCTCAAGTGGTTCTTTTTCTGTCCGTGCCTCTTTCTCACCTCGCAGTCGATTAGGCTTTGATGCTATTCAATTCGCCACATCCGAAGGTCAATTTATATTGAGCTATTGGAATAACCCTGATGCATACACTGAGTATCTTGAGAAAAAAGACCCCGATAATGAAGATAAAAATGAGGAATTTTACCACTATCATAAACTGCTTAGAGTTGATGATTTAGCAAACTTAGTTACCTCACTTGATAGGATCATCACAGCCACCCAGACGCGACAAGATAGTGGGGAGAAATATTTTCAAAGAATATTTCTTCACAATGAGTTACCAATTGAGAGGTTAAGTACCTTAGTAGAAAGTTATTTAAGAGAAATGACACTAGGTGATTTAATTCATGGCAGTGTTTTTTTTGAACAGCTCGCAAACCAGTTGGAAAGTACTGTTCTAGCTCATACTACATCTTGGTCTTCAGTTGCCTTAGATCAAGGACTTCTCAGTTGGCGAATCCAGTCGCCGGATTTAGTGTATGAAGGTCCTGAAGAACTTCAATTTACTCTTTCACCTCTGGAAGCTATTGGGAAACAAGCACCTGAATATCGGCTACCCGACGTTCGTGTGGGAATTACAGGACCCACTACAGCCATTATCCAGTCAATCCAATTACCTAAAATTGAGAATCAATCACAGAGAAGCCTTGAGTTAGCTCTAGAAAGAAACCGCATTGAATTAAATAAAGCTATTTTAATTTTACAGAACTACTTTCCTGACTTATTCACTATTTTGACCTTTAATAATGAAATAGATGTCATCGACTACACTACTATTGAGAAAAATCTAACTGAACTTCATTTGAGAGAATCTAGTGAAACATCACTTGAGTTTTGGTGGAAATCAAAAATACAGGTTTTGCTAAAAGATTTGAATTCAAATCAACCTGAAGAAGACTTAGACCGCATATGGAATCTTATAAGTTTACTTCGCAATAATAAAAAGGTGAAACAGCAAGCCTTAGAAAAAGATGAAGTCTTTCAAAAACAAAAATTCAACTTATCTTCACTCAAGAAGTTTTTTTTACCACAGGAATTCAAAGAACTTGTCAAAACACAAACTCCATCAGCTAAGTTAATTTCTTTAGTTAGTTCTCTTATTATTTTGCACAAAAAAAACATTGATACTGTCTTGATTGCAATGGAAACAGTTCCTTTCAGAATTCATCGTGTTAATTCAGAAATAGATAGCGCTATAAGAAATGATAAGGAAAAATTAGTTAATCATGTTTTAGAATTATTGCCAGGCACAAGAATGATTACTAATTCTGATGATCCACACATTTCTAGAACTGGATATCTAACTTTACAGTTATCTAAGCCATTGGATAGTCAAACTAAATGGGTATCTGAGTTAATTAACCAGTTATGAAACAGTACTCACTCTTTCTTTCAATGATTCTAAAAAGCTGCTCATTAGCGCTCTGTTCTCTTCTGATGTGAACTCGCTTCTTTTTATCCATACCTGAGTACCTCCAATAGTTCCTCTGAATCCACACCTCAATCTCATAAAGGCTGCAAATTGTGGATTAGTATCCATAAATAAATAATAATCAGGTGAGGAGCCATTAGAAATAATAATTTGATCTTTTGTAAACGCATTCGCCATAGATAAAAAACCTGTTATAGCATCTATTTGTATGTGCCACTTCTCTGACTCAGCCACCTGCTCAGGATCTGACGCCCTTTCTGCTAATGAAGTTGTGGGTAGGAAATGTACTTTGACTACATCTGTACCTTCTCCATCGCTTCCTCTTCTTTGGTGTAATGAAAGGACGCTTCTGCCATCGGCCATCTCTCTCACGTTCTCTTGGGTACTTTTGGCATAGACTACAGTCTCAATCTCAACTCCATTACCAAATACCAAGCATGGAGTATTCTCAAACCCAGTTACACTTTCTCTTGGGACAACTAGATTAGTGTTTAATACCGGACCCAGGTCTTGAGTTTTGTTAACTTCTAAGCCTATCTGTGCATTATTTTCTAGCATAAATAAAAACCTTCAAGACCAGGTTAACACATTTCTTTTAATTGAAATAGCTTCTTTATATAGCAAAATAAGATTTAAAGTTTGGAAAAATATTAATTGTTATAGGATAATACTCACTCTTTGGAACGATTTTCGAACAAACTTAGTTTTCTCAGAAAATTCCCTTGCTTGGAATGTTCTAAATACTCAATCACCTTTCCATCTGGGCTAACCAAAGCTGTACAACCATAACCGGTGTGAGTTTCTGAATTATCAACCACATCTGATGTAACAATCCAACAACCACTTTGTTTTGCTTTTTCAATAAAGTAGGGTAAGTGCTTGTCTTTCCAATCATCAGCTTTGGCGTGAGGCAAGCTATTATTTAAAGGGCTGAAAATAACTTGAGCACCTTGTTTAGCTAACGCTTCTGTTGAGTCAGGGAATCTTGAGTCATAGCAGATATTAATTCCATACTTTATGCCTTTCTTTTTAAAGATGGGATACGCAGTTCCACATGTAAAAAACTCTTCTTTATTGTGAATGTGACATTTTTGATATTTACCTAAGAGTTTACCTTTTTCTATTACAACTGCGGTATTGTAGATTTTCTCAGCGTCTCTCTCTATTACTCCTAATATTACCGTGGTTTTATAGCTATGAAGTTGTTCAAGGATGTGTTTAAAATCTGCTGAATGTAACTCAATGCTCACCTTACGAGATATTTCTTCACTCCACGTATAGCCTTGCAAGTAACATTCTGGAAAACAGAGTATATCCACACCTTTGCTCTCAGCCCATTGAAGTGTTTCTTTGATTACCTTAAGCGCTTTAGGAATATCACTATAAATAGCTTGACCTTGAAAAGCGGCTACCGATACATTAGTTGAAGTCATATCGTGAAAATTTTTTATAGCTCAATAATGTATCTTACTTCATTCAGTGAAAAACCGTCTCTTGGCTCTACCTTCGTTCTTCCCTCTACGCGCCAGCCCTTCTTTTCGTAAAACTCTCTCGTTTGTTGATTAGTATCGAGAACCCACAAGGTCGCTTTTTTGTAGCCATCTTTTCTTAACAGCTGGAGAAGATATTCCATTAGGGCTGTACCCACACCTTTGGCTATATATTCTGGGTCAATATAAATTCCGTGAAGCTCTCCAGTATCTTTATCTACATCTTCATCTCTGTTAACCCCGCCAGTACACCAACCCACAATTTTGCTATCTACTTCTGCAACAAGTGCATAGATATCTTTTGCTGGATTATCTAGTGCTTTTTGCCAATCTTCTTTCCTTTGCTGAACTGACATCGAATCGAGAAAACTATCCGGAACTTGGCCCCGATATGTACATTGCCATGTTTTAACATGGATCTGGGCAATAGCTAAAGCATCGGCTGAAGTGGCATTTCGAACTAAAGATTGGGCCATAGTCCCAAGTATAACAAAAGTTTAAAAGTTGAGTGGGAGACAAGAACAGTTCTTGAGTGAAGACTAATGCTCCCTATGTTGGAAGTAGTTAAGACTTATTTCTTAGCAAACTCATATCCCTCATGGATAAGCAGACGTAACCAGCCGCTTGTTGCTGCTGCTTGTGATCTTACTTCGACATGATGATTCCAACGATTTTTGCTTATCTGCGTAACATTGTGAAAGTGGGAGTCGTCAATTTTTTTATCTAAGCAAACGGTCATGTAAAGAATCCCATCGGGTGTTCTGTCGTACGCCCACAACCATATAAATTTCCTGTTTACACCGTAACTTACTTGAGCTTTCACTTCTTTATTGGTTAGACCTAGTGATTCAATATATTTGGTTATAGCGACAAAAAAAGTTTGCGTTGTAGGCTTATCACTAAAATCCCCAGTCATCTTGTTCTTTATTGACATGAGATTATTATATAAAAAGTGTTGAGGTTAAAAACAGGAGCTCACTTTGTGGAAAGATTACCGAACTACATCGTTTGAAAAAACAAACTATTATCTCCCCTTAAGCTAAACTTGTTCAATAATAATTAAATCTTTCTTGCAAAAATTACTACCCACTCTTGTCCCTTAGCACTCTTTTCTCTATCTTTGGTGTCGTACGTATAACTTTCTACAATTTCAAATCCAGCATTAGTAACTAATTGACATAGTTCTTTTTCTTCAAAAAAAGTGAAAAAGCGTGTCATAGATGGATCAAATGGGACTGGTTGAGTTCCTTCTCCTTCACCTTTTTTTGTTTGTATATATAAAATGCCTTGAGATTTCAAAATTTTGTGAAAATTCGACAGAACTTTAGGTACTTCATCTCTATCAATATGGAGCAGCGTCGCCCTACACCACACCCCATTGAAAGTCACTGTTTCAAATTCCAGTTCTGTCAAACTCATTAACTGAGTAGGTACCTCGGGATGAATTTTCTTTGCTTCATTCAACAGCCCTTCTGAAGCATCAATCCCCAGAACTTTATAACCCCTCTTTATAAGTTGGGCTGCGTCTCTGCATGAACCACATCCAGCATCAAGGATATATCCTCCTTGAACGTGACTATCAAATTTATCCATCTCAATATTTGATACTTTTGCTTCTAGATGTTTAATAAACTGAGGAGCAAATTGATTATATGCTTCAACAGTTGATTGAAACTTTTTGTTAATTTTCATGAGTGAAGTATAACAAAGGTTCGGAACCCAAGAGGGCTATGGAAATTTTACTCGATGGAAAACAGAAGCTCCCCGACTAGGATTCGAACCTAGAACCTTTTCGTTAACAGCGAATTGCTCTGCCATTGAGCTATCGGGGATTGAGGTTCAACGAACGTTGATTTTATCAGGAAAACAATTCTTAGCCAAGCGTTTATTTAAGTGTCTTGAGAAAAGAGAGAATTCGAGAATCGAGCTGAATATCGTTGTCTCGGAGGGGACGTACCAGATGGAGGCCACCCAAAGAGGTGCAGCGACTTAAGGCCACATACGTCTGCCCCGCTGCAAACGCTTGACGACCAAGATCCACAATGACTTTGGTAAAAGTTTTACCTTGGCTTTTATGAATCGTCACTGCCCACGCTAACCGCAGAGGATATTGAGAAAAACTGCCAATCACTTCTCTCTCAATCGTGTTCGTTTCTTGATTATAAATAGATTGGCTGATTTCCCATGAATACGGTGCCACCTCCACCTCTTCACCACTATCGAGCTTAACAATCACTAAGGTGGCAGCAGGATTGTCTGGCTTGGGTTGAAACTTGACTACCCGGCCCATACTGCCATTGACCCAGCGTTTGTCAGCGTCATTATTAACCATCATCACTCTGGCTCCAGGTTTCAGCGTGATCACTTCATCGGTGGGAAAACTGGGCTTATCAAAACTGCCGGTAATCGAGCCCTGATAAAACCATGGTTCAGCATCTAAAGCTTGCAGTTGGCGAGTATTGATGTGTTCTGCCTGATAATTAGTGGCAGTCAACACAATTGCCGTATCTAGGTGTTCAGCCCACTCATCATTGACTCGGCGATTAAGGATGTTTAATTGCTCAGAGGTCAGGGTCTTATCTCTAATCCCATTCAAAACCTCAATAAATTCTTGCTCAGATTGGCGATAAATTGTCTGGAGTTCAATCACTGTCAGAGGTGATGGTTGCATCTGCAACAAGCGTTGAAAAACTTCGGAATCAAAAAAATAGGGAGAAGGATAAATCAAACTAAAGGCAATCTCTTCTTCACGATTTAAAACCGGTGGTAATTGATAGAGATCACCAAAGGCAATTAAGCGCACACCACCAAACGGCGTATCATTAGCGCGGATGGTTTGCAAAAAAATATCCATCGCATCCATCAAATCAGCTCTCACCATCGAAATTTCATCGATGACTAAAATCTGGAGGTTTTGAAAAAGCTCTCGTTTCTTGTGGGCTTTATAGGCTTGCTTCTTGGCTTCAGCGACAGTGATATTCGGCCAAAATTTAAATAAGGAGTGAATAGTTTCTCCTTGGACGTTGAGCGCCGCCACTCCGGTGGGAGCGGCCACCACATAGGCTTGTTGCGTCTGCTGGCGAAAGTAACTGAGCAGGGTAGATTTGCCAGTCCCCGCACGACCAGTGATAAAAACATGTTGGGTACTTTTTTCGAGAATTTCGAGAGCCTGGCTAAATTGCTCGTTAAACTCTAGCTTCGAAAGAGAAAGAACGGTATTCATCAGTGCTTACTGTAAGGCAGCGGCTGCTATAACACAATCAGTGAACTCGCGCCATTTCCCGAAAACCATGATTGAATTTACAGCGTGACAGGGTCACTATAATTACCTGAGTTATTGGCGGAATAAACTAACCACAAGGCATGAAGAGCTCCGGGAAGCCAGCCGAATAAGGTTAAGACCACATTTAAGACAAAGTGGAAACTTAAACCAACTTCCATCAAGGCAGCCAAAGGTGGAAAAACAAAAGCTAAGATAACTTTGATAATGATGTTCATACATTCCTTTCGTTAGATCTGATGGATAGTCTAAGGAAAGTATGTGTGATCAAGGCTAGAGACAAGTGAAGGTTTGGTAAGTGGCATTTTTGTTAATAATCGCACAATCTATAAAAAACAGGTTTGTGAGGGTACCATTTTGAAGGAAGTTTTGTGTCCGTTGTATGATTTTTGCCAATATTCATACAAACGAAAAAACACGAGCTCAACAAAAGACCTTTTCGCTGACACACTCCTAAACAGAACCTCATTTTTACGCTAGCATAAATAGTGCATGATCGTGCCACAATAATGCCAGTGTATATACACCTGTTTCAAAGAGATATCCCGTCTCAGCCGTCACTTGCCTTCAGAGGAAAATCGCTTTTAATTAGCCTCTTGCCATACTTATCGTGGTCGAGGTAATTCAATTTGGGCTAATTTTGTGGAAGCTCAAGAAGCAGTTTCAAGACCAGTACTTAATGAAAACGAAGAGCTAATTAAAATACACATTTCCTCAATAAAGAAGCTTAAATTATCCAATTAGCAATTAGAGAACTAGCAATTACTCCAAGAAATCTTGCAGCATCTTTCGTCGAGAAGGATGTTTGAGCTTGCGCAGAGCCTTGGCTTCAATTTGTCGGATCCGCTCGCGAGTGACGCCAAATTTTTGGCCCACTTCTTCGAGAGTCATCATCTTGTTGCCACTTAATCCAAAGCGCATTTTGAGGACTTTAGCTTCTCGGTCGGAGAGTGCGGACAGGACCTCTTCCACATTCTCACGCAACATTTGTTGACTGGTAGCTTCGTAAGGCGAAATTTGTCGCTCATCAGCGATGAAGTCGCCTAAGACGCTGTCATCATCACTTTCACCCACTGGAGATTCCAATGAGGTGGTATTTTGAGAAATCTTGAGAATTTCACGAACCTTATCAGCATCCATGTCGCCCATGGCGGTGGCAATCTCCTCTGGAGTTGGCTCACGACCGAGGTCTTGCATCAACTTACGGGCGGTGCGCATCAATTTATTGATGGTTTCCACCATGTGGACCGGAATCCGGATGGTCCGAGCCTGGTCAGCGATGGCCCGCGTAATAGCCTGGCGAATCCACCAGGTAGCGTAGGTTGAGAATTTAAAACCTTTGGTCCAGTCGTACTTTTCGACGGCCCGAATGAGACCTTTGTTGCCCTCTTGGATCAAATCCAAGAACGTCATGCCACGACCAATGTATTTCTTGGCAATTGAGACCACTAACCGTAAGTTAGAGGCTGTCAGTTTTTCTTTGGCTTTGAGATCACCAGACTCGGCTTTTTGAGCCAAACGAATTTCTTCTTCACGATTTAAAAGCGGAATGCGACCAATTTCCTTGAGGTACATTCTGACAGGGTCAGACACACCATCAGAATCAAGCGAAGATAAGACTTCTAGCTCACGTTGCAAGACGTCGGCGTCTTCACCTTGGGCATCATCAGAGACTGACTCAAAGATATCGATACCTTCGCTAATGACGCGGTCATAAAACTCATCGAGCTCATCAATATACAGCTCAGGCTCGACAAACGCTTCGAGAACATCATCTTGAGTGATGAACCCAGCTTGTTTGCCCTTTTTGAGCAGTTCTTCAATATCTCGTTGGACAGCTTTGGGAATAGCCATAGAAAAGTACCTCTTAGGATGCGTGAATGCGCTATTATACTCTACCGCGTAGAATCATGGTATCCACAACTGATTTAACTGCGTTTAAGTAGGTAGCGGTCCGTCCATCTTGGTGAGTTTTCTCTTTCATCAGCCACATTTGATCAAAAGCTTGTTTCATGAGCGGTTCCAATTTTGCCACCACGTCTTGATGTGACCAGTAATAACCGTGCAGGTTTTGCACCCACTCAAAGTATGAGGTCGTCACGCCACCCGCATTAGCTAACACATCAGGAATGACGGTAATATCTTTAGCAAATAAAATCGGATCTGCTTCGGGTGTAACCGGTCCATTGGCCATCTCCACAATTAATTGGGCTTTGATTTTGTCTGCATTTTCAGCCGTAATCACGTTCTCCAAGGCTGCGGGCACGAGGACATTAACTTTAAGTTCTAGTAATTCTTCATTGGTCAACTCATCACCTAATCCTTTGAGTGAGCCTGTCTTCTGTTTATGAGCCATGACAGTCTCCAAATCAAAGCCTCCACGCTTATAAACAGCGCCTTTGGAATCAGACAATGCCACTACTTTATAACCTCTTTGCTGAGCATGAAAGGCAAACCAGTACCCCACATTCCCAAAACCTTGGACAGCCACAGTGGTTTCTCGGGGCAATAGTCCCATGTTAAAACTAGCTTCTTTGAGTGTAATCACTCCGCCCAACCCCGTTGCTTCTTCCCGACCTTGCGAGCCACCCAAATTAAGAGGCTTGCCCGTAAATGTGGCCCAGGGATTCTCGAGGACTTGGCCCAAGTTTTTGGTCATCACTTGTTCCCACTCGTCCACCATCCAAGCCATAATTTGACCATTGGTATTGACGTCAGGAGCCGGAATATCTGTCCAGGGACCAATGTGTTCAGCAATAAAACGAGCATAAGCACGGCTTAGATTTTGCAACTCAGTGGCACTTAATGTTTGTGGATCGACAATTACTCCCCCTTTACCACCACCATACGGAATACCGGTTACTGCACATTTCCATGTCATCCAGGTAGAGAGGGCCATCACCTCTTCTTTAGTGACACCAGGGTGAAAGCGAATCCCACCTTTGTATGGTCCTCGGGCATTGTTGTGTTGAGAGCGATAGGCTTGAAACGTTTTTGTTTTACCGTCATCCATCTTCACTTTAAGTTCTGTTTCTAAAACACGGTCAGGGGTTTTAAGTTTGTTAATAGCTGCCTGAAAACGTTGGTTGAGCTTTCCGTCGTACTGTTTGCTGAGTAGGCCTGCCACATGATCAAGCTGTTTGACCGCATTTTTATGAGGGTTACTGGCCATGATGCTCCTTTATTTCCTGAATAATTTCTTCGATAACTTGGTCGTAAGTATACGTGGGCAAATGTAGTTCATTAAGTTTTTCGAGATTATCCTGGAAGGTATTACTGCCGCGATTTTCATCGATTGGCTCGACTTGTAAATCAAAAGCTTTAAAAAGATCTTTAGCCAACTCGTAGCGGGTAACTTTTTTATGGACTGCCACCGGAATAGTTTGGCCACTTATTTTTTTAGTAATGACTGCAGCAATGACTTCAGAAAGATGCTTCAGGTAGGTGGGCTGAAACTGCCAAAAATTGTCATAAGCGCCATTTTCATGGTTGTGAATATTTTTCAGCAAACGATTAAATGGCCGATCATTAGTAGTGTTAGGACTCCAGCCATAAATCTCGGATGGTTGGACAATCACGTAATTATTTGAGGTCTGATTAATATACTTCTCAGCGTTCATTTTAGAGTCGGCATAGATGTCTGTCCCCGGTGGAGTATTTAAGGGAGCAAATGATGAGATATAAATTAGCTGCGCTGCTAACTTATTAGCCAAATCCACCAAGGTCTGAGTAGCTTGATAATTTAGCTGTTCAGTTTCTTGCGGATGTTTCTTACACCAGCTGCCACTAGAATGATTAGCAACATGAACGATGACCTCAGGTTTGATGTTCGTCAGAACTGTTTCAACTTCACTCGGCTTGGTCAAATCTAACTTAATTAGCTCCGGAAATAACTGGTGAGTGTAATATGTTCCCACCACCTCAAGGTGTGACTGCAAATCGGTATAGATTTTGGCTCCGGCGTAACTGCTGGCACCGGTCACTAAGACTTTAGACATAGGTTGAGCTAGGCAACTTTCTTAACTGCTTCTGCTACTATTTTAGAAAGATCAGGGAAAAAGGGCTCAGGGATAATACGGTCAGCAGTAGGCTCAGGGATACAGCTGGCAATGGCCTCAGCCGCTGCAAACTTCATTTCTTTGGTAATTCGTGGTAAACGGGCTTCAACCACCGCTCGGAAAATACCCGGAAATGCCAACACATTATTAATTTGATTAGGAAAATCACTCCGTCCGCTTGCCACCACCATGGCACCGGCTTCTTTAGCTAACGCTGGCATGATTTCTGGCACCGGATTGGCCATGGCCATTACGATGGCTTGATCGGCCATGCTGGATACCATTTCTTTAGTAATAATCCCCGGGCCTGACACTCCAATTACCGCGTCAGCGCCTTGCAACACAGTTGCTAAATCTCCTGACTTTTGTTGCTTATTAGAAATTTCGGCAAAGGCTCGTTTATAGGGATTAAGGTCAGTTCGGTCCAAACTAAGTGCTCCCTTACTATCCACGACTACCACGTCGCCCACGCTCTGTAACATCTTAGCCGTCGCTAAGCCAGCCGCACCCGCACCTACGATCACAATACTGAGCTCCTCAAATTTCTTGCCCACCACTTTGGCAGCATTTCTTAGAGCCGCAGTGACCACAATGGCTGTTCCATCTTGGTCGTCATGAAATACGGGAATACCAATGTCTTGTAAAGCACTTTCCACTTCAAAACACCGTGGGGCTGAAATATCTTCTAAATTAATACCAGCAAATGAAGGGGCCACTTGTTTAACGAACTTAATAATTTCTTGAGTATCTTGTGTAGCGATGACCAGTGGAATTGAGTCCACACCTCCAAACTCTTTCATTAATAACGATTTACCTTCCATAACTGGCATGGCAGCTTCCGGTCCAATATTCCCCAACCCCAATACCGCCGAACCATCAGAAATCACCGCCACGGTTCTGCCTCGCATGGTTAACTCAAAAGATTTGTCGGGATCTTTGGCAATTACTCGACAAGGCTCAGCTACACCAGGCGTATAAGCTAACGACAAATCGTCACGATTTTTGACAGAAACTAATGATTGGACACCTAGCTTGCCTTGATACTTTTGGTGTAACTCAACTGATTGTTGATAAACGTCAGACATAGGCTTCCTTTATTTAGCTCCAAAGATTCTAGTTTTACACAGCTCTAACAACAACGGAAACTCGGTGAAACCACCGGACTTGCTTAAATGTTTACCACCTTTGACTTCAATCATGGCGCTGCCCATTTTGTCAGCAAACTCAAAAAAACGTGTCTGAGGCACATACGGATCGTCATGACCATAAACCACATATGATTTAGTAATCAATTCGCGAAGATTTGCAAAGTCAAAATCCGTTTTATAAAAAGAATAATTGACATGATCAAACTGCCACTTGGTGGCAAGTGCCGATAAAAAGGGTGCTACAAAAAATGCTGCATCAATTTTAAGTTGGTATTTTTCTAAAACGTGCAAAATAAAAACCGGGCCTAGTGAATGACCGATGAAAACCATTGGTTCACGAGCGTGATTTTTTAACTCAGTTTCGTAGAACTCATCAAAGCTCCTCATCCAACTGTGAAGCGATTGCCGTTGCGGAGGTGTAGCTTGCCCAGCAGTAGTAATTCTGTCCCAATCATCAGCCGGAAAGCGAGGCCTTAATAAGTGATGACCTAACTCGTTTAATTCCCGCTCTAGGTACCCCACCCAGTTTTCATCCGGTGAGCCAAACGAGCCGTGGAAGTAAACAAATGTCATAAATATCAATTTGCCCTGCTAGTATCTTGTGCCAAAATCTGATTAAGTAACGCCCGTTGACGAAAATGATGGCGAGTTTGACCATCTTCCTCAAAATATTCAGCGAAAATCCAGTTTTCAACTGGTTTGCCTTCATCTTCGTGCTCTCGAACTGTTTCCAGCAAATAGGCTATTTCTTCTTGCAGCATAAAATCTGTATATGCTGGCAGTATCATTAGCTTACGAATTTGCTTCACTATCAGCTGCATGAGTGCATCTTTATTTAGACGTTGTTGATCAATTAGTGCCGCTATCTCGTCTTCGATTTGGACTTGCAGTGTTGCTATTTCGACGCCCTGATGAACTTCCATTATATTAAGACGATAATCAGACGCTAACTCTGGCAAATATTGAGCAATTTCAGCTAAAGTAAAATTGAAAAAAACTAAACTTCTACCGAACTGTTGATTGTCACTATAAACAGGAGTAGGTTTTTCAGACCAAGTCATTTCCCAGATTTTTTTGAATGAATCTAGTGATTTAGAGCCTGCTTCTTTTCCCATATGCACCTTACTGGACAGAGTTATTGATTATGTGACAGATTATAACTCAGCCTCTTACCCTCTCTTCTCTAACCACCGCTCAGCATCGATCGCTGCCTGGCAACCCTGACCAGCGGCAGTGATGGCTTGTTTATAACGGACATCAACGACATCACCAGCGGCAAAAACACCTTCTGCCGAGGTCATACTCGGAAAATCGATCAACTCTTTTTCATTTACCGCCAAGCGCGCCAGTTCTAAACCTTTGGCGCTTAAACTATGGCGTGTCACGATGTACCCATGTTCATCCAACATAACTTGCTGATCGAAAATACGCGTGATCGGACGGTGGCCAATGGCAATAAAGACTCCATCAGCGGGAACTTCTTGAATTTCAGGTCCAGTTTGGATTTTTAGTTTATCTACCTTTTGCTCACCAATGACTTCCAGAATTTGACTGTTCCACAGGACTTTTACTTTAGGGTGATTTAACACCCGCTCTTGCATAATTTTGCTGGCACGGAAAGAGTCGCGTCGATGAATGACAGTCACTGTTTTAGCAAACTTGGTCAGAGCCAAGGTGTCTTCCATCGCGCTATCACCACCGCCTACTACAAAAGTGTCTCGCTCACGATAAAAGGCCGCATCACACACGGCACAGGTACTCACCCCTCGGCCTAGTAACTTCATTTCACCCGGGACATTTAACATGATAGAACTGGCCCCAGTGCTTAAAATGACACTTTCAGCTTCATAGGTAGCTGGCAGTTTTTTGATCTTCGCAATCACAGCTTTGACTTCTTCAGCCGTGCCTTTATCGTAAATTTCTGGCGCTACACCTTCAGGTAAAGCCGTCCAAATCCGAAACGGCCGCTGGGTAAAATCTACCGCCGTGACATGGACATCTTGAATGTCGGCACCAAACTTTTGAGCTTGTTCACGCATCTGCACCATTAATTGCGGTCCAGCTACACCAGCGGGAAAACCAGGAAAGTTTTCTACGTCGGTCGTCCACATCAATTGACCACCGCTTTGGTAACCAGCAAACAAGACTGGGTTTAACTTGGCCCGGGCAGCGTACACGGCAGCCGTATAACCGGCGGGACCAGAACCAATGATGGCAACAGGAATGGACTTAGGCATAGAAGTGATTCACTAGCAGGTACAGCACCAGCCAGTTACTTTTTACTTTTCTCCCACTAGTTTCTTTAATAGTTCTCGATAGGCTTCTTCGCCACCGTAGCCAATCTTGCGATCAACTTCGATGAGCTCAGCTTTGTCATCTCCAGTAGTATTCTTGAAAATGATCACGGTGGGGATACTCATCACTCCGAATTGACGAGCCATCTCGTTGTTTTCATCGGTATCTAACTTAGCAATCGTCACCTTGCCTTTATACTCGACTGATAATTTATCAATAATGGGAGCAGCTAATTTGCACGGACCACACCATTCAGCGTAAAAATCGACTAATAAGGGCATATTTTTACCGTCTTTAAGGTAGGCTTGTAATTCATCGCCCGAAAAATGAGGGGCACTTTGAGTTGCAGTATCAGACATATGTCTCCTTGTGTTAGTAAATAAGTAATTGAGTAATTGAGTAAATAGCTTTTCCAACCTAAATTACTTAATTACTAAATGACTCAGTTACTTCCCTAATACTTAAATAATTCCTTTAAAATTTCATCTAGATCTTCGACGCGTCGTTCACGACTGCACCGAGTAGCTTCGCCGGTCAATAAGTCTCGTGCTACACGTCCCAGTGAGTTACGAGCGGCAATGACTTGCCGTACGATATCGACGCAGGCACGCTCGTCTTCATACATCGTAATCACACCATCTAATTGCCCCCGAATACGTTTGAGTTGGGTAAGAACTTGATCAGGATTAGAGGTGGACGACTCAACCACCTCAGATGGTTTTGAAATGGAATTTGACATGTTAGGAACATTCTCAGAATACTCCTGGGGGGTATGTAGTGTCAAGCATGAAATTGGAAAATGTTACGTGGTTTTCAACTTCCGAAGTCGAGCCACTTCTGTCAATAACTCGAGCTGTCGTTGTTCATCCTCGGGGGTCTTATCCACCTTCTGATCCAGCTCATCCAACTCGGCAGTAATGCGAGTAATATGCGTTTTGACGAACTCTTGGTTTAACTCTTTAGTGATTTTTTGCCACTCTTTATCTAACTCACCTTTTTCGATGACTTTAAGAAATTCTGGCTCGTGGTAAATGCTAAACAAGTAGTCTTGTAAGTCATCTGGCAGCTGCTCAATAAACTGTTTCAGTTCAAAGGCACCCTGACTGCTACTGCTCTGTGCTGCTTCAACTAACAACTTAGCATGCCCACTCAAACCAATTTCTTGAAGCGTCTTGGCCTTAGCAGCGATCTGACTACTGTCACTTCGGAAAAAGAGGAATAACGCATACTCCAATAGCTTGGAGTGACGAGATTTAACCTCTGGCTCCTTTTCGGCCACTGTGTCTTCTTTATCTTCGACCGGTTTGTCATGAAAACGGAGCGGTTTACGCGCGTCTCGCAAACGAACAAAATCGTTTCGTAATAGCTCTTCTTTGACGTGCAACTCAGTGGCTAATTTCTTGAGATAGTAATCTTGTTCTACGCTCAAGGCAATGGCGTTAAGAATGGGCGCCAGCTCCACAATAATTTTGCGTTTGCCTTCTGGCTTAGTAGGATCGTATTTTTTAAGAGCGGCTTGGATCAAAAACTCATAAATAGAAATCGAAGTTTTACTGGCTTCTCGCCAGGTTTTAGGATCATGCCGAGCTAACTCATCAGGATCTTTACCTTCCGGAATAGCAATCACTCGCAACTCTAAGTTAGTGTCTTGTGCCAGCGTGATGGCACGTTTAGTAGCTTCTACCCCAGCGGCATCAGTATCGAGTGCAAATAAAATACGATCGGCGGCTCGGCTCATCAGCCGCAAGTGCTCTGTCGTCAGTGCGGAACCTTTGATGCCCACTACGTGATTGACGTGCGCTTGAGCCGAAGATATGACATCAAACTCACCTTCCACCACAATCACTTCCCGCTTTTTTCTTATTTCTTGATAAAGCTCTGAGTAACCAAATAACATTTGGCTTTTATGATATAAACTCGTTTCTGGGGTATTGATGTACTTGGGTTCTTTTTCAGGTATTTTGCCACCAGTATTTTGCATGGCTGGCACAGCATTTAAAATCCGACCTGAAAACCCCACTACCTGGCCGCGATGATTGGTGAGGGGAAACATCACCCGACCCCGAAAGCGATCATAGTAGCGCCCCGTTTTCCCTTTAATTACCAATCCCGTAGCCAAAATATCTTCTTCATCATATTTTTTCTTATCGCGCAAATACGTCAATAAGCCGTCCCAAGCAGACAAAGCATATCCTAGTTGAAAAATTTTAATTGATTCATTGGTAGTGCCACGTTCCTGGAGATACTGACGAGCCGGTTCACCAGTTTCGTGCTGGGTCAACAAAAAATGATAATATTCTTTGGCTAAATTTAAGATGGCCAGCATCCGCTCTTTGCGATCTTCTTCATGCGTAGGTTTCCACTGCTCGAGCTGAATACCAACTCTATCAGCGAGATACTTGAGCGATTCATTAAATGTCATGCCTTCATACTTTTCCAAAAAAGTGAAGACATCGCCACTTTCACCACACCCAAAACATTTATACCGTTGGAATTGATCATTAATAAAAAATGATGGACTTTTTTCACTGTGAAAGGGACATAAGGCACGCAAATTTGCCCCGGACCGCTGCACTTGAATGCGCTCGCCAATGATTTCGACAAGATTAGTGGCGTCTTTAATTTGTTTAATTTGCGACATGATGGGAAAGTACTTTTAAGTATACTCCATTTTAAAATCCAAAAAATACCCAAACTCTGTATAATTCAGAGTATGAAAACTCAACCAGCTAAAAAAAATTACTACTCCACTCCTTTTGCAACATACTTCCGCTACTTAGACAAAATTGACAAGGGTAAACGTAACACCAAAGAGTTTGGCTCGATTTTGATCTTAAGCCTGATGGAAGAATTGGGAGAGATGGCCCGGGCTTATCTCGCTGAACACGGCCGCAAACCTACCAACATCGCCGCTCAAAATGATGAAACCTATGAACAAGAACTCGGCGATATCCTGGCCACCATTCTTCGCTTTGCCCGGATCAAGAAAATTAATCTCCATGAGCGCATCATGTATTCTCTAGAGAAAATTGAGAAACGCCGCGCTCAACCCAAGCAATAGCTAAAGTTTAGGTTTTGGCTATTTCCGTCGCTTACTTCTTTCTTACCCAACGTTGCTGGTGCCTTTACATAAAACGCTCATAGTGGTGTTTACCAAACAGCTACAAAGTAAGAGAAAGGGGGTGACCACTTAGACTATATGGCAAAGTCTAATCGCAGCAAGAGTTCTTCCAGTCGGGGCAAACAATCACGTAGTTCCGATCGGAGTTAACTCATACAATTAAACACAACACAACGAGCAGCATGAGTGACACAGGCGACGGGTAGGGACACAACTACCCGTCTTTTTTTTGGTTTTTAATGCTATAGCTGAAAGACCTTTAAGAAGGTTTCTCATGGGGGTGTGAAAAAAGAGTCTGATCTTTATCTGTTTGATAGTAGTTGTTCAAAAAGTGAATTTTTTCTGCGTTGTGCGGTTTTTGTTAATAATCGCACAATGGATAAGAAAGAGGTTTGTGAAGGTTGTATGATTTTTGCCAATATTCATACAAACGAAAAAACATGAGCTCTGCAAAAGACCCTCTCACTCACTAAATCCTAAATAGAACCTCATTTTTACAGTGCCATACATAGTGCACGATCGTGGCACAAATATGTCACAAGGAACATACTTTAATCTAAGTTTGACTTCACGCCTACCAACTCAATGTGAGATAAATAGCCTTTGATTTCTGCCCAAAACTTCTCTGATAACTTGGAAGAAAAAACGGCATTATTGCCTCGTTCCATTCCTGAACATAATCGTCGTTCCCAGTCACGAATAATATCGATAATCTCTCTACCTTCTTCGTGAAAACGTTTACTCCACGCCTTACGATCTTGCTTATAGCCATCGTGCACAACTTTGAAAGCTTCAAATTGAGCCCGATTTTCTTCAAGCATTTGTTGGAAAAATTGTTTGTACTTCACCATACCATCTCTATTTAAAAGTTAAATCCCAGCGGTGTAAAGCAGGAAAGCTAAAATCATCCCGGCTACTACTCGATAGGCGCCAAATTGAGTCAGCGTGTGACGCTGCAAGTAACTGATAAACCATTTCAACACAATCAAAGCTGAGAAAAATGCGGCAACAAAACCTGCCATCAACAGCATAATCGAGTCCCCTGCTGCCATCAGCTCTGATCTCATTTTGACGATATCTAAAAAGGCAGCTCCACAAATGGTGGGTACCGCCAAAATAAACGAGTACTTAGCCGCCTCATCCCGCCTAATACCCAAGAGCATCATCGCTACTATCACTGCCCCAGCCCGGGACACACCTGGAATCACGGCTACTGCTTGTGCTAAACCGACCATGATTGCTTGACTATACGTCAAAGTTGCCACAGCTCCCGCTGGTTGTTTATCTTCCTTCGCTAACCACCATTCATACGCCATAAACCCAATACCTAAGCCAATAAACATCATGATCATTAAACTTTCGGTCTCAAAAAATACCGATTTAATAATTTCGTGTAATCCAAAACCAATCACAGCCGTGGGAATAAATGATGCCACGACTTTGGGCCACAGCGCCCGGTCTTTGAAGGTTTCCCAGCCATACAAAAACACCACTGACAAAATCGCCCCTGACTGTATAAAAACTTCAAACATCTTCAGAAACTCAGTTTCTGGAATACCCAGTAATTTGCTAGCAAAAATTAAATGAAAGGTGGATGAGATCGGGAGAAACTCAGTCAAACCTTCTACAATACCAAGAATGAGAGCGTGAAAAAGAGTCATAGACATTTATTATACCTATTTCATGTTATGGAAAATGACAGCTGATCGAGGGACACCTTCATGGGTGGTTTCTTTGCGATATTCTTGGGGACCATGATACTCGACTGCAAAAAACCATGTTTGGTTACCATCTTGTGTTTGATAAACAGGTAAAATTTGCTCACCCTGATGAGTTGATTTCAAGTAAAAGCCCACCAGTTCAGGGTTCAATCGCGCGGCAATGTAAGCCGTGTTAAACCAAGGATTGGTTGCAATCTCTTGCTTTAAGGCTGAAACTTGATCTTTTTGAACAGGAGATAATTGATCATAAGTTCGTGGTTGTTCAGAGGTCATTATTACTCCTTAAATAAAAATTACTTTTTAAGTGTTCTGCACACTCTATCACAAAAAACCCCCGATCCGCTAATGAGCAGACGGGGGTCTGATTATCCTGACTAAATCACTTTACTTTTTCTTGAAGTACTTGAAGGCTGAGAACTTCAGACCTTTACCAGTTGCAGTCAACCAGCTGGAACTGTCGCCAGCGGCACAACCATTGGCAGGTACTACTTTGAATGAGTAGGTCTTGCGAGGTGACAAGTGATCGACGACGATGGTTTGCACACCATTATTGTTACTAGGGACCATGGAGATACCACCAAAGCGTTCATCCCCATCCTTGTGTCCAAAAACGACATGATAACTACTCGCACCATGGACAGGTGTGAAGTATAAAGTAGCTTTAGCACCATCTCTATTGATCTGGAATAAATCTGATACACCTACTGGGCGAGTGTCGCCACAGCCTTGAGGATGTGCTGCACTAGTACCGGTGGCTGGACTGCCACCTGCGTTGGTACTGACTCCGTTATTATTCCCACCAGCGTTACCAGGTTGAGTTGGAGTACTGACTGGTTGCGAAGGAGTTGAAACTGGTTCTTCCCAAGCCCCACCTGCTGAAACTTGTGGCACGCCCTGACCAGCAAAGGCCAATAATGACAGCACTGGCACAACTAAGGCAAACAGCGCTACAATAGAGAAGTAAGAAGTATTTTTCATATTTGATATACTTTTATATAATTTGTACGTATTAGATTTGGTACTATACAGCAACAAAAAATGTCGGTCAACAGGCGACAGAAATCCCATTTATCCCTATTTGCTGTGCCTTTTTACCTCTGGTTGGGGTGGATTGGTCTCTGTCTGCAGCCGCTGGTATTTTGGCCCAGTGCTACTATTCCTCATGAAGTTCCTAAGGTCTGGGCTACCATTGCTGGAGTTATGGGGATAGGGTTTACTCTGATGGTGATGCTGCGACGACGGCCTATGCCTGCCATCACTTTTCATCTTCCGCTACTCCTAGCTGTCATGACCTTCTTTAGCGTAGCTGTCCTTTCATCTCTGTTAGGTGAAGATATCCATAAAAGCGTCATCGGTAATCCCTATCGTATCGATGGCTTATTGACCTTAAGCGTGTTGATTGCGGCAAGTTTACTGATCAGTTTCTGGCAAACATCCCAGTGGCGAAAGTATTTTGTGTGGTCGATGTGGTCTGGTGCAGGACTAGTGAGTACTTGGGCGGTGATTGATTTCGTGCGTTTACATGTGCTGAATATGGAAAGTGTTTATAACTGGCAGGGGGCGATCGGTGTTAGCTTCGGTCAACCTAACTTTTTAGCTGGCTATCTGCTGTGTTGTTTACCATTGGGGTGGTATTTATACCGCGTAGCTGACACACAGCTGGTGAAAGGTGGAGTGGTCTTAACACTGGTTATCCTCATCCTAGCTCTGCTAGGGACATATTCTTTGGGAGCCATTGCAGGGTTGGGAGTGGCAACGTGTCTCCTTTATATACTTACCAAAGATTACTCTCCAGTTTGGGGGCTGGGCACCATACTCTTAGCAGCGCTTCTCTTTAATACTATTGCTATTTGGAAAGATCAAACGACCGCCATAGCTGAAAGCCGAACACGGATTTTTAAACATGTCAGTACCGGCTATTTAGCTCAACCTGTTTTCGGGTGGGGGGTGGCCAATGTGGATTATGCTTTCCGTTACTCGGCACTGCGAGAAGGTTTTTATCATGATGTCTATCTCGACAAAGCTCACTCAGAATTGTTAGAGGTTTTGGTCACCACCGGGGTGGTGGGGCTCATCAGTTACAGTTTACTGTTGGGGGTTGCTTATCTTCAGTTAGTTAAACAAACTCGTAAAGCAAATGCTACTGACCGTGTCTGGTACCAAATGTTGATGTTGTGCTTTTTGTTATATGTGTACCACTCACAGACCAATGTCATTTCAATTTCAGAACACTTGATATTTTGGTTTGTGGTGGGAGCAGTGTTAATAGAGCAAAAAGCTAGTTAAAACTTATTTCTGTTTCGGTTCAAGTGTTTTATCAGCGGAAGCGGTGCACCCTCCGGGTATTAGGCAGCCGAGCTGAGCTCGGTTGCCGGCAGGATAAAAACCCAAGTGCATATCCCATCACACTCGCCAATTCGAGCTACGCTCGATTGTTGATTGTGGCGGAAGCGGTGGGATTCGAACCCACGAGCCCCTTGCGGGGTCATGCTTTCCAGGCATGTGCCATAAACCACTAGGCGACGCTTCCTTAATTCAGTCAGATGCGATTATATCTAGTGGTGAGTAAAAAACGAAGCGGAGAATTTAATCGACCAAATCCTTATTCTTAGCCATGTCTTCTTCGATTAATCGGCGTAGATACACTGAACGAGGAATTTTCTTTTTCTTAAAAATTAAATCGAGATAATTTTGTAGCCGTGGTGAGATGAAAAAGTTAAATCGTGAATCCACTTGGCTACTTAAGTAATCGAGACAATCTTGGATCACTGTGGGCAAATTACTGAGGGAATATTCTGCCACACAGAATTTGTCTTCATTTAGCGCCCAAAAAATTAATGGCGGTTGATCAGTGCGATACAGAGCTAACACCGGCTTGTTGTATTCTAAAGCCAAGGTTAACTCGTGACCCACATTCACAGTAGAAGGATACGAAATTTCCGCCACCATCAGGTCAGCTTTTTGGATTTTACGTTTAGTTTGGTGGTAATACTTCTGCAACTGTTCAGGTTTTTTCTTTTTCAAATCTTCCAGGGTTTGTTGGAAAACATGATCTGAGATAACTTTATGACCAAGTTTTTCTAACGTCTCCACAATCAGGCGATATTCTTGCTCAAACTCATTTTCAGCACAAATCGCGGCGTTAAAATAGATAGTAAGGGAGGCTTTGGTTCTCATTTTTTTAGATGTATATCTGGAACAACGTAGGGGTATTAAAACCAATAAACATTAAATAGCAAATACGTAGGTTGTACATATCAGTTATTTAACGTCATCCTCTACCTGTGGAAATCAAGTAAACAAGCTATAATATTGCCTGACTCTATGCCGTTGTTACCTGCATTTCAGCGCAGACCCTTAGTTGCCTTTACAGTTTTGGCGTTGACCACTGTCAGTGTCTTGCTTGCTTCCCAGGTAGCAGCTCAAACTGCGTATACACCTACGGTCTGTGATGCCGACCTAAATGACGATTTAGTTGTCAACCTCCCTGATTACACCATCTTAGCTAACAATTTTTCGCCCTCAGCCACTACTACTTCGCCGGCAGATCTTGATCGCAACTCGTATGTTAATCTAGTAGATCTCAGTTGGTTACGACTATATTTTTTCGATACCTGTACTCCCAGCCCTAGTTCCAGCCCAGGACCCAGCACCAGCCCTACGCCCAGCTCTAGCCCTCTCTCCAGTGCTAATCCTACACCCATGCCGGGCAGTCCTTCACCGTTTCCTTCCACCTCACCTCAGCCACATGACATCTCGGTCACGATCAATTCTATGGTCAGACGTGAAATCTCACAGTATATTTATGGCACCAATGACGCTCGCTACGCTCGCACCGAGCTCGTTCGCTCCGGTGGTAACCGCTGGACTGCCTATAACTGGGAAAATAATGCTTCCAACGCCGGCACTGATTGGCAAAACTCCAGTGATAACTACCTCTGTGAATCAGGCGGCTACAGTTGTGGTGGCAACTCTGGTACACCGGGTGAAGCCGTCCGAGTTCGAATTAACGACGCTCAAAGTAAAGAAGCTGCGTCGCTCGTGACCGTGCCCATTGTCGATTATGTCTCCGCTGATAAAAATGGTTCCGTCAACTCCACTGCCACTGATACCAATACCCGCTGGGCCATTAATGATCCTCAACCAAGTGGTGATGGCAGCTCAGGCGTGATGGGTGATCGTCGTGTCTATCAAAGTGAGTTTGTTAATTTTGTAGAAAGCATCTTCCCCACTGCGGACATTATGTATAGCTTGGATAATGAACCTGGTTTATGGCCTAGCACCCATCCATATGTCCATCCTAATAAACCCACCTATGCTGAGATGGTTGATCGCTCCAGTGAGTTTGCGGCTGTCATCAAAGCTCGTGACCCTAACGCCAAAGTCTTTGGCTCGGTCGCCTACGGCTATAACGAGTTCCAAACTCTCCAAGATGCTCCTGACCGCACCACCACTCGAGCCCCAGGCCAGGTTGGTGACACCTACTTAGATTATTTCCTGGCTGGCATGAGGCAGCGATCAACCGCAGCCGGCAAACGCTTATTAGACGTTTTGGATCTCCATTGGTATCCTGAAGCCCGCGACAACGCTACCGGTTGCCGCATTACTGATTGTAATAGTGATAGTGAGAGTAAAATTCAAGCTCGTGTCCAGGCTCCACGCTCATTGTGGGATCATTCCTATCAAGAAAATAGCTGGATTGCAAATGATTATCTACACGCACCTATCAAATTAATTCCTGACGTCCGCACTCGTATCGGCAACAACTACCCCGACACTAAATTAGCCTTCACCGAATATAACTATGGTGGTGGTAATCACATTTCAGGAGGTATCGCTCAAGCTGACGTGCTAGGCATTTTTGGTCGCGAAGGCATCTTCGCTGCTAACCTCTGGGAACTTAATGATCAAAACCAATTCTTTTATGGTGCCTTTGACATGTACTTAAACTATGATGGCAATGGCAGTAAGATCGGTAACTCGAGCTTACCTGAAGTTACCAACTCTGATATTGTCCGCAGTTCTGCGTATGGTATGGCAAACGGGGTGGCCACAGATAAAGTGTACGCAGTGGTCATCAATAAACATGCCAGTCCCTTAGTCGTTAAATTAGCCGTCAGTAGTACCCACAGCTTCACTACCGCCCGTGCTTATCGCTTGACGTCCGCTTCATCTACACCTCAATCAGCTGGCACACTCACCGTCACTGGCAACATCACGTACTACACCATGCCGGCATATAGTGTCACCACCGTAGTGTTTGAGTAAACTTTGCTGACTCCTCTATAAAATTTTCCCTTTTGAATGATTCTCGTGGTTAATTACGACCAATGAGTATGTAACATCCAAAGTGTTCATCGATAAAAAGAAAGGAATCACATGGAAAAAGAAAATCGGAAATTTAAGTTAGTTCTCAAAAGTGAATTTGCAGACATACCTAATGAGTGGTGGGATATGGTGGTGTGTGGAAGTGTATCAATTGAGATAGAAGATTTACGTGATATGTATGAAATTGTTTATCTTGAAGATGAGGACAACACAAGTGATAAATAAAACTCCTTGGGCAACGGCGCACGGTAAGTTAATAGTGAGTGGTGAATATAGTATATTACAGGGAACAATAGCGCTAGTAATTCCCTTAAAAAATCACATTAAAGCCAGATTGGTCACTAACATTAAAAACAAACCTGTTTATTCACCTCACGTTGAGTTTATTCTCAATGTTTGTAAAGAAGAATTTTCAAGTGATTATTCTCACTTTAAATTAGAACTTAATTCAACTATTCCACAAAACTGTGGGTTGGGCTCATCAGCAGCCTTAGCGCATGCTATTGTTCAAGCCTGTGCCCAAGTAAATAGATGCGTTTTATCATTATCACAAAAAATAACTTTGATTCAGAAATGTGAAACTTATGCTCATGGCAGACCCAGCGGCCTCGACGCTGTAGCAACTGCATACAATCTGCCTTTAGTAGTTAAAAGCATCGGCGGTGAATTAAAAATAACTGATAAAAAAACGCCATTTTTTAACATAAATAATTATGTGTTAATTAACTCGGGTGCAGCTAAAGAAACTACCAAAGAGATGGTTGAAAAATCACTTAAAAAACCTGATTTCAAAAAAATATGCGCTAACATTAGTAAAGTTACAAACAAGATTATTGAGCAACTTGAAAAAGGAGTACCGCCTACATTTTTATTAACCACCAATCAGAGACAACTTGAAACACTAGGAGTGGTAGGCTCTAAAGCCAAAGAAATGATTAATCTGATTGAAAGCATTGGCGGACACGCCAAAGTTTGTGGGGCTGGGGGAATAAAAGGTGGCTCAGGTATTATCTTGGCATATCATCAACAAAAAAACAAACTACTTAACTTAACAAGTAACCATCAATGGGAAGTACTACAATGAAAGCCACTGCGCTCGCTCCCGCCAATATTGCCTTTGTAAAGTATTGGGGTAAAAAAAATACAGAATTAACCTTACCACAAAATTCTTCTATCTCGATGAATTTAGAGGGAATACATACCATCACTACTGTTGATTTTTCAGAAAAATATACAGTAGATCAAATTTATGTCACCTTTTTTAATGAGCAAGAACAACAATTAACAGGAAAAAAAGCCTCTAGAATCATTAATCAATTAAATCGCCTCAGAGAGATGGCTCAGATTAATTTGCCAGCATGTGTTAAATCCATTAATAACTTTCCCGCTGATGCCGGGATCGCTTCTTCTGCCTCCGCCTTTGCGGCTTTGACGCTGGCAATATGCCAAGCCCTAAAATTAAAACCTTCACAAAAACAACTCTCTATCTTAACTCGATTAGGAGGGTCTGGTTCCGCCACACGCTCAATACCAGATGGATTTGTGGAATGGAAAAAAGGCACCAGCAACACCACATCTTTTGCTACCCAATTAGCTCCCGAATCACACTGGGCATTATATGATCTTATTTTGGTAGTGTCTCAAGATGCTAAAAAAGTTTCCTCACTTGAAGGGCACGAAGCCACCGCTACAAGCCCTTATTTCTCTGCTCGGCTAGCTGAGCTATCACCACGATTAAAAAAAATTCGTGAAGCAATTTCTGAAAGAAACCTCACATTACTAGGAAGTGAAATAGAAAAGGAGACTTTATCACTTCACCTCGTTGCTATGACCTCACATCCACCTATTTGGTATTGGGAGAGTAGCACCTTGGAAATAATCAAAGCTGTTTATGAACTAAGAGCAGCTGATATCGAATGTTACTTTACCATCGATGCCGGACCAAACGTTCACATCATTTGTAATAAAGAAAATGTAGAAAAAATAAAAACTTTCTTTATGAAAGAAGCCTACATTGATCAAATCTTTGTAGCTAAGGTGGGAAAAGGGGCTAGGTTAATTTCTGAGCACCTTTTTTAAAATCATCAATCAAAACTTGCTTTTCGCCCCGGCTCAATTTCTTTATCTCAGCTTCTCTTTTCAACGCTGTCGACCGATCAGACTGAGGTTCGCTGTACACTAACTTCACTGGTCCACGACCACGCGTGTACTTAGCCCCACGCCCGGTGTTATGTCGGGCCAGGCGGGTAGTTACATCCCGGGCCACACCCGTGTAGTATGTGCCATCTTGGCACTCCACAATGTATACCCACCATATAGAAGCAGCAGCTATTTCTATCATGGCTTTAGTATAGTCCGACTATGTTAGAATGCGCTGTATGAAAAAGAACTCCCTCCTAATTGGCATCGTGCTCGTTTTGATCGCTGGAGTGCTAGCCTCATCCTTTTTTATCGGCCAAAACCTCACTAGACTTTATCCAACTCCATCTTCGTCCCCTAGCCCAACTCCCTTACCAACCTTGGAAACTGCTGATCAAATCAAAGCTGTCATGGCCGAAGGGGCCCAACTGCGAGAAGCAGGCAACTATACAGAGTCTGAACCGAAACTAAAAACAGCATTTTACTCCGCAGTCACTATTAAAGATCAAGCTTTGGCCATCGAAACTGGCAACAACCTCTCAATTTTGTTTCGGCTCCAAGCTGGCCGAGCCAGTCGTCAGAAACAACCTACACAAGCTCAAGCGTATAGTGACAGTTCTCTGGCTGTATATGAAACACTCAAAGCCAATAATTGGTTTAATGATCAAGATCCTGGTTTGGCAAGAAACTGGGCTCATGCCTTACTGTATGCAGGAAAGGTAGAACCAGCGATCACTGCTCTTCAACACTCTCAAAAAATTCAAACTGCGCCGGCAGCTCAAGGGGATGAAATGACACATTTGGGTGCAGCTTACTTAGCACAAGGAAAAATGACTGAAGCTCAACCTCTCATTACCCAAGGCTTAGCGTTAATTGAAAAAAATAACGGGTCCAAAATTTGGCTGACGTTTGGCTTAATGAGTAAAGCTCAGCTATTAGCTCAAACTGGTCAGCTGGATGAAGCTAAAAAAGCCCTCGTACAAGCACAAACCATCGCTAATGAAAATAACTTAGTAGTCCGTAGAGAAGAAATTGAGTACTTACTCGCTCAGCCACCCGAACACATAAATGTCCTGCAGACAGTGGGTGTGTTACCTGAGTAGGAAATGCCGGTGAGTTTTTGTACGTCCACTCAAATCTTCAAATCATTTGGAAATGAATTCAGCCTCATACTTATAAACTCATTTCCATGTGTATCTATTCCTTTTTCAATAAACCTCGGATCATTGTCATCTATGTCTGGCAGGGAATATCCCCAATAAGTTAAAACATCACTTCCTATTTCTTTGTAAAAACCACTGCCACTGAGGATAACAGGCTGACGCTGAACTTGTTGTGGAATCATTTTTAACATTATTTGGGCCGCTTTTTCACTGGCAAATGAATAGCCTACTGGAATATTCATTTCATATACATTTGTGTTTTTATCTACTTTTAATTGAAATCTTGTGGCTGAGTGGTCTTGAGCATCAATACCAAGTCCAGTTAATCCTCCAGTGATATCGCCATGTTTTCTGGCATTTATTGCTAACCACATTTCACCTCGCTCGTCCATTAAAGCCTTCAATCTATCTTCAGGAATAACCAATTTTTTCCACATTGATAGCTTTATTGCATATCTTTGATTATAAATATGAATTTTAAGATCTGGAGCATCTTTGGGAGTATAAATAGTTTTGTCTTCTATACCCCTCACAATTTCGTTCATGAAAGTACTATACTATGATTTAATATCAGCATCATTAAGCTGTTTTTTTAATTTCCAAATCAAAAAACCAGCCAGTGTCTTAGCATCACTCACTTTACCATTCGCTATCGCAGTTTCTAGTTCTGATTGCGTCATTTTTATGATAGTTAAATCTGATTCAGTGACTTCCAACTTTTGCTGACCGTGGCGTAAGTTTTCTGCCAAAAACATATGACAACGCTGATTGACTGTAGCGGGCACTTCATTGAGAACACCGAGCTTAGTAATTTTCTCACTCACCCAACCCGTTTCTTCTTCCAATTCGTCTTTGACGAGCTGAACTTCATTTTCGATGGTACTCTCTTCATGGCTGCCAGCCGGAAATTCAAGAAAGTATTTTTCAATCGGATAACGATACTGTCTCACCAAATAAAAGAACTCGCCATCATAGGGCATAATCATCACGCAATCAGGTTTATCCAGAACAGAATAAATGCCTTCAAACTTGTTATCAAACATTACCTTATCTTCACGAACGCTCAGCCATTTGTTTTGATATACAGTAGTGGAGGAAAGTTTTTTGATCATAAAATTTGGCAAAGATAGTTGATATTAGTATTTTGATAAACGGTGAGATAACTCAATTATTTCTTGGACATCATCTGCTCTCTTAAGGACATTGCTTTTCTCCTCTGCTAAGGAAAAATAAATCCCAATTTGATACTCATGCGACAACTTTATAATGTCAGCAAACCATTTAATAAATGTAACTTGTTTTTTATTCTCAATTTCTTTAGGAATCAAGTCATTAGCTACTTCTAACTCTTCGAAATACTCCTCTTTAGCTTTAAGCCCCAGTTTTAGTTTAGTTCTTAATTCAGTAATCGGGTATCTCTGGGAATCCTGACAAATAACAACAACAATATTCAACTCCTGAGCAGCAATGAAGTATAAGCACCGATCAGACTCTGGTTTATCATCTGCTACCATGGAGGCAATATCTTGTCGGCTGGGAGGTGAAGTGTGAGGATGGTTATGAATATCTACAATTGCTTTATCATCTTCAATGTTATCGGCTTGGGTTTGTGCTGCTACAAAACTGCCATCACCTCTATAGATCCGTCCTTGTATAACCTTACCTTCATCTAAATAAAGTCTTTGACCGTGCTCCAACTCTTCCACAGGTTCTTCATCAAAGGCGTTGAGGTGTTGTAAATGCCGATGTGAATCCTCCTCATCTACCTCGCTAAAAGCTAACCGTGCTCGTCGTATCATTTCGGCTTTGAGTGGATTAATTTTTCTTTTCTCACGATCCAGGTCTACCGCAGCTCGAATACTAGAAAAAAAACCACTCAATCTTTTATCGAGCGTAATAAATTCCGGAAGTTGTCGGTACGTAACTCCCTCAAGTAAGGTCCGCGTTTCTGTTTCTAATTCATCATACCGGCACACTAATCGCTCATGGTTGTTAAATATGTTTTCGGTTTGGGGAGAACTAGGTTGTGGGTGTTCAATCATAGTTAGTTAATTTTGGAAAACGTGGCGGGCTAAACTTGACTCTATTCGAACCTTGATTATAGGTTGTGTTGACTGGGTTATACTACCATTTTGCCAATACCTAAGCTATCAGTAAGCTCAACCTTCTCATCATAATACTGATAATGAGTTAAAATAACCTCACGGAAGAAGTTATAAGGAAAATATGGGACATTGGTTTCAACATCAAAAAGTTGTTCGTGAATACGAGGAAAAAATCTCAAAATTAAAGACTAACCCCGCTCCTCAACCCATTGGCGCCTGCGCAATCTTAGTTAACTCCAAAGGTGAAATCCTACTCGGTAAAAGGAAAAACAGTTATAAGGCTGGTTATTATGGTTTACCTGGAGGAAGGATCGAGCTAAATGAACCTATCGGTCAGGCAGTAGCTCGAGAAGTTTATGAAGAAACAGGCATTAAATTAGATATGCTGGAATACGTGGGAGTTGTTCGTGAGAATCAAGGTATCTGTGACTTTATTCATTTTATTTATGTATCAGAGGATGTTACTGACATTCCACAACTACAAGAACCTGAAAAATGTGAGGGCTGGGAGTGGATAAATATTAAGGGAAACACTCTTGATATACTACCGGGACACAAAGCAGCTATTGAGATGTACTTTAAAAAAGAGTCTTTTGCAGATATGACAACTGAATAAGAGTTCATTCGGTTTGCATATGTAAAAGTATATGTGCGGAGAGGGGGGGATTCGAACCCCCGGTTCTTGCGAACGGCGGTTTAGTAAACCGCTGCACTAGGCCACTATGCGACCTCTCCTGATTGTTAGCAGCAATAATAAGCTGTTAACAAAGAGTCGCTATTGTACCAACTACTGAGGAGAAGCTTCAACTACCGTAACGCTATCGGCTACCACTACTACCTGATCCTGCCAGACAGAGGTAGATAAATCATCGATTTCAAAGCCAAATTGTTCAGTTTGCCCTTCTTTAGTGAGTAGTTTGGCAATTCCTTTGACAACTACTGCTTGAGCCACATCTAAACCAGCTGGCTCCAGATTAGATTTTTGGGTGATGTCGCCATTTGTCACGATGAGCACCTCTGCATCTGGCTCACCCGCCGACCGCAGGGCAAAACCCCAGGGGTTGATGCGTTGACTGACTTGTCCTTTCAGCGTTACTGCTTGGCCTAAATGTTGATTAGGATCTGTGGTGAATTCTTCAACTCGCAAACCTTCATGATTAAGGAGCGGGTCCTCAATCACAATTAATTTATCCTGAGTTTGGACCACTACTTCAGGAATTGGCGTAGCTGCGGTAGTAATAGTAGGTGAGCTGGTACCTGAGCTTAAACGTCTAAAACTCCATCTGAGTAAACCAATAATGATTACTCCCGCCAAAATAATTCCAATTAATAATAACCCTACTGCTAACCAAGGATATTTACTTGAAGGCATAGGTTTTATTGTCTCTTTAAGCGGTCAAGAATGTGACATAACTACGTAAGAAAGAGCCCAGAGCCTCACTTTACTTTTTCTTGAGAAACCGGTAGGCTGATACTGTCATTTATTGCTGCGTATGAACGAAACTCCTGCCCAGTTCGATCCTAACGTGTTGCACCAATTTAGTGCTCACGGAGTTGATCATCCTTCTCGATCTTCCTCACCTGCACCGGCTTCAGATCAAGTCAATCCTAAGTTTTTAATGGGAGTAATCGGTGCCCTGATTATTATTCCTCTTAGTCTGTTGATTTTGAATTATGGGGTGTATGGAAATGTCAGTCCTGAGACAGAAATTGTGGTGGTTACTCCTTCACCTTCACCAAAATCTGATAGTACACTGGGGAATCTTCTTAGCCCGTTGCCCACCCCAAAGCCCTCACCTTCACCCTCGCCCAGTCCTAAACCGAGCCCGAGTTTAAAACCCAGTCCCTCACCGACCCCAAAACCCTCGAGTTCGCCACAACCCAGTGGCAGTCCCACGCCCAGTGCTTCTCCAGCCGGAACCAACACCACCGTTGATTTATCAGTTGATGAGATTGTGATCGAGGATCCTACTTCCGGAAGTACACTGAGTGCTCCATTTTACGCTGGTCAGCGCGTGACGCTACGCGCTAAGTTACGTAATAATGGCAAACAGGACTCCGGCACATTTACTAGCAACTGGAGTATTAATGGCAGCACACAGGGGAGTAACACCACTGGCAAAGTCAAAGCCGAATCCCAAGCAGTTTATGATGACGTCAATAGCATCGTGTATGGTGGTTTTTTCCTAAACCAGGGCGACAATAACTTTACCTATAACGTCGATACTACGAATGCTCTCCAAGAAGCTAATCGCAATAATAATTCTCGGACCTTATCGCTGAAAGCAGAAGGCACCCGCAGTGATGTGGAGGCCATTTCGATAGAGTTTTATCAGCAGGGCACAACCACCTTGGTTGATAATCCTACTAAAGATCAAAAACTAACCGCTAAAGCCACAATTAAAAATAATGGCCAGGACAAACAAGGTAAGTTCTCATTGAAGTGGTTTATTAACGGCAGTGAGGTCAAACACGTCACGATCGATAACTGGATCAGTCCGGGCGCGACTGCCCAAGAAAGCACAGGCTATGACTTTACTGTCGCCAGTGGCAAAACCGACGTCAAGTTTGAGCTTAACACCAGTAATCAATTCCCTGAAACTAATACCGGCAATAACAGTAAAACGCGCACTATCTCTCTTTAACCACAAAGAGCCGATCATGATCGGCTCTTTATTCATTGTTTAAAAATAGAATTTACTGAGCTTTGACAATCACTGAGCCTGACCAACCACCGTCATTTTGGCGAACTTGGAAACGATATCTGATTCCTGGAGTCAAACCAGAAATGGTTACACCACCATCATCACAACTTGCAGCTGTGGCATATTTGTACACGGCCTCACTGGCCTCAGTGTAGCGGACATGACATGTACCACCGCGCAAACTCCAAGTTAATCTGACAGCTCCCTCACTCACCCATACCACCGGGGTAGCGGCTCGGGAGTGAACATACTTAGTCTTAGTTTTGACATATCGTCGAGCAGGACGCGCCACATAGGTTGTCCCGGCATTTCCTGAGACTTCCATGCGTTGGTATTGACGACCGGTCACTGAACTATTGGCCTCAGCTGAGCCATTACAGTTGCCTTCGCAGGTCACAGAAGCATTCGAAGACGTGTTGGCCTCCATGGTTTGTTCTTGGACCATGACTTGAGCAGCCACAGGGGTGGTGGCGACTGTTAATAAACCAAGCAGACTCAAGGTTATAACTGAAAAAGTAAGAAGTGATTTTGACATAGCATTCCTTTGCGGGGATTGTATCAAATCATCTCACAAAAGCACTGGAGTAATGAATACTTACTAAAATACCTCACCAGGCCACTGAGGACTGATAATTGCTTGATCAGATTGCAGCAAAACTAAGTACTCAGCACCGAGTGCGTGACCAATGTGCTCATATGCTTCTGGCTGAACTAGGGCTAACGCCGATGTCATTTGGTCGGCTGACCAGGCCGAAGCGGCTACCGCGACACAGCCTTTAATATTACCAACTGGCTGGCGTTCGGTAACATTGATGAGATGATGCCATTCTCCCCAGCGCCGTCGAAAAATATCAGAGGCAGCAAAGCCCTGATTATGAAGTTCTACCACTCCGATAGCTCGCTCTTGGTCACCTGGCCACTCAATCGCTACTTGCCAGCCAGCATAGTTCTCTTTGGTGGTAGCTACCATATCACCGCCACCATCGACTAAGTGATACGGGTACCCAGCCTCAAATATCAGTTGACTCAACTGATCGATCCAATACCCTTTGCCAATCCCACCTGTGTCAAAAACTACTGCGTCTGAGATTGTCACTTGCTGTTGAGCAACATCCACATTCCAACCCGGCAAACGCCAGTTATCAAGCTCTTGATCCTGAGGATGAAAAGAATACTGTTGGTCATAGCCAGCTTTTTCTAAGAGGGTACCAATAGCGGGGTCAAAAGCGCCGCCTGTTAACTCTCGCACAACGTGAGACTGTGCCAACAAGATAGTAAGTTCTTTAGAAAGAGGATAGGTGCCAGCCGGAGCAGTACGAAATGCTGTCACTTCACTGCCTTCAATAAACCGCGAAAAACGTTGCTCGAAATTATCAGTACTAGTCACCACTTTGTCCCACAACGAAACAGGCACGTCTCGATCAGTTACTCCATCGAGGGTAATTGACCAAGCCGTGCCCATGGCATTAAAACGAAATTCTGTCATCGAAGCTGACTATAAACCAGCTTTGAGTTGAGTTAAAGCAGCATTAAAAGCACCTGTGGTCAAAGAAGAACCACCAATGCGATCAACTTTAGTGAGTTCTGCTAATTTTTTGCCTTTCAACACTGTTGGCATTTCTTTAGCGAAGGCTTCTTGGCGCACGACTGAGATAGGGGCCTTAGCAAGCACGGTGGTGGTAGCATCTGTAATCACACCTTGGGCGTCAACAGTGAGGGCGAAAGCTACTTTTTCAGGACCTGCTGGTGATTGATATGTAGTTTCGGTGTTTAACTCACGTGCCCCTGGAGCAGCTGGCATAGCTGGTGAGGTTTCGATGGCAGGCATCGCAGAAGGCTCAGCAGCGGGAGCAGTTGAGGCTACTGCAGCAGCCGGTGCTGTACTGGGAGCAGTAGTAGTTGGCTGTGAAGATTGGCAGGCGCTAAAAATGACAGCAGTTGCTACAATGATTGATAAAGACAAAAGTGTTTTTTTCATATGTGCTTTATTTTATAAAGTAATACCGGTAAGATAGTAGCATGAAAAACTGGTTCTCGCCAATACGCATTTTGCTCATTTATCTAGTCGTGATGTATGTCTGGGCGAGTTGGGGATGGGATGGCACTCAATTAAGCTTTTGGCTAACCCAATTCCGCAACGCTGCTTTGCTGGCAGCTGGTAACTGGGCCACCTACTTTTTGTTAACTTTTTTGAACCTCGGGCGGCCCACCCGCTGGGAACACAAAAGCATTTCTAATTTTATTCTGTTATTGTTATTTGATCCTTTGATCGCGTGGTGGGTATTCCCGCTACTAGGAATCTTTACTGAGTTGGTACAGCGCTTAGTCAGAGTTCCTACAGGCCCCATCTTTAACCCAGCTGCTTTGACTGCCGCTGTTTTCAGCTTCGTGTCTATTTATCCAAGTTGGTGGGGTACGAATTTTGCCCCGCGGCTGCCTTTAATTCCGGAAGGAATGAGCGTGGCAATGTTATTAACACTCCCTCTGGCAGGCTACGTGGCACACAAATATCGGAAGCTACCAATTGTTTTGATTAGTGCCAGCGTTTTTGCGGTTTTGTACACTCTTCTTTTCCGGATGAGTCCTTTGTTCTTGCTGGCAGATGGCACTCTGGCTTACTTCTTAATGGTGATGGCAGTGGAGCCCAAGACTTCACCAGCCTTACCTAAACAACAATATGTTTTCGCGGGGAGTCTGGGTGTATTGGTGGCCATTGCTCTTTACTTCTATTGGCCCGAACCGTATGCGATGGCATTGCTGATGTGCAACCTGGCCTTTAATCTGTATCGCAATCAAGCCTACTTAAAAACCAAGCTGGGCCTGAATAAGCCACCTGCTGCTCCTCTTCCTAGTTCGGTATAGATTGCGAACTAGTCCTAATGCTTGGTAGCCCCACACAGTTCGCTTTTCTTTTCGACTTCGGCGATGCGTTCTAGAGTAACTCGGTTTGGTAAGTACTCATTTGCTTTTTCCTGTGCACCCACCACAATCACAATACTTTGATTAGCCTCAATAGGTTTAGTTAAAATGTCAGTGATTTTTTGATCACCACTATATGCTACAACTTCTTTATTAGCATCGAGTGTGACACCAATATTTTTAAATAAATCCCCCCAGGTGGCGCCCGGCCGGTGGACATGCACCACATCGCCATTGCCATCATGCAAGTGAGCTTTTTCCTGCTGTTCTTCCTCAGGTGTTTGTTTTTCTTGATGATCACCACAGGGCGTAAAATTCATGTACTTCCAATCACTGTAGTCCTGTTTGACGTCATCTACATAGACTTGAAAACCAGCGTGATAATGGACAGACTCATGATGGATATCATCCGGAGTCCGGTAGTAATACCACCACCCCGCGACACTGACAGTGATAGCTAAAGTTACTAAAAGTAACGATAAAAGTTTGACAGGTTTCATAAAAAAACGGGTAGAAAGTCGTGCTCTCTACCCGTTTATTATAATCATTTATAAGTACTTATCGAGCATAGGTTTGACCTGCTCAAATGGTAAGGCTCCAGGAATCATTTCTTGAGCACCATCTTCGGTGACGATGATGGTTCCCGGTGTACCGCTCACACCCGCTGAACTACCGCCGCTAGCTTGCGCGCTAACTTTATCAGCCATCTCGCCACTGTCGAGACACGTTTGGAAGCTACTCATGTTGACACCTGCTGCTTGGGCTGCTGTCTTGATAGCTTCGGGAGTCAAAGTCCCTCCCAGCTTACTATTCTCTTCGAACACCGCATCTGCATACTTCCAAAAGGCTGTTTCGCCACCTACTTTATTAACACACTCTGCAGCTTCCGCAGCTTTTTGCGCATTGGGATGGAAGGACAACGGATAATGACGATACACCCATTGGACCTGGTCACCGTACTCATCCATCACTTGTTGCATAGTGGGGTGAAAACGTTGACAAAAAGGACACTCAAAATCTGAGTACTCAATCAAGGTGATCTTGGGATTTGTGCTTCCGCGCTGCATATCTTCATCGGTGACAGCGGGAACCTGGGCTAACTGATCTTTGGTAGGCCCACTGGGAGCGACCGCACTAGGATCGGTGGGAAGAGCTGCACTCGGAGCTGCGGCCACGCCAGTACCATTTTTCAAGAGTTGGTTTTCAGTCCACATCGAACCTAAAAAGAAACCAGCTGCAAACATCACTACTGCCAAAATGACGATCGCGAAATTATTATTGAGAAAGGCCATCACTGCGGCCAAGGAATACGGGTTTTGAGGTCTCATAACACCTTAATACTTAATATCTACTACGTAGTGTAGTAATTATTTGGGCCTTGGTCAATACGCAGGAGTTAAGGGTTGTGACAACAGTGGGTCGGTGGAGCGATTGGGGCTGGTTTCGAGTTGGTAAAAACTCATCACGCCGGGGTGACAGTACGTTGTACACTGATCCGCATTGTGTGAGCTGCAGTTAACCAGCCCAGTGGAAGCACCAGCCTGTTGAGCTCGAACAGAGATTGGAATCACGAGTAAACCGCTTAAACTCATCACCGTGATCGCGGAGATGAGCAAACTTCTCAACGTCAGGTTTAGACCATGCGGCTGAGTACTAACCGCTCTCAACCGTGATTGCTGACGTGTATAACTAAAGGCAGGAAATAATGCATACTGAGTGGTGCCAGCAGTCATTTTGTGAAGAGCTCGTGAAATATATACTATACTACCCTGCAACTTGGTTGCGCGCTTATCAGCTTGATATTCCATGAGATATCGAAAATGTCCCACGATTTCTTTAATAATGGGCACAAAAGGTAAGCTGGAAGCAACTACTTCAGCGGCTAAAAATAATAAAGGATGACAACGTCGTAAGTGGTGAACCTCATGGATTAAAACTGCTTCCAGTTCTTTGTGAGTGAGTTCAGTCATTAAGTGAGTACTAATCACAATCCGAGGGTTAAAAATTCCTACGGTAATGGCTACTGGCTGTGACGAATTAATTAAGATCAGCTCATCGTTCTCCAAACCTAATTGATTACTCAGGCGGAGTAGTCGGATCGGCATCCGAGACACTTTTTTCGACAACAACTGCGCTCCATGACGCTGGGTTTTTACAAATGAGATCAGAGCCTTGAGATACAAACCCGTAATTAAACCACTGGCCACTACGGCCAACGTTTGGCCACAGTGATAAAAATAAGAGTAGCTAAAGCTAACAGCTAAACTGGAACATACCTCAGCAACTTGACTAACACTTAAAAATGAAAACTTTTCTAAGAGCTGGAAAAAAACTACACCCATGACACTCAAACAAATACTCAGAAATACTACTAACTGCCATTCAGTACGGATATGCATATAGACTTTATGTTCGGCGTTTGACCCGATTTTTTTTAGGCTGGTGCGCTTCGGCTTCATCTAGGAAAGCTGCTACGGCTTCTTCACCAAACCGCTCAATGAAATTACTCAACGTTTTTTTAACCAGTGATTTTAAGGTCTGTTCTTGGTTTTGTTGGGGCTGATAATAAAAACTTTTACCTTGTTTAGTTTTGGTTAAATACCCTTTAGCCACTAAACGCGTCATGATTGTCATGACGGTGGTATAGGCAATTTCTTTACGCTCACGTAATACTTCCAGCACTGTGCGAACTGACACTGGTTGGTGCGGATGATACTGCCATACAACTTCCATCACGGCTTGTTCCAAAGGACCTAAGTTAGAGGTTGGTTTCATGTACTACGAATTGTAGTGGAAAGTGGTGAGTAAAAACAAGCCCAGACTTTCGCCAATATACTCTTAGCCCCAATTCATGTTATTACGTTTGAGTGGTTTTTGTGCTGGAGGAGTGGGACCTTTTATTTCAGCTTCAATCATCACGCCCATTTTCTCAAACTTTTGTTTTAGTAGAGGAATTTGATTAGCATCACCCACTTTAACTCCATAATCAAACGGTCGGTTGACGGAAATCCTTTTGAGGGCGGGGAAATAATCATCCAGATGTTCAATTTCATCTGTCTCAATGATGAGTACTAAACCATTAGTAATATGAGTCAAAGCGGCGAAGTTTACTTTAGATCTATTTGCTTCCAAATTACCAACCGTGACTAGCTCAGGAATATCTGCACCCAAGAAGTTGTGTAAAGTTAATGTCGGCGCTTTCTTTAACCTCGGTAAACGTGCTCGAGCAGTATTGCCACCAAAAAGCTTTAAAGAGACTACTTCCTCGCAAGCGGGTAAGTTGACATCACTGGCAGAAATAATTCCACTTTGCAATGTTTTTAACTCCGGCAGCTCGAATGCACTGCGAGTAGTAATGAACATATCTGGACATTTTCGTAACTGAGGCATCAAAATTTGAGCAGAATCAGAAATCTCTAGCTCATCCTCAATTTCTGTAAGTGAAGGAAAATTAAAAACACATCCTTTATTAGCACCACTTTTAATAGCATAGGCGTACTCCAAGTGTGGGGCATTAAAAACCATCTCCCCACTTTCTGCCTTCAACTCTAAATCCAACTCACCACCAATTCTCTTGACACCACCTAACTCAGTCATAGCGTCAAATAAAGTAATATTGCCTGTCACTTCACGAATTAAGTTTGGGAAAAAAGTATACTTATGACCGTTTTCGTTATGAAAATCACCTTGCAGTATAAAGGTGTTGGTCGTGGGATCTAAAACTAGATTGTCGAAAAAAACCTCATCCTGAGGATTATCCTCTGTAAAGTATTTTCTCATCAACTCCCATGCTTGCTCTTCATACTCAGCTTGTAAGGCAAATTTTCGCCCCAACGTTTCCTGATACTGTTTGCGAAGGCGCTCATATAACTCCAGCGTAGGATTAGTTAACAACTCTTCTAGCTGTGCTTTAAACTCAGCTTCGTTAAATCCTGATTTCAGCTCGCCATAAGCCTGGGTAAAACGTTGGCAGTATTGGGGGGCAGTATTAGACATTTTATCCTAGACGTTTTTTCAGCTCTGCTTGATCTAGCCTGGCTAAATTATTGACCGCGCTGACTTTTTCAATTGACCATTTATCAATTTCATCCTTAACCTGCCGCAAAACTACATCAATATCAAAAAACTTGTCCTGTAATGGCGATAGCTGCCATAAGTAATCATTATCATCCCAGGTTTCGATGGGTGCCACATTATGTTGGGTGATAACGTCCAACGTATCAATGGCTTTGACAAAGACTGCTTCCGGCGATTGGCGAGCTTCATACTCTTCCCACACTTCAACAAGATCTTGGCGGGTAGCAGCGTCTAAGGGTGCGAACAGTTGCTCAATCGCTTGTTGCTCGGCGGCTTGTTTCTGAGCTTTATTAACGACTCCTTCCCAAACTGGTAGATCGGTCGTGACTGCTTCGGCAAGATCATGAACAATGATCATTTTTAGTACTTTCAGCGCGTCTAGTTTCTGGCTCAAGTGTGGCATCAGTACCATTGCTAGTAGGGCCATCATCCAAGAATGTTCGGCCACACTTTCACGACGCACACCGTCATTCAGCCAACTATGGCGGAGCGTGGTTTTGAGTTTTTCGGCTAACTGATAAAAGGTCAATAAATGTGCAGGATTGAACGCAGTGATAGACATAGATACTAGCTTATTTAACCACCAATAATGACCACAATTTGGGCCGTGGAAGCAGTTTCACCACTTGGCAATTCCCGCACAATTCGGCCATTGGTGGCCTGAGCTATACCACTCAAAGAGTCATCGGTGATATCAGCGTCGCGGACAACAATTAAGGTTTCAGTATAATTTTTATTGGCTGCATCGCGCACTTGGGTGACAGTAAAGACGTCTTGGTTGAGTTGCTGGGAAAAAGCTGTACCTGCCCCGGCTTGATTAGAACCATTGCGGACTTCAATACTCACTTTTTCAGCTGGCGAAGTCTGTTCCACGCCCTCTTCTGGCTGCACAATCAGCGGACCGGCATTGACGATCAGATCCCGACCAGGACTATAAATGTAAGCTTTTTGCGCTTGAGGATAGACCACCAGTTTGTCACCTTTTTCAGACTTCTGGTAAAAAGCAGATTGAGAAGCTAAGTAATCAGGATCGAGAATGGTGGCCACGACTGGATCTTCTTCTGGCAAAATGGTTAATTTTTTCAAACGACTGGTGACAGCTTCTACTTCGCGACGAGCCATTTCTTGCTGACCAGCTTCAGTAGTTAAGTACGTAATCTCCTGACGGGTTTGATAATAGAGATATGCGGTAGCAGCGAGAGCGACAACAAGAATCAAAAATAAACCTCTAAAAATCAAGGTCTTCCACGCTAATTTCTTCTTTGGAGCGGTGACAGGAGTAATGAGAGGCTGTTCATTCATAGCCCCTCTATTCTGACGAGAAACATCTAGAGGGTCAAGCAGCAGCTGAATTATTCACTCAGCCCCGCTGAATCACTGGCTGTCGGCTCTGGAGTTGCATCCGGCTGGGAGCTAGGACTCGGCTCAGGTGAGACAAGTGGGGTCGGTGATGGCGAGGCAATGACTGGGGCTGAGCTCGGGCTGGGGCTGGGACTGGAACTAGCTGTGGGTGAAGGTGATGGGCTACTTCCCCCATTACTAGTGGTGGTTTGGGGACTGGTAATAAATTGTGCCTGCCATGCAAAGCGTTCGAGCTGAGCGGCGGGTGCTTCGAGTTTAATTGTAAAGCCAGTGGTGGTTTCATCTACCAGTTGATACTTTACGCCACTCTTCGTGGGAGTCACAGTCAGTACAGGCTGTGCGGGGTAAGCTTGGGCATACGTGACTTTCACTTCACCGTCACCGGCCTTTATTTCTGCCCAACCTGCTGCGGCTGGACTCTGCTCAATGAAACCTTCCACTTTGACGTCATTCTCAAATACTACTGAGGCTAAAAAGCGTGCTGGTTTTTCAAATACCACTTCACCAATGAAGCTCCATAATTGATAACTCCAACGAGCTACGGCCGGAATTTCTCCTTCAGCTAAAAGCGTTTGAGCGCTAGGCAACTCCTGAGTAAATGTCGGGGTGACGTCCTGATTAGTGTCTAGATCTTTTAAGTAAATTAATTGCTCACCACTCAGTTTTTCTACCAACCGCAAGGCTTTGGTCATATCAGCATTAATCGCTAAGCCATTACGCTCTGAGTAAAAACTCCAAGCTAGATCCTCACTACGGCCTTCAGGAATTAAACTGAAATTGTGAGGTGAAAGCGTAGTGATATTTCCAGCTTCGTCCATAACTCTCAACTCGTGGCTGCCACTTTGATCAACAGCAAAGAGTTGAATGCCATCAGTGATCGCTGAGCTGGGCGCAGTAGAGCCGGCAATGGCCAGCACTTTATCAGCCGACGTTCCAAACGTACTGGTGCCCAAACCAATGTTGCCTGACGCAAAAGTTGCCGCTACATCCCAACCGGTACCCACTTTAATCGCGGTTTCTACGCCGCTGCCAGTAGGAATATTACTAATATTAAAACCATTAATAGTAGGATTGTTGGTTGTAAGCACTAAACCAGAAAGATCCAGGTTCATGTAGGTACTAGTACCTGCGGCAATGGTGCCAGCTCCGGTTAAGCTTAAAAGTGCTGCGGATTGGCCTGAAGCACCGCTCACACTAATACCAGGTCGAGTTGGACTACCTGATACCACTGCCAATTGCGAGCCACATAGACTTGAAGTTCCTACTGCTGCACAACTGCCAGTATAAAAGCTACCTTGATTGTTAACAGCCGCTGTTAAAGAATTACCATTGTTGTACCACTCTTGAGCATTCTGTCCGCCGGAAGCAGTAGCTCTAACAATCAAACCAACCGTACTCGTAGGAGCGGCAAAATCACCTAAGGCGCCTGGAGTAAGAGTGTTTAATCCCAACCGCCCAGCATTACTTAACACCATCCGGGTAGTACCACTGGCGCTAGCTGTCAGAATGTCACCACCATTGAGTTGATTGAAAGCAGCCAAGGCATTTGAGCCATACCCAGCGTTAACATGTAGTGGCGAAGTTGCAGCGGTAGTTCCAATGCCAAAATTCCCGGCGCTTGTTAATCTCATGGCTTCAGTTCCACCTAGATTGAAACGAATATATCCACCAAAAGCACCTCCGATTGATTGAATAGTAATAGGATAATTATTACTTTGAAGAGCTAAGGTACTACCAGTCAAATACAGGAGGCCTTTTTCATTGGTACCAATTCTCAGTATACCTGGATTACCAGATCCATCGGTCACGGCTAAATCCCCTTGAACGTGGACTCTGGAAGTCGGAGAAGTTGTTCCCACTCCTAACAGCCCATTATTAGTTAAAACCATCCGCGTGGTACCGGAGGCTGAAGCAGTCAAAATATTCTGATCACCGGTTTCATTAAAAATTGTCAATGCTTTACCAGCTGTTGAACCAGTCACAACGTGTAAGGTGCCAGTTGGTGAACTGTTATTGAGACCTAACCGACCATCCTGATGCAAATAGAGACGAGATACCGTTGCCTCGCTGGCTTCAATCAGAGGGCGATTATGCCCAGCTGTTGAAGTATCAATAATCAGTAAACTAGAGTTAATATCACTGGCCCAGACACCAAGCCCTCCTGAACCAGCTATTGCCGGACTGACGTTACTCGTACTCCCTGCCCCATGACCCACTCTCAAAAAAATCATATTGTTCGAATTAGTGGCCGTACCCCCTGAGCTAATAGGATTCATGCTTATTCGACCAGTTGATGAAGTGATAGATAAGGGCTGCCCATATCCAACACTTTGAATAACAGGGGTATCCCAGTTACTCCACATTTCTAAGTATTTCGTGGTCACACCTCCATTAGTTCGATTCCCAACTCTAATGCGTCCACTATTTTCAGCTATGCCTCCTGTCCCAGTTTCCACACCTTCGACGGCTAAATTACCAACTACATGTAGGGCCTGACTTGGACTCACTGTGCCTACACCCACACTCCCATCATTCTTAATCGTGAACCGTGAAGTTCCTGAAGCCGAGGCGGTGAAAATATCTTGGTTACCGGTTTCGTTAAGAATATTTAGAGCTTTACCGGTGACCTTGCCACTGACATCAAATAAGCCCACTGGTGAAGTGTGCCCTAGTGCTAATTTACCAACCAGATCTAAGTACATACGATCAGCAGGACTAGAACCAGTTCTAAAAGTGATTCCTGGAAAGCTCCCGCTCGATTCGATAACTGAGCTAGCTGGTGAGTTACCTCGGCCATACAGCTTGAGCGTGTTGTATTGGCTAGCTAAAGTAATGCCAGTAGTTGTCCCGTCTGTACTTGAGTTGAGGTGTAACTGAGAAGAAGGCCCATTAGTTCCAATCCCTAAGCGCGAGTTACCAGCATCCCAAAATAATGAGTTGCTACCAGCCAAAGCAGAAGCTCCTTGATAAGCTACTTGTCCTTGGACTAAACCAGGGTTAATAGAGCCAGTAATCGAGCCCGTTAACTCTGCTTCACCATGATAAACGCCCTCTTCATCAAAATAACTCAGCGCATTACCATTTTCATCACGAAACTCTAACAAATTTGCCGTCTGAGAAACAACGCGCTGAATCACTGCCCCAACCTTATCCACGGCATTCGTTAGAACATGAAAACGTGAGTTGGCAGCAGGTGTAGTGGAAATACCCACTTGACCACCATTGTGATAGAGATTGGTGCTGCCTACCCAGTTCAGGCCATTGAAATATAAGGTGCCACCAGTAGTTGTAGAAGGCAAAACTGATTCTGCATCGGGAGTGTCACCCGTTTGGTCCTGCACTAAAATCACTCGGCCACCAGAATCGACTGACAATACTTTACCGCCCCCAACCCCGACCGTAGAGGCAGACGTCATTTGACTAAAGGTGAGACCAGAAGTGTGAGTGGTACCGGAATTGATTTCCAGTTTATTGGTGGGGGTAGCGGTCCCAATACCTACGGAAGTGGTAGCATCTACCAAGGCCACATAACTACCTGAGCGCACCCAGCCACTAATGTTATCGCTGGCAAAAGTAATTTCATTGCCGGATCGAGATAAGTTAACACCAGAACCATTTTTGAGGGTGAGGGTGTCTTCATTATTGGCTGCTGTAATGGTGTCACTATTGACTTTAACGTTTTTAAAAATCTTTTGCGAAGAACCTAAATCAGTGGCGGAAATAGTCACGTCCTGTGTGCCACTGACCGAAATGCCCGAGCCAGCTTTAACTGAGTAGACTAAGTTATCGGCGGTGACGGTGCCAGCAGTGATGGTGCCTTGTTCGATATCGATATCAATGTCATTGCCAAACGCATCATCATTCAAAATTAACCGCCCACCAACTGTTAAATCACCTCTTACTTCAGCATTGGCGCGCATGATGACTTCATCTTGAAACTCAGCCAGCCCTGCAAACACTGAACCTTCTGCCACACTCAACTCTGCGATCCTCACCACATCTGAGAACACTGTCGCCACTTGGACTTGAAACGTGGCTGGGGTAATCTCTTCGGTGTCAGTACCTAGAACTCGACCAGAGCCTACGCTTTTTCCCTGTGCGACTGCCAATTGATCACCACTGGGCTCGAGAAGCCTGTTTGGTCGGATCGACCACCATGCTATTCCTGCCATCACAATTAAACCGACAGCAAACAAGCGCTTGCTGCGGCTTAAACCGAGAAACGTAATACTCCTGCGTGGATCTTTTTCCATGCCTGGTACACATCTTACAGAGTTCTTACACTCACCGCGAGACAAAGAAAAGGCGAATTTTTAGGGTGAATTTGGGGCTACATCAGCCGGAAGTTCGATTTCCTCTTTCAAAGTAGGTGAAGGCAATGGTGAAGGCTTCGTGAGTACTTCTTCCTCTTCTGTGTCATCACTGACTGGTAAAGGCTGAGGTGGGGTTATTTCTGTCGGCAAATCAGCTTCTAAAGCTTTGAGCTCTGTTTGCACTTGTTGATACTCGGTACTCGTAGGATCAATGAGTTCGGCTACTACACGCATGGCTTGGACTGCTAGTTGCGGCTCTCCGCCATCGCGATACGCCATTGCTAAGTTGTAATAGGCATTAGCCCAGTCGGGTTTAAGTTGAGCGGCTTGGGTAAAGTAGCCTACAGCTTCACCATAATTTTTTACCGAATAAAAAACTCCACCCAAATCTAGGCGTAGCTGAGGATTACTAGGATCTAAGGCTATAGCCTGTTGATAAGCCGTCAATGTCCATTCATCTGCTCCATCAGCTAAACCAATCAGTTGCCGATAAATAGCCGCTAGGTTTTGCCACGCCAAACTATTGGTCGGTTGTAACTGCACCGCAGTTTTAGCTTCTCGGATAGCTTGTTCAATTAATTGGGTAATAGTGGCTTTGTCTTGATCATTAACCTCACTTTTTGCTGCCAATGACTCAGCTAACGCGAGATTCGTTTGAGCATATGCCAAATGATACTGGGGCTCATATGGTTTTAAGTTAATGGCTTGGACTTGAAGGTTATAAACGGCGGTGCCATTGTTTTGATCCGCGGCTTGCAAAGAGCGATAAAAAACTATCTCACTGGCATAGGCGCGGGCCAGGACGTAATTATAAAAAAGCACTCCGCCAGTAATCACCAAACCCATAAACCAAAACAACAAGCTTAATTTTTGTTCATGTGCCCCAAATCGTTGCTCCCAAAAGCGCCGCGGCGCTCCCAACATCTGGGCCGCACTACTCTGCAAAGGATTAAGGGTTGCAGAGAGCTGAGTTATTTTTAACTCAATTGTCACTAAACTCAAACTGATGAACACTATCAACATTAACATTAAGTTGGGAGGCAAAATGAGTTGCATTCCCACGCAACTAAGTAGCAAAGCCGTGTAAACTTTGAGCCATCGGTTTTTCGTGAGCTGGCGGCTGGCGGCTGCGAGAGTGCTCCCTAAGGCATATAAATATAAAGCTACTGCGGGTAACCCAACCGTAGTGAGTAGTTGAAAGAAATAATTAACTGAACTAGAAAAAACCACATTCCAAGTGGGCGTCATGTTCATAAAAGCCGGTTTAAGCTGCGTATAAACATCGGCATAGGTGCCGGGACCTGTTCCCAATAATGCCACTCCAGGATTTTGTAAGGCCCCGATTCCAATCACCCAGGCTGCAGTCAACGGCATTAGTTGCAACTTTTCCATCACTAATAAAGCCACTGTTAATAACGAGGCAACCACCAATAATAAGGTCGTCAGAAAATAAAATGGCTTTGGCCGTGGCTGGTGACGATACAAGAAAGCAGCATTGGCTGCAATGAGAGGCACACTGAGAGATAAAAAGGTGAGCGGACCACCAGTGGGATTAAATAACGGCGTTTCTAACCAAGGAACTGCTGTCAGTAACTGGCCAATTTTAAAAAATTGCAGTATCACAATCAGGGACACAACAGAGGCAGAGAGTAATAACGAGTGATAGGTACGGACTAACACCGCCTGCTCTTTTAAAAGAGCCGTTACCGTTAAAAAAATCACACTTAATGTTAAAAAAAGTGTCGTTTCACCAGTTAATGCTAGCCAAAAGTTGGGGGCTCTAAACGCCGTCGAAACACCATATAAAATGCACAAAATAATGAGTGGCGCCGTGGCTGGACTGATATAAAAATCAAATTTTTTACGTAGCACTCCGCGCCATGTCCAAGCCAAAATTGCTACCGAAGCCACCACCAATAACACTATTTTTTTACTGGTGGTAAAAAAATCTGTGCTCAGCGGCACAAACACTATCGGGACTATGATCGCCATTGCTGGCAGAATCATGTTCATGACGCGCTGGGTAAATGAATCCACGGTTGACATCTGTATCCATAGTAACAGATTAGGTAAGTACTGCAAAGGAAAGCTTAATTACCAAAATAAATCGCTGACCCCGCGTTGTACTCTTTGCGAACTTGGGCGGTAGAGAGAGCGTAATTGAAGACTTTGACGTCGTCGATTTGGCCAATAAAGTCAGTGGCATCGTTATATTCACGATTACCAATTCTTAGGGGGACAGTATTATCAATACCAGTACCTGATAAATCTGACCCTGCTTCAGTAAAACTGTCAGCTTGACCATTGATATAGAGTTTCCAGTTTGTTCTATCAGCCCCATTCATGACAAACACCACATGTTTCCATGTTCCGTCATTCACACTATTGGTGCTGGTGATAGAACTGGTTGCGCCATTATTAAGCCAGGAAACACTGCTAATTAATTTACCATCAGGCATAATGTAAAAATTGTAACCGTTCCAGGTGTTAGCTATTTGCTTTGAGATAATGCTTTGTTCGCCGCTTGTTGTTTTGACCCACGCACTTAATGTAAAGTCTCGAGTACCAAAGTCAAAAATACCTGAACTTGGATCTCCTATGCTAATTTCATCTCCAGTACCATCTAAGTTAATGCTAGCATTATATTTTCCTGTCGCCCCGCTACCCCAAGCTGTGGAACTAGTGTCACAGGTTCCCACTGATTGGCCGGTGACTGTTAACGTGCCATGATTATTATTTCCCGAAGCATCATAAATTGTAGTCCCCTGACACTCATCCATTTTCCAGTGCGCAATTGGTTTACCGCGGTTGTAATCATAGGCCACTTGAGCTTGACTGCGAGCGTAGTTGTAGATTTTGACGTGATCGAGCTTACCGTTGAAGTACTCGCCATTGAGTTGGCTGCTACAGCCAAATGCTAAAGTGTCAGTGTTAGTAGTGATCGTGCCGGAAGTGCTTAAACTGTTATCTAATCTGCCATTGATGTACAACTTCACACTAGAGCCATCATAGGTCCCCACAATGTGGTACCACTGGTTGAGGGCCAAAGCCGAAGTAGAATCAACTACTTTGGGACTGCCACCGGCGCCAAACCACACTCTCAAACGATTCGTACCGGCATTACCTAGTTCTATTGAATACGCCCGCGCTGCCGATTCGCCATCTCGTGAAATTAATGAAGCAAACGAACCTTGATTGGCATTTAGATACACCCACGTTTCCACCGTCATAGTGGAAGTAGGGTTGAGAGTTGAAGAAGTCGAAGTAGACACACAAGCATTACCAGCAAAATCGAGTGCGCCACCAATTTGGCCAGGCACCCAAGTTGCGTTAGTAATCGTGCCATCAAAGCCATTTGCCCCGAGATCATTGGCTGTAGCACCTGTCATTTCATCAAAATTCCACTCACCTATTGGCGGATTACTGGAACCAACATCTTGAGTTTGTTCGGTACTGGTTGCCTGATAAGCAAGCACGTCAGCAGATCGGATATTAGCTTCATACGCAATCTGATCGGTATTCAAAGGTATGTTCCACATTTTAACTTCATCGATGTAACCAGGGAAAAAGTAGCCATCAGTAAAATAATTACCAACTGTCAAAGGATTATTATCAACACTCCACGCACTAGCTGGGGTACTTGAAGCAACTTCTACGCCATTAACATAAATTTTACGGGTTTTAGTTGTACTCGCTGAATCTTGCGTACACAGCACATGTGACCATTGATTAAGAGGTAAGACGTAGTTTGAATCCAAGGTACTCCCATTGCCATAACACTGAACTTCTTCATCACTATTGAGAAATAGCACATATAAATCAGCTTTACTAATAATCCGCCCCTGATTGCCCGAACCACTTACTTGTCCAGTCCGATATACCCAAGCAGAAAGAGTGCCTTGAGTTAAATCAAAAGGTGAGCCTGTGGTATCCGCCCGAGCTGCTCGCTCATTATTACGATCAAACTGTAGGCCTGAGCCTAATTTGCCACTCGCCCACTCATCACCTTCAGAGTTTTCCATAGTTAGGGTATAGCCATTCCCGCTGCTATCGGCGTTACTGGTACCATTACCTTCATCAAACTTCCAGTGGGCAAGTGGAGGCGGAACCGAATCCTGTGCCCCCAATGCGGCCGGCCGGTTGGCTTTAATATCCAACAAAACTTGTTCTCTGGTCCGAACGTAGTTGTAGAGTTTAACATCATCAATTTTGCCAATAAAAGTCTGACTAACTCCACCAGTACCGGACCCAATACTCAAACTCGTGTTATGACCTGAGACAGTGTTATTGCCTGTGTCAACCAAAGTACCATCAAGATATAAGTTGGTGGTACTATTACTGCCATCAAAAGTCATACTGACATGATGCCATTGACCATCATTAAGACTTAAGCCACTACTATTAAAACCAGTCCCTCCCCAATCATAGCTTCCGAACACATTATCATTTAAAAACATGCCATAGGCGTTTTGCTTAACTACGATACCACGGAAAGAACTACCGGCATTAGTGGTTTTGATCCAGGCTTCTACTGTACCCGTTCCTAATTGAACTGGAGCAGAATTACCGATAAGAACTAGCTGAGTCCCATCAAAATTGAGTGCGCTGCCAAATCTTCCTTCACTCCACTGGGTCCCAGAAGTAATTGTTCCCGTTAAGCCATTGCCACTGGCATCATTCGCAGTCGTACCCTCCCCCTCATCGAACTTCCAGTGCCCCACCGGTCCAGCGGTCCACGCGTAGAGATCTTGGACTTCGGCGGGCGAAAGAGCTCGGTTATAAATACGGAATTCATCTAATTTTAAGTTGCGAGTTGCACCAGTAGCATTATTAATAACTGGACTGCTGATAGTATCAATAGTACCTGTTTTGGCTGTTGATCCCACTAAGCTGCCATCTCTATATAAACTAACCTTACTACCATCATAGGTCCCACAGATATGCACCCAAGTGTTAGTGGGTAGAGTACCACTATTTGGCGAGGCGGTTGAGACACCGCCAGTAGTCACCCGCATATCGATACTACCGCCAGAGTTCATTTGTAAACGATACGTGTTAGCATCAAGCACATATCCATTAAAGTTGGTACCTACTTCATTAACCCAAGTACAGAGCGTTATTGCTGAAGTGATCTGCAAAGTGCTAGAAGAAGGCACACTAACCCTCTGATAGTTACTGCCTGTCACCGTGAAATAACCCGCATTGCCAAATTTACCGGTACTAGTACTAGGAGGTGAACCCACACACCCGCCATTGCAGCCCGCAGTTCCGTGATTATTATTACCACTCGAATCAATCACTTCCGAGCTGGTCCCATTCCAGCTACTCTCATCCATTTTCCAGTAGGCTGCTAAGCCATTATTTAAATGGCTGGTTTCCGGCACACCCAACGCGGCATTAGCACCTGCACTCGTTAAACCCCGAATGTAATCTTGCCTGACTTCGGCAGCTGTCCGCACATAGGGATAAATTTTGGGCTCATCAATGAAGCCATTAAAGAATGAACTGGGAGCACTAGATGCATAGACCGCACCAATGGCATAGGCAGTTGTGGATGTTTTCAAAAGTGAAAAAGAAGTTGATGAGTTATCTAAACTGCCATCGACATAGATCTTTGCATCGGAGGGCCCAACTGTAGCCACCACATGATGCCACTTACCATCATTAACTGATTTATTACTACTTAAAGTTCCGGAACTACCATTATGGAAAGCCGCTTTACCTGCCAGCACTTCAAACCATGGTCCTCCTGCTACCGCGGAATTGTAATTACCCATAATCGACATCGGATTGTTACTCGAATTAGTTCTAATCCAAGCCGAAAATGTGACTGCAGTGCCTATTTGAGTACTAATATTATTGTTCACTTGGACATAATCATTGGTACCATCAAACCGTAAACACTTACCACTGATACACATATCCTCAGTTTGCCAGGTAGGGTCATCTGATGCCGAAGAGCTATTAGCACCTAACATGGCTTGATTTTTTTTCACCACGACATCATTAATAGTTTGTCCACTACCCTCATCAAAATTCCAAACTGCAATCGGCCGTGGACTTGTTTCCTCAGTCTGTTGTGAGCCAGTCGTAACATTAGTGTTGTAACCTGTAACCAATTCATTGCCTACCAAGTTATTTGTCATATATCCATATCGAGAATTTGCGGTTGGGCCTAATAATTGTTGTATTTCTTCAGCATTGAAAGCCCGTGAATACAAACGCAGGTTATCTATCTCACCTGTATATGGACTAGTAGCACCACCTGCAGCACCAATTTTCATAGTTAGGTTAGAGTCGGCAACTGTTGCTCCCATAGTGACATCGCTGACTAGGGTTCCATTGCGATACATTTTTAAACTAGTGCCATTAACTACTACCAATACGTGTTGCCAAACTCCCGCTGTCACTCCTGCTCCGGTTGTAATGTGATCAGATAAACCACTTAAAGTGAATCCTAGTTCCCCAGTGGGTCGAACATAGAGCGCCCAGCTGTTAGTTCCCGAACGTTCACCCATAATTGCTTGTGCAGTTGCTACAGAAGTGGGCTTAATCCATACTGAAATACTTAATTGATTTGAAAGTCCGGTATCAAAAGTATCAATATACCCACCACTAGTTAGTGAACAGGCTTTATCAAATTGACCAGTACCTGTACAGTTCACTGAACCGACAATAGTACCTGTTCGACTATTGCCGCTAACATCGGTAATTGTTTGACCATTACCAGAAACATTGTCATCCATATTCCAGGCTGCCGCCTGGTTTTTGAGAATGGCATGAAACACCCGCTCCGCACTCGATTCATCCAGCGCTGAGGGATTACCGTAGTACAGCCAAATATTTGCACCAGTGGTAGGAATTTCAGGGACACGAACCCAGACTTTAGTGGTTGTCGTATTGCACGTTCCTGGTTCAATCCAATATGGCAAAAAATCAGTGTTTTGAGCGTTAAGACGGAGGTCAACACAGTTGCTTTGGAGTTTGCCGGAGGTAACAAGCGCGGCGGTATCGATAGTTAATTGAACCTGGTGGTCAGTGACGGTACTGCCACCACTATTAGTTAGCGGAATGCGTTTGCGATATTGCCATTGATCATTAAACCAACCGGCCCGGGCATCACTAGGTGAGTGTAATCGGTACCACGCTGGAATCGCTAAGCTTAAGATAGTCAACAACGCAAAAAAAAATGTTCGGTACTGACTACGCCAATATTTTAAAATGGGTAACTTCATAACTACGGTGTAGCGGCACTCTCACTAGCTACTGGTTCAGGACTTGATGAAGGTGCCACGGTGGGGACAGGAGTTGAAGATGGCGCCGGAGTGGGGCTGGCAGCCGGTTCAGCAGCCGCGGCTTCAGGGACAACAAGATTAGGCACTGGGGAAGGAATCACAAACTCAACGGTTGGCTCATTACTGTTTTCAGTATCTTTCAAGGTTGCTAACCAATCAATTCTGAGTTCTTCAGCCAGTGGTTGTTCAAACTGGACAATAAAATGAGTATCTTTAACTTCCCCAACTTTCATCCCGGCTACGAGGCGGCGTGGAGTCAGGTTAATAATTGGTTCTGAAGGCATTTTGTTTTTAAAGGTCACCTTAGCCTCAGTGGCACCCACTGGGACAGCTACGTAGCCAGTTTGATCAGGGCTAAATTTCAAATACCCTTTGAAGGTGACATCAGCTAAGAATGTGACTGCATTTTTAAATAAATCACTTAAGGTGGTTTTAAGTTGAGCAAGCACAGTATCTTGTTCAGTATTTTGTGCTTCCACTGCGGCTAAGCGATCTTCATAGGTAGAAAAGTTGCCTAGTTTATCCAATTGGCCTTGTTGTTCTTGAATTGCATTCACTAACACCGGTGCCAACCGATCGTACATGACAGCTAACTTGCCATTATTATTAGTGACAACTAATTCGGGAAGCACCGCTTGCACTTCCTGAGCGATCAAACCTACTTCAGTCCGCTGCGTACCAATGAAGTTATAGTACACGCCACGCAGTTGCTTGATTTTATCCAATGAGCCATCGACTAAATTAATATTTTCTTTGAGCGTAATATCAGAAGCTGCTGCCCAACTCGTCGCATCTTGAGCCAAGAACACACCTTGATCACCACCGGCATCGGTGATGTACAAACTATCGGAATTATCGCCATCATTGAAAAGATTCCATTTAGTAGTCCCTGATTCACGCAAACGAATGGTGCTGTCGGCATCAGTCAGCGCATTAATGGTTAGCGCAACATTGCCAGCATACGTGCCACTAATAGTGGCAGAGTTGGCAGATAAATCTCCATTTACTGATAATCGCGCATCAGGGGAATTAGTGCCCATGCCAAAGCTTCCACTTTGGGTAATTCTTAATCGTTCAGTCATGCCACCAGAATTATTAGAAATAGTAAATACTGAGCCAGTGGCCGCTAACGTCACACCATTATTAACCATATTAATAGTGGGAGCTCTGAGTACTTCAGCATAGGTTTCTGTATTAGTAACTTTAAATTTATTAAAACCACTTAAATAATATTGAATTTCACCTGAGGAGTTATACTCAATATAACTATTGGAATCTCTAGAAATCTTACTTGTTCCTACCACCTCTAAGTTATTTGTTGGAGCAGCAACTCCAATACCTACTCTGCCTGCGCTGGTAATTACAAATCTATTTGTCCCGCTGGCACTGGCTGCAAAAATATCAGCCGACTCAGTTTGGTTCAAAATGGCTAAAGCTTTACCATAGGTGGCGGCATTCGACACATACAGTTGACCAATCGCCACGGGAGGATTAGTAGTTCCAGCTACTAACTTTCCAGAAATAGTGGCTGCCCGATTCACGAGCAGAGCTTCACTATCCACCACCACCCGACCTTTGTTATACGTGCGCAAAGTGAGCGTGCCATTTTCGTAGACCTCACCAGCGTTAATCGCAAACGGACCATTACTATTAATATTGCCCGCAGTTTGATTAATTAAGTTAATGTCATAACCAAAACTGACATCACCTGCCACTGTAAACTCATGCGGGATAGCTGAAGTAATTTTACTTTCACTAACTGAGAATAAGGTCGAACCTGAATCAGTGATACTAAAAACATTGGTCGCATTACCATTAGCGCCAATATTAAGGTTAAACAAATCACCCGCTAACGTAGTGGCTGAAGCCGGACTCCAATCCATCTTAAATAAACCATTGGTCAAACTAGTAGAGGTTGATGAAAGATGCAAGAGTGAGGTGGGTGAGGTGGTGCCGATACCGACACTTCCTCCATGGGTAATGGTCATAGCTTCTTTTGTTACCGCTGATGTCTCTGTTCTGAAACGTATCGCTGGAGCCGTATCAGTACCGTTGAAAATGCTATCAATATAACTGTCACCTCCATCGTTATCGTAACGAATTTTAAAACCAGCACTGGTGGTAGTATCATAGAGAGCAATTGTAGGATCCACAGTTGAGCTACTCCCCGGATCAATAATTAAAGTTGGATCACTAGTACTAGAGCTTAAATTAAGTAGTGCTGTTGGTGCAGTCGTCCCAATCCCCACTTTTCCATCATTCTTAATGGTGAACATCGAAGTTCCACTGGCACTGGCTGTAAAGATATCTTGATTACCGGTTTCGTTGAGAATGGCTAGTGCTTTGCCTGTAGTTTTGCCATTAACATGGAAGAGGGAGGTTGGCGAAGTGGTACCAATGCCAACGTTGCCGCTAGACATTAATGTCATAGCAGTATTAGCATTAGCCCCCAAAGATAAAGTTGTCGAGTTAAGTGTGTTAACTGACCCACCCGTAATTGAAGTTAAAGCAGTACCACCAGAAGTATTTTGAACCCACAGCCCAGAATCATTATAAATATGAACGGCTTTCTGGGGAGCATTCGTCCCCACTCCCAACCGGCTATTACCACTATCCCAAAACAGTGAGTTACTGCCTTGCAAAGCTGACGCTCCTTGAAAAGCCACTTGCCCCTGACTGAGACCAGCATTAATGGAGCCACTGATATCACCACTGACATTGCCGTGGAAGACACCGTCAGCCGAAACGTATGACAATGGCGTGCCACTCTCATTGCGGAACTCCATAAAATTGGCTGTTTGGCCAGTGACGCGCTGAATAACTGCACCGACGGCGTTGGCAGCATTCGTTAAAACATGGAATCTCACATTAGTGGCTGGTGTGGTGGAAATGCCCACTTGTCCACCGTTGTGATACAGGTTGGAAGATGCCACCCAGTTCAGTCCATTAAAATATAAGGTTTCACCATTGGCTGCAGTCGGCAATACAGATTCAGCGGTAGGTGTGTCGCCAGTTTGGTCCTGAACTAAAATAATCCGGCCACCAGAATCAACTGATAAAACTTTGCCACCTCCAACACCCACGGTGGAAGCTGAAGTCAATTGAGTGAAAGTAACTCCTGAAGTGCCGGTTGTGCCTGAGTTAATTTCCAAATTATTGGTTGGAGTACTGGTACCAATTCCTACCCAATTACTCGTGTCAGCTAACGCCACATAGTTGCCGGTTTTAGCCCAACCGCTGACGTCACGACCGGAGACAGTAATTTCATTGCCAGACCGTGTCAGAGAAATACCGGTACCATCTTTGAAGGTAACAGTATCGTTGTTGCTACCAGCTGTAATGGTATCGCTATTCACTTTAATATTTTTAAAAATCTGTTGGGATGAACCCAAATCTGTAGCAGAAATGGTGACATCCTGAGTACCACTTACTGAAATGCCCGAACCAGCTTTGACAGAGTACACTAAGTTGCTCGCGGTGACGGTGCCCGCAGTAATGGCGCCGTCTTCGATATCGATATCAACTCCCCGGCCAATCGCATCACCAGTTAATAATAAGCGGCCGCCCACCGTCAAATCTTGCTTGACTTCCAGGGCTTGATTCATCACTACTTCATCTTGAAACTCAGCTATTCCTTCAAAAAGAGAGCGATTTTCGACAATCAATTCAGCAACTCTGACGACATCCCCAAATTGACTAGGAATGTTAACTTGGAACATGGCAGTTGATTCTTCAATTTCGGTTTCGGCAGCCAAGACTTCACCTTCTGAACGATCATTTTTAGTGGCTACTGCCAGCTTGGTAGTTGAGGACTGCGAACGATTGGCTTGTAAACCTTTTCCCTCATCCCAATACCAAAAAAGCATTATGGCCACCACAATTAAACCGACAGCAAACAAGCGCTTGCTGCGGCTTATGCCGAGAAACGTAATACTCCTGCGTGGATCTTTTTCCATGCCTGGTACACATCTTACAGATTTCTTACACTTACGACGAGACAAAGAAAAGGCGAACATATCGAGTTTACATATTGTTTAGAGCCATCTTCATCCTCTATTATTGAGTAATGACCAAATTACCGGGGATTTGTTTTGCGTGGTTTGTTTTTTTGCTGGCTGCAACTTCTGCGCACGCTCTCACTTTGAGTGGTGTTGCTACTTCTATTTCTATCGCCGGTGAAAATGTGGAAGATGGCAGTGTGATTTGTGAAAGTGATCAAGGTTTCATCCTGTGCTCCCAAGAATACAGCCCTCAAACCTATGGCGTAGTCGTGCTTGACCCCGATGTTGGTTTTCTCAGTACTGGGAGCGCTACCCTCAAACCTGCTATCACGCAAGGCATAGCCCGGGTTCGGGTCTCCAGTATGAATGGCCCGATCAACAAAGGCGAGTATGTCGCAGCTTCTGCCACCCACGGAGTGGGACAAAAAGCCACCCGGAGTGGTTACGCCCTGGGCATTGCTCAAGCTGATTGGCACGAGAGTGATCCCAATAAAATTGGTTTAATTCCTGTTTCTGTCCAACCCAAACCGGCTATCATGACAGCCCGGGCGGGCGCCAACTTAATTCAACTCATCAAAGAAGGTATTGATGCTACTTACTTATCTCCCGTTTTAGCCTTACGCTACACGCTTGCCACCTTATTAACAGTCAGCTCAGTCATTCTTGGTTTTTGGTTTTTTGCTCGGGTGGCACACACTGGCGTCCAAGCCATTGGTCGTAACCCTTTGGCCGGGAGGACTATTCAAATCGGTATTTTATTAAACGTCTTAATTACCCTAGGCGTAATGGCCGTGGGCTTAGGCTTAGCTTATTTGTTATTAGTCATTTAATCTATGAATCATTTTCAATCCTACCGTGAACAACTCAGCGAAATTGGCTACATCACCAAGATGGTCTCAGGTTTGGTATGGGTGAGTGATTTACCAGGTATCAAAGTTGGCGAAATTGTCGTCTTAGAAAATGACATTCATGGGCGAGTACTAAGTGTGGGCGAACATGAAGTCAAAATCATGTTGCTGGGCAGTGAACTAGAAGTCAAACCCGGCATGATGGTGGCTCGCACCGGTGAAGGTTTGAAAGTTTTTGTCAGTGATCACCTGTTGGGTAAAAATATTGATAGTCTAGGACGGTTACTACATCATCATGGACCTCCGTATCACACTGATGGCGAGTGGCGCGTAGTAGAAGCCGAGCCACTCAGTTTAGAAAGTCGGGCTACGTCTCGGCAAAGTCTAGATACTGGCGTCGCGCTGGTGGACTTGATGATTCCACTGGCAAAAGGACAGCGTGAGCTAGTAATTGGTGATAAAAAAACGGGTAAATCACAGTTTGTACTCCAAACCATGCTCACTCAAGCTCATCAGGGCAGCATCTGTATTTATGCCGGCATTGCCCGCAAACCTTCTGCTATCTCGGCAGCGCGACAGTTAGTAGAAAAAGCTGGCGTCGCTGACCAATGTGTGTTTGTAACCAGTGACCTCGGTGATAGTCCAGGCAGTATTTTTCTGACACCCTACACAGCCATGACTTTGGCTGAGTACTTCCGCGATCAAGGTCATGATGTATTGGTCATTTTTGATAACATGAGCGCCCATGCTGAATACTATCGCGAAATCGCCTTACTCGCTCAAGAATTTCCGGGTAAAGAAGCCTATCCCGGCGATGTGTTTTTTATTCACTCCCGGCTGATGGAACGTGCCGGCAGTTTTATGATTAATGATCATCACGTCTCAATTACCTGTCTCCCAATTGCCGAAACCAATGAGGGTGATTTGGCAGGTTATATTCAAACTAATTTAATGTCGATGACTGATGGGCACCTGTTCTTTGATTTAGATTTATTTTTAGCTGGCCGTAAGCCGGCGCTCAACTTACTCCTCTCAGTGACTCGTGTCGGCCGTCAAACACAAACTCCATTGCAACATGAATTAAGCAATAAATTACTGGAATTGGTGGGTGAGTATCAAAAGGCCCAAGGCTTTTTGCGGTTTGGAGCTGAACTCTCAGGTCATCTGAAAGAAATTTTGGACCGTGGTCTGAGATTGGAAAGCACCTTAGATCAACTTTATCCGGAAGTAATTGATCGCCCTTTGGCGATGGTGTTAGCAGGTTTACTATGGTCAAGTGATTGGTCGGGAGAAAAAATCGAGACTGTTAAACATCTCTATGCCACTAACAAAACGTTTCACTCTCAAATTAAAATTTTAGCTACTAGCGCGGATAACTTTGAAACATTTATTAAAAACTTGCGACAAGTCCAAGAGAGTTGGAAAGTATCATGAAACGATCCCTCGTCTCTGTCCATCTCGAACAACAAAATCTGAGTTCTCTTTCGGGAATGGTGGAAGTGTATGGTCAAGTTGCAGCTGGTAATTTAAAGACTGTTAAAAATGACGTGGTCAATAGCCGCGAGTTTATGGATGGCCTACGAGACATGTTCCAAGAAATTAAATCTGCCTGGGAGAAGCGGGCTATCGCCAGTACGGTGTTACCTCACAACGATCAGGAAGTAGTAGTCTTTGTGTCAGCTAACTTAGGCTTTTATGGTGACATTGTGGAACGTACCTATCAACAGTTTGCTAGCTATTTAGAAACTAACACCGTTCAAAAAATAGTGGTCTTAGGCAGAGAAGGTAAACACATGGTTGCAACTCGGTTGCCTCAACATCCTTTTGATTACGTTGATTTTCCTGATCAAACTGTGGAAGAACCTGCCTTAAAACAGCTCGTTAATGATTTAGAACAATTCGAGCGGATTAAAATTTTTCATGGCAAGTATGTGAGTACTATTACCCAGGAAGTGGTGGCTACCAAACTTGAAGGTGAAACTGTAGACGTGCTGGATTATATTTTTGAGCCAGACACCGAATCAATTGTTAATTTATTCGAGGGCGAAATTTTATCATCTGTGGTAGAGCAAGCACTGCGTGAAGGACAACTGTCCAAATTTGCCGCCAGAATTATGCACCTTGGGTTAGCGATGAATAAAATCGAAGACCGTAGTCGCCAAGTAGAACTGCGTAGACGTCGCTTATTACAGGATACGTTTAATAGGAAACAACGGACGCGGTTAGTCAGTGTCCGGTTACTAAAACACTTATGACCAACAACCATCACGGCACCATCATCGCTATCCTTGGCCAAGTAGCTGAAGTTCAGTTTGATGAGTACCAACCTCATTTATATGAAATTCTCAAAAACGAGGATGAATCAGTGATTTTGATGGTTCAATCCAGTAGCCAACAACATCGCTTCTTTTGTTTAATTTTGAAAGGCGCTTGGCATTTAGCTCGGGGTACCACTATCCTGGCTAGTGGTCACACGCTACGCATCCCCGTGGGTGAGCAAGTCTTAGGTAGGGTGATGAACTTATTTGGCGATGTCCTGGATGGAAATAAAGACGAGCTTGATCACCGCAAAGCATGGTCAGTTTTCGCCAATCGTCCCACCGTCACTCTTCCAGAAACCGAGGACAAAGTTTGGGAAACAGGTATTAAGGTCGTAGACTTCTTTGCCCCACTGGTGAAAGGTCGCAAGGTGGGGTTATTTGGTGGCGCCGGTGTGGGAAAAACGTTGTTGCTGACTGAGATCATGCATAACATCGTCACCATCAAAGACACTGAACACGCCGTGTCGGTCTTTGCTGGAGTGGGTGAACGGATCCGCGAAGGGTATGAGCTGCACCAAGAACTTAAAGACCGCCAGTTATTACACAAAGTAGCGTTGCTTTACGGCACGATGGGCGAAACGGCTGCCATTAGATTTTTAACCGCTATGGCTGGCGCCACCGTGGCAGAGTACTTCCGCGATGAAGCTCATCAAGATGTGCTTTTCTTTGTAGATAACACCTTCCGGTTTATTCAAGCCGGTGCTGAGCTCTCAACTCTAACCAATACTATTCCGTCAGAAGATGGCTATCAACCTGACTTAACTTCACAAATGGCGGATTTTCATAAGCGCTTAGTTTCCACTGAGCATGGCGTTATTTCTGCCATCGAGGCAATCTATGTGCCCGCTGATGATATGTTGGACTTGGGTGTCCAGTCGATCATGAGCTATCTGGACTCGACCATTGTTTTATCACGTGACATTTATCAGCAAGGATATTTGCCGGCGGTCGATATTCTGGCTTCCAACTCATCGGTCCTGGTACCAGAAGTGGTAGGCATGGATCATTATCATGCAGTCACCGAAGCCAAAAAAGTCTTGCGACAAGCCGCCACCTTGGAACGGATGGTCAGTTTAGTGGGTGAAGGCGAACTATCTGAAGATAATCAAGTTTTATACCAACGGGCCCTGCGGCTTAAAGCCTACATGACTCAGCCATTTTTTGTGGTCGAAGCTCATACCGGCAAACCGGGCGCATACGTAAAACTAAAAGATACTGTCCGTGATGTACAAAGTATTTTGAGTGGGGCACAGGATGATGTGCCGGTCAGTAAGCTGCAATTTCGTGGGGCATTATGAACGAAGTCGTCGATTTAGATCATTTGCAGCTCATTATTAAAGATCGCTCAGGTGAAGTTTTCCAAGGTCAAGTGTTATCAGTTACTTGCTGCAATCAAGTGGGGGCCTTTGACGTCATGCCTCGTCATTCCAACATGGTGACGACTATTTATGAAAAAATTGTCGTCCAAACTAAGCCTGAACATTTTGAGACCTTCAATCTTAATTCCGGTTTATTGCGCGTCACAAATAACAAAGTCGAAATTTATGTGGGGTTATAATCAACATTGAAATCACAAACGCATGAAAAAGAATCTTATCCTTAGCTTAGTGCTCATCGTAACACTCATGTATGTGCTTCTACCAGTCGGGGTAAAGGCTCAAGCAGTCCCTACTGCCTGCGATGCTGACTTTAATCAAGACCACCAGGTTAATCTTCCTGATTACACTATTTTCCTCAACAGTTTTCCGTTGAGTAGCGCTACCCATACCCAAGCCGATATTAATCATGACGGTAAAACGAACTTAACTGATTATTCATGGTTTCTCTTATTTTTAGGACAAGACTGTGTAGCTGCGCCGACTCCTAGCCCAGCTGCCTCGCCCTCACCTTCAATCTCACCACAACCCTCTCCATCAGCTTCACCATCTCCCACCCCAATTCCCAGCCCCAGCCCGAGTGCGACACCTATTTCCGGTGCACCCAGTATTAATGGTTGCCAAATATTCCCAGCAAACAATCCGTGGAACACCGATATTTCCAGTTACCCTGTCCATGCTAACTCGGCTAGCTACATTGCCAGTATCGGAGCGAATGAAGAACTTCATCCCGATTTTGGCGGCGCCACCTGGGGTGAAACCTATGGCATTCCGTTTATCACCGTCACTAACTCTCAAGCTTTGACGCCCATTAACTTTACTGCTTATGGTGACGAAAGTGATCCAGGCCCGTATCCTATTCCCCTCACTGCCCCGATTGAGGGTGGAAATAGCTCAGATGGTGACCGTCACGTGATTGCCCTCAATACTGAAAGCTGCCGATTGTATGAGCTCTATCGTGCCTTTCCTCAATCAAGTAGTTGGAATGCTGACTCAGGCGCCATTTTTGATTTAAGTAGTAATGCCTTGCGTCCACAATACTGGACGTCAGCTGATGCGGCAGGGCTGCCGATCTTGCCTGGACTCGTCCGGTACGATGAAGTCGCACAGGGAGAAATTAAGCACGCCATTCGCTTTACTGTCAATAATTCACAACGAGCCTTTATTCACCCCGCCACTCATTTTGCATCCAGCAGTACCAATGCCAACTTGCCACCCATGGGCCTCAGAGTTCGGCTCAAAGCTGATTACAACATCAACAACTTAACTGGCCAAGCTCGCGTTATTGCTACCGCGCTGAAAAAATATGGCATGATCCTGGCAGACAACGGCAGTGATTGGTATATCAGTGGTCAGCAACATCCCAACTGGAACGATGAAGAATTGGAGCAGTTGAAATCAATCCCCGGCAGTGCCTTTGAGGCAGTAGAAACCGGGCCGTTGGTGTATTAAATATCTCCAAATCCTGAAATCATTGCTCCTTGAGTTTCAAGCTGGTTTTTAAACTCACTATCAGTGAGTAACTTTACGTCACGTTCACGGTCACCAACCAGGGATGAGAATTGTCGTAATAAATCATCAACATAAGCAGGGTGAAAGAAAAATTCGGTGACTGTATTATCTGCAACCATTGTGAAGTCTTCTACAAAACCTTGCTGAGCTTCATCAAAACTACCAACTATATGTTCAAAAATGTAATCAGTCAACTTAACACCTCGCTGTAGCAAAACATCATTCATGTCTTGCCCAGCGCTATTGCCATCTGAGAAAGCAATCAAAGGTCTCACAAAAATATCGTGTTGCAATGCATACTCATTAACTACGTCAATAACTTTAGGATGTAGATGGCAGTTCTTATGACCATTGATGTGAGTGGGAATTCTCCCCGTTAGCTCTTCAAATTTTTGCAATTCGACTCGAACTCGATTAGCTAACGTCGCTGCTGGAGCTTCTGCTAACAATTGCTTATAGTCATCAGTTTTCAAATACCTGCCCGTGCCTACAATGTCATGAAGCGTAATATGAATACCTAGACCATGAATATTATTATCCAAGACTGCTTTGACACCTTCAGCAGTTGCAGGCGAATCCATCATTAATGACAACTCAGTTAAAATTCCTGTTTGGATAGCGGCTATACACCCGCGATTAATTCCCGGAGTTAAACCAAAGTCATCAGCAACAAGGACGAGGTGTTTCATAGCATATCCCACCACACTCGCCAATTCGAGCTACGCTCGATTGTCGATTGTGGCGGAAGCGGTGGGATTCGAACCCACGAACCACATTTCTGTGGTACAGGTTAGCAACCTGTTGCACTGGGCCACTATGCGACGCTTCCTTGATTCCAGTTATTAATCGTCTAAGAAGTCCCGCCCCGCGGGGCGACGCTTCCAGGCATTGGTTAGACAGGTAATACCTGCCGAACCGAGCCATCATTATATCAAGATTCGTTCGCTTGAGAAGCAACCTTTTCGGGCTTTTGCAGTAAAGCAATCTGATAGAGTGCAAACATCAGGACCACTGCCGCTAAATATTGGCTGGGAGCTAAAAAGCTTTTATAAATGACAGCATCGATAAAAACTGCTAGTAATGGAAAAACCAGTTCCAACAAAGTTGCAATCTTGGCTTCTGTTTTTTGCAGACCACGGTAATAAATCCACAAGGCCACCATCCCAGTTGAAAGAGCAATAAAAACCAAGCGCGCCCATTGTGAAGGTTCCACCATACTCAAACTACCCGATTGCCCCATCACCATCACACCAAGCAGACCAAAGATTGTTGCGCCTATAAAACGCAACCCAGTGGCCACATTACTTGAAACTTCTCTCATCAATAACTTAGACAAAGTAGTTCCAATACCCCAGGCTGCGGCAGCTGCCAAGGCATATCCTGCCGCGATTACGGTTTGGTTGCCGGTCGCAAAACTGACATACCCATTTTTGAACGTCACAAAATAAGCGGCAACAAAAGCCAACGCTGCCCATTGCAGATATTTAGGTGTAATTTTTTCTTTCAGTAATAAGGTGGCAGATAAAATCACAAAAATAGGTTGTAACTTTTGCAATAAGAACACCACGCTGAAGGAAATAAAGTTAACCTTGGCTAATGCCGTGGTAAACCATAAGGTTCCTAGCAAACTACTTAATAGGGACACCGCAATTGCTAAACCAATAATCCGAGACGTAAATTTTTGGGCCAAAAATTCTTTAGCGATCAAAGGAAGTAACAAGGCAGTGCCAATCAAATGTTCTAAAAACACAATCGTAATGGGAGGCAACGTAAATAAACTTCGGCGCACCACACCATCAAGTGCCCACAAAATAGCGGCTATCACAATTAATACAGGGCCCTGAAACTTCAGACTCTTCATCATAAAGATCCTTAACACATTACTTTTTACCAACCTTGAGGGAATAAAAAACAGCACCTAACTCAACCTGTGAGTTACGTGTGCCTTCTTTCATTCAGACTGTACTGCCGGCTTCGGAGTTATCCTGCGCTAAGCGCGGGACTCACCGAATCATGTCGCGAGCGGAGCTCGGGACTCGTGGGCTTTACCACCGATCGGGACTTGCACCCTGCCCTGAAGGTCTTTTGATTGTAGCATAGACCCCGTCAATAGATCTTGTTTTTAAGTACCAGATTTGTCATGATGTATCTATCACAAGGAAGACTTATGAAAACTACGCACGCTGTAACTGCTTTGTTACTCACCCTCACCTTTTTAGCCTTTGCTCCCCAAACGCTGGCCTTAGAAATTAATGTTCTCCCCACCGGTCGAATCGAAATCACAGAAGACAATGTGTTGGGCGAAAGCGATGAAGTCAGAGCTAATACTGGTATCACCGACCAGAAAATGATTCGGCCTCCCATGCCTGTCCAGACCAGGACTCCTAAACCTGCCAATGCCGATGAGATGCGCATTCGCCTCGACGCTCAAAACAAAGAAACAGTGATTGAGATGCGAAAAAAACAGCTCGAGCTCAAAGCCAGTCCGGCTCCTTCTGATGAGGTCCGCACCAAACGTCTCCAAATGACCGTACCGTCACCCACTGAACCAGGCATGAATGAAGCCGAGTATCGCCGCCGGATGGAAGCCGAGAAAAATGGCCAAGGTGAGCGACCAGAGCCATGGCCTAAACCGTTGGAAATTAACTCCGGCATCAACCCCGAAGGTAAGCCCGTGATAGAGTTTAAATCTGATGAAGCCAAAGCCACCATGGATAATCCGGATGTCAAACTTGAAATCAAACCCAAAACTGAAGACGCCACCGAACGGATTCGTTTAGAAAATGCTCAAGGTAAAACTGGTGTTTTAAAAGTCACCCCTGAAGAAGCCTTAGAAAAAATTAAAAACCAAGAAAACTTACCAAAAAATATCAAAACTGATGAAATGAAAGTGGTCACCGAAGAAGACGGAACAGTTAAGTATATCGTCCCTGTCCCTCCCCAACCTCCTCAAGCTAATTCATCACGATCTAATGGCGTATTTGGTCGACTCCAATTCTGGAAACGACCAGCAACTCCGGCCCCCAAACCCACGATTCTGCAATACGAAGTGAATGGTGAAACAGGCGAGGTCCAGCCTAAAGTGGCCTCACCTTCTGGTGATGATCAAGAAACTGCCGTGCGTGGTGGCGGGTGGTTACAACGTTTATTTAGGTAATAACCCTGAGCGTTGCAAAAGTGGCACCAGCTCTTCCACAGGTAAACCGTACACAAAGGCCGTGTATGAGCCCTCGACGCGACTAAAAAAAGCTCCCCCCTCCGGATATGCAACTGAAAATGCTCCTGACCAGGTTGTAACTGGTTGCGTGGTCACATAGCGGTCAATTTCTTGTGTGCTGAGCTGCCTAAAGGTGGTGTTTAAAGTAGTTACTGACGTGTGATGAATCTGCAAATCAGGATCTACATAACAAAAACCGCTGACAACTTCTACCGTCTGCCCAGATTGGGTGCTTAACATTTCTCGAGCTTCTGCAAGTGAAGTGGGCTTTTCTAGAGAGTGGCCATTCAAATGTACAAACGTATCGCCCGCCACGATCACAGCCTCAGGATAACTCTGATTAACTTTCTCCGCCTTAGCTTCGGCGATTAATTGAGCCCGCTCAGCCGGCGTTGGGCCAGTAATGCTTTTTTCATCTACTGCTGCCGGAACTGCCATAAACTCTACTCCCAGTGCTTTCATCAGGAGTTGACGCTGGGGTGACTGAGAAGCAAGGATCAGACGGGACATGCCTCTATTTTAACCGAAAATAAAAATAGCAAAAGTTTGAGTTGAAAATAGACTGATATACGAAACCATTAGCCTTGACAAGTCCTATATTATTTGTTATAATCCCCTACAAAATTGACTATATAGAAGTGTAACTATTACATATATAATAGATCATATAGACACAAATTAAATGTTTGTGATACTATCTGACACACAAATTTATTACACTTTTATTACTCAATTCTTACAAAACATGCAAAAAAACACTGCTGCCTCAAACGCTGTTATTTCTCAAATTAATGTCGGCTTAGCTCTTTTAATTGGTGGACTCTTTTTTGTCACCAAAGCTTTGCCTGTCTTTGCTCATCACTTACCAATTCCTACTTTAGAAGAGTGTCAAGCCAATGGCAACAAAAAAATCGTCATTTGTCATGCTACTTCATCTGATGAAGTTAATCCTTATGTCATGATCGATATCTCTTGTGAAGCCTTATATGGTGATAACGGCAATGCCGGTCACTTTGATGAAAACGGCTCACCTTTAAATGGCCACGAAGATGATTACATCCCTCATGATGGTGAGACTTGTAACCCTGAGGCAAGTGCTAGTCCGAGCCCAACTCCCAGCGTAGAACCTAGTCCAACTGCTGAACCAAGTGCCACCCCTAACCCAAGTCCTACCCTCGAACCTAGTGCTACCCCAGAGCCTAGTCCTTCAATGGAACCTAGTGCTTCACCTGAAGCTAGCCCTAGTGCCAGCCCTACTGCCTCCAGCAACCCGGCACCTTCCAATCCTCCTGAGTCAGGCAAAGGCGGTGGCTCCAGTGAGTCGGGTCGTCAAACCAGCTTAGGTAATGATAACTTGCAATGTACTCAAAAAACTTTTGACGCTGCGATGGATGTCAAAGACAATGGTACTGGTGTCAAAGACGTATTGGTGACTTTTGTGTATAACGGTTCTACTAAACAAGCTCATACGAATGAAAATGGTCGTGCAAAAGTTACTTTTGATCAAAACGGTAATGGCACCATTACCGCTAGTGCTGAAGGTTGGAACACGCAATCGATGTCATTAACAATGCCAATGTGTGGTGATGTTCACCTGGACCCTGATCGCAGTCGTGGTAGTGTCCTCGGTGCTAGCACCGGTATCAATGGTCGTGGTGTAGGTCAAGTTTTAGGTGCTTCCACCTTAGCCAATACAGGCAGTCAAGTTGAATATCTCTTGCTCTCTGTGTTTGGAACTGGTCTAATTACTACTGCATCAGCGCTCTATGGCTACTTCCAAACTAAGCAAAACTAAGCGTCATAAAAAACACTCACGACGGCGGAAAACAGGTGCTCACCTCTCACAGTCTCAAGCTGTGGTAACGGGACCTTCAACCTCGTTAGCACAACCTTCTGAGCTCAAACCTCGCCGACGGTGGTTGCCAGGGCTGTGGATCATTCTCGCCACTCTTGGTCTTAACTTAATGTTGGGCTCTGCCTGGTATTACTCGTATCGCCAAACTGTACTTTCCTTTCGAGTCACTCCGACGGTGACTGGTCAACTGGCTTTGCGCGGGGAGCTCCCCATAGAGGTTATTATTCCTGATCATCACATTCAGACGAGTGTCATACCAGCTCAAATCACTGATGGTGTCTGGGAAACTTCCGACACTGCTGCTACTCACTTAGTCAGCTCAGCACGACCCGCGGAAGGCGGTAATATTGTCATTTATGGTCATAATCGCAAGCACTTACTGGGGAACTTAAAAACAGTAAAGCTCGGTGATACTATTCAGGTTAAGACTCAGGACAATAAACTCTATGAATACACGGTGATGAAGAAAATGATCGTCAATCCCGACCAAATCGAAGCTGTCCTCCCTACCGATCATGAAATTTTGACTATTTATACGTGTACCGGCTTATTTGATTCACAACGGTTGGTGTTGCAAGCATCGCCTAGTGCAGTCAGTTCCACTCTCTAATCAAAGGCTGATCACCGCTGACTTTCGGTGGTTTTCAGACTTAGTTCATATAAATCACATGCACCTAAACAACCGGTGTGAACTTTAGTGAGCTGAAATGCTGAAGTTAAGGTCTTATATTCCAAGGGCCAAGCCTGAAGATTATTAGCATAGTACTCGGAAACAAAAACGCGATGACCTTGCTGCAACAAAGTTGCATATAAATCTTTCACACTAGGCACTTGATGCGTGGTTAATAATTCAGCGGTCATAAATTCTTGCTGCAACGTGATCGGCAAAGCTTGAGCTTCATTGAGACCCAAGACGTGCACATAATAGGGTGGCAAAAATGTCCCCACATATAATTGCTGTTCAGCTGATCGCGGTTGTGTCACTAGATATTCCTGCCATTTTTTTACGGCTAAATAATTCCACGGTGTTTCTTGATACTTAAAGTTAAGGCCGATTTGTTTTTTGATGGTTATTAACTCCATTTCGGAGCTGCGCAGACCTAAACCAGGCACAACTAAAAAGCTACTTACTAGGACTAGGACTGCTAGCCATCCCCATCGATACCCGAGTATTTTTTTGATGGTAGTAGCTGTGAAAAGGATCATGATCGGTACAACGATCATCACGTACCGCGCATCAGGAGTCACAAAAAATGACATCAGCACAACCGTCGATAACCCCAAACTTATAAAAACGGCACTCAAGATTTTTTGTGAGCGGTTAAAACTGACCGCGATGACTACTATTCCTACCGCTGCTAACAAGCTCACCACTGGTGATATTAATCTTTCGGTAAACCACAGGAAACGTGTGCCACCACCAGCCACCGCTTGCAAATAAAACTGAGTATTAGATCTAAAATAAATGTTGCTAAAAGTTTGGCCTGCGGCTAAGTTTTTATGACCCACTAAAATTTCTGATAGCCATACATAACATATAAACATCAACCCCGTGACACCTAGCATCACCACATACCTTACTTTTTTATTAACTGACCACCTCGAAAACCAACCCCGCAGCAGCGCACTTATACCAATGACCAATGCCACAGGAGCGTTGGAGAATTTAATCAGCAAAAACGCGAGAGGTAAAAAACCTGCAATAACCGGCGCAATGCCCTGCCAGCTAAGCAGAGACCACAGACTAGCCACGATCAAAAACAAAGTGATGTTTTCAGCCATCAAGAGTGTGGGCACGGTATAAATGTAAAACTGAGTCACATACAAAAAGAGGGCTACCGCTGCAGCTACCACTGCCAGCAGATTATTACCGAGCCATAGCTTGAGACTACGAACTAAGAGAGCAATGGTGGCGACGCTCAACACCAAGTTGGCTAAGTAAAAAACTCTCACATCATTGATCAGAAAAAAATACAGCAATAAATACCACGAATACAATGGCGGCGTGACTTGCTTGGTATAATGACCTGGCATGCTCATCGACCACGAGTCGCCATGAGTTAAATTCCAGGCTGGCACTGAGTAGTAAAGCGTATCAGGATATGGTTCTAAGTTGCCTATTAGCGAACTGGGTTGAAATGGATATTTAAAAGCTAAACTTAAAAATAACAGACTGGCCACAATGGTAAGGAATGACCATTGATAGCGAGCAACTACTTGTGCCACTCGCTGTAACCCAGGGCTTTGCAGGGCAAACCAGCTCGGTATCCGCCACATAATTTTGGTGGCGTCACGCAAGTTTAAGCCGGTTTTTTTATCAAGGTAAATGGTGGCAATTTTGAGTTCAGTGAAAGGTAATTGGCGTTTGGCTACCAAAGCGGCAATCTCAGCTTCCACGCCATAATCATCTGATTGCCACTGGATAAGTGGTAACATCTCACTGCGAAATGCCATAAAGCCACATAAGGGGTCACGGCGTTTAATCGTAAAAAAGTGTTTGAAAATACTAGCCATCACACCATTCCCCAGTTGACGAACCCAAGACATTTTATCGGCAAAATCACGATATCCAAAGACGATGGGTGAACGCTGGAGATGAGTAATAAACTCAGCGATGGCACCGGGCTCGTGTTGGCAATCGCCATCCATTACCACCACCGCTTGAGCGCCAGCTGCTTGAGCTTTCTCAATGCCGGTCCGTAAGGCGGCTCCTTTACCTCGGTTCTGCTGATGAGTGATGACTTTAAGAAATTTTTTATCTTTCCAGTGTTTGAGAAGGTGAGCTGTCTGATCTTGAGAACCATCATTAACGATCAACGCTGTCACTTGATATCGACGATTGAGCTTTTTCAGCTCTGCAGTTAAGGACTGCAGGAAATCAGTGATGAATAACGCTTCATTATAAACCGGCACCACCACCACAATTTTCTTTAGTACCAGTTTTTTTCTTGCCACGGCCATGAGCGCGATTGTACAAGGTTTAATGATGTCGGGAAAGATAAGACTTGAGCGGAAGGGGAGGGATTCGAACCCTCGATCCTTTCGGATGCTGGTTTTCAAGACCAGTGCACTAGGCCACTATGCGACCCTTCCTTAGTTAAGAAGGTTTCTATTCTAGCATTTTTCTGAGTAAACAGCCGTGGCAATTCTTATTTTGACCACGATAAAAAGCCAGTTGTTAAAAGATTAAGATCATCTGATTCACTGCCATAGGGAATAGCCGTCACCTGCCAGCGAGGATGGCGCAACTGAGACATACGTGAGTTAATATTTTCACATACTACCTCTGCCACCACTGGATATTCTTGAAAATGCTTCATATAGGTCAAAACTAACTGAGCTCGTTGTGACTCTTTTAAAGCTTCCCAGCGTTGAGAGGCTTCTGTGGCAGCCCCTGTGCTCAGCTTTTCCTTAAATAATATTGCCTGTTGGTCAATCACATCCACTTCCATTTCAAACACCTGATTCTTTAATAAAAAAGTTAACGCTTGCAACACACCTACTGCTACTACAGGATCAAAATCCTCTGGAAAACCAAACCGACGTGCATTAATATCTTTATCGGTCACAAAACGTTGTGCTGCCAATCGGGTGTGAATGGGTAATTCCTTCTTTTTAGACAAGACTACCCAGCCGGAAGTAGAAAGATATACAGACATACACATCAATTATACAACCTTCGTGCACCAGGATTTTCATTACCCTACAAATCGTGTATAGTTAAAACGTCATGAGTGACAGTTCTGCCCGACCGACCTCTCGAGAATATTTAGAACAAATGCGCCAACGCCGTCAGCAACGGAGTGGAGTATCTGAAGTGGCAGCCACGCCTGAAACCCTTTCCTCGCCACCGCCATCAAGTGAACAATATCTAAATGCTCCTTATACTCAAAGTGAACTCCCTTCACCACCACCTCCACAATCTCAAGCACCCTTGCCACCACCTCCCCAACAAGCTGCTCCTGAGTTCCCGCCGGTTAATCCTGAAATGGCCAATCGACCGCTGCCTGAGGAATTAGTCGCTGAGTGGTTAGCTCCTAGTCGCCCTTTCAAAAAACGTAACCGTCAATACTTCAGCACGGTGTTTATTATTGCTTTGTTGGTATGTTTGATTCTGTTCTTTGCCGGACAATTTTTACCAATTGCAGCTGTAATTGCCCTAGCTTTTTTGGCCTACGTGCTGAATACTTTCCCCCCAGAAATCATTAAGTATCAAGTCACTACATACGGTATGCGACTTGATAACCAGCTTTATTTTTGGGATGAGCTCAGTCGATATTGGTTTAGTAATAAATATGGATCCAACTTGCTTCATCTAGAAGTTAATCGGTTTCCGTTTCATTTAACACTCGTGCTCGGTGAGGTGAATCCTAGTGAAATTGATGAGCTCCTCTCCGAGGTCTTGCTCCACCAAAAACCTCACCCCAGCTACTTTGAACAAGCTGCCGAGTGGTTACAACAAAAGTTGCCTTTGGATGCTGAAACTCAGCCCAGTTCTCAACCGCCTAGCGCTTCTCCCACCCCAACTTCAGCGCCACCGGCTCAATCATAAATCGAGCTTTGACGTACTCTGCACCAGGCGATACAATATAACTTCGCTGATTTAATAACCGCGCCAGTATTACTTTGGCTGTATATGCACCCGTAGCTCAGCTGGATAGAGCATCAGATTGCGGATCTGAGGGTCGTGCGTTCGAATCGCGCCGGGTGCACTTTTGATTTATGGCTTTTAAAGAATTTTCCAAATTATTTGTCCAATCTACTGAACAGATCGCCCAAGGCACATATAATCCCGAAATCGAAAAAGAACTGTTAAAACAATTTGCTCAATTAAGTGAACCTGAGTTCCTAGAAGTTGAGCGAATGTTAGCTGATTTTCTCAATCCCCACCACGCTCGTAATACTGACCAAATATATATCGAAATTTTTAATGCTGAGCCTTCAAAAGATACTGTCAGAACTCAATTGGATGTCTTGCTTTTCTTAGGTTTATTATTAGGGTCAGTCATGAAACGAAACCAAACAATGGCTGAAGCTCGGGCCATTGATCCCGCTCTCTTCACCCAACAACTTCTGGAATTATTCCCGTCTGACCAACTTCACCCCAAATTATTAGAAGACAAAGTCTTTGGCTTTATGGCTTCTAACCCTGTCTGGAGTCCTATGCTGCGGTTGCTGTCTCAGGACCAGTAAAATCAGTTCCTATTTGGGCATTTCTGGCCAATCTATGTAGATAAGAGACTAGATTTTTATAGACCTCTTTGAAAGTCACCTCAAAGTCATGGGTATTAAGATTACTTTCCCGACGTATCCGGGCATGGATTGTGGCTTGGTCATTGCTGTCCTCATCTTTACCTGCCTCTTCTACCCCGACTCCAATATCAGTGTAATTAGAACTTAATGCTGTTCCAAACATAGTTGACTTAAAAAGTGAGTCGGCGTCTGGATCGGGGGCGTTACGGTTGCCACGGATAAACAGCGACGTCAGCAAGCTGACCCGAGTTGTCATCCGGTTGCGAGCGGCATCGAGGAGATCAGTAATGGGCTCTAAGTCTGGCCGCAGCTCACCTAAACCTGTAGCTAAAACTGTGACTGGCGTGACTCCAGTTTTTTTATACGAAGAGCGTTCCGCAGCTAATTTACCCATCGACGCAAAAAGCAAATCTAGTTCATTTGGCAGCAATGTCTGCCCAGATAAAATTTTTCTTTTTAACTCTTTATTGAGAGGCAAGTTAATGGGTGCCAAACTCCCAAAATCAGGCGCAGCTTCTAGAAGGTGGGTGCTGTCAGACTCAATTTCTAATTTCTCTAACGTTAAGGCGGCTGCCAATTGGATAATGTTAGATGCTGAAAAAGGATATTCCCTGGTTTCCTTAGGTGGTCTTCCAGCTTTGGCCTCTTTCTTTACTACCACATAAAAAGAGTCCGAAATTTGATTGAGTTTGTTAGCTTCCAACGGAACTGTGAAACTAGTGGTGGGTTTTTCATATTTCCGAGCAGTTTCGTACAGAGAAGCTAAATTTTGAGCATCAACCTTGAGACTTTTAGGTTCACGTCCAGGATAGTAGCGGGCATTATGATCAGCGACCAAGGGTTGGAAAGCATTGGCATAAGCATGAAACTCATCCCATGTTTTTTGGGCTACATGACCTAGAAATCTCCGGGCTGGATTGCCATCAGTCATACTGTGGCCATTCTTGGTGACCAGCTGCATACCATCTGGCCCCATCGCGACCCGTAACGCCACATTAATACCATTACCGTGAGTAAAGTTGCGATAATCTGCCTGGCATAAATCCGCATCCATTTGGGTGGGATCGCTGAGAATTAAACTCATATCTGCTACATCGGGTCGATCAGGATCCAAGCGATACTTCCCCCGCTCCTGCATGGTGATGACTTTTGTATAGGCATCATCTTTATTAAGATGTGCGGGCCACTTTTGCCACCCACTCTCATTATTCATTTCAATACTCGTGTTTAGATAATGGACAAAGTCTGAGCGATTATTTGCATTTTTCTTGATGACATCATGAGGTATGTAGATTTTTTTGTACTCATCGCCGCGCCAAATAACTACTGAGTATTGTTCATTGGGCTCAATTGCTTCATAGGCTTTGCCACGATGACCATCTTCATCTTTTTGACGATCAATGACCAGATTCTGCAACTGGTTTTTAATCAACAGCGCATATATGAGGTTTGGATCACCATTATCAAATCGCGCTTTGGCCTCCTGAGTAAGTTTGGCGACATCAAGTTTTTTGTCCACCACAAAACTGCCAAACTCTGAAGCGAGATGTTTATCACCAATCCGTTGTTGAAGTTCGAAGCGTTCAATTGTGGGGTCAAACTCACACGGTCGCCGATTCATCACAAACGGTCGGCTGACTTCTTTAAACCAAAACCGAAATATTTGTTCGATGAGTTCTTCTCCATGTTCAGCCAACTTGGCCATACGTTCTAAAGCCAGGCGTGATCGCTCGATTCTGCGCGACTCAAAATCAAGTGAGTTTTTTAAAACTTGGTTCAAGTTACCTAGTATTTCTTCACCATGTTTGCCCGACCACATCATCAATTTTCGGACTTGCTCAATCGATAACACCCGCATGCTGAATTTGCCCAGTCTTTGCATACCCTTTTTTAAGAGATTTTCGGGCACACCATTGGGATAGATCAAGCGCGTACTCAGCGTCAATGAATGATAGGCAGACATCATTATCCGCCGAGCTGCCTCGTAATTAGGTTTTTCGTAGAGGTTAAACACTTGCTCGAGGGCTTGTGTGAAATTTAATCTTCGCTTCAGTAAATCATCAAAGATATGCTCAAGTTGCTCATATTTTTGTGATTCAGATAGTTCTGCTTCAGAAGTGTTTTTCTCTTTTAAAACATCAAATATCATAGTCAATATTCCATCAAAGCATGTTTCCTTTCTTTTATAAAGGTCCAGCTTGAGAGAAACTGCGTTTTCAGAGAGGACTTTAATAATCAAGGTGACTCAGGTATCATACGTATCACTGGAAGCGTGCCGGAGCGGTCTAACGGCCAGGTCTCGAAAACCTTGGGGCTCGCAAGGGTCACGAGGGTTCGAATCCCTCCGCTTCCGCCCAAATTGCGCACAGTCTGCAACTTCTATTCTAAATCTCGCGTGTAGTAAATTTCTGTTTCTTCAAAAATGTGGATGTCATTCCGGCGTCGATGAAGGTGAACTTCAATTGCAGCAAAGCGTTCCGTCCGGGTAAAGTGCAGGCTTACATGGTGAGAAAGATAGAGTTCAAACCAACCTTGTTTTAAGATATGCCTTTGAATCTGTGGGGTGTCGTGCTTCAACGCCTCGATGGCAGCATCAAGTTCTTGTTTGCTATTCATTGCCGAATCGACCACAACATTATGTCTGTGGCTTGAGAATTTCTGAATACTCCACTTACCATAGGTAACTAAGACACTTTCATCTTCTAAATGAATTTGAAAAATACTCCCATAAACTCGGAAGGCCTTGATGATTTTCAAACCTTGAAGCACTTGTAAATCTGCATTGGCTTGCTTGGCAGAGATATGATGTTTAGTACTCAATTGCCGTAGCTGATGGTATCTGTCAAAACTATGAACTAAGGTTGTGTTTATCACCCCATACCTATCAACCAAGTATTCTTTCAGTTTGTTTTTTGCGTACTCATAAGCTTCAGGTGGATACGAGTAGAGCTCAAACTTACCCTGATTAGTTTCAATATGATGTCGCCAGATCTGTGCCCCCACATTTTGAAAGTAGTTTACTGCTTCAATTTGACCAATTCCCCAGCGATCAAGAATCCGTTGGAGAGTGGGAAGGCTATAGATACTTTTCATAACGTAACCATATCAATAAAAGACTGAAAAAGACAGCCTGACCACCAGGCAGACGCTCGATCAGTAGTGACACTGGCCTTGCAACTATATAATCCTATAATAATTGCTTTTTATCTCTTCACCAGATATAATACATATTTATGACGCATGAAAAATTACTCCGAATCGATCGGATAAAAGATACCTTTCGTACTATTTACCTTGTAACCGACCCCACTCAGCGCGAAGGCATTACAGGCAAGAGCAGCATTTTGTTTGATGCGTACCTGATTGAGCAAGAATATCTAGTCCTACAGCATTTAGCCAACTCAGAAGTTTCACCTCAACCATATCGTTTACGTAGAACTGAAAATAGAATTAGACTTTTGAGAGAATATTTACCCGGTCAGATTATGGCGGAAATTGATACTGAGACCCTGAAAAGAGATTTTGCTCCTTTGTTACGTTCTGCTATCAATACTTTGAGTACAGTTCATAGTTACAACGTTATTGTAAATGACGAATTAATTCATAATCTCTTGATAAGTAAAAGTGGCGACAATGAATATAGATCATGGTTTATTGACTTCGAATTTAGTTTTATCCTCGATGCAGATACAGAGCATATTTCCCCAGAAATTGTTGAGGATTTAATAGAGACTTTTAATCTAAGTCAAGAAGTTCACCACAAACGAATAAGAAAAACTGATGCCAAAAAAATGGAGCAAACGAGCTTAGTGCGCGAAATGCTTAACCGTATTGAACTGTCTTACGATGCCCAAGAAAGGCTAGCTAAAGGCATCTTCAGTGATTTAGAAGCAGAGGGTATTTACTTAGAGGCAGATCTCAAAGATTTTATCAAAAATTCATTGAGTACCACATTGAAAAAACGACCCCTTTCTCTATAATCTACTCCATGTCCCTCCACCCCCTTCTCTATGCCCTGATTGCTTATATTGGCTGGGGTAGTGGTGATATTTTTGGGGTTTTTGCTTCGCGTAAACTGGGCAGTGAATCAACTGCCTTGTGGATTTTTTTGGTTAGCTTGATCGGCATGTCGTGTTATCTGCCATTTTCCTATCAGCAGCTAAGCTTGATGACTCCATGGTTGATGCTGCAATTGGCGCTGTTGGGTTTGTTGTTTACTTCCGCCAATGTTGCCATTTATGAGGCTTTAGTGACCTCGCAAGCATCTTTAGCGGGCACAATTGTAGGTAGTTACTCAGTATTTGTAGTGCTGTTTTCTTTTTTAATGTATGGCACCGCTATCAGTGCTGCTCAACTTTTCTTTATTATGATTACCTTCGCAGGTTTAGTAATTGCCACACTTAACTTTCAAGATCTGCGTAATAGCTCACTGCTCACTGACCGCGGTGTCTGGATTGCAATTTATGCCGCCATCAGCGCCGGCTTATTTTTCACGTTTAGTCAGCCAGTGGTGACAGTAGTTGGTTCTTTTTGGCCCATTTATATTAGTATGTGGTTCTTTCCCGCCCGTGATTTGGGTGTATATCAAAGCTAAAGGCTTAGAATTACGTTACCCGAATGTAAAAGATAAAACAGTTTTTTATGTGGCACTGTCTGCACTGTTAGTCAGAGTCGCCGAGGTGGCGTACACCCTCGGGATCGCCACTGGCCAAACCGCCATTGTGGCTCCCATTGGCGGTTCATATCCCACCTTGTTTGTGGTCTTGGCTTTTCTTATTTTTAAGGATCGTTTAACTAGACAGCAACTAGCTGGCATTATGGTGACACTGATGGGGGTTGTCGGTTTAGCTTCCACGGCGGCGTAACCAGCCTGCCACACTGCCCATCATTACCGCGCCATCGGCAGCAAGCTGGAGAACAGGCAACCAATACCACCCTTGTGGCACATAGCGCCAATTTTTTTGAATTGACCAAATGGTGTAAAGCATCAATCCCGAGGTAATCATTATTACTGCCCAGCTCAACTTATTCTGACTCAGTAGCCAGCCCATCATCAATAGTAACCCCAAGTACCTGCCAAACAAAGCCATCACTTTGGGCCTGACAATCCCAGCTTGGATGTCACCGCGGGCAAAACGGTAAATCATCCACGTAAAGCTTCGGAGGGTCCTGCGGGGCAACCAGCTGACTTTGGCGTCAGGCGCAAATCTTATGGTAAGCTGATGCTGATCTCGAAGATGCTCTAACTTTTTTGCAAAAGCATAGTCTTCATTGTCGCTAAGAGTCTCATCAAAGCCACCCAGTTGCGTAAAAAGTTTTTTAGAAATCAGCATTGAGCGTGTGGCAGGCAAAAACGTGTCAGGATTAACTCGGTCTGGCATTACTAATACATAGGGTACAACAGCTTGTTCAAAACCAGTTTTAGTCACCGCATCATAATAACCAGCTACTACTGTCTCAGCATTATTATCTTTAATCTTCTCAACTAACTTTTTCAGCCAATTCTGATGTGGCACACAGCCGGCATCGGTGAACGCAATCCAGTGGGAAGTTGCGCGTTGTACACCTTCATTGCGGCCCACACTGCGATTGCCAGTTTTGAGATAAACTTGAACGGGTAGATGATGTTTTTTTTGCCACTGTTCAAGCAGCTCAACAGTCTTATCTCGCGATCCTCCATCCACAATAATTACTTCATCTGCCTGATATGTTTGAGAATCTAACGCTGCCAACAAAGCTAAGATATGCTCACCCTCATTTAAAACCGTAATGACGACTGAGAGAGTTATTTTTTTTGCCATAGTTTTTGGTAATGGGCGAGCACATTTAACCAGGTGTACTGATCTGCTACAGCCCGCGCTGCTGTGATTGCCTCTTGATATAAAATAGGTGTCGTAAGTAAGGTTAATACATGATCAACAGCTAACAATGGTGAGTTACTTATAATCATCGCTGACCGCCCCGGATAAGTTTGTAAGTACCGCTGTTTGAGACGGTGAGAATAAAAAGCGAGCACCACTTTTCCCAATCGTTGAGCTTGTAAAATTGATAAATAAGAAGCGGCCATCACCACATCGGCTTTGGTAATATAACTCTCAGGATTATCAACAATACCTGTGACTGTACCTAGTTTCTCGCACTCACCACGGTACGGGCCATCACCTACCCAATTCACACTTACTTTGGGAAATTGTTTTTTGAGCTGTTTCACAAATTCGAGGTACTGCGTAACTTCATTCTCTGCTACCAAGCGACCCAAAAAAACGAGCTTTAGGGTGGCTGGCTTGGGTAGTTTTGATGATGCGCTTGGTTGTGTTTTGAGTGCTTTCACACCTCCATAGATGATGGTACTTGGCCGATCCCAATAAAATTCCTGAATCCAGCCTCCCACATGTACCGTGCCTGCTGACAGTTGCGCCCATAGCCAACGTTGTAATTTAGCCTGCCAGCGCACTGGCCATTCACCTTCCCAACCGTGAAACGTTGTAAAAATTCGTGAAGATCTGGTGAAAAAGCGCGTGAAAACATAAGGTAACAACCACCAAAAAACGTCATGTACCTGAATAATATCAGCTTGATCGAGCACTTGGCGCTGTGACCATAGCCACTGCCACACCTGCCATTTGGTACTCAGCAGCTGTGGCATCCTGATTACTTTGACCTTATTTATGAGTTCAGTGGTAGGCAACTGCGGTGCGTGTTGCTCGGTGAGGACCACTACATGCCAGTTTTGTTTAATTAGCAGTTCATTGAGAGCTGCTACATGCGTTTCCACTCCTCCGATGTGAGGGGCATAGCGTCGAGTGAGATGAACTATGGTCTGGGGCATATAGGAATCATGAAGCAACTACTGCCATGCAAGCTAGATGCAAGGTTGGTGTGGTTTGATGTGAACAATACTTCATAACTCAAAAGGAGCATACATGAAACCACTGCAAATCGCCACTAGATTTGGACTCGGCTTAATGTGTTTATTCATACTCGGACTCAGCCCGTTGCCAGTTCATGCTCAAACACCACTTTTTAGTGATAACTTTGATGATGGTGAGTTTAGCGATTGGCGTGTGCAGCGTAATATGCAGTACGATAGCCCCTCTAAACCGTGCATGAATCAAGATCAGCCAGCGGCTTGGGAAGTTAAAGATGGACGGTTGGGGATTACTATTGATGGACCACCCTGTACTACTGAAATTACGCCTCTCTCTCTAGATCTCAGTACTTTGAAGTCTTTCCGCTACGAGTTTGATTGGTACTTACCAGAGTCCACCATCATGGATCGTAACGTCATTTTTATTTGGAAAGATGCTAATAATTGGTATGACATCAAGTTATTTGACAACTCAATTTTTATTCAAAAAGTGGTCAACGGTATGGGGTGGCCCGTCAATAACTCTGCCACGCTCTATGACTTTCAGCCACATCATAGTTATCACTTTGTGGTGACCGTTCTTGAAACCGGTACCATTAAAGTTGAGATCAATGGTCAAACAGTGATTGATGCACAAGACCCGATCGGCGCTCCACGCATCACTGGCTTTAAAACGATCGGTCTCCAGGCAAGTGTGGGCGCAGTCCGTCGTTCTGCATCTTATTTTGATAACTTGATAGTAAGTGAAGTTGCTACTACCACTGACTTACCAGTGGCATTACTGATGCAAACTGATCCAGCCTGGAAAAATCAGGAGTATGATACTGCCACGCGTTGGTCAGAGAAACCGACTATTGGCCGGTGGGGCTGCGCCATGACATCGCTAGCGATGGTTATGCGGTATTACGGTCTGACAGCTTTGCCGGATGGGCAAGAGTTAACACCTGCTACCCTCAATCATTGGCTCAAATCTCAACCTGATGGTTATCTTGGTGAGGGGGCTTTAAATTGGATTGCTGCCACCCGGCTGAGCCGCTTAATTAGTGAGCGGTACGGCACACCCAAACTGGAGTATCTGCGTCATAATTCAAACTCCATTGAAATAGCTAAAACTGAGCTAGCCAGCAAAAAACCTGTTATTTTCGAGATTCCTGGTCATTTCTTAGTGGGCAGTGGCGTGACGGCTGATACTAATGACCTCTTTATTAAAGACCCAGCTTACAGTTATCAAAGACTCAGCCAGCACAGCTCTTCTCCCATTTCCGTCCGCACTTTTCAACCAAGCTTTACCGATTTGAGCTATATCTTAGTCGCCCATAAACCCGGTCTTACTATTCAGATGAAAAATGAGGCCGGCCAAACTGTGGCTCTAGAAAGTTTCGAGGATACGATTATCGACCCGATCGATAAAAGTGACGAGCGCACTCCCCGCTTAATTCAGCGGCAAGTGGTAAAACCAAGCAGTGGCAAATACACCTTAGAAATTTCCCAACCTCAATTTGGTGAGTATGAAGTCCAAGTGCTAGCCTATGACGACAAGGCCACTCCGACCATCTTTAAGCGCCAGGGTATTGTAGGGCCAGAACCTATTACCTTACAGCTTCAGTATCAAAAAAAGGGCGCTAGCACCCTCACTGAAAAACGCACCTTTACGCAGCTTCGCCAAGCGCTAAAAGCTCTCAAAAATACCCAACACCTTCGCCAACAAGCGACATACTTAAAACTGGATGAGGTTGCCAAAAATGGTGAGAAAGTGCTGTTGTCTCAGCAAAAACGATATCTGGATTTATTTACTAAAACCCTACAAGGCTACACGCCACATTTTACCCAGTTAGGCCGCACTTATCTTAAACAAGAACTAAAAATTTTGGAAGACAGCTTGCGTCCGGTATAATACCAGAGTGAAAAATTCATTTTGGTCGCAACTGTCATTGCCAATCCTAGGTTTATCCCCTATGGATGGCGTCAGCGACCACCCTTTCCGGTTCATTCAAAAGAAATATGGTAGCCCCACAGTAGTTTACACTGAGTTCACCAGCGTAGAAGGCGTCTGCCATGGAGCAATTAGTTTGTTGAAAGACTTTTTGTATGATGAAACCCAGCGACCAGTCATTGCCCAAATCTATGGCACCACACCGGCTTTTTTCCGGCAAACGGCGCTGATTTTATGCCAATTGGGGTTCGATGGTATTGATATCAATATGGGCTGTCCAGCCAAAAACGTGGCCCACTCGGGAGCTGGAGCAGCCTTAATTAAAACCCCAGAATTAGCGCAAGAAATTGTCCGCCAAACTAAAGCTGGTGTCGAAGACTGGGTAAATGGTAAAACAGTCCGCGACTGTCCTGACATCACTAAACAAATTGCCACTGAAATTGAACTACGCGCAACTCAGTTGCCTAATGAATATCAAGTTCGCCGCCAACTACCAGTCAGTGTCAAAACTCGCATTGGCTATGATGAAAAAAGTGTTGAAACATGGATTCCTCAATTATTAGAAGTAGAGCCTGTGGCCATCGCCCTCCACGGTCGTACGCTCAAACAACAATACGGCGGCCAAGCAGATTGGGAAACGATTGGTAAGGCGGCGAGTATTGTTCATCAAGCTGGTTTGGGCACACTGATCATGGGCAACGGTGACGTCAGCTCACTGGCAGATGCGCATCATAAAATTGATACTTACGGGCTGGATGGCGTCTTAATAGGCCGTGCCAGTATGGGCAATCCCTATATTTTCCGAGCCGATGCTGAACAAGCTAAACAAACCAAATCTGTCTTCGAAATTGCCCTTGAGCATAGTCAGCTTTTCGAAGCTACTTACCAACACGATGAAAAATATAACTTCATGCCGATGCGTAAACACCTAGGATGGTATGTGCGCGACATTGCCAATGCTTCCCAAATTCGGGTTGAGCTATTTCAGACGAACTCAGCGAGTGAAGTCGAGGCGGTATTTAAAAAATATCAGTTGTTGTAATCAACCTCCAACCTAGCTTAAGTTTACGTTTGTCGCTATGATTAACTCATGACTTCTGTTCAGAATAATGATGAATGCACGCTTTATACCCATCGCATCAGTGATTTAAAAAAACACCTGGTTCATTTACCAGCGTTACGCTTAGCATTAGAAGATTTACTGACTGAACCCACTCGTGAGCGCTATCAAGAACTAGTGGCCGACGTCAGTAGTATTACTGATGCTTATGAGCAATTTTGTCAAGAATTTGAATGGAGCGCGATTAAGCTTGTTAAGCAATACTTTGCGCAGTACGTTGATCCCGAAAATGCTGAAAACCTAGCGAGATACTTACGTTTAAATTCAAGTAGCCATCTTACCTTACACAGTAATTTAAATATGTGGGTTTATAGTGGACCAGACTTGCCGCTATTATTGACGACAATAGACGGGTTACTAGCTAATGTTCCTAATCATATCACTGAGCTTAAGTATCTTATTTCAGCCAATACGATTAGACTCCAAAATCACACCACAGACTTTCATGCGCCCCAATTAAAAAACTTGAATGTTTTTGAGGTGACCAATAATTCATTAGGCGCCATGTCATTGCCATTAATAGAAAAAATAGATGAAATAAAGATTGCCTTTTGCAAAAGTTTTAGTGCTGACTCTTTAACAGAGTCTAGTTATATTAATATTTTTGCTGAAGATCATATTCGACTTCCTAAAATCAAAAAATTGCTTACTGAACAATTAAGGGAAAGCCACTTATCTGCTGAGAAAGTTGAAACCCCAGTCCTCATTGAATGTGCAGAGCTCAGTGTAAATGCTGGTTATTTTTATGCTCCACAGTTAGAGATTGTCCACGGAACATTAGACTTAAAAGCCTGTGAGCAAAGTGATGTAAGTGCTTTAAAAAAAGTTGATAAACTTAAAGCACCTGAGACTGGATCTCATCGCTTTTATGAACTGGAGGAAGTGGATGAGCTGTTCTTTTCTGATGCGATGAATAGTAAAGACGGTTTTAAAAATGCTTTTCCTAAACTGAAAAGGATCAATACTCCCAAATCTTTTAAGCCATATGGAAAACTCAAGATGAATCAGGACCTGAAAGAGTACTTGTATGATCTCAAAGCCAAAGGCGACTTAGAGTTTCCCGGTGATTTAATCTAGCCTTGATTGAGTTGTATCTGTTATAATCGCCTCTTGTTAACATCCTTGGTCGCATAGTCTCAGTTGGTTAGAGCGCTCGATTCACATTCGAGAGGTCGGGGGTTCGAGTCCCTCTGCGACCACCATTAATTTTATTCAAAAAATAAAGCGTTCCATCTTCTCCTATTCCTAAGCTTGTGGACACTTGAGCCTTTACAGTATGCTTAAAGTATGAACACTGCTTCTGACTCCGCTTGTTCACTTTTCACCGATAAATTTAAATTACTTCGTGATCATCACTCACAGTTGGAAGCATTGTTACCTACCTTGATTGAGCACTTCTCAGCTGATGATCTTCGCTTAGTGCAAGACAAGTTATCTGAACTTGAGAGATTAAAAGCAGATTTTTCGGCTGAGTTTAAAGTCGCTCTCTATGATTCCTTGCGAAAATCACTGCTCGGTAAAAATCCCACTCCTGAAGTTAGAAAAGAAGTTAACATGGTACTTAACAATGCCTTTTACAATGAAGAAAAAGCCCAATTTGTGATGGTAAATTTAAATGCTAAAACGTTAGATCTAGACAGAGTACCGAGTATTGTCACAGGAGTAGAATTGACAATTACAGTCAACAACAAGCTCCGAAGTTTAAATCAAATTAAAAATTGTAATACCCTCCATTTATTTTATGCAGCTGATAAACTTGATGCACCTCAACTCACAGAAGTCTTTAAAATCACCGATGCCGAAAAACCTTATGATGAAAATCAGCTCCTTACTCTCTCTTTTCCAAAATTGTGGCGGTGTGTAACTGGCATTAAATTAAAGAGCAATGTTATATTCGATGCACCGTTGCTTCGAGAAGGTGGCAGTATCAAAATTGACATCACTCAGCCGCTGCATTTGCCTAGCCTACAAAAAGCAGAAAAACTTGAGTTAATTGCTACTCAGATCCTCTTACCCCAATTAACAACCGTCAATGATGCTATCAAAATTGGGAGCTCAATCCCCATTTATACTGAGATTTTTTCTGCCCCACTTTTGAAAAAAGCTAAATCACTTCAGTTATCACGCATTGATACTGTCGAGCTACCTGCCTTATCGGAGATTGAAGAAAACTTAGGTATTGTTGATTGTACTTTTTTCTCATTTCCACAGTTAACTAAAGTGAAAGGAAAAATTTATGCTCCCGGTATACGTAGCGCCGAAGAATTTTTTCTGGTGTTTCCTAACCTAACCGAAATCGGTGATGATCGAATGGTATCAATCACCTGTGGTTCACATGCAGTTGCTCGCGCTTTAGAAACAGAACTCGACAAACGTGGTATCACTCACACCGGGCGCATTGAACCTTAAATTACTGTCGGTAAATGTTCTATACTGATGCTCACCACTTTATATGCCCAGTGATTACTCCCCTGCCTGCCAGACTTTTAGCTCCCAGCGTAGTGCTTTAACAGAAACTATTAATGCGCTTAGCATCGAGCTTTCTGATACAATCACCCACCCCGATGAAACTAAGTTGAACGAGTTAAAAAAGCGGCTAGCCAATTTACAACTGGAGTTTGCAACTTTTGAAGCAGAATGGGTTGATCAACATCTCCAGCTTTTTGCAACCTTTCTTAAGTTAGAAAACCCAGCACTCACACAAAACGAAATTCAATCTCTGACTTTTAAATTGCGCTATGACAAAGACCGCCATCACTTTTATCTAGGCGGCATTATTAATGGGGCTGGTTATGGAATCAAACATCTGCCTCATATCATCAAAGAAATACGCGGGCAATTTGTTGTTCACCCCGAGATGACGTCACTAAATGAGGTAGAGGAATGCACTTTTATTAATTTAGAACACCATACTAATAATTTAGAAGCTCCAAAGCTCAGAAAAGTAAGTGAAATAGTGGATAATAAATCACCCAGCCAGCCACACACCACTAACAAACTTCGGACCTTATCGTTTCCCGCTTTGACCGAGGCAGACAAAATTCACCTCAATGATAACTTCGTTCTGAATGTGCCTGTCCTCAAAAGACTTGATCATCCTTTGCTCTATACCTCCCAACCACTCCACTTCCCAGAGCTAATAGAAATGACGTATGCAGCTTTTGGTGCTCCCGAAGTACATTTACCAAAGTGTGTCATTATCAAAGATCAACTCTCTTTAGGTCATTATGGTTCTGTTACCATCTCTGTGTTTAATGCACCTGAGTTACGAGAGTCAGGCGTAATTAATGCTGTTGAGATCAAATCATTATATTTACCAGAGTTGGTTCATATCACAGGTGGGCTAATGATTGGGGAAATTGATGATTTCAACCTCCCTAAACTTGAGACTATCGAGGACACACTTAACTTTCAGTACTTTAAAAACTATCGCTTTCGGTTTTCTGACCGTCTTCGTCAGAAACATACGGAAGTAATCATAAAAACTTTTTTCGAAAAGCTCCCTTCACTGAAAGCTGTCTCTGGCAAACACGGTGTATGTGTGAAGGCTCCTAACAAGGAAGTAATGGTAAAGCTTAAAGAAGAGTTTGATAAACGAGGCATTAGCTACCAGGGGAAATTTGAGTCATAAATATGTCCACCCCTTATTCCCCTGCCTGCCAGACTTTTACAGACCTGCGTACATATATTGCTGAGCATAGTCAGAGTCTGCTTCAGGATTTCGCTACCCTTTACACCACCGGTGATCGCCATCTCTATCAAGATTTAGTGACCAGGTTTGGCAGGTTTAATGAACATGCCACTAGCTTTATGGCTGAGTGGGTCACCAAACATCGCCAATTATTTGGCCAATTTATGGTGTATGACAATCCATCATTACAACCCCATGAAGTTGAGTATGTGACCAATAACCTGCACTATAACTCAGAAAAAGGTTACTTTCAGATTTTTGGGAGACTAGATTGTAACGAGTCGGGTATTAAGACACTCCCAAGTCTTCTCAAAGCTGTGTTGGGGCCGGTCAGTATCCATCCTCAAATGAGATCACTCAATAAAATCAGTGAATGTTCCACACTCTTCCTTGGCTATAATGAGTATGACTTTGAAGCTCCCGATTTAGTGATGGTCGGAGAAATTAGTGATTCCCGATCGCATACACGGTTAGCTCCACCCGCCAGACGCCTTAAACTCTCGTTTCCCCGCCTTAAAACAGCGCCCACCCTTACTCTCAGTGGCCATCTAGATCTAGAGTTCCCTGTTCTTAATTACAGCGATGACATTCATATCGCCACCGATCAGCCCCTTATCTTCCCAGAGTTACAAACCTTTAAAGAAGGAACTTTTTACACTCCCAACTTACATTTACCAAACTGCACTGAGATTGAGGGCGCACTTTATTTATCGAGCTCAGTCGAAAATAGCGTCAAAATGGAAGTGTTTGATGCTCCTAAGCTCAAAAAAGTTAAGAAACTACATGCTGGTAAAGTGGGCCGCTTTAACCTCCCCGCCTTGGAAGTAATTGATGATCACTTGAGTATTACGCACGCTGTCGACAACCTTTACTTTCCTCAGCTCTCGAGGGTTAATCACTTAGATCTGAGTGGTTTTTATAACTACCCCCGAACTGCCTTGCAAAAATTGACCGGTAAAGCCGTTCCCACCCAAACAATGGTGGAGTACTTCTTTAATGCTTTTCCCAAACTCACCCAGCTCGGTGAGGAAATTGGTGTTTCACTTTTCACTCCCACTGCTGACATGGCTGAAGCCTTAAAGGCTGAGTTTAAAAAGCGGCATATTCAGCACGATGGCGAGATCCAAGCCAGATTTTAATCCTCAACTCTCCCTTGCAGTCCCCCTTAAAATCATCAATAATGAACTCACCTATTTGTATCTTTAGTACCATAAAGAGTGTAAAGGATTGTGATTATGCAAGAGCCGCTTGAGACAGGACATATTCCACCACAAACTGAGTTAAGTGAAGGTTATTGGCTGAAGCAGGCTGAAACTAGCTTGAGAAGATATAATGCCTATCTCAATCAAAAACATTTTATCCATGGCCTAAATGAAGGCATGCCTCCTGATCAAGCTAGAGAGTATTCTCAACAAATGAATGCACAGCCTCTCGAACTTATTGAGGGTTTAGAGGAAGCTTTAAAGTTGCTTGATAGTGTGGAGCTACAACCAGATCTTTCATCTAATCCCTTCGCACAATTTGTTAAACAAGAGACTGAGACAATAGCGATAGTTGATGAAGCCTCCCGCAATGATCAATTTGTGCTAGTAGATGGAAAAGAAGTTTCTAAAGACCTTTATCATTCTGAAAGGCGTCTTTTTGGTTTTATGAATGGGCTTCTTCAGATTAATGACAAAATTGATAAGCTGGAAAAATTTCTAGAGAAACAAAGGTTAGCTAATGTTTCTAGTCCAAATCAAAGCGATGTGTTAAGAGATACTCAAATCATAACTGTTCAAAAAACCCTCGATGGACTTTATAAGATGAAGCGTGAGGTTTTGCCCAACTTGAATCCTGAGGCTTTTATTGCTACATATCTGCTAGACATTCGCAGAATGAAGCGCGAATATCGTCGAACCGGTGTGATGTCAACCGAGTGGGTTACTTTAAAAGAACGAGAAATTGAAAACACATTAACCAGCTTAGGAATGGTCGCAGTCGTTGGAGAGACAGGAACCGGTAAAACTAAAGTGGCTGGGAAAATCGCTCGTCGTATTCACCATGGTTTATATCCTAATGACGGGGATAACTCATTTGAGTTTATTGCTGGCAATAAACACACCACTAAAGAGGACTTATTTGGGTATTTAGGTTTAGATGTAAGAGTTATTGATCCCTTAAGTGTTCCCGATCAAATTATCGCTGCACAAAAAGCTCTAGCAACAAAAAATGTTAAAGAAGACCTAGGTAGTGCTGAGTTAGAGGGGTGGAAGAGGATTATTGAAACCGTACTTATTCACCAAGCAGGCCAAAAAGAAATGATCACAAAAGACTTTTGGGGGCCTGTGCAAAGGGCGATGGTAGAAGGTCGAGCTTTGATTATTGATGAATTTAATTATCTAGATCCTGGATTGTTAGCATCCTTAAATGAATATTCTCAACTCCGGCCTGGTCAGGAAGTGACATTACCTAATGGTACAACTGTCAGAGTTAAGAAGGGGTTCTGCATTATCTTTACAGGTAATATTAGTATCCGTAGAGCCAATCGCTATTTACAACGTAGTGGCATGGACCCAGCGCTACTCAACCGGTTAGGAGCAGCTTTAGTGGAGTACAATACTCCGCCTCTAGATGGCATTGATCAAGCTTATGATGCTGATATTAAGAAATCAGCGGCAGGTGAGTTTTCCAATAATAAACGCGACCTCTATCAAATTGTGCTAGCCATGTTATGCGATGAAAAAGGCAATCTGTATGCCCCGGCTATCAATGGGCGTGAGAGTGATGAACTTTTCAACGTCCTGTGGCGCTTAGCTCATGCTTTCAAAACGCTGCAAAATAACTATGCTGGTCTACCAATGCGTAAGGAAGATTCTTATAACGAAATACATGAAGTCAGCCTCGAGAAAACACATACCTCTATGAGAACCTTGACCAACTTACTCAAGGATTGGAAACAAGAGGCCTATCAATATGATTTAGAGCACTATATTATCCAACATATTTTGCGACCAGCCAGCATCATGTCACCTTCGGAAGCTGAGTATATCTATCACGTTTTTAAAGTGAATGGCTTTTTCCAGACTGATTCCAAATGGTCAAAAGTTCTTGAATCAATTGAAACACCTGAGCAAGGTGTTAATGACTTGAGAGTTAAAGATTATAACTCCAACGATTTTAAGCGTGATGATATTCAAGTAACTGTTTACAATACTTGGGAAGTAGCCGAGGCCTTTTCAGGTCGTTCAGTCCCTAGAGAAATTAGAGCTGAAAAATTAGGTAATCCTAATGAAAAAATAAGTCATGAAGAAGTGATGGGGTTTTATCGCTCAGCTTCAGAACAACTTGAAAGTTTCAAAACTCACATCGAAAACATGCAAAACGCCCTGGACGCTTTTTGTGCTGATGAGACAAAAATTAATGAGCTCACTGGAAAGAACTCACCAAACTAAGCTATGGTAAGACAAACTGAATCTGAGCCTCTTTTTGATCAAGATCCTGATAACTTTAATCAATCAGACTTAGAACAATATGCAAATTCTCTTCCTGAGGTTCGTTCTCATTATGACCCTCGTATTATGGCTGGCCTAGCTCAGCATATGTCGGATCGTTACCCAGTAGGAATTGAAATTGAACCGGAGGGCAAAGGTGCACGTTTTGCTCATCAACCCCACCCTACTGTCTTTTTGTCCGAGTCCCAAGCTGCTGACTGGGATTTGACAGAAGGTCAAGCAGTTTTTATCGGTGCCCATGAACTTGGGCACTTATTACAGTACCTTCGTGAACCAGATTCTTATAAAGAAGTATTTACCCTGATAGAAAAATGGTCGAAAGGCAATAAGCTACATGTACAAGCTTGGAAACGTTTTTTTAATGTCTTTTTAGATGTTCACGTTAATGCCATTGCACAAAACAGAGTGCCACTCCTTCACTCCCGTGGGGCGTATCACGATGATCCTTATCTCCTCTACCGTGATAAGTCTTTTTCGAGCACAGATTACTCTGGGAAAGCACATTCATCTCAATTCATTGATTATCTCTTAAGACGAATTATGGTTCCCGATCAAGAAGTAACGTTGGATGAAGAGGTCCGAGCACTGGTGGATAAACCGTTTACGCTGCTGGGTGTCACGTATCCTAATCTAGAGGCTTTTATTCGCAAAGAGTTTTATCGTCATGATCGGAGTTTAAAAAGCGTTGTTGATTACTTAGATGTAGCCTTGCGTCCCATTTTTGAAAAACTGCTTAAAGATGACGAAGCTCATAACCGATTACAACCTGAAAATGATCCTAATCCAGAGTATAGCGAAATGGGCGACGCAGCGGATGCAGAGCGCTTCGCCCCGTTAGATGAGTTTCTGAAAGATGCCAACAAAACCAATAAAGAGCGTTCTCGAGATATTGCTACTAAGAATTACCAAACCCGCTTGGAGAAAAATGGTAAAGGTTTAAGTGATGAACAAAAAGCTCGTCAGCTGAAACGTCACTTTGAAATGATCGAAGAAATTCGAAAAATTAAAGACGTTCTGTGGAAGTTACTGCAAATGGGCATTGATCACTCACCTACCAAACAAGGTGGCTATACCAGTGGCGCTAATCTGTCCACTTCAGAGCTGGTCAGACATATGCCAACAGTATTAACTGATCCAGCAAGAGCCCCTATTTTTGAGCGACGAAAATTGGAACCACAAAAAGAATCTATTCGTCCCAGTCGTATTTTTTTTCATTTACAGCTGGATGCTTCGGGAAGTGTGTTTAATGTGAGTGATTGGCCAGAAGGTAGAAATGATAATGTGCAAGATTTGCCTTATCGAGGTTTGATTGAGGAGATCTTGAACGTAGCCTACGCGACAGCCCAGGGGCAGCTCGTTTTTACCCAAGAAGGTTACGGTATTTATCCTGACTTCCCGGTTAATTGTGGTCTTACTTTGACTGCTTATGGTAGTCAAACTGTTGACTTGTTTGCAGACAATGGTATTAAAGAATCCGCCGCTCCACCTTCACCCACTCCATCAAAAAATGATGATCTTGAAAGCCCTGAAACAGAAAGGGAACAGGAAGAAACCGTCCACTATCGTCCACGACGCTTATCACTTTTAGATATTAACAAAAACTTACGTACAGCCGAGGCAGCAGTTTGGGGAGCACTAGCAAAGGTCGATGACCTAGGCCAAACCATTGACGCCCCTGGACTAGAGTTAATTCTCGAAAAAGTTAATCAACTCAATCAGCAATTCGCAGGAGAAGATATCCTGCACATCGTGGTTCAAATTACCGATGGTGACACCCAAAGCCTAGCAGAGTCACAGCAGGTTTTGAGTCGCATGGAAGAAGTTCCTAATGTGGTTGCTAAGGCTATTCAAATTAAAAAATCCTCTTTAGACAGAAGTGATGAGAGAGAAGAAAAAAATGTCTTCAAAGAGCTCTGGGGCAACCATGGCCAGACCATTAGCGAAGCCAAGAATCTCCATGAAGTGTATGTTAAGTTATTAGCCAGTGTCTTGTTGAATAGAGGTTAAAATGCCTCCGACACTTGTCTTCCTCCATGGCTTTCCAGACCACAAAGGTACGTGGTTTAAGCAGCTGAGTTATTTTCAAGACCAATGTCAGACTGTAGCGCTGGACCTACCTGGTTTCAATACTTCACCAGCTTCCATACACTTTTCCGATTATGAAATTGGGTATGTGGCTGATCAATTGCTGGTTCAAATTACTCAATTGAGCACAACTGAAATCGTTTTAGTGGGCCATGATTGGGGCGGCATCTTAGCGAGCGTGATGGCTGAAAAACAACCCCATTTAATCACTAAGTTAATTCTCATCAACTCCACTCACCCCACCTTTTTTGCTCACCATTTAGCTCACAGTTGGAAACAAAAACTGAAAAGTTATTATGCCTATTTATTTCAAATGCCGTGGCTGCCGGAAATATTTCTTTACATGACTACACGTTTGTTTTTTAGAGTTTTGCTGACTACTCATCATCGTGAAAAAAATCCCGATTTTTACCAAAGCTACTTAGTTGCATATAGTCGTTTGGCAAATTGGCGAGCTGCACTGAATTACTATCGGAATTTTTTCCGTCATCTCCGCGTGTGGCGTGTGCCCATTCCCATCAGTCAACAGACCCCGACCTTAGTAATATGGGGCACCCATGACTCATTCTTGGATGATAGGTTAGTGGAGCTGATGCGTCAGCACTGGTATGGACCTACCGAATTTAAAGTAATTGAAAACGGTGGCCACTGGGTGCATCTCCGACAAGCTGAGACGGTCAATCAAACTATCTCAGAATTTCTTACCCAGTAACTTTTAAATCCCCGCCTTTAAAAACCGTTCAAACCGACCTGGTACAAACGAGCGCGGTAATATCTTTGAGCCAATGTGAGTGATAAACCACAACACTACTCTTGATCTGACCATCACTAACTTCGTAAACAAGTCAGAAAGGCGCCGTAGTTTGCGAATCCGCTGCTGACGACGTTGCCGATAGCGCTCCAAGGCTACTACCACCGCCTGCGGATCAACTTGAGCTAACTCTTCAGCGAGCACATACGCGTCCTCCAAAGCAATTGATGAGCCCATACCACACAAAGGCGAGAGGGCATGCTCAGCATCTCCCATCAATGCCACGCGCTGATCATACCAACACTCACTTTTTACCATCGCGATATCATCGTGAAACATGGTATCTAATTGATCAACTCGGTCAATAATTTCATCAACACGCCAACCAAAATCAGCAAACAATGCTTTCATTTTTTGTTTACGGAGAGATTTATCTTCGCTCGTTCTGAACTCATCTTTTTGATGCGGTGGGACGGCAGCGGTCATATACACCCCACACTTTTTTTCAGAGAGAGGGTAAAAAGCGACATAAGCATTGGTACCGAGCAACTGAAAAATACCTTGATGATGAGGAATGTCTTCTGGCATCCAAAATAACCAACTGGTCCAACCATAATAATTAGGCTCAGTTTTGCGAAAAACTAACTCACGAACTTGCGAGTGAATGCCATCGGCGCCTACCACCACGTCATACTCCTCTACCTCACCAGTACTCAAATAAACCCGAACACCGTGTTCAAACTGGACAATTTTAAGAATGGTGGTGGCAAAACGAATGGGCGTTTTATGAGCCCGTTTTGCCAACAAATGATGCAACTTAGCTCGCTCTATACCTACCAACTTGCCAAAGGTAGCAAACAAACGATGGAAATCCATGCGATGAATGACATGGCCTTGAGCATCCGCAATTTCATATTTTTTAAGTGGATAGGCTTCTTTAAGAACCGCTTCTTCCAAACCGAGCAAGCGCAACATTCGCAAGCCATTAGGCCACAACGAAACCCCATAACCGATACTTTTGAACTCACGAGCTTTTTCCACGATGGTGGCCTGAATACCATGATCAGCTAAAAAGCTCGCTGATGCTAAACCTGCAATCCCGCCACCCTCAATTAAAACTTTCATACTCTACTAGAGTACGCAGTTTCAGCAGTCATTGCAAGTCAAGGTTAAGTAAAGAATTGGGTGATATATTTTTGAGTAATTCAGTAATTAAGTAAGTGAGTAACTATGCGCAATATCATCTGGCAGCTATTTTTAGAGTTGCTGTATCCAGTGAGCTGCTGCGGTTGCCAACAAACCGGATCCTATCTGTGTGCTCACTGCTATGAACACTTAGAATTTTTCCCCCTACCTATCCCCATTGAAAATGAACCGTGTTATCTTGACCAAGTTTGGGCTTGCGCTCGGTATCAGTGGCCACTTACTCAGTTGATCCATGCCATGAAGTACCAAAGCGTCAAAGGCATAGGAAGGTTTGGCGGCCGGTTATTGTTTGAAACAGTGACCATTCCGCCAATCGATGCGATCACAGCCGTGCCGCTTCACTCTTATCGTCTTCGGCGCCGTGGCTTTAATCAAGCTGAGGAAATAGCACTTAGTTTAGCCAAACTCATTCAACGTCCCTATTACCCTCTCCTCATCAAAACCAAGATGACCGCCACTCAAGCTACTTCAGATAAAAAGGCACGACTTTCCCAGCTGCACGATGTTTTTTGCTGGAACGCTGCTCTTAGACTCACTGCTCCACCTCATACATGTTTGATCATCGATGACGTGTTCACCACCGGTGCCACACTCAACGAGTGCGCCAGAATCTTGAAAGCTCAGGGCGTGACCACCATTTATGGCCTGACTCTGTCGCACGAAGGTTAAGCTAGATTTTCTCGAGAAAAATGGTATAATAGAGCTCTTGTACGGGGATGTATTGCATCGACGTATTTGCTCATTAACATCTGCAAGTGCTCTTTGATCAAGAGAGTTGAAACAGGATCAAAACTCTAACTGGCACATTATCCAGTCTTGTTTCCAAAGCTAAAGCTTTCGTAGCTGAAGCTGGTGAAGGCTTAGTTGCCCTCACTGGAAACGTGCAATTAGCCGCTTTACGCGCTTAATACACCATTCAGTCCGTCGTTGTCAGTGGCGGTAACGGCTGAGTGATGAACACAGTCACTGTGACCGAACGATATTTCAGGTTTGATCGTTCATAAGCTTTAATGACCTGGATGAACAGCCGCCGGCTTGCCCATTCTCCGCGCTGTTCATAATCAAGAATGACGCTATGCTTGTAGATGATGTTGGTGTTGTAATTACGGACAGGGGTTCATTACCCCTCATCTCCACCTTACTTAAGTTGATGAGTTCTAGCGTGATAGATCACCTATCCTAGAGCTTATCACTCACTTTCACGATACACTCCCGGCACAACCATTTTTTATTATCGCTCGGGTTAAAGGCTCTGCTACCTTGTTTATAGGCACGCATCACCCGCATGATATTGCCCAGCATCTCTTCATATTTTTCGGTGAAAGGGACCTTGAACTCACGATCAGAATACTTGATAACGCCATGAGGTGGCCGGACCTGGTACTTTTCTGTCACCAGCACGCAGTACGCTACCACCTGCATGATGTGGTTAAAATAAGGGGCAGTAGGTGTGGCGCTCGTTTTTACTTCAACAGGAATAATTAACTCACCATCGCGAATTAAATAATCTGGCTGACCCACTAATCCCCACCGCTCACTGAATAACTTCTCAGCCGGCACCATCGAGTTATCTGTAGAGATTCTTGGCTGTGTTAACGTTCCCAATTGCTGCTGACGATTTTTAAGCATCGCGCCCAAACCTAAGCCTATGATTAACAATAAAACTGCACAGAGTATTAAGATGGGTATGATCATATTTTTAAAATAAAATGTGCAAACAAATAGCCATGACTAATAGCAAGCTTCCCACCACCAAACAGGCATACACTACCATCTGTAAAGTTTGAAAGGTGGTTGCGCTTTGAGCTAACTCTTGGTGTAAATGGATGCCACGCTGCAAAAGTACTTGTTGTTTTTCTGATCGTGGTTCACCTTGTAAACGTCGCCACCAACACCATCGACAATAATTAAATTCCCCTATTTCACTCGCAGAAATAATTGGTGTGTGAGACATAGTAGTTTATGCCATCAGTGTACCATGCAATTTCTAGTTCCCGTTCGGTAAGTATGAGTTGGGTAGATTCGTGTGGTGAATTACTCTGTGATTGCATGATAGTTACACTCCTTTAGATGTGATTAAAACTCAAGACGGGTTGTGAAATGTTAGCCAGGTACTTTGACTTCTCCAGCTCTTTACCCCATGTTAAAATCCACTCAGTTAAGTGGTTCCATCTTTGGGAAAGGATGTCCACCATTTCACTAAGTTGCATGGAGCTGCGTGGTTTTAGACACCTAGATCGAAGTGGTGGTCCGCGAAACGTAATGTAGTTCCAACTGCGACAAGAATCTCTCTGCCAATCTATTATACTGACTGTTTTAAACGACTGAGAGCTCTTTGAAGATAAGGGATTTGTTCTTCAAGAAATTTTTTGCGGTTGTCATCAACTTTACGATCATTATGAAATTTTCCAGTTTTAATACCTAACTGGTATTCCGCTAACTCTAATTCTAGAAATTTAATAATTTCTTCTTTATCTATGTCTTGCATAGACTCAATATATTCATATAATTTTACTACTGCCTCTTTATATCGTTCTATCAGATCACTATTTTCTCCATCTGGTAGAGATTGGGTAAGAGGGAAAGATTTTTCACTACTCCAAATATAAGGATTTCTTTCTCCTAGAGCTGCTAAGATAGCTAGTCTTATTTGATCAATACTGTCTATATGCTCAAGTATAGTGTCTCTAACTATCTCATTTTCTCCAAAATTTTTTGCTTCATGATCCAAAAAATAACCTATAGATTCTATGTACAGAATGTCTTGAGTATCTGCTTTCGAACGCCTGTCAATGAAATTAAGAACATCATTAGCTGGTATTTCATGCCTTCGAGATCTTGCTACTAACTCTTCAAAAATTTGCAAAGGCTTCCTAGTAAAAAGTCTCATGAGAGGAGTGAACTTAAGTCTCACTTGTTCATACCACGCCCAGTCACTTTGAGGAATAACTTGTTTTTCATAGTCTATACTACGTGAGTTGGGGTCATGTTCCTGTAACATTTTTGCTCCTTAGTTTCTTTCTCTTAATTAAGGGATTATACCTCAAGCCAATCAAACTATGCGGTTTTACCTCTTATCCACTCAATCGCAGAGTTCCATTTCAAATCATTGACGTCCACTCTGAGTCTGTATAATAGATGAGACTTCACTCTATTATGCAAAAAATTTTTTATTGGTCACTGATTTATTTCCAGAATTTCTTCATTCATCCTTACTTTAATAACCTCAGTCATATTTTCAGTTTTTGGTTATGGGTGATAGCTTTTTCGGCCTACTTCGTCGTGTTAGTTGGTTTAATTACCGCACCAGTATGGTGGTACTACTTAAGACAAAGTCACAAAAAAACTGCCACTATCTGGCAATCTCTTGGCAGTGCATTGTTAATGTCTGCAACGAGCGTGACGTTGATTACCGCTCAGTTTTTTCTATTCATACATCTCATGGATCAGTTTTATCCTATGGCCAGAGAATGGGACGGCAAAACTATTTTGAGATTTTTCTTCATCACAGAAACGCTGACGACTACGTTATTAATGTATTTCCCAGCCAACTTTTTTCACACCCGCCAAATATGGAAATTTAATCCACTTTTACTTTTTATTTCCTTCCTTTCAGCTGGATTAAGCATTGGCTCAATCTTTTTTGTGCTGTGGGCAACCGCCCCCTCTGGTTTATGTTCAAAGAGTGACGATCTGTATGTGTCTTCAGGTTATAGGGCACATACTAATGATTTATGTTGGCAACGCCCCGATAAAAGTGAGTGCCCTCAGACCCCTGAAGACCTGCGAGCTTTTCGGCCACAGGATTATGATCAGTTGCAAATCTGTTACTCACCCATTAAAGCTACGCATGGGTATATGCTCGAAAGAAGGTTGTTAGAAACCGATCCGTTTTAAGTTTGTTCATATTCTATTTACTCCACCACATGTAGTTTCCAAAACTTGGCGTATAACCCCTCTTTTTGAAGCAAGCTGGGATGTGTGCCCTGTTCTACAATACTGCCATCATCGAGGATGTAAATATAATCAGCTTTGCGAGCGACCGTAATGCGGTGGGTAATAAAAAGCACGCCAGCTTGCTGGCTTTGTTCAATCAATAACTCCAATACTTTAGTTTCGTGTTCTACATCCAATTGATTCATACCTTCGTCAAAAATAATAAACGGTCGGCATTGTAAAAAGACGCGGGCAATGGCTAACAACTGTTCTTGTCCTCCAGATAAGTTTAATCCTTCTCCTAATAATGTATCGAGCTGTTTAGGCAGGTGTTTGATAAATATATCGAGGTCTAATTTTTTCAAAATCTGCCAAATTTCATCATCATTTACCTGTCGGTTCACTCCCAGTAAAACATTGTCGCGAATCGTAAACCGATACAAAATAAACGGGCGTTGATGGATGACAGCAAAAAGTTGTAATAATTCGTTTTGGAGAAAATTGGAAAGTGGTTGTCCGTCAAGTAAGACCTTACCCTTATCAGGTTCATAGTTATGCATTAACAACTGGGTTAAGGTAGTTTTGCCAGCCCCATTGCGCCCCAATAAAGCGATAACTTTACCGCGCTCTAGTTTCAATGTAACATTTTTTAGTACCTGTTGAGTTTTAACTGGGGCTTCTAACAATTTTTGCCATTGTTCAAAGTCGTATTTGTAGTAATACGAAGCAAATTTAGAGAGGTAGCCCTGAGTTTTTGTAACCATCAGCTCAATATATTTTTTTTCTTCGTCGTGTAAGTTAGGATAGGTGAAAGCGACTTTATCAAACGACAGCTCCAGAGGTGAGCTTGGTAATGGCTGCGGGCGTTTGGCCTGTGAAATGCGAGGTTGCAACAACTCCAAAAAGTGTAATCGATCCCACTGTAAATCAATATCTCGCCATCCCTTGGCACTCTCTAAAAAGCTATTTAACAAACCATTGATTTGTAAAGTGTATGAAACTACTAAGGTAAAGGTACCCAGTGAAATCGAACCTTCTAGCACTTGCCAGCCCACCCATACATTAGTCATTAATGTTAAGCCATTTCTTAAGATCCAATCGTAGAGTGTCAACACGTCCCGAGCGGCTTCGTGTTTAAGATCCAGCGCATTTCTGTCGCGGAGCAACTGGTTGTACATGCCCAAAAGCTTGGGCACTGCTCCCAAGGTTTTCAGCGTGTAGTAATCATAGGTGAGGGCTCGATCCACTTTCCAAAACTGTTCGTTATGCTGATCGCGTAAGGTGTTCATCGCCACTTCCTGTTGGCGGGCTACCTCACCCAACAGCACTTGTAACATCGCCACCACACTCACTAACACTAACAACTCCCAGCTGATTAAGCCTAACAAAGGCAGAATTGCCAATAACGTGGTGATATTTCCCACTCGTTGTTTAATAAACTCAAAAAAATCTCTGACCACCGTGGTGGAATTGATGGCTGAAGCCAAAATACGTTGATTGCGTTCGTTAGCAAAAAAACCGGCGTCTAATGTTTCCAACTTCTGCCAAATCATTTGTTCAGTGCTTAACCGTAACTCAGTCCCAAACACATAACTCAGCTGTCGTCGTATTTTCTCAAAAATTACGATCCTGATCAGCTCAATGCTTAAAGGAATCAATAACAACACGGCAAAGATTTGTAACGGTGAAAAACCACTTAACCAAGGTAACGAGGCCTGTTGGGATTGCAAATAATCCACCTGAATTTTAGTGAAGTAAGGAATCACTACTGAGATAATCGACAAACAAATCTCAATCACTAAAATCCCCGCCATCAGTTTTTTATGCTTAAAGAGCGTTTGTGAGAAAAGGGCTAACTTGCTTTTCAGCAAAGAATTCTGAATGACCATACTCTAATATTATCTCACTTTACCCTTCGGGTAAGACAATCTGCTACAATATGTGTAACAAGTGAGTATTAAAACTTGTCAGTAAGGAGCTGTCGTGTCCGAAAATTTAAGACGACTATTACCTGAAGAAGTAGCTAAGTTGCACCTCTCTGCTGACAATTCAACTCCTCTCCAACCCAATTTCATCACCGATCTTCTTAACACCTACCCCGCCGTTTATCATCCTGATCATGCCGAAATTTGGTTCCACAGCCAAATCAATGAGCTCGACTTAACTGATACTACCTATCCAGCTTTAGGCATCTTATCGTTAGTCGTCGGTGAGATAGATTTTTTAACTCCTGATGGCCACGGACAAAAGCTACGCCTGAGTGATCAGCATCTGGAGTTAGCCCGCACAGTCTGTGGCATCACTGATAGCGAGTTACAAAATACTCCTGCCGCTCGGTGGCGTTTCAAAGTCCGTGAACCCAGCAACATCAGTTGTGATACTTTAGTGTTTCCTAAAGTCAACAAACCTGTGCCTGTTCCAGGATAAAACTCTTACTCCCCCAGCGCTTCAGGGCTGCTCAAGAAATCACGGACTTTAGTGAGATTGACCTCGCGAGGTTTGCTGCCTTCAGCGGGACCAACCATACCGGCTTCATAGAGTTGATCTAAAATCCGCGCTGCGCGGGCATAACCCACGGACAAACGCCGTTGAATCAACGAGGAAGAAGCTTTGTCATATTGTGAGAATAATTTCACGGCTTCTACAAACAGGTCATCACGATCTTCGCCACCCTCACCACTGGAGCCACCTTTGACGGTAGTAGCCTGATATTTAGTGGTGATTTCGTCTTGATACTCAGGTTTCTGGCCTTGGGATTTGATGTGATCGATCAAAGCTTTAATCTCTTGATCAGAAACATACGTACCTTGGATACGGCTCGGTTTAGCTTGATCAGGAGGCACATATAACATGTCACCTTTACCCAATAACTTCTCAGCACCTGGACCATCGATGATAACGCGTGAATCAGTCATGGATGAAACGTTGAAGGCAATCCGGGTCGGGACGTTAGCTTTGATCAAACCAGTGATGACGTCAACAGATGGGCGCTGCGTGGCCAGCACCAAATGAATGCCCACCGCCCGTGCCATTTGGGCCAAGCGAGTGATACTTTCTTCCACTTCAGCTGGCGCAAATAACATCATGTCAGCTAACTCATCGATGATAATTACGATACTCGGCATAGCGGCAAAACCTGCCAACTCATTGTAGCCGTCAATGTTTTTGACACCGACTTCAGCCAACTGTTTATAGCGCCGATCCATCTCAGCTGTGGCCCATTTCAAAGCCGAAACCACCTTTTTAGGCTCCACAATCACTGGCGTTAATAAGTGAGGAATGTCGTTATAACCCGTCAACTCCACCCGCTTAGGATCCACCAGAATGAACTTCACTTCAGAGGGGCTAGCGCGGAATAAAATGGAACAAATAAAGGTGTTCACAGCCACGGATTTACCGGAACCAGTAGAACCAGCTACCAGCACGTGAGGCATCTTGGCAATATCGGCAATATTAGGATTACCAGCCACATCAATACCCAAGGCCACCGCCAATTTCGATTTGTGTTTCTTCATTTGCTCAGAGGTTAACATCGTCCGTAAGGTCACAAATTGTGCAGAGTGATTAGGCACTTCGATACCCACTAACGCCCGGCCAGCAATCGGCGCCTCGATCCGGATTTGACCAGTGGGCGCAGCCAAAGCTAGCGCTAAGTCAGTGGCTAAAGTGGTAATTTTTGATAACTTGGTACCCCGAGTAATTTCTAAGGCATATTGCGTCACGGACGGACCATAATTAACCTCGGCAACCCGAGCTTTAATCCCAAATGAATCCAGTGTGGCTTCGATGATTTGGGCGTTAGCTTTGACGTCGCCACGATCAGCTTCCCCACCACGGCTGGCAGACAAAATTGACAACGGTGGATACTCCCAAATTAATTGAGCGTTATTGGGCAGTAAATTAGAGTTTTCAGTCAGAGCATCTTTGGGCTTAGTACCAGGTGCCACTTGAGCGGGCTTGGCCTGGGTAGGGACAGCTGTAGCTGTGCCGTCATCACCTTGGTTCTTGAGGCTAGACGTATTGTCATTGACGCTAAAGCCAGGTTGATCAGCTTTTTTACCAAATCCCAGCGAAAGTTTAGGGATCTGAAAGCCACGAGCCTGTTTGAGTTCGGCGGGGTCTGGCTCTGCCCGGGCTGGGGCAGGTTTGGCTAAGGCGCGACGCTCATTCCAAGCCGCAATTACCTCGAGCACTTCAGCAATTGAGAGCTGCATCATGATCAGAGCACCAATGATAAAAAAGCTACTGAAAACCACATAACTGCCAATCGGTGACAGGAGCGTAGCTAGGTTAAGAAACGTTTGCTCACCAATTTCACCTGAGCGAGCCACGCCCATGGTGCCAATCATTAAAAAAAGAGTACCTAGCAGCACATGAGGTTTAGACCACGCCCATTTGGTTTGGAACATCACTAGACCAGCGGCAATGAACACAAAGGGTAAAAACAGCATCGAGAGACCTAGTTTGGTAACGAGAATTTGATTGATCGCTGCCAGCACCATCCCTTGCCCAGTAAATGAAACCATAATTAGGACCCCAATCAGGATCAGAATCACGGCCACAATTGAGTGCAGCGTCTCGGGACGAATCTTGAGTTTGAGTGACTTTTTCTTGCGCGGCATACTAAGTTCCACAACACCACAAACCAGGTTTGCAAATGTTATAGGATAAAAGTAGCACAAACCAGAGCACCTAATCAAGAGGGAAAACTAGGATGGGCGTTGAGCTCTCAGCTGGCCAATTTGATAAGCTTGTTGAGTGGCCCGCTTCTGAAATTCACGATTCACTGCAGTTTGGAACGTCCGCAACCTCTCGCTTAAAGCCGTCTGAAAGGTCTCAGTTACTTGCCCGCCCTTCTTCAGTGCTTCATATAAAGCTTTTGCTTCCACTAAGCTTTGAAAAAGCGGACTCTTAATCATTTCTTGGGGGGCTTCATCAGGAATCATGTACCCAGTTTTAGCACTTTCTTTGGTGGTAAAAACGTATTGAGTTTTATCTGCCCACTCTTGTGCTGATGCAGTAAAATAATCACCATTGTATTGGGCAACACCCAACATGGCGTCTGATTCCTGTCCTATTAATACCCGAGCATTTTCTAGATGCAGCAAAATCTGCTGTTCTGCTTGCTGAACATTTTCAACCTGAGGTACAAATCCCTCTGCTCCCCCTACACCCAATAAATTATAAAAGCGGGCTAGGGTCAAATCACTTTCAGCACTACCCGACATAGGCTCAGACTTATAATCATAAATTTGAGAATCAATGTTGTAAGGGACATTGGAATTATCACGTTGCACATTACTAAACAACATACCATTGCTTCGTCCAGCAAAGTCTTGCAAACCAGGATAACTCTCAGGAAAAAGCTCCTGAAGCTTCTGTAATGCTGCCCCTCTAATTTGGGAACAGACGTCATCTAATCCATCATCTACATTGTCAAACATTTCCAGTTTTATTGCGCGATCTTCTGCTTCCTCCTCAATTCGAGACCGACGAGCATCAATCTGATAGGCTCTGATTAAGGTTGGTAGCAAACCTGGACTTGGTCTGTCTACCTTATGAGTAATTTCTCTGCCTTCAACTCCTGTGGTTACTCGAGTTAGATCAAAATTAAGAGCCGTTTTCAAGGCTTTCAGGTCGTCTGCAGTTGCAGAAGAGATTTCGTTGAGAATAGTTGGGAAGATGCCACGTAATACATCGTTAGTCTTATTCCACTCATACTGATAGGCTTGTTGTCTTTGTTCTTGAGTCAGGACTGGAGCCGGTTCTGTTGAGTCTGCAGCAGTGAGTACACTAATCTGATCCTCATCTTTACGAGAAACACCTAACAAATCTTTCGCTTTTTGTTTTAGATATTGAGTAAGTACTTCTCTATAACTCAAATTCCTATAGTCTTCATTAGAAGCGGCATTGTCTTCTTTTCGTAACATAACAACTCCTTTTCCTTGCTATCTCAATCGAATATGTACTTATTGTATACCTTTATATATAAAATCAAGAACTAGTACGTTATGACTCGAGGATGACGGGCACAATCATTGGTTCACGCTGGATGACCTTATAGAGGCGACGAGCGAGGCGTTTCTCGATGGCGCGCTTCAGCTCTTCCTCTTTAGGTTTATCACCCATATCGGCCACGATTTCGCCTGTCGCTTTCTTGATGAACTCGATGACTTCGTCGGCTTCTTTCATGAACACAAAACCGCGCGAGACAATAGTCATGTTTTTTACGTCATAGTGACCCTTAAACTTAGGAATGGCTAAGACGATGATGCCTGATTGGCCCAGTGTCCGGCGGTCTGAGAGCACAATGGGCCCTACGTCACCGACACCCAAACCATCCACCGCTACTGGGCGGAGTGAAATGTGATCGACTACTTGTGGTTTGCCACCTTCGAAAGCCAGCACATCACCACTACCAGGAATCAAAACTTGATGTTCGCTATAGCCAGCTGGTTGAGCCACAAACTCTACAAACTTGACGCGATGGCGATCAGCACCACCAATCGGCATCAAATATTTTGGCTTCACTTTTTTGACTAAATCTTCTTGTTCAGCTGCACTAGCATGACCAGATTGGTGCAGGTTGGGTTCGATATCGGGGTACATGACATGAATGCCATTGCGACACAATTCATCAATTGCCCCATAGAACGGAATCTCATTGCCAGGAATCACGTCAGCAGAAAAAATGACATTGTCTTGAGGTTTGATTTGAATCACTGGATGGTCGCCATACACAGCCCGCATCAATGATGATCCCTCTTGTCCTTGGCTACCGGCAATGACCACACATAATTTACTGTCATCGTAATCACCAATCTCGCGTTTATTGACTAACATGTCACGAGGCACTTCCAGTTCACCGAGGCCCATGGCTGCTTCCACGTTCTGCTCCACTGAGCGGCCCACAAAGACCACTTTGCGACCATGTTGCTGAGCAGCATTTACCACTTGTTGAATGCGGTGGATATGAGAGCTCATCAAGGTCACAATATATTTACCACGAGTTTGAGCCATGATTTTTTCCAGAGTCGGTCCCACGGTAGACTCAGATTTGCTCCAGTCAGGTCGTTCCACCCGCAAACAGTCAACCATCATACACAGTACACCTTGCTCTCCAAGTTGGGTGATGGTGTCGTAGTCGGGTTTTTGACCGCCGATAGGGTCGTGGTCCAACTTGAAGTCAGAACCATGATAAATGATGCCCTCAGGAGTATGAATAGCATAATGGCGCGTGTCCGGCACCGAGTGAGTCATGTTGATCGCTTGAGCTGAAAAGTGCTCACTGATCTTAAATACTTGCGGGTTCTTGATGACCGTAATTGTCCGTTGTAAATTGCTATCCTTCATTCGGTTTTCGGCGAAGGCTGCCGTCAACGGTGATCCAAAGATAGGGAATTCTGGCAACTCAGGCAAGAGATAAGGCGTAGCCGCAATATGGTCATCATGACCATGCGTCAAAATCATACCCACAATTTGTTTCCCCTCGGTGAGAGCATTTTTCAGGTAAGTGATATCAGGAATTAAGACATCAACTCCTGGCGATTGAATATCGGGAAACCCGATTCCACAATCGACGATTAACATTTCGTTGTCATATTCATAGACAAACATATTTTGGGTAACATTACCCATTCCCCCTAAGGGAATTATTTTTAATTGAGACATAGTAGTCTTCCTTTTGGTGATAGAGCGTCCACTCACAGGTGTCCTCTATCGTAGTTATTACTAATAATTACTTTTTAAATTTGATCTCAAACTCCTGCTTCCAGGTTTTGGGATCAGGTCCTGACTACCACAAACGTACCATACACTAAACTTAGGTGAATTTTCCACGGCTGAATGGGTTCAACATGAAGAGCTGAGGCAAGTGCAGACCGAAGTTCCAGCAGAGTTGGCGACGAGTAGAAACGTTGATAGACACATTGAAAATACGTTTCACCACTTTCGATTATATCACTTTTTAAGACCGGTGACATTACGGCTCCTCTTCTACTACAGCATGCTCAGCTTTTTCTAATGATTTGTCATCAAAAAGATCGACGCGGAAATCCCAACCAGTCTTGTACTTGAAGCTATCAAAGAAGCGAACCGCGCGGCGCGAACGTTCAATCAAGGCCCCGCTCACCGCCAACGTACTAAAAAAGGCACTGCTAAACCAATAGAGGGCAAATCTTGAATTAAAGTCAGGATTCCGCACAAAATATAAAAAGATATGGAATAACACCCCAGCCGCCATCCACAACTTCATAATCCGCATAAAATTTCCCTGGTGAGGATTACTCATCCAAATGCCAATATAACCAAATAAACCCAGAATAATAGAAACGCCTATCCCCATCCAAAAAAGGGGTTGGGGCAAAATCGAGGTAAAGGGCACTAGTAAATTAATTAACGAAAAGACACACATCAACACTGCGCCTCCGATATAAATCACCAGATGTGACAACCACAAATGGAAATATTCTGAGTGCAAAAACAAATCATACAACGGATCTTTGACCTTCTTAAGCTTAAACGTGGCGGTGAGCGAGTGAATAACAGCAAATGAGTAAATGTATAAAAAAACCACGCTGAAAATAGTATCGATCGTAAACAACTCACCTTGAGATAAGGTGTTACCTAATTCTTTGCGCGCCACGGTAAACAGCAAGGTTTTTAACCAAATGTACAAAATGGGAAATAAAACAAAGCCATAAAAAAACTGCACCATGTCCATGCGAAGAAAATCACGACGACCATTAAGACGATAAATATAAACCGCACTCAGCAAACCCCAAATAGGTACCATCACCAGCACGATGTCAATCAATTTCATAATCGGCAAAACTAAAAAAGCGAGGCTGCTACTTCTGCTTGGAGCGCCGCACTCTCATGTTGACCCTTAATCCACGCTACTACTTTGGTCAGTTTTTGAAAATCCTGAATAAACGATTCTTTGACCTTCGGAGCCCGCAACGCCGCCGCTGGATGATACATCGGTAAGACGTACAGTGTTTTCCCATTCCATTTTACTTTATGTAAGCGGCCATGAACTTGTGACACCTTCACATTGGGCAAAAATTTACCCATGCTAAACCGGCCTAAAGTAGCAATTAATAATGGCTGAATAATCTCAATTTCTTGGTCAAGGTAAGGTTTGTAGGCAGCAATCTCAGTGGGTAACGGATCGCGATTCTCAGGTGGACGAACTTTGACAATATTACTGATGTAAACATCTTTTTCGGCGGTGCCAACTTGGCGGAGTGTGGCGCGAAATAATTGTCCAGAACGGCCCACAAAAGGTCGGCGGAGTTTGGCTTCTTGTTCACCCGGTGCTTCACCGATAAACATAATCTCGGCTGCAGGATTGCCTTCACCGGGTACGATATCTGTTGCCTTGGTAGCTAATGGTAAAGTAGGGGCGGCTGCCTCTAGTTGTTGATACAGGGCGGAGAGTTGATCAGCTTTCGACATGGGCTAATCCTATCATATTTTTTTACTGATAAACCCCTTGGCGACGAGCAACTAGAACTGCGGCAAGAAGATTTTGGAGTTTTGTTGGGTGACTACCACTTCAGGATACTTGCGTTCGACAATAATTCGCACCGCCTTGCGCACCACCCCTTGCAAAGTCCGCTCCAAAGTCCGGATACCAGCGTCAAAACCTAGCGGCCGAGCCATTTTGGGCCAGACATCTTCGGCAATTTTGAGCTGTTCAGGACGCAGTCCAGAAGCTTTCAGCAATTTAGGCATGATGTACTGCTTGGCAATCACGATTTTTTCCTCGTCCGTGTAGGATGGCATCGTGATTTTTTCCATCCGGTCCATCACCGCGGTGGCGATGCCGGTGGTGTTGTTGGCAGTGGCAATAAAAATAGCATGAGAAAGATCAATAGGATAATCTAAATAACTGTCTACAAAAGCGTGATTCTGCGCTGGGTCTAACAGCTCCACCAACACACCCATGATGTCCATCCGGGCTTCATCAGCACACCGATCAATTTCATCCAAAAGAATAATGGGATTGCGAACACCGGCTTCCGCGACACCTTTGACGATGCGGCCTGGTTCTGATTCTAGATGGAGTCGCGACTGTCCGCGTAACTCCCGAGCCGAACCCATGCCACCGAAAGGAATCCGGACAATTTTGCGGTTCAAGGCATCGGCTAATGAATAGGCAAACGTGGTTTTACCCGTACCCACCAACCCCACCAGTAATAGCACTGGCGCCCGAAACTCGGAGTCGGGATCTTGCTGTTTGCGCAAATTAAGAACTGCGACGTACTCCAGGAAGCGCTCTTTGACTTCCTTCATCCCGAAGTGGTGCTTATCAAAAACTTGGCGAGTATTTTCAATATCCAGGGTATCGCTGGTTTCCGCCAACCACGGAATCTTTAACACCCAATCAATATACTTGGAGACTTTTTCGTACTTTTCGTCGTACGAACCCATGGCCACAGAGCGCTCCAGTGCCACGATATCTTTGTTGACTTTGCGCAACATTTCTTCCGGCAGCTGAGAGGCTTGAACCCGGTTCTTTAGTTCTTGAATTTCTTGCTCGAGAATTTGTTTGTAATCAGACATGGCAGCGCATACTTATCGATTCTCATTGTGACATATTGGCGGCTCAGAGGCTAGCGGAATGAGGCTTCGAGTTGGGCACGAGTCAACAATCCAGGCTTAGCACCCACGTGCTGGACCACGCTGGCAGAGTTGTGCACTCCCCAATTCAGCGCTTCCTGGCTCGTTTTCCCCGACAGTAATCCCGCTACAAAGCCCGTCCCAAAAGCATCTCCAGCTCCAGTGTCATCAAGTGAACTCACCTGAGCGGCGGAATACTGGTACGGTGCTTGACCCCGTTCTAGCAAGACTCCACCCTGATCACCATTGGTGACGACAATTCTTTCGATCTGTTGCTGCAACTGTGGCTGCACAGGAGCTAACGTGTGCCATTCTTCTTGATTGAGTAATAAAACTTGAGCGGAAAGCTCGGTAATAGCTAACTGTCCTGATGTGAGCAACTCCAACTCCGCCCGACCAGGATTCCAGGAGTAATGGCGTTGATAATGTTTAAGAGCTTTGAATAACGTGGTGAGAGTTTCTAGCCGGCCACCAATGCTAGAGAGGTGCAGCCATCGGGCAGTACTGATTTCTTCCATCGCTAAGTCCTGAGGATCCAGTTGCGCAGAAGCACCACGGTATACCAAAGCCGTCCTGCCGCCATCTTCACCGACCAGAATCACCGAGCCACCCGTTTGTTCCAATTTTTCGCGAACTAAGAGCTTAGTCTCGATTTGAGCCTGATGCAGCTCTTCCAAAACTTTAGTAGCTAAAAAATCTTTGCCTAATTCAGCAATACAGGCTGTTTTGAAACCCAACCGTTGAAACCCAACCGCGGTATTAGTAGCGGCTCCTCCTGAGTGAATGGCTAAATCACTAACCGTTAGTTTTTCGCCATACAATTGACACAACCATTCTTGATTTTCCTCACGGCGAACTTTCAGCTCCGGAGAATGAATAAAAATATCAACGACGGCGGTGCCAATCGTAAGGACGTCAAACATAGTTACTGTCGAGCTAGTAAGGTTGTTAAGTGTAGTTTGCCAGTTTGATGAAAATGTGAACGAAGCCGGTGCTGAAAAGTGCCACCTGTTTCTAAAAATGAATCAAATTGAGGTGAAGGTGGTGATGGTTCTGCAATAGGTTGAGCCTGAGGCAGCTTTACAGGCTGTTCAACACTCTCTTCACTCCGCTCTGGAGGCATCGCACCCATGGCCTTATTTAACCCACATCTAGTCTCAAGTTCCTCTTCAAACTCATTTAAAGCTTGAATCAATTCTTCTTCATTTTTGACAATTTTGTAGACTTTGCGCTCAGTTTCACTGATAAAGAAATGATCATTAATGACGCGCATCAAATCATGCCAAAACTCGCCATACAGAATCATGGGCTTGTGATTGCCATAATATAAATGTGCCAATAGCCAAGCTGTAGCCCACTCAGATAAAGTGCCTGTCCCACCCTGGAAACACACAAAGGCCTCAGCATGATCCATTAACCCAAACATCCGTTCGATATAATTAGCCGTTTTAATTTCTTTTTTGACGATGTTCCCTGCAAACCGACCTTCGAAGTTAGGCATGTCTTTGGGATAAAACGTCACCGCAAGCGTCTCACCGCCTGCTGATTGCGCTCCTAAGGTCGCCGCTGCCATCACACCCGGGCCACCACCATTGACGACTACTTTGCCATGATACGCCAAGTACCGCGCTACTTTGAAAGCTTCTTGATAGAGAGGGTGCCGCTCGTCAATATCAGCACTGCCAAATAAGGCAATGTTTTTGATCGTACAATACTGCTGGATTTTAGGAACCGCGACTTGAGTCTTCATACCGGTTACTATTATGCACACAAAATGGCAGCGCTGTCACCTTGGGTGAGAGATTAGAGAGCTAATAACTCATTGAGCATCTGGACTGGTTGAGGAGCTTGCCAAATACCACTTCCGACCGCAAAGCCCGTGGCACCCGCCTTCTGCAATGATTCAATATTGTCACGTTTGACGCCTACATCAATGTAAATTTCGGGTTTTAAACCTTTTTCGCTCAGCAGCTGAGTCAATTCTTTAATTTTTGGAATCAAGTGCGGATGAAGGTCTTCACCTTGGAAACCAGCTTCATTGCCCATCAACTGAATGATGTCGAGCTGTCGCCAGCAGGCTTCTTCAACTTCATCTAAAGGCGTAAAAATATCAAGGGCTAGACCAGCTTGCCAATTTTGTTTTTTGACTTCTTCCAGAAAACTGGTTTGATAACTCATGTGTTCAATTTGAGCAATGACAGCACGGATCGGTAAGTATGTCTTGACGGCTTCGGCCTCAAAAACATAATCCATAGGCTCATCCACTAATAAATGGAGGTCGCAGGTCAGGTGGTGAAAGTTGAGCGTGGTGATATCGAGGGGGGCCACCGTAATATTATCCACGAACTGACCATCAATAATGTCAATCTGGACGGTTTTGGTGTCTTCGCTCTCGGCAGCTAAATCTAGTTGCTCCTGCACGCTAGCGACGGAATCTGTAAGGATAGCGGGAAAAATCTGCATGGCCAGATTATACCTGAGCTTGCTCGTAAGCGGTAATGGCGTTTAAACGCCGCTGGTGGCGTTCTTCTTGGCTATAAGGTGTGTCAAGAAAGAGCTGAATTAAGTGCTGGGCTTGCTCGCTGGTCGTCCAGTTGCCTGAGATCGAGAGAATATTAATATCGTCGTGTTCTCTATCTTGTTTGACTTGGGCTTCGTTGAGAGCGGCTACGGCGCGAATTCCCGGCACCTTATTGGCAGCAATCACCATTCCCCCTGCCGAGCGGCAAAGCAACAGGCCTCTGGCCTCTGGCTCAGCTGCTACTTTTTCGGCGACGGCGAAAGCAAACTGGGGAAAATCATCATCTGGAGTAGCGGCATAGGCGCCACAATCCTCGATTGTATGACCTTGAGCACTCAGCCACGCTTTTAACTGCTCTTTGAGCTCAAAACCGCCATGATCACTACCAAGATACATTTTCATAACTAGGCCCAGTGTACGAGGTCAACGACGATTAATCAAATCCTAACTCCGCCCGAGCTTCAGCTGTCATCATATCTGGAACCCAGGGTGGGTCAAAGGTCAGTTCAATAATCACGTCCTGATCAGTATCTACGTGATGGGAAGTCTCCAGGGGTTTGAGCGCACTTTTAATCATCGGTTCGAAGACAGCAGCGAGTGGACAACCAGGGGTAGTAAGGGTGAGAAGGATGTGAATAAGCGGGTGTGGTCCACCAGGGCTTTGGACCTCTTTAACGCTGACATCATAAACTAACCCGAGACTGACAATATCCACATTAAGTTCCGGGTCCATCACTGTTTTGAGGTGGGTGGTAATAAGATCTGAGGTCAAAGTGGTGTTAAGGGTTTGAATGTGCGGGTCGGCCATAGAGGTATTTTACCTGATGAAGGTGGGTAAAGACACCTTGATCGGCAGAGATCTTTTTTGTATGACAGTGGTTGCTCAAAAAGTGAACTTCCTGGAGTTTGTATGATTTTTGCCAATATTCATACAAACGAAAAAACATGCGCTCAATAAAAGACCTTCTTACTCACTCCTAAACAGAACCTCATTTTTACTGTGGCATAACTAGTGCACGATCATGCCACAACTATGCCACGAACTTTTAAGAGTGTTCAAAGACATACCTCACCTATCCCACCTCCAAGCAAAAAAATACTCGCCAGACACCCTAGAAACACCTTACAGAGAAATAAAAAAAACCTGCATAACCAAAAACCCCCTCTCTTGCGAGAAGGGGCTTAAGTTCAAAATCGGGCTACTAATTAAGCAGCTTTTTTCAAGACAGGCATACCAGTGCGTTGAGTTTCAACGACGGTGTAACCAGCAGGAACGGCTTCCATAGAACCTTCGCGGATATCACGAGCGAAGAAGTAGATGGTTTGCACGCGGCCATTTTTCAATTTAACTTGGCGGGTGTGCAAGTAGTAGGTTTGACCCTTTTTGTTGGTATAGCTGTAAGCTTTGCCATTTGCCATATAATACTCCTTTTTCCCTATGTGGGATTTATTACTAGCTTAGCTTTCTTTAAGCCTATCATACTCGATAGGGACATCAAGAAGGAAAATTTAGTTACTCTCCTTATTGATCGTACCCTGCAACACAACTTCTTCAATTGTGTCATCTGGACGCACCTCTTTACTGACAATCACTTCAAACGGTAAAGTAGTGGCATCAATAGCGGCACTGCCCATAAATCCAGCCTTGTTGTTTTCTAACACAAAGGCTTTGCGCTTGGCATCACTGCCGACCGCTTTCAACCAGACTTGATATTGACCTTGGGATAATTCAGCTAAATCAGCATTGACGCTGAAGCGAACTTTACCATCTTTGATTTCGTAACGGATACTACCGGCAGCTTCACCTTGACCTGTCATGGTGACGGTTTTGTAATCACCAGCCCCTCTCAATACAGAGTCTTGCTCAGAGCCAGTCAAATCCTCAATTTCGACACCTTCACCAAAAGTACTGACTACGCCAGTTCGATCAGTTCGCATCGAGTACCAGCGGTACCCCAAAAACAGCACAATTAACAGTGCGATTGCCGGAAAAACAAATGGCAGATATTTCTTCATGAGTCGCCCCTCCACTAGGCTTGAGCTAGATAGCGTACTAGGCTACTGAGCCGTATTTACTTTCTGTAATTCAGACTCAACAATGCTTTGCAGTTGTTGAGGGGCAGGGACTTGTTGATCATTCACAAATATAGTTGGTGTTGCTGAAACTCTGAGTTGATTCCCAGCAGCAATATCATTAGCTACGTTCTGTTTGATCGCGTCTGATTGTATTGTCTCGACAAACGTAGCTTTGTCAAGACCAAGTTGTTCAGCATACTTTTCAAACTCAGCTCGGGCTTCGTCTTCACTTTGAAAAGCTGCCCATGTTTCTTGGTTGGCAAATAATAAGTCGTGCATCTCCCAAAACTTACCTTGCTCACCGGCGGCTTCGCTAGCTTGAGCTGCCAATGTGGCATAGGGGTGAATCATGGTCAATGGGAAGTGACGATAATTAACTTTGACAGTGTCAGGATTTTGATCAGCAACTTGCTTGATAAGAGGTGAAATAGCTTTACAAGCTGGGCATTGAAAATCACTAAACTCAGTAATCGTCACCTGCGCTTCGGCTTTGCCTTTGACTCGTCGTTCAGGCCCTTTGACCACGCCTAAATCTGCTACACCACCTTTGGTGCTACTCTGTGAAAAGATCATGGCTACGCCAAAGATGAGCGCTAAGGTACCTAATAAAGTCACAATTAAAAGCGGGACGTTTTTCATACTTAGAGATCCTCTCTGGGCCAAACTTGTTGCCCAGTGGTAATATCCGTGACAATAATGGCGGCAGTAGGACAGCTTTGAGCAGCCAATAACTTCATATCATCTTCTTCGCCATCTTGTGAAATGACTTTAGCAATGTTGTTTTCATCTAATTGAAAGACTTTAGGGGCAATGGCTACGCAGCTGGCAGCACTAATACACTTGTCATTAATGACTTCCACTTTATACTTACCAATTTGTTTGGTCACCATCACTGTGGGCTGGACTGCTTTATCAGCTGCCGGAGTGGGTGTTGAGGATTGGTTGTTATTAGAAATTGGGTTATTGAACATGGTAATAATTAGAAAAACTTTTCGTGATGAATGTGTTCAGGTGTCACACCTTTTTGCTGCAGGAGGGCACTAGTATCGTGAATCATAGCAGCATTTCCACACAAGTAAAACCCTGCTTTCTCGGGTAAGGCATGGACATTTAAACAATCTGTTACCCGACCCCGGCACAGCGGCCACTCAGGCAAAGCACGAGAAATCACCGGGTGGAAATGGAAATTAGGAAAATTTTGAGCCAATTCTTGGAACTCATCTTGCCAAAACATTGTTTCGGCATACCGCAAACCCCAGTAGAGATACATGGGACGTTGGTCTTGTTTATTTTGGAGCTGATCAAAAATCATACTTCGGAAAGGTGTGATCCCCGACCCTGCCGCCACATATACCACTGCTTCTTCGTCACCCACTTCTGACATCGTAAACACCCCTAGTGGCCCTAATGATTTCATTTCACCACCCAAAGGCAAATTCTCTAAATATGTCACCCCCAACCCGTGAGGCGTGGAATCAACCAATAGCTCAAAACCGTGCGTTTTAGCTGGCGAACTACAAATTGAGTATGACCGGCGATCACCCCGGTCAGTGACTTGAATAGACATGTACTGCCCAGCTTTGAAATTCATGCTCGCTGGCTGCAGATATTCGAAATAATATTGAGTAAATTTTTCGTTGTGAACCAGTTTATCAATCAATTTGACGGTTCCAAGTTGAGGCGGTTGCATGGGGATAGCTTACCTAACTTTACAAAAAAAAGGAAGGCTTAGATCAGGTCTTTATCCCATTCTCTGCCATACCATAGCCCCAGTGCCAGCTTAGCAATGGCGCCATACTCACTAGTCCGGTCCACAAAATTATTGGTGATGACACCTAGCATACCTTGCTTTTGGCGCACGTCGTGCTGACCGGTGAGTTGTTGGACCACCGGGCCCATCTCGCCACCAGCCCGCATCAGGGCAGCAATTTTATCGGGCACTTTGATTCGAGCTCCATTAGCGACAAAGCGGTGGTCGTGGCGATCACAGACTGCTACCCAAACTGTGGACCACAGCTCACCATTGGCGTGATCAAATACGCCACCTTCCAAACCAACACCGAGGTACACTTCATTCGCTTGTTCAGGATGGGCTGCTAGTCCGGCTGTAAGCGCTGCTTGCGCTCTATTTTCGGCACCAAGCCGAGTGGCTGCATCCGTCAGCGGTTGAGCAGCCACGCCACTGTCAGTGTCGTAACCAACGACGGTAACCTCTGGCCAAGTTTCACTGGCAGCTACTCGTACAGCATTAATTTTAACTGGATTGGTGGAACCCACAAAAATTGTCATGGTAACTTTCTCTTGAGTGCATTCAAGCCAAGTAATAAACACTTCAGCCGACCTGGGCTAATGTCATTAATTCCCAGCCATTCGGATAAATCCCGATGAGACAATAACTGAATTTGATCAAGAGTTATGTGGTGAGCCATCAGGTGAGCGGATAACAAACTCATTGCAGCTTGACTGATAACACACCCCTGGCCTTGCCACTTCACAGCCGCAATTTTTTTAGTTTTAGAATCAAGTTTTAAATAAATCGTGACTTCATCACCACAGCTCGCATTGAGGTCATGAATCACATAGTCAGCGTCTTCCAGCTGTCCCACGTTTTGGGGTTGTCGAGCTTCCTCAAGGATAATTTCTTGATAAAGGTCTGACATAGTGATGGCTACTCCTACTTTCCAAAAATAGTTTTTACTTTTTGGAGGGCAGTGATAAAACTGTCGACGTCGTCAATCGAGTTGTAAATTTGGAAACTCACGCGCGTAGAGGCAGGCCAACCAAATTTGACGTGTAAGGGCATGGTGCAGTGATGGCCACTGCGGACAGCCACTCCTTCGGAGTCCAGCACTTGTCCCACATCATGGGCGTGGACACCTTCGTATACAAACGCCACTGAACCAACTCGATCAAATTCATGGTCATTAAAATCAGTAGGACCAATGATTTTCACCTGAGAAAAAGTCTGCAGTTGTTGCAATGTATACTCCACGAGCTGCCGATCGTGAGTTTGAGATTCCCGCATTCCTACGCCAGCTAAATACTCACAGGCTGCTGCCCAGCCCGCTAAACTGGCAACATCGGGTGTGCCCGCGGTAAAACGTTCTTCTAAATCCTCAGCAAAGGTGGTGCCTTGCGTGCTGACTTCATTAATCATCCCGCCCCCAAATAAAAATGGTGGCCATGTCTTGAGTAATGATTTGCGAATTAATAACCCACCAATGCCCATGGGACCAAGCATTTTGTGGGCAGAAACCACATAACAATCAACTTTTAATTTCGCAAAGTTAACGGGCAGATGAGCAGCAGCTTGAGCACCATCGACCACTAGTAATGGCCGCTGTGCTTGACCGAAATGATCATCAATCGTGGCTACAATTTTTTCGAGAGGATTGAGCGTGCCTAAGGTATTGGAAACATGTATGAAAGCTACTACTTTAATTCGCGTTTTATATTCAGAGAGTAAGGCCTGGAGGCTATCAAGCTCCACCCGCCCTTGATCATCGACTGTCACAAATTTAACGAGGGCGTTTTTTCGCTTGGCTAGTTCCTGCCACGGCACGATATTACTATGATGCTCCATTTCCGTGACAATCAAGACGTCATCGGCTCCCACATGGTACTCACCCCAGGTATAACAGATTTGATTTAAGGCTTCAGTCGTATTACGAACCACCACCAATTCCTCCGCCTCCGCTCCCATGAACTGGGCAATTTCTTGGCGTGAGTCGTGAAAGGCGCGCGTACTTTCATCACCGAGCTGATGAACCCCTCGATGTACATTTGCATTATGGTGTTCGTAGTAATCCACAATTGCTTGGATGACTGCCCTCGGTTTCTGCGAGGTGGCGGCATTGTCTAAATACACCAAAGGTTTATCGTTCACCTTGCGGCTTAAAATGGGAAAGTCAGTTTTGATTGTGTTAGCGTCAATCATAGTGGTATTGTATCAGGATGAAGGGCATTTCATTATCGATGGATTGGGAGCAACCTTACTGGAGAGCTGGGACAAAGTTTATTGCCGGTATGGATGAAGTGGGTCGGGGCGCGCTGGCCGGTCCTATTGTGGCGGCAGCGGTGGTGTTTGCGTCTGATCACCTGCCCCTCAGCGGCATCAATGACTCGAAGCAAGTTACGGCTCGGGTACGTGAGAAACTAGCTGCCCAAATTCAACAAACTGCGCTCTGTCATGGCATCGGGGTGGGCAGTGTAGAGATGATTAATCAATTTGGTATCGTGGCCGCTCAACGTTATGCGATGGAGGCAGCCCTTAATCAACTGACTAAATGCAACTTAATTGCAATTGATGGTTTGCCGTTTAAACAAAAGTTACTTCCTAAATGGCCAGCTGAATATGAATTTATCGTCAAAGGTGATGCTAAAGTCTATAGTATTGCGGCTGCTAGCATCGTGGCAAAAGTGTATCGGGATGCATTGATGGTGACGTTAGCTGCCCAATATCCAGCATATGATTGGAAGAACAATGTCGGGTATGGGACTACTAGACATCGACTAGGAATTAAAACAGCTGGGATCTGTGAACAACATCGTAAACTTTTTTGTCGGAAACTTATTTAGTTATACTTTTAAGTCGTTCAACTTCTCAAAGCAATCATCGAATTTTTCTTGGTTAAAGCTGACTAAACTATAACATCTCATCGTACCACTGTTTTTATCTTCAATATTTAAGATTGATAAGGTGTCAAAAATAACCGTAGGGAAATCTTTTTTATTGCCCGTAATCAGTAAATGGTTCCTTTTAGAATAAATCATCAGCTTGGCCGCCAAGAACAAATCAATTGGTCCAGGTCCACCACTTTTTTTATTACCATTAATACCTTGGTGGGCATATATCTTAGATAAAATTAAAGCATTTTCTCTAGTCTTAATATAGATATCGTTGTGGTCTGTAGCTAAAAAGAAAACACTAGTATTTCCAAGGCTAGATGCAAGAAATTTTTCACGAATTTTTCTTTCCTTAGGCACAAAAATATTTCTTAAAAACTCAAATATAGTTAAAGAATCTAACAGAAAATATGACCCTGCTAAACAGCTGTATGCTTCTCTAAAGGCCTCTTCATTGGTAAAAAGTAAACTTAAAAAGTCATTATCAAGGAAAATATATTTGTCTTGGACCAGAGAAGTTATTCTTTGGTCATAGAAAAGCTGCATGAGGAGTTCCAGTTACGTTTCCTTCTTCCTCACGTAATCGCTGACCTTCTCGAATAATTTCTACTACTTCAGAAATAACTCTTTCTTTTTCTTCTTCAGAAAGTTTTTTCTTTGGTGAAGTATTTTTACTGGCAGGCAAAAATCTAGGCTGAGGATTTGTAACAAACTTTTTAATGTCTGTCATAGTGACCTACTATAAAGGATTAATAGATTACTGGCAAGAATTCACTATTACGCATCAATCCGTCAAACCTTCAAAAAGCCCTCAACAATCAGTGACTCAGCAGCTTGGCGTGTCACTCCCCGGCTCATTAAATAAAAAATGTGTTCTTCAGGAATGCGGCTGATGCTGGCAGCATGAGAGCACTTGACGTCATCACTTTTGATTTCGAGATCTGGGACAGCTTCGGCTTTAGCATCGTCTGATAATAATAAAATACGTTCAGTCAAAAATGAGTTGGTATCACCACAGTTCTCATCAATTTTAATTCTACCTACAAAACGAACGTGTGCTTGGTCATTAGCTACACCTCGTAAGGTTGTATTGGCTCGAGTGTGAGGAGCTTTGTGGTGAATGATCACGGTTACCTCGATCTTCTCACTCCCAGCCACAGCAAACGCGCCCGCAATCTCAACTTGGGCACCGGGTTTAACTAAGTTAACGATATAAACCCCTGACTCACTCAGTTGCAACTTTTCATCATTTTTGGTGATTGTGATATTTTTTTCGGTCATGGTAGTTGAATTAATGGTGGATTTCTGAGTTGATTAATAATATCTTCGACTCCTTCAACGGCTTCAAAAAAACACTTTTGACGTGTTTTGAGCACGGAGCTTTCCACCAGCAGTTCATCGGATAAAATACTGTCACGTTCCATCATTTCCTTGGTATCAACCGCAGAATAAACACATAACGCTTGTAATAACCTAATTTCCCACCATAAGGGAAAATCAAAAAATAAGATTTCCTGGTCGGGCTCAGCAGGCTGGGGATAGTCCGTATAGGTCACAGCGTCTAATGGCGGCCGACCTTGACTAATCGCCGTTAAAGAGCCTAGCAAACGGTGTAATTGTCCTTGACGGTCACTCAGCGGCTGGTACAACAAAGTCGCGATGTTGTCGTCAACGACGATTTTACGATGGTAAGTCTCTGGCATACGTTACCCAATACTACCTTCCATTTCGTAATCAATCAGGCGGTTCATTTCTACGGCGTATTCGAGAGGCAATTGGCGTACCAAACCTTCAATAAAACCATTCACAATCAACTTGCGCGCATCTTCTTCGGTGACACCACGACTCATTAAGTAAAAGAGTTGGTCATCACCAATTTTGGAAACTGTGGCTTCGTGCTGGACTTGGACATTAGAGTTAAAAACTTTATCGACAGGATAGGTGTCCGATTGTGAGTAAGGATCAAGCAACAACGCGTCACAAATGACGGTATTTTTGCTACCATACGCTTTGGGACCGACGTTAACTAACCCACGATAACTGGTGCGGCCGCCGCTTTTACTAATCGATTTAGAAATAATAGTAGAACTGGTATACGGTGCTAAGTGAATAGCTTTGGAACCAGTGTCTTGGTGTTGGCCTTTACCAGCCAGCGCCATAGATAACGTCTCACCACGGGCACCTTTGCCAGCCAGGATAAACCCTGGATACTTCATCGTCACTTTGGAACCCATGTTGAAGTCTGTCCACACCATCTCACCTTCTTCTTCTACGTAGGCGCGTTTAGTGACTAAGTTGTAAATATTTTTGTACCAATTTTGGATGGTAGTGTATTGGCAGCGAGCACCTTTTTTGACAAAGATTTCGACAACGGCAGAGTGCAAAGAGTTGGATGAGAAGTTCGGCGCGGTGCAGCCCTCAACATAATGAACCGAGGCACCTTCATCAACAATGATTAACGTCCGTTCAAATTGGCCAGCATTTTCGGCATTAATCCGGAAGTACGTTTGCAGTGGCATCTTAACGTGCACACCTTTGGGCACGTACACAAACGAGCCACCTGACCAAACCGCACTATTTAAAGCGGCAAATTTGTTGTCGCCACTGGGAATGACTTTGCCAAAATATTCTTTAACTAAATCGGGATACTCCTTCAAACCCTCATCCATCGACAAGAAAACCACGCCATCTTTCGCCCAAACCTGTTTCAAAGAACCATACACCACTTCGGAGTCATACTGAGCTTTGACACCAGCTAAAACGTTGCGCTCGGCTTCGGGAATGCCTAAACGATCAAAGGTTTTTTTGACATCGGCCGGAACGTCATTCCACGATTTCACCGCTTGATCTGTCGGTCGCAAGTAATAACGAATCGCCTCAAAGTTAATGCCAGATAAATCAGCTCCCCAGGGAGGCATCTGCTTGGCTTGGAACTGCTCGTAGGCCTTCAATCGAAAGTTGAGCATCCACTCCGGCTCACCTTTGAGGTGAGAAATCTCTTTAACAACGCCCTCATTCAAACCTGGCTGCGTGATATACGAATACCCACTCGTTGAAAACGAGTACCCATGCTCATACGCATCAATTGCTTGAGGATCAAACTTATCGGTATGTTTTTGCGCAAACCTGGCCATAGAGGTTATATTTTACCAGGAAGTTGGTTCAAGAGCTGAGTAGATGTCCTAATCGTAATCTCTAACCACTAGCTCGGTAGTGGGGCGAGCGTTGAAAATCATTTCCACTATCTCCCAGGATGCATCACCTTTAAGATAGAAAAAATAGATCTCGATTGCTTTAATAACATAATTAATTTGAGCCATAGTTGCTGGTTGAAACTCTGGCTTAGATGGTTGTTGATTAGGACTTAGTGGTTCTGTTTCCTCATCTTTTTTCAGATATTTCTTCCATAACTCTAACCACACCTCATGATCACCAAACTGTTTTTCGTCATATTCAGCTACGTGTGGTTCTTCAGCCCCTTCGACTACTCTTTGTTGTTCCTCAGCAAACCACACATCTAAAATAAGTTGTAACTTCATTAATTGAGCAGCCAAAACATGTTGATGATCTGCCAAGGTCTGGACCTCACTAGGAGTAATTACTCCTGTTTCTGCTACCTTTGCAGATGAGCCTTCAAGTTGAGTAAGTGCTTCGGTTAAGTAAGACATATAGTAACTCCTACTTTAATTTCCAATTTGCTTATAACCGTTATTTTCTTGACGAGGTGATGGGTTAGTAATAGGCTCTCTCGGTATAAAACGATGAATTGGGGGTTGCTCCTGATCCCTAAATAAGACACTCATAGTTACGGCATAATTCAACAAAAGATTTGCGTGCTCGGTTTCGGGATATGGCTTACCATCATCTCCTAAACTCTCGATATGCCCTGCTTCGTCTTCCATAAAGTAAATTTCCCTCAACGTATCTTCTACTTTGTCTATGGAACGTCCCCCCTCAACTAAATGAAAGTAAAGATTAATGATACGGACGCAACGTTTCATAGCTTGTTGCTGTTCAAGTGAAACTTGCTTCATTTGCTCTGATTTCAATGTAGGGGTGACTATACTATTCCGAACATACTTCCACTCTTCAAACATGCCAAAATTTTGCAGCGGTTTTAATTCCTCCTCAGTCTTACAGCGTTGAATAAAATACCATTTGAGTAACCATGGTTCAGCCACACTTCTAATCTGTGTTAAAAGGTTAGGCAAAATATTTACCCACACATCAAAATCAACTCCTCTATTTTCATGAGTTGCGACGTCTTTTTCTGTCTTAACTTGCACACCTGTCGCTCGTAAATAAGCTTGGGTGAGATAACTTGTTTCCTGTAATGCGGGCATGCCTGGCATATAAATTTCTTTCCACTTATTCCCCTACTCAACCCACTCTTTGTACCCTTGCTTTTCGAGCTTGTCGACGAGCTCGCCGCTGCCACTTTGTGCAATTTTGCCTTTGACGAGCACATGCACAAAATCTGGTTTCAGGTACTCCAGAATGCGCTGATAGTGGGTAATTACTACTATCCCGGTGTTATATTTGGACACAATTTTTTTGACGCCGTGAGCGACGGCTTTTATAGCATCGATATCGAGGCCAGAATCAGTTTCATCGAGGATGGCATACTTCGGCTCGAGTACCGCCATTTGAAGGATTTCTAAGCGTTTCTTTTCACCACCACTAAAACCTTCGTTTAAACCACGCTTGAGTAATTCTTTATTAACTTCCAGTTCATCAGCCAGCTTTTCGACGTGTTCACGAAATTTCAGGACTGAGGGAAATTTTTTGTCTTCTTGATCTACAAAACGGGCTTCGTACGCCATCCGCAAAAAGTTCTGGACTTTGACACCCGGAATCTCGATGGGATACTGAAAAGCTAAAAACAAACCGGCATTGGCCCGCTCATCAGGAGACATCTCTAACACGTCTTCGCCATCTAAGCTCACTTCACTGCCCTCGGCAATTTCATAACTCGGATGACCAGCTAATGTATAGGCCAAGGTTGATTTACCAGAACCATTAGGACCCATCACAGCATGAATTTCACCTGGCTTCACGCTCAAGTCAATGCCTTTTAAAATTTCAGTGTCTTCAATAGAAGCGCGCAAATTTCGCACGCGTAAGGTTGAGGTCGACATAGATACCTTTGCCAAACTACTTAATAGAGTAAGTCTGTATTGTACTGCCCTCTCCATCTGGTGAGGAGTATGCAGCACTACTTACATCTTTATGATAGATTGGCTACACACATGTTATACATGAATGCACGTGCGTAGTCGATATGTAAATTGCTGGAGACGGGTAAGAAAGAATTAAGAGCTGTTACATTAATTGGCTCAGTCGCATCGCTTCAGCCACTTCTTGGCGAATTTGCGGATGGGTTTCCAGGGTGTCTAGTTCTGCCAGCGTGAACCACCCAATGCCATCGGTTTCTTCAATATTTTCTTTGAACTTCACGTCACCGACCGGCTTGAGTAAATATAAAAAGTTAAGGTGTTGCTCGCAGCCTTTTTTCCAATGCGTTTGAGCATACTTAGTCAGCTCAGCGCCGTGGACGCGGTGCTCATAATTATCGCGACACACCCAGTGCAAATTAGTGGCAAAGGGATTAGGCACATACTCGGTATCTTTTTGGTCGGGAGTGAAACCAAAATCAATTGCTTTGACTTTGATACCCGCTTCTTCCCAAAACTCGCGCTCGGCCGCTTGATGAGGGGCTTCACCGGGCTCGCAATGACCACCGGGGTTGAGCCAGATGCCCACCTTTTTATGTTTGATCAACAAGACCTTGCCTTCATGAATCAAGACACCAGCCGCTGTCCAACACTTTTTTGCCTCAAATTTGAGAAGATTTGCCATATAGCCATTATTCTATCAGTATCTTTCCCTTGTCCTAGAGCAATTGTATCAATAGTTTTTGTAAGCCTTTGCCTGAATATATTACAAAATGTACGTTTTCCAGGCATTAATTTACACAGACGTGCAAAAGTTACGTTTGATATGAAAAATTTAATGAAAATTAGTCCTATAATATTGACATTTGTGTGTATTTATGATATATTTAGCGCTAGTTTCTCTCGAGTGAGAAGCACCTTAAAAACCAAGATTATTTACTTTTAACAAATGCTGTTTAAAAAGTGAAAACGTCTTGTTTAGAGCTTATTCTTGTCATTAGCCTTCACTCTTTTCTCTGGTGGGTACTATAAACTTCGGTGTTAATCACGGTGGTTGATAGTACTCATCCGGGGAAAAAAGTCCTCGGGTATATGGAGGTATTAAGTGAATCTAGAAAAAGTGACAAATAGAATGTTGTTATTATGCATTGGGGCGATAGCCCTGTGCATAATTTCGGCATTCGTCATGTTTGATGCAATCACCAATGGCAATACAGCTGGCGCAGCAGGCGCCGGCATTGTTTGTGTCCTATCGGGGAATGCAGCAGTTACCACTGCTTTAGGTCTCTTTCTCTTAACCGAGATTGAAGACTTAAGAGGCAAAGAAGAAGAATAAGCTCGACCCTGATCCCCGTCCATAGTGGCGGGGATTTTTTTATCTTACAACAAACTCATCTGCACGCCTGCATCTTTTTTAGGAGTAAACGTAAAATCCACGGGGCAATCAATCAAACGGTTCCATTTATTACGAAACTTAACCGCCCCTTTTTTCAGACCCACATCATAGACATCTCGGGTGACTGCGACGTCTTGTAAACAGTAATCACGCAGTTTATCAAATTGTTTCGTTTGGTAGTACTTGATCGCATCGAGACCATCACCCGTTTTGCCGGCTCCAATTGTTTCTTTGGCCACGGCGTCTAAACCAATCCGGTGCCCAATACTATTTTTGATGCGCACCATTAAATCGAGGGTGGGAATCCGAGTGATGTCGCCCGTGTAATACGGCACCAAGGTTTGCATGTCAAAACCGTCGATGTTAAAACCAATTAGCACATCCGCTCGCTCGAGGAGCGGAAACAGATTGGGCAAGTCGGCTTCAAAAAAACCCTGCATCTCACCTTTGCCACTGCCCTCCCGCACACATACTCCCACAAACGAAATTCCTAAGCGATCCGGAAAATATCCGCCGACTTCTTCAAAGGTTTTTTTGGTTTCCACGTCAAGAATAACTTGTAACATATACCAAGTACTGCCCACGCGAGAGATGAGAATGACGCTTAGGCCACTGCTGCTTCAAACCGTTTGCTGACTTCACTCCAATTAACTACATTCCAAAAAGCTTGAATATAATCTGGTCGTTTATTTTGATACTTCAGATAATAAGCGTGTTCCCAAACATCTAAGCCCATGATCGGCGTTTTGCCTTGCATCAGGGGTGAGTCTTGGTTAGGGGTGGTGATGATTTCCGTAGTCTTGTCCGGGTTAACAACCACCCATGCCCAGCCAGAGCCAAAGTGACCAGTAGCTGCCTGGGTGAAATGATCTTTAAATGTAGCGAAGTCGGTGCACATTTTATTGAGTGCTTCGGCTAAAGCACCACTGGGCTCACCACCACCTTGAGCAGACAAAGTTGTCCAAAACAAAGAATGGTTGGCATGACCACCGCCATGATTGCGGACTACAGGCTTAACTTTATCTGGTAAGGCCTCGAAACCGCGCAGTAAATCTTCAACTGATTTTTCTAGCAACTCAGCTTGACCTTCTAAACCAGCATTTAACTTATCGACATAGGTTTGATGATGCTTAGTATGATGAATGCGCATAGTTTGCTCATCAAAATGGGGCTCTAATGCGGCATATTCATAAGGGAGAGACGGTAACGTAAACATAAGATTTCCTTTCGTATTCACAACGCATGGACTGACACAGATACTTGATAGTTTTTATTTACTCTTGCGGATTATGATCTCGAGCAGTTCTTGCAAAATATACCCAATCACAGCGTAAGCAAAGATGGCAAACAAAGTGCTAAACTCCAGCACAAATCCCCCTCGCACAGAAGGAGCCGGGAAAATAGCTAGAAATGGTTGCAACAAGGGCTCAGAAGTTTCATAAACCCACATCACTAAACCTGCCCGAGGATTAGCAGCCAGTAATTTCAAGACAAAGCGAAACACCAACACCACTTCAATTAAAGCAATGATAAACATGGACAGATCTTTGATAAGTTTGAGCATGAGCTGAGTCTATCAAATGTTGGCAAACTCATCAATGATCCTTCGTAACTCAATCATTCGATCGCGGGCCTCTGTAGCAATGAAAGTTTGGATGGCTGGCCAATCAAGTGAAGCATCGGCCTGGCGGAGGTTACGGATATCACGCCACACCACATCACCTAAATAGGCCCCTTTGGCTCCACTTTCCAGCGCCTGGCGCATAATGTCTTTGGCAGTGGCATACTCTAAACCTTCCAGACTGACTAGCCAGGGAACATCCAGCTCAGCAGTCAGGGTAGCCGCGGTCAGTGAATCAGGAGGGGGCTGCAAGACAAGCAGTTGGCAGTTAGACCGGAGCTCAGTCACAGCCTCGAGCTGCACCTCGGCCATACTCAGACCTTGTTCACCATCATCGGGTTGGGTGTAAATCATGAGTTTAAGGAGAAGATGAGAGTGCTGGAGGTCACAAAAATCATTGATCTCAGCTATGAGTTGTTTTTTGGCCAATGCTTCCATTTCCTCAGGGTGGTAATACATTTCAACCTTCGTCACACCATAATTTTGCGAGATGTGCTCCACACCCCAATTAGGAATGATGGTGGGAATTACCAATGGATCAGTCCCGGGAGTCAGCTGCTCCAGGCGGAGAGCTAAGCCCGGCTGATTAGCTTTGTGCGAGAGAAGAGGCAAAGTGAAAATGGGGTCAAGGACTACCCCTGAACTCATCGGTGAAAGGTGTTTGAGTAACTCTTCATTGAGGGCAGCAAAAAACTGTTGGTTGGGCTCTAGGTCTAGATCTAAACCGAGCTCGTTAGCCACAGTAGGAGTGGTGTCGAGGGCCAGCACACAAAACATGCCGCTCGATGTTTGCAGAGCAGAAACGTGCATACAGTAAGTATACAGGGTTAGGCTAGTGATGAAATCTGGGAAGTTTAGGTCAAAAGCATTGAGATTATCTCAATTTGTGATCTAAATAAGCTTGATAAGCATAAATATAACCACGAGCCTGATGCTGAACAATTTCTATTTGACGGTGAGTCTTTTTACAAACGCGACCACTACGCAAATAAAGGTATAGTGAAGGTAGAATTTGTGGCATAACGTCGGTCAACAACCTATCGGCTGAACAAATACTCCGCCCACCCAATTTCAAATAATGCTGGAATACACCCGCTTTAAAAGCATATTCTATACCCTCTTTAAAATCTTCTGGGAGAAAATACTTTTCATGATCAGAAGGCTGGGAAACAGATAAAATCCGCTTCCGGTAAGCATGGACAACGCCAGGCATCAACCCAATGAAATAGTTATAATTACCCGATAAAAGAGCTTTGAAAGCTGTGGAATCTTTGTAATCAGTCAACAAATGCTGACTAATACCCTGCTTCGTCATTGCCCTCAGCTGCTGCTCCCGATAATCAGCTAAAAAACCCTCGAACATGTAAAAACTTACATAAAAGGCGGGATCAAAGACTGTCGCATACCTAGTGGCAAGATACATCTCAAAGGAGAACTTTCCCTTAGAATAATTCTGTTGTGCACGCTGGCGATACACTAAAGGGTCACCAGCCCAGTTGTCTAATGAGTAGTCCTCACTAGGTGCCATGAAATTGAAATCAAGTGGGATGGTACTGCAGATAATACCCTGTGGTTCCCTACCCTGCTGTATTTTAGCCTTCATAAAAGCTGTCACCAACTCAGCCTGATAAAACCCTTCTATAGCTAAGCGAAATAATTGCGACCGCTCTTTGTAAGCAGCTTGATCCTGTGAGGTCTGGTAAGGACGAATGCTTAAATCGCGGGTATCAAAAAGTCTTAACTCAAAAAAACCTGCGCTTTGAAGAGCTGAGACATATGACTCAAAATTAACTCCGCGATCAGTGATAAATTGCTGCGAGTTTTTGATTAAGTCATGCAAAGCAAGTATCTCAGATGGTAAACCACCTTTTCCTTCTTTAAACATGATCAAATTATATCAAAGGTGCGGACCTTCTCTAGAAACTTTTCCTTAACTAAAAAAAGCCGGCTCTTACGAGCTCGTTAGCGATAGTAGGCAAAGAAGTCGGGGTTAGTACTCATATTTGTCTGTAATATATTATATTGTATTACACGCCTAACTGGCCTCAAAACTCAATCAAAAAGGCCCCTCTGCTAAATAGCAGAAGAGCCTTTCTTTAAAATCTTATTAAAGCTAACTCAGTTTAATAGCGTCCACCGCCGCGTGAACCGCCGCGATCTCCACCTCGGCTACCGCCAAACCCGCCACGGCTACCGCCGCGTGAGCCACCCCGACCGCCGTCGCGACTACCGCGGAATGAAGGTCTGCCACCAAAGCCGCCTCGGTCGCCACCGCGATCTCCGCCTTCGCTACGCTCAGGTCGATTCGCTTTAGCTGCAGCCTCTTCCTCAGGCGTAAGCATACTCAGCTTGATCTTCCCATCAGGTTGGATGTCACTGACACGGACATGAACGGTTTGACCCATCTGCACCACCTGGTTAGGATCACCCACATACTCAGTTGACATGGCTGAGACGTGGACTAATCCATCGCGATTAGGCAGGATGTTCACAAAAGCTCCGTAGGCCTCAATGCGAACTACTTCCCCATCAAACTCATCACCAATCTCGATGGTGCGAGTGATGGCAGTGACTCGAGCCACTGCAGCATCAATTTTACTTTGGTCAGGTGAAGTGATATTAACCACGCCCACATTGCGTTCTTCGTCTTCATCAACTTCGATCTCAGCATCAGTATCAGCAATGATAGCTTTGATGTTTTTACCACCTGGGCCAATTAACTCGCCGATTTTATCAGCGGGAATGATTACCTGGACAATCTTCGGCGCAAACTCGGAAATTTGCTTACGAGGCGCATCAATCGCCGTCATCATTTTACCCATGATGTGTAAGCGACCAGCTTTGGCTTGTTCGAGAGCTTGGACCATCACTTCCAACGGCACACCTTTGATTTTGATGTCCATTTGTAAAGCGTTGACACCTTCATCGGTACCAGCCACTTTGAAATCCATGTCACCAATGTGATCTTCCACACCTTGGATGTCAGAGAGCACCACGTACTTACCAGCGCCATCGGTGATCAAACCCATGGCGATACCAGCCACTGGTTTCTTAAGAGGCACACCGGCTGCCATTAATGACATGGTGGAACCACAGACAGAAGCCATCGAAGTTGAGCCATTGGAACTCAAAATTTCAGTCACGACGTGGATGGTATACGGGAACTCTTCTTGAGAAGGGATCATTGCCAACAACGCTCGTTCTGCTAACGCACCATGACCAATTTCACGACGCTTTGGCGCCCCAAACCGGCCAGCTTCACCTGAAGCATACGGAGGCATATTGTAGTGGTGCATGTAGTGACGGACGCTTTCGCCTTCAAGATCTTCGATATGTTGACCCAACGATGGTGAACCCAACGTCGTGATCGTCACAGCTTGAGTAGCACCGCGTTTAAACATGGCTGAACCATGAGTTCGAGGGAAGACATCGACTTCGCACCAGATTGGGCGAATTTCTTCGGTACCACGACCATCAGGCCGGATGCCTTCTTTCAAGATCATTTCTCGAGCCACTTTGGCGGTCAGGTCATGAAGGACTGAGCCCAACTCTTTTTCGGTGACCAAGTCTTCAGCATCGTCAGCCTTGCCTTCATTGAGCTTAGCTAAGATTCCAGCCACAACTTCGCGAGCCTCATCTTTGAGCAGTTTACCTTCCAGGCTGACTAATTCCTTGAGTTGTTTAGCAAACTTTTTCTCGACGATTTCAGCTAAAGATGGGCCATCAGTGGCGGCCACGACAGCTTCTTTAACCGTAAACTTAGGTCGACCAACTGCGTCAGCAATAGCTTGGATTTCTCCACAGACCTTACCCAGGATGGTTTGGGCCTCTTTGAAGCCATCGATAATCACACTTTCAGGGACTTCATTTGAACCTGACTCCACCATCACGATTGACTCACCAGTGCCAGAAACAATTAAGTCCATGTCGAGTTCGTCTATCTCTTCTAAGGTCGGGTTAATGATGTATTGTTGATCGCTCTTGCGGTAACCAATGCGCAAACCAGCTACCGGACCATCAAATGGAATTGCAGAAACCGACAGCGCTACAGCGGTACTGACCAAAGCAATCATGTCAGGACTGTTGACTTTATCAAAGGAAAAAACGGTGTTAATAATCTGGACTTCATTTTTGATGCCCTCAGGAAAAAGCGGGCGCATAGTCCGGTCGATCACGCGGCCTTTTAAGATCGCGTCATCAGTGGGCCGACCGTCACGTTTCACCCATTGAGAACCTTTGATGATGCCACTGGCAAATAATTTTTCAGCGTACTCCACTGACAGCGGAAAGTAACCTAAATCTACTTCGCGACCAAGGGCTACAGTCGTGTGGACCACGGTATCACCACAGCTCGCTAAAACAGCCGCCGTGACTTGTTCAGAAAATTTACCAATCTCGATGTGAATGACTTTGTCACCCACGTGGAGATCAGTGGTATAGGTTTTGGAATATGTCGGATATGACATACGATAATTACACCCCAGCAGTTACAGCCGAGGGCCTTTTATTAAATACGTGAGGGAAATCCGAACAACGAGGTGCATGAGCGCACAGAGGGGCTCTAAATCTTAAGCCTAGGTTCTCTCTTGTGACACACTGAAAGACAGAACTTAGAACGTGTACTTGAAACGTAGATTTAAAACTTAGAACCCGAAAAACTCAGATTTACCAAGCTCACTGTTAATACTGAGGCAGATTATAACATGATTCTGGAGATGTAAATGGAAGGCCTTTAAGAAGATTTCTTAAGGGGTCTGAAAAAAGCGCTTTATCTTTTTCTGTTTGACAGTGTTTGTTCAGGAAGTGAATTTTCTGAAGGTTGTGCCATTTTTGTTAATAATCGCACAATGGATAAAAAATAGGTTGATGAAGGCAATTACGCTCTAAGGTCTTTCTATTAAAAGGAAGTTCTGTGTCAGTTGTATGATTTTTGCCAATATTCATACAAACAAAAAAATATGAACTCAATAAAAGACCCTCTTACTACCAGATTCGTTAGAAATCAGAGTTTATTTAGTCAAACCCAACCGCTCGATCAACTTGCGGTAGCGCTCTTCACTTTTGGCAAGCAAGAAGTTCAGCAACCGGCGGCGTTTGGAGACTTGTTTCAGCAAACCACGACGAGAGTGGTTGTCTTTTTTATGTTTTTTGAGATGTTCAGTTAATTCTTGGACTGAAGCAGTTAATAAGGCGATTTGGACCTCTGGAGACCCAGTGTCACCTTCAAACAAGGCATAATCCTTGATGATTTGTGTTTTTTGGTTTTTGGCTAATGCCATATGGTATTTCACCAAGCTGAGCTTGGGCTTTCCCTTGACACTCGAGTTATCACCAGAATGCAAAGTAACCTACTTTTTAAGATTTGTATTATATCACACCAGAGAGAAACTAGCCCTCATCTTCGAGTTTATACGCCACAATTGTATCGCCGACTCGGAAGTCGAGGCTCTTATTCTTGAAGGTTAAACCACCTTCATTCTTGGTTTTTAAGATCAAAATTTCTTCTTTACCGTGCATCATAGATTTGATGACTGGGTTAGCGACCATCTCGTCACCGCGCTTAAGGTGAAGCAAGTCATTTTTCTTAATCTCACCAGTTTTGACGCGCACACCAGCAATGCGTTCACCGCGCATTTCGAAAATTTGCAAGATTTCGGCTTCGCCGGTAATGACCTCATCGATCGTTGGCTCCATCAGTTTCAACATTTGTTTTTGGAGATCTTCAATCAATTGATAAATGACATCATACGCTTTGATTTTAACCCCCACTGTTTTAGCCTGTTCCTTGATCTTGTTGTGAACTTTGACCCGGAAGGCTAAGATGACTGCTCCACTAGTTTGGGCTAACTCGATGTCACCCTCAGTGACTGGTCCCACCCCGGTGGTTAACAACTCGACACTCTCTTCATCAAAATTTTGTAAAATTGCTTCCAGTGTGCCTTCTACATCAGCTTTGACAATTAACTTCAACTTCGGTTTGTCATTCAAGAGTGAATCTAAGCTAAAGGGGTTGGAGGCAGCTTTAGCAGGACTGCCTTCGGCGTCCTCGGCTGGCTCAGGATACTGTGCAGCTTGATCGCGGATAACTGATCCCACCGCTGGTACACTAGCCATACCAATAATCTCCGCTGGTGATCCAGGAAGTACTTCACTTAATTGTTTACCGTTTTCATCGACCAGAGACCGTACCCGTCCCATAACGTCATCCGCATAGACATCTTGACGGACTTTGAGGGTGCCTTGTTGGACAATTACACTAGCGACCGCACCCCGTTGAGGATCGAGAGTAGATTCAATTACCACTGCCTCCAAAGGAGCAGCCGGGTCAGCTTTCAGCTCACTCAACTCTGCCATCGCCACTAACGTATCGAGCAACTCATCTACTCCGGCACCGGTTTTGGCTGAGACATTGATGGCATCAATGCTGCCACCAAAGCCATTCACCAAGATACCGTGTTCCACTAATTGGCCTTTGACGACATCTGCATAGACATTCTTTAGATCACTTTTATTGATTGCTACTATGACTGATACATTACTTGCTTTTATGTGACGGATTGATTCTATAGTTTGTGGTTTGACACCATCATCAGCGGCGACAACTAACACCACAATGTCAGTCAGGTGTGCGCCCCGTTCACGCATTTTGTTGAAGGCTGCATGGCCAGGAGTATCGATAAAAGTTAATTTTTTGCCTTGAAACTCGATTTGATAAGCACCGATGTGCTGGGTAATGCCACCGGACTCACGAGCCGCCACGTTGGTTTTGCGGATGTAATCCAACAATGAAGTCTTGCCGTGATCGACGTGACCCATGATGGTAATAACTGGCGGTCGTGTTTGGTTAGACATAATGGTTTAAAATTCCAAATCTCAAATTTCAAAAATCTAAATTCCATTATTTTGGAATTTTATATTTTGGAATTTGAATTTTTTCCTAAGCTGCTCTCGCGGCTTCTTTTTCTGCTTCTTCTTTTTCGAACTCGGCTACTTTTTTGGCCAACAGCTCTTTTTGAGCTTCAGCTATATCAGTGTGGCTTTGCCATTTATCGCGGAACCGAGCTAAGTCAGCTACCGTGGTGAGTTTGTGTTGAATTAAGACGTTGCGCGTCTCTTCATCCAAACCTTTGAAAGTATCAATTTCATACTCTTCTTCACCGGTAGCGTGTGATTGCACACTCCCAGTGGCAGATTTAATGGTGATCTGGAAACCGGTTAACTTGGCAGCCATGCGCACGTTTTGACCACCGCGGCCAATCGCTAATGACAGTTGGTCATCAGGAGCAGTCACGATAGCTTTGTTATTCTTTTGATCAATCTCAATCTTGAGGTTCTCAGCCGGAGCTAAAGCGCCTTGCAGGAAAGTGACGGGGTTCTCAGAAAAAGGAATAATATCGATTTTCTCGTTATTGAGTTCCTTGATGACTTCTTGGACACGGACACCCTTTTGACCTACACACGAACCCACTGGATCCACACCATCTTGAGTAGATTTGACAGCCAACTTGGTCCGGACACCAGCTTCACGAGCCAATGCCACGATGGCCACAGCCCCAGAAGCAACTTCAGGCACTTCTCGCTCAAATAACTTAGCCACTAATTGCTTATCGGCGCGAGAAACAACGATCATCCGACCGCGGTGACTTTCCCGAATTTCTTTGAGTAAAACCGCAATGCGATTGTTCATCTTATAGAACTCACCGCGCATCTGCTCTTCAGGAGGCATGTAACCTTGGCCACGACCAATGTCGACCACGACCATCCGGCCATCCATGCGGAGGATTTGACCACTGACGATCTCACCCATACGAGAAGTATAATCGGAAATAACTTGATTTTTCTCGGATTCGCGAATTTTTTGCAAGATAACTTGCTTGGCAGTTTGAGCAGCAATCCGACCAAAACCAGCGGGGGTAACATCTTCGGCTTTTTTCTCGTTCCACTCTAGCACTTCACCGGTTTCTTCATCTTGAGTGATGATAGGTGCTTTCATGATACGAGCTTCACCAGTTTGTTCATTTAAAATCGTATAGTAATGGAACTCTTCACTTAAATCGCCCATTTGCTTGCGAAAAGCGGAAATTAATGCTTGGCGAATGGCTTCAAAAATTGATTCAGCTGGAATTTTACGTTCGCTAGCAATTTGCGCAATAGCGGCGGCAAACTCAGTTCTGGCTAAGGCACTTGATGGTTGTTGCATACATTCCTTTGACTACGCTGTTGATGACAAATACTTATAAAAAAAGGACAAACTCACGCCTGTCCTCACTCTCTCTCTTACAATATCACTTTAGGATAACTTATCAAGATGTAGTATACCACATCTATCTGGTGGCAGCGGGTTGAAAAACTGCCCGCACTTTGGCTTTCAGTTCTGCTGGGTGCTCAAAGCGCTGAGCGGGATGCCGCGCTAGAGCTTGAAGGAGTACCTTTGCAAGTGTTTCAGCTTGATCAAAATTGCGATTTTTTAGTATATCGATCAGGGTCGTCATTTTTTCCGCCACACCGACTGCCTGGTAAACTCTCAATAATACGGCATTAGGATTTTCTGGGGTCTCAGCATCCAGCGGAGGGCTAAAAAGTTTTTCATTGGTCAGCAGCTCATACAAAATCGTCGCTAAAATAAACACGTAACTGTGCTCGGTAGGTGATTGGCCAGCGGCTTGTTCTGGAGAGAAATAATATGGAGAGCCGACCAGCTGTTGATAAGGGGTGCCCACCGGCACGGCCTGATTAAAGTCGGCAAGCTTAACTTGACCGTTAATCACTCCAATACTAGAAGTCTTGAGTTCACGAATATCAATATTATGTGACCAGGCTTGACCCCAGGCATCAACCACCTGACTGAAAATCTCAAAGACCGTATCCAACGGAATGTAAGTGTTGGCTTCCTGAGCGGCTATTAAAATTTGATCTAAGAAAGCTTTATTAAAGAGCTCTTCCGAGCCTTCAAGTAACTCTAAAATTAAAAATTGGACTTGTGGGCGATCAGAAGAACTGGTGTGTGGATAGTAAATTACATCCTGTAATTTGACAACTGACCCACCTGGTTGCAGCATCTGCAAAGCCTCGGCCTCGGTGGTCAAGAGCTCACTGGCACCTGGACCAGCGTGAGGCGAAATAGCTTTGATGGCTACCAGCTGTCCAGTTTCTTTGTTTCTTCCTAAGTAAACCCGCGAGTAATCTCCGTGCCCCAGCAAAGGAAACGTATAGTACTCATAGGCTGTCTGCTCTGCCGAGAGCAAAGGATGAGCATCATACTGTAAAATTTCAGACACGTTTGACATATGTAATAATTACATATTATATAACATGTGTTGAGAAATTTCCTCAAGGAGCAAATAAAAATGGTGAATCAAGCTATTTAGAGTTACCAGCGCACACTGAGGTAGAGCTGACCGGTCTGGCGACGTACTTCAATCCGACCACCCAACCAAGAATAAAGCGTGGCATCCGGGGCGGTGGGGGCAACGGGCTTGGGAGCAGGACTAGGCGCAGCAAAAGTAAAAAAACTAGCCGGAGTTGGTGACGGAGAGGGTGAAAACTGAGGCAAGCGCTGATCGAGTGGAATGTGTTTGCGTTCTTCGACAGTTTTTTTAACTTGATCTTCAATTTGCTTTAGGTTGGGCACAGCCGCAGTGACCGTCACTGGAAAAAGTGCTCCTCCAGTAGCCAAGATTATTAGTACCACGACATGCCACCATCTCATGTCCACACCTTACTACGTTTATTCTGGAGAATCAATCTGTAGCCTTGACTACAAGCCAGTGCCTTGGAGAGCTTCCAGCGCTTGTTTTTGTTCACGGCTGAGCTTTTCGGGGACTTCTACCATCAACCGGACATATAAATCACCTTTACCTCTGCCTTGCAGATGCTGGACGCCTTCGCCGCGTAATCGCACTAAGGTGTGAGATTGCGTACCAGGCCGGACTTTGAGTTTGAGTTTATCAGTAACAGTAGGAACTTCCACGGTCCCTCCCAACGCGGCAATAGTGAAAGAAATTTTTTCATCGTAATACAGATCATAGCCCTCACGTTGAAAACGGTCGTGTGGCTTGACGTCGATCGTGACGTCAAACTCTTCAAACCGAATTCGTGTCCCATCGTTGGCGCCAGCGGGAACTTTGATAGTGTGAGGCTTACCTTCGATAGTAACTTTTTTCTCAGTGCCTAACACAGCCTCCATAAAATCGATCGTCAAACTATACCGCGGCCTGCGTGCTGTCCGGGCGAAACCACCGCCAAAAAATGACTCAAAAATTTCAAAAGGGTCACCAAAATCAACATTCTCAAAAGGGTTAGGTCCCCCAGCATTAGTAGAGTATGTCCAGGTAAATGGCCCACCAGTGCCAAAGCCTCCACTGAAAGGATTACCGCCCATCCCACTAGCGGGATCAAAAGCAGCATGACCAAATTGGTCATAGGTTTGGCGTTTTTGTTTATCAGATAAAATTTGATAGGCTTGGTTGATTTCTTTGAATTTCTCTTCAGCGTCAGCGGCTTTATTTTTGTCGGGATGAAACTTGAGAGCCATCTTCCGATACGCCGATTTAATCTCGGCCTCGGTAGCAGTTTTCGTGACTCCTAAAATTTCGTAGTAATCGCGTTTCGTCGGCATACGTTGCTCATTTTAGCAGAAAGTTGCCAATTCTGCTAACTGGATTTACTCGGTTTGGTGGCGCGCATGAAGGTGTTACAACCCAGTTCCCAGCTTTCAATAAAAATCTCGTCAAAACCCGCGGCCGCCGTAATGTGATGTAACTGTTGATGAGTGAAGTAATTGTGATGTTGATCGACCATTTCCTGGCGAACTACGTTAATCTTGGCAAGCATTTCCAGGAGTGGCTGACTGTGGGCTGACGGTACGGTGACGAGAAAAATACCACCGGGCTTGAGAATTCTAAAAGCTTCTTTGAGTACTTGCTCCGGATTGGGTAAGTGTTCAAGAACTGCCAGCATCGTGACAACGTCAGCTGTGTTTGATTTGAGAGGTAACCGTTGAGTGATATCAGCCTGAATAATCTCGATATTATCGATCTGTTGAGGTTCGACCACGATATCAATGCCAATACCTTTGGTGAGTTTGGGCTGCCAACGCTTGAGCAGCGTCATTTCTTCATCACACCCTAAATCAACCAGCACGCAATCAGCGGGAATATAGGGTCCAACTTTCCACAAGCGCAATTCTTGAAATAGTGGTTCGAAACCTTGCATCGACACAAGGCATCATCCTATCATATTTTGGCCAGTGGCCGCTGGCGGACTAGGGTAAAAAGCGATGGCGCAGGATGACCCACAAGGCGTCCAAGCCATCGCGCCAGGTAATTTTCTTGCCTTGGGTGAAGTCGCGTCCCACATAACTAATGGGCACTTCATAGATATACACTCCCCGTTTCAGTAATTTGCAGGTAATTTCGGGTTCGATATCAAACTTATTGGCAGTGATGTTTAATTGCCGAAATAGCTGTGTCGGCATGACTTTGTAACACGTCTCCATATCGGACAAAGTGGTGTTATATAAGACATTAGTGACGAAGTTGAGAAAATCATTGCCCTTGCGATGCCAAAAAAGGAGATTAGAGTGGGGTCCCAAAAAGCGTGAGCCATAGACCACGTGGGCCCGATCGCGTTTGATCGGCTCGACCAGCATCGGAATATCGGCGGGATCATACTCCAAATCAGCATCTTGAATCAGCACATAATCGCCCGTCACTTTCGTAAGGCCATAACGAATGGCACTGCCTTTACCCCCGTTCTCTTTGGTAAACAACTTGAGTTTGCGGTGTTTGATTTTTTTGAGCTCGCGGGCGGTGCGGTCAGTGGAACCATCATTGACCACCACAATTTCTTTGACGTCACGGATCGCAATTAAACGCTGCAAAATCTCTCGCACTGTGGCTTCTTCGTTATAGACTGGGACGATGACCGATAATTTCATGTGGTGGTGATTATAACGTATTTAATGCCGGGCCAAAGTAGTTTAAAACGCTTGGATAAGAAGGTATTTATGTCTGCCAATTGCCAGGGTTGAGTGTCATTCTCGACCTCCATGACCTCTGTTAAACCCCGGGCGAAAAATCTCTGGTTTCTTTGGCATACCACTCCTTGTAATCGTGATTATAACAAGAACGCTGCAAAAGTCTGCCTGGGGTGTGTACAAACTGTACGTTTTGACTGCAATGACGTGTGTCCAGGGGAACTTCTGCAGTGATGGCTCATGTTGAACGGCCTTTAAGAAGGTTTCTCAAGGGGTGTGAAAAAAGGAGCTGATCTTTTTTTGTTTGATAGTGGTTGCTCAAAAAGTGAACTTTGTGAAGGTTGTGCGGTTTTTGTTAATAAACGCACAATGAATAAAAAAGAGGTTTGTGAAGGGGGGTGCCCGCTAAGGTCTCTTTCTTAAAAGGAAGTTCTGTGTCAATTGTATGATTTTTGCCACTATTCATACAAGCCAAAAACTATGAGCTCAACAAATGACCCTCTCGCTGACACACTCCTCATCAGAACCTCATTTCTACAGTGACATAATTAGTGCACGATCGTGGCACAAATATGCCACGGACTTTTATGGGTGTTTAGACACATACCTCACCCAGCCCCCATGCAAAAAAACTACCCGCCGCCTAACCTAGAAACACCTTACAGAGAAATAAAAAACCCGCAAAACCAAAAAGCGGAAGCCATACGACCTCCGCTTTTTTCAATGGACTTAATGCTTAATTTACGACTTCACCTTCTTCGGCTTCGTCTTTATCAGCTTTTTTCTTACCTTTTTTGCCCTCAGAACCACCTGCACCAGCTTCATCAGCGGCACCGGCAGCTTCTGGACCACCGGCTGCGCCAGCAGTTTGATTAGCAGCATTAGCTTTTTGCATCGCTTCGCCGAGCTTTTGGGCAGACTTGAAGGTTTCCTCAGTAGCTTTGCTCAACTCATCTTTAGTAGCATCATCTTTTTGCGCTAACTCTTTGAGTTTTTTGACATTCTCTTCGATCTCTTTTCGATCGTCATCGCTGACCTTGTCACCATACTCTTTGAGTTGTTTTTCCAGCTCAAAAGCAACACTGGTGGCTTGGTTTTTGGCTTCGATCGTTTCTTTTTTGAGTTTGTCTTCCTCAGCGTGTTTCTCAGCATCGGCCTTCATCCGCTCCACTTCTTCTTCCGATAAATTGGTGGAGTTTTGGATAGAAATTTTTTGCTCTTTGCCAGAAGTTTTATCTTTGGCAGTGACATTCAAGATACCATTCGAGTCGATATCAAAGGTCACTTCTACTTGAGGCATACCACGCATCGCAGGTGGGATACCATCCAAAATGAACCGGCCTAAGCTCTTGTTATCAGCAGCCATCTCACGCTCACCTTGCAGGACATTGATCTCGACCTGAGTTTGGTTATCGGCGGCTGTAGAAAAGACTTGGGATTTACTGGTCGGGATAGTGGTGTTGCGCTCGATTAATGGCGTCCGGATACCACCAAGTGTTTCGATACCCAATGTCAAAGGTGTTACATCCAGCAAGACCACATCGGTCACATCGCCACCAATCACACCGGCTTGAATAGCGGCACCAATCGCAACGACTTCATCTGGGTTAACGCCCTTATGCGGCTCTTTGCCAAAGAATTTTTTGACTTCTTCTTGAATCTTAGGCATCCGTGTCATGCCGCCTACTAACACCACTTCATTGATGTCGCTGGCTTTTACACCCGCGTCTTTGAGGGCTTTTTGGACCGGCTCAAAACTTTGTGTGATTAACTCGTCTACTAACTCTTCGAGCTTGGCGCGACTCATACTCATCGTCAGGTGCAAAGCTTGGCCGTCCTCACCTTGAGCAATAAACGGCAAGTTAATCTCACTTTGTTGAGCTGAGGATAACTCAATCTTAGCTTTCTCAGCAGCGTCTTTGACGCGTTGCAAAGCTTGGGAATCTTTGGCTAAATCTTTGCCTTGATCTTTCTTAAATTCAGCAATAATCCAGTCAATAATTTTGTTATCAAAGTCATCGCCTCCTAAGAAGGTGTCACCGTTGGTAGATTTGACTTCAAATACGCCGTCACCAATTTCTAAAATAGAGATGTCGAAGGTACCACCACCCATGTCATAAACAGCAATGGTAGCACTGCCTTTTTTATCTAAACCGTAAGCCAAGGCGGCGGCGGTCGGTTCGTTGACAATCCGCTCCACCGTCAAGCCTGCGATCTCACCAGCTTGTTTCGTGGCTTGGCGCTGGGAGTCATCAAAGTAAGCCGGCACCGTAATCACTGCGCGGGTGACCGGTGAACCTAAATATGACTCAGCGTCAGCTTTAGCTTTGGCTAAAATCTTGGCGGAAATTTCCTGAGGAGTGTATTTTTTACCGTTGACCTCTACCACGGCCATGCCATCTTTACCTTCGGTAATAGTGTAAGCAACGTGTTTGATAGCCGCTTGGACAGCTTTATCTTTGAGCTTACGACCCATGAACCGTTTGACTGAGTTAACAGTGGCTTTGGGATTTAACACCATTTGGCGTTTAGCCACGTCACCTACGGTCACCTCATCACCTTTAAATGATACAATTGAGGGAAAAGTGTTCCGGCCTTCTGCGGTCGGGATGACTTTGGGTGAACCACCTTCCATCACAGCAATCGCCGAGTTAGTGGTCCCTAAATCAATACCAATAATTTTGCCTGTAGTATTTGCCATAAAAAGCCTCCGAATAAGTAATTAAGTAACTTAGTAATTGAGTACCTTAAGCGACTATGACTTTCGCCACACGGATAAGTTCCCCATTTAATTTGTACCCTTTTTGCATCACTTGAGTGACAGTATCACCGTCACCTTGTTTATCTACTACCTCCATAGTCTGTGGATCAAACGTTTCATTGACTGGGTTAAACTCTGTTAGCCCCGAGTTATTGAGCGTTTGCCAAAACTGTTGCACCACCATGTTTAACCCTTTATCTTGCAACTGAGTAGCAGCTAAGCTTAAGTGATCGAGTGGCTGTAACAAGTTTTCGACAAAATCTTGAGTAGCCATCTTCACTAACTTTCCTCGCTCTTCCTGCTGGCGCCGAACCAGATTTTGGTAATCAGCCAAAATGCGCTTCTCACTTTCCTGAGCTTGTTGCAACTGAGTTTGTAAATTTTCTAATTGCTGGGTGACAACATCTTGAGCCTGCTCTTCAGGTGGTTGAGAGTGGTGCTGATTTTTCATGTTTTTAACGAGTGGTTAAGTCCTCAATCAAGCCCCGGAAATACTTCATCATCGGGATCACATATTGATAATCAAAACGCGTAGAACCTACGACACCCAAACGGCAAGGCTGACCGGCTGCAATGACCGTGACATAAATCATACCGACTGGCTCTAAGTAGCGATTCCCCAATTCTTGACCATAAATAACTTGGACGGGGTTGGAGCTGGCTGAACGATTAAAAATTTCTTCCACCAGTGCCACTTCTTCAATCAGTGTCAAAACATTCCGCATCACATTGATGTCATAAAATTCTGGCATCTTCAGTAAATTAGCGTAGCCAGCGTGATACACGCGACGATCAGCGGTCAGGGCAATGCCCAATGAACGTGTCCGGTCGGCCAGCACCCGGGTAGCTTCCTGCAACAAAATATCAACTTCATCGCGGCGGCCCCACATCTTCTCTTTTGCCGAAACTTCATCAGCCACAGAAAGTTCTTTCTCCTTCATCAATTCATTTACGTACAGTCTGAGCGCTAATGGGGTCGGCACGCGGCCGGCACTGCTGTGAGATTTATTGAGGTAACCTTGCTTAGTCAGGTACACCATTTCATTACGAATCGTAGCTGGTGAGACCCCGATGCTAAACTTTTTGTCGAGCGTATCTGAACCAACTGGTTCGGCCGTTTCGATAAACTCCTCGATCACAGCGCGTAAGATCTGAACTTGTCTGGCAGTAAGGTCAATCATGGGTGTGTTGCACTCCTATATTAGCAATCTTAGATACTTACTGCTAATTTGTCAAGGGCTGGGCATTAACCAGGCAATTGAACTCAGTAAAAACTCCCGGTATGCTTAAGACATGGAAAACTTTTCCAACTCGGCTTTGCCCGGCCTACCGCAGAGTTTTGCACCTGGCACAGGACCAGTTCCAACTGTTCCGGGCATGCCACAACAACCACCTAGTACAGATGGTGACTTTATGGCTAATCATCAAAAAACGCTCCTCGCTTTTCAACAACAACGCCGTCGCAAATATTTAATGGGCGGCTTAGTCCTGGTGGCATTAGCGATCGCGATTTTTGTAGGTGTATCTCAAATTAACGTCATCCGGGAGTTTTTCTCGCGCGCCAGTGGTGAACCGGCTAATATTGTGATTGATACCCAAGCCGTGATCGGACCAATGCCGCGACCTTGGCAGAATTTAGCTCAAGGAGGTGAAGGTTTTGATTGGCGCATGGAACCCATTGTGCCTCAGGTCAAAGCCGTCCGCCCTCAATATATTCGCATCGATCATATTTATGATTTTTATGAAATCGTCAAAGGCAGTCCTGGAAATCTCACGTTTGATTTTTCGAAACTGGACCCAATTCTAGATGACATCAAAGCAACTGGAGCCACACCATATATTGCTTTGTCATACATGCCACCAGCCATTGCTGAGGGCGATATCGTCTCGAAACCTAAAAACTGGGCCGACTGGCAATTAACGGTCCAAAAAACCATTGAGCACGTCAGTGGCACGCGCAAAACACCCAATGTCTATTATGAAGTCTGGAACGAACCTGATTTATTTGGAGGCTGGAAATATTATGGAGACAAGAATTATTTAACCCTCTATGAATATGCTGTCCGAGGGGCGGGCAACGCCCGAGGTGTGCAACCGTTCAAAATTGGTGGACCGGGCATTACTGCCTTGTATAAAAATTGGTTTGACGCCTTGGCCAAGCACGCGATTAATAATAATCTACGCTTAGATTTCTTTTCCTGGCATCGCTATAACATGAAGCTCGATCAATACCGCGAAGATATGACCGATGCTCGTTCGTGGCTGTCGGCCTATCCCCAGTTAGAGCCTACGATGGAACTTCATATTACTGAGTGGGGACATGACAGTAACAATCACGCTGGCTATGACTCCAATTTGGGCGCGGCTCACACGGTCGCAGGTTCGATTGAGATGATTGGGATTATTGAAAAAGCCTTTATTTTTGAAATTCAAGATGGCAAAGCCCCTGATGGTAAAGAGTACTGGGGTCGCTGGGGGATGTTTACGCACCAAAGTGTGGGATCGAAGCCCAAACCTCGTTACCAAGCGTTGCGAATGCTCGATCGGATTGGGACGCAACGGCTGCAACTCTTGGGTAAAGGTAGTTGGGTAAAAGCTGCCTCAGCCCGCGACGATCAGGGTAATACTGAAGTCATCATGGCTAATTACGATCCCCAAGGTGGCCATGTGGAAAATGTGCCGGTCACCTTCACCAATATTCAACCCGGTAGTTACACTATCACCAAAGAATTTTTAGGCGGCCGCCGCCAGACAGAGCAAGTCGCTACCACTGCGGCTGTGTTGCAGACCTTTGTTAACATGCCGGTGAATAGCGTGGCTTTTATCGAGTTGCAAGCAGAAAACTTACTGCCGCCAGAAACGGTAACTGCACCGACTGGAGTGACACCAACCGCCAATGAAGGTTTACCATTAGATGGGCCGGTGAGACGGGTTGGAGAGTAGCCTCGTTGTGTCATTAAGAAATGTGTCTCACAGTTAAGAGCTCTTATCATCACCTTTAAGAAAAATACTCATGAGGCACAAAAGAGGCACCGTTACTTTTTCCTTCCTCCTCACCGTTGGCACCTGTCTTCAGCACACTCATTTTCAGAGTGGCATATTTAGTACACAAAAATGCCATATTTATGCCACGGACTTTTAAGAGTGTTCAGAGACATACCTCAGCCAACCTACAAGTCAAAAACTTACCCGCGCTCTTTCACACACCGCTCCACAAACTTAACAATCTTTTTTTGGAACTCGGCTTTGGAAAAACGTTTACTTAATTGGTAAATCTTAACAGCATCGAATTTCTTTTTATCCGCCACTTTAATGGCAGCCTTCAACCCCTCTACACTCAACTCATCGAAAAACACGCCACTGACTCCATCTTGAATAGTTTCGCGGGGACCACCCGAGCGATGAGCAATCACCGGCACTCCATGACCCATCGCCTCTACCGGCACAATGCCAAAATCCTCATCTTCTACTGGATACAGCAGGGCTTTGGCGCCTGCATATAGCTCATGCAGTTTTTCATCATCCACTGCTCCCAAAAATTCGACTGTAGGACCAGCCAACTCACGCAACTTATCCAACATCACCCCAGTCCCAACTACTTTTAGTGGCAACTGCAACTCGGTTGCAGCCTGAACTGCCAGCTCGGGATGCTTAGCTAAAGCCAAACGATTAACGTATAGGTAATACTCACCCTCTTGCTTTTTTGAGGGTGGTTGAGCAGAGATATTGACAGGCGGATAAATAATTTCAGAATCTCGTCGGTAAAATTTTTGAATCCGCTGCGCAATTTCTTCAGAGTTAGCAATAAAATAATCAACTTGTTGTGCCACTTTAACGTCGATCACCCGCACATAATGGTTAATCAAACTCCCCACCACGCGAAAAACTGGGTTACTCCGCCAATTGCTCATGGTGCTATAGCCATAGAGCGAGCGTGGCGGCGTATGACAATAACAAATATGAACTCCATTGGGCACCTCCACGGCTTTGGCCATGTACGCATTGGAGGAGGAAATCACCACGTCATATTCAGATAAATCAAAGCTCGCAAAATAGCGATGGGCCCAAATTCGAAGCGGTGAAAATAAACGTTTATAAAACGGTAACCTCGTAATCCAACTTTCGCGTAAATCCCAGTCTTTAAAGCGCCGCCAATGAATACCCAAACTGTCTTCATTTTTGAAAGCAATATACACCGGAGCCTCCGGGAAAACTTCATGCAGAGCTTCTAAAACTCGCTCAGCTCCACCGTAATCAATCAAGTAATCGTGAGCCAAAGCCACTTTTAATTTTTTCATGAGATCCCCTTAAAAAAGTGCATTTTGAATTCCCAACTCAAACTCATCGGCGGGCAATAACGGTAATAACGTTTTAAATTCCAGTTTTTCTAGTAACTCAGTGGCCTGAGCCTTGTTATAACTATGCACCTGACAGGCTTCCAGCTCTACCTGCACAGGCGCTTCACGATTGATCATAGCTAACCTTTGACTCATGATGGCTGACTCGCGCCCGGCTTTCAGTTTTTCTAGCAGTGACCCTCTGATGATCTCGTCACTCTCCCCAGTCGCTATCAACTCATCCACCCGCTGGTACAATTTTTCTAAAGTTCCAAATGCTTGCATCAGCTTGACCGCTGTTTTTTCACCCACCCCTGCTACCCCGGGAATGTTATCAGAAGCATCCCCCATCAACGCTTTCAGATCCACAATCTGCTCAGGATACACTCCCATCTTGGTTTTGACACCATCCCGGTCGTACTCAGTATCAGTGTTTCCTTTGCCTCGGCCCGGCATCCACACGTGGGTATACTCATTCACTAATTGAAAAGCATCTCGATCACCTGTGACAATGATGGTTTGCAACTCACACAGTTCCCCGTCATCAGTGCCTGCTCGGAGTATATTGAGATGCTCAGCCGTAGTACCAATTAAATCATCAGCTTCATAACCTGGCACTTCCAACTGAGGAATATTGAGTGCGGTCACCACCTCTTTGACCACCGCAATCTGGGGTTTTAAATCGTCGGGCATCTCCACCCGGTTAGCTTTGTAATCAACAAAATCAGTATGCCGAAACGTCGGCTGCGGATGATCAAAAGTAACTACCAAATATTTAGGTTGAAAGTCACGGATCGCCACTAACAAGATTCGCGTAAAGCCATAGACAGCGTTGACCAACATGCCACTGGGAGTACTTAAGCCCGGAAAAGCGTGATAAGCACGGTAAATTAAAGCATGACCATCAACAATTAGAAAGTAAGGGCGTTGCGACATGTTGACAGTCTATCACTCTTTAAGCTTTTGTGGGCTTGTTCTTCAGAGGGACATCGCCAAGCTTGGCTTTAGGAATACCCATCAATTGGGTGAACTCATCCGTATCCACTGTTTCCACTTCTAATAACCGTTCAGAAACCCCATGTAACTGTTTGATGTGTTTTTTCAGATAGGTCATGGCTCGCTTCTCACCTTCAGCAATGAAAGCTGTCACTTCGAAGTCGACTTGTTCTTGTAAGCGATCAGAAATCGTCATCGGTTCACCCCAGGAGCGACTGTAACTCGAGTTTTCATATTGAGGACCAAAGTTCATCGGGCCTAACTTACTCATACCGTAATCAATCACCATGGCGCGCGCTATCCGGGTGGCTTTATCAATGTCAGAGCTGGCTCCGGCAGTCAATTCATTAAAAATGAGTTGCTCGGCCGCGCGCCCACCTAGCAAGACTGCGATCTCATCTAATAATTCAGATTTAGTAGTTTGGACTTTATCGCGTTCAGGTGGTGTCAATGTAAAACCTAAGGCCTGGCCACGAGACACAATCGAGATGCGATGGACAGGATCAGCTTGTGGTGAGACGTGAGCAATAATCGCGTGACCAGCTTCATGATACGCAGTCATTTTCCGCTCTAGTTCATCTTGTAAGCGCTTTTTACTAGGGCCCAACTTCACTTTCAAAGACGCTTCTTCGATATCAAGCATGTTGATATGATCACGATTTTCTCGAGCTACGGCAATAGCAGCTTCGTTCAACATATTTTCCAAATCTGCACCTGAGAAACCGACTGTACGTTTGGCCACACGTTCCCAGTTCACATCCGCAGTAAAAGGTTTATTAAGCGCATGAATGCTCAAGATATACTTCCGCTCTTCCAAATCAGGCAAACTAACCGTCACCCGTCGATCAAACCGACCAGGACGTACTAAGGCGGGATCAAGCATGTCACCACGATTAGTGGCCGCCATCACAATCACATTATCGTTTTGAGTAAAACCATCCATCTCCACTAAGATTTGGTTTAGCGTTTGTTCACGCTCATCGTGCCCACCCATGCTGCCATGACCGCGCATTCGGCCAATAGCATCAATTTCATCAATAAAAATAATCGAGGGTGCTAATTTTTTGGCAGTCGAGAACAAATCTCTCACCCGCGATGCACCCACACCCACTAACATTTCCATAAATTCCGAACCGGCAATAGAGAGAAACTGCACATTGGCTTCACCGGCCACAGCCCGGGCTAAGAGCGTTTTACCAGTTCCTGCTGGACCAACTAACAATACGCCCTTCGGTGTCCGCGCTCCAACTTTAGTGTATTTCTTTGGATTCTTTAAGAAATCGACAATCTCTTCCAGCTCTTGTTTGGCTTCATTCATACCACCCACATCTTTGAACTTAACATCTTGTTTGCCTTTGACAAACACTCGAGCTTTACTCCGACCTATTCCCATTAATCCGTCTTGAGTGCCGCGCATTTGACGCAAGAAAACTAAGAACAAACCTACCATTAAGGCTACCGGCAAGATGTTTAAGGCTAACTGCCACGCCATCTCTGAGAGGGTCAAATTTCGCACTTTCAAATCAACACTGCCTAGATCAATATTAGAACTACGCAGAACATTCAATACTTCTTGACCATCTTCTTTGCGAGAAATCTTTTTAGTTTGGTCTTTGTAAAAAACTTGTAGTTGTGAACCGGCCACTTCAATGCGCTCTACTTTATTCTCACGCACATCACGAACTAGCTGACTCAGGGTAATCTGATTAGTACGATTACCACCGTACAAACTGTAGAGGAAGGGCAAAAACAATAAGCCGATTAAGACATATAACAAACCTTTGTTCATGAAGGTATTAAGATTAAAAGGCGTCTCCCAAAAAGGACGGGAAGATTTATTTTTAGGGGTGTTATCGGAGGTGGGTTGATCTTTTTTAATGGCCATAGCGGGTTTATTTTAACACGAATGCCACTGCTTACACCCCTTAATTTGTAAGAGTTAAGTAAGACTTAATGCTGAACTTGATAGTGGAGCTGCACTAAATCACTCTCTTTAGGAACAGCTGCTAAGAATTTAAGCGGTAGTTGCTGAGCATAATTCTCAAACAAACGAATGCCCTTCCCCAATACTAAGGGGTGAACACTTAAAAAGATTTCGTCAATTAAGCCGGCATTTATAAATAAGCCATTAGTCACACCACCACCAATTAAAATGGCTTCTTGTAAACCTCGCTCACTGAGCTGAGGTTTGATCTGAGTATAGTCTGTGAGGTAGATGACGTTTTCGTGTTCGGACGTGTGTGGAGTTTGAGAGATGACAACATTAAGTACGTTTGCCATCGGAAACATTTCGCCATAGTAGTGGTCATAGGTGCGCTTGCCCATGATCACACAGCCGGCAGTATTAATTTTATCGGTGAAAATGGGCACGTCACTGGGAGAGACCCAATCAGAGTTACTGTCCTCTGTAGCGATTAAACCATCAATACTCGTGGCCATGTATAAGATTATTTTCATAAATTTGTCACAATCATTGACATTTTTTTAGCCTTATATTACAGTTATTATCACATTTTATGACAAAAATATCAACGTTAACTCCTGAACAAACCCTTGTTTATAAAACTCTCCTCGAGCTCGGGACTGACACTGTCCAGCATGTGGCCGATAAAACCCGCTTACCCCGCACTACCTGCTATCTACTGCTCAATCAACTTAAAATTCTAGGACTCGTTTCCGAAACAGTCATCGGTAAAAAAACCTATCTCACTGCCAATGATCCCCACAAGTTATATATGTTGATTGAAGAAAAAGTGGCTGAGCTGCAAACAATGGCAGAAACCACCTCTAACCAATTACCCGAGCTGATGGCTTTATATAACCAATCACCCCACAAACCCGTTGTCAGATTTTTTGAAGGCTGGCAAGGAATTAAAGCCATTTTAGAAGAAAGTTTACGAGCTGATGAGATCTTAGTGATGTGTTCAGGGTATGAACAACCGTTACATCCTCCACTCAAAGAATATATTTATGACAAATACATGGCAGAGGTAACTAATCTGAATATCACTATGCGCGAAATTGTGACTCCGGATGTTGATCACTTAGAATATATTGAACGGTTTTACAGTGACACGCACCAGATTCTCGTCAGTCAGCAACAACCTTCTAATCATCATTTAGATAAACTTATCTTTGGCAACAAAGTTGCCTTCGTCGCGTACGACGCTCTTAATGGCACCATCATCGATCACCCTCAAATTGCGACTTTTGAAAAAAGTGTTTTTGAACAGTTATGGAATGGAATTGGTGAACAAGTAAAAGAATAAAAATTGTCTTGATTACGAATTCAATTTATTTTTAATCCCTATTAACTCGTACACATCACGCATGGTTTGATTAGCAAACTCCTGCGCGCGACGAGCACCATCGGCTAAGATTTGTTTCACCTTTTCTGGCTGGGCAGCTAGCTCCGCACGACGCTGCCGAGCCGCACCAAACATTCGTAAATGTGCAGCCAGTAATTTTTCTTTGACTTCTACGTCGCCGACTTGCCCCGCCCGATACCGAGCTTTGAGATCTTGGACTTCTTCCACATTATCATTCAACAAATCGTGATATACGAAGATGGGATTACCTTCCACTTTGCCAGGGTCGGTGGCTTTTTTACGATTAGGATCAGTATATGAACTCATGATTTGTTTTTTGATCGTGGCCTCGTCATCAAAGATACCAATAATATTACTCAGTGACTTGCTCATCTTACGCTCACCATCAGTACCAATAATTTTGCCCACTTCTTTAGAAATCAAAGGTTCGGGCAACGGAAAAACTTCACGACCATACGCACGATTAATGTTGTCGGCGATGTCGCGGGTTAATTCGATGTGCTGGCGTTGGTCTTCACCTACAGGCACACCATACGGTCGGTACAACAAAATATCGGCAGCCATCAAAATCGGATAATTAAAGAGGCCCATGTTAATACTTTCTTCGTTGGCACCTTTTTGAAGTTTATCCTTGAATGCATGCATGCGTTGCATCTGACCATACGTAATATAGTTACCTAACACTACTGCCAACTGGCTGTGGGCGGGAACATCAGACTGACGGAAAAAAACACATTTTTCCGGATCCAACCCCAGTGCTAAATAATCTAACACCACTCCTTCAATATTTTTCTCTAAAACGCCCTGTTCCTGGACAGTAGTTAAGGCATGCAAATCAGCCACAAAGTAATAGGTTTCAGCCGTATCTTGCAGCTCAATCTGTGGTTTCACAGCCCCAAAATAATTCCCAATGTGCAGCGCACTACCGCTGGGGGTGATACCGGATAAAATTCGTTTTTGGTTTTGATTCATAATTTCCTTTATTCTAACGCTAGTTACTACGATAAACAGACACAAAAAAACTCCCGGCCGGGAGTTGTCTGTCTATCATTTATTTTTTACTGCACCACCTTTTCTCCCGGGGTTAATTCTGGGAGAGCCACCAAGCACTGGAGGTCAAAAGTGTGGTTAACATATGGATATTCTATAAAAAAGAGTTAAGAAAGACAATTGTTAATCTAAATCAGCTTCATCTTGAGCACTTGAGATAGCGCTATTTTCTGTTGCTGCCTGTTTAGCTCTCAGTACATCCAACAAATTCCATAGCTGCTTTATACTTTCCTCAGCAGTTTCCTGTGGTTGTGGATACCGGGTAAATAAACTGTTTAAATCAACAAAAGTGCAGCCGCTAACACTGCTACCATTAAGCTCCAATGCGTCAATTCGTTTCGATTTGACATGGTAACCATGCTGCCTTTCACGATTAACAGCACTCTGAACTGTCGACACCTTTAATGCCTGGCCAGTAGTATTAACAAAGGCCTCAGGGTTATTACGCAAAATAGCGTTTAAGGATTTTATTTCTATAAAAGTTTTGCTCACACTTAATCTAGCTCTAAATTCATTTATGTTTTTTAAATGAAGATATACCTGGTAAACGTCACCACTATGGACGGCTCTAAAGATGCGGTCTTGCGTGCCATTAGTTACTTTGACCTTAATGAGCACCGATCTAATCACACCTTTATTACTTTTTTTACTAGGGTCTTCCTCAGAAGTCGGAATAATATATTTATCAATTTCAGTACCAACTACTTCAAATTGAGCGCGAATTTCTTCCAGTAACACATAGTCTTTATATGCTTCACCAAGTTTAATGAGCTCTAAATTAGCTTTATTTTTTAACTGCTTTCGGTCTTTGGCATAGGCCAACATTGCCTTAACATCGTAATACCATTCGCTATGATTTTCTTCATGTATCCATTCTGAGGTATCTGCAATAACACCATCTTCAACGGCTTGGCGAGCCAATTGTTTGGTCTTGCCAGGATCAAGATAAAGTCCATTTTCTTGAAAAGTACTCATTAAAATTGCCGAAGGAAATAAATTGGCTTGACTGTATTTACGGGCATTAGCTTCGCGCAGCTGCTGAGCGGCGTAAGATCCCAGATGTGTCACCAATTCATAATATAACTTCTGGAGATAGGTATCGTCCTGTTCAGCATAGTTTTCGGGAATATCATGATCGGGGTGTTCAGCTATATAACGAGCAATTGTAGTCAGCCAGGTATCGCGCATCGCAAAAGTATTAATATAATTACCTGTCTTTTGACCTAAATCATGAGAATCCAGTTGCCAAAGATAGCTATACACTCGTCGTGGTTTCAGCTGTGGCAAACTTTCATCTTCTTGATACGCCTTATATTCTGGAAAGAAAGGCATAATATGATTTAATAAGGATTTTTCAAATTCAACTTCAGGAGGCGTTTGGATCTGATGTGGCAAATGCTGATCACGATTATCAATAATATCGTCGAGATGAGAAAAATTTTGAGCATCACTACATGCCTTGATCATCTCTAACAGCGCAGTTTCATGATCTTGATGCTGATGCCAAAAATTGAAAAAGAGGGTGTAAAAATAAGTTGGTCGAACTGCCAGTGGGCTTAAGTTTCGAAAGTATTCTGTCAAAGCCACAGAACGCATCATTTCCAGGAGCGCTCGGGAGCTATCAGGCCAGGCAATGCGCTCAGCAATTTCTGCCACCACTATCTCCGCTGCTCTTTCAAGAGACTCAGTCGAAAAAATTTCCTGACGTGATTGCCAAGTAGGACGTTCAGGAGGGTTAATACTCATTCAATGAGTATATCACTTGTTTGGCTCAAGAAAAAGGTTAACGAAGTGTTTTACAGTTCCTCAATTTGAACTTGAGGATTCATGTCAGGAGCTTCGATCAATTTAAGATATTTTTCGGTAGTCGTGATACGTTTGTGACCAACTAATTGAGAAATATACACCAGCGGTGTGCCTGCTTTAAGTTGTTCCACAATAAACGTATGGCGCAAGTCATTGACTTTAGCGTCTTTGATACCTGCCAAGCGGAAGTAACGATCAATAGCAGTCCGAATGTTCCGAACTAAAAAGGGCCGACAGGTCTTAGTTAAAAACAACGTTTTTTCGCGAGCACGAGGCCGAATTTGTAAGTAGTCCATGAGGGCATTTTTAGCAGCGGTATTCATCGGTACTTTGCGAGCCGGACGAGAGTTTTGCGCTTTGATGTACATAATATTGCGCTCAAAATCGACATCGGTGGATTGCAAAGCCGCTAACTCACTAATCCGCATCCCGGTCTGGAGCAATAACTCTACAATCGCTGACATCCGTGAGTCACCACGGCAAGCATCGCGCAAAGCGCGGTACTCTAACTTAGACAAAATACGAGGTGGTGAGTTATCAAATTTAGGGTGGACAATGACCTCAGCTGGATTTTCCTCCAACACCGAGTTAGTAATCAAATAACGGAAAAAACCTTTGATAGAGTTAATTTTGCGTGAGATAGATTTGCTGGTATAGCGTTGTTTTTTGAGAGTTTCTTTGAACTGATCAATGTCATCAGAAGTGACTTGAGCCGCCTCAGTTTTACCTTGGGTAGACAAGTAATCGATGAGCTGCTCGATATCCTTACTATAAGCAATGACAGTAGCATTGGCTTTGCCAGCATCGCGAAGGCTTTGGGTAAAGCTGAGTAAGGCGTCGCGTAAAATATGCATATGGTTTTTTAGATCAATTTTAGGTAGGCTTAATATAACCTCAAGGCAAAAACGTCTCTTTTTTTAGATTAATATTGCCTTGTAAGGGCTTATAATATCATATTTAGGGATTTTTGGCAATGGTAGCGGTCTTAAAACACCCTCTGACACTTTTGATCGTCCTCTTCAGCACGTTGTTTATTTTGATGTCTTTATATAAAACTCTGGAGAAAACACGAAGTTCTTCCGAAGCTATAGGCGTATTAGAACAAGAAAATGTAAAAATGGCAAGTGAAGTTTCTGAGCTCGAAGCTCGCCTCAACCAGGCAGAAACATCACTGACACAAGAAAAAATTATTCGTAATGAGCTATTGATGCAAAAACCAGGAGAGTATGTCATTCAGCTGCCAGAAGTGGCGGTAACTGAAAATCAAGCTCAACCTACTCCTAGCCCATCTGCCTGGCAGGAGTGGAAAAAAGTGTTGTTTTAAGACGTAAGTTTTCTTGATCTCCAATATAAAGCCAGTGCTACTATCCAAACCATAATGCCCACACATCCGACTGTCAAAGTATAGAGTGCCACCAGATTATTATCAGCTAACCGACCAATCACTATCGCCAACACCACATATGGCAGCCGCGTGAAGAGAGCGACAGTCGACAAGGTTGTAGCCCGGTGCTCTTCCCGAGTGTGGAGGTTTATAAATTGTGAAAATAAGACATCGATATACAGCAACCAGACGGCTAATGATATCATCACGCCTCCACCGATTAGCCAGTGATAAGACCCACTTAATAACGCGAAGTTGAGAGCATAAGCTAAAGCTAGAATCAGGATCGAAAGCTCAGTTTTAAAACGATGTTGGAGACGAGTAAACACAGTCAAAGCAATGATGCCGGCAACTGAGATCACTCCTAATAACAAAGAGTACGCTTCTGGTGTATAGCCAAAGCGCTCTCCGGTCAGCGGTCTCACTAAGCCCCAGTTATACATATACCCAATGCCCATCATTGTCAGTGACACGAGGGCAATCGGTAAAATCTGTGGCCGCACTAACACCGCCACCCCATCTTTGATTTGAGTCACATAACTGCGCCATGACCATGTATTAATGACTTTAGAGACTTTGATTTCTTTGAGTGATAACGCTGCTAACACGCCAATAATGCTAATTAAACCAAACACAAGGTATGGCAACCTGAACCAGTACATAAACAAGTACCCACCGGCGGCAGTAGAAACTAGAGTCGAAATACGTGAGATCGTCATGGCAGTTGCCATCACTCGGGACCACTCTTTTTCGTGACCAGCCTGGCGCAGAGTGTCGTAGGCTAACGCTTCAGTGGCTCCTGATTGAAATGCATACCCGATTGTCCAGACTAAATACCAGCCCGTAATGCTAAAAAAAGAGCTACTGACAGCAATCAACAGATTACCCACCATTAACAGCACATTGCCAATCACAATTGCCTTTTTGCGACCGATGATATCGGCCATCACCCCCGAAGGTAACTCCACCAAAAAACCAATCGCAAAGGTAAAGGCATCAGAAACTCCAATTTGGGTCTTAGTCATGAATCGTCCCCACACAAATACCCACACCCCAGCCACTACCCACGCGTTGTAGACAGCGCTCAAGACATAAAACAACGCGATGTTGCGAAGATGTGAGAAGGGAAAAAGTGTAGTTACCATGAGCTGCTACCTAATTACTGCTAGTGGCTCTAAACGCGCAACTGATGGTTCATCAAAACTGCGATAAGGGTAATCATGCAAAATCTGCATTTCTTCCGCCTTAATATCCAAGATAGCATTGATTTGGCGAGGTTGGCCAGCTCGGTTCATCAATGAACCTTCAGTAATAATAATTTTAACTAACACATGCGTGTCATCTACAAAATCTTTCAGCTCCACCGCTAAGGTCTCTCCATCTAAAACAATACCTTTTTTACCGAGGGCAGTATCCACTTTGTAAGTCACAGAGTAATAATGTTCTTCCTCAAAACTCACTACCGGCACTGAGGGACCTTCAAAGCCACTGGTTTGCAGCATATTCCCGTGGTTTTGAGCCATGTACTTACCCGATGGTGACCAAATGATCTCCCCTAGCGGCACCCCAAAATCTGGTTGGGGACCAGTGGGAAACTCAGTTAATAAAGCCAGCGTTTTCGTATTCAGCAGTACTTTTTTATTCAGCGGTGAGGTAGTTGAACGCTGTGCGGACCAATCATACTCAGACAGAGCTAACCACTCCCCAGTGGGACTACCACCATTGATATAAATGGGGTGCGCTGCCTCATATACGGTTTGCTCTTCATTAGTGGTGGGATTAAGCTTGTTAAGCTTCACGGTATCACCTTCAAAACGAGTGTAGTAAATAAAATTATCTCGGCTCCAATAGGCATCACCATATTCATATGGCGCTAACATCTTATCGCGATTTTTAGAACGCAAATCGACGTGGTTATCTCGCCACGCGATTTGAGCTTTTAGCACCTGGGTAGTTTTACTGGCCAGATTAATGAGTAGTAAATCGCCCTTGTTATTCATCGCCATTTCTGTACCATCCGGTGACCACGATGGGAAGCTTCGTGGTGCCCCTGGACCATATAATTTATCAAAGACGGGCAGTGAAATCTTGAGTGCTCCCTCAGTGTTGAGACAATAAATCCACAGGTCCTGTCCCCATAAAATGGCTGCCATTGAGTCATCAGGCGACAAATAATCCGAGATGCTACGCAGTTGCAAATGTTTATCAAAAGCGGGACGTTGATGAGACCCATCAAGTTCTGTCACCCACTCTTCTTGGCCATTGGTAAATAATACACGTGGTTGAGGCGCTTCGGATGGCCGGCAGGAGACGTTGACTTCCTCATAATTCAGATTAGCTGGGCCATTCCATAATAAAGCAATCCCTCGCATCACTACGGGTGGCAAGGTCAAACTAGCTAAGCTCAGCAATAATACCGACCCAATTAAAATTTTGTGATACCGCACCCGATGATGGTGATGTCGGGCCCGGTACGCCGCAATCAGGGCTGATGTCACATAAATGGCCACAGTTATGAGTAACCACGCAGCAAATAAATGTTTTAATTCCCACCCGTCAGCTAGCCAATTTGGCCCCATACCTAAAGATGGTGTTTCATGCCATAGAAAGGTATACGGCAAAAAAATGCGATCCCATTCATAATAAATGTTATTAAAAATGACGTAATCCCAGAAAAAGTTAGCCGCAATGGCTAAGCCCATCAAGCTTAACATGAACGGTTTTAGAGACGGTAAATCATAACGAGGCTGTCTATTCAGCACCCAGCGCATGATCATAGGTACTAACCAGGCTGGAAGAACGACAGTCACCAGAAAGGGTAAAACAAAGAAGATGGCAATCACGAAAATGATGCCGGATAAAGGAAAGTTTGACCACATCATAGGGTGTGGTTGCATTATAAACTAATTGAGGCTTGGATATCTAATATGACTGGTGTCTGGGGATCCAATCGCTCCTCCGCTCCAGCAGTAAGTTGAGGACGGTGGGGGTTCTTATCTAACTTGGGCAAACTCAAAAAAACCACTTGTTGGCCTGGATTCTTTCCATACCGCGCTGCAGGCAGTAACTCAAAATCAGTCCGGTAAATATGTTTCCAAATGCCTTCTGAAGCGTTCGGCCTCATGATCCAGTCTTTATTAAATCTTTCTAAACCAATAAAAACAGCTTTGATCAGTACTTTTAGATCATTTCTGATACTATCAAGCTGTGCTTCTGTCAAAGAGGGGTTAAAAGCCCGAACAAGCTCGCGGCTATGTGACAGTGTCTGCATCGGAAATTTATCCTGGAGTTGGTCTTGTATGGCCTCCACACTTTCTTGAGTGGCGTGATTGATCTCATCTGCTGAAGATTGCACATTATTATTTAGAATACCCTTTATTAAATGCTGTAATTGGGAAGGGCGGAGATGATAGCGATCCGCTAACCACTCAGTTAAAAAGAGTTGGTTTTCAGCTGCAAAAATACTGAGTAGTGGTACCCAGTCAGAAATATAAGCGTCGATGGTTAAAGGCGTTCCATCATTAAAATGAGCTGCCAATCGACGCAGTTTGCGAGCATAGGGACCTGTTTTTTCTCCTCCTGGAGTAAAACTGGCAATTTTTAAACCCGATTTTGTACTTTGGTTGGGATAACTTTTCGCCACTTCTGTATACGAAGGGCATCCGCCAGCTAAAATGACGCGCTGAGTAGCGGGAGTAGTTTGGACCTTCTTAAATAAAAGCTGATCTCGAGAGTCCCCAAACTGGATTTTAAGGTGTTCAGCAGCCATAGAAAAATTAACTTATACGCAATAAATAAGTATAAATTATATCATTCTCTAGCTTAACTTTAAAAATACACTGTCACCCAATTAATAATGATGTGTGTTACTAGGGATGGATAGATACTGCCACTTTTCTTGCGCATCACTCCAAAAAATAAACCCAATAACAAAGTGTACGTAATTTGAAATAATGCAAACGGGGTGGGTCGGTATCCAAAATATTGAAGGTGATGTAAACCAAATAACATCGCTGAACCCATTATTGGATACAGCTTATACTTTTCTAATTGGCCATATATCCACCCTCGAAACAACAACTCTTCCACTATCGGCGTCACCAAAAAGAAAATGAGCGGCGATTTGACGTTATGAAAGAAGGCCGTCACCCCTAATAATACAAATACAACCAAGCCGATCATAATTAACAAAAATGAACCAATGATTTCTGGCCACTTTTTTAGAAACTGCTGGCGATTTATTTCCAGACCTGAGTAACGATACTGAGCTGCCGCGGGAAGAAAACAAATCAAAAACCATGGCACAGAAATGGTCAGATGGTATGACCAACTGGGATACACAGCTATCATCAAGCGCTGAGTGAGCTTAGCTAACTGATAGTTAATGAGGGCTAAAATAATGATGGCAGATAGTAAAAGCTTTGTTTGCCAAGATGACTTACTTACTATCGATCGTGCATGGTTAAAGTGTAAAACCAATTGTTGAAAAGCTTTTTTCACAGCTCTTCATTCTACCATCTCTGAGGTGGCACTACGTCAAATTTTTTGGCAATCCATGGATCACTGAGAATAAAAGCCATCAGCCGTGATGATGAATCAAAATCTAAAGTGGTTACACTAAATACCCTCATTGTATAAACGTCACTCTTACCCGCATCAGTGACTTCATCATATTCTTCCATCCGCGAATATGGACCTGTGACTGAAAAACGCAAACTGCTCTTTTTTTGTGATGTAGATCCAACCTGAATAAGACCTTCTTCATAACGAATGGTGATGAAATCTCGCTGGGTGCCATCTTTATAGTTAATTTTGACAACTACTCTGCCTAATGGCTCAGCTGCGGTGGCCTGTATCGGCCGCGGCTCTTTAATAAAGTAATAAATTTCTGGATTCCTGTTTCTAACTGTTGTCAAACAATTCATTAATTCTATGTCATCAGGCACGGCTAAAAATTCTGCATATAAAGGATTTGCTTGTGCTTGCCTTATACGCTCTTGATCAGTTGCTAGTTGTTTTAAACGGCTGGCTTCATCTTGTTGCGCTCTTAACTGTTGAGCTTTCCTAAATTGCTCGAGCTGTTCTTGACGACGTCTTTCTTCATCGTCATTCAGGTCTCTTTCTATTTTAGATACCATAACTCCTCCTTTATTAAATTTGTAGGAGGATTGTAGCACATGTATGTTATTATGTTAATATGTTGATATGAAATTATTTATTGTGATCAGCGTTTCTCCGCCATAACTTTCCACTCCACTCAATCATTTTCCAGACTATACTTCCACCAATTAGTACTAAGCTCAGTAATAATAAAAATTGTGTGATTAATATTTCAGTATTTTCTCGCTTTATTACTTCAGGCGGGGTAAAAGGGTCAGTTGGCCCCGGTGGACCGGCGACCACACCACCATATAAAAAAGCAACGCCCAACAGAACCACACCTATTAGCAATAAAATACTTGATTTTTTCATGACGAAATTCTAACCTACTGAGCAATTTAGTGAGCAAGAAAAATGTAAGAATCTTCCCGCTACTTTTTCCAGCCACGCAATTTATAGTATTTATCTTTCGGTTCACCTGTCAGGCCGTTAATGCCTTTACTCGGTAGCCAAAAACCATGAATATAAACTACACCTAGCGTCATCAGCACATAAAAAGCCACCGTCCAGGTCCTCCCAAAGAAGGCAGAAATACTAACCGTGATCAAGTTAAACAGTAAAAATTTAAGTACTTTTTTGAGTTTTGGCGTCCGTTCCTCAAAATGCCCAAAAAAAACATTGCCTAAAGCAAAAATACTACTCACCATCGCGATTTCAAACCAAAAGGTGTTGATGTTAAACATAGTGTTCCTTACCTTATTATACCCACTTTTTCCCACACTTCTATTTCTCCAGGCACCTTTATAAACAAAGGATGAACATCGAGCTGAGTGATTGATTCGTATTGAAAGAATCTGTTTTGATCTCTTAGCTGTAACTTATTTTTGAGGTGTTGTGTCTCGTACTGCAACTGGCCAGTAGTGACAGTGAGCGGATCCAACCGGGATCGTGATTCCAATTTTTCTCTATTAAATGAAAAGTTTCTGCGCTCGGCTTCATCGACAATGGCATGTAAATAGGTGGAGACAGCGGCTATAGGTTGCGGATGATTTTTAAAGCGAATTAACTGAGGATGATTAGTATAACCTTTGGTCTGCCCTCTTAAAACGTGTAAGGCCAACAACCCTTCTCTCCATACCGCCAGTAACCCTTTAGTATCTAGATAACTGGGATGAAGACTCCATAGGCGCATATAGTAACCTACTGACAGTTTGCAATGCCAGCATCGATTTGCTTCTTCACGGCTGCATAACTAGGATCGCTATAAAGCTTCAGTGAAAACTCAGACAGCTGCTTGGGAGTAACGCCGTATTTTTTCATGTTCGCTTCCCCAATGGAACGCATTTGTTCAGCCGGCAGTGTATTCCCTTTGAGCGCACAGCCGTTGGCAATGGAAAATTGAATTAAGTTATTTTGTGAGTTGGCTGGTTTAGCAGAAGGGCTGGGAGAAACAATCGGGCTAGGTGAAGGCATAGCAGAAGCTACTGGCGAAGCGATAGGTGAAGACTGTGGTGAAGGCGAGGCTGGACTCTCAACCTGTGGATTTTGGATCGAACAGGCAGACAAAACAATCCCTGCAACTAATACAAAGGTCGGAATAAAAATATTTTTCATAGCTTCAGTATAACAGAGTGAATAATGGTATTATTTATCTGGGTTTTTAGCATGCCGAGTTTCAACAACATAACTTAAACCCTTAGCAAAGTTTTCAACGGTAAATCTTTCTTGGTTGAAAGCTAAGGCTTGTTGGTAAATAGCACCAAGACCTTCATGATCAGTTTGCAACAGTGCCGCTGGCTCCGTGTAAAAACTATTTTTCCCTTGCGTATAAACAGTGGCAGAAGTTACTTTTACTAAATGACCCAGCTGTGTAGAAACTTCTTCAACTGTATGAACTTTCTCATCTTTGTCATAACCTTCTAGCAAGCCTAAAATAACTCGAACTGGGTAAACTTCATTCAACCTGTCCAATTCAACCTGAGTAGATGAATCTCTTTTAACAAGATGATCGAAAAGTATATTTAACATCTTGTTACATCTTTCAATTGAAACAATTCCATATTTCCGCCTGTCAAATTCTCTTGCAAAAAGTTGATCAAGACTGATTCTTACCTGGGAAAACAATGGTCTCACCAAACTCAGCATCAGGTTGAGTTGCCAAATGAAGTAAAGCCTGTGGTAATGGTTCAACAGTGCTCCAAGTAATAAGCCCCTCTGCGTCAGCTAGGTAGGCCAAATATAAGGCTTGATCAATGGAGGCAGCCAACTCGTTATTACTTAGTCGTGCTTCCTGAATTTGAAGGCCAGTCGTTTCGCTAAAGTTGGCAATTTTTCCTCTAATGCCATTAATTTCATCATTACTAAGAAGGTCACTCTTACTTACTGCTAGATACCAGGAAGAAGAAAAGCTATTACCTTTATTAATGATATGTACTAAACTCCCAGCATTGATTCTAGCCTCGGCCAAACGAGCAATATGATGCAGGGTATGCTTGTGGTTATAACCTGTATCTCCAATCAAATATATGCCTTGCGCTGAAAGGTGGGCCATTGCCTCCTCAATGAGTTCCTCAGTGTATTTAACTCCTGGCTCACCACTTTTATTGATATTTGTTTGAACAAAAAAGTCACAAATTAAATCAGCATCACCTAAACTTTTTAAGCCAGATAAAGAATCACTATTCACAAAAGTAACTCGGTCCCTTAGCTGCTGCGAAACATGAAAAGTACTTTCGTCTACACCTTCCCCCAATGCTTCTAATGAGCCTAACCCTCTCAACCTACTCAAACCTTGTTGAACCCTGCCTAATTCTAACAATTGATGATTGTGAGTACCTGGATGACGACTGACACCAGCGACCTGTTCCCAAGTAACTTTTTCACCAGCTTTAACTTTATTTCCAAGCTTCACAAGACTTTCTTCAATTTCAACAGCGACTATCTGTGCTTCTCTGGCTCGAGGTAAAGCAGCAATCGTAAAAGGCTCAATCATTCCCGAACCTAAAATAATAATTGTTTTGCATGCAGACTGTCTCGTCTTCTCTTTTTGACTCAACAGCCAATTCACAGCTGCATCATTTCGGCCAATGTAACTGTAAGTCGAGGGTTCATGTTGTAACCAAGGGAGTTCATGAGATGTAGGCATAAAGCGTTTCTCTTAATTTTGTAAAACTTGCATATTATAACAGTCCATTAGGTATGTCTTTTCTTAAGAAATCCAGACTTTTTTAAGGCTAAACTTGCCAGTACAGAAAAGTTTGCAAATGTGGGACGATATCCAAACCTGGGTATCTAGTCAAAATTTATTCATTTTTCCAGATCTAAATGTAGATATTCCAAGTAAATCAGATTACTTAACTTGGAGACAAAGCCTCCAAACTGCTAATCATACGTTAAAGGATACCTATGCCTGCTAACTTACCTACTCCTGCACCTATAAGGGATGTCGACTTAACAGCAACTCTGAGCAAATCCATGTCATTTGATGATCCCCTTGCTGTATTGCAACGAGTACAAAAAGAAATCGAAACCGTTAAAGGCGTGATGGAAGTCACCGATCAAAAACAATACGATTGGTTGGAACTCTCAAAAAAAACCTTTGAATTTGCTTCCTATGCTCGATACTGGTTTGCTAAAGGTGACGTCAAAACAAAAACACAGATACTCCAATTACTCGGTCAGAACCTAAAGTTGTATAACAAAAAAGTGGTGGTGGATCATGATAATCCTTTTTGGATGATTGAAAAAGCAAAGGCGGAAGTTGGAACGGTTCAAGTTTCGATCGAACCTACGAAAATGGCTGGTGCATCAGACCTTAATGTCTATTTGCAACCAGCCATTCCCAGATTGTTGCGGGTCTGGGAGTCGGACCCAGCCTGCGAGATTATGAGCCTCACGTGCACCGTACACTAACCCGCGCGATGTCCCTCTGACCAGCAGAGTTTCCTTTACAATAAAGAAATCGGACAAATCTTTGTTAAAGAAGATCCTTATTCTAACGAACTTATCCTCAAATGTCAAAAGTTTTGCTATAATCGGTAGTTCGACAGATCTTGGCAAGATAGCTCAGTTGGTTAGAGCATCGGATTCATAAACCGAAGGTCGTGGGTTCGAATCCCACTCTTGCTACATTTTCAATCGCCGCGCCACCTCTTTTATTTTCTCAGCAGCTACCATCACTAAGTGTGGGTTCCTTGATAAGGCGATCCGCACATACTGGGCTCCTTTTTCACCGGTTTCATCTGACCAGAAAAAAGGTTGACCTTCTAAAATACGAATTGAGGGCTGCACGTTTTCTAGCTCATCAACAAAGCTGCAAGCTGAAACATGGTCTGGTAACCGCAACCAACATACTGGCATCAACTCTGCTTCCGCCATCTGAATACCCGTCCCCTTAATAGCCTCAGCTATAAAGCGACGATTATGAATGATCAGTGAATGCAAGTGGTCAAAGTTATCGGCAGCAGTGGCTTGGACATATCCAGTCAACAACTGTAAGGCTGCCGGTGAAGGTGATAAATAATAAATGGTATATAACTTGTAAAAATGTGCTGCAAAATGTGGCGAATAGGTCAAAATAGAAATTTTTTGTTCCTGACTAGGCCAGGTCTTACCCGTATCTTCAATTATGATGTACTCCGCTCCAGCTGCTTTTAAAATCGCTAATTGATCAAAACTGTCGGCTGGTGACTTATAAAAACGAAACGTGGCATCGAGCACTAACGTTTTATTGCTCTTCACACACTGCTCCACTATGGCTCGAAATTGGGTTTCATTAAACATAAAACCGGTGGGATTATTGGGATCTACTAACAATAGTGCAGTGGCAGGATGAGTGGTGATATCAACCTGAGAACCCAACTCATTTTCACCAATCGGTACTACTGTTAAACCCTTGAGCTTTAACAAATCCGGCAGATTATCAAAACACGGTTCAATTACCGCTATTTGCGTGTGGCCATAGTGAGTTAATAACTGTGCGACCACATCCGTAGCCAATGACGCACTAGGAAATAATAAATAATTATCCTGATTGAGGTCAAAACTCTGCTGAGCTAATTCATAGAACGCCGCTACAAAACGATCCGCTAAGACCCCAACGGTTTCAATGGGTTCCTGCAAAAATTCAGCTGCTTTTAATAAGACTTGATACTCGGGTGCAGAAAACGGCCGACGGCTATGTCCATCAGTAAAATTAAAAAGATGTCGGGAGGCTATAATCTCAGACTCAGTTAAGTTCGGCATATGCAGCTCTGTCTGAGCTGGGATTATACCACTGGCTATTTACGCTTTACGCTAGGAATCAATCTCCACACTCTCCAACTCCGCATGCGGCACGAGCAATTTCCGGGGTGTTAATAATAACAACACCACTCCCACCACAATCGCTACCGCTCCAACCACCGTGAAACTGACGGCAAAGCCCCAATAATCAGAAATGAGTCCCACCAAAATGGGTGTCACGATGTAGGCAATGGAGTTAGTCATTTTATTTAAACCCACTAAATCTTGGCCATACTCCCCTGCCCGTGCTTGGAGGTCGGTGAAAACTGCATCATTGAGCGGCCCCATTAATGAGAACAACAAACTAGAAATGAGCATAATTCCTACAATGGCAATCACATTTTCAGCCATCAGCATCAGGGGCAACAGTAAAGCTCCGCCGGCTATCAAAGCGAGCTGAGAATAACGCTTTTTATGAACATGAATATTAAGGCGGGAAACAAATAATGAGCCAACCATCATCGGCACAGCGTATAACACAATTGGCACCCACTCCAGCTCCACTAGCTCCGGAATTGTCTGACTAAACAACCCTCCCAGCACCCAATACAAAGCATCGATGATACTGACCATAATCCCCATCATAATCACCGGTAAAATATGACTGAAAAAAATCCGCCACACTGAAACTTCTTTAATGAAACTGATGACGCGCTGAATCTCTCCCCGGCGGCGAGTGACTCGATGCGTAGGTGCAAACGTCATCCCAATGATTGCCAGCATAATCCCCACACCTTGCAGCACCAAATAGGTAATCGCTAAGTTCCAACTCGAGCCGGCTAATAACTGAGCCCCTAAAATTGGCCCTACAATACAGGCCAAGGCTCTAATTAAATAAATAATACCCCAGTCCCGACTAAAGTAGATTTTCTTTTCTTCTGTTGCGATAAAGTTTTGCTGGGCAAAAGCCAGCAACTCAAAATAAATACCCCACACCATACTGCCCAACACAAAAAAGGCGGCTACGGAAAAAGCTTTACCGAGCGCGGTAAAAATGGGAAAGAAACAGGCAATTATCGCCGCACTTAAAAATTGAAATTTCCAGGTTTTATCTTTAAGCAGTTTAGGGAGAGCAAAATCTAAAATCAGCGATACTACTGATGAACTAGCCATGATTAAGCCCACCATTGTGGTGGAGTTAACAGTGATCTCGGTGACAATTGGAAACACAAAAGCCAGTGAGTTCTCTACCAACATCACTAAAAATAAGGCCGCCACGAATAACAACTGAGGTGAAGTTTTACTAAAGCGTGGTAAATCAAAAGGTAGGATCCGTTTAAACATAACGAAGCCTATTCATCGTACCACCAAAAAGCGGGCCTTTCGACCCGCTTTAAGTTTTTTACTAAGCCTGTTGGCATTTACGAAGAAAGTGCTCCCTTCGCTCTCGCTCAGGTTCGCCTACATCATTCCACCCATGTCGCCACCGGCTGGCATGGCTGGTTTGTTCTTTTCAGGAGAATCAGTGATCAGACACTCAGTGGTTAAGATCATGGAAGCGACTGAAGCGGCATTTTGCAAGGAAGCAGTGGCCACCTTGGCAGGTTCGATCACACCCGCTTTGACCATGTCACCAAACTCGTTGGTCATGGCATTGAAGCCATAGGAACCATCGCTTTTTTCTGCCACAGTCCGGACTACCCAACCGGCATCTTCGCCAGAGTTAGTCGCTAACATCCGTAATGGTTCATCTAGCACTGACTCGATCAACTCGACGCCCACCAATTCATCACCTTTGAGAGTTTTCTTGAGCTGAGCTAAAACTTTACCAGCTTGGATCAAGCTGACACCACCACCTGGGATGATGCCTTCTTCGATAGCAGCTTTGGTAGCTTCCTTAGCGTCCTTGACGCGCTCTTGGAGATTTTTCATCTCAATTTCAGTGGAAGCACCCACCTGAATAGTGGCTACACCGCCAGCCAATTTAGCTTTGCGTTCGTTGAGTTTTTCTTTGTCAAAATCAGAGGTGGTGCGAGCCACTTCAGCTTCGATCTGCGCCACGCGTGCATCGATGTCGGCTTGTTTGCCTTTGCCACCCACGATGGTGGTTTCATCTTTGGTAGCGCGGACGCTGTCAGCCCGACCCAGATCTTCTACTGTCACATCTTTGAGTTGGCGACCGGTTTCGGTGGAAATATAGTTAGCGCCAGTCAAAACCGCAATGTCTTGCAACATGGCTTTACGGCGATCACCAAAACCTGGAGCTTTGACAGCCAAGGCATTGAAAGCACCGCGTAATTTATTTACCACCAGGGTGGTTAAGGCTTCACCATCAATGTCATCAGCAATGATCACAAAGTTCTTACTGACCTGCATCAATTTCTCAAGCATCGGCAGTAGATCTTGGATCGAGGAAATTTTTTGATCTGTCACCAAAATGTAAGGCGCTTCAATCACGGCTTCCATGCTGTCACTGTTAGAAACGAAGTAAGGAGAGGCGTACCCTTTATCGAACACCATACCTTGTTTGTGTTCAATGGTGATGTCCATGGTCTTGCCTTCTTCAACTTCGATCACACCATCTTTGCCTACCAGTTTGAGTGCTTCAGCAATTTTTTGACCAATGACTTCATTTTGTGCAGACAACGTCGCCACTTTTTGCCAATCAGCTTCTTTAACTGGTTTGGCCAAACGGCGAATTTCTGCCACCACGGCGTCCACGGCTTTATCAATGCCTCGTTTCATGATCATCGGATTGACACCAGAAGTGACGTACTTCATACCTTTGACGCTAATTTGTTGAGCCAACAAGGTCGCCGTAGTAGTACCGTCACCAGCCATATCATTGGTTTTGGAAGCGGCTTCTTTGACTAATTGCGCGCCCATGTTCTCAAACTTGTCTTCCAACGTAATTTCTTTGGCAACGCTGACGCCATCATGGATGACATTAGGTGAACCCCATGATTTGTCGAGGGCAACGTTGCGGCCTTTAGGACCCAATGTCGTCACCACCGCCGCGGCTAATTTATTAATTCCCGCCAACATTTTTTGACGAGCTTCATCACCGAATAATAATTGTTTTGCAGGCATATGTCCTCCGGACTAGTTGGTAAGTAATTGAGTCATTGAGTAATTGTGAAGTTCTCGTTGCTTAATTACTTAGTTACTAGTTACTAATTTACTTAATTATTTAACTTGCGCTAATACATCCTCGAACTTGAGGATTTGGTACTCAATCTCTCCCACTTTAAACTCATTTCCACCCCATTTTTTGTAAATGACGTGATCTTTGACTTTGACAGGGCATTTCACTTCTTTACCCTCTTCAACCGTGGCGTCACCGACGGCTAAGACCGTGCCGTGTTGTGGCTTCTCTTCGTGTGAGTCGGGTAAATAAATCCCAGATGCAGTTTGCTTTTGACCTTGAGCTGGTTCCACCAAAATGTAGCCGGGTAAAGGCTTAATGTTCGCGACAGAAAAATTCTCTGCCATAAATACCTCCTTGATAAGGTGTAATGAGCCAAGCTAAGCTTGGCGATTAATAGAGTACTTTTTGTTAGCAGCAGTATCAGAACTCTGCTACCTTCACTAGCAGATATGGTATTAGACTGCTAATTTTTTGTCAACTGGGGTCTTGGAGTTATCGGGATGTAAGAGGGTGAAATCTGCCCAGGAATAAAAAGGCACCAGTCCGGAAACCATCGCCGGCACTCGGTAAGGATTGTACCAATATAAGGTAAAAGGCCATTGTTGAGCATCAATTTCCATTGCTCCCAGATTATCATCTACTAAGCCACATACATCTCCCATTTCTGCCAGGTGCGGCAGTTTCCAATCCACTGCCAGCTGGTCAGGGTGACGCAAAAAGAGAGGCGCGTCGGGAAAACCGTGAGCCCGTAACCACCGCCGCGAGACTGAGGTCAAGTGATCCAATCGTGACGAGATATAACAGCGAATAGGTAGGTGTTGCGCCAAGCGAGCCACCCCTGCTTGGGCTCCGGGTATGGGGGGCAGGTTGTACATAAACTCTTCGGTAGTCAAAAGCTTCCAGCGCCGATCATGAACTTCATTCATTTGCCAGGTGGGCACTTTCTCAGGTTGTTGGTATTTAGCCAACAAATCTTCGATCGCTTCGCTGGCCAGCTGGGGAAATTCCTGTGCCAACGTTTTCATTACCACCCGGGCGGTATCACACAAGGTATCGTCAATATCGAGTGCAATTCCTTTTGGTGACGTCATGGTCTTAGCTCCCAGTCAATTTGCCCGCTAACTCTAAGTACTCATCAGCCATTTTTGCCGCTGAAAAGTTGGCTTCTACATGGGCCCGGCAGTCCTGGGGGGAAACGCGGTCAGTGTTGTCCAACTGTGCGGCCATCTCTTCAATAGTGTTGACCAAAAATCCTGTTTGTCCTTCTATGATCAGCTCAGGCATTGAGCCACGACGATTAACAATCACCGGCGTACCGCACGCCATGGCTTCAGTGACGACCAAACCAAAGGGCTCTTCCCAATTCAGCCATAATAACAACGCTTTCGCTTTTTTGAGCAGCGCTACTTTGCCAGCGTGATCGACTTCACCCAAAAACTCAATTTGCTGGCCATCAATAAAAGGTTTAATTTCTTGTTCAAAATAGGCCTGATCAGTGGTGTCGACCTTTGCAGCTATCTTTAATTGGTGCGACGTCTTTTTTATCATGTGAATAATTTCTTTCAGACCTTTATCTGGCGTCGTGCGGCCTAAAAACACAAAGTAATCTCGCTGACCAGTGCCGAGTTCAAATTTTTCGACCTCAATCCCGTTGTAAATCGTCTTAACCCAATTCAACTCAGGGAGTGCTTTGCGCTGATTATTAGAAATAGAAATATAATTGGCTTCCGGGTACTGCTGATACACATAACGTTCTTGAATTTTAGTTAGTGGCCCATGCATGGTGCTGTAGACAGGACAATCAATAAAATCTAAAAACTGAATCAAACGCCACGCGTAGTGATTATGGACGATGTCGGGTTTAAGGTCACGGATCGTTTTTAAGATCGTGGAGATATGAAATATCTTTAAAAAGTCCCGCCAAGTATCAATTTCTTCCGGCGAGTACATCTTCCGCAATGACTGAGGCAGAATGGGAATCAAGTGGGCACTTGTCTCTGAATCACCAGCTCCTAACAAGTACACCTCATGGCCTTTTTTGACTAATTCTTCGGTGACATTATGAATCACCAATTCTGTGCCACCATATTTTTTGGGCGGGACTGATTCTTCGAGAGGGGCAACTTGGACAATGCGCATAGATAATCTCCAGTTTAAGTAAATTAGTAGTTAAGTAACTAAGTAATTGAGTTGCTTGTTGTTGCGCAGTTTACTTAATTACTCAATTACTTTTACATATTCCTGCATAATTCGCCGTCCTCCGACGGCAGACCATAATTGAATCAAGCTCATCTGACCTTCAATCTGTGCTTGATCGGTGTATAACCGGGCTCGGTTCTCCATAAAATCATGATAATAAAGCTCCGGAATCGCTTCCAACTGTTCCCAAGCCCGGAAACAAGCCTGAGCCGTAGTGATAATACTTTCCTGAATAGTTTCCAAAACTGCCCGCGGCCATAATTCTTGATGACCACGTTGCAACTGTCGCGCTAACCCCGCTATAGAAAACGCAGCTTGTTTGGGCCAAATGACTTTACCGTGATAGTGTTCGGTGGTAAAAAAGTCATCATCAATGTCCACTAACAATGGACCGCTAGGACTATAAAAAAAGTGCGGACTGGTGATTTTTTGGGCAAAGCTGACAATCTCTTCCATGCTGGGTGAACCATAAAACAAATCATAACTTTCATCGAGGTGCGCAATTGGCAGCGGCAAACGTTTCTTGCCATGGAGGGCTAAAGAATAACCGATTAAATTATCGTCATGATACAAACGAAAGCGAACTTTTTGCTCATCCCATTTTTTAATTAAGGTAGCCAAGTGTTCTTTATCTTCAATCTCAAAATAATCAGCGAACTCTTGGATAATTTTTAAACTAATCGGATAAAAAACGCAGTTAACATCGTATGGAGAGAGTGGTGCTTTATGACGTGGGTAACCATAGTAACTATCTCGCCAATTGCCAACCACTTCATATTCTTCAGAATCCCTCCGTTTCTTGAAGGAGATTTGGTGACACTCAGCTGCATTTTTCAAAATAAATTTCGCTATCAATTTTAATCGGCGATGATGCTCAGGATCGGTTAAAAATTTTTTACTCACCCGCCTCACACCCATGATGTACCGTGGTTCAATATCAATCATTTTACGATCAATATGCGTCGATTCGTCAGCATTTTTGTGTTTGAACTCCCCCACGATATTCTCGTGCCACCCTTCCCCATCATCAGAGACAAACTCCATCGCCTGTGAGTACATGTAATCAATGGTATCCTGCGTCAGTTCTGTACTCCCCAAATCAGCTGACTCAATCCAATCCCGTGGGAAAACGGTGCCATACTCAAAGCTGCTGGTTTTTTGGGCTTTGATCAAATGTTCAATGTGCTGATAAGCATCGGTATAGAGCTTAATTAATTTTTGACTAAACATGTTTTCAGGCAACTGAGTTGCTTCTTTGAACAACTGTTTAGTAGCTGGTGCTTTGGAAGTAACATTGTTTTGAGTTTTGATACACAGCACCAAAGGACTTTCGGCTTTGATCTGCAACTGCGTTTCACTCAGCTCTACCCAATACTCTTTTGGTAACCACAACTCAGAACCATACGTCAATGGTTTATCAAGCTCTTGATACTGATTGGTAAAGGTAATAACTTGAAACTCATCATCTTGACGTTGGGTAATAGTGCGCGGTTTGACTAACTCAGGTGATTGCAGCAGTAGTTCTTGATAGGTAGGACGCGGCGTCTTTGGCTCGGTCAAAGCCCGCAAAGTTCTAATATCAGTCACCAGTGGCAAGGGGAGTTGTAATTGATCAGCCAATAGCTCTAACTTTACGACTAGCTGCTCATTCTCGATATAATACTCTTTGACCTCCAATGGTACGCCTTTAGGCAAACTTAAACCGAGCAACAAATGATTAGCCGGCCCCGTAATCCGAAATTGGTGATATAGATCAATATCGAAGTAATAATTTTCTTTAATGTAGTAAAACATCAGACGTTGGCATTCAAAAAATAGTTATTATTAACCCAAGTATGAAAAAAGGGTGACGGCTTAGACAGTACCTGACGATACACTTGGGCAAACTCGGTAGCCCGGGCATCCCATCCATAACTTTCTTTAACTAAGTTCTGGCCATTGCGAATTAATTTGTGACGAAATTGAGTATCTTTGAGTAACGATAAGAAGTAATATGACAACCGCTCAGAGTTATGAATATTAACTAAACACGCATGCAGGTTGTGTTGGAGTGAGCTAGCTAAACCACCCGTATTGGCTGCCACCAGTGGCACTCCACACGCCATAGCTTCCAATGCTACTAGTCCAAATGGCTCGTGTTCAGAAGGTAAGACAAAAATATCAGCTGCACTATACAACTCGTTAATTTCATCGTGAGGCACAGCCGAGAGAAAGATGACTTGCTTTTGTAGCCTTAAATCCTTAACTATTTCGACTAAAGAATCATAGTACTTCTTTTCTTCTAGTGTTTGGTTGTCAGCTGAACCGCCACAAATCACCAAATAAACTGGCTCAGTATATTTTTGTAATAAACTCGCTAAACCATGGATGGCGTGCTCATACCCTTTGGCAGGCGTCATCCGACCCAGACACAAAATAACCTTGCCATCTTCCGGTAAGTGATACTTTTGACGGGCATCACGTTGATTGATGGGTTGTAGTTGTTCTAAATCAATCCCAGGAGGAATAATTTCTACTTTGGTGGGTTTGAGTAAGTACTCATCGGTCAGCACTTTTTTTTCTTGGACACTCGAAACGATCACCGATTCAGCAGAAAATGCAGTGTAATTTTCCCACGTGATCCGAGGAATAAAGTTATACTCCACTTCGTGATTGAGACCTTTGAAGTTTTGTCTTTTCAAACTACCTAGAGAGTGAGGTGTCCAGACCAACGGCATCGGCTTAGGCAATAGCCGCTTCAGTTGTAAACTGGCTTTGCCGCCATCCCAATAATGACCATGCACCACTACCGATTCTTGAAAAGGTAAAAAGCGCACCACTTGGTGCACAAACTTAGGGAGCGCTGCTTCAATGTGTTCTTTAGGAATATAGTCGGTGGCGCCACACTCAATCCGAATCACCTGGCAACGATCACTGAGCCAGGTGTGGCGAGGACGGCGCTTGGTGTCACGACAAAAAATCGTCACATCGATGTCATCGAACTGACGCGTCAACGCTTTGCCTAGTTGTTGTTCATAAATACACTGACCCCCTGAATCAGGTTCACCAAGATGAGCCTCAGGATCTGAGTGCGGAGACATAAAAACCACATGCATGATACATTCCTGACATCACGGTTAAGTTAAGCACTTAAATGTTGAGTAGCTTTTTGCGATAGCTAATGCGAACACACATACAAACCTCCGTAAATGATAATAGTTCTTACTATACGCCGCAGATCTACACAAAAAACTACAATTGAGTAAGAAAAAAGCAAGAAAATGATATCTTTTGATATATTTGATAGAATAAGCTGTGCGCAAAATTGTAACTTACCTTTTATTGTCCCTGACAGTGATAAGTGGTATCAGCTGGTTCTGGTCAAGACCAGTACCAATCCAAGCCGCTACCGGCTTAAACTCCCGTGGCTATATTACCTCTCCCACCGAGTTATCAGCTATCAAAACTAAAGCTAGTCAGAATCAACAACCCTACCAACAAAACGTCGCCGACTTCATGGACCGGTTGGAGCCGGCTGATCATTGGTCTTATGGCAGCGTCAGTGGTGAGTTTAACGTCTCTGGCAGTGGCGAGTGTTTCTCACCGAGCAACTTTAGCGCCGACAACTTTTTGGCACCAGAGGATGGCGGGACACTCGTCTATGACAAAGTATTGGCTTATCATTTGACCGGCAACGTAGCCTACGCCGCTGCGGCTCGGGAAAAAATCTTAGATTTGACTGATACTCACACCTTTGGTGGAGAAACGTATTCGGGCAACAATGAGTGTATTTTAAAGCTCGCATTTGCTATCCCACTCTGGATCCAATCTGCTGACTTACTGGAAGAGTCTGAAGTCTGGACAAGTGCTGATAAACTCCAGTTTCAAAATTGGTTGCGCGATCATGTCTACAAAAAAGTGGCCTGGGCCAGTCGTGAACGTGCCAACAACTGGGGCGTTTTTGGGTCGGTGTCAGCAGCGATGATTGGTGATTACTTAGCTGATCGCCAGGGCAGCGTCACCTTGAGTGAGGTTTCACCCTCAGCAGTGAGTTTAACCCCCGCCCAAGCCTACCAACAACACAACCAGCTTCAGCTGGATCGGATTTCTGGAACTTTAGTGGGCGATGCTCAATGTGATATTCGTGGCATCCAAACTTACGGCGGCCTTCCTGAAGAACTTCGCCGCGGCAATACTGGCTGTACTGGCCAATGGTTAGTTTCTGAAGATGACGCGTATAGCTACACTGCTTTAGCTATCGAAGGGTTGATTTTCCACGCGGAGTTTTTGTGGCATCGGGGTGACACTCGTTTATACGACCATAACGTAGCTGGTAAAGGTTCTTTGCGCACAGCCATTTTGTTTGTCATTCAAAATCCTATTGATGCCAGCAAATCTCGCAGTTGGCAAGACATGCGGCGTGGCAATTTATTCCTGGCGTATCGTTATTACACTACGGGCGTCATGAAAACCCAAGCCGATGCTGGCACTACATTCAAGAGTGGCTCGACTCTACCGTATGGTCGCTTGACTCATGAGTACGGTCCCACTGAAAATCCTGCGGCACCACAGGTAGTAGCACCTCCTGGCGGAAGTGTGGCTTCACCGACCCCCAGTCCCTCACCGTCACCATCGGTTACTCCCACGCCCAGCCCTAGCCCGACTCCTACACCACCTCCCAGTGATGTCTGTGCAGCTGATATCAATCAGGATGGCACTGTCAATATTGTCGATTACACCATTTTAGCCACTAACTTTTTTCAAACCCAGCTGACTACACCTCGCGCTGATATTAACCAGGATGGTAACGTGAATATTGTGGATTACACTTTGCTGGCTGGACACTTCTTTGAGACGTGTTTACTGTAGGCCTCAATAGTTCGCGGATAAAATAACAGAAAAGTTAAGGAGTAACGGTGGGTGTTGGCTCGACACTGATCACGGTTTCTTCGCGGCCGCCACGGCTCATTTTGACTTCAGATAACAAAAAACCTTCGCACTCTAAACCACGGTTTTGAAAGTGATGACTGAGATCTTCTTTGACAATCGTTTCTACTTGAGAGCGGTTTTGTTTAATTTGATCTAAAGTTAACTCAGAGAAAACTGAAGAGATTCTGCTCCGTGAAAAAGGCCGAACCACCTTGGAGACCACACTTTCACCAATGTTTTCCCAGAGCTCGGGAGCATTATTCTTATCAATTCTAAATAAAACTGATCCTTCTACTGAGATGTCTTTACCATCTTTGGTACTGGTGGTAATAGGTGTGTCACCTAAGGCTTCTTTATTTTTAGAAGTGTCAAAACCTTCACGAATTGAGTACTCTAATACCTGAGCCGTGAATAACTTTGCTACCTGCCAAAAAGGAATTTTTAAGTGCAGACCGGGTCCCCACACTTTGGGTAACACTCCTCTGCCACGATCATAAACACAAGCAATGTGCCCAGGTGGAACAGAAATAAAAAAGCCACCCACGACTTCATCGACTAAAAATGAGACTACCAGGCGATCAAATTCCATACATTAAGTAATTCAGTAAATAAGTAATTCAGTAAATAAGAAACAAAATAATTGACTGGGAAAACAAATTACTCAATTACTAAGTTACTTAATTACTTACTTAGTATTGTACTCTGAAGATTAAAAAAGCAACAGCGGAGGTTACTTTACCTCGACAACTACCTTTTCTGACTCTCCACCAGCTGCAGCCAGAGCAGCTGCTTCAGCTTCTTTCAGCTCCTGCTCGATGCGATAGGCTTCAAAACGGCGGCGCACGGCCTTAATGATCGTGACAACAATACTAAAAATCAAAGCCGTAATCACAAACAGCTTTTTCCCGGCTGGTAAACCCATGAAAATCACAAATGACACTACTGGTAAAACCAACTGCATCCGGACTACTTCACCCTGCCCCGGTGGATACGGCGAGGTATAAATCGAAATTGTTTCTAAGACAAAAATCAGGATTGATTGGAGTAAGTTCAAGAAAAAGCTCGTGTGCGCCAAATCAAATTGGCCCAAAAAAACTAAATTAAACGGTAATTCTACTTGAGGCATGAACGAATAAATCAGGTGCAAATCGCGACCTTCTAAACCACTGCTGAAGATTCTCCACAACATCAATGAGGTGGAAACTTGAATAAACAACGAAAACAACTCACCTGCCACAACTCTCGGTTTGCTTTTAAACAAAGCTTTGACTTCACTGCGCAACTTCACCGGATCATGAGCCAGCTCAACTTCCAGTTCTTTGATGCGATGAGCAATGTTGCGCCGTTCTTCTTCCGAGCGATCTTCCATCAATGAGATGGGGAGCAGCAAAAAACGAATCAGGATCGTCAACAAAATCACCGCTATACCCATGTCAGCAGGACCAGGACTAACTTGGCCCAACATCCAATAAAAGAAAATCAAAACATTAAAAAAAGGCTGGTAAATAACAAGGGTAAAAAGCTCAGCTAAAGGCATGATGATTAACTTTTCAAATTGGAGCGCTCGTACAAGATTCCTTGTAACGTATTGATGGCATCACGCAAGTTCATCACAAAGTCCATCGACATCTTCAAAGCTTCATTATCGAGATATAACCCATCGAGTGCGGAAGAAGCGTCTTCCATAAATGTATCGAGCAATTGATTGACAAAAGGTTCGTGTTCTTTAACCCAAGCTTGACGATCCTTCTTAGACATCAACATGACTTGTTGTAAGGATTCGGCAATTTGTTTGATTTCTCGAGTCTTGATATAGAGATCAAACTTGATGGAATCATTGGAGCCATCAGTAGTCTGATTCATAAGCTGTGAAGTTCGATAACTAGACATAGATCATTATAGCAGAAGTGCCAATCCTTATCAGCTATGTTCTCCAGGCGAAGGTCAGAGCAGTTTTCGGGGATGTGTCGTATAATACTCAGGTGAAAAAGATTGATATACACACCACCCCCCGTGATCAAGTCATCGCTGAGACCATAGCGATACTGCGCGCGGGTGGCTTAGTCATTTTTCCCACCGAAACCACCTACGGCGCCGGCGTCGATGCCTTAAACCAAACCGCAGTTGATAAGTTATTAGCCTACAAGGCTCGCCGCGAAGGCAAGCCCCTCTCGATTGCGGTTACCGATCCAGCAATGGCAGCTCAGTATGTCGAGGTTAATGATTCGGCTCGGAAGTTGTATGAGCGTTTCCTGCCCGGACCAGTGACCGTGGTCTCCAAAAGTGTAGGCACCGTGGCGCAGGGTGTGGCGTCTGAATTTGGCACGCTGGGCGTCAGAATTCCTGATTATCCGTTAGTGGTCGAGATCGTGAAGGCTTACGGCCGACCAATGACCGCCACCTCCGCCAATGCTTCCGATGCCAAACGGCCCTACACTGTGACCGATATTTTTGATGGTCTGTCTGAAAAACAAAAAAGTTTAATCGATCTCGTCCTTGATGCTGGTCAACTGCCACCTAACCCACCCTCAACAGTAATTGATACCACGCTCTCTACCCCGGTGGTGTTTCGCCAAGGCGAAACTAACATTGCCGAAGCCGCTACGGAGGCTACCCAGCTTGTTTCCCAGTCAGAAATGGAAACTAAACAAATTGCTGGCAAGTTGCTTCTTAAACACTGGAATGAGATCAAAGCTCATGGGTTAGTGATTGGTTTGGATGGCTCACTGGGCATGGGTAAGACGATTTTTGCCAAAGGCGCGGCTGAGTTCCTGGGGATAACCGAGACAGTTACTTCGCCCACTTATACATATCTGGAGGAATACGAATTTTTGCGCCATGGTGTGGCGGGAAAATTCTTTCACCTTGATTTGTGGAAGATAGAAACCGAGGCTGAGTTTAATGCCTTGGCGGTGGATACGTTACTGACACCACGCTCGGTGGTGATTATTGAGTGGTTTTCACAGGTGGAGAGTTGGCTAATGCCCATAATCAAGGCTCAAGGCTTGCCCCGATTAAAAGTAGTGTTTAGTGAGGGTGACGCGCTGCAAAAAGATCAGCGGCGGCTAACGATTAAGACTTAGGTATAAACGTTTTATTCAAAGAAATCAATTCATCGCTACTACGGCTGACATACAATTCTTGATCTCTAACTATTGGTGTACTAACAAATAGGGGTTGTTTTTGCGATTGATCAAAGAGTCTCAAGTTTTTAACTTCTGATGGCATTTCAGTCTGATGAAAACCTGGATAGTAGTCTAATAAATTAGTCAAATAAATAACATTGGTCAGACTTAAAAAATTAGGGAGTGAGCAAATTGTCGCAATCAACTTTAAATTCAGCACATCACTATAACAAGCAGCTAATTGGTGATTTAAAGCTAGGTGTTGTAAGAGAGAGAAATGTGTTTGTATCTTTTCAGGCACATTCCCTAACCACAAATCTTTAGTAGCTTCCATCGGGGTTTCCCAGGTATCCCACTCTTTTAAACCTTTTTTTAAAAAGCTGTCTTGTGCAAGTACTTTTTTTACTTTATGTCGGTAGCTTCGATTTGATTGGAAAAAAAAGCTTCTCGCAAAATCTTGATAGTTCTTAGCTGCTCTTAATTCCTTTATCATTATCCGGGCAGCAACTATTATAGTGGGATCTATATCTGAAATGATGATACCTTTGGGTGCTCTATCCTCTTTGAAATACTTGAGCAAAGCAAATATCCCCCCTGTTCCTGCTCCAATAATATATCCATCAGGCTGAGCTGCTTTCATTTCCTCGTCAAATGCTGACCTCTCCCCATCACTGGTCTTAAATAGGGCTGGCATCGCATTAATTCTAAATGTGGGGGCAACTTTTTCATTTTGAGTAACTTGAGTAATAATAGCTTCAAGTGAGTCAACAGGAATGGGGTCAATTTCCTTGTGGTGGGTAAGTTTTAAATTGTCTAATAACTTTGATCCTAAATAATAAATTCGCTCATGCATATGCTCATTTCAGGTTTTAAAAATTTTTATTACAGGACGATTGCTATAATACCATACCTGATATACCTTTCTTTCCTATGCCTATTCAGTTTAATAACATCACTCAGCCTCTTGTTTTAGCTATCGACACTTCGTGTGATGAAACCTCGGTGGCGGTCACGCAAGGAACAACCGTTCTCTCCAACATCGTCGCTTCCCAAGCTCAACTTCACAAACAATATGGTGGAGTTTTTCCTACGGTTGCCAAACAAGCCCATCGCGAAAATTTGGCACCCACGGTGGCGGCAGCCCTCAAACGGGCTGGTCTTACCTTGCCAGACATTCAAGCCCTGGCGGTCACCCAAGGTCCGGGATTGGCACCGGCTTTGGAGGTTGGCCTCGAATTTGCCAAACAACTGGCTGCTGAACATCAGTTGCCCCTCATCCCCGTTAATCATATTGAAGGTCATGTGGTCTCAGTGTTAGCAAAACCCAAAACCCAACATTCACAATCACCCGCACTCCGTTTCCCTGTCCTATCATTAATTATCTCTGGCGGACATTCTGATTTTGTGTTAGTGAATAAGATTGGTGAGTATCAACGCCTGGGCTGGACCATCGATGACGCCGCGGGCGAAGTCCTCGACAAAGTGGGGCGGATGCTGGATTTGGGTTATCCCGCTGGCCCCGTGATTGAACAATTTGCCAAACTTGGTGACGCGACTACCTTTAAGTTCCCCCTCCCGATGACTACCAGCCGCGACTTCAACTTAAGTTTTTCCGGCATGAAAACGTATAGCCGCAATTTACTCACCAAACTAGAGACCGAAAACAAACTCGACAAACAAACTGTGTATGACTTCGCTGCTTCATTTCAAAAAGGAGTCTTCCGCGCCCTTACCTATAAACTAGAAAAACTCCTCGGAGCTCATCCCGAAATTAAAGCTGTCTGGCTAGGAGGTGGTGTGGCAGCTAATATGACGTTACGTCAGAGTTTGCGCCAGCTCTTAAAACCTCACGGTTTACGCCTCAGTACTCCCTACACCAAAAAACTCTGTGGTGATAATGCCGCCATGATTGGAGTCGCTGCTGGGTTGCGATGGGCTGAGGGGTTGGTGCCAGCCGAACCCCAGAATATCGATCGCCGACCACGGTGGAAGGTGGATGAAAACTAGTAATTGATCAATTACGATACCGCCACTGGAATTGGTGGTGCGAATATTTCTTGAAAATGTGACCTCATGAGTACTGTCTTATTTCCCCAATTACTCAGCCCAAAAGCCTCTAAACCAAATTTATTAATTAAGGTTGGCAAACTCGGTGGCTTAACAGCTGTTCTGCTCTCTTTACCATTGGTCAGCACATCTTGAAAAAATGCTTCATGTTGCTGCGCGACTGCCTCTGTCATGATAGCTCTATATGACTGATGTGCAGTCAACCATACTGTCTCTCGTGGTTCCGGCTTGATGCCATCCGTACGTTTATAAATCTGCTCTAAAATAATTACTATGTGTTCAATTAGACGTGCCAACTCATGTTTCTTGAGTTCTAACTGCTTCACCGTTTCAGAAAGAGAGCCTATAGCTGCCAATGTAAGCTTCTCTAACTGTAAATGCACATTTGCTAACGCACCTTTTTGTTCGCCGACAGCTAACGCCGCCTTCTCAACACTCTCAAAGTTAAAAGCCTCTCTAATTTGAATCTCGATACCAGCTAATTGATTTGAGATGCTTTCAATGAGGGTGGTAGTATCCATTTCTTGAGTTCGAGTCTGCCGCTCAGCCTTTATATCCTGAAGCATTGTCAACTCTTCTTGAGCACCTGCTAACGCGGCTTGTAACATTCTGACTCGTAACTCTTGGCGCTTCACTGCCTCTTGTAGCTGCTCAGGACTTAGTTCTGCCGCCGCAGCCTTCAATTGTTCAGTAGGAGCTTGTCGGCGGGGAGCAACTTTTGCTTCAGGCGCAGACGAGTGAGCACTCACCCCAGTTTCAGTGGTGTTCCGACGACGAAGAAAACTTTTTTTGAAGGGATTTTCAGCCAACCTGTTGTGGTCATCTGCGGTATTTTCCAACATATTTAATCAGTATGAGCTAATTCTTTCTTCTCTGCAACCAAAAGGGCCCCTGATCCAGGAGCCCTTTTTTGTGTTGTTCTGTTAATTAAGCTTAAATCGGACAAGCACCACTCTCGCACTTCAGGTGCTCATAATCAATGTCTTCCAAGAGCTCGGTGTCTTTTTCGATTTCATCCAAGACGCGCATGAACTCAGAAATGGTGACTGGTTGCTCTGGTTGGTACTCGTAAGCGGTACTGTCTTGTTGCGGCATGACCGAACAGCACTTGATGAGACCTTGATACTTACGCACCATCTCAGAATACTCATCATAGGTGACGCGTTTAGGATCATACTTCAAGGTGTAGGAAACTTGGTTACCAGTGTCTTCCAAAGGATTACCTTGTTCATCCACACCCACAATCCAGTATTTCTCGAGTAACATCAACCATTTGTACTGCTCTTCTGGAGTGGCTTCCGCAGCGGTCACTAATTCATCACCCATACCCAAGCGGCAAATGAGCGGCTGAGTTGGGAAACCTACGGCGGTAGTACCTTGATAACTCTTCAACTCTTTGAAAGGGTATCCCTTTTCCACGTATTTCTTGACTTGAGGATCATCGTTGCGATACTGCACCCAGCGAATGTACTCGCGCATACTGGGTAAGTGAGCACCTTCGGTCAAGGCAAACAGCTTCGAGATCGTGCCAGAGGGCTTGATAGTAGTGTTGGTGTGTGGCACCACCACTCCTAATTTTTTGGCATAGCTCTCAGCTTCCTCGACTACTGCGCGTTTGAAACGTGCCATCGTCATCCAGAAATCTTTGGCTTTCTCTTCATCAATGACGTCGCGGAATGAATATCCAAACATGTTCCAGGCAAACTCGTGAATGCCGGTCATCCCGACCCCAATCCGGTTGGTCCGCTTGACTTCGCGATTGTACAAACAGTCCATACTGTTGACGCGCATCAAAGCCCGGGTGGTAGCTCGGAAGGCTTGCTCGGCATCGTCGATGCTGGGTGCAAAATAAGGCACCACATCAGCAATCACACAGTAACCGCCCAACATGTTGAGTGAAATCTCACCACAAGGATTAGGAATTTGGGAATAGACTTTCGCGCCGGCGTTGCGAGCCAATTTGGACAACATTTTCTCGGTACGAGCCAACGGCTTGTACTTAGAACTCTCGGCGTACTTGCCATCTTGGTAACCTTCATACCCCTCATCGTTCTGGACTAAGCGGTGTTGGTTAATAAACCCTGGCTCGCCAGTACCATCTTCGTAGGAGGCCTTCATGATCGCTTCTAAAACTTTGCGAGCATGACCAGTTTTTTGTTTCCAAAATTTGTCATCTACAGCCACCGAGTTATTAGCACTCCATAAGAAACCACCACGCTTGATGTTAATGAAATCAAAGACTTCAGGATCAGTCCAGTTTTTAGTGGCAATCCGGGCACTGCGACGAGCACCTCCTACTAACACACATTCTGCCAAGTAATGATCCACAAACATGGCTTGTTTCCATGGTGAGAGGCAAGCCCCTTTGATAGTCGCCACTTTCAAAATCGCGTTCATCAATGGTTTAGGACCAGAAGAAGGACGGTTTTGCATACCCTTGATCGGGGCACCTTTAGGACGAACTTTAGAGAAATCTAAAATCAATAAGTCATCTTTGTACTTGCGCTCATAGGCCATGACTTCCAACATCTCCACGGCTTGGGCCCAACCTTCACGGCTATCAGGCACTTCAAACCAGTGGACACCCTCGTCGTCACAGTCACCATACTTATGCTTTGCATCGCGGACACTTTCATCAAAGCCCCAGACAAAATCAGCGTGGTCATCAGCAATCACGCACCGGATGTTAGGCATATTGTCCCAGTTCACCACACACATATCGTCGTCGTAAGGGCGCCCAACTCCAGAACCGTTCATCAGTAAGTAAAACAGAATATAAGACGAAGATGCCGTACTACAGTTCGTGAAAACCTCCATGTTGCGGGTAGGTTGGGTCTCATCGCCGTGTTGGAGGTGGCGACCGGACATCAAGATCGAGCCATTAGTGATATGGGTCTTGAGTAAATCGTACTCAGCTTGGCGATCTTTTTCAAATTTTTTACCAAAGTTTTTCAACAAGGCACTGTTGCCGTTGGCGACACGGTCTGCCACTTCAGCCCAGGTTTCCCAGCGTTCTCGACCGGTTTGAGGATCGGTCAGTTTGCGCAGGTAGGTACGTTTAGCAACTGCCATGCCCATGCCACTGTCGAGTTTACGATCAGTGAACTTCATTTTTTTCTTTGGTAACGATGCCATTGGTGACATAAAAAACTCCGTTTTAGTTGGTGAGTGATTAAGTTATTAAGTAATCGAGATCACTGTTAGCCTTGCTGCCTCAGATGAACAATTACTAAATTACTCAGTTACTTAATTACTCTGACTATTACTCTCCTTTTAAACTATTAATTTCTGTTTCAAAGTCATCAATGCTCTCGAAATCTCGATAGACACTGGCGAACAACAAGTACGATAACTTGTCGATTTTTCTGAGGCTATTAATGACTAAATTGCCAATTTCCCAACTTTTGACTTCAGTGGTTTGCTTTTGGCGCAAGCGACACTCGATATCGGTGATTAAGTCTTCGATGTCGGCCATCGACACTGGGCGCTTCCAGGTGGCTTTGACAATACCTCGGCGTAATTTCTCACGATTAAAATCTTCTTTGGTGCCATCCTTCTTGATGACTTTGAGATCAATACCTTCAATTCGCTCATACGTAGTGAAACGTTTGTCACAGCTTTGGCACGTGCGACGACGACGAATTGAGGTTTGATCATCGGCTTCGCGCGAGTCAACAACGGCTGTATCGGGCTTATTGCAATATGGACACTTCATAACGACTGCAGTCAATACATATTGTGTATATTAAATAGTAAAACCACAATATTTTGTGTTTTGGTGATCGCAGGGTATTAAGAATCGCACACTGAACGGAAGGCTGTCAACGCTAAAAAGCAGTGCAAACTGTATCAGTCACAGTTCGAATTTAGCGCTCTAGAGAAGAACTCATACTGTCGTGCAGTTGAGCTTTCATAATCAAGTTTTCATTCTGAAGTTGATCAAGAACGACTCGATCAGGGTCAGGAAAACGACTTTTCATTTTTTCGATAGTTTGGTGGTGATAGTCGAGGGTTTTAATAACGTACTGCTTAGTGTTGTCAGGAGCTTCGATTTCGAGGGCGGTTTGACCGGCTTTGTGAAGATACTTGAGGGCTTTGGTGAGGGTGGACAGGGCGACAGGTGTATTGTCTTTATCAATCAGTTCTTGAGCGTACTCAATACGGCGATTGCCATACTCAACTTTCATAAAGACTTGATCGTGAGGGGCAGCCGTCTCGAGTTTGACGCGATCTACAGCCATCAAAACTGGATATGCTAAATGGTCAGGAAGAATCTCCCCTTCCATGTATACGCTGCGTTTGCTGGCTTCAGTAGTACCATTAGCAGAGAAAACGGTGGGCACTGACGACAGTGACACCCAGAGAATTAAACCTCCAGAAAGCAATGCCGTAGTTGAGAGCAGCAACCGAGTGTGTTTCCACATAAATTTCAATCACCAACGAGTAAGTATATAAAAATAGTGCCCAGAAGTCAAATTATGGGATGTAAGACTAGATGTAGCGATCAATCGATAAAAATTAAATTTTGGTTAAAAAATGTAATTTACCCCATCGCAGCCAGAACCACTGTCAGGATAAATACCACCAAAAATACGATCGCACCTACGAGTACCCTGAGCCACCGAGAAGATCGCTTCAGTTGCTCATCTATTACCACTGTTACACCCATAGCCATCAAAAAGTGCGCAAAGGTACGCCCCACTAAATAAAAATCAACACCTTGCCAACCACTTAAGGCAAACCATAGCCAAATAATTAAGATCAAAGCCAACCAACACATCACTCCCACTGTCTCGGTCTTAGCCCACTTCACTTTCGTTTGGGCATCATAAACAGGACCAGTAATCATAATCAGTAACGGCACTACCATAAAGAAAGGGATAAAAAAACTAAGGATATTCAGCGCGATAACAAAGTTACTATTTCTATAGATGGGAAACGAGGCTGAAGCTGTGTCCATACTTATTTAGGGTTACTTTTTTTGATTCGTTTTTTTTGCTTCTTGTAAAGCTTCTATGCTAAACCCTCCAGCAACCGTCTTGAAATTTTCATCATGAATAATCCAGTCTTCGACTTCAGTTTCTTTAACTTTAATAGGATCGCCCAATTTATATTTTTCATAAAATGGTTCATTGGCGATAACACCATTAAAACTCCCAGCTTCATAGTTTGAGACTTCTACCCAAATGTGTTCTGCTTCACCAATCACGGTTTTGATCGAATAAGTAAACTTAGGATCTTTAGTATTTAAACGCCCGATGAACTCTTTCAGCGTGGCTTGAGCCGTTCTTTCAGCTTCTGCTATGAGCGGATCATTTTCATTCACTAAGACAGTGTTTTCAGTTTCGATTTCTGAGCTACTTAAAAATGAGGAACCACCGGTCAAAGCAATAGCTGCAAAATATAATGCTCCTAATAACAACAAACCCGCCCAATATTTAATAGGCACAAAGTACAAGGTATGGTTAGGTAACACTTTGATAGTTTTACCTGTTTGAGGATGAGTGATTTCTTGACCCTGGCTTTTGTTGAAATATTCGTTCAGCCAGTAGGTACCAGCTGCGCTCAGTAACAAAGCAATTCCTAAAAATAACTCTTCAGGAAAAAAGCTATTAAAGTTAGTTTTCAAAATATTATCAAGCAAAAATGAAACAAACAAACTTGCTATTACGATTACAGGCACTAGCCATCCATATCCCGCCCAAACAATTATCATAAAAAATCCCGAGACTTAATTCTCAAAATAGTATACAAAAAAATAGTGGTGAGACAAGTTGCAAATTGCCTGATGAGTTAATGTTTTTTTAATAACGGAAAGATTAACCCTAATTAATAAAAAATCTATTAACTAAGCTAGGCAGTGCTCTTAAAAAAAATTTTGCCCAAGTTTGAGCATCTTCTTCATCAAAGTACTTAAACCAGGTATATTCTTTTCCTGAAAAGTCATTTTCCGAACTTATAAAGCCAATTTTAGTGTGTACTCTGGTTTGTATTTCATGAGCTTCAATTAATTTGTCTTTATCTAAAAGCTTAATTATTCTTTCTCTAGCTTTACCGTGGCCGGGTAAAAAGTTATCGGCAAATTGAAATTCAATACAAAAACTTGAACCTTCGTTATCACTCCATCCCCATCTATTAACCTGAAACCAAAAAGTAAAATACTTATCCTTATAAGGTTTATACCAACTTAACATTCCACTTTTACTCTTTTTAAACCCTAGAGTTTTTAAATCATTTCCAATGGTTTTATTGATTTCACTGTAGAACTCTTTGGATGTCATAGTTGCCAATATCAATTAAATTTAGGTACCAAAACAAAATAAATCTGTTTATCACTTGCACTTTTATAATTCGCTATATACTTACGAGTCTCAGAAATGGTTCTTAAAAGGTATTCCTCTTTATTTTCATTTATCAGCCGTTGCGTATACCAGTTATCATAAGTTGGTATTATTTCACCATCACTCAGCTCGTAAACATCACCACCTAAAATTGATATTTTCAAGTTCATTAATTGCTCTGCTGCTAAAAGTGCCTGTTCTTTTGTAAGTGCCCAATTATCAACTCCTTTGTTATGTAAAGGAACTCCTACTGATAATATTTCTTTTATTATTTCTGACCAAGGCATTCAAATTTATTATTTTAACTTAGTAAGTTCTTTGATTAATTTCTGACTTGCATCAAAAATAATTTCATTCATTTCTTTAGTATAAATTTCTTTTTCACTATCTAACTTTTTCAAATATTCTTTGTCAGCAAACTTTTTCGCTTCTTCAATCAAAAAGTTTTCAGTCTCTGAATCTACTGCTCTAAAGGCATAAAAAATAGTGCTATCAGGAAACTGAGTATTATGTCTTAAAGATGAAATTAAGCGTGAACCTTCAATTATATTTATTTCTTCGTTAAGAATTTTTTTAGCGACTTTAATAATTTCTTCGATATATACACTCATTTGTTTCGATGAAAATATTGTTTTACATCAGGCATGTAACCTAATACATAGATAACTGCACTCGCCCATACCAAAAGTACTACTGAAGCTATCTTTACGACAGAGTCTGGAACTGCTACTAACATTCCCAAAGCTCCTAGGAATGTTAAGAAATATAAAAGCATGGTAATTATTCTTGCCCAATTGTGGCCTTTATATAAAAAGTTTACCAAAACTAAAGTCAGAATTAGCCTAACTACATCTGTGGTTGAGTGATCACCTACAGCTACAGACAACAGTTGACTGCTAAAGTCAAAAATAAGCATTCCAATAATTATATAGACAACCTTTTTCTTCCCGGTTTCGAGGGAAATTTCACTTTTCTTATTCATATATTGAACTTTCTTATTAAGTGATATGTTTTATCCATGTGTTATACAGCTTAGTGAAGTTAGCTGCATCATCTCTTTTTTCTAAAATTTTATATGCTTGGATTTTCATCATATGTGTGGGTGAAAAATATACTTTTCCAAAGCCTTCTATCATTGGCTCATTATTACCAATAAATTTGTTTTTTTGAAGAAGATTCCACTTCAATTCCGAAAAATTTCTTACAAACACCTCACCAAAATAAACACCTATATCAAAACAAAGAGATACTGTTTTAGAGCTCAAGGTCCAATCATTTATTTTTAAGTCTAAAAAAGGAGGCCTCAATTTTGATCTTTCTATTTCAATTTCTTCTGGAGTTCTTGCTCTTTTCTCAGCAACTTGTTTAAACCATTTGCCCAAAATATCTAAAGATTGAGGGGTAAAATCAGCTTCCCACTTTTCATATCCTTCAGTAGACTTTACAACACCTTCAAGGGTTTTAAGGCGCTCTTCTTTAACATCTAGAAACCATTTGTAAAATTCCTTACCTTCTTCTTTTGAAGCATAAATAAGGTTTTTCCAAACAGGCGGTGGGGATAACAATTGGTATTTCATTATCTTTACGCAATAGATTTAGACTTTGCTGATTCCCAGGTAGGATATAGTTCTGCCCAAGCAATGGGCTTAATCTCCTCTTTGGAAAAAGTGTTCTGATTAATTCTGTCCAAAGGAACCAAAGCTACATGTACATAAAGTGGCCACTCATTAATTGGAAATAAAGACGCTCCTACATGCCGAGGAATAATAAGCAACGTATCAACATCTTTTCCTCCCAAACCATAACCTTGACCAACCAAGGGAGGTTCTACTTTGACCAACAACATGTCATCTCTGTTCTCATTACTTACTCGCCTAAGTTTGTAACATTTTTTAGGCTCCTCTAAATCATATCCCTCGCTAGAAGCTAAAAAAAAGTCAGGTTCAATTTTTGATGGCATGTGAACAATTCATCTTTAAATAGTATGTATTTTCTGACCTCATATTTCATATCCCTTTGACAGCAAGAAGTGTTGGTAGTCTTTTCGCCAATTAGGACTCCACTTAACTTCACCCCATAACTCTAGTTCACTCAAATTTTGAAAATAATAATCCACTATTTTTTTTGTTTTTTCTACTTGTTCATCCACAGAAGCAAAAGGGTCATTATTTTTGCAAACTAAAATTGATTCATTGTTAACCTTTTCAATATGATCAGCTGGAATACTTAAATAAAAATCGTCAGGCAACGGCAAATAAAACCCATCTCTAATCTCTTTGCGAGGATATATCTGTAACCATTTTGTTCCCCCTACAAAGAAGAAATTTATTGGGTTATAAAGTGTAGGATTTATTTTTGACAACTGTTGCCAAACTTGAGGACTTTTAGTAAGGTTCTCTACGGATAGATTAGTAAAATCAAAAATTGAAGTAAGTTTCTTAATTAAGTTTATCATCAATGATAGAGATACATTTTTTGATTCTTTAATTTCCAGGAATAATGAAATTTTCTCTGCCTGCTTATCAAAATAAAAGTCAACTGAGTTTTGGTTCTCAAAAATAAGGTGCCATTCAAATTTGGGTGAAATTATTTCTAAGATAGGGTAATTTGTTTTCCAAGTTTTATTACTTGTTTTATCAATAATCTGCACTTTTTTTATTTCACCAAATAGAACTTGAAACTCATTAATTAAGACTTTGTTAAAATTAATAATTAACTCATTTAAATTGGAAAGCGTGTACTGCAAGAGTACTAACTCAAATTTATCAGGCATTTTTTAATGGTGTTGCTGTAGTTTATTTAAATCACCTTTAAAGATTAAGCTTCACTTTTTAAATAATTTTCTAATCTCAATAAAAGACTCTTGTTTTCTTTAATCCAAACATTATAAAGTTTTGATTCCTTCCAGGATTCTTTTAACTCGGAATTATCTAAAATCTTTGTAATATATTCTTTTGAAACTTTAGCTAAACTTTGAAGCTCATTTCTATTTATCTTTAGTGCCAACTTTTTTAAAGGGAAACGCACAGCTTCGGGCAGATTCTGATCATTTTCATCAACTAAATAAGCCAACATCTCAACAGCAGTTAAAATTCTTTGGGAATTAGTATTATCTAAATATTCTTCGGGAGGATCATTGAATAAATTGGTAAAAAAAGAAATTGTTGGCTTTTTAACAAAATCATTTATAAAATCTAATGCTTCATCATTATTAAAATTAATTGATTTAACATTGCCAAAAATAGATTCGTTTTTGTTTTTTAGAGGAGTAACCTCTGGCATTTCCATATGGTTTTTTTCAATTAGATCTTTGTAAGGTTTTACACCATTCACAATTCTTTCAACAACCTTAATAGGAGAATAAACAGCATAGAACTCTAGCTTCTTATATTCATCTTGTAAAGTGTTTCCAATTCTTACAAACTTATCTCCATCCCATAAGAACCACAACCCTGCAACACCTTTTTCATTGTAAAAAGTAGCAACAAAGCCCGGATAGGAAAAATTAGTTGCCGGATAGTTTTCAACTATTTTCCACATACCACTATTAAGAGTTGGCTTTAAAACAGTATAAATTGCAGGAAATAAATATTCTTTAGTATTAAAGTTGCTTAAGCTAAAAACTTCATCCTGATCAAGAGTTTGTTTAAAAACTTGTATGAGTGTCCCTGTTTTATCATCATGCCACACATAATGACCATATGCCTTTTTACCATTTGGTAAAGGTATTTCAAAAATATCGCCAAGTTTAATATTTTTAGCCTGTTTCATTAAGTCTAAGGAGGAGGTACTACTGTAGTAGTATTAATGATTTCATTTCCTCTAATAATAGCTGACGAGTATACCGGATTACTTGTGGAAATGCTATTTATTTGATTATAAAGGTTAGGTAATCCTTTTTGTTCAATGAGTACTTGTTCCACAGCACGTGCGTCTTGTCTGCTCAGTTGGTCAAGGCCAGGTATTTTTTCAATTGTCCAACCTCTATTCGTTAAGTGTTGGCCTGCTCTTCGAGCAAAATCATTGGTAATGCCATAATATCTTGTGATGCCATTTTCCACATATCGATAAACTACATTTGTACCAGTTGAAATTTGTCCCGCCTCATCTGAACAATCACCTTGACATAATGTGTTTGTAGTTAGACTAGTGCCTGTTCCAATCTGCCCAGCAGCTACAGGGTTAGTGGTCAAATAACTTACTGATGCCTGAGCAGTATAGGCCAATCCTACTGTTGCTACAAAATTAGTAGTTCCTATTCCTACCTGACCAATTCGTTGATTAGTACTGTATGAAGTACCCGTAAATACATTCTCTCCTGTATAAGCATTTGCAAATGCATAGCCTGCGCCAATAGCAGGAATATAGTAATAAGCTTGTGAAGCCTTTTGGCGTGTTAGTTGATCTTGTTGTGCTCTTAATTCAGCATTTTGACCTTCTCTACGACTAACATCTATCATATTCAGATATTTATTTCTCATTTCAGCTAATGATTGATATCTCAAACAATCAAATACCGGAGCTGCCAATGTTTTACTCATAGCTTGATCCATTGCTTGACGAGTTCTTATGTCATCTTGCAGCTTTTGGTTGGCTAACCACACATCACGGTCAGCATTGGTTAAAGCTCGGCCAAAAATCTGCTCATTACTCTTTATTTCCATGTAATCCCTGAATGGTGTCGTAGCGATACGCGTTCCTTTAAACACAATGTCTGGGGTCCAGCTACCACAACCCTGAGCAGTCAAAGCCGGGTCAGAGCAGTACCCATAGTAATCTCGATAATTCACCGGACTGTCATTGTTGTACATGTAGCGATGTAAACTTTGAGGATCGTTGAGCTGACCGCGATAGCTGTCTTGAGTGATCCAAGTACCGACTTCAGGGTCATAGTGGCGAGCACCGAAGTAGTAGAGATCAGTGTTAGCATCAAACTGTTTTTGAGTCAGGGTGTATTGATTGTGAGGCGCAATCCAACCTGAGGCGCCGCCACCGTGCTGATCACCAGAACCATTATCGGGCAGAATGCCACCATACTCGTCATAACGATAGGTATGATCAGATTGGGCTTTGTGCTTGGTGGTCGCGGCAATGTTGCCTTCGCCATCGTGGTGATACCAATAGATGGTACCGTTGGGATCTTGTTCAGATTTAAACTCTTGGAAGAATAATAAGTCTTGAGCTGAGTTACGTGCCAAGTTGTTGCGTTGGCCATTCCACATGCTGTACTCCACCACTGGGTCTAAGCGATCAAATAAATACTCGGTGCGTTTTAAGTCTTGGCTACTACCTGGCGAGTATGTAGACACTAAGCGGCGACCGTTGCCGTCATACTCTAGATCGGTGTGAGCTAAATCGTTGCGAGTTGGCTCTCCCAGTGCTTGAGTTGTTTGCGGCGCGAGTTCTGCGGCTTGGGCGATAACTGAGTTCTCGGGTTGCAACGTCGGTTGAGCGGTAGGCTCTGGTGTGGGTGAAGGCGAAGAGACAGGCTCTAAACTAGGACTGGGACTAGGTGAAAGACTCGGTGAAGGACTGGCCTCGGTCGCTAATCCCAAGACTGTGCCAGTGGTTTTCTTATTGTCATTGCCACCACCGTTGTTGCAGTCGCCACTTTGATCTTTGCCATCGTTCTTGCCATTACTATTACCAGGACATGGTGAAAGTGAAGGACTGGGACTAATGCTTGGCAATGGCGAAGGCTGTAAGCTGGGATTAGGACTTGGTGACGCAGAAGGTGATGGCACCGGGGTAGGTGTTGGCGTAGGGGTCGGAGTTGGCACTGGTGATGGAGTTGGCGCTGGGCCACCCACCTGATAATCCTGAGCTTTGGTCAAGCGGTTTTCATAATCATAGTTGTACGCCACGCCACGATCAATCCCGGTAGCGTCGGCAATTAATTTATCAGTGCGATTGCCATTTTTATCGTATTGATATTCATAATCCACGATATTGGGCGGCATTGGAGACTGGATATCAATACCAGTTAATTGGTTAGCAGCGTTGTAGGCATAGGTTCTGGTCTCGAGACCTTGATGGAGCTGTTCCTTAAGGACTGTGCGGTTGCCAGCAGCATCGTAGGCATACTGGGTGGATTGATTATCATCGGTGGTCGCGTTGGTGAGGCGATGCAAACCATCATATTGATAATTTGTGGTCACCTTAGCTGGTTGCCGCCAACCGTGCTCATCAACCTGTTTGGTGATGTGACCAATATCGTTGTACTCATAGTTAAATTTACTAATTAAGTGATTCCCTCCACCCTGTTGCCGATCATGAACTTCCAGCGGTCGATAGACTTTGTCATAGGCAATTTGTGACCATGATGAGTTACTATGATCGACCTTAACTGGCGCTCCCACTTTATTGCGGGCGTACTTGACGGTATCAGCTCCACCAGAGTTTTGGCCAATCCCTTGTGATTGTTTCAACCAATCATTTTTAAGGTAGGCGTGAGCTAAACCACGACCATCAGGATAGGTGAGTTTAGTTAAGTTCCCCACATGGTCGTACTCGTAGGCCAGCTTGCGATTAAACGGATCAACTTGTTCTACTATGCGATCTAAGTTGTCATAACTCCATTTAGTGGTGCCTAAGTTATCAACCATCTCCACTGGGTGATTAGTTTCACTATACTGATACTTTACTTGGTGTGAGGGGTACTGAATTTGAGCTAAGACATCGTCAGGATAGTATTGGTAGGCTGTCACAGCCCCGTTGGCGTCCACTCGCTCAGTCACATTCCCCTCTTTGTCATAGCGATAGCGCCATTGACTATCGAGCGGGTTAGTCTCTTTGCTGAGCCGATCGAGTGAGTCATACTCAAAACTGGTAGTATTTTGCAGCGGATTAACTTGTGCAACTAAGTTGCTGTTGGCGTCGTAACGATAGCGAGTAGTGACATTGGTGTCGTGTGAAGCTGCTTGACCAGTTCGAAAGTTATTAGCCACCTCAGCTAACCGATACAGCGGATCATACGTATAGTGATGAGGGGTGCCGTCAGCTTCTGTTTTGAGGACGACGTTCCCAGTTTTGTCATAGGCATACTTCTCAGTTTCGTTCTCAGCATTGGTTTTCTCAATCAAGCGGTCGAGTTCATCATATGCCATGCTGGTCGGGTTGCTCTCGCCATCAATAACTTTAACGACATTACTATTGGCGTCATATTGATGTTCTGTCTGATTCCCTTCGGCGTCAGTAAACTTGCGCAATCGATACACTTTGTCATATTCATACTGATCGGTGTGGCCATTCTCATCGGTTAAACTCAAAACGTTACCGATGGCGTCATACTTATACTCCTTAGTTTTGGTATAAGGATCGGTAGCCACTTTCAAGCGATATAACGGATCATAGGCTTTTTTAAACTGGATTCCACGCGGGTTGATATAAACGAGTGTATTACCCACTTTGTCATAACCAAACTCTTCGGCATGATTTTCCGGATTGAGCACTTTAGTGACTCGATTTAAAGCATCATAACTAAAGTGACGAGTGTGGCCATTGCGGTCGGTGATCTTTTTGAGGTTATTTTCTCGGTCATACTCAAAGCCAGCTTGAGCGTTTTGCGCGTCGATAATACTAGTGTTGCGATGCGCGGCGTCATACACAAAATTAGTAGTAAAACCTCTTGGGTTGGTGAGGACGGTTAAGTTGCCATGAGGATCATAGGCATACTTGGTGGTGACGTTGGTTTGCGCGTCATTTGGACCACTAGCAACGGCATTTTGAATGCGTTGTGAACGACGATCAAGTGCGTCATAAGCAAAGCGCGTGGCGATGGCATTAGCATCAGTTAATTGAGCTAAGTTACTGTTTGGATCATAAGTAAAAGTAGTTACCCCAGACCGAGCATCGATAATTTTGGCCACTTGGTTGTTTTTGTTGAACTCATACTTAGTGACAAAACCTCGAGGATTTTTTTGTTCGATGACGTTGCCTTGTTTATCATAGGTATAGGTTGTGAGTTGTTGTTCAGCATCGGTGATGGTCAGTAATTGATCAAGCTGATCATATGTATGGGTGGTCACGTTGCCGTTGGCATCTTTCTTTTCTAATAAGGCTCCACTAGGACTATACCTAAATTCGGTTGTGACATTTTGCTCTGCTGTTGCTAAGCCAAGGACTTTATTGCGAACTTCTTTGGTCAAACGATGGAGTGGATCATAAGTGTACGCCGTAATTCTTCCCTCAGGATCAATCACTTGAGTTTTGTCCCGCTGAGCATTGTAAACAAATTTGGTTTCAATCTCTTGAGGTGTGCCCACGGCTTGTTTGACCGAAGTGAGATTATAAATTTCGTCATAGGCGAACTGAGATACGTGCCCTTCTGGTGAGGTTTCACTCACCTTCTCATTCATTGGTCCGTAGGTAAAAGCGGTGGTGAAACCAAGCTGATTTTTCAGTTCTGTCAGATTTTCTGAGGCATCATAGCTATAACGAATAACGCCACCATTAGCATCGGTTTCCGCCACCAACCGATTGTTGGCATCAAATTGATACTTAAGTGAGAAACTGGCTGGACCTGCCACTTGGGTCAAGTTATCGTTGCCATCATAGGTATAGGTGTACTCAAACTGGCGGGCATTCGTTAGTTGATGTAATCTCCCCAAACCGTCATATGCTAGCTGTTGGGTGTTGCCTTCACCATCGGTGGTGGTAGCTACATCACCCTGAACAGTGTAGGTATAGCTAGCGACATTGCCATTGAAATCAATCGCCTTAGTTAACTGACCAAAACTATCGTACTCGAATGTACTGCTATCACCTTTGGCATTGGTGATTTGCGTCAGGTTGCCTTTGGCATCATAGGCCCATTGTGTGACATGATCACTCTGTTTGAAGATTTCTTTAGTAGGTTTATTGAACGTAGTATTAAACTCGCGTGTCACTTCATAACCTAAAGGATCTTTTTCGTAGATCAGATTACCTTTGTCATCATACCTAAACTCGAAGCGGCCACCGCCCAAATCGGTATACGCAGCCACTTGGGCTTTATCGGTGTACTCATACGTAATTGAGTTATTTTGAGCATTTTTATACTCACTTAAAAGTTCTTTGTCATTGTAGATAAAGGTTGTTTGATGATTATTAGCATCGGTAGTAGTGGTAGTAGTCCCGTTGTATGCAAAAGTAGTCTTATAAGCGACACCAGCAACTTGCTCGGTTACTCGGCCTTCACCGTCATATTGATTGACATAGGCAACGTGACCGGCTGGCGTGATTTTTTTGGTAATACGATGTAAATCGTCATACTCAAAATTGGTTGTCCCTTGATTGCCATCAGTAATTGCAACTAAGTTGTGTTCATCATCGTAATCAAAGGCTAGCGTTTTATTTTCTGGAGAGACAACTTTGGCGACTAAACCGTCGTCGCTGTACTCTAAACTCACACTCCGGCCGCCATCGCTGGTGATGGTGCTGATTTGCGACATGAGCGTATAGGCGTCCTTTTTACCATAACTAAAAGTGAGACCATTGCCATTCGCGTCTTGCCACCGTGTGATGTCCCCCTCAGCATCAAAACTAACTTTCGTGAGGTCAGGGAAACTCAATTCATAGCCTGCACCAGTTTTGGTCAGCTTCTCAAAATATCCTGCCTCGGGCGTAAAGTCTGGCCCTGAAAATGTCACCACTTTACCGTCAGGATAATGGACGAATGCTCCTTGAAAATCAGGATTGTCCATTTCTAAAACGTGGTAACTATAACTATGCATCCAGTTCTGACCAAATAACCCTAGCTGTGCACCTTGGCTGTTATAGGTGAGGTGTAAATCGAGTTCTGGCCGACCTGGAATAATGACCAGCTTTTGCTGTTCAATTAAGTTACCATTGAGGGTGTTAACTGGATCGCCATCTCCCTGTGTGCCATCTTTACAAGCACTCCCTGCTTTACTACAACGAGTGGTGTTTGAGCGATACCCATATCTGGAGGCAAACTGCGAACCGGGATAGTATCCCAGTTTCTTCATGAAACTACCGCGAGTCACATACCCCAAAGTAGGATCCCAAATTTGTTCGTTACCAGCATTATCGGTAGCTAAGATGTAGTACGAATATTTTTTGTTCTTTTGGTACGGCAAGCTTAAGTAATAATAATCATCACCTGCCGTTTGCATCTCATAAAAGGCTCCAGGTTGACCATCATTAACATCTGGATCAAAGTAAAGTGCTACCGTGTTAACACCACTTTGATCATCAGTAACTTTGGCTTGGAAGCGTAACATGCCATTATCGGGCTGGACCTTCACTTCTGAAATTTCCGGCGGAGTAATATCTAAGTTGGGATCAAACTCTCCCCCGAAACTAACCGCGTCAAAAACTAAGTGTGATTTAAAGTTACTACCTTTTTCAGGAACCACGTCATTCAAATAGACTGAGCCACTGCCATTAAATGTAAATGTACCCAGAGAGGCAATGCCGCCACGATAGGCTTCTTGGTCTACCGTCACCGGTGTTTGGCCGCCGGCATGGGTGACGATATACTTTGCGCCGCGCGTCAGAGGTTTGCGCAAATTGGGAATGGTGACTTTGACTTCTACTTCACCTTCTAAACCACTGGCTACACTCCACGTCGCCCAGTTGTGAGGGGTGTTGTTAATCGAGTTACCGGTATAAAGCGCGTTGCCGTTGTAACCACTACCTACATAGGCACCATAGGCGGGTTGGTCATCATCGGTTTGACCATCGTAAGCGAACCCTGTGGCTGAGCTATCATCCACTAAGAGTGAGGGCGTAGTCGGTTGGGTGACACCTTGATTAGGATCACCAGCAGCCACCATAAAGACAGTAAAGTGCGTCGTAGTAGCTACTAACGTTTTAGTATCAACATCCAATCGGCTATCAGCCAGTTTCTCCCACTTTTTAGTCTCTTCATTAAAAAAGTATAACGCCAACTGATCAGGGCGATATTTTCGGAAAACTTGGTCATCTAAAGCAACCTTCACTTCCAGGGGTTTATTAAATTGAGTCACTGGCACGCCCTGTTCGGTCCGAGCCTTCAAATCAAACATCTGGGAAACTTGATGGTTGGCTACTAGTTCAGGGGTGCTCACTACCCGATACGAATTGACCAATTTTTGATCGCTATATCCTTCGGGGAACACGACAGTAGTTTGGTCAGCGGTGATCGTGCCCCCTTGTGGAGTAATCGCTTGCCGTACATACGGAATTTGGTGTTGTTTGACTTGAATGTCGATAGCTTCCGGAGCATCTGTGCCGGCTAAACGCTGTTTGAGTTCAGGAAAGGAGCGTGTGAGCAACCAACCACCAGCGGTCAAACTTATCAGCGTGCCTAAAACTACTAACCAAAGTTGGACACGAGAGATAGTTGCCAAGCGGTATTTGAGTGTCACTGTTAAAACGTACTATAAACAGTCAAAATTAAAAAAATCTTAAATTTGGAAACTTAATTTTTGACTGTTATACTGGCCAAATTCTATGACATATAAGAACCTTATTACCATGCTTATCCTTTATACACAAATGGTGCTATATATATCACCACCCACTCTGTTGGCGGTAGGTGGCCCTGCCAATGGGCCATGCGGACCTCCAGTTGATACCCCGACCGTGGCCAATATCAACGGGGGTGACAGCAATCGACAAAGCTATATTCAGTCTGACGGCAGAAAAATTACTAAAGTCTGTTTTGCGTATCGCAATAGTGATGGCAGCCTCGAGCATGATTACAGTACTCATGATTATAAAGATGACTGTTATCAACTCAGTGGCGTCGGTACCACAGCAGTTACTGTCACTCGTCATAGTACTAGGTATGAAGTACCAACTTGGCAAACCGGCAGTGAAGCGGGCAAGTGCCAGGATTTAGTACATTTAGATGTATTTTTGGTGCCCGCAACGACAGCGTCACCTAGTCCTTCGCCAACCCCGTCTCCTACGCCAGCTAATAACTCAAGTCCGGCTGCCAGTTCTTCACCGACCTCCTCCTCTTCGCCTAGTTCAACTCCGCAGCTGACAACCAGCCCTACTCCACTTGCAGGTGGAACCAATCAGCTCGTTAGAACCACAGCCACTACTACCTCCCTCAACTCTGAAAGCGAAACTGGAGAAATTTTAGGTGAAGAAAACATCGTTTTATCACCAACCAGCACCCCTGTTGGCACTTCTGCTGCTTCTACTGCAGCCGTAGCTCATCAAGTAACTGAGTGGCCGTGGTGGATCTGGGTGATGGGGTTAATTGGCTTAGGTGGTCTAAGCTATTTAGCTTATCGATGGGCCTTCTTAGAGTAGGTTGCATTTCAATGACGTGTGTCCAGGGGAACTTCTGTAGTGATGGTGATTAGGTGAGCTTGTCATCACCTTTAAGAAAATAATAAAAAGGTGTCAAAGAGGCGCCGTTATTTTCATCTCTCCATCTCTCGTTGGATACCCTTTCTCACAGCACTCTTTTTTACAGTGGCATATTTGTGCCACGATCGTGCACTATTTATGCCACCAGCTTTTTGAGACCATTCGCGGACATACCTCCACCAACCTATTGGCAAAAAACTATACGCCGCAAAAAAATAAAACACCTTACAGAGAAATAAAACGCCCGAGGAAATTTATCTAAAACTACTCAAATGCACCAATAACACCATGCCCCAAATGGCATGAGACAAAATCAAAGTATAAGCATTGTGGCGACGAGCAAACACAAAGCCTTGACCGAGAGCAAATAAAAACAAAACAGTAATTTGAGCCAAAATTTCTATGCCTTGATAGCGAATCACAGCATTAGGAATATGAAACAGCGTAAAGATCAGTGCTACCAACCCAACTTGTTTGGCTAGTGCCCAGTTCACAAATTTTTCTTGGATGACCACCATCACCCAACAGTAAAAGAACAAGGTTTCCCAAAAGCCCGTCATCAGCGCCAAGAAGAACTGCCACCAAAACTCATCCAGAGCAAACAGAGGTGCGGCTTGGACTGGAGCGCCACTTTGAGCCAAAACCACAACTGCAGCCATAAACCCGTACAGTCCACCGACTGCCAAACCAAGCAACAAGCCGCGTTTTACCTTAGCCACGCTAAAGGTATCAATAATGGCTTTTGTCTGGCTAATGGCTACATATAACCAAACTGGCAAACCAAAAAAGACGGCTTTACCCACTGTTTCATCAAACCACACCGGAAAACCCAACCGTAGCCGATAAATCATCCAGACAATAAAACACAGCGTAAGTAACGGGAAAAAAGCAATGTGACGTTGGGAGTGAGCACCGGGGTGTGAAACCCGTTGCGAAGGCAGTGCTGATTTAAGACGTCTTTTTGATGGCATCTACGACTAGTTGCAACGTTTCCTGTTTATTAGTGGAAAACGTGTCTATCACTAAATCGTACAGATCTGGGCGCCAAAAATCAATTGGATCACTGGCAGACACTTTGCCAGGCTTGACGACCCATTCTTGCCATAAATCGCCGTACATCCGGCTCCATTTAGCCAGGTTTTTCTCTTTGCGTTCATGAATATGTTTTTTAGCTTCGTCTACATCGATCACGTCGCGATTTACAATTCGGTCAATCCGCACAGCGTCATCACTACAAATCATCAACACTTTTAAGACTCCTGGCACATTTTGAGCCATGAATCCAGATAACCAAGCTTCTAAAATCCAACTCTCTTCTGTTTCCAGCTTCTCACGCATTCCCAAATCGACTTGGCGGTCAAAATCATCGGTATAGACTGTGGCGTCATGGTGTAAGTTCTGTGAAGCATCATAGAGGCCTTTTTCAGCGGCATAGGTACGCATAAACTCACCGCCACTAAAACCCTTCCAGCCCTGGAACTGCAACTCTTCCTTCAAACCTTTCAATAACGTCGTCGAGCCTGATCCTGGTAAACCAGCAATGGTAATATTGCGATATAACGGAGTAGGAGTGACAAGAGACATGGGCGAGCCTTTCTGCCAAGTAGATTGCTTTATTCTAATTTTTTTTTAATCCAAAAGTAAGAGCACTTTTCTTAGCATGTAGTATATCACTGTTACACACCAAAAGGCTTCGCGATTTATGCTGGCTTAACGGGGACGTTCAGGACGGGGGGTCGGAGCAGCCACTCTTTGATGACTACCCTGAGCGACTGAAGGGGCCCAGAGAGTTGTTAAATCAGTCGTATAACCTCCATAGAGTACATCTAATGTCCGTTGTTGAAGCTCTGTTCTCTGAGGTGGTATCTCTCCCTCAGGGAAAGCATACTCAAAAAAGCTGATAGCTTCGGTTAGCAACTCCCTATCTTCAACACCCGAATGTGAAATGTATGCTTGGATAACTTGCTTACCAAAAGCCGGTAGCTCTTGAATTCGATTAGGAGCTGTTCGGCTATTTGCCCAATCAATAAATGATATACCTTCTTCCCAACCTCGGGTTAACCCTACAGCCCAAGAAGGAGATTCATAATTCTTTACTGCATCGGGAGCTTCACCCACTACTGGCAAAACCCATTGATTATGCTCAAGATTTTCATATTGCTGTATAACCGTATCGTAACTTTCAGCAGAACCTAGTGGTTCAAATTTATTTAAATCTAGAATTGAGTCAATCACAAATAATCTAACTGTAGTCTCCCCTGTATAAAAGCCGGCTTGTGATTCTTCAGTCAGCCCTGCTTCCACACGCTCGTCGACGGTCTCATCATAATCAATATTAGTGGAAATCCAGCGGTAAACAAACTCAGGAACACTAATACCTTGACCGTTTACATATACTTTTTCCCAGTCCTTACTAGGCAAGTTCACACATCCATGAGAACCATACCCACCTTGGTCAATATCACGCCAATTCCACCATGGAGAATCATGTAGCCCAAAGCCCCCACCAAAATAATTCACAAAACCAACCCCATTCTGACTGGGCATGTTCTTTGAAGCCCGAGTTTGATTAACATAATGCACTCCCCAAGGGGTAGTTTGATCTTCTCCTAGAAAAACCGGAACCCTCATGACTATGACACCGTGTTCTATTAATAGTAACTCTGGCGACGAAAGATCCTGGAGGACTACAATTTCTTTATCCTGGTTCTGAGTATCACTAAACACACTCAACGGTTCGAAATGATTCAAAACTTCAAATGAGTTTAAATCAAGATAAACATTTTCATGGCCATTGCCATAAGGGTTGTAGTACCCATTATCAGGCATCAATAACCCTGTCTGCTGATCAATAACCTGAACACGATAGACTCTGTTGACTTTGATTGACTTTCCATCGGTTAACCGTTGCTGCTCACCATTGTTTAAAACATATGGGTAGTTGATTTCTGTGGACCGGACATAAATATAACTGCCCGGTACTAAGTCTTCGGAATTTACTTCATTTTCAATTAACTGATAATCACCTTGAACATACTGTATATCTCGACGCACTACTAATTCTTGTGAACGCAATTGCTCTAAACTAACTCCACTGTTAGCTAAAATATTCTCATCAAAATCTTCAGTTGCTGATCCAGCTGACAATAAGGCTCCGTAAGCTTGTTCATTTAAACCTTTGGGAAGTATTTTTTCTGGGTTAATGGCCAAAAATAAATAATCTTCTTTATCATTAAAACCAATCCATGTGCCCTTTGAATGATCAAACTCATTGATAAAGCCTCGATTAACTATAGCGTTCATCGTGCCGATTCCCATTGTGAAATCTAAATGCACTCCATCTGCCAGGCCTTCATTGCCCCAGACCCCAATGTTGTGACCAACAGGTACAAACTGTCCGGTTTCTACTTTGTTTGAAGCCATGTGTGCATAGGCTTGAAAGAGGTAAAGTGGCCGACCTTCTGTGTCGGTGCCTACTTGAATAGGTTGACCTTGTTCATTTGTGACCACTCCCACTACTCCATTTGGCCCTCCCCCTCTTTCCGGATCGAAAAGCTGACCATCAAATAATACGACCATATTGGTAGCCGCAAAAACTTGGCCATAATTAGCTTCATGTCTATCTTGCCGGCTGTGGTCATATACGATATCTGAGCCAACATCATGTCGACCAAACCACTTAGGTTGATACATCGTATTATATTCACCCCAGGGGCTGCTCTCGTTGTAGGTGGCATAACTACCGCCTAACGGAAAAGCTAGCCGCTGATTACCAAGAATATTTTGAAATAAATTATGAGCTGTCAAAGTATGATCTCCACCAAGCTCCTGAATTCGGGCCGGATCATTGACTGCTTCAGGAGAATTCACAAACTCTAGATCCTCACTTGCCGGTAAGTAATCCGAAGGTAAGAAATTAAACTGCCGCGGGCCTTCTGCCATCGGAGTCACGTTTTCAACTAATACTATTTGTGATTCTGGAGTGGGGGTAGCCAGTGTTGAGCCGCTAGGTGCGCCTGCATCTTCCCAGCGCTGATAGTTAAGGCTCGCTACTGAGGGTTGAGTAATAACGTTATTTACCGTTGGCTGTGCAGGTTGTGGCTCAGTTACTACGCCCCCTCCACCGATACCAAACCCATCTCCGATAGCTGGAGCTGCAGGGGTAAAAGTCATAACTGCTTCAGTCATACTTCCATCTGCAACATAATGTGACGCAGCTGAGGCGGCTGTGGCCTCAGCCTCAACTAAACTGCTGTCACCTACGCTCTCAGCATTAACTGTGGCTGGGGGTAATTCATTCCTATCTTCATCCGGCTCTCTTTTATTAGGAGCAACAACACCCGGATTATAATAAGCAGTCACTTCCGGAGAGGTATCTTCGTTCAGCGCAATTACAGTCGCTGGACGGTCATTGTGATCTTCGTCATCGGACATTTCTGCATAGGTAAAAATACCTAAACCAACAAACATCGTCACTAAAGCTACCCGCAACGCTACCGGCATTTGTAACCAAGCTTTTTTGCCCTCTCGTAAACCTGATGATTTGTCTTTAGATTCGCTCAAAAACTGATTCGGTTCAATGACAATAACTTGGCGGTCGGCAATTTTCTTTTGAATACCCCTCAAACCAGTTAAAAGATCGTTAAATGCAACGGGAGCCACCCCTTTTTTGTTCCAAGCCTTGCTGCTCGTAAACTGTAACGCCTGATTCCAGATGGTTAGAATCTTAAATCTCTCACTTGTTAACCGACCATTGCCTTGATTAATGGCTAGGTATAAAGCCGCTTGAATTTCCTTTTTCTTGTACCCTTTAAACTGTTCTTCAATGAAAGCAAAGCCCTGCTCCACTGTGCTGACCCCTAAAGTTGATTCTTGCTGCGAAATAGCGTCAGCCAATAAAGCCAAGGTTTCTACTAATGGAGTATATTGAGTAATAAGTATTTCTTCTGGTGGTGCTTCAGGAAACGTTTTTTTGAACAAGACATGTGCCCGCAACGAAGCCACAATTTTCTTGTAAGCTTTCTTTTCATTATGACTTGAGCCAACTGACAACTGATGTACCTTCTTCAGCACTGCCAACATTTCTGTTTTAGAAAGTTTGTCACCGTATTCTTTACCTAACCACAACGCAATGTCTTTAGTATGTTGCTTCCCTTTATCACTTAAAACATAGGAAACTTTTTCTGGTTCAGATTTAGGGTTTTTTTTAAGAAGATACTTGCTTAAACCTAGTTTAGGAGCAGCCTTCTTTTTATCAGTTCTCTCAAGAAGTTGATCTGCTTCACTCACGGTATGGCCAGTAATTTGTTTATAGATCAGCTCCGCCAGTTGGTCGTGATCAACAGCACTTTCGTGCTTATTTAACTTGAGTAATCCACTTTCAGCAGCATTCATATTTTGTGCGTATTAATTACGCATTCCATCCGAATATTATACCAGAATCCTATAATTTTTTCACCTCGAGCTTTGTTGGTGATTTATCCTTGAACTCAATCATACAACTTTGGGCGTGTTGCATAGCATCATTTAACATACTCAAGCGCTTCTCCACTGCTTCCAACGACAAACCGTGTAACTCATTAGGAAAGTAATGGAAAATGTGATTGCGACACTCCAGCCATGCCGCCCATAACGAGCGAGCCAAACCGGCCCCACATGACCGCACAATATCATCATACAACCACTGTTCATCGCGGTGACGGGCATGTAGATCTGGATTCAGTGCCCGACCAATGCGAAACTTCCGACTGTGATAGGTAGAAATATCAATTAGACCCATCTGGAAAAACAAGTTTTTCAGAAAACCCTCATAGGCTTTGGCAATGGGAAAAACTACAAATGAATAATCACTCAAATGACTCTGTAGCTCCAGTTCGCGATAATATAAATCGTAACTCTGCTGAATCAGCTGCTGCTGACGGCGTTCGAGTGAATGTACCCAGGCTAAGCTGACCCGGCCCTGAGTCGTCTGTCCTTGCATAGTCATACCTTTATACGAGATAATGTTGCTTCTGCTTAAGCATGAAACAAAATCACGCCGGTCGCAACCATAAAAACAACATCACCGTCAAAAGTATTCTGACCGGCAAAACCAGTGTTCCCGAAGCCACTAAAACTATTGCCGAATCTCAACCAGTAGCCACCTTGACCTCTTCGCCCACCTTTAAAAAACTCAAAAAAGTCGTTACTGATAATGCCCAACGCTGGTCACGATACTTCAAAGAAAAACAAGCCAAGAAAAATGGCTTACCTATATCAGGTGAACCCATTAAACGCAGTAGCGGCGCCAAAAGACTGCTCCGAATCTTGCTCTTTCCTTTTACCAACCGCTATTTTCGCTACTTATTATTAATCTTAATTCTAACCAGTCTAGTAGGGCTGATCTATATCTTACGAGACTTGCCTTCTCCCCGCCGGCTGACGAGTAAAGACAACTTTGCAGTCAGTACCCAAATTTTTGACCGCAACGGGACGTTGTTATATGAAATTTTCGGCGACGAACACCGGATTCCTATTAAACTCGATGATTTACCACCTCACGTTTATCAAGCTGCCATTGCTATTGAGGATCGACACTTCTATAACCACTTTGGTTTTGATATCACCGGTATCGTCCGGGCTCTGCGCAATAACTTACAAGGCGAATCAGTGGAGGGTGGCTCCACCATCACCCAGCAATTAGTCAAAAATGCTTTATTAAGCCCCGAAAAATCATTGAAGCGCAAAGCTAAAGAAGGCGTGTTAGCTATTTTCACTGAGATTATTTATAGTAAGGAAGAAATTTTGGAAATGTACTTAAACTACATTTCCTATGGTGGTACCTCGGTCGGTATTGAATCAGCTAGTAAAAGTTACTTTGATAAATCAGCCAAAGACTTAACGATTGCCGAAGCCGCGCTGCTGGCTGGCTTGCCCCAAGCTCCCTCCCGCTACTCACCATTTGGCTCTAATCCTGCTCAAGCCAAAGCTCGCCAAGCCGAAGTTTTGCGCCGCATGGCTGAAGATAACTACATTACTGAAGAACAAGCTGACCAAGCGGAAAAAGAAGTCCTTAAGTTTGCCCTCAAAAAAACTGATATTGAAGCTCCCCACTTCGTGTTTTATGTCCGTGACTGGCTCTATGAAAAATATGGCGTCGAAACCGTGGAAAAAGGCGGCTTGCGCGTCACTACCACCCTCGATTTAGCCCTCCAAAATACTGTCCAGGCCTCAGTTTCGGCAGAGATTGCTAAATTGGAACGTTACAACGTAGGTAATGGCGCGGCCCTGGTGCTCAAACCCAACACCGGCGAAATACTAGCCATGGTCGGTTCTAAAGACTATTTTGATAACGAAGACGATGGCCAAGTCAATGTCACCCTGGCTTTCCGCCAGCCCGGTTCGTCCATTAAGCCGATCATGTACGCCACCGCTTTTCAAGAAAAATTGCTCAACCCAGGCACAATCTTACTGGATATCCCGACTTGTTTTAGCGTCCCAGGTCAAAAACCGTATTGCCCTAAAAACTATGATGGTTCATTTAAAGGCCCAGTCAGTATTCGCCAATCGTTAGGTAACTCGTTAAATATTCCGGCCGTGAAAGGGTTGAAGTTAATCGGCTTAGAAAATTTCATCGACCAAGCCACCAAAATGGGCATCACCACTTGGCTTGATCCTTCTCGCTACGGCTTATCACTGACTCTGGGTGGAGGTGAGGTCCGGATGATTGACCTGGCTCAGGCGTTCACCGTGGTGGCTAATCAAGGCGTGAAAGTGCCCTTGACCCCGGTCCTCAAAATTACTGATTATCAAGGTACGCTGATTGAAGAAGTCAGCCCTGATGAGCGCAAACGTGATTTAGCTGACCTGACTGAGTACGACGCCGAACCATCCCAAGGTGACTTAACGCGGGTCATGGATCGGGCACCGGCCTACTTAACAGCTCACATCATGCAAGATAATAGCGCTCGCCAAGCGGCCTTTGGTCCCCGCTCGAAACTGGTAATCGATAATCAGGTGGTCAGTGCCAAAACCGGCACTACCAATGACTTAAAAGATAACTGGACCGTGGGCTTCACACCTGAGTACTTAGTTATTACTTGGGTAGGCAACAATGATGGCTCGCCGATGAATCCCTACTTAGTTTCTGGTATCACCGGGGCGGCTCCGATCTTTAATAACATCATGACATATGTACTCCGTGGTAAAGAGCCAGTGTGGCCTGAAAAACCACCCGATGTCTTATCAGGCAAAGTTTGTATTCATGGCCTACCTCCCCGCCAAGGTGAGAACTGCGGCCCTACCCAAACCGAGCTGTTTTGGCGCTCGAGCTTGCCTTCCAAATCGCGCGTCGTCAAAAAAGAAATTTGGGTCCGGCCAGAGACTGGTCTTCCCCCTGCTCCAGGCGAAAGCCAAGATGGGTTAGCACTCCAAGAAAAAGTGGTCTATGAAGACCCCATCACCAGCGGTTTCTGTGCCGATTGCGCCCGACCTACCACCGAAGATGGTAAAACGGTGTATGAACGCATAGTTGTGCCTAATGAACTCACCACCGAAGAATCAGAAGAATCAACAGAAACTGAGCAATAAACCCATGTCACGGTGGTTATCACTCTACAAAAAAAGCTTGTTAGCCTTGGCATGTGTGACGTTAGTAGTCGGGCTGGCTAGTGGCTGGTACTTTTGGGATGAGCCCTTGTTATCACCTTTGAATCAAGGTGCACGCTTTCTGTTTTTGACAGGCAATGAACAACCCGCTTCCGATGGCAAAATAGTCTATGGCTACTTACCCTACTGGAACTTAAATAAAGTCGAAATTCAACCAGAGTTAACCCACCTGGCTTATTTTGGCTTAACAATTGGTCCTGATGGCAAAATTATTACGCGAGAAGCAGAAACTAATACTGGTGAGCCAGGCTACCATGGCTTGCAGTCGGATCAATTGCTGGAACTGTCTCAGCGACCAGGATCTCCGCTCGAGCTGGAAATTGTGTTAGCTCAGTTCGATAATGATGCGATTGTGGCGTTACTCAACTCACCGTCTGCTCATCACAACCTTATCAGCTCCTTAGATTCATTACTGTTGGCGTATCCTATTACCGGTGTCAATATTGATATCGAATACAGTGGTGAAGTCACCCCCCACTTGCGTCACAAATTAACTGAGTTGGTTACCAGTCTCAACCGCCATTTAGACGAGAAGTATGAGGGGATTACACTCTCAATTGCCATGTATGCCAGTGCTGCTGACGATACCCACCTGTGGGACGTACCCAAGTTGGGTGAACAAGTCGATTACATTATTGTCATGGCTTATGACTTTCATCGCCGCTCGTCACCACAAGCTGGCCCAGTTGCCCCTTTATTTGGGGGCAAAGAACTGTGGGATAGTGATATTAGTGAACATCTGCAAAAATTTGCCCGCTCTGTTCCCAAATCAAAGTTATTGTTAGGCGTGCCATTTTATGGTTATGAATGGCAAACCACTAGCCGCGATGCCCAAGCTCACACCTTTCCCGATAGCGGCGCCACCGCTAGCTTTGCTCGTGTCCAGGAACTACTGACTAGACGACAAGAATTAAAAGTTGAGGAAAGCTGGAATGACCGTGCTTTATCTCCGTATATTTCCTACCAAGAAGACGGTCTTAGTTATGTGGTCTATTATGAAAATTCACGGTCTATTTCCTATAAATTAGATTATGTAAATCAACTGGATTTAGGTGGCATTGCCATTTGGGCGCTAGGATATGAGGGTAAAAATAGAGAGTTATGGGACGTCATTCAGCGCAAACTCTAAGGTTTGGGATTGAAATATATAGGACTTTGTGTTATCATCGCGCCCATGGCTCGAGGGAAACCTATAAGTACTAAGAAAACCGCACGTTCAGTCACTCGCCCCTATCTCAAAGCGCGTAAACTGTCTGCCACCACACACTCACTCCGTTCTGCACAAAAACGGACTTCTCAACGAACCTCAAAAACTACGAAGAATACCTCTAGAAAAAGCAACAGAGTTGCGTCTAAAAACCTGCTTCAAAATGTTACTAAATTGCGTCTAAAAAGTCGCGATTTAGGTAGCAAAATGGCAGTTTTTTCACAGCAATCATCAGTGTCTGTTGTAAAACAGATTACCAAATATAGCAACTTAGTTGCATCAACTTTTGATCAAATCGATGCGTGGTTTGCTGTCCGCGAAACCGAGCTCACTACCAGCGTCAGTCAAGGTTTCTACCAACTCAAAAAAGCTATAGCCAAGAAGTCAGCAACGGTAAAAAGCCCAGCTCTATTAAAAAGCTTCAAATTGCCCTCATTGCCCCAGTGGCCAAAAGCAAAAGCAACTCCCGCGAAGAAAACCACCAAAAAACAATCTGAAAAAACGATTACTATTACTCAAACATCAGGCACCTTATTTACGCAAAAAAGTCGCTGGCACAAATGGTGGCCCACACTCAGAGAAAAAATTAGTTCCACTCGCTCCCAAGTGCGAGCTGAGATCAATGAACTGTTTAATATTCAGCCAGATGTTAGCAACTCTAGTAGCAAATCCCCCCGCCGAAAGCGCCGAGGCTTGAGACACTTCAAAGCCTATCTTAAAACTATTCGGCTGAGCTTTAAACCCTATGCCATAGTCTTCCGCAAATTTCCCTGGCAAACGTTTTTATCTTTATTAGTGACTGGTTTTATTTTGGGTGGTGCCTATGGTCTTTTCACCTATGTTTTTCAAGACTTACCTGATCCCAAAGAGCTTAGTAAACAAGAACAAGTGTTGACGACCAAAATCCTGGATCGCAACGGCCAACTACTGTTTAGAATTTATAAAGATGAAAACCGGACGCTGATTCCCCTCTCGCGTTTACCTCAGCACTTAATCAACGCTACCATTGCAATTGAAGACAAGAATTTTTACAACCACCATGGCTTTTCAGTTAAAGGTATCACCCGGGCCATGTTGGCCAACATTGAAGGTGAAGAGTATGAGCAAGGTGGCTCGACTATTACTCAGCAGCTCGTGAAAAATCGTTTACTCACTCCCGAAAAAACCATTCGTCGTAAAATTCGCGAAATTGTTCTGTCTGTACTAGTAGACGGAACGTATACTAAAGAAGAAATTTTGGAAATGTACTTCAATGAAGTTGCGTATGGTGGCTCTACTTATGGTATCGAAGAGGCTGCTCAACGTTACTTTGGGAAATCAGCCAGTCAATTAACACTAGCCGAAAGCGCTCTCTTAGCTGGCTTGCCTCAAGCACCATCAGTTTACTCCCCTTATGGACCTAATCCTGAAGCCTCGTATGCTCGCCAAGAAGAAGTCTTACGCCGGATGGTAGAAGATCAGTACATTACTCAGGAACAAGCTGATCAAGCCAAACAAGAGATCTTACAGTTCAAACCTGATACGGTCGATATTCAAGCGCCTCACTTTGTGATGTACGTCAAACAAATGTTAGCAGAGCAGTATGGTGAAGAATTACTTCAAGAAGGTGGTCTAGAAGTCCGAACTACCCTGGATTTGGAACTCCAAAAACAGGTCCAAAAGCTCGTCACAGATGAGTTAAATAAATTAGCCCGCTTACGAATTAATAACGGTGCAGCCCTGGTCACCAACCCTCAAACCGGCGAGATCTTAGCGATGGTTGGTTCCAAAAACTACTTTGATTTTGAACATGATGGGCAAGTAAATGTCGTCTTACGACCTCGCCAGCCTGGTTCTTCAATTAAGCCACTTACCTATGCCGTGGCCTTCGAACGGGGCAAAAACCCTTCTTCAGTAGAAGATGATGCCCCTATTACCTATCATATTCCTGGCAGCAAACCCTATTCACCTAAAAACTATGACGGTAAGTTCCATGGCAGAGTGACGTTACGTGAGGCTTTGGGATCTTCTTATAACATTCCCGCTGTCAAACTCCTTGCTCAATCCGGCATCAATACCGTGATTGATAAAGGTCAAGAAATGGGTATTACCACCTGGCAAGACCGCCAACGCTTCGGCTTATCACTGACATTGGGTGGTGGCGAAGTGTTAATGCTCGACTTAGCTAAAGTCTATGGCACCTTTGCTAATCAAGGATACACCACTGATATCAATCCGATTATGGAAGTCAAAAACTCCAAAGGTGAGACATTATATACTAACGACTGCGCCATCGCACAAGAAGGTTGCCCTAAGCGCAAAACCCTTGATACTCGCGTAGCTTACCAAATCACAGATGTTTTGAAAGATAATAACGCTCGAATTCCAGCGTTTGGTGCTCGCTCGGTGCTGCATATTCCGGGCCAGGAAGTAGCCGTCAAAACTGGCACGACCAATAATCTGCGCGATAACTGGACCTTTGGCTACACTACTGACCGCTTAGTGGCAGTGTGGGTCGGCAATAATGACAATACCTCGATGAGTTATGTAGCTTCTGGTGTAACTGGTGCCTCACCAATTTGGAACTACATCATGCGTTTATTACTGGATGATAAAAATCCTCACACATTTGGCACACCTGAGGGCTTAATTAAAGTTCAGATCTGTGCCCGTACCGGCACATTACCTTGCCGCGGCTGCCCAGCTGTGCGCGATGAGTACTTCACACCTGGCACCCAACCAACTCAAGCTTGTAATCCGGCTCAGTTTGCCCCGCGACCCAAAGCCTCTCCTCAGCCAACTGATGCTAATCGTGATCAAATTCTCCAAGGTCAAAGTATTTAAGTATTGTGGACTTCCACAAACAGCCAGCTGTGTTCGCCTTCTTCCACCCAGTAAGCGCGATAGTGGCGATTGAGTTCTTGATTGCTGAAAGTAGTTTTGCGAGCGTGCTCATACTCACGCACATTCCACCATTCGTACTGCTCAGCTAACGGTGAGTCATCGAAATTGTCCTCAATGTGACGTTCCCAACCCACTCCTTGTAAGGCTTGAGCGGGTCCGCGCAGTTCTTTGAGATACGGCTCTACCTGCAGGGTGGGCATACTCAATTTATAAAGAACTAAGGTGTCGTGACCATGCTGTTCTACAGCAGCACTGACTGAAGCAGTACTGGGCAAAGCGATGCTCGTGAAACTCACCACTCGTTCGGGCCCTATGGCAAGATCAGGTGTCAGCTGTCGTGATGTTTCTTGGGTGAGATTCAGTTCAGTAGCTGGATTTTGTGAATTACTTGTCGAGTTCAACCATAAGCCCGTCACCACTCCTAAGGCTATAACACTAATAATAATCGAGGGAGCTATCTTGGTGCGCTTCATCTGCCGTAGATTATATACAAGACCAAGGAAACAACAATTGAGAGGAATAATAAAAAGGGTGCTACCAATTTTTCTTGAGCTTCTCGTTTTTTCTTGAGTTCTTTGAGACGCTTTTTTTCTTCGCGTTCAGCTTTTTTAGCTTCTCTTTCATCTTCAATTTCTTGCGCCCGTTCTTCGGCAGCTTCAAGTTCAGCTAAAGTTACATTTTTTGGCATATCGCAACTGTTACCCTTTGAGCGCTTTGGTGCGAGCCACAATTAACTCTACAGCTTCATCAATATTTAAATCACTGGTGTCGACTACCCACGCCCCTTCTACAATCTGTAAAGGATCCACGCTTCGCTCCATATCGCGTTTGTCACGCTCCACCAATTCGGCATACACAGTCTCCAAAGACACATCTTCACCCTTGGTCTGTAGCTGCAGGTGTCGGCGTTTGGCCCGGACAATATCGGAAGCGGTTAAATAAATTTTGAGTTGGGCGCCTGGCAAAACACGGTACGTAATGTCCCGGCCTTCCATGACTACGTCTTTGCCCACGGCAATTTGTTGTTGCTTCTTAACTAACTCGGCGCGAACAGCACTCAGCTGAGCAACCTGTGAGGCTCCAGTCCCTATTTCTTCGGTGCGGATTTTCCATGACACGTCATCGCCATTGAGTAACTGCGTCGACAAGCGGCCATCTCTTTCCTCATCGACGGGAGCACGCATATCCATTTCGGCGGCGGCTACCATCTTCGCTAACCCAAGCTCATCTTCCCAAGCTACTCCTTCTTGTTTGGCCAAATATGCCGTCATACGGTACATGGCTCCGGTGTCGATGTACACAAAGCCTAAACGCTCGGCAACGAGCTTGGAAACAGTTCCTTTTCCAGCCGCAACCGGCCCATCAATAGCAATGTGAAACGACATAGATATCCTTCTAAATCTGGCTATTACTTGCGTTTGGCTTTTTTAGCCGGTGTTTTGGAGGCAGCTTTGGTAGCAGGCCGGCGGGTAGATCTCATTTCTTTCATCACATCCCAATCCTCACGATCAGAGGTTACTAAACCACCCAAACCTACCACAATTAAAATTAACGGCCATAAATTCCAAAATTGATCAGGGAGTAATCGTAAGTTTGAAGCTAAAAAGATTAAACCCATTACGATCAGGGCGACTGGCCAAAAAACTCTTTTAGGCATAGGCAGATTCCTTTGTATTTTTGTTTTACCTCGCACGCGACTAACACTACGGCGGATAGGTATTATTAAACACCAAAACTGAGTTTCAGTCCAGACTATAGCATGGGTTACTTCATCGAAGCAGCTACTATCTGGTACATTTCCAGGATTCGGTCATGGAGAGGTTTATATGTGATTTTTTCAGCTAGTTTATCCAGCTCGTGTGTTCCACTCATGGGTCTGCCAATTGTGCCGTTATCAAAAATATATTTCCTGGCTAATCGATAATTTTCGATATGCACTCGGTCAACATTTAGAGAACTAAACGTTTTGTCCAGTTGACCAAGCTCTTGTAAAAATTGCCGGTCAGCAGCATTTGTTGTCCATAGTCTCTCATGAATCCCATGCACTATACTTAAAACTTCTTTCAAATTTTTGGCATTTTTAAGTGACAGCTCTAAACTGACTAAGAACTCTCGATGTTTCTTAAAATTATCTACTTCTGGTGACTCAGCAGCTTTTTTAGGTTCTGTGGAACTAGGTTGACCTGTGGCTGGTTGGGAATGGCGACGTGATTTAGAAGGTTGAGCTGGTAATCAATTTTAGACACTCTCAATTGATCATACTGCCGACGCTTCTGGGCATCAGAAAGAACTTCATACGCTTCATTGACTTGTTGAAACCTGCTCGTAGCATCACTTGAACTTGGATTAACATCAGGATGCGTTTCGCGAGCTTTTTCACGGAAAGCATTTTTTATCCCCTTAGCATCCGCATCAGGAGAGACTCCTAACACCGCATAATAATCTGTATCGGCACTTATACCTTTAAAAGGATTTTCCCTATTCATAAACATTATCTTACCATGTCAATTTTGATGAGGTTTTTGTGGTTGTGCGGTTTTTGTTAATATCCGCACAATCAAGAGAGAGGTGCTTTATCGTGGCTGGTGGTATGTGTATAAAAGCTAGCCTGGACTGTGTGCAAAATGTACGTTTTGACTGTAATGACGTGTGTCCAGGGGAACTTTTGTAGTGATTGTCATTATGAGAGCTTACCGACAAGAAGTTATACCTTTAAGGAGATAATAACGAGGCGCCAAAAAGGTCCCGTTATTTTCACTTCTCCATACTCGTTGGCTACCCTTCCTCCAGACACCCCTTTTTACAGTGGCATATTTGTGCCACAATCGTGCACTATTTATGCCACCAGCTTTTGGAGACCGCCCAACGACATACCTCCACCAACCTATAAATCAAAAAACTATATGCCGCAAAAAACCAAAACACCTTACAGAGAAAGCCATTTTGCGAAACACTTTAACGACCATGGAACTACCGCACCCTAATCTTCCCCTTCATCTCCCGCTGCACATCTCGTTCTACGTCTTTGCGTCGCAGTTCAGCGCGTTTTTCGAACTGCTTTTTGCCCCGACCTACCCCCAGAGTTAACTTAATATTCCTGCCAGCTACCTCAAATGATAACGGCACTAAGACCGCACCTTTTTGTTCACTCCACTCCTTGAGTTGGATAATTTCTTTACGCTTCAGCAATAACTTCCTCGTCCGTTTAGGGTCATACTCCCGCGTATCAGCAAATTTATAAGGGGTGATTTGGGCGTTTAGTAAAAATAACTCGTCACCAATGACTTTGACAAAGCTGCCGGTCAAACTGCCACTTTTGTTGCGCAAGCTTTTGACCTCTCCACCCGTCAAAATCACCCCCGCCTGATAGGTCTGGGCGATGGTGTAATCAAAACGAGCTTTTTTATTCAACAACAAGAGCATGGGGTGTAGTATACCCCCTAGAGAGGGATCTGGAAAATAATCGAACCACTGACTGGAAAAATGCGCTGGAGTTGTTCGTCAGCAATCAAGCCCGTTGCCGACGCCAAGGAGACACTGCGGACCTCGCGCAGAAACTCCCCTGTTTTACTCAAAATCACCACCCGCTGTTTATTGGGTTCTAAAACGTACAGATTCTGCAGCTCTTCGCTGGTATACACTATGATCGAAGAATCAAACGGTTCAGTCATCCCTTTGAGCGTAAACTCAGCTGGCCGCCCAGTGGTAAATTTCTTGATTTCGCCTGTCTTAGTTCCTAACCAAATATCTCCATCGATCGATAGCGAAGTGACTTGAGCGAAATCCAAACCTTGGGAGGAGGTCAGCCAGCCAATGGGGTCGGTATAGCCATCGGCAGTGGGTGCGTATCGGTAAATATTTCGCTTCTCAGGATTAAAAATATAAATATAGCGATTGTAAAGTTCGATAAATTGTCCTGCTCGATTGGACTCACCTTCTTCTTTAACCACGGTGGCTGAAGCCGTGCCCACCACCGATACACTCCGCAAACCTCCTCCCAACATCCAGATCCGATCGTCATACAGGGACACATCCTGGATTCGGGGTTGGGCACCAGGTTCAAAAAGTTGAAATTGCTGGTTCTCGAGATTTAAACTAATGACTCGACCTTTTTCTGCATCCACAAACAAGCCGCGCTTAGCTTTCCCCACCGCTGTACTCGTCACAAACTCAGTTTGGGCATAGCGCAGATCATAAAAAGTGGGTAACTCATTGAGCTCCTCTTTGCCTGAGATCTCCTGATACACCTGCTGCGCAGCGCTCAACTCGGTTTCCAGCTTTTTTAAAGCATAACTTTGGCCAGCAAACGTGGTCCGGGCTGCTTCCATTTGCGTGATGGCAGTGGCTACTCGCTCACGTGCTTGCAGCGGATTTTGATCAACTTGTTGGCGAGCTTCAGCAATTGATGCTTTAAATGGGGCAATTGTTTCATCTAAGGCTTGGACTTGTTGCTGAATTCTAGATCGATAAATCATGATCCCCAACCCCACCACTACCAAACCAATCACTACCGGCAATAGCCAGCGTACGGCTTTGCGTCGTGAATCACGATCAACATATACATCTCGAGAAAACGGATTGTAACGAGCTACGCCACCACTTAAGAAACTAGGTTGTTTGAAGTGCTGGAGACGAGAAAATAAACCCAGACTAGCTGTTTTTAATCGGGTAGTCACCGGCACGGCAGGTGCCAGTTGCCCCGAAGACTCAAGAGGTCGCAACAAACTCGGAGTCGGTGTGACTGGAGTAGAATCGAAGCTGGGACTGACCACCGGGGTGGGTGAGGTTAACTCGCTGAGAGATAAAGCATCGGTTTCTGGCTCATCGGGAGTAGCCACCAACTCTTCTAGAGTGATCTTAGCTTCAGGAGCCGGTTCAGCAGCCACCGAAGCCAGTTCCGGAGCAGCGCTAATAAAGGCAATCGCACTCAAAGACGAATCAGCCTGACCATGTAAACGAGGCACCATCGAAGTAATGACCGTATCGACGTCATACCCTTGTGAAAATTTCTGAATAATTTCTTCGTTGAAGGAGCGAGCTTGATCAGTCAGTAACACCACTACATCATCTGGCTGGCGGCGACCTTGAATCAACTTAACTTCCCCACTCGACACCACCAACTCAGCAACTTTGATAGCACGTTTTAACAATACACTGCCATTTACGGCTAAGAAAAAGCTTTTATCATCGGTAAAGTAACCCGCTGCTAGCTGTAATTGGCAATCTTTGTGGCGGACTTCGCCTAATACTTGCGTCACGACGGTATGAAAATCAACGGGAGTGTCTAACTGGGCTTGAGATAAAGTATCAATGACGTCTCGTCCGACATTGCTAGCATTAACCCCTTGAATGGCCACTACATATACGACCTGAGGATCATTCTTAGTTAAAACTTGGGACCAGCCCTTTTGCTGTGGCAGACCCACCAGTGGTGTAGACTGCACTTTGTGCATCAAACTATTCTAACAGAAAATGTGATCTGGATCTATAAGCCTAAAAAGAAGACTAACACTAAGATAGCGACCACTAAATGAATATAACCCAACAACTGCACCATGGGTGAGAAGGTGGTCATCAAGGTATTTTTCATGACGTGGACTTGGCGGGTGACGATCACCGCAAAGGTGACGTATAACAACCCCGCCACAATAAACATTAACTTAATCACACCCAAAGCCACACCTGCTGCCTCAGTATTCAATAAGGGCGGTGAAACCAAGCCAAAGTTTGTCTGTAGTAAGGTGGTGAGAATACTCATTTAATTTACTCTTCCATCTAATTTTTCTTGTTCTTCCTCTACTAACAACTCATTGAGCAAGGTCGTCACCTTGGCAGGTTGAGGAACGTTAGCAAACTCAAACTCAGTATTGGTACCAGCGGTTTGAATGCGGATAGTGCCATAGTTAAAAATTGAACCCACGGCGCCTACCGTCGCAGCCGAGACGTCTTCAATGTTATCGAGTTTAGCGGCAGAGATGTTCTTGTAAATTAAAGAATAAAAATCAACGTCGATGATCCGTTCATCTGTGATCAGGTAAACATTGAAAAACCACATCAAAAATGATTCTAAGATAAAGCTAAAAACTAAGGCGTACCATCCCAGCAACCCTGCAAACTGATAACGAGCGGGTAATAATTCTAAAAACGGAAAAACATTAAATAAGATCGGCACCAAAGCCAAACCCACCGCGGTCAACACCCAAGGCAGTTGAGTAATAGGGTGTTGGCGTAATAGTAAAATCACACGCTCACCTTTTAACTGGGAATCAAAAAAGATTTGTTCAGGTTTGGGAGCAAAAGCATGAAAAGGATTACTGGAGGGAGTTTCATCCTTCATGACCTGGGAATACTCATCCACATCCCGAGCCGGTCCATGATGAGGATTATGTTTCTTGGGGGTGTCATCACCCCGATTGCGTCGCGATGCATCAAAGATATCGGGCATATGAGTATTATAACAGCCTGATTATCTCTTCAGCACTGCTAAAAATGCTTCCTGATTGAGCTCCACTTTTCCAATCTGTTTCATCTTCTTTTTGCCTTTAGCTTGTTTCTTGAGCAATTTCTGACGACGGGTCACGTCACCTCCGTAGAGATGAGCGGTCACGTCTTTGCGGAAGGCTTTAAGCGTCTCGCGGGCAATAACCGTGCCACCAATGGCGGCTTGAATCGGCACTTCAAACTGTTGCCGAGGAATGACCTCTTTGAGCTTGGCGGCCAGTTGGCGACCGCGGAACTCGGCATCACCTTTGACAGTGATGAAACTGAGAGCTTCCACTGGCTCATGATTGAGTAAAACTGTGACCTTGACTGCATCCACCATCTTATAACCAGTTAATTCATACTCCAAAGAAGCAAACCCTGAGGTCAGTGACTTCAACGTATCATGAAAGTCGGTAATGATTTCAGCTAAGGGAATCTCAAACTCGCCTTTGACCCGGGTACCAATAAAGGTGGAGTTGAGTAACTCGCCCCGCCGCTCGCGACAGAGTTTAATCACTTGACCCATGAATCGCTCTGGACAAAACACCATGGCTTTGGTCATCGGTTCATGGATTTCTTTAATTTGACTGGGGTCAGGCATTTCTCCCGGTGTATGAATAGTAATTCTTTGCCCATTGGTGAGCACTAGTTCATAGGTAACAGTAGGCGCAGTCGCAATTAAGTCGAGGTCAAACTCTTGGCGCAACCGCTCCAACACAATTTCTGCATGTAAAATTCCCAAAAAGCCCACCCGTAAGCCATTCCCCAAAGCCTGAGAATGTGTCCCGCCAAATTGGAGGGCAGCATCATGAAGCGATAATTTAGATACCGCATCTTGCAATAAAGTGAAGTCATCGCCATCCACCGGATACAGCTCCATGTACACCATCGGGGTTGGCTCACGGTAACCAGGCAGCGGCTGCACGGTAGTCTTGTTATCGACGGTAGTGATGGTATCTCCTACCTTGAGCATTTTAATGTCTTTCAAACCAGTTGCCACATATCCTACTTCCCCCGCCACTAACTGATCAGTCTTGACCATCTTGGGCGTGAAAAAACCGACTTCGATTGGTGAAAAGTCTGTTTTAGAAGCCATAAAGTGCAGTTTTCCTCTAGTCAGAATGCCATCCATCACTCGCACTAAAGCAATTGCTCCACGGTGTTGATCGAAGTGTGAGGTAACGATTAAAGATCGTAATGGGGCTTGAGGCAAACCGGTGGGAGCCGGGATACGCTCTACTACGGCTTGGAGTAACAAATCCATGTTGAGACCGGTTTTAGCAGAGACTTCGATAATGTCATGCTCATCCACGCCAAATGTTTCCATACACTCCAGCTTAACCATTTCCCGATCAGCTGAGGGCAAATCAATTTTATTGACGACTGGAATGACTGTTAGCCCTAGATCAAGAGCTTTCTGATAATTAGAAAGTGTTTGAGCTTGGACACCCTGCGTAGCATCAATAACGAGCAGAACACCTTCACAGGCTGCGAGAGAACGACTGACTTCGTAACCGAAATCTACATGACCTGGAGTGTCGATAAGATTAAGAATGTAGGGTGGTTGGTCAGCGGGGGCGCCCGGAGGGCGCCATTCCATCCGCACAGGCGCTAGCTTAATGGTAATACCGCGCTCACGCTCAATGGGGTTACTATCCATCATTCGCTCTTGAAAATCCAGATCACTGACAGTGTTGGTCATTTTCAAAAAGCGATCAGTTAAGGTCGTTTTGCCATGATCGATATGAGCAATGATTGAGAAGTTGCGCAGTTTTTGTTGATAGATGGGACTGGCCGTCTGAGAGGCCAGGGTTGTTTCAGGCATGAAGGTTATTCTACCTCAAGTTGAATCAGATTGCTTGGTGGGTTTAAAGCTAGTGAAGATGATGGCAATAACGTGGCACTGAAACAAAAAATCCCAACGAGTGTTGAGACGTTTTGTCTGATCTAATGTTTTGATACCTTAGACAGACCTCCAATAAGATGGTTTTTTTTGATTGTGCGGTTTTTGTTAATAATGGCACAAGCAAGAGAGAGGTACTTTATCGTGGCTGGTGATGGTGCTGCAAAAGTTCGCCTGGACTGTGTACATTGTGTACGAAATGTACGTTTTGACTGTAATGACGTGTCACCAGGCGAACTTCTGAAGTAAGGGTTAAAGGCTGATAGTTGAACGGCCTTTAAGAAGGTTTTTTTAATGGGCGTGAAAAAAGAACCTTATCTTTTTATTTGGCAGTAGTTGTTCAAAATGGTAGCTTTTTCTACGTTGTGCGATTTTTGTTAATATCCGCACAATGAATAAAAAAGAGGTTTATGAAGGTTGTATGATTTTTGCCAATATTCATACAAGCTATAAAATTTTCCACTTTATGGAAGTAGGGTTCATCCCGATACCTTCTCTTAACACTCATTTTTTTCGTGGGTACAGTTTGGTGTCACTTTAGTGCTTTTTTAGGCACACTTTGGGCTATACGAAAAGTGAAGGGGTTGGAAAGATATAGGGAAAGAAAACAATTTAAAAATGAATTCCGCCGGACACAGCCAAAATTAAATGCCGGCTCTAAAGTCAGATGCCGCAGTAATTAAAACCTTTACTTAAAGGCCTTACTTCACCCAATCAAACAGAAAAAAAGCTTATTTAACCAGCTTACTGACTTGACTCTTGAGCCGAGCAGCTTTGTTGCGGTGCAACATATGGCGACGGACGGCTTTATCAAGTGCAGAGAAAGCAGTGCTGAGCGTATCAGCGGTAGGAGCGGCTTTAACTTTGTCTAACGCAGTTTTTAATTTAGATTTGACCACGCGATTCACGGCAGCTTTGCGTTCGCTACTGCGTAAGGCTTTCTTGGCATTACTCAAAATTGGCATAGGCTGAGATTGTACTAGACAACTGCCTGATTTTCAACTGGAGAGCTGGCAACTATAATACGTGATAATAAAACACCCTTATGATTTTCCATCTTCCTCAACTGTTTGGCAAAAACATGGCCTGGATTGAAAAGCAACAAAACACTATTTTGTCCGCTGCGGCCGTGATCATGGTTTCTAATGTCTTGTCGGCAACGGCTGGCTTTGCCAAACAATGGGTCTTTAACTCTGTTTTCCTCGATGGCACCGAACGCTCCGAGAAACTGCTTAATGCGCTCTGGGTTAGTTTTCAAATTCCCGACACGATGTTTCAACTCCTGATCTTAGGAGCACTGTCGGCAGCTTTTATCCCGATTTTTTCTAAATACAAAAAAGAAGACGAACAAACAGCTTTTCGGATGAGCTCGATCATGATGAATGTGTTACTCCTCACGTTTGTGATTGTAGCTGTCCCAGTTTTTATATTTGCTGAGCCCATCACTCGCTGGCGCACTGGACATGAGTTCACCCCAGAGCAAATCGAGGTGGTGACCAACCTGACGCGCATCATGTTGCTGTCTCAGTTCTTTTTTGCCATTTCTAGCTTCATGTCGGGAATATTGCAGTCGTACCAACGCTTTATAGTCTCCAGTCTCTCACCTGTTTTATATAATGTCGGAATTTTGATCGGGGTGTTGGCTTTTAGTCCGATGATTGGTGTGTATGCTGCCGGAGTAGGAACTATCATTGGGGCATTCTTGCACATGATTGTCCAAGTCCCCTCAGTGCTTAAACTTGGGTATCGGTACAAATTTACGCTCAATATGGGTTTGCCGGGTGTGAAAGAGTTTTTCCAGCTGATGCCACCACGTGCGCTGGCTATCGGTGCTAATGAAATCAGAAAGTTATTCTTAGGTTTCTTCGCCACTTCGGTGGCGGGCAACTTAACCTATGGCTTAATTCAAATGGCCTTAATGCTGATTGTGACACCGATTAGATTTTTTGGCGTTCCCATTGGCCAAGCTGCCTTACCTTTCCTCTCCGATGAAGCCGAGGAAAAAGATCGCCAAGTTTTTCGTCAATTAGTGCTGCAGTCGCTGCACCAAATTGCCTTTTTCAGCTTCCCTGCTTCCGTATTGTTATTAGTGTTGCGCGTACCACTGGTGCGGTTGGCGTTTGGGACTGACGAGTTTACTTGGCAAAATACTCTCACCGTGGGCCGCTTAGTGGCTGTGTTAGCCATCTCGATTGGTGTCCAAGCCATGGCCCCGTTAGTCGTCCGGGCTTTCTATGCCCTCAAAGACACCAAAACTCCACTCATTGTCTCTCTCCTTGATGTGATCGTTTACTTAGGCTTGTGCAGCATCTTCGTCTTTGGCTTAAAACTCGGGATTCTGGGTATTGGTTTAGCCATTACTATTAGTGCTTTGCTTGAGTTTTTAGTGTTGTTGTTATTGTTAGATTACAAGGTCAAAGGCTTTAATCAAAAAGGTTTTTGGGTGCCACAAATTAAAATGACCGCGGCTAGTTTCTTGATGGCCGTCTTTTTATACTTACCATTCAGAATCTTAGATGAGTTAGTTTTTGAAACTTCCCGCACAATTGAGTTAATTGTCCTGACCGTGACCACCAGTACGATTGGGGTGCTCGTCTATATTTATTTTGCCGCGCTATTTGATATCAAAGAGCTGACATACTTTACTCAACTCGTTACTTCCTTTGGCCCCTGGCAAAAAACCTTGGCCAAAACCCCCGAGGTTTTATCTGAAGCTCCAGCTCAAAGCGAACTGGGCGCCTAAGTTCCTTAATTACTCAGTTACTTAATTACTCATTCCCAACCTGCTACAATGATAAAAGCGTATGTCCAAGAAAGCTGCCCCGCTCCGGATCAACCTGGTGCCCAAAGATCCATTTTTCGAGACGCCTCTCGGTAAGGTGTTGCGCTGGGCGTTATCAGTGGGCCGCTATATCGTGATTTTCACTGAGCTCGTCGTCATCACCAGTTTTGGGTCACGGTTTTACCTCGATCGCCAACTGACTAATCTCAATACTGCCTTGTTACAAAAAGAAACTCAAATTACTTCGTATGGCGACCTGGAACAAAAGGTTCGCCTGGCCCAACAAAAAATTGATCAGTATCAACAAATCGAACAACAAGGTAATTTATCTGACATTTTTCCTAAACTCAGTGCCATCACACCCCGAGATGTTCGCCTCGATCAATTGCTGATTAACCCCACTTCGGTCAGTTTGGAAGGCACCACCCTTTCCCAAAGTTCTCTCAATTTATTAATCAGCAACTTGCAACTTAGTAAAGAATTTTTAAATGTGACGGTCGATCGGATTGAAGCTAACACTAATGATGATAGTGAAGCTGGTTTCATGTTCCGAATTCGGTTTGATACTAAACAAGTGCAAACTATTAAAAATCAAACTGGAACTACCGAGAATGGCAGTATTTTAGATCGGACTCAGGGCTTATAAGCTATGCAATCACTCAATCGTAAGCAGCTCACCACCGCCCTCACCCAGTTTTACCAACGGCCAGTAGCCCAGGTATCTTTGGAGCTATTCTTATCGATCGGTGCCATTATTTTCTTTGCCTTGTTCGCGATTCGCCCCACGTTGTTGACCATGTCTGATCTGATCAAAGAAATTAATGATAAGCGGGAGCTCGATCAAAAATTAGCCCAAAAATATGCCGCTCTCCAATCAGCTCAAGAAGAGTACTTGGGATTACAATCACGCTTAGCTGTCTTAGATGAAGCCATTCCGTCTCAGCCCAACTTAGTCGAAGTCATTAAAATTGTGGAAAAACTGGCTAGTGATCGGCGATTAGTGATCGTTAATCTGAGTGTCAGTGAAATTCCCCCTGAAACTCCTTTTGTCCCCCAAGGCGACACGCTCAACCGACAAAACTTAGCTCTCAAAGTTATAGTGACTGGTGATTATCCATTGATTAAGGCTTTTCTCGATGATATTAAAAACTCCCGCCGGGCTTTCCTGGTTGAAAGTATCGTATTCTCGACGGGTGAGGAACGGGGGGTGAAAAAACTGAATGCCATCATTACCATTGGTGTGCCGTATTTTGGTGAAAAAGCTGGAGCTGAATCATGAACCTCTTACAAACTCAACTTACCGGCCTGCGACGCAAACAACATTTACTTTACTTAATGTTGTTTACTTTTGCGACCATTTTAGTGTGGGTGGTAATCAGTTTGCTGAGCTCACAAAATAAAACTAAAATTTCGCCACAGCTGCTCTTGCTGGCCAAACCTTTGACGCCGACTATTAATCGCCAAGTCCTGGACCGACTCGAACAAAAACGCGTTTACACTGCTCAAGAGTTGGCTCGCTTTCCCATTTATACTTTAATTATTACTAAAGAAGGGGATGCCCGCGTCACTACCCTCCAAGAGGCAGATGTAATTTTAAGCCAACCAGCCTCACCTTCTACCGTCCGCCCTAGTCCCTCCCCGTCACCATCACCGGTGAGTGGTTCAGAAGGAATCATTCAAATTTAAATCCGGTGAATGGTTTTATATATCAGGTTTTATTTGGCTTTCGGTAAATTTTCGCGTTGCGCGCACTCAATAATTTCTCTAGAGTTAGTGAAGGCATATTTTGATGCCTGTGTTTTTTATGCCGACGCTGCCTACTCAAAAGTCGTTTTTGCAAAAGCAAATTCCTACCCTGCTGGGGTTGTTTGTGTTAGTGGTCGCCCTCGGCGCTGGTTTGGTTTTCTTTAGTAGTGGCAATGGCTTAAATTTTTCCCCTCGAGCTACCCCACAGACTACACCTAAAAATATTCGCGTTTCCAATGTATCTGATACCAGTTTTACTGTTTCATTTTTAACCGATGAGAGTACAGCGGGTTTTATTAAATATGGTAAAGACAGTAAGAGTCTTAAATCCCAAGCTAGCGACGATCGTGATCAACTCTCCGGTAATGTGGGCAGCTATCCCCTTCATCACGTTACCGTCCGCGGTCTGGAGCCTGGTGTCACTTACTACTACACTTTAGGCACCGGTTCCGGTGCGACATTTGATAATAATGGCGCTCCGTTTACCATCACGACTGCCAAGCGCAGTGGCACACCTTCCGCGGCTAAAACAGTGTATGGTTGTGTCAACACTGAAGCTGGCACCCCGGCTGAAGGCAGCGTGGTGTATGTTTCGATGCCGAGTATGGGCGAGATGTCTTCACTCGTCAAATCTTCATGTAGTTGGGCCGTGCCGTTGTCAAATGCTCGCTTAGCTGATGGTTCGGGCTACGCTACAGTCACCGATACTGATAATCTGAATATTACTGTCCAAGGCCCCTCAACCACCCAAACCTCTCAATTAAACACGACCGTGGCTCAAGCTCAACCTGTCCCTAACATCACCTTTGGTCAAGCTATCACTGTTGCTCCCGCTGCCCCTATTAATACCATGACCACAGCGAATGGTACGCCAACGGGTACTACGCCCATGGCTAGCGCCGAGCCAGCCATCTTGCCCTCACCTAGTCCCATTGTCAGTACTCAAGGTGGCGGTTTGTCTGATTTAGCCAATGCCAGCGGTGCCGCTGCAACTACTGCAGTTTCTAGTGGCAGTTCAACTGTCACTCGTGTCAGTAGCGGCAGTGCCACAGTCAGTACGAGTAGTTCGGCTTCTGCTTCTACTACTACTGCTACCGTAGTGGACTTGCAAAAAACCACTGAGCAAATCGTAACCACCACCACTCCAGTGATCACTGGTAAAGCTGCCCCTGGTGTCCGTGTCAAAATTGAAGTTCATTCTGAAACCCAAATTTATGAAGAACTGGTGGCCGATGGTAACGGTGGCTTCTCTCTTGATATCGCCACTCTTTCTCAACAGTTAGAGCCTGGTGAACATACTGTCACCTATTCGTATACCGATCCTGCCACAGGTAAAGAAGTGACTAAGACTCAAACCTTCACAGTGCAACCAAAAACGACCTTAGCTCAAGCTAGTACCCCTGGCACTGGTGGCACCACTAAAACCTCGACGAGTAGTGCTAAAGCTTCACCTTCGCCCAGCCCTTCACCTTTTGGTTCTGGTAATCCTTTCCCCATCGGCGGCACGGCTACTAAGAGTACCCAAACGGCTACTAAATCGAGCACTGCTACTAGTTCCGGCCGAACGAGTATTCCTTCTACGAAGAGTGCCATTCCGGTCTCAGGTTCTACTGAAACAACCTTAGCATTGTTGGTCGGGGGATTCTTCTTCATCCTAGCTGGTGCGTGGAGTTTCTGGTTGGCTCAACAGATTGAAGAAGCTCAGGAAATTTCTTGCGAATAACTTCATCTTTTCATTGTTGATATACTCTGTCACAGATTGAACATATATTGTGATCTGTTTGGGCTTTTTCTGCCTGAAAATACCCCATTCTCCCCCTTGACTCGGGTATCGAAAACTTTGTATTCTGATACTCAGCCAAGTTTCTTGGCGTTGTTGTGTGTTAAAGAAAATTTAAACAATGTTAAACAGCACTACCGCTGCTCCAAACTCAGTTTCCGGAATGCCAAGCACTCCCTCTTCAAGCACCCCTACTAGTAGTATGGGCAGCTCCTTTAACAAAACTCCTAGTCGCTTTGCGGCACTAAAAAAATATTGGAAGATCTTCGCCGGTGTGACTGTTTTAGTCTTAGTCCTCTTAGGTGCAGGCGCAGGCTTTTATTTGACTCAAAATGACACTAATATTGTGAACCAAGCTGCTGGCGCTAAATGTGATGGCTGGGCAACTTCAGGTTCAGAACATTGTAATACTGCTTTAGGAAAAACCTTTCGTTGTAATAATGGCTCTTGGCAGGAAACTGGTACGTGTGGATCCCCTCCCGCTCCGCCGCCACCTCCTCCTGCTGACAACGGTGGGGGTGGCGGTGGTTGTGGTAATCCCAATGATTGTGATGGCGTAGCTACAGGTCAAAGTCGTTGTAATACTGATTCTAAGACCATGTGGCGCTGTGATCGATCAAATTGTAATGGTTGGTGGACTAATACTGGTGTCGCTTGTGGTGGCACAGTTCCTCCAGCTACAGGTGGTACAACAACTCCTCCAGCTACGGGTGGTGGCGGTGGCGCTGTTGGCTCAGCTTGTAATCCAGCCTCAGGCACCCCTAATAGTGTAGATATTGGCGGCGCTTGTTGTCGCGGCGGTGTCTTAGAATGTAAAACTGGTAACTGTAGTGGTAACGCCGATGGTCAATGGGGCGTTTGTGCCGCTTCCTGTACGTATCAATGTGCAGGTGATTTAGGTCCTGGCGCTGTGTGTAACAATGCCGGGGGCTGTTTGTGTAGCGCTAACAACACGCGTGGTTCAATTGCTAACGGCGCCACTTGTGGTGGTGGCGGTGGCGGTACAACTCCTCCTAGCACAGGAACTGGTGGCACCACCACTCCTTCAGGGCGAATTGGTATCTTAGCTGGCAGACAGTGTTTAGAAACTCCTGGATGTGAGTGTTTAGATGGCCCAGATAAAGGCAAAGTGATTGGTTATGGAACTAGTTGTAAAGCTGCAACTTCCACCGCACCTGCCACTATTAAGGAAATTAACTCTGGCGAAACGTGTAACAATGCTGGCGGCTGTAAATGTATTGGTGGATTAGATGCGGGCAAGATTATGTCTAATGGCGGAGTTTGTCGCAGCAGTGCCACTGGCGGCGTTGATCCTAATGCTCGAAGTCTCATCCCAGAGGGTGCTACTTGTACTAATCCAAATGGCTGTATTTGTAGTTCTGGTCCTAACACAGGTAAAGTGGCTACTAATGGGCAAACTTGTGCCCAAGCTGTAAACGTAGTTTGTCCTGGTGGAGCTACTAAACTCAATGACACTACTTGTGAGTGTACTCAAACTGGTAAAAATGGCGGCACTGCTGGAGTTAAGCACACCTTCTCTATTAGTTCTACTTTACCTAAAGAGTGTAATAACGTCGAACTTAATCCAACAGGTACTGCTCCCAATGGTTTACCTTACTGTACTAAACAAACTATTTCAATTTCTGGCTTAAACGCACCTGCAAATGGTGAACTCTGTGTTCATCAATCATCCGGTGCCACTACTGCACAATGTAAGACTGGTTATGTAAATAATGCAGGGAGTTGTGTAGCCACCAGCCAAGATCCCCAAGGCTCATGTGGTAACTACGATACCAGCGCCAGCGCTTGTAACGCACGGTCTGGATGTATTTTTGAAGACAATTCTTGTAAAGAAATAAAAGCTTGTACCCGTGACTCTGGCACCAGTGACGGTGGTCCTAACAAAGAACGCTGTACTGTAGGCACAGGCTCAAGCAAATCAATTGAGTTCCAATGTAAAGAAGGTTGGGTGATGACTAATGGTGAATGTAATACACCTATTGGCAGTGATCCAAACGGCAACTGTGGAAACTTTGATTCTGGTGCTACTGCCTGTAATGCTTATCCTGGCTGTGCCTGGACAAGCGGTGGTTGTAAAAAAGGAAATGTGTGTGAAGGAGCAACTTTTAGTGATAATAAAGCTAATAGTTGGGAGTGTTATCATTCCCAAACTGGTGCTTTGACTCGCGCTTGTGCTAACGGTTCTAATTATCAAAATGGTGAGTGTGTAAGAGTTGTTAGCGGGGGCACTAACACTACTGGTAATAATGTTAACTGTAGTGCTACGACCGGCCGTGGTGGCAACTGTCTCTGTTCTACGAGTAATCAGTGCGCTAGTGGTCGCTGTGATCTTACTGGTGATGGAGCTGGTTATTGTGCTAGTTCTGCTGGTGGGACACCTACCTATGGTGGTAGTGTTGGCGAAACTTGTGAATATGCTTGTTATGCTTGCGATGGTAGTCTCGGCGGTGCTTGTAATACCGGGAAATTCACTGGCTCTGGCTTTGTTAATGGACCTTTACCAAACTCTGCGAACATGAAGAGTCAACTGCCAAGCGGCTGTGGTGTCATTCAATGTGACTGTCGCGGTACCTTCAACGGCAGTGGTTCTTATACTCGCACTGACGGTGGTGGCTTCAACTCCACTGTGTACTCTTGTACCACCCGCGATAATCCTAATGATTACGTTTGTAAAGATGTCAACGGCGATGGTCGAAAAGAATGTGCTCTGGGCAAACCAGGTGAAGGCACCATGACTATCTACCAATGTGCTGCGAACTGTAGTACTCAACCTCCAGTGATCCAGCCTCCAGCGCCTAACATACCTCCAGTAACAGTAACTCAGGAGAGTCCTCCTCCATCCTTACCACCTGGGTACTTCTGTAACAGTGAATGTGGAAATGATGCTCAATGTGCCACTGCTGACTCCCGCCTGAAGTGTATCGACACGGGCGCCACCGGCAAACGCTGCCGCTTACCTGAGAATCCAACCAGTGGTAGTTGTCAGGCACCAGTCGGACCACAATGTTTGTCAATTCAAATGACTAATGTAACCAACCCAAGTGCTCCAGCTACTCAAGACCCTGCCATGGGCAACGCCATCCGCATTACTTGTGGCGAAGTAGCTGCCATCACTCAAAGTGGTAAGTACCAAGCCCGGATCGTAGAGCCAGATGGTGTGCTCGTCAACTTACAGATGACTGGTCGAGTGTCTAATAATTACACGATCACCAAGACTGGTCTGCACGCTGCACAATGCCGAATCTGTACCACTCAAGATGATACCAGTTGTCACTCATATGAAAACCCGTTTGGGACAGGGGTAACACCATAACTAATGGATACCAATCATGATTAACGCGACACCAACACCAACTAGCTACACCAAACAACCAGTTACTACTGGCGCTGCTCCGGTAGCTCCTGCCACACCAGTCATGACGGCTAGTGGCGCTGGTGGTGGTAATGCCGGTGGTACCAACTTCAAGGGCTTCCCTGCTGCTGGTAAACAACCTCGCAAAATTTTCGGAATAGATGCTCGGTCAGTGATGACTGTGTTGGGCTTAACCCTGTTCTTTGTGTTATCCATGGCCGGTGTCTTAACTGCCATCCGCCAACGCGTGGATCAAACTCCGGTCGCTCCTACTGCTCCAGACTCACGTCCTCAAGCTGCAGTGGTTCAAACTGCCAATTGTTCCTTATCATTTGTAGTGGCTGGTTCTCCAAGTCCCTCACCATCTACCTCACCCAGCCCATCACCGAGCACCAGTCCTAGTCCATCACCGAGTACTAGCCCTTCACCTTCACCAAGCACGAGCCCAAGTCCTTCACCAAGTACGAGCCCATCGCCATCACCAACGACAACTACAACCTACTCTTGTAACAGTACCTGTCAGAACAACACACAATGTGCTCAAGCCAATAGTAACTTCATCTGTTACAACGGGAACTGTCGCTTAGCTACTAATCCAACCAGCGCCAGCTGTAGTACCGCTTACTGTAACCAAGCCTGTGGTACTGATAGTGACTGTAGTAATCCTGATCATGCCTGTTATGACACCAACCAAGGTCGCGTCTGTCGCTTAGAGTCTAATCCAGAAAGTGCTTCTTGTACGCCACCTTCTACAACCACCTACGTGCCGACTCAAACCGTTGATGGAACCGAGCCCTTACCAAGTGAGTTACCTCGCTCAGGTGCAGCTGATACCTTCAAGAAGTTCATCGGCCCAGGCTTACTCGCCATTGTCGGTGGAGCAGTCCTTGCCTTACTGATTTTATAAGCTGAATAGTTTTGAAATTGAGCCCTGCGGTGGTAACACTGCAGGGTTTTTTGTATGAAGGGAAAAGTGAATGTGTGAGCCGAGAGGGACTCGAACCCCCGACCGGAAAGGTATAAGCTTTCTGCTCTACCAGCTGAGCTATCGGCTCGCTTAACAGCCGTAATTATATCAGGAGTTTGGCCGCGGTACCTTCACAGAGCGCACCAATTTACTCGTGGCATATTTGTGCCACAATCGTGTCCTAATTATGTCATGGGAAGGGAAAGCTTTTCAGCTCAGTGAGCTGGGGGGGAAAAGAGTTTTCTGATTAAGTCTCTTTTTTCGCTTGTATGAATATTGGCAAAAATCATACAACAGACACAAAACTTCCTTTTACGAAAAAGACCTTAGCAGGGACTCATCTTCATAAACCTGTTTTTTTTATCGATTGTGCGTTTATTAACAAAAATCGCACAACCTTCACAAAGTTCACTTTTTGAACAACCACTATCAAACAAAAAAGCTAAGCCCTTTTTTCGCACACCTTGAGAAAACTTCTTAAAGGACTTTCAGCTATTCCCTCCACCCTTGCTTCAGAAGTTCGCCTGGATACACGTCATTACAGTCAAAACGTACATTTTGTACACACCCCAGGCGGACTTTTGCAGCAATCTCACTAGTCATGATGAAACACCTCTCACTCGAAAGTTTTGAAAAAAACCACTGGTATTTTGACAATGATCCAGATGCGCCTTCGACCTCCACTTGGCTTGATAGCCAAAAACGTTTATAGTTAATATGTGAAATTTTTGCTGTCGTTGCCTACTAGAACTTGGCACCTCATTCGCCGCCGCTGGAAACTGATCCTGATTGTGCTGTTAATTGCCGCCGGGGGTGGCTACTGGCAGTATCGCCGCGCCGAGGCCGCTAAGCCAGACTTAACCTTCGAAAAACCCCGAACTCAAGATTTGACCAAAACCATTCAAGTTTCTGGTGTGGTTGATGCCAAACAAAAAGCCAGCCTCCGCTTCGCGGCGGGAGGTAAAGTTGTTTACCTTGGTGCTCAGCCTGGTGACATGGTTAAAAAATGGCAAACTATTGCCACCATCGATCGCAGAGAGCTGGAAAAACGACTGCAACAAGATTTAAACGCTTACATGCGTGAACGTTGGGATTGGGAAGCCACCCAAGACGCCACTGATTATCACGTCGAGACCCTCCCTACTCGTCGCCGCATCGATAAAGAACAATGGGATCTTGATGACACTGTATTAAACGTGGAGATTCGTGACATTGCCATCAAAAACACCGTCATTACTGCCCCCTTTGCTGGCATCTTAACTGCTGCTCCCACAACCGTCACTGGCGTGAATCTAGGCCTAACTGACGCTTTCGAACTCGTCGATCCTGCCACCTTAGTCTTCCGCGCTGGCATTGATGAGGCAGACATTAGTCAAATTCAAGTTGGCCAAGTAGCTGAGATCGAGTTGGATGCCTATCCTGACGAAAAAATTACCACCTACGTCAAAAGTATTGATTTCAAAAGCAGCCAAAGTTCATCTGGCACCGTCTTTATTGTGGAGTTCCCCATCGAACAACCTGACGCGCTCCAAAAAATGCGCTTGGGTATGAATGGTGACGTCAACATTACGGTAGATACTAGAAAACAGGTATTAGTTATTCCACTTGATGCCACGCGCGACCGCGATGACAAAACCGTGGTTGATGTCCGCACGGGTGAGTTCACCTATGAAGAACGCGAAATTGAGGTCGACTTAGAAACTGAAGATACAGTCGAGGTCACGCGGGGTCTTAACCTCACTGATGAAGTGTTGATTCCACAGTGATTCAGATAGTTAGCTACAGATAGTTAGCTACAGATAGTTAGAATAAAAGTTAAGTGCTGAAATAGAATTGATAGGTAGCTGATGAGCAATGCTTTTAAAGCCATTGTGTTTTAAAATTTGCCTTTAATGTCTACTTATCCCAAAGTTAAATCGTATAAAGACCTAATTGTTTGGCAGAAATCTATGCAGCTCTGTTTCGATATTTATGCAGTTACAAATGTATATCCAAGAACTGAAATGTTTGGATTAACCTCACAGATGCGAAGAGCATCGGTGTCAGTAGCTTCTAATATTGCCGAAGGGTGCGGTCGATCAAAAAAGATGGCTGAATATCATCAGTTCCTACGCTATGCTTACGCTTCAGCAGTTGAATTAGAAACCCAACTTATTATTTCTCATCATCTCAATTACATTAAAACTGAAAAATTTACATTCTTAGAAAGCAATCTCACCGAAATTTTGAAAATACTAAATAAAATATTATCGTATCAAGCTGGTAACCGCCCGCCGCATTATCTAACAACTTAACAACCTGTAGCTAACTACCTTATCAACTATGTTACTAGCACTCGATAACGTCACCAAGCACTACCACCTGGGTGATAGCACCATCCGCGCTTTAGATGGCATCAGCATCGACGTGGAAATGGGTGAGTTTTTGGCGGTGATGGGTCCGTCTGGCTCCGGTAAGTCAACATTTTTGCAAGTGGCGAGTATGCTGGCAGAACCCAGTACCGGCGTCATTTCACTCAAAGGCAAAGATGTAACTAAGTTTAATGAGGTGGAACGCGCTCGCCTGCGCAATCAAGAGATTGGGTTTGTGTTTCAGCAGTTTAATTTGTTAGCTCGCACTTCGGCGCTGGATAATGTGGCGCTGCCTTTGGTCTACGCTAACGTGGGCGAAGCTGACCGCAGGAAGCGAGCCCAAGCGATGTTGGAACGCGTCGGCTTAGGTGACCGTCTCCACAATACACCTGCCCAACTCTCCGGTGGTCAACAACAGCGCGTGGCCATCGCTCGGGCACTGGTCAATAATCCCAGTTTAATTTTTGCTGATGAGCCCACCGGCAATCTTGATTCCAAAAGTGGCGAGGATATCAAAAAATTGTTAACTGAGTTGCATGCTGAAGGTAGTACCATCATTATGGTTACGCACGAGGATGATGTGGCGGCCATCGCTAAACGACTAGTCGTGTTTAAGGACGGGGTGATTATTAAAGATACTAAGATGCCCAAAGCCGGCAAACTGACAGGAAAACGCAAACATGGGTAGTATTTTCCAAATCGCCCTCAAGGCTATTTTTGTCAACAAAACGCGCTCGTTTCTGACGATGTTAGGGGTGATTATTGGCGTCGGCTCGGTGGTGTTATTAACGAGTATTGGCACCGGCTTACAGGCATATATTACCGAGCAGTTTGCAGATTTGGGAAGTAATACACTCTATGTAGTTCCAGGTAATCCGTTTGGCGAAGATGGGGGCTTTGGGAACCAAGAACAAACCTTAATTGATACCACTCGTGGCTTACTCAAAATACGGCAACTCAACGACGTGATGCGCAACAACCGCGAGTACATCGATGAAGGTGCAGCGGCGGTGTTGGGTACCGGCGAAGCTAAATATCGCAACGTCACCAAGCGCGTCACTCTGTATGGCACCACCAATGAATATGAAATTCTCACCAACAGCCCTGCTGAAAAAGGCAAATGGTTTAGCGACACCGATGAAGTCAGTGGCGAACGGGTGGTGATGCTAGGCACTAAAATTGCGGAAGAACTTTTTAAAGAAGTTGATCCCGTCAATAAAACCATTCGTCTTGATGGACGATCATATAAAGTCAGCGGCGTTCTTAAAGAAAAAGGCGGCGGATTTGGTGGACCTAGTTTTGATAACTATATCTACATTCCACTCGAGACTTTGGCCGATGATTTTAATCGTGATTTGATCGATAACTTCACCTTCAAAATTAAAGATGGTAAGTCACTAGAGGAAGCCAAAGCTGGCATCGAAAAAACCTTACTGAAAGAACTTGATGAAGATGAGTTTAGCGTCTTTGATCAAACCCAATTACTGAACACGATTAATAGTGTGTTGGGGGCAATGACGGCTGGTTTGGGCGGCATTGCTGCCATCTCGCTGGTGGTGGGCGGCATTGGTATCATGAACATCATGTTGGTGTCAGTGACTGAGCGTACCCGAGAAATCGGCTTGCGAAAAGCTCTGGGCGCGACACCAAATTTAATTTTATTACAGTTTTTAATCGAGGCAGCCTTGTTATCCATCATTGGTGGCTTGATTGGCTTAGCCATTGCCTATCTAGGTTCCCTCGCTATCCAACCCTACTTCCCCGCCCGAGTCACAATGCAGGCCGTGATCTTGGCCTTTGGTGTTTCGACGGTAGTTGGTTTAGTCTTTGGGGCAGCGCCCGCTCGCCGTGCCGCTAAGCTCTCACCCATCGAAGCCCTCCGCTACGAGTAAGCCTCCTCTCAAAGTGATATACTAAATGGCTCATGAAAATGGTTAAAGCTTTATTATTACTGTGCTTGATACTCGTGATCTTAGGCGTGGGTGCGTATACCGCTTTAAATCGGGGTGTGTTGCCAGCTCAAGTGATGGTAAACGCCCAAACGGCGCTTTTTCAATTCCGCGACAAGCTCCCAGTTGCGCAACTTAGTAGCAGTGCTGGTTCACAGCTCCAGATACTTTCTACACGTTCACAAGAAGTCGGTTCACACGTGGGCAACGTCCTTGGTTCCAGTGTGGAAGTCGGTGAACACAAACAACCCATCCACCAAAAAGCCTTTGAGTACGCTCGCTATCAATACTGCCAACAGGTGATTAAAGAGTATGAGGCTGCCGCTCAGACGCCTGCTGACGCAAATTTTTAATGTTAGTCTTTTTTTATAAGATTTCAATACTTTCTATCTTCTCTAAAGGAATTAAGCGCGGAATATCTTCATTGGGGAAAATGAGATATACACCAAAAGGCAAGCAATTAAAATAAACTGATTGTTTCTTAAGAATAACTCGGTTGTTTTTCAACTTCACCTCTGCATAAACACTACCAAAATAATTATCAATATTATTGATAATATCTTTGTATTGATCTGGAAAATAATAGCGAAGTGACTCTGTAACATCTTTAGAACTCAGCTCACATTCCCCCTTTACTATCAACTCATTGAAAACCCGCAATGGCAGCTCATAATATAAACGCTGATTCTTATTACCTCCTTCGCTTAACAAAACAGGCAATGATCGTAAAATTACGTATGGCTCATTATTTAGTTTCACTAATTTTTCCACTTTCATGATTCTCTGATTTTTATTCTGCTTTTCTGAGAAAAGCCCCATAAATTTATTTCGTAAACGTGTTATAAATCTTTGTCGAAATGAAAGTTTTTCTTCACCTTCTAAAGATCTGATATTAATTTTGACACGCCTGTTTCTTAACTCACTATTTTCTTTCTCAAATTCTGTAGATTCCAAAATAATCGGCAACTGCTCTAAATTCATCCAATTGACAGATTCTCCTTCTAAGGATGGTTGTCCACCAGCTTTTACACCATCAACAAAACTCTGACCTTGTGAGTTAGTTCTTTCTACTAAACCTATGCCGCCTCCTGGAAAACGAATCAATGTACCGGGTATGAACTCCTTAGGGATTTGCTCAAAAGGCACCTTTTCTTGTTCAGCAGTTAAATCAATATTTAAAAAATGATATTCCTCTCTTTCAAACATGGATGAACCAAGGGAAGGTAGTTTTTTATCCGCGCTCCATCCTCTGATTGCAACGTCTCCGATCCAAATTTCAGCATCTTTAACTTGACTTGGTTCACCAAAATAATTTGTTTTCTCAATTGGTTCATCCAATTGAACAAGTATTTTATCTACATTTTTTCTATCGGTAATTCTACCTCTTACCCATCTTTGAATATCGGCATCCCAAACCTGCACTGATTGACCAAAATAAATCTCTCGTGGTCTTCGCTGAGCTAATTTATGATCTGCTCCTTCAATGATAAAAAAAGTGGTATCATCAATGCTAACGTCCGTCTCTTCACCATCTATTTGTGATAAGCGAACACCGTTAGAGTATCCTTGAATTGATTCAGCTGTCACCCATCCTAGAGTTTCGTTAATAAAAGTGGGTTTATTATTGGGAAGTTCAGTTTCTATAATTTTTTTAACTTCAGCTCGGCTTAGCTTGACAAAATCTTTACCATCCCGTTGATATAGGCGATTAGATTCATTTAATTCTCTTATAAAAAACATTGTCCCAGCAATAGAAGTACCATCATGGTAGAGTTCTTCTTTCGCTCGAATCTTTAATCCTTTGGGAAGATGTTTGAAAAGTGCTTGAATTTCATATTGTGGAAAAAGCCTCATAGCTTTTTCCTGAATTACTATTGGATCAATATTCAAATACCTACATTTATCTATGAAAACGTCGTAGGTATAAATCCTTAACTCAGGCTCTCCATTAATTACTTCGTCATATAGGAGTGTTAACAATTCTCTTTCAGCAGGTAAAAATTCATCTGATTTAAGTGTTTCTTGCCAACTTTTTTCTATATTAGTAGAGGGCAATAGCTTTTCTTGCATTTCTACAACTTCGCTCGCACATTCATCTCAGCTTCTACACTCTCGCGATCTTTGCCGTATTTGAGACGACTGAGTTGCTTGATCATCTCAGCCATTTTGGGGTTCATCCGAGCTTTGACTTGGTCCATATCTTTTTCAAGTGACATACTGAATGGCGGAACCGGTTCGTTGTTGACGATGGTCTTCATGTAGACGTGATATTTTTCGATGTTAGTTAAGTCACCTTCATTAAAGGTGGGGCTAAACTCGTGTTGCAAGAAGTTGGCGTCGGGAACACCAATCCGGAAAGATACAATCGAACCGACGTTACCAAAAACAGCATTTTTAATCTCTTCGTCAATCTGACCGATAAACTGGTTAGCGACAATTAAACTGAGCCGGTATTTCCGAGCCTCTGACAAAATGACTGCAAAGTCTTCGGTAGCATAGTTTTGGAACTCGTCCACGTATAAGAAAAAGTCGTGGCGCTGGTCCATGCCAATATCCTGCCGACTCATAGCCGCAGTCAATACTTTAGGCACTAAAATCAGACCTAAAAATTTGGCGTCTTCTTCACCTAAGATACCTTTGGATAAGTTACAAAGAATGATTTTCTTTTCATCCATGGCTTGCCGGAAGTTAAAAGCACTGGACGGCTGACCAATGATGTTCCGCATAGTTTTATTGGTCACAAACCGGCCAAACTTAGAAACGATGTAGTCCAAGACTTCTGATTTGTGAAAATCAGACGTTTGGGCAATTTGGTCAGTCCAGTAGCGACGCACCACTGGATCTTTAACAAAAGGCAATAACTCCTCCACATATTTACTATCGGTCAAACACCGCACTAACTCGATAAAGGTGGTGCCTGGTTTACTCATGATCGTCAACATCGCATTCCGGATGGCGTGCTCAAACCGCGGACCGATAATACCTGTGCGGTGCGGGTCGTATAGCTTGTACATCAAACCGATGATGGAACTGGTCACAAAGTGTTTTTGTTCTTCGGTATCTGCCTCCATCATGTTCAAGCCCATCGGCCGATCAAGATCTGAAGGATTGAAATAAATCACGTCTTCAGCCCGCTCTGGCGGCATCAGTTGCAAAATATCTTCAATAAACTCACCGTGGGGGTCGATCGCACATACGCCATGTCCAGCTTCAATGTCCTGCAAAATCATCTCTTTTAAAAACTCTGATTTACCGGTACCCGTTTTTCCAATGATGTACATGTGACGACGACGGTCATTGAGATCCATGTGGACCTCACGTTTTTCGCCACGATACGCCGATACACCCAACAACATGCCGGTAGTAGGAATTTTATCTGGAGCTGGAGCATTTTTAGCATTTAGCCACTGAATGTGATGCGTCTCAACAGTTTTATTGGGAAAGTGAAATAGTGTCGCTAATTCTTCAATATTTAAAATGGAAGTGTTGATGTTCATCATCGGCATGTAACGATAAATGAAATCAATCATAAAAAGTGGCTTTAAGAAAATATGTTCCACTTGTTTGAAGTTATTGTAGGCAGAAGTGTATTGAGCAAAAGCACCGACAATGTTATTTAAATGTGACTCGGCAGTGTACTCATTAGGAGATGACACTACTACTCTGATGCTAACTCTAAAACCTGGTTTCTCAACATTGGCACCAATAGCTTCCATTTCTTTCGGATCATGACCATAGGTTGCTTTTTCGGGATCGGCCTCACGTTTCTTTTCTTTTTGAATATAATTACGACCTTTTTTCTGCCAACCTCTACCCTCTGGACGTAATAAGATTTGCACCACTGCTCCTTCACCCTCGCCCATTTTAGATAATGCTGAAGTCAAAAGTGATAAACCATCGGTTGGCAAATCTTTGTAGGTTTTGATGGGCAGATAAATTGCTTTTTCAGTTTTAACACTCGTAAAAGCAACTTTGCCTTTTTCGCTAAAAATATTCACTTCATCTACTTCTTTAATTTCCGCATTAGGATAAGCACCGTGAATTTGTTTCTCAACTAAATCGCGGATTTTGCGTGGACAATTTACATAAAAAGCAATCTTTTCTTTGAGAGCCACAATTTCAAACGAGAACACTTCTTCATTCTTGAACCAACTAAACCAGCCCGTTTTTTTGAGTGAGTATAAGCCAGCAAACATTTGTTCAGCGGCATCAATTTTGATTTCATTATCCTTAGGTAATCTGACCATCAAGGTCACAAAATCTAAGGCATACTCTTCCCGATTGCGATGTCGATAAAACTGAAACAAGACATAGCACAAAGCACCAATCAACACCAAGGCTAATAGTATCCACAAGGCTGTGAAAAACCAAGAAATCAACATAGCAAGCATTAGATTTGGATCAAGCATGGTCTTAGTAAGTGAGTAAGTGAGTAATTGAGTAACTTAGTAATTAGCGCGACAGCGAATTACTTATTTACTTAGTTACTTAATTACTTCTATATATCACCTTTCCACTAAACATCTTCATAATTTTATGACTGAATTCTACCAGCCAGCGGACACTAAAGGTGGTGTTTTTACTTTGGCCTTCTTGTTCAACTTCTGGGGTGACGGGTAACACAATCACAGGTTGAGCCATATATTTTTGCGTTGGCAGCAGTTGAGAGCCATCAGCCACGACAATTTCATGTGGCTGCTGCTCATGATGATCTTCCACTTTATGTAAAAAGCCCTCGATCTCAGGACCCAGCTCAGGACTGTGTTCATGCTCCACACTCTGTACACCTACTGGCAAATCAAAACTCGGTGCTTCGAGAGTCACCATGGATGGCAAAGCTTCTTTGATACTAGAAGTAGGATAAGCGGGATTAAGACTGGCGGCGGCTACTGATTGTTCCACGGCTAAAGGCACGGCTTGCGGAGCCACTGCAGCCGGCACTGGCTGAGGAGTAGGTGAGGTTAGCGGGGCGGCTACTTGAGTAGTTAGATCAGAAGCTACAGGGTTAACTGGGGCAGCTGGTGTGGCGGTGACTGGCACTGTCGAAACTGACTGGGCAATGGCATCAGGGCTAACAGCGGAAACAGCTGGAGGGGCACCTACAGGTAGCTGTTGTTCAATCTCACTGAGAACCTGATCAAAAAGTTCCACCTTATCTTGAGTAGAAAGCTCAGGAGGAGCCGAACTCACAGTAGAATTGTTGCCAAGGCCAATGGGTACCGGGGGAAAAGTGGTACTTAATAAAGTATCACTCACTAATCCAGGTACAGGCGGGTCACCGGGAATGGGTTCTAATTGCAGTACGTTAGTAGCTCCACCAGAGGTAGCAAAGGAAGTTTTGAGCAGGCCTTTTAGACGGCCGGCAGCCGAGGCAGCAGTTGACATCCCTTGATTGTAAACTACTCAAGTAGGTCAAGTCATTACTCAAAACTCACCGTATCACCAATCTTAATTTCCCAGGCCGCCACTTTACCGGCTTCTACCTCGAGAACAGCATCGGCTGGTTGCTGTGGAGAGTAATGAGGTAATTGTGTAAGTGGCTGGAGTGGTTGGGGGGCTGGTACATTGGGAGTAATTTCACTGACTTGTCCCTGGCTAATCCATATCAAATCGAGACCGAACAACATTTCCTTCATCCAAAACTGCGGCCGGCGAGGACTCGGCATCATAAACAACATGCCATCACTGCCAATTTGAGAACGGCCACTTAAACCACGCTCTAAGCTTTCAGGCTTAGTAACAATTTCTACTGTGAGAACTTTATCACCAACAGTGAGATTGATATATCGGTGATCAGCTTCCGCCGCTGCATAATCTTGATGATTTTCACAAATTAGCCGGGGCTTACTATGGCGACTAAGAGATGGGTGGCAAGATAAAAATTCATCACCTGTGGAAGACAAAAAGAAATAATACAGAAAAACGCCAAACAAACAAAAAGCACCTACCCAAATGGGGAGTTCAAAACGTAAAAAATGATGATAGTGATTCTTCAACTCTGTTTTAGTCATGTTTTGCAAGGCATAGCTTCCAGGTGAGTAAGAAAATTACGATAGTGATAATGACTTGGTTAATACTCAAAGTATAAATGCCACTTCCCGCTTTTTCCAAACGCAAAAACTCTAGTCCCCACCGCAAAACTGCATAGTACAAAATATACACCGTAAAAATATTTCCGCAACCAAATTGCAACCAAGTTGCTTTTTTGTTTTTTCTTTTTTCAAATGCAACTAAGTTAAATTCTCGCCACCACAGCCACGCTGCAAAACCTAATGTGAATATCATTTCATAAGCAAATAAGGGATGATAGTAGGCCTGGCTTTCATAGCCTGCTAAGCGATGCTGAGGTTCAATAAAGATACCCCAAGGTAAAGTGGTAGGCAACCCATATAACTCTTGATTTACCCAATTGCCAACTCTACCTATTCCCTGCGCAACTGGTAAGCCATAAACTGATAAATCAAGCAACTGTGATAAAGAAATGTTTTCGGAGTTGTAAAAAAAATGTCGAGTAATCTTTAAGCCTAACACCCCTCCAGCTATAGCACCAAGAATACTCAAACCACCTTGCCACACTTGGACTATCGCCCACCAGTTATGAGTATAAAGTGGAAAGTCTGTGGCCACATGCCACAATCGCGCACCTATCAAAGCGCCTAGTAAACCTCCGGCGATCATTGGCCATAATTGAGTTGTATTTATGTGTTCACGCTTGGCTTTTAGCTCCATCAACCACCCTCCCACTGCCATAGCTAGACCTACAATTAGACCATACAAATGGAAAGTCACACCAAGCCCAGGAAGTTGCCACTGCATATGATCGCTACCAATATAACTTCAACAACAAACTACTCATGATTACCGTCCATAACAGTGTGCTGCCCACTATGATTGTCACTACTAACTCACGCTGAGCGGGCGTGGGAGATGAAGCATGATGAGGAAAAAACGTTTGATCAAAAAGACGGGGGTTACTTCTCTTCATCAATAACTGCGCAGAAAGGTAAGTACCTATTCCTATAATCAAACCTCGGCCTACCCAACTATCAGCAGAAGTCATTATGAATAGACCCAGTAACACATATGTTGCCATAAACCAAATGGAATGCGTCATCAGCACTGGTGGTCGAGGATGGGTAAGATTTTCAGTTTCTTGGTACCAACGATAAAAAATGAGCTGATCACCTATCATGATTACCATCCCGAGGATTATTCCCCAGCTGCTTAGAAATAATGGTGAAAGTGACCACAACATATAAAGTTATTGACGATGATACTGTTCTTTAAAGTGAAGTATTTTTTTGTTGCTCAGTTCTACTTGTTCTCTAAATCTCAAATTACGTTGATACTCACTTTCTAGCTCAGTAATAATGGCGTCGAGCTGAGCAGTACTCACCCCAGGACCATATACCAATACATCATTGCCCGCAGTGACCGCGGCAATACTGATTTGACTTAGATTTTTCACTTCTGCCGCAGTAGTAGCTGATTGAGCGGCTTTCATCTCAAGAGCGTCAGTAACTATAAGTGCTTGTGGATATGCCTTTTTGAGTTCACCTACACACTGCGGATCTAAACTACACGGCTGGCTCCCAGTGACTTCGGTTAAGCCCACGTGGGTTGTCATCACGGCTAAGGCGGAATTGTTTTCGAGCAAATTACCAAACAGAGCTGTTTCTTGTTCATTAAATGTAATTTGATCAAATTGGAGATGTAGGTCTTTGCTGGTACGACCAATTCCTGGAAAGTGTTTGAGAGTCGGTAACACACCTTCACCGGTAAAAGCGTCAATGAATAACTGGGCCCGCTGTTTAGTCGTTTCGACATCATCAGAACAAAGACGTGACTTCAAAACTGGGTGGGGTGTGACACCCACGTCGACCATCGGAGCTAAGACGACATTCACTCCCGCAGCCTTGAGTTCCTGTGCCGACAGTTGCAATCGTTCTTGCATGGTTGTTTCCGGCAAAGCACACAACTCTTGCCAACTCGCCAACGCTGTAAAACCTTGACCACTCAAACGTTGCACGCTGCCACCTTCATGATCTACTGCGACTAATGGTCTAGCAAGAACCTGAGCAGCATTCGTTTCACCGCTATTAATTTGCGTAGTGAAGGCTGTTACTAGTGGCTGAGAAATTTTTTCGCCAAAAAGTAAAACCATGCCGGGCCCTTCTTGTTTTATCCAGGCCTGTTTAAGTGCCAAAGATCCAGATGTCGAAGCAGGCTCAGTGGTGGATAAAGTTACTGGTACTGAGAGTAAATGTGCAATTTTTTGGCGGGTTGATAGGGCTGATAGATATTCATTGAGGGCCGGCGAGCTTTGCTTGGTTACTGGAGCACTGGGTGACGGTGAGGGCAGGTTTAACTGAGAACTCAACTCACCTAAATAAGCAAACGGTTGATAATAGTAGTTATAACTAAGCAGTCCAACCAATAAACACAGAAAGGCAATTAAAAGTAGAATGTTTTTGCTGGGCATAGGTTATTTTTTCTTAGTGGTGGAGGGCAATGACTTTTTAAGGTCGTTTACCTTCCACATAAAGAGTCGGGCCTTATTGCGAGCATTGGCATCGCTGACAAAGCTCAAGGCTGTTTCTAAAAGACCACGAGGTAGTTCTTTCGACATTTTGATGTAGAGGCTTTTGTGTTTTAAGTCATCGAGCTCGACGGCCAATCGATAGCCAAAATCTTGAAACTCCTGGGTAATGTATCCTCCCTTATCATCCAACTGGAAATCTGCAAATAAATCTTGGAGACTAGAAAAACTGGGCTTAGTAGTTTTGGCGGTTTTAGCCATAGGTGTAGTTTACTCTGAAAAGAGGTTTACGGCCACACTCACTGCTGCCCCTCCAAATAAGAGCATCCATATCAGCGAGGGATAAAAAAAGCCACTCAACATCACTATCGATACTATTACCAACTGGACGCTCGCATGGACAGTTCCCCGAGGTCGAAGGCGTGTGCCCCAAAAAACCTGAGCCATAATTCCATCAATGACAGTAATCAAAATAATCCCCAGTAAGCCGGGATGGGTTAACTTGGCTATAAAACTGATGATGAGGGTAAGGGCTGCTCCCCATCTTTGATTACGTGGTGATAATGATGGCACTGGAATAAAAGTGGTCATCATGAAAATTAAAAATAAAATCAAGCCGTAGAGAAAACCATTTTGATCAGGTGGCGTGACTATTCCCACGACATACCACCACCAGGCTCCTTCTCCCAATCGATACAATGCTGGACTGGTAACACCTAGCTCGTTCTCTTGGCTTTGTAGCTGAGCAAGTTCCGAATGGACGAGTATCAGCAGCAAGGCGCTTAAAGCCCCCAAACCTCCCAACAACCATACTACTTCTATACCTACTAAACGAGCCAAACTACTGAGTAGCAACGGCATCAATATAACTATCAGTACCCGAGCCATAGTAGGCAACTTCATGCGAGAGCTTAAAAAATTCATCCATGGCAAAATTGGTCTGCCACCCAGGTCACTCAGTATCCAACACAGACCCTGCATAGCCGCAGCCCCCACAATCAACCACGCGGCTCGCCAGCTGGCAAAAAAGAGCAGCAAAAATAAGCTTAAAAAACTGAGTATTTGCCAGATTACAACCCGGTGCTGAACTCTGCGCGACATACCAGTGAGTGGTGAAGCTGTCGCGGGTAATCTCCGGTGGGTCCATTGTTGCCCTAGCCAATACACCCCAGCAGCCACACAAAAATAAGCGATTATTACCATGACCGGCGGTAGTGATAACCAATCATATGCTGCCGATTGAGCAACAAGGGGCGTCAAAAACCACTCATACCGACCCAGTAATATGGCCGGCACAAACAACCACAACACCAACTCCAACCAGGATAATAACATCTCAAAAGGAGTGCGCATTTTTATCATCATAAGATTTGATCTAAGACAGTGGTCAAAGCTGGTTTGCAGCGTGACCATTCCTCAGCTTGAAAAGCTTGTAACACATATGCCGAACCTGGCAAACTGCGGTCTCCTTGGCGCCCATCAATCCCAATTCGTACATGCCAGAAGGCTGAGGTTTTTAAATGTTGTTCCAATGACAATAAACCGTTGTGGACTTTCGGGCCTTTATCAAACTGCACCTTAACGTGACCTAACTCTAAATCTAGATCGTCATGCATCACGTACAGATTTTTGAGTTCTGAGTGATGAGCTAACCAAGATTTATGATAGTACTCAATGATAGCTCGGACTGCTTGGCCACTATTATTCATAAAAGTCTGCGGCTTGATCAATAATAATTCCGGACCCTGCCAAACTTCAGCCACCCACTTTTTAGAGTTGGTGTACTTCAGGTCAGGTCTTTTAGCCACAATTTCATCTATCGCTAAAAAGCCGGCGTTATGTCTGGTATTTCGATATTCAGCACCGGGATTACCCAGGCCAACAATCACTTTCATACCCTAATTCTATCAGGCTTTAGTATAATGCCAGGTGTGAAAACAAAACCAACTATTGCGCTGTTGACTGCCCCCCAAGGACATCTCAGCATTGGTCAAGCTGCTCAAGAGATCTTGTCTAATCAATATCACATCGAGCATTTTCATTTTGAAGACCCGTGGTTCTCGATTTATAAACCCATTTATCAATTCTTACCGATTGCCAATCAAATCCCTTTCGCCCTCTCTAAAAATGCCCTTACTTTACCCACTATTAAGAAGCTTTTTTTGCGACGTACTCAAAAGCGGATTGAGCGCTTTCTGAATAAGGTCAAACCTGATTTATGCCTCAGCACATACTTCATGTATAACCCTGCTTTGGAGGCGTACCAGCAGCGGACTGGTGTGCCATTCATCAATGTGTTAGCTGATCCTGTCAGCATTCATCCCATGCATATTGCCCCAGAAGCGCGGGTGAATTTAGTTTTTGATGAGCACGCACTCCGTATCTGCCAAGAACTCGAACCGGGTGGTCACTATGAAGTTGGAGGTTGGCTGGTTCGTCAAAAATTCCAGCGCACTCAGTCTACTCCCTACTTTCGAGACCAGCTAGGCCTCGATCCTGATACCTTCACTCTCTTGATTGCTTCTGGCTCAGAAGGCTCGGCGCTCATCCTCAAAATTTTACCCCTGCTGGTGCAAACTACCCAGCCCCTCCAAGTCATTTTAGTGTGCGGCAAAAATAAAATGTTGTATCAATCGCTTAAAAAAACCAAGCACATTTTAGCCGGCTTTAGCTCAAGTATTAAGTTAGTAGTTCTCCCGTTTGTGGAAAATATGCACGAGTACATGATGGCGGCGGATATTGTGGTGGGCAAAGCCGGCCCTAACACCATTTTCGAAGCAGCACAAACTTTGACACCCTTTTTCGCGATCACCCATATCGCTGGCCAAGAAGATGGCAATTTAGAACTCATCAAAAAATACCGACTGGGGTTAGTGGAAGAGCGCTTGTTTAAAATTCATCACAAACTGGAACGCTTGATTACTCATCCTAAAGTACTAGCTGAGTACCAAGCCCCACTTAAAAAGATGGCAGCTTTTAATGATGCCGCCCGAGCAACATTGTTGAAACTGGTATCAGAAATAATTGCTAAAAACAGTTAGCGACTTAGCAAATCGCTGTATAACGTAATTAAACGTTGGGTACACGTCGCTAGCGAATACTCTGCTGCTCTTATGCGTGAGAGCTGTTGATAGTGGCGATACAATTTTGTATCGGTTACTAATTCAACAATCTGTTTAGCCACACTGGCCGGAGTTTCATCAGCTAGTAATAAACCTGCCCCCGCTACTACATCAGTATTACCTTCAGCCTGAGCCGCTATCACCGGCAAACCACACGCCATGGCTTCTACCGTCGATAAGCCTTGTGTTTCACATTTAGACATCGTAATGAAGACATCACCCACATAAAACCAGCCCTCGGTAATAAGTTTTTTATACGGAATGGCACCTTTAAATCTCACCTGATCTTTGATACCGAGCTCTTCAGCTCGGGTTTCTAACTGAGATCGCAAGGGACCATCACCAATAATCACCAATTCTAAAGCTGGCAACAACTGGTGAGCGGCAGCAAAAACCTGCAGCAATGCGTCGAGATTTTTTTCTAAACTCAAACGACCCACATATAATAGTCTGGGCTGAGCATTGAGTGACTGGCGTAAGATTTGTCCGCCACCTCGGGCCGCTTGCAGCTCGGTGACGGGCACCGGGATGGGACAAACTTGGCTGTCCACTGCAGCAGGAGTCAAACTTTCTTTGACACTCAAGGTGGGTACCAAGACCAAGTTATGCCATTGATAAAATTTAGCCGCAGCTTTGATGGTTGGTTTGTGAATCAAGCGCGTCACTTTCATGGGGGTGATTCGCAAAATTTTAATCAGCTCTTGATTGGTAAAGTTGACGTTATACGATGTCACGATCGGCAGGTGATGTTTTTTGGCATACCGCAACCCAATCCAACCCGCGATTAAAGGACTATGAGTATGAATAATATCAGGTTGGAATTCATCGAGTTTTTCAAAGAGACCAGGCGTAGGCATCATCCAACAATAGTCAGGATAAACTGGCAAGGGTAATGCCCTTACTAAACAGACTTTTACTTCTGGTAATAATCCCCACTCCATACTTTGGGCTTGAGGATGACGAGGTGCGCAAATCAATACTTGGTGACCAGCCATCACTAAACCATTGGCAAAGTTAACTACAGAACTTAAGACACCATTATGAGCGGGGAAAAAGGTATCAGTAAAAAAGGCAATTCTCATACCAGTTGTTTTATTTCATCGATAGTAGTGGCTTGAGCCCAAGTCTTATCTTCTCTAAAGTTCACCAAGCGGGGAAAGCGAAGTGCCCATCCCGCAGTATGATTTGGTGAAACGGTCAGCTCATCGGCAGCAATTTCTACGACGACTTCTGGCTTCAACCACACATCAGGTTGGAGAGCTTTGGCGACATCATAGACAGCTGGGGGCTCATCACTGCGTAAAGACTCAGTGCGTTGTTTGAGCTGTACAAACTGCTCATCACTCAAACCAGTTCCAACTTTAGCAATAGTTTTGACTATCCCTTGTTCATTGAGAACTCCAGCTAAAAAGGCACCTAAGCCAAACCCGGCTCGTTTACCTCGACCCACATAGTAACCCATCACGATACAATCGACCGTATCACGCAACTTACCCGTGGTGCCTTCAGCTTCTTTAATCTTCACCCAGCTCCATCCTTTACGTCCACTTTGGTAACCCGAATAGCGTTGTTTAATCACCGCGCCTTCTAAACCTTCAGCTAATTGCGCTTCGTGAAATTCGCGTAAAGTTTCGGGTATCTCTGTCACAATATAGGGTGTGTGCTGAATGGTCTCATTATCTTGAAAAAGCTTTTCCAATGCTTCTTTTCTTTCTTGCAGTGGCGTGTCTAAAAGCGAACGACCATCTAACTCGATGATGTCAAAGACGAAGAAGCGTAATGGAATTTCAGAAGCTCGCTCTTCCACTCCGTGTTTGCGCTTACGAGTGATAGTGTCTTGAAATAGTAACAGCTTGCCGGTGGCCTTATCGAACCCAATCGCTTCGGCATCTAGAATACACGACTGGCACTTCAAATCATCAATGATCGACCACAATTCTGGGAACTGATGAGAGTTCTCTTCTAACGACCGAGTGAAGGTTTTGATAGTTGAGGATGCAGACTGAGCAGATTTTTTAATAATGTGAATTTGCACACGGACCCCATCATATTTAGGTTCCGCTATGACTTCACCCATCTTTTCAATAATTTCTGCCGCCGATTCTAACCGCTGACACAAGGCAGGCAGCACCGGTACACCTACCGCCACTGAGTACTCATTCAGCAAAGTGGCCCGCGCGGCAGCATCTGCTCCTTCACGCCATGCCGTTAAGTAAGCAGCCGCCAAAGCCCCAATATCAGCTTTCTTTTGGTAGGCTGTTTCGAGCATTTTATTTTCAGTTTTGCCACCCGTGACTGCCCATGACAAAGCATCAAGCATCGTCATCGTGGAAAATCCTAGGCGCAAGTTACCCAGAATAATTCTGACAACTACTTTGCGACCAATGGCATCTAGCTGCAATAATAAATCTTCCAAACCTTGCAGCTTTCTTTCTTGGGAACCAGCACCACTTTCCTGGGCGATCGCTTGCAACCGTTGATACGTATCTAAGAGCGTGATTTCACTCGCGTTGCCTTCACCGAGACGGAGCGCAACTAAACCTAAGTCTCCTGTTTCTTTATACCAAGCCGCGACTTGTTGTTCGGCATCACTGACTTCACTCTCACCAAATAAATCACTTTGGGTGGCACTGGAAGTTGTACCGCGAGTTGCCACCAACCGAGCTAGCGCTCTGATCACCATTTTGTCTGAGAGCTGAAATTCTAATGATTCGTACTCCGCCACTAATGAACCTTGAAGCAAGTATGAAGCGGGCTGGATCTCTGCTGGCTGTAGTTCCTGATATAACTCAGCAAGTAGAGCTGCCAAACTGAGCCGTGAAGCAGTGGCTTCTAGTTTTTCTAAATGAGCAGCAAAAGCTGTAAAGTGCATAGTAGTATGGGGCAGATACTTTCTAGTTAGCTATCTACTCGCGCAACCGATATTTCACCCCTTTGGTGACACCGGATTTTTCAATGACGCGTTTCGTAATTAAATCTTTGAGATCACGTAAGATGGTATCCACAGAGACATTGGGCAACGCCGTTTGGGCATCTTGCGAAGTAATTTCACCTTGGTTTTGTAACATTTCTAATAAAATAATTTGTCGTTCTGATAACGCTACTTGTTCACCCAGTTGTTGTTTTAATTTTAGATCTTTGGATAGTTTAAGTACTTGTTGCTTCACCTTATCAATCTCAATCGCTAGGCCATAACAAAAATACTCCAACCAGTAGGTCATGTCATTATTCTGACTTTGCTGAACCGATAACAGGGCTTGGTAATATTGGTCGACATCGGCATCAAAATACTGCTCCAGCGAGAAAAAGCGTTTGAAATCATATTGTGAAGCATACAAAACTAAGCTTGCCATGGCACGAGCGGTACGACCATTGCCTTCAATAAAAGGATGAATATAAACCAACTGGTAATGAGTGATGGCTGCTTTAAAAATGGCGTGAATTAATTGTGAGTCACCATCATTAAGCCAGGTGAAAAAATCTTCTACTAAATAAGGAATTTCCACAGACACCGGAGGGCGGAACACTATTTGACCATGAGTCGCGCTTTTAACAATTACTTGTTTATCACGATACTGTCCCACATACTTTTCATCAATTAAACGTTGCATAGTCAAGGTATGCAACATTTTCAGTGTATCTACCGAAAATAAACGGCGAGAATTACTCAAATCCTGTTGATCTATCCATACAATCACATTACGATAATTAATGACTTCTTGGATGTCGCGTTCACGAGCCGTGATGCCCGTTTTCTGTGCCACTTCCTGCGTATCCAAGTAACTCTCTAAACGCACTACTTGCTGGGCTTGTTCTTTGGTCAGGTCATTCCCTTCGATTTTGGTCCCAAAATGGACCGTGCGAGCTAAAGCTTCATCTCGAAATTTTGCTTCCCAGGCTGGCACCAGCGGTGCATGATCAATCATGGATTTTGCCGCTTCGATACGAGCAATGTAGGTCAGAAGGTTATTGGTGATATTAAAGGTGGGAGTGAACATGGGTTGAGTAATTTATTCATCACGAGTTACTTAATTACTAAGTTACTCAATTACTTACCTCATTCTACCCCAATTCCCGCAAAAAGTGCAGGGAATTTATAGTTTATAATACGCCTAGCACTAACGATTTATTACCCTTATATGCCTGATATTAAAACTCCCGCTTCCCTCAAAGAAATGCCTCTCAGTATTGTTAATAATATGGTCACTTTAGCTACTAGTGGGTTTGGCGTAGTCGTTGCCCTGGCCTGGAATGAAGTCATTCAAAAAGCAGTGGCCGAGTATATTGATCCGTATTTAGGCAAAAATAGTGGCATGATTTCATTGTTAATTTATGCAATAGCTATGACAGTCTTGGCGGTATTAATCACCACTCAGTTGAGTGCGGTGCAACGTAAGTTAGAAGCTCTCAATGAAAAAGTCTTAAAAAAAAATAACCGAGATCAGAAAGCTGCATGAGTGCACCTCTTTTAATTAAAGAATTAAACGGCTCAATTTACTCTCCTTACTCTAGTCCTGATGGTATTTATCCGGTCAAAAGTGAAGCCCCTGCTAAAGTTGATGCTTACAAATATCCACATGCTAAGCTCCGTCGCCACATCGAAGCGACTGATGTAATGGCAGCTGCCCAGTGGTTTGCTGAAAGTATCTTGCCAGGGATATTAATTCACAATCCCAGAATTTTGTACAACCTCAAAGGCGCCGAGTATTTTTATCGCTTATTAAGAGTCTTTAATAAAGAGCTAGTAGCTGAACCAATTCGTGTCACCACCGCCACCAAAGAACAAAAACAATTCGGTGAGATCAATTCTGACAAGCTTCAGTGGGTTGATAAGCCAGTGGCTGGCAGGCCAGTTTTGGTTTTAGATGATATCAATGATACGGGTCGAACATTAGCGTACATTGTCAACCGCTTAGTGTCCGAACAAGCCCAAGCTATTACTACCGCTTCACTGTACCAAAGAAAATTAAAAACCGAGTCTCTTTATCTACCTACCTATGCTCTTTTACAGCTGCCCACTGAGGGCTTTTGGGTGGGCACCGGGCTTGATGACGGCACCGATGAATATCGGATGCTTACGTATCTTTATGATTTATTAGGGTAATGAATTCAGCTCGGACCACAAAGTCTGAGGAATTTCTGCTACTAAGTCTGTGGCATTGAAGTACGGGCCCACTTTTTTATAGAGCGCATCACCAGCTTTTTTATTAATGTAACTGCCTACCACGGCAGCTGTCATAGCATCATGAGTACAGTACAAGGCAGCCACAAGACCTGCTAACACATCACCGGTACCCCCCTTAGTCATGCCGGCATTACCGCCTTCTACCATGACTCCCTCGGTGGCATTAGCCACCACGTCGATTTTTCTTTTATGCAACAAAGTTGCATTATTCAGTTGTCGGCTGGCAACTTGAATATCGGCAATTGTTACCTCAGTTTTACTTTGATAACTTGGATCAAGGTGGGTCATGACTCTGACAAACTCTTCTGTATGTGGTGTGATAATCATCTGTTCATTAAACAGGTGAGGGTCAGCCATTTGTAAAGCTCCCGCATCAATGACCCACTTTTTGTGAGGATAGGTTTGCAAAAGATGATTAGTAATTTCGGTAGTATCAGCAGTCCGCGTCATGCCTGGACCAATCAAAACACAGTCAGCTTCAGTTAAGTACGCTTCTATCTCCTCACGTTCAATCACAATTCCGTTCCAGAAGTTGGCCTTGGCTTCGCGGATCAAATCATTATTACTAGGGACTGAAGCATAAAAAACCATGTCTACACACTTGGAAGCAACTTCTAAACTCCAGCGGCTAGCCGCGTGAAACAACTCAGAGCCGCCAATAAGTAACAGTTTACCATTCTGCCCCTTATGTGAGCTGGGATCAGGTACTGTCAGTTGCTGTAAGTAGTGGGTGACATTATTCATATGATTCAGCGCTATTTTCTCATCTCAGTGTCCAATTTGAGAACCGTCAGTTGTGAAACGATAGTTTTAATACGTGCTACCACATTTTCGTCGGTGGTAGTTAAAATGACCTGATTTTTGCCAAATAATGATAGGACTCTGTCCTGAGCTTGTTCATCTAGTTCCGACAAAATATCATCTAGTAATAAGACGGGCAGTTTGCCCCCTTTTTCTTCCAAAAAACGTTGCTCAGCAATTTTGAGCCATAGCACCGCCATCCGTTGTTGGCCACGTGAGCCGTATAAACTAATATCCATTGGCATGCTACTAAGTTGCGTTTTTAGCAAAACCATAAAATCATCTTTGTGCGGTCCAATTAAGGTATGACCGGCAGCAATCTCACGATCGAGGTACTCTTGAATTCGCTCTGCACTCATCACCGAGGGTTGATACTCAATACTAAATGCTAATGGGAAATCAACACCAGAAAAAAAGTCCAGAAAGTCGCGGCGCTGTTTTTGTATCAACTCACCATGTTTAATCAGCTGCAAGTTCCAATACGTTAAAACAGAAGCCGGCATCTCACCCTCTCGCACACTTTGTAATAACTTATTTCGGCGCTTTAAGGCCTGATCGTAAATGGATAATGACTCACTATAACTTGGCTTCAGCAAACCCAGTGGTGTATCCATAAACGTGCGCCGTCTACCAGGTGATCCTTCCATCAACCGCATATCTTCTGGCCGGAAACTAACCGTGAAAAAGTGACCAATAAAATCTTTTTTTCGACGTCGGACAGTGTTGACAGCGTACAGCCGAGCCTGAGTTTTTTTACCTTGGACCATACCTCGGGTCGCGATCACTTCTAGCTCCACTCGTTCCTGATCTTCAGAATCGAGGTTGGTTTGATCGCTTCGCTGCAACTCCACCGTGCCTTTGATTCTGCCCAGTTCCTGGTCAAAAGTCACCATCTCTTCTACCTTGTCAGCCCGAAAACTTTCCCCAGTCGCTAGTAACTGGATCGCTTCTAATACCGACGTTTTTCCCTCCGCATTGGGAGCAATAATAACCGTGTTTAAAGTCTCAAAATGAAACTGTGAGTGCAAGTGATTGCGAAAATAGGTCAATGATAAGTTCAGCAAACGGGACATGGACTACGTCTTTTCTATATTAAAGAAGGCAAAACTACTTTGCGGAATAGAAATATACCCCGGTGCCCGCAAATTAAAAGTGGATTTAAACTCACTGCCTGGAATTTTAATTTCGCCGCGGTTGGTTTGCAAGGTGACGGTGTCGGTCTGAGCACTCCCGTTGTGACTGACGCTGACTGAGCTCACACTGGTGACAGCTCCTCCCGAACCATTAGCTAAATTACGCAGTTCCTCCATAGAGTATGGATTGCCACCACTTCCACCCACGTTACATTGATTGATTGTCACCGGTTGAATGCGACTGACATCAGCCCCGTTAGGATTTTTCCGTACAATCCAGGCATTGATAATATCAGAGAACTCTTCTTGTGACAGCCATGGGTGAGGCCGCCCACAACTGCTGCTACTCGAAGAATACGCTTGCCGATACCAAGACTTGTAAAACCAAGGCGATTTGGCTTTATTCTCCCATGAGCGACTACTCCAATCACCACTATTTGATTTATCAGTGGTGTCCCAACCAGAAGTTGTAGCATAACCCCCGTGAGTAGAAGCATATTGCGTGGAGACGGGATTACCGCCACCATCAACTAACACCCAGCCCTTTGTTTCATTGACGGCCTTTTCCCACTCGCCTCCTTTTTTGGAGTTTTTAAACACCTGACAGGCTTCAGTGGTACAAATCGATTTTTTGCCGTTGTCTGTATATTTGATGGCATACGTTCGTGCCGCGATAGCTTGGGCTTTCAAAGCATTACTGTGCCAACCACCGGGCATTTCATAAATACCTTGCAAATACCGATCTTCAAAACTCATCCTGCCGTGACCTTGGACGTCAATTTCGCCCATGGCTGAGTAGTCTTTTTTGAGTGTGGCATCGGGGTAGTAGGCTTTAAGAATTTCCTCCACTGATTGCCCCGCTTCCGCCCGCGCTCTGGCACCATACTGACTCATGCCTTTGCGATGCGTGTATGCGCCAAAACTAAAAACTGCAAATGAGTTGCCAGGAGCTTGAGATTTAAAACCAATTGAAGCATTAAAGTCATCGGCTAACGGCACCTCACCCACTGAGGTGATGAAGGTTCCTGACCGAGCATTAATAATTGATTGTTGTTGGGCAGACAAGGCAGCAATTTTGCCACTTAATTCTTGCTGATAGGAGCGAGCCTTAGCAATTTCTTTTTCGAAAAAACCAGCTTGTTCCTCTAGTTGTTTCTCTAAGGCTGCTAACCGAACCTGGTCACTTTCTTGTTTGGCTTTGTCTTTTTCCAGTTGGGTAATATCTCCCCCCATATCTTCGATAATGCGCTTATCCTGAGCCTTAATAGAGTCACGATACGCTAAGTCTTGAGTCAAACGGGTGGCATCGGCACTGCTCAAAAAAATGAGGAATGGTGAAGCTGTCCGAGATCGTTTGTACTGCTCACCAATCCGCCGACTGAGAATTTGATACTGCACCGCTAATTCTTTTTCTCGCTTTTCAATACTAGCAGCTAGATCTGACGCTTGTTTCTTGGCTCGGGCAATACTAGCTTCAGCATTTTTAATCCGCGTGTCAAGGTTTTTTAATTCTTGCTCCAGCGGTTTTGTAGCATCTTCAGACAGTTTTTTGAGATTAGCTAATTCATTAATTTGACCTTGGAGTTCATCGACGGGGTCGATGGCATAGGAAGGGGAACCTTGAGAGATTAAAATCCAAATCCCAAATCCCAAGATTAGAATGGCAATAGCTGCTAAAACTTTGCTTTTTCTCACACCTCAAGTGTATCAAATTTGACTCAGATTAGCTGCTCTGAAAAGAATTGCGGCTTTTTTTGCAAAAATGCGATACAATACAGGGGTGACAAGAAAAGTTTTTCGCTCACTTGCTCGTTTTTTGGTGGCTCTTTTCGTACCCAGTGTCCTTTTGCTAACCCCTTCTTTCGTTTTTGCTGAAACTCCAGCCATGAGTGATTTTGGTTGTAGCACCAATCCTGCTGCCTGTAATTGTACTTTTATTTTCCGTGATACTAAGACCGGAGATATTATTTATAAAACCCAAGGTTCTACGGACGACGGCAAACCCAGTACCCTTCACCAATTACCAAAAGGTATGGTTTTGGAATATGCCGTCTTAGCCACCACACCGAGTAGTGATGAACAAACTGAAAACTGTCACGTGAGCCAACAACGGACTAATGATAGTTTTGAAGAACTAGAAGCCATAGCTGGTGGGACCATTGGGACTGCGGTGCCTGGTGTAGGTACTTTTGTTGGTGTAGCAGTTACCGGTGAATTAGAAGATGGTTTGGAAAAAGTGTTTGAAGGTGAATGGGATGGAATTAGTAAAAGTTCAAATTTTAAGTGTAATTGGGATAATGGCTATTTAATCACTGAGTGGGAAGGCGTAAGCGGTAACTTTAAAAAAGACAACATTAGTCGGCTGGAACTGCGAGGAAATAGAGGCATTTTAGGCAGCAATATCACTGGCCAAGATGAATTTATTTGTGGTGTCCACCTGGCAAAAGCTTCCTCAGAACTCTATGACTTTGAACTCTGTAAACAGATTCCTGAAAGTACTGCTGCTTATGGCAAATGCACGAGCTGCTTAGAGTCTGATGGTATTTGGACAGCTGTGGGTTGTTTATCAACTGATCCTACTGACTTAATTCAAAGTATTCTCAAGATCGGCATTTCTGTATCTGCCGGGACATCGGTGTTATTGAGTCTAAGTTCGGGCTTCATGTTCGCTATCAGTCAGGGTGATCCTAAACGCACCAGCGAAGCCAAAGATATGTTAACTTCTGCAGTGGTAGGTTTATTGTTCACATTATTCTCAGTAGCCGGCTTACAATTTATCGGAGTTAGTATCCTGCAAATTCCTGGTTTTGGATCATAAAGCTATGAAAAAAAGTGTTTTGATTGCTCTATCTATACTACTTAATTTTTTAGCAATGCTTTTACCCAGCCAGATTTTGGCTGCAAGTCCTATGGGTAGTAACCCACCTGCTGATGCTTTGCGTGACTTCGATAAAGTTGATAAAGCTACTCTCGACGCCTTAAACCCCTTGAAGTTTATGAACTCTCCGGTTGCTAATGAACTCTCCACCCCCGGTGGTTTCATCTCTCGGTTTTTATTATTTGCCTTCCCCATTGCCGGCCTGATTTTGTTTGTGATGATTGTCTGGGGTGGCTTCGAGATGCTGAGTGGAGCCGCATCTAAAAAATCGATTGACTCAGGTCGCCAGCGCATCACCGCTGCTATTCTCGGTTTCATGATGTTATTCTGCGCTTACTGGATCATGCAAATCGTGGAGATTATCCTCGGCGTCACCATTTTCTAAGGTTTTCTCAAAGAGCAAAAGTGGGTGTAAGATTTTACTTTCCAAAGCGACGTGCTCGGTGTCCATACTCTGCCAGCGCCTTATCTAATTCAGCTGGTGAAAAATCTGGCATTAATACATCTGTGAAGTACAGTTCAGCATAAACACTTTGCCAGGGTAATAACCCCGATAAACGTTGCTCACCACCAGGGCGAATGATCAAATCTGGATCAGGCATGGCTGCAGTATCTAGATGAGCAGAAATCTCTTCGGCGGAAATGGTTTTAGCACCTTCTGCGAGCAAATGATTGATAGCTCTGACCAACTCATCTCTACCACCGTAATTTAAAGCAAAGGTCACAGTAATTCGTTGATTATTTTTACTCGTCTCCAACCATTTTTGGATATTATCATGAATATCAATGGGAAAGCGTGACAAGTCGCCAATGGTGTTTAAACGCACGCCTTTAGCATGTAATTGCTCAGCATTTTTTGTGAAGGCGTGGCGAAACAAATTCATCAAACCTTCCACCTCACTTTTTTCACGCCCCCAGTTTTCAGTACTAAATGCCCAGAGCGTTAGGTACTTCACACCACGAGCAATACAGTGTTCTACCAGTGGCTCAATGACTTGATTTGCTACATACTCATGGCCACGTAAAGCTTCTAACTTATGCTGCTTGGCCCACCGTCGATTACCATCCATGATAAGAGCTATATGTTGTGGTACTTTGTCAGAAACAATGTTATTACTCATAAAAATACTGTAAAAAAATTATTGAATTAAGGTGCCCAAAAAATCTTTGCCCACCAAACAATTATACAAGCAATTTTTCTCCATCCCAGACAGAATTACGCTCGCAATACCTTGATCAGCTAAGTCTAATGACTCTTCAATTTTGTGCCACATGCCACCAGTGACATCAAAACCTTTAGTGCCATTGATTAATTTTTTGACTTCAGTTTGATTATCCCGGCAGACTGTGGGCACTACTTTTTGTTCAGCATCCAAAACTCCAGGCACTTCTGCCACGTGGATGACTCGTGCAACTTGGTAGCCTTTTTCGGGAAGCGTTTCCGCTAAATATGCTAAGACTTGCTCCGTGGACCAAATCGTACACCCTTGGTCTTCATCAACAATTACGTCGCCACCAGTAATAGGAAATAAACCCTTTTGTAAATATTGATCGAGGACTTGGCTACACCAGTGCTTGGCTTCACGTTTGTGCAACACCATACTATTACTAAACATGAAACTGACCGCAGGTAGTTGTTCATTTAAAAAATGTTTGACCACAATGCGATTGAGTTGCGCTGCACTATCTTGCGTAATTGCCATCCCAATCCGGCTATCACTTTTGATAAAACCGTCCATAGTTTGATAGCGCATGGCCGGCGCGTGGGCAAAGCTACCTTGGCCGTGACCCACGATGTAAACATCACCGGTTTCTTTTTGAGCCTTAGCAATTTCACGCACCAACCGTGTCAGCACGTCTTCACGCACTGTCATGGGTACTTCTTTATTAGTAATAATCGAGCCACCAAGTTTGATAAGAGTTAATTTTTTCATATACAAAACGTTTTATTTTAAATTATGTTGATGCAACTGCAATACTGTGAGTTTTACTAGTCATCAATTCTGGCAACACCCTTACTGCCGTTTGAGCAAATGGTCTTAACTGGTACTTTTCGTTATTAACCAACTCGGCCGGCGTAGCTACCACCATCTGTTGCTTATGGCGAATAGCATGAAGCTTTGCAATTGCTAGGCCATATGGGGTGACAGAGTATAAAAAGGGAATACCTAAAATATTAAAGGTCCCTCTATCCCGTCTGTCTTGAATAGTGGAGGTAACAGGTTGCTCACTTAAACGAGTGATATCTCCAGGCTGAAGTGCTAAACCAGCTTCGCTTTCAATCTCACGCAACATATCTTTATGAAAATCACTTTCTTCTTTAGCTCCCCCACTGACTAAACTAATCATGCTCGGTGCAAAAGGGATTAAGTACTCATGAACTTCCGGCTCCCCTTCTTGTTTGCCACCATTACTAAAATCTTCTTCTGGTAATTGAAATAAGACTAATTTATCACCATCGCCCGTGGGCAAGACAAAGTAACAATAGACCCCTTTTCGTTCTTTGGCATGTTGAGCAGCTTCACTGGTTTTAACTCGATTTTCTGTGATCATACTGTCCTTACAAAGATAATTGGTGATTAAGACTGTCGATTAGTTTTTGATCATCTAACATAATTGCAAACCAGGGGGCAATATCTTTACCTAACTGTGAGCGCTGTTTTTTATTTGTGATCTTTTCCCAGTTCACCCAATCAGTTGTAGCCACCTCATCGGGATTTGGCTGCGGCTGTTCATCATAAAAACCAATAAAAACCTGATCAATTTCGCGTTCGCTAAACTCATCATTGCACCGTACATGGTAGTGAAATTTATAGAGTGGTTGCAGCTCAACACCAGTAATCCCCAACTCTTCACTCAATCGCCGCACCGCACAGTCTTCATAACTCTCACCTGGACGAACGTTGCCACAACAGGTATTAGCCCACTGACCAGCTCCCACAATTTTTTGGGCGCTGCGTTGCTGGATTAATAACTCCGGACCAGATGAGTCAGAACGCTCACGAAACAAGTAAACAGAGATCGCTCGGTGGAGTTTACCTTCGCCACGATGAGCTTCCACCTTGTCCATGGTGCCAATTTCCTGATCGAGCTCGTTAACTAAAATGACTTCATCTTTAGGCATAGATTCCTATTTAATGTCTACTAATTCACCCTGGTTCAGTTCTGCTGCTCTGTCTTCCATGGCTGCTTCCCGAGCTAGACGTCGCGCTTCCCCTTCTTCCTTAAACTTTTTCTCGGTCCAAGCTTGTCGAGCTTGTCCTAGTATCCACACCAATTCGCCATTAACCATTTCGGTATGACCACAAGTTGCTGGTCTGGTTCTCCAGTTTTCCTGTGCGCTCATAAACACCTCCTCAGCCACGTCAATAGCATGGCTGTATGTAATTAGTCGCAAAAAGCTCGGGAAATCATGCAAGGAAAAAATACACACCCACTACACTCGAGGAGGTGTCATTGACACGTAGATGCCTTCATGATGTACTTAATATCAAATTATTAAACACCCACTATGTTCACTGCCCTTCCCACACCTTCACAAGAAGATTATTCTTTAGAAACAAAACCCAACGAACAAAACCTTCACGAATCAGCTTCACTCCCAGATTCTGACACTGCTGACACTAACTCAGGCAGCTTTTTAAGTAGATTGACGTTATGGCCACTACTAGGCATCGGGACAGTACTGGTATTACTCCTTGCTGGTTTAGGTTATTTTTCCTTTTTCTGCAATAACGAAATCACCACTCGCCAAAAAATTACCACTCAAACTGCCACCAATACCCAACAAAAAACTATCAACATGATTGGCCACTGGAAAGGCGAAGATAAACGCGAAGATTACATGTTAGAAATTATCCGGGAATTTGAAGCTCGTCACCCTGATATTAAAGTCAATCTGCAATGGAATGTTGATTTCCCAGGTGGTCGGGCTGAAGCTCTGCAAGCCGTTATTGATCAAATCAAAAGTGGCGATATCAAGTGGGACGTCATTTGGATTGAACCTTTCAACTATAGTGATGTTGCTGAAGGTGTTAGTGATCCTAACTGGGCTAAAAATCACTTAGTTGATTTTGAAACTGTCCCGGGATTTAAAGAAACCCAGAAACCCTTCGTTTTAAGTGACCCGCAATTCCGCAACCATATGAATGGGACCATTACGGGACCTTTTATCGAGGGTTTTTACCAACCTTTTTTCTATAACAAAGAATTGACTGATTTGATGGGGATCAAAATTAAGGAACAAGGCATGACTGACGCCGATCTCATTGGCTATCTGAAAGCTATTCAAGCATATAACAAGCAACACGGTACACAGTATGGCGCCTTTTATGACAATGGCAGTGAGAAAGGTGCAACCGTAGGCTACGGCAATGCTACCTTTAACCTTTTCCAAGGTTTGTTTCGGTCAGAAATTTCTGACCTTACGGAACTCAAAAAGCTAGAACTCACCCCGACCAAACGCGCTGCACTGCGAAAAACGCTCGCCACGCTGGAGAACATGTCGCAATATGAACCTTTAGTAGCAGAGTATGAAACTTTAGAATGGGTACCTACTCGCAACTATCCTCTCGATAATAAAACTGTCTTTTATTCAGGCGGCGCTAGTTGGATGTATAGTCACTGGCGGGGCATCGATAAAGACAAAACTATGAAGATGGTGCCGGTTGAAATGCCTATGTACCAACCAGTAACTCACTATATGGGTGGGTATAACCCCATGTTTGCTGTGATGAAAAATTCACCAGTTAAAGATGAGGCTGTCAGTTTATTGATGGAGTACTCTACCCCCAATAACGCTGAAAAATGGATTCGCTATGCTAAGGGCCCTTCCGGAATCAAAGGCAATTTAAGTGAATCCGGTGATAGTTCACAGCAAGCCGACCAGTTTGATAAATACATTAGCTACATTAGTAATAAATATGGTGGCAATGTCTACGATTCTAAAACAGTAGATTACATTTTGGGTGAAAAATATGAAAAGATGACTCGTGATTTCCGCCAATATTTAGTGGCTGTTTTAGATGGCAAAATGACAGCTGACCAAGCTTACAACCGGATCGTGGCAGATATGAAGGCCATTGATAATGAAACGAGTGGCGAAGAATAAATTAAGTGAGTTCACCCAACACTATAAATGCTGAGTCTTAAAAATAAAATTCTGCTTTTAACTTTGGTGCCCGTCTTCATCGTGCTGATGGTGATTGGTGGCATGACCATTCGCAACAAAAGCCAAACTGAGAGACAACTGTTATTTGATAGAATTTCTACCTACATTACACTTCTAGAAAGTGGTGATCTCAGTTTTGAGAGCTCTAATGATCGGCGAAAGCTCGAAGCACTCCTAGATGAGAAAGTTAATTTTGCCCAAATACTCAAACCTGACCATACCGTTATTTACTCCACTGAAAATTTGCCTGAAACCTTATTAACGGCAGATGAAGCTGACGAAGTTAACAACGCTTTTAATGGCATAGAAACTATTAAAAATGAGTACCATGAGGGAGAGGCTGTTCTAGAAGCCATTTCGCCAGTAGTGGTTAATAATAAAGTAGTGGCAGCCGCTCACCTAGCTTTATCGAATGACAAATCTGCTCAGCGTTTGAATCAATTCATCATTTTTGTGGTGCTGTTGACTTTGGCTGGCATGGTAATTGCCTACGTACTGATTTCCCTTCTCCTTGACCAAGTAGTGATTCGTAACATTCGTCATTTGAAGGAAGCAGCACTTGAAATGCAAAAGGGCAACCTTAAAGTTCGCATTCCTATTACTACTCATGATGAAATTGGTGAGTTGGCCACTGCTTTTGAAAAAATGCGAGCCGAAGTGGACACCACTCGCGATAAATTAGAAGCCTTAGTTAAAGAACGCACCGGGCAGTTGGAAACTAAAATTCTTGAAATCGAAGCTGAGAAGGCAAAAGATGAAGCCATGTTGGTCAGTATTGGTGATGGCATGATCGTGACTGATAAAGAAGGTCGGATTCAGCTCACTAATCAACGCTTGCATGAAATCATCAAACTCAAAGATCCTCATCCAGAAGGTAAACGTATTAATGACGTCATGGTCCTTACTGATGAGAGACAGCAACTGGTCCCCGCCGATGCTCAACCAATTAGCACAGCTCTTCAAACCGGTCAACAAATTAAAGGCAGCTATGTCATTGATTATGATAGCAATAAACACTACGTCAGTATCACCACTACGCCAGTAGTCAAAAAAGGTGAGATCATTGGGACGATTACGATCATTCGTGACATCACGCACGAAAAAGAAGTCGATAGAATGAAGACCGAGTTTATTTCCCTAGCTTCCCATCAGCTCCGTACTCCTTTATCTGCTATCAAATGGTTCACTGAGATGCTATTGGCTGGTGATGCCGGTAAACTTGAAGCCGAACAACATGACTTTGCCCAAAACATTGCTGACTCTACGGAACGCATGATTCAACTCGTTAATTCACTCCTGAACATCTCGCGCATTGAGTCAGGACGCATTATTGTCGATCCCAAACCAACTGATTTATTAAAATTAGTCCAAACAGTAGCCACTGAGTTAGACGTAAAAGTCCAAGAGAAAAAACACAATTTAATCATTAGTGCTCATCAGGACTTACCTATCATAAATGTGGATCCTCAATTAATTAGTCATGTCTACATGAACTTACTAACTAATGCTATTAAGTACACCCCACCTGGTGGAGAAGTTACGGTCATCATTTCTAAAAAAGATGATCAAATCATTTCGCAGGTCACTGACTCTGGATATGGGATTCCTAAAGAACAACAACATAAAGTTTTCCAAAAGTTTTTCCGGGCTGAAAATGTTGTCAAGGTTGAGTCAGATGGCACTGGCTTAGGTTTGTATTTAGTAAAAGCGGTCATTGAATCATCTGGAGGAAAGATTTGGTTTGAATCGGGAGAAAATAAGGGCACTACTTTTTGGTTTAGTTTGCCGGTGACTGGGATGATAGCTAAAAAAGGTGAGGTCTCACTGGATTAAAAGTAGGTCACGCGTCACACACAATCATATGTCCGTCTCTTCCTCCACCGTCGATAGTACCCAACTAGAATTTCTCACTCACCTCTCCCATCAGTTACGAACCCCCATTTCATCTGTGGCATGGTTAACTGAACTGTTACTGGCAGGAGATATTGGCCCCCTCACACCTGAACAATACGACCATGTGCTCTCTATTTATGACAGCAATCGTCGTCTCAGCGATGTTCTGACTCACCTCTTGCACTCTGCCACCTTAAAAGCTGGCCATGTACTTCCCCAACCGGAGAATATAAATCTGGCTCACCTTTCACAGCAAGTCATTTCCGAACAACTGCAACTCCGGGGTAAAAACACGCACCAGCACGTGAGTGAGGAATATGAAACCGACCTGCCACCAGTGCCATATCCTGAAGAGGTGGTAAAGATTATTTTTAGGCACCTGATTTCTAATGCCATTAAATACACCCCTGCTGATGGCCAGATCACCGTAAAACTAAAAAGCACGGCGGCCGACATTCAATGGCAGATTACAGACACCGGATATGGAATCCCATTAACCCAGCAGTCTCAAACGTTTACAAAGTTTTTTAGAGCTGATAATATCAAGGCTAAAGCTGATGGCTCGGGGATGGGTTTGTACATAGTTAAATTATTAGTGGACATGATAGCGGCTACCATTGAGTTTCATTCACAAGAAAATAGAGGCAGTACCTTTACCGTAACTTTTCCGACCCACCCAGTAGTAGTTACAGAAAGACCTTCGTTATGAGTAAAAAATTTCCTACAGTGATGGTGGTTGAAGATGAGGTTTTACTTCTACAAGCTATCACTAAAAAACTCAAGTTGACGGGAATTGATGTTTTATCTTGTTCCAGTGGCCAACAAGCAGTGGACTACCTGAGTAATGTTGATGAATTACCTGACGCTGTCTGGCTAGACTATTATCTTAAAGATATGAATGGCCTTTCCTTTATGCAAGAGCTTAAAAAAGACCCTCGTTGGAGTGAGATTCCGGTAGTTGTGGTCAGTAATTCAGCTAATCCAGAAAAAGTGCATAACATGTTAGCTTTAGGTGCAAAAAAATATTTGCTTAAAGCTGAGTACCGGTTAGATGAAATTATCGCGATTATTAAAGATTTCATTACTTCAGAAGAATCAGATGAACAACCAGTTGTAGCAACTAGTAATTAATAAAATAAAAGGGTGGTAAATATGTTTAAGATTTTAGTAGCCGAGGATGATAAGTTTTTAGGCAATGCCTATCGCGTAAAGTTAGCTAAAGCCGGTTACGAAGTAGTATTAGCTGCCGATGGCAATGAAGCGATTGAGGCGCTCAAAGTTAGCCAACCCGATGTCATTTTATTAGATTTAATGATGCCGATTAAAGATGGCTTCTCAGTCTTAACTGATATTGGTAGTAATCCTACCTGGAAAAAAATTCCTGTCATTATCGCCTCGAACTTAGGGCAACGTGAAGATATTGATAAGGGCTTAAAACTCGGGGCTATTGATTACATCGTCAAAAGCGATATGTCGTTAGAAGATATTTTAGCCAAAATCAAACAGCATTTACCGTCATCTGCCGCTGTGCCCAAAGCTGCGTAGTGGTCACAAGGCCATAGGCAAGCACGCTGGTTTTAGGTGTCGTTTTCAAACACCCAATCAAATCTAAACAGCAAATAAATCAATAGCACCTGCCAATAAATACAGAAGAATGTCAGGGTATTCGAAATAAAGGGTAGAAAATCGCATCCAATAAAGCCAGTGGCCTGGCAGGAAAAAACCAATCGTACTACCGGCACGATCACAAACCGCCATCCAACTGTGACCATTGCTAACACCACTGCCGGCAATAGTGTCATCCACACAAAAACTTTATCCTGAACCAGAGACTGCATCGTTTGGTAAGGGTGCAATAACAATCCCTGTGTAATTTGTGCCAGGGAATAAAGCAGTGAAAAGCTCCAGCTTAGTAAAGATCGATTTGTCACAGCAACTCCAATACTAAAGCCGTTAGCAACGCTAAGGCTCCACTCGTTTGCCAGGGATATCGACCAATAAACGAGGTTAAAAAATCCAGTTGCGGGGGGAAAAAACGATGTTCATGCAGCCGAGCTTGCCGCGCAGCCTCAGCTTGCAGTTTACCCAAAAAATCAGCGGGTGGCAGCAGTATCGATTTCGGCATATAGTGCCTTAAACTCCACACGAGCTCTAAATAAATCTGACTCCACGGCTTTGACGCTGCGCCCCAACTCTAGAGCAATATCGGCAACTTTCTTGCCATCGACATACTTCAGCCACAATAATTCTTGGGCTTCGGCTGTCATTTTTTTGAGAGTGGCTTTGACTTTTTCAGCTAGTTCGTGAGCATCAGCCACCGGCTCAGTGCCAATTAACTCACTGAGAGGTAAAACATTTAACGCTTTTTTAGCGTATTTTTTACGGAAGTAATCAGCAATTTCATGACGGGCTACACTTTGCATCCACGTCCAAATTTGCGACTCACCTCGGAATAACGGTAAATGTTTCAAGCAGTTGATGAAGGTTTCTTGAGCTAATTCTTCGGCATCAGTGGAATTGGTAACTTTAGCAGCTATAAAACGGACTAACTTAGCGTGATAGGTTTGGAACCACTCTTGGACAGCGGCTGGATCACCCGCTTTTAATCGAGAGAGCAATATCTTATCTGTATCCAACTGAGCAGTCATGCGTTTCCTGTTTGGTAAATAAGCAGTTAAGACTTATAATATCACACATATGCTGTTGTCTACGTTAAGTTTATTAGCTGCTGCCCCTGGGTGTGACCCCGGTGTCTCGGGAATTGATCTGGGCAATTGTTTGACACTTGGTCCAGGCAAAGCCACAGTTAAAAGCGTTTACGCTCAACCCACTCAACTCATCAATATTTTGGTCAGCAACTTGTTTGTGTTAGCTGGCATTATTCTCTTTTTGTTGATTATTTATGCTGGCTTTAAGTTTATTCAAAGTGGTAGTAAAGGTAAGGATGAAGCCAAATCCATTATCACTACCGCCGCGGCTGGTTATATCATCATGTTTATTGCCTATTGGATAGTTCAGGTGGTAGAAATTGTCATTGGCCAAGAGATTATGTTCTAGCCATCATAAAAAATGGTATAATTCACATCATGTCGCTCTTTTCTTTTTTCCTCGCCGCTCCTCCTGCTAATGTCTTTGGTAAAGTTTCCCCACCACCCGGTGTCCAACTCTATAGTGGCACAGGCGGTAATCAAATCGGTATTTTAGCCTTTATGTCCACCCTTATTCGCGTTGCCACCGTCATCGCAGGTATCTGGGTGATGTTTCAATTTATCTTAGCTGGTTACGAGTACATTACTGCGAGCGGTGATGCCAGTGCTCACAACAAAGTTCGTGAGCGTCTCACCATGAGCGTGATTGGTTTAATTTTAATTGTCACTTCGTACACCGTGGCGGCCTTAATTGGCTTGATTGTGTTCGATGATGCTGGCTTTATCTTGAATCCGATTATTAAAGGACCGTAATATGTTAACGTTACTTGCCAAAACTGCTGACTTTGGAAAAGGCATTACTCCTGCCGCTGATAACTTCAACATCACTAAATTTGGTGACTCAGCTGTCGGTCGCGAAACCGCGTTGAAAAACCTCGAGTTATTTGTGTCACAAATTTTAGGCTTTTTGACTGTGTTAGCAGCCTTGTTTTTCATCGTTTACTTTGTGATGGGTGCTTTCAAATGGACTGCTGCTGGCGGAGACAGTGGTAAGGTGGGTAAAGCTCGCGATCAAATGATTCAAGGTGTGATGGGCTTAATTATCATTGTGGCTGCTTATGGTGTGATGGGCTTAATTGGCCGCATCGTCGGCATTGATGTCTTGTCACCAGGACAATCATTACTAGATATCATTAATAATCGTTAACCATGAAAAAACATCTTTTAGCTCCACTGCTCGCCATCTTGTCATTTATGAGTTCCAGTTCTCTGGTTCAAGCTGCTTTCGAAGGCATCAAAAATCCTGTCACCGGCCAATTAGGGAATAACCCCGCTCAAGCTGAAAGTGGCGCTACTTTTATGAGCTACTTCATCGTCATTTGGCGCGGTTTGATTGCGGTCGGAGCCCTGGCTGTGATTATTTACTTCCTCTGGGGTGGTTTAGAGTGGATTTACGCTGGTGGTGATAGCGGCAAAATTCAAAAAGCCCGCGATAAAATCACTAATGCCATCATTGGTATGGTGTTATTGGTAGGATCGTTTTTCATCATCGGCTTCATCAGTCGGGCGTTCTTTGGCAATAATTTCGATATCTTGCGATTAACTATTCCAACTATTTAACATAAGATAGTAATTATGAATGAACTCAATTTTTACCAAGCAGGCCAAGGCGCTCTTCCGGGCGTTGATGGCAGTGTTACCAAAGCTGGTGACGGTTTCGGAGCCTTTCTGGGCAGTGTCCTGAGTGGCGTGATGGTGGTGGCAGCCCTGTTAGTCCTCCTCTATTTAGTCTGGGGTGCGATCACCTGGATCACAGCCGGCGGCGACAAAGGTCAAATTGAAAAAGCTCGTAATAAAATCACGGGCGCGATCATTGGCATCATCGTTTTAGCCTCTACCATCGCACTGTTTGTAGTATTACAAAATTTCTTAGGCATTAATGTTGTTAACTTTGGCGCTGGTGTGGGAGGGTCTTCTACCCCAGCAGCTATCGTAGCTCCAGCTACAACTGGCACCGGCGGAACCGGAGGCAGCGGTGGGACTGGTGGTGGCGGTGGTTGCACGGTTGGGCAGATGTCTAACGATGGTGGAGCGGGTGGCTACTGCACCGATGGCGCAGCCATGGTTCGCTGCAACAAAGCTGATAAGCATTTATCATATAATCACTATGACCCTTGTTATTGTATTGGTGGCGCTGCCAAACAAAAACCAGGCTATGACTTTAATTCCTGTTAATTGTTATGTATAATATAACCAGCTACATAAGGAGAAATAGTAAAATGAAAAAAACTTTACAAAAATTAGCCCTCTCTGTTCCCGCTAGCGTCAGTGCTTTAGCCATGACTGCTGGAACTGTTTTCGCTTTGGACTTGGCTACTACCAACGTCGATCCCGGACGCGGTTTCGCTACCGACTTCGGTACGTTGCTTAACGCCGTCTTGAGTTTCGTGATGGTGATCGCAGCATTGTTAGTATTCATGTACTTAATCTGGGGTGGTATCGAATGGATCACTTCAGGTGGTGACAAAGGCCAAACCGAAAAAGCTCGCAGTAAAATTACGGCTGCTGTCATCGGTTTAATCATTTTGGCTGCTTCCTACGCTATCTTGACTTTGGTGTTGCGCTTCTTAGGCTTCACTGACCTCAACGACGTTTTGAACAGTCCTAAGACTATTAACAATAACTAATGTATTAGTTTAGTGTGAATCTATACCCCGCCTTGTGCTTAGCACCGGGCGGGGTTTTTAGTTGTGTGGCTACTTCCAACCGTATTTATGAATAAACCAAGGTGGGATTCTCGGTCGATAAGGATTAACATTGTATGAGCGCAGCATGGCAATAACTTTGCCATGACGTTTAATAAGCACAATTCTTTCCTCATAATGCACACGCAGTACCAGCTCAAATAAGTTTTCTCTTAACTCAGTAATGCTGGCAACAATTCGTTTATCTTGGGGGTGGTGGTTAATTTGCATATCTCTAACTTCTGAATATATCGGACAATTCTTGCGTTAAGCTTGCATAAATGTAAGAAAATTAAATTAATCTTCACTTTCAGGAATAACAGAGAATTGACCATCCTTCATTGAACATCTATGTAAATTTGAACCTGAGACATGTACATTTTGTAACGCGACTTGAGTGAGAATTTCAATCACACTCTCAATGAAGATCAACTTCCTTGATTCTTGAGTAAATTGCCGAAAAATTTAACTTTATGACTCTCCGCCCTATTCAAAAAATTTGATCTTCTCTGATCTGGTATAATATGTTTCAAAAGCGCATTAAAGCGTTATCAAGAAAACACTATCATGTCAGGACTCACTACTACTAAAATTAACCAACCCGGCCAAGTCATCACTAAAAAAGATGGCGCCGCTTTGTACCTTACGACCGAAACGACTGCAGGTGAAGCTAGTAATTCAGCTGCTACCACCAACCAGCGCGGCAATCTTCACTTAGGCACACGTGACATCGAGTTACCCAGAGGTTTTGCCGTCGATTTTGGCAGCTGGCTCAACTCCGTCCTGAGTTTAGTGATGGTAATCTCGGCTTTACTGGTCTTTTTCTATTTAATCTCAGCCGCTTTTGACTGGATTATGTCTGGTGGTGACAAGGGTGCCACTGAAAAAGCCCGCAGTAAAATGACAGCCGCCGTCATTGGCTTGATCATCGTGGCAGCGTCATACGCGATCCTCAACTTGATTGTGAGATTTTTAGGATTCAATAACTTAAATGATGTCTTAGACAGTGCTCGAACTATCAGAGGCTAAGCAGTATAATCGACCGTGCATGCTAAAAAAATTGAGTTTTTTCCTCCCCCTTCTAACTGTCGCCTCATTAATGTTCCCTTTACCTGTCGCCGCCCAAACTAAGGCTTGGTCAGGCGTCTGTATTGCCGATCGCACCGCCACTCCTGGGGCGGGTGATGTTGCCACCTTTCTCGGTCTGCAATGTTTAATTGCTAACATTTTGTCCATTGCTCTGACTCTGATTGGGTTAGCAGGCTTTGTGATGATTATTATTGGTGGTTTTCGCTACATGCTTTCAGGCAGTGATCCAAAAGGCGCTGATGCAGCGCGCAATACCATCACCTTCGCGGTTGTGGGCTTAGTCGTTGCCCTGAGCGCTTTCATCATCTTAAACTTGATTGCCGCCTTCACTGGCATCCCCAGTCTTACGATGTTCAAGTTAACCATATAACCACTTGCTCTTCCAGGTATAATAGTACTGTGCGCAAAAATCGTTTGTGGTCGGTGTTGTGGACTGCCCTGCTGTTAGTGGTCATGGGGCTGGGTATAATATGGTTTAACACTTCCACCGTGGCGTATGCTCAAGAAACCCAAGTTGAGAGTCCTCGTATTCCCCCCGGGCCTGATGATTATTATCTTCAAGATCTCAACATTGATAGTAAACAAGTCAATGAAATCATTGGTGACCTGCGCGATAAAGGCTACACCGCTTTTTGTGCCAGCTCCGAAGTCGTCACTCACACCGAAAATATTTCCGAAGATATTAAAAACGCTATTCCTGCTGATATGCGCGTCGATTTTGACTCATCGCTGAAGCTCGATAACGCCGAAGGCCTCAAATCGCTGCTGTGGCGAAGTGAAGATAAACCTGACGTCGATATGCGCACTAGCGAGTATCCTGACCAGGATGAGCTAAAATCTGCTCCTGAGGGCTTAGTGGCTGCACCCTCTTTTTTCCGCCAAACCGATGCCGAGTTTCAATGTAAACAATCGCTGCATCTTTTAGAAATGACCAAGTATCATTGTGATCGTTTAGTTAATCCTAAGGACTGTGCTTTGGATGCCGATTACCCCAACGTCAAAGATTGGTGGCCCACTAAAGCTCTCGAACGCTACCACGTCCTCAGCTTTACTTGTAAAGACTATGCTAAGCCGTTATCTGAACTGGAAGATCAAACTCAACTCCCTGGAGACTTCTTTACCCTCCGCAATATTCTGATGTATGAACAAAAGCAGTACTTTGACCGGATGTATTATCCAGCTTGGTTAGGTATCAAAATTGACGTCGTCGATGACCCTGATCAAACTGGTGGCGCCCTGAGCAAACTCCGCTTCAAGCTCAAAAGTACTCTGGCTGGTAATCAACAAGATAGTTGGGAAATTGTGCCTCTCAAAATGCCTGCTGGGACAATTAGTAATCAAGACGCCCAAGGTGATGGCTTTTTCCAGACTGGTATGGGTCAAAGTGCCAACAGCTTATTGCCTGCCCGTCTCCAGGACGATCTCAAGGTCGAACTTCAGAAACAAAAAGAAGAAAACCGTCTTGCTTCTCCCATTGTGCATTGTAATGCTGAGGATTGTGAGCCACTTGAGGAAGCACTGGCATGGATGACCGTGGATACTATCAACCCTGAGCAATGCCAACCCGACAAAAACGTCGAGTACGAAGAAGTCAAAGAAGTAGCTGAAGTGGGCAGCGTGGAAGGTAAAAGCACGATCTACAGAGTGTTAGGCGGCCAACTTGATATTAATACCAGTGTCAAAGAAAAAGCCTCCAGCATCTTTAGTAAAGTTGGGGAAGGTTTGTCGTTCCTGAGTAGCGTGGTACTCGGTAAAAATACCAAGCCTGCCGAGCAACCTACCGTCACTCTGATCATGTTCAGTAATATCGATCCTAAATATGGTGATGCCGCCAAAGTTCGTGAAGCGATGGAAAGCGTCTTAGCCAGCTCCATCTCCAACTCTGAAGAACACCAAGATCGGATTAGCGAAGGCATCCGTTCTACTCAAAACCAACCTATTAACTTCGAAGGAGGTGGTGGCAAAGCCGGTAAAGTCCGCAAACCCAATTGTGTCGACAACCCCGAAAACCCCGATGCCTGTTACGAAGAGCCTGGTGCTCAAGCCAACGTCGATGACTTAACTGTAGGTTATCCTTTAGGCTTGAGCTTTTATCCCACTCAGCAAGCGGTGACTGCCGGTGACCAGAACGCTGTCCTGCGCGAATGCGAAGAGACCGCAGATAATCGCAACGAAGCCTTTATCTTACGCCAATGTGCCGCTAGTAGTGCCGAGGATAATGAAGAGTTGACCACCGATCCCGCTGAAGGCAATAGCTTGCCCGGCACCGCTCCCAAATCATGCGAAGCCCTCTATCGCCCTCAGAAAGTGACGTTATTACCTAAAGAAAAACTGCGAGATACTTTTTGTAGCGCGGCGCGGCAGTATCGTGTGCCCGGCTTCGTGTTGCGCGGTTTATTCTCGATCGAAGGCGGCGACGCCAACGATTATTATTTGAATAGCGGAGCAAAAACCTTTACACCTGGCGAACAAGTCTCCTGTCAAATCAGTTCCACCGGTGACGTAGGACCGATGCAGATCAACGTCCCTGTCTGTCATGGCCGCGGACCAGCCACGTATGCTGAACGCAACTTGTGTTCCTTCGATGGCAAAGATAAGGGTGGTAGCGAAGGCGCGATTCACTTTGCAGCCCTGATGCTGCGCAGTAAAGCTGATGCCAACGGCCTCAAAGCTCCTGAGTCTCAAAACTGGACCTATGAACAGGCCTATCGGGCTGCTGGCTACTACAACAGCGCTAAAAACCCCTGCAGCAATGAAAAATACGATGCATCTAAAGTCAAAACTCAATTGCTCAAAGGCGGGAATCTTCAAATCGATGGCAAAACTACCCAAGTCAGTTACTGCAAATACGCCGTCGAAGCTTGGGATGAGGATTCATTCTGGCGCTGTCCTGGCGACCCTACTTGGACTGACATTGAGCGCAAGTCACGACCACTGTAAGATAATTCTCCGGTGTAGGTTAAAAAAAGTTCTGTGAGGTCTTCTCTTTTGTGTCTTAAAAATCGAGTGGCATATTTGTGCCACGATCATGCACTATTTATGTCACTGTAAAAATGAGTGTTTGAAGGAAAGGTACCGACGGTGAGGTGGGAGCTAAAATGAAGACGTCGCTTTAACGCTTCAGAATTATCCTTCTTATAAGGTGACGATAAGCACTCTTAATCACCATCACTGCAGAAGTTCCCCTGGACAGAAGTCATTGCAGTCAAAACGTACATTTTGCACATCATCCAGGCTAGCTTTTGTACACATACCACCAACCACAGTGAAGCACCTCTCTCTCGATTGTGCCAATATTAACAAAAACCGCACAACGCACAGAAAATACACTTTGGGAGACTGAGACAATTACTATATAAAAAAGAATTTAAAACTAACCGCTCCCACCAGGTCCAAAAACACCTGGTTGGTAATCTAAATCACCAGGCTGAGGAGTTTTTTTGCCTCGCTTAGGAGGCTTACTCACCGAGACTTCCCCCTCGAGACCATCAGCCGCAGTGGGCAAGTCACTGTTTTCTGCATCCGCTGGAGCGGACTGAGCTTTTTTGCTAAAGGCTTGAATGAATTTAGGACTGACTGCTGATGCTCCTTTACTCATCCCATTGCCATACACAGGACTGGCTTCTTTTTGTGCGCGCCGCACGCGGCGCGCCCCCATTCTCATCAACTGTGACACACTCTCAAATGTCTCAGCAGTCACCGCCAATGACCTAAAACCATCAGTTGCCTCTTCAATCCCCGCCAATAAATTAGTGGCCATGTTACCATCGATAGGCAACTCCACTCCCTGCAACAACTCCCACATCCCCTCACTCAAACTACTCTTCTCACCCACGTTCAGTTTAATATTACCAATCGCAGCATCAAAGGTATGGAAAGTCACCACGGTCGTGGTTTGATAAAAATCCTCATAGCCAAAATAAAGTTGTTCCAATGATTCCAAGGCATGAATGCCCACCAAAAACACCAAATCAGCCCCCGCACCGGTATACGAAAACTCAACTGAATTGGCATCCAACGGTTGAGCTCCCTGTTGAGGTTTGATTACCAAATAAAACCGCTGGTTTTGATCATCGATATGGTAACTAACTTTATCCACTGCTGTTTCTTGATAGGCAAAACTAATACTCAAATTCTGGTGACCGAGTTCGTGACGCACCAACTCCAAACCAGTCAAGGTTTCAAAACTCTCACCCAAAGCTCGGGGCGCCACAGTCAAGACTTCCTTACCTGCCTGCACTAAAGCTTGACTCAAAGCCAAGCCTGTTGCTACCTGATCGTACGTGGGCTCAGCGCCAATCACGACTGTCACTTGGTGAGCGGCGGCTAATAAATCTTTCAATTGTTGCTGTTGTTCACTGGTTATCATTACCCAAATGTATACCAAAAAGGTGGCTGTTTCCGCAAGAGTCAACAAGTAAGTAGCGTGGTAACTGAGTAATACATATAAAAAAACTCCTCCTTTGACCTCGAGCCTGAATCAGGTACAATAACAGGTGCATATGCTCAAAAAGCTGCTCGCCGGTTTAGTCTTAGTGTTATTAGTGGTTGTGCCAGCTTATGCTAACACTGCTAATGACATCATTAGAGAAACCAACGAAGGCAATGACCTTGCCAACAACGAAGTCCGTGCCAACCTAGCTCACACGGGCAGTTATCTCCTCGAAACCAGTTTTCTCGGTACCACGGTTTGTTTGCTCGGCGGCACTATGGCTAGTCCTGAGTGTAAAAGTAACTCAATTGGCGTCGCTTATGGCGGTGGCGCAATCGGCGGGATTAACCGTGCTGTCGTCGCCATGTATGAAAACCCACCGGCTGATACCGCTACCTACGTCGCTGATGTCCTCAACTCCGCGCATATCGTTCCTCAAGCTTATGCCCAAGGTTTAGGTTTTGCCTCACTATCACCTGTGCTTCAAGCCTGGAAATTATTCCGCAACCTCGCCTATTTGTTCTTAATTTTAGTGATGTTAGCTATCGGTTTCTTGATTATGTTCCGTCAAAAAATGGGCTCCAGCGCTGTCACTGCTCAGCAAGCCATCCCTAACGTCATTTTAGCTTTATTTGCTGTCACTTTTTCGTATGCTATTGCAGGCTTATTGATCGACTTAATGTATGTAGTCATGTTCTTACTCGTCGGCGTTTTTGGCCAAGAAACTAACTTAATTGATAAAAACATCGTCCAGTTGACCATATATATTCTCACCCACGGCACGCTCTCCAGTGTCGATGCCATTGGCGACTTTATTGATGGTAGCCTCAATGGTTTTGGTGGTGTGGTTTCCAATGCTGTCAGTTGGTTATCAGAAATCACTCTTTTAATCATCATTTTAGTCGTCATCATTTTCTCGATGATGAAACTCTTCTTCTCACTGCTCAAAACGTATATCACCATCATCATGACTATTACCTTGTCACCATTATTACTCATGACCACGGCCATTCCTGGTCGAGGCAGTACTTTTACTGGTTGGATCAAATCGTTAGTTGGTAACTTAGCTGTCTTCCCCGCTGTCTTGATGGTTTTGATCGTTTACTCCCACTTAATCGATGCCCGCACCGGCGACTCCATTGGCGCTGAAGGCACTGGCTTCTTACCACCATACTTGTTCGGTTCTGGCACTGGTGACGCCCTCACAGTCTTGATCGGTTTAGGTTTAGTCTTAGCTTTACCAGAGGTAGTTGATAAAGTGAAGAAGGCTTTAGGCGCTGGCGATGGTGGCGTGTTTGGAGAGTTGATGGGAGCTGCGTATAAGAAGGTAGCAGATAGACGTGGTATTGCTACCGCCATGGTCGGCGGTGCCGCTCTTGGTGTGGGTGGAGCTGCTCTTGGTGCAGGGGCAGGATATCTATTAGCTCAACGTAGAAGACGAGCACAAGGTGAAGATGCCGTGCCTCGGAGCAGTAATTTCAGCTATGCTGGCACTGGTGCTGCAGTTGGGGCTGCGTTACCATTAGCTATACCTATAGTTAGAAGAGGAGCTCGTGTGGTCAATAATACTGGAAACTTTGTTCGTAACTGGGCAGCCTTTGCAGATGCATTTGGAAAAGATACCGGTGACATTGGTGCTACAGCTTCTCAAACACTTAACAACATTCGTAATTGGGGTAATGGCGCTCGTCGTCGCCCTGGGACAACTGCGGTGGGTACTGAGCCCGGAGATTCCACAGGCCCAACTACACCGGGTCAAGAAACTGTGGGAGATACACCAGATAACCATGGACATGTTCCAAGATCTGACGAAAGCACTCCTAAAAATTTCCCTGATGCTTAAGGTAACTCAAGCAGTACTTCCCTTATATACTCAAATTAAAATGGCAATTACAAATTGTTATTCACCTATCACAATAATTGTTGTGCAATAGTTTTACTATCCTGGTAGAGGATATTTATAGCGTTTTTTTTCTCAGGGATTTCAGAAACCTAGTTACTTCACACCCGGCACACGGGATAAGCGTTCTGACATCGCAGTAATGCGTGAGAGAACACTAGTATCAACACCCGCGCTACGCAACAGCGCAAAAGCTTCTTCGCGAGAAAAGAGTCCCAAACCGTTGTAAATTCGTTTCGGTCTACCGAAGAGATCTCCAATAAAAGTATTAAATTCATTGGCATTCCGTGCTTGCCAATATTCATTACTTAAGAACTCAACAATTACCACAATGTCATCCCAGCTAATACCTGTTAATGATGAAACTGAAATGTCATTGATAAGTAATAGTCCTAAAATCAATTTTTTGCGCATCATGTAGCCATCTGTCTCATTGCGTATCACTGTTCTCTCGAATTCATTTTTAGGTGCTTCATCAGGCAAAAACTTCGCAATTCGATAGGCGTTGTGAACATTAGAAATATATCGAGAATAACCGCCATCACTGTCATCGAAATCATTTACTTCATCAGGAGACATCTCTGATTCATCTTTTGTGGGTCGAGCGTCGAATAGCTCATACGTCTTATCATATCGGCGATTGGCTTTGAGGATGGTTTTGCGGTCTTCATCTGTTACCTCCACTACTAAACCGTTATAACGGGCTGGTAATCCCCCTGGAGCGGAAGTGACTTTTGCTCCGACAGGAATCTTAGCAAAGTCGCGATCATTATTTTGCCAATATTGTTCAATAATACGATAGCGCCAATATTGCTCTTTAGTAGGCCATTTGTGCAGCTCACCACCATAATCTCGTGTGAGTAAATAATAAACATTTCGAGAAAGCTTTTGCACTTTTTCTAACTCTCTAAAGTTAAAGATCGGCGAAGTAGCAGCCCCTTTCATTGCGGTTGCAATTGAGGCCCAGTTGATACCAAGTCCACCGACAATCTTTTCGTACATTTCTACACCTAGACTGCCAGTATCTTTATAACGGACCGCTCTATCTTCTCCAGCAATATAATTTTGGAACGGAATCTTATCAAATTGGCCATCGTTAGCTAAGAATAACTCTTGTGCTAATGTTTTACCAAAGTAAGATTTTTCTGCCGTCATCGATGCATATGTAGCGGTGGCAGAAGGTAGGGTTTCGTAGAAATAATCAATACTGATAAAAGGACCAATTGCACCATCAGCTCCGGTGCCACTCTTGAGCTTGGAACGATAGGTCCCGGCGTTGGCAGGCCGATCACCCATATTTTCTCCAAGTGTTCCCATAGAAGTATCATGGACTTTATACCAGTTATTACCAACTTTAACTTCTAGATATCCTTTAGAATCTTTGCGTGCTTCATAGTTACGCCCATTTATGCCGCGAGCAGCACTGATAGCTCTAACATACTCATCGGCTTTCTCACCTTTGACCATGCCACCCCCAGAAGCTCGAGCATGATCCATACTAATGTAATAGAAGTTAGTAGCCACTTTCTGGGCTAAGAAACCTTTGTCTCTTAATGTGTCTTCTTCAGCCGTTAAAAATTCAGACGGTGCCCCATCTCCTAGTGAAATATTTCTATCTGTAGTTTTTGTGCCCACTTTACCGCCGGCTGCTAGAAAACGCGCCCACAAACTTCGTTCGTGTGGCTTTTTCTGATCTCCACCTCGAGGGACACTGCCATCCATAATTCCTCTTATGTCTTTGCCTTGTTCATTTAGAGGTTTACTGGAATCATAGTCACCAAACAATCGCCATTGCAAATAATTTTGCGAAAACTTCATTCTTTCTTCATAGTTCTTGCTAATCATCCAAGGGGGTTCTTCTTCAGAACCGGCAATAATTTGAATTAAAACGCTTTTTACATATGCTAACTGAGTTTTTTCAGGATTTTTATTAACATCTTCCCATGGGAAAAAGGCTAATGCATTCTTTTCTTTAACATTTCGTACAAAACGCAAGTGAGTTGTAGGATCTCCTACGTTCTTAAGTTCCCCAGATCTTAACGCAATTTCATGAATAACTGGTTCATTCATGGCATAAACTGCTTGCCAAGCTCTACCTATTCTGGTTCCTGTGTAGACTCCGGTTTCAAAGTCTCTCCCAATAATAAACATCCGCTCTAAATCATCTTTATCATAGGCATTACTACCCAGTAACTTTTTAATGCCTTCCATGTCTTTAGATTTGCTAAAGAGATCATGACCAAAATTCATCACAAACTCAATTTGACTACAGTCCAAGAACATCCGACCTTCAGCCTCAATCAACTTTTGTCCTTTTTCTGCTTCACCATGCAACTTAAAATATGATCCTAATGCGCCCAGAGAACCAATGACTTGCGACATATGACTATGATCATGGTCATGCAAGGGGACTTCAAAGTGATGAATCTTGACCGGAAAAAAGTTGTTTTGAGCCCGACTGGCCACAATATCAAACAAAAACACACGAATATATTGCCACAAAGCATCAGCTAACACTTCGGGCGCAGCATCACGCCAGCCTTCGTTTATTAGTTCAGGATGATGGTGTTTGCCAGACTGCTGTTCAAAGAAATCGATAATTAATTTTTCATAACCATGAGGATGGTGTATATTTTCGTGAATATGTTTATACGCTTCGGTTGCTGGCCCAAAATAGCGCTCATCTAAGAAAGCTCCATAACGACCGTCATCACCAGGGTAAGTATACGTGGGATTAGCGAGGACGGCATGCCTTGCTCGGGGGATCAGATCAGCCAATAACTTAGCATTTTTACTTTCATGACCATGTTCACTCTTCCATTTTTTAGCGTTTTTTCTTAGCTCAGTAAGTTCAGGATACAAGATTTCAATATTAAACTCTTCGCCGGTTTTTCCCGTCCAAAAGGCATAAATTTTTTCAATCCGACGATTAAGCTCTTGATCATATTTTTCAAAAAGGTTTTTCAATAAGAACTCTTTTTCTTCAGGTTGGATTTTATCGTCTTCTTGAACTACAGTAATAGCTGCATCTAAAAGTTGTCTCAGGTCAGTGATATCTTTTTGTAACTGAAGATAATAACCACCTACTTCAGCCACATTCTTAGGTGGCTTCGGCTCTTTTTCACGATCTACAAATCGACTAATATCTTTCATTAATTCAGGGAAACGTTTTTCAGCTTTCATTTCCCACGTGTATTGACGCATTTCACTCAAAAACTTAAGAATTACTCCTACACCCATTTCTTCAAATTTGGGTTTACCTTTTTCTCCAGAGGCGGGATTATCATAATAATGCCATTGTAAGAAATTAGCTTTTTCAGTGTTGCTGGCCTTTTTATCAGGGTGGGGCTCTGGAGCCGTTTGATATGCTTCAATGGTAACCAACAATCTTTGAGCTGGTCTCTGAAGCTGGGCCTCAACTTGATCAATTAGATCGATTCGTTCATCAAACTGTTTGGGGGACCATTTTGCCTGAGGTTTTTTAGTTACTAAGCTTTCAAGATTAGGTTGAGCAGCAACAATTGCTCGTCTTACATTTTTAGCCGCATCAGGATGTAATTCTGGATTTTTTTCCCAGTCTTCCACACTTGATTTGTCTCGACCAGTAACTGCTTGTTCAGCAGTGACTCTTTCACTTCTTAACTTTTCAAAGCTTTGTTTTAACCCCTCAAAGGCCTTGTTTAAATTATTTATTTGTTTATCTCTGTCTGGAGTAGATTGGATGACATTAGACAACAAAATAAAACTAATGGCGTTCTGTGCTTCATACTGTAACTCAATCAAGGCATCTGAATGCTCTTCCAAAGCAACTCTTCTATCGGGGGCATTTAATACCTTTTGCAAGGTCTCATGGAATTTAGTAATTCTTTCGGTGACTTGAGTAATAGCTGCATTCCATATCGCAGGGTCATCAGTAGCCTCTGGTGGATTCTCAGCTACTGTTGTTAAAAGGTCTGTCTCACCGGTTTTTTTCTGAGCCAATAAGGCATTATCAACAGCTGTTTCTTGCTTTAAGGCAGGAACAATTACTTCTTCCATCACGTAAACGTACTCCGCGTATTGTTGAAGTAACACCAGTTGTTTATCTTGATCATCCTCAAGATCAATGTCAAAAGCAATGGTGCCTAGCTCATGTAAAATATCATTTTCAATTTTAAGCAAGGCTTCACGCTTCTTAGCATCAGTTCTTTTTAACACTCCAGATAGTTCTCGAACCATTAATCTCAACTTTTCAGCATACGAAATCCCATCGCCTTTCATGACTTCACGAAGTGTTGCCATGACGGGTTTAACTTGAGATTGAGGAGCTGTATCTAAGTACTTAGAAATATCAATTACATCACGCTGCCTTTGCGAGATTTCGCTGATATTAACTTGTTCTTGTTCATGGCCTTTTGACACAGTGACCATATTATACCATTTTTCCCTTGAAATCACGTCGAGAAGTAGTGTAGAGTGACACTATAATGATTACTGAAAATCCCCAAATATCTACAATGAACCCTAATAGCCAGCCCGATGGCTTAAGTCCTATCGGCACTCTACCTCTTAAACCTCAAGAAAATAAAGCTGCAGAAGTCCCCATTTTGAAAACAGTAGGAGCAATTCCCCTGGCTGACCATCGTTCTCTGCTGCGCCCTCCTCAGCCCAGTGCGGATCGTGCCACCGAACCCAGTGCCAATCCCAATATCGACAAAGCTATTGATGCCGCCCTTCAAACACCAGCTCCTTTGCAAGAAACACAGGGGCAAATCGTTGATCCTAAGTCTGGCAAAGAGCGAGCTGATCAATATGCTGAGTTCCTCGACAAACAAGATAAACAACAAAATTTAATGACTCGGTTAGGAGAAAAAGTAGTCGCAAATGCTGGTCCTGATGATCTCCGCAAAACCATCATTGCCTATGCCGATCAGGACGGAAATTTGGGTGCCATTGCTGAAAAATTCCCCAATAATGACGTTGTGAAAGCTGTAGTTGATGAAATCTATCAAGATCGTGTCAAACAAAAAGGCGCTATCGAAGCGTTCCAAACTAACGTTGCTAACATGGGTACGGAAAATATTCAAAAAGCGGTTCGTGAATATCATGCTCAATATCACGATGCTCCCAATTTATTACCTCCTGAACAAGTGGCTCAACTTAAAACCCAAAACCCAGAAGCCTTTGCTGCCTACCAACAAGAACTTGAAACCATTAAGCTCGAGGCTTTCATGGATTCACGCAGAAAAGGTGTCTCATTTGCAGTCGAGACATTTAGTGACCCTGCTATTTCAGACAAAACCAAACAAGAAGCTCAGATGCAAGGCAAGCTGTGGTTACAGGAATTAGCAGAAAAAACTAATCCTGAAGACTCTCAAGCAGTAGCTCGCCTGATGGAGCAAGCAAAGGCCCTAGGCATCGAAGATTTTGATCCGACTAAAAAAGGTGAACAAATGGCGGTGGAGTTAAACAAGCAGCCTGATTTAAAAGTGGAAACTGATCAAGAAACTGGCTTTGATGTTTTAAACTTCTTAGGTCTTCGTGACCAAGATGGTAATATTCTCAAAGGTAAAGCCACCTTATTTGGTTGTATGGCTCTCCTCTTTTTAATGAGTGATTCGATGATTGCTAAGATGTCGGGTCAACAATCTTTGTTAAGTAGCCTAGTAGAAATTTCTCATACTGGCGAACAAGTTTACTACCAGTACCTAGCTTTCAAAGGCGATCCTCGAGGCATGTCATATATGAATGGTATGCATGGTGGATATGGACCCCGTAATCGCGAATGGTTCTTAGGGTATGACCGCTACATGGATGAAGAAGAAAAACGTCGCCATCAGCAACAAGAGTTAACTCGTCAGCAACGTGATGTAGCTGCACAACAAGCAGAGTTGGCTCAGCAGCAGCAACAACCCCTTCAGCCTCAACCAGCTGCAGCTTAGAACTGACAGGTTTGAAAACTATTCTTTTGAGATTAACTTTGAATTTTTTGTTGGTAAGAAAACCTACAACTCTTGATTCAACTCAGCAATAATTTGCTCAACTTGTGACCACTGACCTACATCTGCAGCCTGGCGAGCGGCTGTAATTTTGGTAGCAAACTCTGGCTCTTTGAGCTCGTCGGCCAGTTGCTCGATACGAGCCCGAATGAGTTCTTCTTTGACAGCAAGCATCTTGGTTTTGAACTTGTTATCTAAATCTGGGATGGCGAGACGAAAAATGCGCGCTAAATCCTCAGGTTTGGCATCTTCACGAGAGAACAGATCTGACAAAGTTTGCATTTGCTCTTCATTGAGAGCATCAGTTTCTTCATCGAGGAAATCCATGAAGTTAATTTCTGTCATGTTTTCCAGATTGACTTCGAAACCTTCATTGCTGAGATCTGGACCATAAATAGTTTTAATATTCACTTTGAGTAACTGATCAGAGACAGGTGTAGACATGTATTAACTCCTTAAACTTGAGCGCCATTGGTTTCTACTGCGATTCTTAATAACTTTTGCAAGTCATCTGGGTTATTAACTAAGTTGTCGGTGTCCACGGTCCCTTTATATAAACCTTCCAATAAAGTCCTGGTTTCACCACTATAGTTATTATAGTTTTGGACAGCTTCACTTAAGCGTTGGGCTTGTTCAGGCTTCAATAAGAATTGACCAGACATACCTTGCAGTTCTTGTGAAGATGGTACACGGTTTAAGAAATCAAAGGTTTGACGTGGGCCAATTGCATTTGCACTCCAGTCAGGGTTAATAACTTTGTTAACTGCTTGAGTAACATCATTGGCCACATTCACACCTCGGCCGGGAAGCCCCATATTTTGATAGTGTGTCCACAACATGCCGCCATCAGGTTTGATGTTTGCGTCCTCGATTATGCTGCGACCTGGACGAGCATTATTCAAAATTTCACGCGCAGCGGCCCAACTACCAGGGGCTGGTGGTTGGTTACGAGCTGCTTCCACGCCTTGGCGAACACCGGTTTGGACTCTCATACCATCTAAAGCGGGATTGAAGGCTTCAGCTTCATTACGACCTCGCAAAGCATCAATGCCTCGCTCTGCCACATAGCCAATACCTCGAACCACATCACGACCTAAATCTACTGCAACTTTACCAGCTTCTACAAATGCCATTCCACTAGCTACGTTGGTGACTGTTCTGAAGACAACTGCGGTTCCCAAGGCTAACACACCTATAGTCTTGGCACGATCTTTAGTGCGTTTCCACTCATTTTCTAAAGCCAAGCGTGGCATATCTTCTGCAGTCAGTGTGTTGGCTGCTCGATGTTCGCGCATCGTCTGAATTTTGGGACTTTCATCCAGAAGTTTGTCCACTGTGGCAACTAATTTTTCATGAAGCTGGGCTAATTGCTCTGCACCATGCTCAGGGTTCACATAATGTCTAAACCGATCTAAAAGACCATTAGCTTCTTTGTTCGGCCGACTGCCTGTCTCACCATAAACGTCTGATGCTCCATATTGATAGCGGGCCAAAGTAGCAAGTTCATTAGCCAGCTTTTGCACCTGACGGAAATTGCCGCTATTAATGGCTTCTTTAACAATGGTTTCTAATTGAATTGAGTCAATATCTTTTGTTTGTTGATCAACTGAAATGCCCATCTTATCTATTAAGTTTGAAGCTTCAGCTCGGTGGCGTGTTACACCAATTACCACCTGAGTCAAAGCACTACCTGGGGCGTTGAATAAAATACCAAGCTTGCGTAGTGCCCACATCGCTGCACCACCAATGCCCGATCGGCGCTCATTACGAATGCGCTCAGTTAACGATTCATCCTTACCACCAAATAAAGCTGCACTGGTATTTTGAGCTGCATTATCGAAGAAAACATCTGCTCCACCAGCTGCAACGCGATAAGCATCAACTGCTATTCCAGCGGCAGCTCCAGACACCAAAGGATTAAGACCAGCCGCTCCAGTCAAACCAGCTCTGAAGGCCAAACTGCCACCAAACATCAACAAACCGTTAGCAGGTACCTTACTCCGTAAATGCCTTCTTACTTCCTCAGGATCCATACCATATTTATCAGCTAAGTCTTCAACTGAAGTACCATTAATGGCGGCTTTCCACAGAGGTTGGCGATCAATCGTCACTCCAGCTTCTTTACCCAACAAGATGATGACATCCTCAGGATAATCAGCGGCATCCAAGGCTTGTTTCACTTCGCGTTTGCGATAGGGGACTTCGCCTAACAAGACTAAAATTAAGACTTGCTCAGGAGTGGCTTTCTTTTCTGCGAACGCTGTTTTCAAATCCTGAAGTTCTTTGGCATATGCTTTGTATTCGTCGGAATTCTTTTGTTCCTCACTTGGAGTCTTAAAAGCTCTGCGTTGATCAATTAATTTCCAGTAACCCAAGTCACTTAACCGAGCGCGAGCAACTTCTAATCTGGCTTTGATGTATTTTTCTTGACGCTCTTTCTTCCACTCCGCTGCTAGACGACGCAATGTCGCTTCATCATCCATGTCATGCAACTTCAACCCCTCTTTGATCGTGCCATAACTGGGATTACTACCCTCGATGTAACTCATGGCCATCACGACTGCGTCATCGAGTGACGTCGCAGTAGGATCTGCATCCATAGCCAAACCCTCATTGAGTGGTTTGTTGGTATCAATATTGGCTTGAATTTTTGGCCAATGTGAAGAGTTTTCAATCTTGAAGCGAATTTGTTCAGATTTAACCTCAGCCTCTTTTTTAACTTGCTCGACGATTTGGTTAATAAGCTCATCTTTATAACCACCTTGTTCGATAAAGGCGTCGATGTCAGTATCAGAAATGGTGATTTGAGCTCTTTCTTGAACTGTTTTATCTTTGTTAACGGTAAATTTCAAATAGTTTGCTAATTCATCATAAGCAGTCTTCTTCAGAGCATCATTGTTTGTTAACTTAGCTAAAATTAACCGTGCTGCTACATCAGCCATGTCGGGGTTGTCTGTGTTAATAGCTGGGGTATAAACCCAGTCAATTTTGCCTATGAGATGTGTGTTGTGGGCTCGCTTGAACAAGTTCCAATATGAAGTTGGTGTAGGTGTGTTATTAAAGATTTTAGCTTTAAACTTTTCGCGCTCGGCAGCCACATTAGCATCAATTACCTCCGGAGCAGGGGTTGTAGTTTCTTGTTGGTTTTCCGGAACTTCATTTCCAGCTGCTTCGCTAGCCAAAGCCGCAATAGTATCCGCAAGCTTAGTAATTGGATAACCATTTTCAGCTAAATATTCGTAGATTGTTTTATTATTGGCTGTTAAATACTCTTTAATTGTTTGTGCCGCAAAGGTGTCTTCGAAATTTATATTATTACCTTTATAAGCTGCCTCACAAATTTGTTGAATGATATGAGCGGCCACTAAATCAGGATTTGGATTTTGACCATCTAAAATAGGAAGGTCTTTAGTGACAGGTTTGTCTTCATTACGAGCTTTTTGTGCTTCTACCAAAATTGCCCAGTAGCCAGCATTATTTAACTTTGCTCGAGCTTCAGTTGTGGGAGTAGCTTTGGGCAGTTCTTTGTCTTTGCGTTCTCGAGAAAAGAAAGTTCTGACTTTTTCTGTTAACCGTGCTACTGAACCCAGAATTCCCTTTCTTTGTAAAAGATCACTCCATTTAGGTATTTCAAAGCGTTTTTTATCTTTATTTTCAACAACTTGACCAGTAATCATTAATGCAGTTTCAGCCATAATAAATCCATTGTAGTGATCCACTGGCCTTTTACGCAAGGGTGTGTTATTACTACTATAGTGATACAACTATGAGTGTATCCGACAAATCCTACTTGTGGAATCCGGTGAAAACCCGGAACTGTGCCGCAACGGTGATCTGGTAGAAAAAATGGGCTCGTGTTGAGTGAGTGCCACCTACCAGTAAGTCCGATCTTCAAGGAGGCCCAGCCTGTCTCGTGTTCACACACTAGCGCTGGGAGTACCGCGAGCATCGGACCTTTTTTATTTTACCGTCCAGTGCTCGCACCGACGAGCATATGGGAGCTTTACGCAAAGAAACGAGTCGTTGGTTTAAACCGTGGTTGTGGAAACGGCCTGATTTGTCGCGGAAAATTCCAAATTCCAAAGAGAGCAAATCCCAAAAATCAGCTGAAAAGTCCTCTCAGCAAGCCTTCAACATGTCCCATCTCTTTGATGAGTTCGAGACATTGGTGAAGAAACACGGAGTTGAGGCTGCCAAAGTGGCGCTGGGTCCCCAACTGGAAAAACAACTGCGGACGTTCCATCAAGAATTTATCGTTCATCCTTTTACGATCACCGATTACTATGATGTGATCTGGGATGCTGCCGGGAGCTTCACCGTGGAAGATCCTGATTATCCACTGCGCCCAGATGTAGTTGGTCGTGCTAAATACGGTTGGGAAAATGCGATCAAGATTGGCGCACCTGACTCAACTATCGAGCGATATAGATTGGAGTATGAGCAGATCAAAAAACTCATTGCAGAAGTGCTGCCCACGGATCCAGTGTTAGCGCCGCCGCTATTGGCTAGCCTGGCTGAAAACTTACCCGTCATCGATATGACTTTGCCAGATGGTCAGAAAACCACCGGGGTGGTGGGTAACTGGCACGCCTTAGCAATGCCCCCCCACCAGGTTCACGGTGGCAAAGACTCGTTTTTAAATATTTACCGGGTAATTGCAGTGCCATCAACAGTCAAAGATAAATACTCGCACGACGGCTGGCGCTATGTGATTGAAACGAAGGGATACCTACATTCTTTAGATTGGCAAACGCAGGTAGACACATTTTTAAATTTAGACCAAACGGATCATTTTTCTCCGACGAATGAGATGGCGTTTATGATGCGCATTCTGACCTTAGGCGAAGACTGGAGCCGAGATCGCAAAAATAATCTCAAAGCTAGTGATCCTCGAGATGTGTTGTTTGGGTTGGGCGCGCTGGCTGGTGATACTGAGTTATTTGCCCGCGTCGCTAAAGCCGACCATCGCCAAGCCAAACAAAACCAAGATTTATTGACTGCCCGCCAAGCCATCCTCGCTATTTTTGTGAAAGAGTTGCTGGCTACCCCTTTTGGGAGAGCCGAACGGTTGCAAAAAGCCTTTGGCGCCATCGGCAATGCCATCGGTTGGCAAGTGACGGTTCCTGGTAAAGAAATAGCTGATAAATACGATATTTTGACGAAAGGCGGCAGTGCTGATACTTACTACCGCGCGTTATCTGGTGCTTTGCCCACAATTGGCAAACGTATTATGGGTGTCATCCCCTGCGGCGACTTTGACTTTGGTGGCTTTGTAGAACATGGTATGGGCAAAGGCTCGAGTGGCTTGTTTGAACGCTTGCCGAACGGCGAGCTGTGTCCCGTCAAACGCTGTCGACAATGTGGCAACACAAAGATCGGTCTGAGTGATACCTCTTGCCATGTATGTAGTTGGGTACCTGGGACATCGGTTAATAAACAATGGAACAGTTCAGCAAGCTCTGACAAAAAGGGTTCTTTGTCTAAAACAAAGGTTGATCAATCAAACAAAAAAAACATACACAACGCACAACCAAAACTATCGGTTGGTTTAGGCCAAGTGCTCAGCGGTCAAGACCATGCGATCGTTGATCTTTATCAAGCTTCCGACGCCCATACAGCCGCTGCATAATACCCAAATCTAACTGCCGACCGCGCCCCTCTCTTTTCGAGTTATAATAGTAGGCTATGGTCGACGCCGTCATGCCTGCCCCAATTGTCGTGGACGCTCAAACTTTGACGCGTTTTGACGAACTCAAACGAATTCCTTCCGATATTCCTTTGGCTCAAGTTCTGCCGTTTTTAACCGAACTCAACCAAGCTTTTCGCCAAGACATTGGCTTAGATGTTGACAAAGAATTTCATAATGTTCCCTTTGCCAACACCCATAGCAACAGCACGTTACGCTCAGTTTTCCCTCAACGACCGCATCGCAGTCGCCGCAGTCCAAATTTTGATCGGACGACGCTGTATTACTCTGACGTGGCAGCTTTCTGCACGGACCTTATTTCGCGCTTATATAACTACCAGTTTGGCAAGCAACACCAACTCCAACAATTAGCTAGTCAAATCCTCGGATCCATTTCAGAAAAAGAACTCTTGAGCTTGGGCCAAGATCCTCAATCTGCAGAACGCTTTAATGAAGCCGCGTTTTTGACGCCCGTTAATCTGGGGCGTTTGTCGAGTGCGCTGCAGGTTTTAGCTACTAATCTCCCTGCCTTTGTAGAGGCTGAGCAAAAATTAGCTCAACCACAAAAAGAAAAAGATGCCGACGAGAAACTGGTGACCGAGGACGATCTCGATGACGACCAAAAACCTGAGACGAAAACCACCCAGGAACCTCAGACTGAACAAAAACCTGAAGAAATTACCAAAAACCAGCTTGCTAAACCTCTGGGAGCTGCGGAAATTGCAGCCGAGATTGCAGCCGGCACCATGGCTCCCGAAGAAGCCGCTAAACAACTAGCCCGCGTCAAAACGACCCTCCAATATGGCTTGCTGGCCAGCATGAAGGCGCAGCTGGTCAATGAAGGCTTCGATATTAACACCATGCCGATGGCTGACCTCGAGAGCTTAGTCTCGGGCTACGTAGATATCCACTTGAGTCGTCTCCAAGAAACTAACCCAGCGGATCTGGAAAAATTGCTCACCAAAAACAACATGAGCGGCCTGGTGCGGGAACTTCAACACCTGCATACCTACTTTAATGTCAGCGACGTAGCCATTCGCTATCAACTCCCCCAGACTACACAACCACAAACACAGTTCACAGAAGTGACACCGGCTGTAGGAGCCAATATTGGCCAAGAACCTAAATCAGCCTCTTACCTGAAACAAAAGCTGGCTGAAGCTGGCCTGATTACGCTTGATGCTTCAGGCAATCCCAATGATTTAGGTAAACTACGGAGCACCAAAGCACGATTAGAAGCCTTGGCGATTACAGGTCATTCTGATGACTGGATTCAATTTTTGTCACCAAAAGACTTTCAGACGCTGTTTGGCTTTGAGATTAAACCAGCTGAGCTCGACCAACTCCGACCAGAACTAACGACGTATTATCAACAGTTATTTGCAGAATTTGATCCTAAAGGTGAAAAGGGCTTAGCCCAGTTTCAACATATTTTTCCGGCCGAAACTCAAGACTCCCAGCAACACACCCAGTGGTTTCACCAAGCTGCAGCTCGGACTCAGGCTCCAGCTAAGTTACTTCAAACTCACATCACAGCTGAAGATCTAGTCAATGCGTATACGCTCCCTGCACAAAAAAGTGGTCAAGAAGTTCCGGCTCATTTGCTGATTTCCTATGAAATCCGGTATGAAATTTTTACTGAGCTCCACCTGAACACTGTCGAAGTCGAACAAGTGGGTGGCAACCCTGGCAACGGCTTCGTGCCGCACTCGGTAATGAACACCATCCGGACTCTAGGAGGTGGCGCCCAAACAAGCCCAGGAGCTGCCGGTGCCGGAGAGGGCGGCCCAGCCACCAAAGGCCTCAGTGCTGTGGACAAACTTCGCCAATACGTAATGGGTGGTAAACCAGAAGGCATGGCAGCCAATGATCGTTTGCGCGCTGCTACTGACGCTGTCGCTGCCAAAGCCCTGGGGACATTGGCCTCGGCATACATGACTCCTGTAGGAGGAGCCGCTGTAGAGCGCATCGCCCAAAAGGTCCTTAATAATCGTGAAAAAATCCTGATGGGGCTGGCGGCAGGTGCTACAGGTTTGACTACTGCCTTCTTGATGTTGATGAACAAATCACCCATCATTGCGCTGACCACCGGGGTGGGAGCTGGCGTAGGGGCGTTTTTAGGTTCAGTAGGAGGTCCGTTTGGCGCGCTAGGTGGTGCCATCGGTGGAGCTGGAGTCGGCTACGGCATTGGTTCCTTCATTCAAAATGGCTTAAATTCAATTAGTGGCGCCTTCTCTTCTCTTACGGGAGGTGGTGGCGCTGGTAATATCCTGACTAACCCTTTTGGCAGCGGTGCTGCTTCAGGAGGTGGCGGTGGGGGCATCTTGGGTAGTGGCGGTGCTGGAGCTGCAGCCGGGGGGGGTGGCTTTGGTGTAGTGGGAGCTTCGGTAGCGGGCGCTGGCATCATTGGGGTGACTACGTTCATGACTGCTGCCGCCACTGTTTCCACCACCTTGCAACCTCTGCCAACCACTGATTCGAGTGGTGAACTCTCTCCTTATGTGACCATCGAAAAACGCGTCTCACCAAAAATTAAATTCGAAAATGCTGAGCTGCCTGCCACGGCAGATTACTCGATTACCATCAAAGCCAACAAAGGTTATGACTTAAAAATTCGCAACGTCGTGGACGTAATGACGGTCAAACTTAACACTGAGACCCGCGGCTCTGACCCCACACCGACCCTTCCCACCCGGACTACCGCCGAGCTCGTGCCGGCTGAGCGGCTGGTCGATGGTGAAATTATTCTTAATAGTGGTGAAGAAATCACGCTCAATCCGTATTCTCAAACCTTTGACTCGGCATTTAGAGACAGTAACGTTTCTAATAAAGTAGAAATTTTATTCTCAGCTCAGGCTACTCCGGAACTGTTAGAACGAGGAGAAGAAAACAAATCTGGTGAGAACTTGAATGCCAGTGGCGCAGAGGTGATTTGTATTGGTGAGTGTCCACAAAATCAAAACGGCTGCTGGCCAGTTGATGGTCGGATTACGCAATTACCGTTTGGCTCTCACTCGCATGGCAAATCTGACTCCTTTGACATTGGTGCCAACCGTGGTGTACCTGTTTATACACCGTTTGCTGGAACTGTTAAGATTAACAGTTTGGGGGGTGGTTTTGGTTCTTTTGGCAAGTATGTCGTGCTTGATACCGGTAGTGAACGATTCGTGTTTGCTCATTTAAGTAAAATCGATTCGCGCTTATCAAATGATAAAGAGATTCCCGCTGGACATCCCATTGGTGAAGTTGGTTCTACCGGTGGCTCAGCGAAGGTTGTGATTACGGGACCACACCTTCATTACGAGGTTTCTAATACTAGCGGACAGTTCTATAATACTTCCAGCAGTCGCATTCGCAACTTTGTGCCTGATAAAGATGTCAAACTTTACGATCCCGTCCGAACCTGTTACACCGAACCCGTTCAGTAGCCGTTGGCTATGGTATTTGCTGGCGTTTGCGCTTGTCGGCATCGTCATTGCGTTGACCTTACGGTTATTGACTCCTCCGATTTCCGAAGTTCCCACGACTGAGTTTACTACCGCCAATGCCGACGGCAGCACTACTAACTTTGCCGGTTTTCGGTACGTGGGTGAGCCATTTACTCAGCCGGCAACTTTGCCCTTATTGTCAGCTACGCCGTTTGCCACCGCAGAGATCGAAAGCGAGATCGTGAATGATTTCCAACTCCAACCCCACCCAAGTTCAAAAGGTTTGTGGGTTGGCGACCGCTATAGTTTAAGCAAAGACGTAAACACTGGTGAGTTAAGCCTCACTCAAGACGTGGTCGCCACCGACAGCGCCGGTATTATTACCAAAACCGAAGCTTTAGATATTTCCCAGGGCTTCGTAGATGAATATTTGAGCGCTCTCGAGCTGAAAGCGCTGGAAAACCAAATCACCTATTACGCAGCGGCGGTGGAAAGTGAAGAAGTTGATTCCTCTCAAGCCCAAATGGCCCGGGTGCCGTTTAGTTATGTATTTGAGGACATTCCGGTATTCTTTAATTATCAAGCTAATCCGCCAGTGGTAATAATAGTCAATGCTCGGCAACAAGTCCAAAGCGCCACATTCACACCTAGTTACTCACTGACTCGTGCCAATCAAAATGTGGAGTTAATTTCCGTTAATGAAGCCCTGGAAAACTTAACCAACCGCAACCAAGGCTCCATCATCGCTGCCTATGATGACACCGCTTTGCCACTCGATATCCGTGATGTTGCCGATGGCGAAATGACCAGTGTGAGTTTGGAGTACAGAACTGATAGTAAGAGTAACTTGGCGTATCCGTTTTATCATTTTACCGGCACTGCCAAAAACACCACTCAAGACAGTTTCACGATTGAGGTCTTAACCCCAGCTGTCCGCACCGGTTTACCATTGTAAACTTCTTTTCCTGCCTGAAATTTGCTACCATAGTAGTATGCGTGAACACGCCATTCCTCAAGACGTGGTTGGTTACCGGTTTCATATTATCGGTAACATGACCCTCAAACAGTTCCTCGAAGTTGGAGCGGGCTGTGTGGTGGGTTTCATGATTCACACCACCAATTTGCCAAATGTAATCAAGTGGCCCTTCATTGGTTTGGCGGTGGCTGTGGGAGCGATGGCTGCCTTTGTGCCATTTGAGGAGCGTCCTCTCGATCACTGGATCGTGACTTTTTTCAGTGTCCTTTATAAACCAACCAAGTTTTTTTGGCGCAAAGATCCTAAAATTCCTGATCCTTTTTTATATAAACCTCAAGGTGAAACCAATAATACTGTTGAAATCGACTTGACTCCCGCTCGTCGCCAACGCATCAAAGAGTATTTGGGTTCGTTATCGGTGGGCTATGTCGATCCCGACGAAGCGTATGAGCGCCAACGCATGGCCGCCATTTTAGCCAGCTTTGGCGAAGTCATCGTCACCCAAGTTGATTCAGTCCAACAAGCTCATCGTCCTTCTTTAGTCGTCCGGCCCCACAGCTTGAAAGAGCCTGAAGCTCAACTCGATGCTGTCACTACCGATGCTACCTATACACCGGTTTTCACGATGGAAGTGGCTGCAACTCATCACGTCTCTGAAGCAGTCAATAAACAAGTCTTAGAAACAGATCAAGTGGCCCATAACATCGAGGTGCCTGAACTGCAAACCGTCGATGTTAAAAAAGGCATCGCTGAAGAAGAAGCGACACAAGAAGGGTATGTGCATACCGTGGGTCAGGCAGTCTATAGTACTGTCACTGCCCCCACGCAAGCGCTTAACTTAAACCAAACTCAAGCGGCGGCTATGAATGCCAACTTACCCTTCCCTCTCAAACCCACCGAACCAAATAAATTGGTGGGCATGGTGCTCTCGACAAAAAATGACTTAATCAATGATGCCATCGTGGAAATTCAAGATGCTTCAGGAATGGTCGCACGGGCTGTCAAAACCAATGCCTTAGGTCAATTTTTCATCACGACACCGTTGGCTAACGGGACGTACTCGCTGGTGATCGATAAAGACGGCTGGCAGTTTACGCCGCTGCAGTTGGTCTTAAGTGGGAACGTGGTCGAGCCATTAGAGATTAGGAGTTTAAATTAAGATTTGATATCATTACACAGTTACTTAAACCATGCCTACTCCTGCCCAAATTCACTCCACTACCCAACAATTTCTCGATATTTACGATATAACCAATGATTTATTGATCATGAAGGATGGTGCAGTGGCGCTCGTTCTCAACGTCAGCGCCATCAACTTTGGATTGTTTGCTGAGGAAGAACAAGATGCAGTCATTTACGCTTATGCCGGTTTAATTAACTCTTTGAACTATCCCATTCAAATCGTGGTTCGGTCCCAAACTAAAGATATCACCTCATATTTACAACTCCTCAAAGACCAGGAGGATCAAGCAGGATCGCCTTTGCGCAAACAACAAATTGCTCAATATCGCGCTTTTGTCTCGGATTTAATTCGTGAACGTAATGTCTTAGATAAAAAATTCTATGTGGTCATTCCCGCCAGTGCTTTGGAAATGGGTTTGTTACCACCTTCTTCAGTGATTCCAGGTGTCAAAAAAACTGATGTCAGTACCGTGGAACGTAGTTTGATTATCGAGAAGGCTCGTAACATTTTAGAGCCTAAGCGCGATCACTTAATGGCGCAACTTGGTCGCATCGGCTTATTTGCCAAACAACTCACTACCCAAGATATCATTCAGCTGTTCTACTTAAGTTACAATCCTGAAGCTTCAGATGGTCAACAAGTCACTGATACGCGCAGTTACACCACCCCTGTAGTTTCAGCGCGGATGCAGTTGCAAAACTTGGTGACAGGACAAACAGCGGCCGCAGCTCCTACGCCAGCCCCGGAACCACTGCCTCAACCAGCGTATGCTCCTGAAGCGGCGGCGACTGATCCTATGGCTTATCAACAACCTCAAGCCGTCGCTCAACCAGTGGCACCTCAACCTGAGCCAGCTCCCACTACGCCTGTAACCGAAACAGCGCCAACTCCAGTTCCAGAAGTTCCTGTTGCTCAGCCGGTAGAAGTGATTGCCCCTGCTCCAGCGGTCTCCCCTACTCCTCTAGCTCCACCAGCTACCCCAGTGCAAAACCAAGTTGTGTTTCAGGCCCCGGCGCCAACTCAGCCCGCCATGACATCCACTCCGGTAGCTCCTACAACTGTTATGTCGGTTGAAGCTCCTGTCTCCCCCACTCTGCCTGCCATGCCTCAACCCACTGCTTCTGTAGCCAGTGTTGAACCATTGGCGCCAGATCCAGCGGTTCCTACTCCCACTCCAGCCGGACCCAGTACGATTAGTGAATTACCAGCTGCAGAGGCGCCTCCCACACCACCAGCATCCTCTACTCCACCGGGTGAACCAGCTCACCCTACCGATCCCAAAACAGCTATCACTGATATCACCCCACCTGGGCCAACCAGCAATTTACCGCCGATTGCGGAGTTGTAGGTTTTTGTTTGTGATTCATCATTTCTTCTTCAAAAAGTGGTTTTTGTGTAGTTTGTATGATTTTTGCCAATATTCATACAAGCCTGAAAAACTGTGCTCAACAAGAAGACCATCTTTAAAACAATGAAAACTCTAAGCCTTGTTTTCTTAAGCTGTCAATTATTGTCTGTTTTATTGTTTCAAAATTGTTAATATTGGCACAGCATAGAAAAAATTGTGTTTTCAACAAACCTTTCCGCTAAACCTACCTTTTTCTTCCATTTTCAAGTGCCTGTCGCACTACCCGCTCATTAATCTGGAGTCTTTCAGATACAGTTCGGCGAGCTAACAGATTTTCCAGTTCTACCCCTCCTTGAAGCCTTAAAAAGTTGAGGATAGATTCATGAGTTAACTCTTCCCAATTTAACAGCCCCACTGTCCTTGATTCTGCTTCATCATTTTTCCCTAATTCTCGTTCATTTTCTGCCATATATTTCACCTTTTATTTGTCGGCATTATATACCCTTCTTACTCCACCACCCCTTTCTTTTCCTCCCTAAAGTACCGTACAATAAGGAGCAATGCCCAGTTTTAATTTGCCGTTGCCGTTTTTCAATAAGAAAACTCAACCTGATCCACAACAAGATGCCGAAGCTCAAGAAGTTGAGAAGCTGAAAGAATTTTCGCGGGGTCTAGTCACGATTCAGGATATTATTGCTCCAGAAGCAATTGAGGTTGATTTCACCTATCAGAAAATTAACTCCACCTACACCCGGACCTTATTTGTGGCTGGTTATCCTCGGACGGTGCCCGCTAACTGGTTGTCACCCTTGATCAACTTTCCTCACCAACTCAACATCTCGATGTTTATTTTTCCAGTCGACGTTAAAGAGGTGTTGGATAACTTAAAGCGCAAGATCACTGAAATGGAAGCTGAAATCCAGTCTGACATCCGGGCCGGAAAAATCAGTAATATTAACACTGAAGTTAAGTTAGAAGACGCCCGCATAATTCGTGAGCAACTCGCTAAAGGCGCCGAGCGCTTTTATCAATTCGGTTTGTACGTCACCATTCAAGCTCAAGATAAAAATGAGCTCGATCGTGTTACTAAAAATCTTCAATCCACTTTAGGTTCTCTATTAATCGTCTCTAAAAAAGCCACGCTACAAATGGATGAAGGCTTCAAAACCACCTTGCCGATGGGCGTTGATAAATTACTCGTCACCCGTAACATGGACACCACTTCGTTGGCGACTACTTTTCCGTTCACTTCGTCCGAGTTAACTATGGAAACTGGCATTGTCTACGGTATCAATGAACACAACGACTCGTTGGTCATCTTCGACCGCTTCAAGATGGAAAACGCCAACATGGTCGTGTTCGCCAAATCTGGTGCCGGAAAATCATACACCGTGAAGCTAGAAATTCTCCGTCAATTAATGTTTGGCATCGATGTGATTGCGCTCGACCCCGAACATGAGTATGAAGACTTAGCCAAATCAGTTGGTGGTGAGTACATTAACTTTACCTTTAACTCTGATAAAAAAATTAATCCCTTTGATTTATCCAATCTATATGAAGAAGGTGAAAATGAACTTGGTCAAAAGATCATTTCCCTCCATTCATTATTAAAAGTGATGTTGGGCAACATGACGTCTTCTCAAGAAGCTATGCTCGACCGAGCCTTGGTGGCTGCTTATAAAGCCAAAGGGATTACTCCTGATCCAGCTACGCAAACCAATCAACCCCCGCTAATGGAAGACCTCTACAAAGCGTTAATTGGTATGGAAAATGCTGAAGCTAATGACATTGCAGTCCGGTTAGAAAAATACATCACCGGTTCTTTCCGAGGGATTTTTGACCAACCTTCAAACTTCGACATCAAAAATCAGTTCACTGTCTTCTCCGTCCGAGAAATGGAAGAAGAACTGCGGCCGATTGCGATGTTTATCATTTTAGACTTCATTTGGACCCGCATCAAAAAAACGCTTAAAAAGCGGTTGTTAATTATTGATGAGGCGTGGTACTTCATGAAGCATCCTGATTCGGCTTCTTTCATCCACTCCATGGCCAAGCGCGCGCGGAAATACTATTTAGGTATTACCACCATCACCCAAGACGTGGAAGACTTCTTGCACAGCGACTACGGCAAAGCTATTGTCACTAACGCCTCGATTCAATTTTTGATGAAACAATCTACAGCTGCGATTCCGATGCTCGCAGAAACGTTTTACTTATCCGAAGGTGAACGACAGTTGCTGGTGTCAGCTGATGTCGGTGAAGGCATTTTCTTCGCTGGCCAAAATCACGTGGCTTTGCGCGTGGTGGCTAGTGACGTAGAACATCAAGTCATCACTACCAACCCTGAAGAGCTCCTCAAAAAACGCCAAGCCGGCGTGGCGCAACAATTAGCACGCACGGCCGCTGCAGCCGGTCCAGCTCCGGCCACGGTTAATGGGGCTTTGCGTGGTGCCGCTCCGACACCTAACGCCTCGCTTGGCTCAAATACTGCAGCAACATCCTCACCTGCCCCAATCAGTACTAAAGCTCCAGCCGCAACTGGCTCACCACTTGATCCTTACTCAATCGACAGCTATCAACCTCCGGGTTCTTAGTCCAAGAGCATCTCTATTGATCCAGCTTTTCTTCCCCTTGTCTTCTGTGGAAAATTCTGTGTATAACTAAGTGTTCTTTCCTGCCGAAGAGCTTGTATTTGCCTAGACCAGTGTGTAGCCACCTGGTTTATCTTGTGATGTTTTTATATGAGTACCTACGCCCTCTCACCAGCTGAAGTTCAAGCCATTTGGCAACAGATGTGTGCTGAGTTACAACCTCAATTAACGAAAGCGGTCTTTAATACCTGGATACTTTCTAATCCTCTCAGCGAGCTGGTCTTGGAAGGTGACGATAAAGTGTTAGCTATTTTTACTAGCCCTACAGCCTTCCACGTCAACAATATTCGCAAGCTGCTAGGAACTCAACTCAAACAAACCTTAGATAAAATTTTAGAGAAAGATACGCTGATTGATTTTAAGATCGGTACGCCGCAAGTGCCACGACAGCATGAACCACAAGCGAGTTCTTTTACCAGTCTTGGTGCTCACCTTGGTCAGCCTTCTTCAGCTCCACTCGGTTCTTCTCTTCATTCCGCTGAACAGGCTGGACATCACCCCCCTCAGCCTACCAGTACTACCTTTTCCCCGTCTTCGCGTTTACAAAGCCCTGGCATCGGTGCTTCACACTCACTTGATAACGCTTTTCCGTCTGCTTCCTCACCACACTTCCCTTCTCAGCCTTCACCGCGAATGAGTTCTTCATCACCACGAGTCGAAGATCTTTTCTCTCCTCAAACGATGTACTCGGTGGCCTTAGACAGAGCTGTGGTGGTCGCTCGCCAAGTGGGCTTGAGGACTGACTACACTTTTGAGACTTTTGCTGTCTCGACTACCAATGAAATGGCGCATGCCGCTGCGACTGCTGTCTCCAATCGCCCTGGACATACCTATAATCCCCTCTTTTTATATGGTGGGGTGGGTGTGGGCAAAACTCACTTGATGCATGCGATTGGGAATAATATTTTAAAAAATAATCCCGATACTCGAGTTTTATACTGTACAGGCGAAGAGTTCACCAATGAAATTGTCAGCGCCATTCAAAACAAAAAAGCCATTAAGTTTAAAGAAAAATATCGCACTGCTCAAGTGATGTTGATTGATGATATCCAGTTCATTGCGGGCAAAAATGCCGTTCAGGAAGAGTTTTTTCATACGTTTAACGCCCTCACTAAACAAGCTAGTCAAATTGTTTTAACCTCGGATCGGCCGCCGCATGAAATTAATTTACTTGAGGATCGCTTGCGTTCTCGGTTTGAAGCTGGCTTAATGATCGATATTCAGCAGCCCTCTTTTGAGTTACGAACGGCTATTTTATTGATTAAGGCTCAAGCCCACAACATCTCTATCCCGATGGAACTAGCTCAAGTGGTAGCCTCACGAGTCGATAGTGCCCGCAAGATCGAGGGCTTTATTACCAGTATCAAATCAGAAGTAGAGCTCAAAAAACGCCCAATTACTCTAGAGTTGATTGACGAAATTCTCAAAACAGAGGGTGAAAAGAAACGACCCGCTCTTAAAGTATCGCCAAATGATGTTTTGCGTGCTGTAGCCAACCATTATCATGTTAAACAAGCCGCACTCAAAGGTTCGCAACGCGTTCAACACCTCGTCAAAGCCCGGCATGTAGCCATGTTTTTACTCCGCGAAGACCTCAAGTTGCCACTAACTGAAACCGCCCGTTGGTTTTCCAATCGTGACCACACTAGTGTCATCCATGCTGTTAAAAAAATCTCGCTATCTTTAGCTGAAGATGAATTGATGCGTCGCGATATTTCCGCTTTGCGAATGTCGTTAACAGCGGTCTCACGATGATAATGAGGTGAAGTTTTACACAATTGTGAATAACTTTGTGTAAAAGCCCCGGGAAAGTCTGTGAACTCAACTGAATAACTTTTTTGTTTTGTGAATCTAAGACTTTTTTGTGAACAAATGCACACCATTTTTAGACAGAGTTAGACACCAGGTACACACAGAAAAAAGCGCTGGCGTTTTCAGATTAGAACTGGCTCGTTGTTCACCTATTCACAAGCCTATTACTAACTACAACTATATTTAATATTAATAATTTAGTATGGTAACTACGTACCTATGAAAATAACTGTTTTACAAGAAAATCTGTTAACAGCGGTTGGGATTGTTCAAAAAGCTGTTCCCAGTAAACCATCGTTACCTATTTTAAGTTCGATCCTCATTGACACTCAAAGTGGTGAAATCCGCTTATCAGCCACAGATCTCTATTTAGGTATTCAAACTGGAGTCGAAGGCACCATCGATACTCCAGGAGTAGTTGCTATTCCTGGTAAAGTCTTTTATGAAACCATTGCTAGCCTGAAACCAGGCAAGGTCACGTTGGAGCTGGTAGAGTCCACCTTAACTATTACCTCTCAAGACAGTAGCACTTCATTTCAATGCCAGTCAGCTGAAGACTTCCCCTCATTTCCTGAGGTCAGCGGTGACACTCAAGAGTTGCCCAGTACCTTTTTGGAAGAAATTACCAGCCATGTGCTCTTTGCTGCCTCACTTGATACCACTCGGCCAGTGTTGACCTCGGTACTGTTTGAGTTTAATCAAGAAAACGTCAATGTTGTGTGCACCGATGGCTTTCGTCTCGCTGTCTGGAACATGCCGTCTTCATTTGCTTTTACTCAGAACTTTTTGATTCCCGCCAAATCACTCCAAGAAGTGGCTAGAATTGGCGCTCAGACTAAAGCAACTCAAGTAGCACTGACATTATCACCAGAACTGAAACAACTCTTATTTCAATTTGAATCGACTAAGATTTTTGTGCGGTTGATGGATGGAGAGTTTCCTCCGTATCAAAAAATTATGCCCAGTAGCTTCACTACTGAGGTGTTATTCGATAGCCAAGAAATGACTCATCACCTTAAGCGAGCCATTATCTTTGCTCGAGATGCTTCGAACATTGTTCATTTGAGTTTAAGTGATGGAAAGGCGAGTATTTCGGCGACTTCTCCCGCTTTAGGTAAGCATGAAAGTGAGATGATGCTCGATTCTTTTCAGGGCGAGGGTGGGAAAATTGCTTTTAACGCTAAGTATCTGCAAGATTTTTTAAATGCCAGCAAAGGCGAGAAAATTTGGCTAGGGATGACTGAGAGCTTAAAGCCAGCCTTGTTGCGGCCAGAAGGCCAACTAGGCTATAGCTATGTAGTGATGCCGTTCCGGGTTAGTAATTAAGTAATTGAGTAATTAGCCGACACGCTTTTTTAATTATTCAATTACTTCAGTTACTTATTTTACTCTACTCTTATGTTATAATTACGACCTTGGAAAAAGGTTTACAAACAATTTATGACGAAACGCACCTGGCAACCAAAAAAACACAAACGCATGCGCAAACATGGTTTCCTCAAGAGAATGGCTTCCTATTTTGGCCGACAAGTTTTAAAACGTCGTCGCGCTAAAGGTCGCAAGCAATTGACAGTAGTCCGTAAAGGTCGCTAGTCTTAACACATATGGTGCCTCGCCAGTACCGGTTGCAACTTCGCCAACAACCAGACTTTTTTAATCGCTCTCAGCGAGTTTTTTCGAGCTTGTTTACCTTGTTTTATGTGCCGGCAGATCGCCCAGCTGTGGCCACCATCGTGCCGCGCAAAAACACCCAGACACAAGTGGAGCGCAATACGCTCAAACGGCGATTAGCACAAATTTGGACAGATTTACTACAAGCTGATCTAGTAAATTGCCAAGTGGTGATCTCACTAAAGCCCGCAGCCACCAAGGTAGATGGTGCTACGCTCAAATCAGAGTTATTAAAAAGTCTAGCCAAGATAAAAAAATGACCGTCTCCCGAGCCTTAAAAAAAAGCCTTATCTGGCTCTTTCTTTTTTACGAAAAAGCCAAGCATCAAATCTTGCTCACGGCCTTTGGTTATTCATTTACTTGTAAACATCGCCCGACGTGTACGCAATATACTCTTCAGCAAATGCAGCAACATGGTACAATCACTGGGTTCCTTCGTGGACTCAAGCGGGTGGCCCAGTGCTGGTAATAAAATATGGATAGTATTATTCACCTTTTTTCTACTTTTTTAGTTGAGTTATATAAACTAACTGGCGACTTAGGTTTAGCGTTGATAGTATTTACCATTTTGATTAAATCAATTTTGGTGCCTTTGACTATCCCCTCTTTGAAAGCCCAAAAACAACTTAAAGAACTCCAACCGGAACTCAAAAAACTCAAAGCCAAACATGGTTCTGATAAACAAGCTTTACAATTAGCTCAGCTAGAGCTCTACAAAAAATATAACGTTAATCCCCTCGGTGGCTGCTTGCCTCAATTGTTGCAAATCGCGGTGTTATTAATTCTCTATCGAGCTTTAATGCGCTTTTTACACCAAGCTGATGTTAATGGCGTCACCATTGACCCCACTTTTTTGTGGATGAACTTAAGTCAACCAGATCCGCGGTTTGTGATTCCGGTGTTAGCAGCTGTGACCCAATTCATTTTGTCGTTGATGATCTTGCCCGCCACTGAAACTCCTGACATTGTCCCGAATAAAACGTTACCTAAAGAAATCAAAGAAGCCAATAAAAAAGAAGAAGACATGGCAGAAATGGCTCAAACCATGCAGCAACAAATGGTGTTTCTCATGCCGATCACAATTGGTATTTCGGCGCTCTCGTTCCCATCTGGGCTCGGTTTATATTGGGTGGTGAGCACCGTTTTTAGTATTGTTCAGCAATATGTATTATCAGGACCTGGTGGCTTGACGCTGTATGCTCAACGCGCTCTCAACGTCCTCGATGGCAAAACCACCCGCAACTGAAAAAGGAGATTATTTTATGACTATCCAAAGCTACGTCACTAACTTATGCAAACACAGTGGTATCGATCAAAGCCAAGTCGAAGTTTCCGTCGATGAAGCCGAAGATCAAGTGACGGTAAATATTAATTTACCCCAGGAAGAATCGGGTTTATTTATTGGTTTTCATGGCGAAACCCTCAGTAGCTTGCAGCGCTTGATCCGCATCATTTTTCAAAAAGAACATGGCGACAAAAAAATTGTGTTAAATATTAATAACTATCGCGAACAGCGCGTGGAAAAATTACAAGAAATGGCTGAAAACGTAGCCCGCCGAGTGCTGGAAAGTGGCCGACCGTACACCTTTGCGTACTTGCCACCCAACGAACGCTTCGTCATTCACACCACCATTTCCGAAAACCCTGACTTTGCTAGTTTGGAGAGTGTTTCTCAAGGTGAAGGCGCTCATCGCTATCTGATGATTCGATTGAAGGATAGTAATTAATGTCCACTCTGACTATTTTTACCGATGGTGGTTCACGCGGAAATCCGGGACCGGCGGCGTTGGGCGTACACGTCATAGACGATCACGGCCAAACGGTGTTTTCCTTAGGGAAACCTTTAGGAGTTGGTACTAATAACGAAGCCGAGTATCAAGCTTTTGTGACATCAGTAGGCTGGTTATTAGCTTCTGAACAGTTAGCTCAAACGCAAAAAGTAATTTGGAAACTTGATTCCAAACTGGTGGTAGAACAACTTCTCAAGCATTGGCAAATTAAAGAACCGCGGATGTTAGCGCTCGCTCAGCAAGCTTGGGCATCACTTCAACAATTATCATGTGACTGGGATATCGTTCATATCCCTCGGGCTGAAAATAAAGTGGCTGATGCTTTGGTCAATCGCGCGCTGGATCTTGGTCAAGAAGTTTAACTCACGCCGCTTCTCTACATCTTCTAGTATTGATCTCACTCTAAACCTGCCTGCAAGATTGGGCTATACTTCATTTCGGCTGTTTCCTACAATAAGACAGTTGTTTTGACCTGCCTATGTCAGATTTATTTATCACGCAACTCGATCAAGAGGCTCCCAGCGTTTTAGTGATTGGTTCGCCGACTTTTTTACGCATGGCTCTGGAAAAAGAGTGCGCCACTCACTTTGCAGTGCAAACTGCCACAGTTAGTGAAATCCTCCGCACACAACCGGCAACTTTACCTGAATTTTATAAAATTATCTGGGTTGTCGAATCTACCACGGCTTTTTCAGCCAGTGATAAACAGCTGTTAAGTTGGTTGAAGACGCGCACTGAACCGAGTGTCATTATCGGTTCCACGCTTTCTTTTCTGACCACAACTGAACAACCGTGGCAATCAGCACAAAACCACCAAGCCCAGTGGTTTGAACAACTGCAACAAGAAGCCTCCGCCTCTACCTGGATCATAGGCGAAAACTTGATTCATGGACAATCGCTGCCTGAGTCTGCGCTGTTGGGATTGATGTTAGCCAACTTTAATCAGGGACAAATTCGTGACCCTCAACTCGTACTACCTTGGCTTAATACGGCTTCATTTGTGAGTGAAGTCCGGCAACATCTTTTTCATCCGCGGCCCCACCCACGTTTGTTATTGAGGGGTCAACAACAAGCCACCAGCGGTGTTGCCCAAACGCTGCAGTTTTTATATCGTCAATACTTTGATCAGGAACTGCAGATTGTCCCCCTAGCGGCACAACTACACAGTGCAGTTGGTTTTTTGGAAATTCAGGTTAAAGCTGAAAAATCTGTCGATGCTGAACTGGAGAATGCCGTACGGAGCTTGCCACTCATAAACGCCACCCAGCTGCACCAACAAACTCAAGCAGCGGCAGCAGAACAAGCTCTCAAAGAAAGTTTGCCTACTCCTAGTAAACAGGCCCGCCCTCGCCCAACCCCCCAGTCTCACCATGGGGAAGCTAAAAACATCAAAATTCCCATTAAGTCGGTGCCCGTAGTCAAAACGAGTGTGGAGCAACTGAGTTCTCCCCTACCAAAAACAGCCACTCAGCCCAAACCACAGCCAGAAGAAAAAACACAGACTCACCAGCTATCTGTCACCAAGCATAACCATCCGGAGCGTGTAGCTTCGACAGAGTCTCAGCTTGATCAAGCTGTTTCACAATTATTTACTGTCAATCGTTCAGAATACAAAGTGGAACGGGTCAAAGACATTGCCAAGAATACTCTTAAAATTACGCATAAATCAAAGAAAAAAACAGCTATTTTTTATGGCGGCATCGGAGTTTTTGGCGCCGTATTAGCGATGGGTGTCTTAGGCGTGGTGTTTTGGGCCAGTTTTTCCCGAACTCAAGCAGCCTTAATCGCAAGTCTAGCTCGCCAAGACGCCAATAGCATCCAAGCCCCTCAAACCGGATGGGCTGGTCAGTGGCTAGCGACCCAAACTCAAGCGTATGGAGCGCTTTTTACTCACCAGTATCTAGATCAAGCCCAATTAGTAAGTACCGTGGCCCAAAAAGTCACGACGAGTGCGACTCTCTACTCTGCTTGGCAACAAGATATGCAAAACTTAGTTTTAAGTATCTTGGGTGCACGAGAGCAAGAAGTGGCATCACTTCATACCCAATCCCAACAACAGACGCAAGCACTCTACGATCATCTTTCACAACTCCAAGCTGAGTTAAAAGAACTAGAAAGCGTGACAACCTCTAGTAGTGATGAGGATGTGATAAAAAATTACCAAGCTCAACTACTGCAAAATCGTCGCAATTTAGCCAGTTTTCAACAACTCTCCCCTCATTTGTTGGAATGGCTAGGCTATCAACAACAAAAAACGTATGCCGTGTTATTACAAAACAACCAAGAGCTACGCCCTACTGGTGGCTTTATTCAGGCCGTAGCTTTAATGACCTTCGATAAAGGAACTCTCATCAACACCCAAGTTTTTGATATTTACGAGCTTGATCAAAAACTAGGTGGATCGATTAAACCACCCGACGAAATTAAACAGTTTTTAGGTGAACAGCAATGGTTCGTGAGAGATAGTAATTGGAACCCGGATTTCCCCACTACAGCGGCTCAGGTGGCTCATTTTATAGAGCGCGCGACCGGCAAAAAAGCTGACGGTGTAATCGGGATAAACTTATACAGTTTGCAAACGCTAATCAAAGCGTTGGGACCAGTTGAGTTACCGGAGTACAACGAAGTGATTACTGATCGCAACCTGTTTGAACGGATGGAGTTTCACTCCGAAATTCAATTAACTCCTGATCCCACTCGTCAAGAGTATTCAGAAGTCTTGCTCAATCGTGTCCTAGTCAGACTCACCACGTTACCCCCTGAAAAAGTCGGGCCGGTTTTGGCCGCCTTCAATCAGTCTTTAGGTGAACATCAAGCGTTACTGTCGATGAGTGATCCTACTCAAAATGAAACACTCAATACTTTAGGTTGGACAGGAAGCGTCCTTTCCCCGTTGTGCCCGACCCAATTTTCTGGGGTTCCGTGTGTGGTTGATTCAGTTTATCAAGTGGAGGCCAATGTGGGGGTCAATAAAGCTAACTACCATTTAGAACGGAGCATTGCTCATACTGTCACGCTGGAGCCAACAACTGCTCGCCATGTTCGTACAATTGTCTATAAAAACACTTCGAGCTCTAATGCCTGGCCCAAAGGACCATATAAAACCTACACGCGTTTTTATTTACCCACTGACACCCAAGTCCAAGCCGTGAGCGTCAATGGCACTCCCCTCTCCCCCGACCAGCTAATTGTAGGAACTGAGCAGGATAAAAAAAGTATTGGCTTTTTAACTGAGACGCCAATTCAACAAGAAACTAAAATCGAAGTAATCTACACCAAGCCTTTGCTCGCGGAAAACGCCTTTGCTTATACTTTCCTTGATCAAAAGCAACCTGGTACCAGTGGTGACACTAAAACCATTACTTTTGCTCTCTCCCCTGGTTTACAACCCATGGTAATTGCTCCTCAAGCACAAGTTCAAAACAACCAAATTCTTTTTAAAGGAGATTTTAACAATCACGCTTTTGTAGGGGTAGAAATTAAAAAGTCTCGCTAATCTAGATTTATACAGAAATAAATTTTGAACACATATTTGATACACCGAAAAGAATCTACTTTCCAGAGATAAAATTCTACTTTTTGGCGATTATATCCTATATCACGTGAAGTTTGGTCTAAACTTGCTTCCTGAGGCAAAAACCTCTATAATCCGGCTCTTAGCTATTAATCATTTAAGCACTTATGGAAAAACTTACTTTCTCTGCACAACTCAGAACTATTGCTGGTAAAGCCGTCAAAACGGTCCGGGCTCAACGCTTGATTCCCGCCAACGTTTCCGTTCCTGGCGAAAACTCAATTATGTTAGCTTTACCCCAAGCAGCTTTTTTAAAGCTGTATGAAAAAGCAGGGGATAACGGTTTAATTTATTTGACAATTGAAGGTGAAAAAACTGCTCGTCCAGTCTTAGTGGAAGATCTGCAGGTTGATGTAGTCAAAAATCACCCCATTCACGTTGTTTTCCGCCAAGTGAACTTAAAAGAAAAGCTTAAAGCTGAGATCCCAGTCGAAGTCATTGGTCAAAGTGAAGTGCCCGAATCAGTGCTCTTGACCTTACACGACGTCATCGAAGTCGAGGCCTTACCCACTGATTTACCAGAAAAATTCGAGATCGATGCTAGTACTTTGACGGCAATTGGCCAGACCATTACCTATGCTGATTTGAAGTATGACAAAACCAAAGTTACCCTGGTATTAGGTGAAGAAACAGAAGAATCTCCAGTGGTGATGCTCCAAGAGTTCAAAGAACAAGCCGAGCCAGTTGAAGAAGCTCCAGTAGCCGAAGGCACAGAGGGTGAAGCTGCAGCTCCTGCTACTGAAGGAACTGAAGAAAAGACTGAAGAAAAAGCCGAGTAAAAACTCTTTTTTAAATTAACAACCCGCCGCGTGATCACCACCGGCGGGTTTTTTGTTACTTGGTCTCAGGTTGAAAGGCGGGGAGGGGAGAGGTGAAAATGGGTGCGTTGGGATCAATCTGGGCGGCTTGTTTCCAGAACCATTGAGCACCAGCTTGGTTATTTAAGTAAAAGTGCAACAAAGCTAAATTGATCAAGACGTCCCGGTGAGTTGGTTGGAGAGCAGCGTATTCTTCCCAGATCTTAATTTCTTTAATAACGCCCTCATAATCGGCGTCGGTAGCAAGGGTCAGCGTTGGGACTTGAGCGGTATTTAAGGCAGCACTGACCTCAGCCGCTAGCGAGGGTGGGGGAGAGGTAACCACGAGTGTGGTTGCCATTTGCCACCAAGAAAAGACAATCACTACTAAAAAGAAAGCTGAGCCCACCAGACTATAAAAAGGAAACAACTGGAGGGACCAGCCTAAGAGATCGAGACTGACGCGAGTTACTAAATTGAGTAGGAAAAAAGGTAACAGCAATAGACGAGTCATTACTCATCTATAGTAGGCCAACTCTCCAAGATAAGCAAAGTGGGATTTTCAAAGGCTTGCCAAATGGTCTCGGTGACAAACGGGATAAAGGGGTGGAAGAGCTTTAGAAAGCGAATTAAACCTGTGTTTAAGGTCTGATATGACAACTCGCCGGCCTTGGCTTGTTCGATAGCTTCATCACAAAACCAATGCCAAAATTCGTTATAAAGCGTCTCAGCGGCCAGACCAATCTTGAAATCATTTAATTGTTGAGTGACTGAGGTGGTGACAGTTTCTAATCTCTCCATGAATGCTGCATCTCCTGACTTCGGGTCAGCAGCAGCAACTTTATCTGGATTTTGGTGAATAAAACGAGCAGCATTCCAGAGCTTGTTAGTCAAATTGCGCATGGCTTTGAAATCAGGCTCGCCCACAGACTTATCAAGTCCGGCACTAGAGCGAATTACCAATGCCATTCGCAGAGCATCGGCACCATACTTCTCGATAATTTCCAACGGATTAATGACGTTGCCTTTGCTTTTGCTCATTTTTTGACCTTTTTGGTCGCGGACAAGGCCATGTAAATAGACGTTTTTGAAAGGAACTTGGCCAGTAGCAAATGTGCCGAGCATTAACATTCGCATCACCCAAAAGGGCAAGATATCATAGCCGGTTTCCATCACTGAAGTAGGGTAGAAGCGGTCAAAGTCGCCGGGTTGGGTGGTTTGGAGGGTAGCAAAGGGCCATTGGCCGGAGCTAAACCAAGTGTCAAAAGTGTCAGTTTCCGGCAAGTACTCTTGACCGTCTTGAGGTTTGTCTTGTGAAACAGAGTAGGGGAGAGACTCTAGCGCGAGTAGTTGCTGGAGACCACTCTCAATTTCTGATAGCGAAAAGGTTGGTAGCCACTCAGATAAAGGACCTTGGTGGAAGGTTTTGTTGTTATCGATAAAACTGACAACTAACTTATCTTCATTGCCGGCTACTGGATACCAAACTGGAATCCGAATTCCCCATACAATTTGACGACTGATGTTCCAGTCACGCAAGTTTTCTAACCAATGGCGAAGGATTTTGTCGTGGCCAGCGCCGTGAATGGTGACGTCACCATTATCGAGAGCGGTTAAGACAGGCTGAGTCAATTCTTTAACTTTAATAAAAAATTGGGGACGCAGCAGTGGTTCAATCACCCGCCCACACCGATAACACGTTCCAATCCGGTGGTTATACTTACTATCAACTTTTTCAAGTAAGCCTTTGGCTTCCAAATCAGCCACCACTTGTTGGCGGGCGGCTTCGACCTTGAGCCCGGCATACTTGCCTCCAGCGGCAGTGATTTTACCACTGAAGTCCACGGCTGACACCAAAGGCAAGCCATGTTTTTTAGCGACTTCATAGTCATGGGGATCATGAGCGGGTGTCAACTTTACAATACCGGTGCCAAACTCCGGATCGACAAACTCGTCGGCAATAATTTCCATTTCTACATCGGTAAGGGGATTCAAAACTTTTTTGCCAATTAAGTGTTTGGTTTTGGGGTTAGTGGGATGAACTGCCAAGTGAGTGTCTACAAAAATCGGCTCTGGACGGACCGTGGCTACCACGATGAACTCGCCTGGTTGGCCGACGAGAGGATACTTCACATAATAAAGTGGGTCCACCTTATCAACATAATTAACTTCTAGCTCTGAGTAACTCGTGCCACAACTCGTGCAAAAGTTCACTAATTGTTGATTGCGATAGACCAAACCTGCTGTGTGGAGTTTATTAAACGTAGCTAGCGCCACTTCAACGATACTGGGATCCAGCATAAATTTAAAGCGTGACCAATCAGCGCTAGCACCGATTTTTTTGAGTTGGTTGACAGCGATATCCGAGTTTTCTTGAACGTACTCCCAAATCATTTGGTAGAGCGTCTTACGATCGAATTGAAAGCGAGATTTGCCTTCTTTTTTGAGTTTCTTTTCAAACACAAACTGGGTTTCAATGCCGGCGTGATCGGTACCGGGTAGCCACAAGGTGTCGTCACCCAACATGCGGTGGTAGCGAATTAAAACGTCTTCAATGGTGGTAAAGATGGCATGGCCAATGTGCAACGGATCGTTGGCATTGGGCGGGGGCATCATGATACTAAACGATGTCTTTTGATCAGTTTTGGAAGAAGGTTTAGCAACTGAGCGGCTGTTCTTATCAGGGTTGAAGGCTTCAGCAGTTTGCCATTGTTGATAAATAGTATCTTCGTGGTCGAGGTGGTTATAGCGAGAATCCATGCCGAAATTATACTGCTAGGCCAAGGTTTTCTCTAGACCAGAAGTCACTGGTGTTATTTTAGCCGAGTGATACAATCACCATTAGTCACAAATTCATCTCAAGGAGCTTATGTGGATTTTCCTTTTAATCGTTGCCGTCGTGTTATTACCCATGATCTTACGTCAAGTTAATGAGTATGAGCGGGGAGTCATTTACACCATGGGTCGGTTTAGTGGTGTGGTGGGGGCCGGCTGGCGGTTTGTGATCCCTATTTTTCAAAGTTTTACCAAAGTTGACATCCGTACTAAGGCCGTCGATGTTCCTAAACAAGAAGTCATTACTCGTGACAACGTCTCGTGCAAAATGAACGCCGTTATTTACTATAAAGTCACTGATGCCGCTAAAGCCATCAATGAAGTCGAAAACGTGTTCTGGGCGGTCTCACAGCTGGCTCAAACGACGATGCGGCGTATTGCCGGTGAAGCGACGTTAGATGAGTTGCTTTCCAACCGTGAAAAGATTGCCAAAGACATTCTCAGGCACGTGGAAGAAGCCACCACCAGTTGGGGAGTAGATGTCCAGAGTGTGGAGCTGAAAGACATCGAGTTGCCCGAATCTATGGTCCGGACGATGGCTAAGCAAGCCGAGGCAGAGCGGGAAAAGAAAGCCACGATTATTGCCTCTGAAGGTGAAGTTGCTTCGGCTGAAAACTTGGCCAAGGCTGCTGAGATGATGGCTCGTACACCAGGTGCGTTACACCTCAGAACACTCAACTCCATCAATGATATTTCCTCAGATCAATCGAACACCGTAGTCTTTGCGGTGCCATTGGAAATCCTGCGAGCTGTGGAAGGCATGAATGAGTTCATGGCTGCTCAAGCTAGCTCTCGACGCAAGGCGGCGTAGGGAAGTGTTTTAGGCAAATCAGCCCGCTTTTTAAGCTTTGATTTGAGCAGCTTTGGCTTCGGCCTCGGCTTGGGTTAAAAGTGTCAAACCCAGAGTGGTGCGAAACTGTGGAATTAATTTCGTCATGGTAGCCTGGAATATTCTTAGCTCGGGGTCATTTGTTCCTAAACACTCCACCAGGCTTTTAGCAAACTCATAAGCTTTAGTGTTACTTGAAAAATACTCTACTCGTTTCACCAGATCCTGCTTTAACTCTTCCTCACGCTCAAGATACTCATCTGATTTGGTGGTTGTTAACGGCCGCAGATAAGCGATCTTGAATGATAATTCCATCAAAAAAGTGTGATACCAATTTCGCTCAGATTGTTTTTCAAAAGAATTAAGATGTTCTAAAACGTTTTCTATTGTGTATTTCGACATATTCAATACTTATCATAATACATAATTGTTGAGTATGCAAATTATGATTTTGTTAAACGAGGGGGAGAGGTGTGAGAGTTTGCCAACGTTTCTTTTCGATTGTGCGATTTTTGTTAATATTGGCACAGTGCTGACAAAACCTGCTCCGCGGTGGGTTAGAATTTTGCATCATTTTTTTTGTTTGTATGAATATTGGCAAAAATCATACAAGCCACACAAAAACCAATTTTTATGAGGATTCTCATGTTAGAATCTCCCCACTATGTCATCACGAGAGATTACCCACACACTTACGTTCCCTATGGAGCTTTTCAAGATCATGGAAGGCTTATTAACCGAACGCACTTTATTTGAGAGCATTGTTGCTGAAGAAACTACCGTTGATGATCACAGGATGATGACTTTAAGTCTGGCTTTGGATGAGAGCAAGGTCATAGCCTTGTTGGAAATCAAGGGACTTTTAGAAATGGCAAAGAAAGTAAGTATCGCTAAAGTGAAGTCTGAGGATAATCATAGTTTTACAGCAGAGTTAAGCCACACTGAATATCAAGAGGTATTGAAAGAGGGTCTCGAGCTTCCCATTGAAGTTGTTCAGCAGCGGTTAAATACTTATCTTTCTCAACGAATTTCCCAATCATTTTTAGAAACACTTTCCAAAGAGTTGTATGGGGGTATTGATACATTTAACAAAGTTTCGAGATTGTTTATGAGTTACGAGGGAGCTGAGGTGGAATTTTTGACTGAAGAAATAGTTAAAATAATTATTGAAGTTGAAGGCATCGAAGAATTAAAGGAGTTAGCGCGACAAGGGCATCAGGGGCACAGACCAGATTTAGGAAGAGGAATTGGCGATACAACTTTTGAGCGTATAAAACGTTTGTTCTATGTGGCTTTGACGCTACAACAATTATCTAAATAGTAGGGTTTATATTCCCCGCAAATACTTAGCGCTCCAGGGCACGTAATTGGAATAGTATTCTTCTTCGCGAATCAGGTTGCCATCTTTATCTTTGACAATGTTTTTGAAGCTGGCTTTGATGCCACTAGCAGCCCAGTCGATTTGTTTAAGCCGGCCAGACGGAAGGGTATCAGTGGGGATGTACACCGCAGCTGGGGGAGAGCGGTAGTCCCACGTTTTGTGATCTACAATTTGGGTGCTGCGGCCATCAGAAGTGCCGTAGAGCTCGACCGTCATGTAGAGGTGTTCACTATCCGTATTAGCATGGATTAAAACGTGGTGGCCGGTATCATTTTTGAAACGCAGATCCACGTCACCAGCATACACAGTGGCATCAATGCCGGGCTTAGTATCAAGTTCGTAGTAACTGACGCGATAACTGTGTGGCTTACGTTTAGTGACTGGGAGACCGGCGTTGAGGACAGAGCGGAAAAGAGTGGTGCTCACTTGGCAAACGCCACCGCCGTCGCCCAGCACAGTTTGGCCACTCTTAATCACATACGCTGGTTGATAGCCCGTGGCGCGCGAAACTTCGCCTAAAGCGCGATTAAATGAAAACTCCTCACCGGGTTTGATAATAAAATTGTTAATTTTTTTGGCAGCATGAGCTACGTTATGAATCCGGCTAGGGATCGAGTGTGCATACTCACTTTCCCCAAACCCAATCCGCTCTTCAATCCCCAGCTGATTAGTGCCGGCCAAGGTTTTTTCAGGTTGGGTGATTTCTAGAGCCAGTTCAGCTTCATACGTGGTGGGTTCGTGAGTTTTATTTTCGGCTTGTGCTGCGCTTACTTCGCGATCAATTTTTTCAAATAACTCGAGGAGGGTTTGCTGGGTTTGGACACGATCGATCGTCAACCCAGGTTTGTGAGGTTTAAAGCTAGTGACGACCAATGTTTGAGGATCGTAGCTGAACTCTGCATCCTGAGGAGCTCGCTCCAGCCGCTGGCGCCACTCTTCAAATAAAGCATTGAGTTTGGTTTCGGAAATACCCACCGGAAAGGCTAATAAATTCACCAGATCTTGATCTGAGAGTTTAATACTGCCTTCAGCATTTTTGAGTGTCACTTTTTGATTAACGAGCCGAGCGGCACGTTCTTGAGCAGCGGGCAGTTCTTCTTCAGTGAGAGCGCGAGTATTGGTAGTTAATAAAGCCGATAAGCTCGCAGTTTGGGTATGAAGTGACCCTAGCACTGTTTGGACAGTAGCGGGTTGGTTAACGATCATGCCAGTTTCACCTTTGTTAATAGTTAAGCTGGCAGGCGCCCCAGCGACCCGGAGGGTAGCACTAGGTTCTACTCCAGGTTCATCAGCCAGGGTGGCAAACTCCGCCACAAAGTTTTTGACGGCTGTTTCATCAAAGGCGAGCTGCGAAGTGAAGCGCTGTGGCTGGAGAAGTAATTTAAAGGGAGTAGTAAGGCGGGTAAGCCAATTTTCACTCCGACCCAGGGCAAAAGCTTGAGTGACAGCTTGATCATGCTCGCGATGAAGGGCCAACTCCGCAGCCGAAGAGGCCAAAGTATGTTCCTCGGAGTAGAGTGTGATTTCACTCAAGGGGAGGGGAGAGCTGGCTGTTTGGAGGGCAGTGAGCGTTTCAGCGGGCTTCAAGCCTTCTACGTAAAGTGAGTCAATATAAATGCCCGGATAAAAACGGTCTTGATATGACCATAAGAAAGCTGCATAGGCAACACCCAGCAACATGACACTGACTACAAAAGCAAGCGCTACCAGAGTTAGACGGTGACGAGGGGTGGAAACGGCGGAGTCTGGAGCAGAAAACGACATGGGGTCTATGGTACTATATAGTATTGTGTTTAGTCATGAGGGGTTTACCTGATTCATTTCTAGACAAACCTAGTGATTGTAGCTCATAATTGTAGGGTTCACTTTTTTCATGCCAAATCAGCCACTGCCCACTCCCACTCCACCACCAACTGCCGTGCCGCATAAGGCTCCACCTGTGGCACCTGCTACCCCAGTGGTAGCTCAACCTGTGCCTTCTTCAACACCACCCACTGGTTTGCCCAAGCCTAACACGCCGCCGGCCACCCCATCCATGCCAGTGGCAGCCACATCTCCAGTAGTATCTGCAGCACCAGGGTTACCTAAACCCAGTGCGCCTGCTACGCCGCCGGCTTTGTCTGCAGCACCGACTCCTTCAGTAGCTTCTCCCGGAGGTAGTAACCCCATTCCTAAGCCCGCCGCGCCGATGGCTCCTTTGACTGCGCCTATTCCCGGGAAACCTGGAACAGCTCCATCAACCATTCCGCAAATGCCACCTCGACCACCAGGTATGGCAGGTTTGCCACCCGCCGCACCGCCAGCCGGTACCCCGCCCGGAGTTACTCCTCCAGGTGGAGCTCCCCCTGCACCTCCGGCCGGAACACCTGCTGCGGCAAGCACGCCAGCTGGCAAAGCTGCGCCTCAATTTGCCAGTATTAAGAAAACCCCGTTACGCTTTTTGCCATTTGTATTAGGAGCATTAGTGATTGTGGGTGTGATTGGTTTTATATTGTCGCGCTTTTTAGGTGGTGGATCTGCGACGCCGATTACTTCTACCCCAACTACTCCTAATCAACCAGCTGCTAGTGTCGCTCCCAACACCAATACTTCTCAAGCTGGCCGGACATCCGTTCCATCCACACAAACCACCCTCACGTACTGGGGGCTGTGGGAACCCAATGAAGTCTTGGCAACTGTGTTCCAAGATTTTGAGGCTGCTAATCCCGGCGTTAAAGTTAATTACGTCAAACAATCTCACAAAGACTTCCGAGACCGCTTACAAAATGGCATTGCTTCTACCAATGGGCCAGATGTTTTCCGCTACCACGCCAGTTGGGTACCAATGTTGGCTAATGAACTAGCGCCAATGCCTAGTTCAGTGATGAGTGCCACCGAGTACCAACAAACGTTCTACCCAGTGACTACCAAACAATTACAGGTAAATGGTCAAATTGTGGGTATTCCCTTGATGTATGACGGCTTAGCTTTGTATTACAATCAAGAAATTTTCAAAACGGCTGGCGTCCAACCGCCTACCACTTGGGCTGAGTTGCGGACATTGGCATCGCAATTAACCGTTCGTTCAAGTGCGGGTAAAATTGAGCGGGGCGGATTAGCCATTGGTACCACTAGTAATGTGGAGCACTTTTCCGATATTTTAGGTTTATTAATGCTCCAAAATGGCGCTGATTTAACCAAGCCCACTTCCAGTGAAGCACGTGATGCGCTCACCTTTTATACTAACTTTGCTAAGACAGACAAGGTGTGGGATAGCACGTTACCAGCTTCGACGGTGGCGTTTGCTCGCGGTGAAGTGGCCATGATGTTTGCCCCATCTTGGAGAGCCCATGAAGTGAAAGCTCTCAATCCCTCATTACAGTTCGGTATTACGTCATTGCCAAAGTTGGGAAGTAGCAAGACGTCTTGGGCAAGCTACTGGGCTGAAGGCGTTAATAACAAAAGTAAAAACAAAGACGTGGCCTGGAAGTTATTGGAATACATGAGTTCTAAAGATGTGATGAAAAAAATGTACAGTGAACAGAGTAAAGTCCGTGCCTTTGGCGAACCGTACTCACGCGTAGATTTAGCCAGTGAACTAGCCAGTGATCCGTTGGTGTCACCCTACCTTAAAGACGCTCCTAATGCTGACAGCTGGTACCTCAATTCCGCCACTCACGATAATGGTATTAATGATCAAATCATTAAATACTATGAAGATGCTATTAACGCTGTCGTCGCTGGTAAAGCCCCGGATGAGGCCTTAACCACTGTGGATCAAGGTACTTCGCAGGTGTTGCGACAGTATGGGGTCACTGGTACTACAGCGCGGTAAGATGATATGGTTAACAAAGACCAAGTTGCCCCAGCTGAGCCACACCTCAGTCAATTAAGTGACCCAGAGTATATTGCTGAAAAGGCCAAAGCATTGCAAGCCCGATTAGCTGGAATGGACTCAGTCTCAAACACTTTTTCTCCAGAACAAGATCAGGCCAAAGCCGAGTTTACCACTCTGCTTGATTTTTTGGAAAATGGCTTAAAAAGCTTTCCTATTAAACACCGCTTTGTGCGCAATGTCTTGAGAGTTATGTTGGGGGCGGTAGCGGTGACCACTATTGCTACTCGTCACCATGAAGATGTGATAGTGCAGCGAGGTGGTGATGCTGAACAGGTGTACTACAATCCAGGGCAATGGGATAACGAAGCCGATTTAATCATTTTCAGATTTCTGATTAGAAATAAAGAAAAATATCCTGAGTTATTTCAAGCTATTCAAGACTATGGTCGTACTCACTCGCCAGATGAGTTTATATCGTTAATAGAAAAATTTCCTGAACAGGCACAGTTTGCTGAGGGAAACCAGCAATTTATTAATGATCTTTTTAATATTTTTAAGTTTTTGGAAGCCTCACCTCAAATCAAACAATTTATTAAAGCACATCCTGAACGGTATATTAATTTCCGCTTTGTTTTTAATGGTGAAAAAGACGGACAAGGTTATGAAATGATTTTGTCGTGGGGAGTGAGTTCGCGGAGTCAGTTTATGAAAGATGCGATTACTCGCCCTGTGAGTGAAACTGCTGAAGCTGACGCGCAGAACCTAGAGGCTAATAATGAGAGTGAAAACTCTGAGAACTCTATTAGTATTCCCTCATCAGGCTTACCTAATTTTGGTGAAGCCATTGATTTACGTGTGTTTGGACGCTATGACTGGGAGACAATTGAGCAGCTATTTGCTGATCATCACTGGACGTCTGCACAGTTGCAATTTCAAAGCAGCCCCGGTGGTGTTGACCACATTTCACAACGCTTTTTTGGGAACTGAGAGGTCTTTCTAAAATTGATTTCCCCAAAGCCCTGTTTACACGCGGAGTTATAATACACCCCATCTATGAAAAATCTTGAAAGTAATGTGGTGGTTGCAACTAGGTTGCATAATAGTCGCTTAGGTGACTCAGAATTTCTAAGTCAAGCGCTTGCCAAGCTTAAATTGCGGCATGAAGCTATTGAAAAGCATCAAATTTTATCCCAGAGAAAAAGAACTCATCGCTCATTGAGATTTTTGACGGCAATTTTAGCCTTCACAACCTTTATAACCGCTGGAGCACGAGTGGTTGGTGAAGGACGAGATAATCATTCACTTCCCGTTACGCACTCAGAAACGTCTCGTTATCCAGTTGAATATATCGCGCTTCGAAAGCGATTAGACTCCTTTCCATCTTTTGATTCTGAAAGCACCCAGCGCCAACTTGAAGCTATTTTGCAGACCTTAAGTGAAAATTGGTGCGAGGGGAATATTACTATTCCCCAGCTAGTTGAACTATTACCCAAGTTGTTTGTGGCGGTTTCTATTTTGAGAGACAGCCGGGAGTTGTCAATTGAAATTATTAACTTTGTGAATGTTATTCAACATTCCACAGAGTTTAGAAAATATATTGAGGAAAACTACACTCATTTTCAGATCATAACAGAGATAGTCAAAAAGGGTCAGCAATCTGATGACGATGACTTCCCGTATTATGCAATTTATTATCGGTGGGGTACGTTAGATGCTGAGTCAGGTGAGCCGCCTCTCGATGTTGGTGGAGTCCCGGTAGAAAATGAAGACCGAGCCGCGGTATTGTGGCAAGCACTTTTAGATGGGGGCAATTGGCAGCTGGGAAAGTTGGATCTGGTAGCTAGTGAACCTTCAACACAGCAAAGATTCACTTTAACTGAGTTAGGCATTGCTGACATGAGCTTAGATGGTCAATTACTGAAAGATATTTTGCCGGAAGATCTAGTAGTAACTCGGACGTTTGAGTATCATTCGGCCCATTTTCCTCAGGTGACATATGTTTTGGAATCATTCAATAAAGGTCTTAGTCAACGAGCAGTAAGAGTTACTTTGTATTTAGATACCCCATTCGCTAGTGCGGTTGCTTTTCATGAAGGGCCTTATCTTGACCGATTAGATTCACAACACACCATTTACGTAGGAAGAGGACACAGAATTGTGTTTACAGGTGCCCAGAATATTGATTTAGAGGGTCAACGGCAACTCTACTTCCAAATCGATCGAGTTTTTAATTCTCGCTAGCCCTTTGGCTAAAACTTATTACAATAGAGCCGATGACGATTCGTGACGCAATTGTCCAGACTTTGGCCTATACCCATCAATTTCAGTATCCGTTGACCGAGACTGAGTTGTGGCAGCGGTTGATTGGTAGTGGAGAGAAATATACAAAAGCTGAGTTTAAAGCAGCTTTGGCAAAGTTAATTGAGAGTAAGAACGTTGTTTTTCATAAAGCGACCAAATCGTATGCACTTAAAAATGGTGAAACGTTTTTTGTGATTCGGCAGCAGCGGGAGAAGTGGTCCCAGCCGAAGTGGAAGGAAGTCACAACTTTTCTGCGTTGGGCGAGGTACATTCCATGGTTATCAGCAGTGGCGGTGACGGGTTCGCTGGCGATGAATAACGCGGTAGGGAAAGATGATGTGGACTTTATGATGATCACGCAGCCTCGGCGGTTGTGGTTAACCAGGCTGCTCGTGACGCTGATTGCTGTTTTGTATGGCAAGCGCCGCACTTGGCATGGGGAAGAACAAGATAGTTGGTGTTTTAATTTGTGGTTAGATGAGGATCATTTGGCGATGCCTCGCGCGCGGCAGAATCTCTACACGGCCTACGAAGTAACCCAAGCCAAATTTGTATTGGATAAAAAAAACATTGCCACTCAGTTTCACACTATCAATAGATGGGTGGCAACTTGGTTGCCTAATGCTGAGCTGCGAATTGACGAAAAAGTTAAGGCCTCAACCACCAGCGGCAATATTTTAATTGATTGGTTAGAAACCGCAGCATTCCAATTTCAACATTGGTACATGAAATCACACATGACTCGTGAGCAGGTAGGAAAAGGTGAAGCTTTTTTTCATCCGCGTGATACACGGCGGTTAATTGAAGAGCGGTGGACCCAAACGCAAAATACTCGATCGAAAAGGAAATCTCATGTCTGAAGCTAAAAAAACCGTATTAGTGACCGGTGTGTTTGATATTTTGCACCATGAGCATGTGGAATTTTTGCAGAAGGCGAAAGCGTTGGGTGATGAATTAGTAGTGGGCATTGAATCTGATGTTCGCGTGGCCGCTATCAAAGGTCCAGGCCGGCCAATTAACACTGCCGCGATCAGAAAAACAAATTTGGAAAATTTAGGCTTAGCAGATGAGGTTTTTATATTGCCTGAAGCTTTTGATAAACCAGAACACCATGAAGCCTTGATCGCGCAGTATCACCCTGATTTTTTAGCAGTGTCTTCCCACACTGCTCACCTAGATAAGAAGCAAGCTTTGTTAGCCAAGTATGGGGGACAGGTAGTGGTGGTTCATGACCATAATCCCGCAGTTTCTACCACCCAACTGCTCCAACAACAAACCAAGGCTTGAGGTAGGCTGGGCATCTGCGTTAGGATAAAGTATGAAAAAATCTTTTGTGCTGGGACTGATGGTAATGAGCAGTTTAGTTTTCTCAGCGTGTACTGGCACCAAGAGCGACAGCACATCGCCTACTGTCCCCAGTGAAGCCGCCCAAAAAAGTGGTGACACCATTATTACCGGCAAAATTACCCAAGTTGGCACGCAGTACTTTATTCAAGCTACAGGCCAACAACCTGAGGATATCGATAGTTATGGCGTCGATTTATCACAGTACGTGGGACAAACAGTTACCATCACTGGTCAATATAGTGGTGAAACCTTGTTTGTGGGTAAAATCGAGTAGGCTCCACCGATCTTACTAATTTCTTATTTTAGATTCTCTAGTCGTAGAGTATGATACGGGCTAAGAAATAACTTTTATATCAAACACCGGGAGCTGACATATGAAAAAAACCTTACTGACTTTTAGCATGATTGGTCTGGTGGCTTTAACAATGGCCACGCCAGCGCAAGCAGCCGAGGGCGGTATGTTTGCTAACTTTCGCCAGGGCGTTAAACAACGCTTTGATCGCTTGTACTTAATGTTGCCCGGCACTAAAGATGGTCAAACAGTGTTGATGCAGTCAGCCACAGCTATGGAAGGCGTGACGTCATTTCATATGGACATGAAGTTAGATGGCGAAGTGTTAAGCAGCACTGACCAAAAAATGTTTGGTGGCAACATCAAGTTTGCCGGTCCTGTCAAAACCAGCGATGTGTATGATCCAGCCGCTACCCAACAAGATTTGAATTTAGCCGGTGAGTTCACGATGCAAGGCACTACCATGCGCGGCAATGTGGATATGAAGATTGATGGTAAAACAAGTTACCTGAAGTTCAATGAGTTGCCAGCGATGCCATTTATGGACTTGACCCAATTACAAGGCCAATGGCTGAAGTTAGACCCCAGTGAGATGGCTGATGCAGAGACGCCAGCTATGACTGATGAGCAAAAAGCCGAAGCTAAGGTAGCTACTGAAGAATTAATGAAAGCAGCCACAGTCAGTGATGCCCGCAAAGAGAACCTCAATCAGCACAGCGTTTTCGTAGTTGATGTGACTTTACCTGACGCCGCTGTCGCAGCCTACGTCAAGAAAATGGCTGAAATTCAAAAAACCCCAGCCGAAGAAATGCAACAACAAGCTCAACAACTGAATGACTTCTTGGCTGCTACCGACGAGCTGAAATCGACGTTATATATTGATCGCAGTAGTTTCTACACTCGAAGAATGACGTTGCCACTGCAAGTGAATGTGAAACAGCTGATGGCGAGTGCTAATGCTGAAGCTGAGTCTAGTTCCAATGCCACGGCGATGGCAGCTTTGGAAGAAGTACAAACTCTCAAAGCCATGTTTAGCCTGGACATGGATAAATTTAATGAACCAGTTACCTTCCAAGCTCCTAGTGATGCTCGAGACTTCCAAGAAGCCTTCTCAGGTATCTTTGGTGGAGCTATGGGCGCAAGCGGCACCATGCCCACTATGATGACCGATGAAGATGATGTGCCTGCTCCCAAGATGCCAGCTGGTACTCGACCATCAGGTTCTACTCAACTCACACCAGAAGAAGAGCAATTACTCAAAGAGTACGGCATTCAAGTTGAAGATCTTTAGGCCTTAAAATCTATTTCTGTTAAGCTGGTACTAAGCAAGTCTTTTAGTGTAGAATGGGAGGATATGGCCACTAAAACTTCTGCTCCCAAACTTTCTCTCTGGAACCAACTCTATTTTGTGTTGGCGACCCTGATTGGTTTAATTTGCCTAGTGATCGGTATTTCCTCACTGGTGAACACGTGGTTACTGTCGAGTTTTTTCAAAGTTGAAGAACCTCGCTACTCGATGCCGCCCCAACCTTATTTTGATACCACCCAGTTTGAGAAAGGTCGCGATGTCACTGCTGAACAAAAAGAATCATTGGCGCTGTGGCAAGCGGAGTACAAACGCTGGGAAGAAGAACAAAAGAACTTTGATTATCAAGCCCAACAGCGAAAACGTGACTACGCTTGGGCAATTGCTTTGATTTTAACTGGTGGACCAGTTTTTGCTTTACATGCTCCGGTGGTGTTTCGACGAGTGAAAAGAGAAGAGTAAATTTTAAATTTAATTGCATAGCATTCTCTCTTTAAATTGATCGCTAATTGCGGCTTGCAATTTGAGAGTTTGCGCTTTAAAATATAGTTTCTGTTCGGGACTGATGCGTATCAAGCGCGTCAAATAACAGTATCGAGACATTCTCTCCGCCAACAGGCAGAAGAATCCCTCCGTAATTTTCATAGTTGATTCACAAGTAAAGATAAAACCGTTAGGACCGTGGGTTTTTGCGGGCCCTTAGCTCAGTTGGCTTAGAGCGCCTCATTTGCAATGAGGAGGTCAAGGGTTCGAGCCCCTTAGGGTCCACCAGCTTAGCTGGGGTGACACCAAGCTCAGCTTGGTCCACAAGGTTAGAAACCGAGTTCCAGACTTCAAATGTGAAATTTGAGTTTTGAAACTTGGATTTTATCCAAGCATTGCTCTTTAAAAAGTGAAGAAAATTGTCATGTCAGCCAAAAGCAATTGGCTGACGTATTCCTATTTTGATTTTTGTCAAAGTAGGTAGCATCCAACAACAAATATTTCAAACAAATATTTTTACACCAATTATGTGAATTAATGCAGATAGTGGATGCCTTGGCTTGTTTGGCCGAAGAAGGACGCACAAAGCCGCGAAAGTCACCGGGGAGCTGCTACGAAGCTGTGATCCGGTGGTGTCCGAATGGGGAAACCCCCTGCTCAGAGATGCGCAGGACTGTCACGCTTAGCGTGACGGAGGTTACCGGGGGAACTGAAATATCTAAGTACCCCGAGGAATAGAAATCGTAAGAGATTCCCTTAGTAAGCGACGAGCGAACAGGGAAAAGCCCAAACCAGATTTATCTGGGGTTGTAGGAGCCCATCATGGAATGAGTATGATTATTAGAACACCGTGGAATAGGTGACCAAAGAGAGTGAAAGTCTCGTACAGAAAAATCATCCTCATCCTAGGGATTTCCTGAGTAAGTTGGGAGACGGCAAACTCCCTTCCGAATCTGGGGTGACCACACTCCAAGGCTAAATACCAAACAAGACCGATAGTGAACGAGTACCGTGAGGGAAAGGTGAAAAGAAGGGTTGTAGACCCCGTGAAATAGTACCTGAAACTATCTGCTGACAATCAGAGAGAGCTCCGCAAGGAGTGATCTCGTGCCTATTGAAGAATGAGCCGGCGAGTGTTTGATAACTGCAGGTTAAGACAATGCCATGTCGAAGCCAGAGCGAAAGCGAGTCTGAATAGGGCGATTTTTGTAGTTATTGAACGACCCGAAACCGGGTGAGCTTACCATGGTCAGGATGAAGCTGAGGTAACACTTAGTGAAGGTCCGAACCGGTGTCCGCTGCAAGGGACTCGGATGAACTGTGGTAAGAGGTAATATGCCAATCGAACCCGGAGATAGCTGGTTCTCCCCGAAATATATTTTGGTATAGGGTCACGTTTTAAGCAGTGGGGGGTAGAGCACTGATCGGGTGTATGAGCCGCAAGGTTCAGCATCTAGTCAAACTCCGAATACCCATTGTGTGTCCGTGGCACTCAGTATCTGGGGGCTAAGCTCCAGAGGCAAAAGGGAAACATCCCAGACCTACGATTAAGGTCCCAAATACATGTTCAGTGGTTAAGGAAGTGTTAATCCTAAGACACCTAGGAGGTCGGCTCAGAAGCAGCCATCCTTGAAAGAAAGCGTAACAGCTCACTAGCCGAGGATTAATGCGCCGAAAACTCAACGGGGCTCAAACATGTAACCGAAATCTAGGGTTTATTTATATTTTATATTTTTAAGCGGTAGGGGAGCGTTCTGTGTGCTGTGAAGGTCACCCGTGAGGAGTGGCTGGAGCGATCAGAAGTGCGAATGCCGGCATAAGTAGCGTAATTGGAGTGAGAATCTCCGATCCCGAATATCCAAGGTTTCCGCACCCACGTTCGTCGTGTGCGGGTTAGGCGACCCTAAGACGAGTCCCGTTTAAGCGGGAGTAGTCGATGGATTACCGGTTAATATTCCGGTCCTTGGTGATTTTCGTTATGACTTGGGGAGGGACGGTGGTGGATACCATCTGTGGAGCAGTGAATGTTCCATCGAAGCACTAAAGCAGTCTGCGCAGGCAAATCCACGCAGGCGTTTATCTGAAGTGTGACAGGGCTTGGGCCTTCGGGCTCGGGCTAGATGCGATTTCATCGCCCTGGAAAAGCTTCGCAAGCAGAAAGTCATCAAATCGTACCCATAACCAACACAGGTGGATTAGTCGAGTAGACTAAGGGAAGCGAGAGAAACTAGTTTAAGGAACTCGGCAAAACAGCTGGCCGTACTTTCGAAAGATGGCCTGCTCCATGCAGCAATGTATGGAGCCGCAGCTAATGTCGTGGGATTGACTGTTTACCAAAAACACAGGTCCGTGCAAACTCGTAAGAGGCAGTATACGGGCTGAAGCCTGCCCAGTGCCGGAAGGTTAATTGCGGGGGTTCTTCTCACTTCGGTGAGGAGTTGCCTCCAATCGAAGCCCCGGTGAACGGCAGCAGTAACTATAACTGTTCTATGGTAGCGAAATTCCTTGTCGCTTAATTGGCGACCCGCACGAAAGGTTTAACAAGTCTCACACTGTCTTAAACTAGTACTCGGCGAAATTGAAATGGCTGTGAAGATGCGGCCTACTGACACCAGGACAAAAAGACCCCGTGAAGCTTTACTACAACTTGGCACTGTTGGTGTATACGGAATTGTTTAGCATAGGTGGGAGCTCCTTCATTTAGTGATGGAGCATCAGTGAAATACCACTCGTTTTGTATACGCTAACTAACTTAACTTCGCTGCAAACGCGAAGGAGAACACTGCTTGGAGGGTAGTTTAACTGGGGAGGTTGCTTGCTAAAGAGTAACGCAAGCGCGCAATGGTACCCTTAGCCCGGATGGAAATCGGGCCAGACGTGCAATAGCATATGGGTGCTTGACTGTGAGGCATACAGGCCGAGCAGGTGCGAAAGCAGGTTATAGTGATCCTCGTGCGTTTTGTGGAAGACGCCGGGCTTATCGGATAAAAGCTACTCCGGGGATAACAGAGTCATCGCGCCTAAGCGTCCCTAGCGTCGGCGCGGTTTGCTACCTCGATGTCGGCTCATCGCATCCTGGGGCTGAAGAAGGTCCCAAGGGTTTGTCTGTTCGCCAATTAAAGCGGTACGCGAGCTGGGTTCAGACCGTCGTGAGACAGGTCGGCCTCTATCCGGTGTCAGCGTTGGATGATTGAGGAATTTTGCCCCTAGTACGAGAGGACCGGGGTGAGGGAATCCCTAGTGTTCCTGTTGTTGCTGTCAAGCGCATTGCAGGGTAGCTACATTCTTTCTGGATAACCGCTGAAAGCATCTAAGCGGGAAGCCGTTTCCAAGATTAATCATCCCTATAGACCCGTGGAAGACTACCACGTTGATAGGCAGCAAGTGTAAGTCTGGTGACAGACTCAGCTTAGCTGTACTAAGTGTCGATCGAACATAATTAGTGTAATTCGTTGAATGAAACTCACTTCGGTGAGTGTACGTTAGCCAGTCTTTTGGCTCATGACTTATTTTCTTCACTTTTTGAGGAGTAATTCTCAAGTAATTGAGTTAGTTAATAATTTAGTTACTTAATTAAAAGCGTTTTGTACTGGTCTCTGGAGCGAGGTGGAACCAACTCTTCCCTTCCCGAACAGAGTCTTGAAACGCCTCAGCGGTGACAATAATGCCTGGGCAACTGGGTGTGAAGATAGCTCGAGGCCAGTACAGAGCGCTTTTTTTGTACTTAAATTAAGAGATTACTTCTTAAATACCTCAGAATCATAAAACTGTTTTTGGTACTCTTGTCCCGGATAGTCATGTGAGTATTTAATCGCGCATGAATAAATTTCTGTCTGGTTTCCTACTGCTTTTGCCCAGGCAAAGACACCATTTCCATACTCACAGTAAGCGCAACCAATTTTTTGACGCAAAGTGAGTTTTCCTAAGCGATGACGTTGAATAACCACATAGCGGCTCCGAGGAATTTTGGGAATTCCGTTTAAAGTAAAGTAAATTTCTTGATAAAAATACAAGCATAGATCGAGAAAGGCAATGGGAATGACCATACCATAAATGCTCAGTCCCGAAATGAGTAAAGCCAAGCCGCGAGCGGCAGAAAAAGGCCGATCTTTTTGCACAACAATGTACTTGTAAGTGGTAGGTGAATGGTTTGCCATATTGAGCACGTAAATTAACTTAAAAACATTTGTCCATACTGCCGAATAGAATCGATGACAGGAGAGAGCGCTTGGCCTTTGTCCGTCAGTGAGTACTCAGAATGGGGTGGAGTGACCTTGTAGGTTATGCGACTCAAAATGCCAATTTCTTCCAACATTTTTAAGCGCTGAGAGAGTGTGCGAGTGCTGATATCACCAATGGGTTCGGTGCCGTTGATGGCAGATTCGAGTTGACTGAAGCGGCGAGGACCATTTAGTAACTCTTTGACGATTAAAATCACCCAAATATCACCAATCAGTTGAGCAGCTTTGGCCACAGGGCAGGCTGACAGGTCTTGCTGTAACTTAGGCTTATGCATTGGCCTATTGTAACAGCTCTATCTCAAGTAATGACTGACAGTTTTCTGACTATTGATGACGTTAAGCTGGTGATAGTAGTGAGCACACTCTTCAATGAGTGATTGCTGAAAAGCACTCAACGTCGCTTCTGGTAAATTCCAGGTAGCTTCTTTAAAAGGTTGCCAGGCTTTTTTACGCGTTTTGATGTAAAACTGAGCGTCAGTCCACTCAGGTTTACGCTCATCAGCGCAGTGCTCGTCACACCAACGATACATTTGTTGTTTTAACTCAGCTGGGAAGGCTGGATGATCCATAATTGCATTTTGAAAACCGGTAGAGAGATGAATTTCGGCAGCTTCATGTTGAGGAAACTTGGCAAACATTTCATCGGACAATGTGCTCGCCCCATGCTGCACACCACCAGCCATACCATAGCGTTCGCGAGCCATGCGCGATAGGGTTCTAATGGTCTCAAAATCCACTTTCATCGGTCCGGGTGTCCCATCCGGATTAACTGAGCCACCGTGGCTGGTGCCTGTTTGAATGGCCACTTTGGCGAGCCCATCGGTGATACCAAACAATTCAGTAAAGCCAGTCATAAAGCCTTCAAATTGTTCAGCTGAGGAAAGGTGAGTGCCGACTTCAGCAATCTCACATCCGAGCGAAATTATCACGCCACTTGGTTGCAGTGACCTGACTAATTTAGCCATGTTGGCAGTATAGGTGTAGTTGGGGCGTTGCTGGTCGTAATGTGAGGTTTGGCTTGAATCAACCAACGTGGAACCATCCAAATCAATGTTATAAAACCCAGCGGCAATTTCTTCTCTAATTAAATTTTCTAGAGCAGCTTGTTCACCCTCTTTGATTTGACCTGGGGCAGCAGCCTTGGGTTGAACGTGATCGCCTTGAATAAAGACGGGTAACTGCCAACCTGTTTTGACTGCCGCTGCCAAAATCGAACTCGCAAAAACATGTGGTGGCTGGGCCGTGTACTTCATTTCTGAGCGGGCGAGTTCAAAGATCAGGAGTCCGGTGTTGGTATGCTCGGCAGCGATGAAGGCTGCCTGAGCGGTAAGATACGATAAGCCGCGCAAATTCATAGCCGGCACTGTAAAAATAGATGGAATTTCACCCCGGCCGCGGGCTAAATAAAGTTCATGAATGGAAGCTGGTCGAGCCCCTTGAGCTTCAGCGAGCTGGCGAATTTCTTGAGCTGCGCTGCGGCTTTCGTTATCACTACCAAAATGAACTTTGTGAATTAAATGATCAATAGTACTCATGTAATCATTATGACTGGTTTGAGAGTGGAGAGCAATTTGAAATCAGGTTACTGGATTTGCAGGGGCGCCAAACCAGGGAGCTGCTTACCAGCTAAGAACTCGAGTGAGGCGCCGCCGGCGGTAGAAATGTATTTAAACTTGCTTTCTACCCCAGTGGCAGCGACGGCCGCCAAAGTATCTCCTCCACCCAAGACAGTGGTGTGAGGATTGTTGGCAATCGCGGTCGCAATGGCTTTGGTGCCAGTTGCAAACTGAGGTTGTTCAAAGACCCCCATGGGGCCATTCCAAAAAATAGTTTGAGCGTCTTTGAGGAGCGCTTCGTAGAGGTGAATGGTTTTAGGGCCAATATCCAAATACATTAATTCTTGATCGTTGGGTGTGTCGGCGGCGTCGTGGGTGAGATCGACAGTTTGTGTGGTGGTTGAGTCGAGCGCTGGCGCGGCCACTAAATCGAGCGGATACAAAATTTTAGGCAGGGGAATAAAGCCATCCAACCAGACTTTTTCAAGTTTGGTTTCGGAGAGTAAATCTTGAGCGACGTGGACGTAATCGATGCCTTTTTTCTTGAGATCAGCGGGAGCATCTTGGAGATATGATTTGTGAATTTCGAGACCGTCAGCTTTGAGGAAGGTGTTAGCGACGCCACCACCAAGGAGAACAACATCTGCCAGATGGGCAAGGTTGACCACGGCCTCGACTTTGTCAGAGATTTTGGCACCGCCAATGACCACCACAAACGGGCGGGCTGGGTTGTCGATAACTGTACTGAGTGCAGTGACTTCGTCTTGGAGGGCAAAGCCGGCAAAGCTTGGTAGCAAGTGAGTCACGCCTTCGGTGGACGCGTGCGCCCGGTGGCAGGCGGAAAAAGCCTCATTGATATAGATCTCAGCCCCGGTGCTACTGACAAGCCGGCGAGCAAAATTGGGGTCGTTGGCTTTTTCTTCAGCATGAAAGCGGAGGTTTTCGAGAAGCAGGATCTGGCCAGGTTGAAGCGCGCCCACAGCAGTGGTCACTGTTTCACCCACACAGTCATCCACAAAACCCACTGGTTGCGTCAATACCTCGCTTAAGTGGTGGGCAACAGGTTGCAAACTAAACTCTGGGGTAGGTGCGCCTTTGGGTCGACCGAGGTGAGATATAAGAATGATTTTGGCTTGGTGTTCGCGGAGGAAATGCAGGGTGCGCAACGAAGCTTGCACGCGTTGGTCATCGCCTACTCGGCGCTGTCCAGCGTGATCTGGATCTTCGACGAGTGGCACGTTGTAATCCACCCGCACCAACACGGTTTTACCCTGAACATCTTGAGGTTGAGGAAGGCGAAGTTGCATCGCTTCAGACTATCATATTTCGTGTGTAGGGTCTAATAGGGGGAACTCTAGATCAATGTTTTCCACCCATACTTCAGGGGTGTCATATACTAAAGCGTAGAAGGGCTTAAATTGCTTTGATGAATATCTAAAATGATCAGTATTGTGGGTTTTAGCTTGAGCCGCTTTTTCTGAAGGTTTAGCTGTGCGACAACACAAATAAACACAAGGTAGTTGCTTACTGTATCATTACTAAAAGTCCTTACAGTAGCATTTCCCCTGGAAGCAAGATCTGTTCCAGGAAGTGCACATGCTTGAGTTCAGCTACAGCATTTTTTCGCAGTAAATAATCAAGACTTCTTAAATGATTATCAGAAACAGCTTTAAATCTCCCAGCATCAAACTCCACCAGATGTGATATACTTCCTCCCATCTCTCAAGAAAGGGGATTTCGTGCCTATGGTAGACGCACAAGACAAAAAAGTAACAAAAAAAGCTGCTGACAAGACCGTCAAAGCTGAAAAAGCCGATAAGGCTCCTACAGCCGACAAAGTCGCGAAAGCAGACAAAGCTGATAAAGTTGAAAAAACTGAAAAGACTGCGGATTCAAGCAAGAGCTTAAGCAAAAAGCCGCAAACCATGGCTGACCTCCTAGCCAGTACAAATTACCAAATTATCGTCCCCAAAAAAGGTACCAACGTCGTTGGTGCTGTGACTGGTAAACAAAAGAAAACCTTGTTAGTGGACATTGGTTCCAAAACTGAAGGTGTCGTCACTGACAAAGAATACGAAATGGCTGCTGATTACATCGACCAGCTCAAGCCTGGTGATAAAGTCGAAGCCATCGTGTTATCTTCCGAAAATGATAAGGGTCAAGTTTTATTATCACTCAAACAAGCTGCCATGGATGCCAAGTGGCAGTACTTCTTAGATGCCATGGCCAAGGACGAAGTCCTCGATGCCAAAGGCGTAGAAGTCAATAAGGGCGGCTTGATCGTGGTCGTCAATGGCGTACGAGGCTTTGTGCCTTCCAGCCAATTTGGCAAACAATTCATGGGTAACATCAATAAACTTAAAGGTGAGACGCTCAAAGTCAAAGCAATTGAAGTTGATCGTGAAAAAAACCGCCTCATCTTTTCTGAACGTCACGTCTCTGAAGCTAAAGAATTGGCTCAACGCGCTAAAGCTTTAGAATCAGTTAAATCTGGTGAATCATACTGGGGTACTGTCTCGGGTGTGATGCACTTCGGTTTATTCGTGACCGTAGAAGTACCTGTCGAAGGTAGTGATAGCAATGGTTTAGTCGAAGGTTTAGTCCACATTTCTGAAATTAGTTGGGAAAAAGTCAATAATCCTAAAGATTATCACAAGGTTGGCGATCGCATTCAGGTCAAAGTCTTGGGTGTCGATGACCAAACTGGCAAGCTCAACTTATCGATGAAACAATTGAGTAATGATCCTTGGCAAGGTATTTCTGATCGTTACCCAGTGGGCACTACTTTTGAAGGGACCGTCACTCGTGTGGAGCCCTTCGGTGTATTTGTAAATGTGGAACCAGGCGTAGACGGCTTGATTCACTCCAGCAAATTGACACCTGATACGACATTCCAAAAGAGTGACAAAGTCACCGTGACTGTGGAAAGTGTCGATGCTGATCAACGCCGGATGAGTTTAAGTCTGATTCTCACTGAGTTGCCAGTCGGGTATAAATAAACAGTACTACTAATTAGAAGTGAGTCACTAGATAAGGAACCACATGGCAAAACAGAGAATGATTGTGACCGATGATCAATTGTTAATCGACATGGATTTATTGTTCAACGCGATCCGTGAAGCCAATGGCGATTGGGAAAAAGTTGAGCAAGACATGCGTGCTTATCTCGACTCGGTGCGCGGGATGACCGATTTAGCAAGTCAAGACGAGTAATTTTTCGTAAATGAAGAAGACAAAAAGCCCTGCTCTGCGGGGCTTTTTTACAGCTTTCTTTCGTAAAATTACCAGGCAAAAAAGCTAAAATTAGCTTGATTTATGGTATAATATGTCTATGGATACTCCTAAAAAATACGTAATTACATGTGGTGACGAAGGTGTACAAATTAACGAAGGAACGCGATTAGGCGTGGTGGGCGCAGGTTTCCGTCTCAAAGGTTTCTCAGAAATAGTGTCAGCACTCAAAAAATTATTGGGTGATGATCTTTCAATTGCTGCTCATGAGGAAAGTGATTGGATTAAAGAACAATTAGAGCTTTCCAACTGGGAACAAGTCAATGCCAGTGCGCAGCAACACGTCCAAGCTTCAGCTGATTTAGAAAAATTGACCTATGCGGGCTTTTTGCCCTTTGCTGATCCCCGACAATTAGTGGAAGGTATCAAAGGTCACATGGTGCGACCTCGTGGTATCCACATTGCTAACAAAATTTGCTTTACCTTAGCTGGTGGTGAACAGACCTACAACTTAGGTTGTTATGTAATATCAGCTGAATGGGTGAGTAGTCTCAAACCACAACTGGCTGAAGAAATTATCAAAACGCAAGTTGATTTTTATACCAAACTTAACCGAGGCGAAAAGCTCAAAATTGGTTTTGAAGAAGCCGGCGAACTCGGTGAAAAAGTCGCTGCCAAAAACCGCGCTGTGCTCGAAAAATTTGGTTACATCGCCGGGTAATTTTTCCTCTTTAGTGTGAATTATTTCTTACCTGCTCTGGGGTTGATTTGTGGCGTATCCGTGAAGTAGAATGCGGACGCACAACTAACTTTTAAGGAGGCACTATGGTGGCAAAAGCGGAAGCAGGTCATGATGCGTATGATCTTCATCAAGTAACACAAAGAACAAATGAGCGTGGCGCAGTTATTCGAGAAGAAGTTGGATTGCTCGGGGAAATTGCTTTAGTAAATGAAAGAATGCGCAAACATATTGAACAAGCTAAAAGTGCTGATAAGTTAGTGTTTTTTATTGGTTGTGATGACTCACGTGTTGATGTGCCTACGGGCATCCATGGGGTTGATGGTAAACAAACTGTTTTTCAATTCATTCCAGCCATTGGCGGCGGTGTACCTTCTATAGATATGCTTCATGCTGTGATTTCAAATTATCTTCAAGAAGGTGTTGATCATAATAAGTTTGTAGTGATGGTGACCCAACATGGCTCAACAGAGGAAATTGAAGCTCGGGTTAATCAGGGAGACACCTCAACTGGCGAAACGTGTGGTGCTCGCGCAGTCGCTCGCAAAAATCCTGGTTTGAAGGGATTAGTGGGTGATCCAGAAGCAGCTCAGCACGCAGCAGAGTTATCGACTCAGACAGGTTTTCCTCGTCAGCTCATTTTGACTGTCGCGGAGTTACAGCCTGACATTTTAGAAAATGAGATTCAAGCTACACTCCAAACTCAACAAATGCTGGCGAAGTTGGGCTATGGAGCTATTCCCGTAGTTGGTGGCTATTATGACCACAAAGCCAAGATGGTTCATCTGGCTGAGAATGGTGATGGGGCCATTACTACCTCAATCGAGATGCCTAAGATAGAAAAATGGAAACATGAGCATCAAGATCCAGCTACGCTTGTGTTGTCATATGGTCCCAAGGTTGCATCCTATCCTGATGGCGTCATTTTAAATCGAACAGTGGGAGAGGGATATAACAACGATTTTAATGCTGCTGCAGTGAGTAAAGACAGATTAATGGCAGCTTTCAGTGAACTCTGGTATGCCATCAGCCACAATGCTCAGCACGTAGAACCTGACACCTTTGGTCATGCTCATAATGCTAACTTTAAGAGTGCCGAAAGAGTGATTGTAGCCGTTGACGATGCTCAGCATGCTCAAGATGTTATTGAGCTAATGCAGACAACGCAATTTAAAAATGAAATGAAACCACTGAGTGTTTTTGGTGGCATCTATCTAGTGAATGTGGCTGATAATCAAGCAGAGTTTGTGCCCTTTGCTGCTTAATTTTTGGTTTGTTTCTGAACCCCGATTTTCTACCAGCTGGCGGATGGTCGGGGTTTTAGTTTCTCAAGATTGAACTGTATCTGTGAACGCGTTAAAATGCCGGTGTTCAGCCAATATAAAATATCTCTCTAAGGAACTCTTCTATGGATCAAGCTGTTTTAAATCACATCGCTCGCAACACTGTACCTGCCAATAACTCTGTCATTAAGTGTGTTGATGGTCGTTACACCACCGATCAAGATCAGGGAGCCGTGGCTCGACCAGGTGCGGATGCTGGTTACAGCGAAGCATTGTTGAAGATTAAAAAAGATCGACCAGAGCTAAATATCGGTGTGGATCAAGCTTTTCAATGGGTGTATGACTTTGCACAATCCCAAGGTCGCCAGTATGCATGGCATACTGACCAACACGTCGATCCGATTGAAAGTGATCACCACGCCGCTGGTGAGGGGCCAATTGTCGGTTGTGGACACTGTGCCAAAGCCGTGATGTTTGCTGATCGCTATGGAGTAGAAGCTGAGGACATCAAACAATTAGTAGCACTCCTGCGCAAAAGTATTGAAGATGGCGCGGCTCATCCTACGCACTTAGTCAACTTGGGTGGTGATCATGCCGAAGTGGGAGTTTTACAAGTCATGGGGACGCAGAAAACTGTTAACTCTTGGGATGCCGATGAACCCAGTAGCCAATTCTTTATTTATGACCGCACTCGAGATGAAAAAATGGTAGCTGAGCTGGAAAAATTCATCATGGCTCAAGGCATCGCTCTTACCCCTGGCGAGTTATTAGCTGCACTCGATGCTCAAACCGGCGTCACGCTCGACCTCTTAGCTAAAGGCAAAAATGTGTATACCGTCAATGTCGACGGCACTGAGCCCGAAGTTGCGTTGGCGATGACGATTTAAGTTGCACACAGCACGTAAAAAAAGAAACGCTCATTTTCGGATGGGCGTTTTTTGTGATCTGGATTACGAGCTTGGATTTGAACACGGACTAGGAAAGGAATAAACTAACAGTATGTTTAAAGAAGATGAAGTCGGAGAGCAACCTGACCATGATCCAGCAGTAGAACTCAAGAAAAAAGTTCGCGAAACATCACAAGCTATTTTTTGGTCATTTGCTGTCAGCCAGGGCAAACTCGAAGTTACTTCTCAGGTAGCAGAACTAATAAGTTATTATTTACCAAACTTATATTTTGGCGACCCTGGTAACCAACCAGAGCGTGACGCAGTGGAAGCGTTATTAGTGGCCCAGATTAATGAAATGATGACTGGGGTTGTGGGTGTAGATGATGCATGGGCATTGACTGCGAGCACTCTTGAAAAAACATATAGTTTCTTGCCCACTGCTATGGCTGACAAATTCGCTAAACTAATGACCGGTGGTGAAACTCGCTTTCACGCCCCCATTGCTGTCCTTACTGCTCAAGCAAATGCTCGACCAAGTGGAGACGATGAACTTTCTGTGGCCTTTGAAAAGATACCCGCTGGCCAAGGGGTAAATAGAGCCGCCAAAAATGCCGTCACCGAATTTAGAAGTGGTTATGAAAAGTCCCAGCAGAACAACTCAGAGAAAAGATTTTCAGAATTACTCAAGCAGGTAGTTTTTCATATCTTAGAAAAAGATGAAGAATACTTGATTAAAACTGAGGGGGGACGTGGTAAATATAAACCCAAGCCTGATAACCTGCGAAATCATGATTGGAGTGATGTCAAATCAAAATTTGACCACTGGGAAAGTTATTTTTTTCATTTTGTAGTGGAACATACTGCTGACCATATTGAAAAATTCCCACCGCCATTGAGAGACATTTTCAATGACTTGAGCGGCCCTAATTTTGGTCCCAGTGATGTGCAGATCGAGGGTGTTGAACACACACCAGCACGAGACTTCTTCGAGTTCTTAGTTGATGAAGTTATTAAACACGACTTACACAAACACGCTGTAGAACAGTATCAATTCAGAAGGACAGATACGTTACCTCCGAATGCCAATATTTCTTTGTATCTTTTTAGTCCGGGCCAAGATCTGCGCCATGAGGTAACTAAATTATGCCGAGTCTATCAGGTGTATGAGTATTATCATGGGAAACGTGTAGAGGCGACCAAACTGAATCAACACCGAGCCTGGCAAAAATTAGTAGCCTTTTTTGGAAAGTATGAACCTGAGTACTTTACGAAAACACCCTCTACCCTCAACTTACCAGAAAACTATGTTTACCGTGGGGCATTAGCAGTAGTGTATCAGCAGACGCCTAAAGTCATGGATAAAGAAAAAGAAGTCAGAGTCATTTATTAAGGCTTTTTTTACTCATCTATTGCATACATTAATTTCTGGCAGTAGAATACCTCATCGGCAAAAAAGCCGGACTAATGAATATAAGTAGTCTGAGGTGTCGCGAAGTGCTGCCTACCCGACTGGCTCCTGTCACAGGAGGGCCAGAACTTTCTGGGGGCAAAAGGCACCTCAATTTTGCTCGCTATTGTTTCCACTTATTACTTTTATCTGCAGTTGGTAGCTCGCTCTCTTTTCATGCCCACCGGCATGGTTTTGATTTAGAGCGAGAAGTAGAGTGGTGGAGTCGCCAGGGAAGTGCGGCAGTCTGGCAAGCTGACCAGTGGTTGGAAACCCTTGGAGTAGGAATAAGTACCGCTCAAGCAGCCGATTCAGAACCGGAAGTAAAACCGCCATCCACCATATATGTTGTTCAGCCTGGAGATAATTTAACCAAGATTGCGGCTTTATTTAATCTTACTGCCCGTGATATTGCTCAAGCCAACACGTTGTCCAATCCTGATTTAATTAGCGTCGGACAATCATTAGATATCACCGCTGCCATTGAGCTAGCCCGCAGCCAAGGTCGCCAAACGTGGGGAGATCATAGTGCAGTGATTTTAGCCGTTGCTCAAGTTAAAGGCATGGATAGTGCTGCCCAACAAGCCTTCATGGCTTATTTGTTGAATAAAAAACCAGAATGGTCGCGTTTACCTCAGGGTAGCATCGCCACTGATGAGTTGTTTGCATGGGCAGACACATTTCTAGGTTCTAAATTCCATGTGGTCGGCAAAGGTGAAAATGTTCGGTATTTGGCTCAGAAGTATGCTCTCACCGAGAGCACGCTTCGAGACCTCAATGGTTTGGGACCTGCAGACTACTTACAAGTGGGGCAAGTGCTGCTGGTCAGTAGTAATTAATAATTTTTTTACTTTTTTGTAACGCTTCACTAAAGATGGCAGTGCTATACTGCTGGCATGCCAAAACCAACCACGATTTTTGTCTGCCAAAACTGTGGCGAGAGTCATTCTAAATGGCAAGGACAATGTACCAGCTGTGGGCAATGGAACACCTTGGTGGAAGAAATCAAAGTCGTCGAGCCAAAAACTAAAAGCAAGGTCGGGGGAGGGCAAGCTAAACCAGTTAATCCTAAAAGTGTGATTAAGCTTTCAGAGGTCGATCTCGCTAAACGGCCAAAACAGCGTTTTTCTACGGGGATGGGGGAAATGGATCGTGTTTTAGGTGGTGGAATCGTTCCCGGTGCCGTGATGTTAATTGGTGGTGAACCCGGCATTGGAAAGAGTACTTTGCTGACGCAAATGGTGCTTCGGGTTTTATCAGAGCAGCTCAAAAGTGGTGATCAAGTCAAACCAATTTTATATGTTTGTGGAGAAGAAAGTCCAGATCAAATATCACTACGGATCAATCGATTTATTAATAATGAACACAATTTAAAAAATGGCAGTTTTGGAAAAGATTTGGGTAAGGCCTTGGGTGAGTACATGGTGTTTATGACTTCAACTGACGTTGATGAAGTAGTGACAGCCATCCGTGAAACCCAGCCATTTATGATTATTGTAGATAGTATCCAGACTATGGGCACCACTGATTTAATGGGTGCTGAAGGTTCAGTGGGCCAAATTCGTGAGTCCACAGAGCGCTTAACTACTGTCGCTAAACACGTAGGGGTGCCATTGTTTTTGGTGGGTCATGTCACTAAAGAGGGGACGATCGCTGGGCCTAAGGTTCTTGAACACATTGTGGACTCAGTTTTAGAATTAAGTGGTGAACGCACCGGACAGCTTCGTTTATTGCGTGCTATCAAAAACCGCTTTGGTGCCACTGATGAAGTGGGAGTTTTTAAAATCGTTGAATATGGCTTAGAGGAGGTCGCTAATCCCAGTGAATTATTTTTGGAACATACTGACAAACCCGTGCCAGGTTCCTCCACGGTGTGTGTGATGGAAGGCACTCGGCCTTTATTAGCTGAGGTTCAAGCCTTAGTTGTCAGCTCTCAACTGGCTATGCCACGACGGGTGGGGCGGGGGATAGAACTCAACCGGATTCAAGTGTTAGCCGCTGTCTTGCAAAAACATTGTGGTTTACCTCTGGGCACAACTGACATTTTTCTCTCTGCTGCAGGTGGCTTCACGATTCGGGAACCAGCTGTCGATTTGGGACTGGCGGTAGCTGTAGCCAGCTCACTTAAAAATAAACCGCTGTCGGATAAAACGGTATTTATCGGCGAAGTTGGTTTACTCGGGGAGATCCGTTCGGTTAGTTACCTCGAGCAGCGAGTCAAAGAAGCCCAGCGCCTCGGCTTTACCAAAATCATTTCCCGAAAAACTCATGGGCGAGTGAGGGAAGTGTTGAAGGAACTGGGGTTGATTTGAGTCTAAATTCCAAATTACAAATTTCAAAATCCAATTTACCAGCTGGCTTATCAGAGTTTCAAATCACAAAGGCCACAATTTTAACTTTCACCAGACACACTCAAAAGACCTAAGTAAAGCTAAAGTAAAGGTTTTAGTTGCAAAATTAAAATGTGACTCATTACCTATCACTAGAATTACGAACAAGAAACTTTTCAATTAGTATTATTGAGCTTATTAAGACTATTAATATAACCCTGCTTAACCGGGCTATTATTTCACAGTTACTTAGATCTAGCACATCGATTGGAGCTAATTATTGTGAAGCTAGTGAATCAGAAAGTCGAAAAGACTTTGTTCATAAAATTTATGTGTGCCGAAAAGAAGCTCGGGAAACAAAGTATTGGCTAAATCTATTAGCCCAAACTAATCCTGAAAAGTCTAGTGACTTAAGAGAACTTTGGAAGGAAACGCACGAAATTTTACTTATTCTAGCTAGTATGTCTAGAGTGCGGCAGGCACAAAGAAGTAGTCACAAGTAATGTGTGCATAAGATTTCTAGTTTTGAGTTTGGGATTTGAAATTTGTAATTTGGAATTTGTGATTTTTTACTTCTTCGTCGCCCACCGCTCTCGACTGACTTTGACCACTTTGTCGCGATTGTGGTTGCTACTCTTAGCAATTGGTAACGTCAAAGCAGGGAAGGGGAGTGAGACGATGTCATCGACAGTGATTTTATTGATGATTTGATAGCGACTGAGCGTGACGAGGTCTTCTTTGCTGTATTTTTCGCCATACTCTTTTTCGAATACCGCTGCGTCATCAGCGCCCATTACAAAACTAATAATACTGCCGCAGTTACCAAAGATAGCTTTCTGCACATCTTCAGGAATTTGGGCAATGTATTGATTAGCCAGTGTTAAATTAAGACGGTATTTACGAGCTTCAGAGAGAATTTTGTTGAAAGATTGTGTAGCGAAGTTTTGGAACTCGTCCACATACAGGTAAAAATCTTTGCGTTCTTCCTCGGCAACATTGACGCGGCTCATGGCGGCTAACTGAATTTTGGTGATCAGCATCGCCCCAAGCAGGGTAGCATTATCCTCACCCAAGCGACCTTGAGAAAGATTAACTAATAAGATCTTACCTTGATCCATAATATCTTCGATGCTAAAAGAACTTTTGTGAGCATTCACTACGTTGCGTACTAGGGGAGAGGAGACAAATTGTCCCACTTTATTTAGAATCGGAGCGATGGCCTCGCTCCGCAGCCGAGGTGGCATTTGATCAAACTCTTTAGTCCAGAAGGTTTGCAAGATGGGGTCGTCGAGATTTTCGATAGTTTTGGCACGGAATTTATCATCCACTAATAAATCTACGATATCCGACATGCGGGCATTCTCTGTTTTGAGCAGTGTCAGCAGCGCATTACGCAAAATGTACTCAAGTCGTGGCCCCCATGAGTATGAGTACAACTTCTGGAAGACCGAGACAATGCCGGAAGCAATTAATTCTCGATGTACCACATTTTGCCCTTCAAAGAGGTTAATTTTGACTGTTCGGTCAGGGTCTGAAGGATCGAAGTACACCACATCATTGATCCGGCGCGAAGGGATGTAATTGAGTAATGTTTCCACTAAATCACCATGGGGGTCGATGACACACAACCCCTCATCATTCTTCAGATCATTAATTGCCATGTTAGCCAAAAGGGTAGACTTACCAGTGCCGGTTTTTCCGATGACATACATGTGGCGGCGACGATCAGCGCGCTTGAGGCCATAGACCACATGGGAGTTTTTATAAAGGACTCGAGCAAAAGGGTTAATATCTCGTTTTAGATTTTCTGCCATATCTTTCGTGACCACCGGCAAGTTTTCCGGAGGTTCGCCGAGCAGCAGTTTCCCCCAAGCGATGTTGTGAATGGGGGTCAATTTTTTGTTAGGGAAATGGTAAATAGCAGCCATTTCCTCAAGCGTCAGCGGTTGTCGCGGTCCCCACCCAATTGTCCGGTTTTTGACTCGGTTAAGGAACCAGTTTTTAAAAAACCAAGGTTGTTTAAGGACTAAGGTATTCCCCTCACTATGCGAAGTTGATTGGTAAGCCGAAGCAATCGTCTCGAGTAGTAGGTAAGCTTGATCATAGTTACTGGAGCGGACTAAGAGTTTGATGCTAGTTTGCCAAGCAGTACTGGCAAGTTTTTGATCAGAGGTACCAGAACTTTTTTCGGCTGTGTTGCCTTCAGCTGGCGCTGTAGCCAGAGTAGCTTGGGCGAGGCTAGACAGAGAAAGAGGTGCCCCATTTTTCCAGCGTTCACCACTATCTCGAAGGACAATTTGGATGCCGATCATATCCTGGGGGTCAGTCTTAGATAACAGGGACAAGACGTGAGACAAAGAATCAGTGTCTTTAAACTGGTGAATCGTTTTCAGAGGATAATGATTGTGTTCACTGAGAGTTAAATGACCAATTTCCAGATGTGTGGGAGTAGCTTCAGGCGTGAGTGGTGCCCCTTCTACTAGGTAACTGACTAGAGGATCAAAATCGAGGGGAGTAATTAAAGACTCGGGGTAAGTAGCCTGAATCAAAGAGGTGAAGTAATTTTGAACTCGGACCGGGACATACGCTAAAAAATAAATAGTTTGGTTGAGGACCACAATTTCTAGCGACAAGTGTTCATCTTGTCCTAGAGCCGTGTACCAGGGTTGATCATATAAATAGGGGAGAGTCGCAAAAAATTGAGTCAGTGCTTCAGCAGTTGTTTCGGAATTGCGGGCAGTTCTGATATCGAGAACCACATGGGGACTGGACATACTCTTATAGTATAGCTATCTAACTGGGCGTCGACTAGAGAAGAAACCCCAGGCAAGCCAGAAGCGCACAAGTTATCCACAGCGACTATTTCAGAATTTAACACTGTTAATAAAATTAAGTTCTTAGTCTTTAAATTGAACAAAATTATTGTTATAAGACTTAGATAATGCTTGTTAACAATAAATTATAGGTTGACGTCAAAAACATCCGCCGTTATACTTCAAGTTGCGTTAAGGAACTTGTTGATATTTTTTTTACAAAAGTCGGAAAAGGGAGTATAAACAAAAAAAGCATTATTACCGCTGGACAGACCACGAGTAACAATGCTTTTTTCTTAATGTTGAGTTTTTTTTAGTTCACTGTTTAGGTGAATAGGTTCATTCCTTAAGATTCTTGAATGAACAACTCAATAGTACATAAGTTTACGCGGAAATAGCCCAAAGTAAATTATATCTTACTGCTATTAAGAAGTGTAAATTGGGTCATTTTTAAAAAGGGTGGAAAGTGGGGTAGGGGTTGGGCAGGCCTTTACTCCACTTTTTGCCCTTTTTTTATACCTTTTGGCCTCGGGGTTATTAACACCCAAACAGCCTATAACTTGATATTTTGCTCATTATAAGATATAATATGAGCTAATTATGTCGAGTGTTGTTAGAAAATATCAATTGATGACCCTGCCGAGTTTCTTGAGAATCTCTCAGGCTTATACTCGTCGGGCATTGGTGGGGGACGGAGAACCTGTCGAGCAGCTGTACCCTCAAACTATTGAAAATCCCAAATCTCATCCGCCGGCTGGCGGACCAAATTCCAGTTCATCAGTGAGTGCTCAACCTTTCGTAGCTAAAACTAAAACCAAATCCAGTGTGTGGTCCACGCTGAAAAATGGCGTGTTAAACACCATTATTGCGTTATCGTTGATTATTGCCAGTGCAGTGGTGGTGCCAGCGCTGTACTACACAGTCTTTCCGGCAGAAGTAGTGGCGTTGCCTGCTGAAGGTGGAACACCCTTAGGTGGCAACTTTGACCAAGCTCAAACGGCACCAGAAGTGACAGCCCCTGCTTATGAGCCGCCTACTGATCCAACATTGCCGCAAGGCCGCTGGATCGTGATTCCTCGCATTGGGGTCCGCACTGAGCTGAGAGAAACAGAAAATCCTGATGAAGCTTTGAATAAAGGTGTATGGATGGTGCCAGGGTACGGTCAACCTGGTGACAAAAAACAGCCGATGATTGTGGCTGCTCACCGGTATGGCTGGGACTGGATGTGGCAAAACGAGTACTGGAAGTACAACACTTTTTATCTATTACCTGAGCTAGAGCCTGGCGATACTGTCGAAATCATTGCCGACCAAAAGAAATGGGTCTATGAAATCTATGCCGGTGAAGAGGGGACAGAGATCTCTGATTACGATGCCGACATGATCATGTACACCTGTAAATTTTTAAACTCATCAGTCCGTCACTTCCGCTATGCGCGGTTGATCGACCCAACTAAGAATACGCAGTAAAGATTAAACATCATGGTTGAAAGCATTGCCCCAATTACTATTGAAGAACATCGCTTAGCGATGGCTAATTTACGTTCAGTAGTTATTCAAAGCCTAGGCGGAGTTTGGGAGCATCCTGACCCAGCAGTTAAATTTACTTTGGAAGGCTTAGCCACAAGCTTTAAATCTAAACAAGAACGTCTAGATGGCACTGATGACATCGAAACTGTTCAAAGGATTATCCAAGAACCGATGATGGTTCCACTCTATGATTTTCGAGGTAGGTGGCGTGCTGATCTAGCATCAGCTACTCAGGTTAATCGTGTGATTAAAAGTGCTCTAGAAGGAATTGTGGGCATTTATTTCATCGATAATTTATTAGAAGTTGCTGATGAGCAAGATCGAGAGTTGCCATATATAAAGTTACGAGTTGTGCTCAAAGATTTATGGGTAGGAATAAAGAGCAATCGATTAATTACTCAGAGGACACCTGATCTCATGACAGCAGAGACCAGGTTATCTTTGCCTCGTTTTGTAGAAACTTTTAGAGTTGAGGCTTATGAAAGACTTCGACAAGAACATAAGATCAAAGAAGTGCCAGTAAAAGCAGATAAACTCAATAATATTATTCTCGACCCTGGCTTTGAAGGCCAGGTTGCAGTTGGCGCAGCGGCTAGCGAACTTGGGCAAGTTGAAGTTAAAAATTGTTGGTCTATTGAGTTAAAAGACACGGCCAGTAAGCAACAGGAAAGTCAGGTTTCTAATCCTCATTTCGCTTTTAAAGTTACAGCAGCAGATCAGATTCAGGTAGTAGATATGAACTCTGAGTATGGTACCTATATTTATCCTTCAGCAAATCAAATGAGAGGATATTTTCGTCTCACACCAGGAGATAAACACTTGGTATGCGAAGGGGATTATGTGTCACTGGGTTGGGAAAATCCAGTTGTTTTTAAGCTTGAGAGGACGATTGATTCTAAATCAGGCAAAAAAGGTTGGATTTTTCGTCGACAGTTAATTCAGGTTTAAGCACGCTCATCACCAGACCATTTTGACATTTTTAGCTTTTTTTGTATAATAGTGGCTACTTCAGTGTTTCCACACACAAATCGGTTTCCGCTGAATTGCAGACGAGATTCGTAATAACCACACCTTTTTCATGTTGCAGTATCAATTAGTATTAATCACTTCATTTACCTAAAGGTTTTTATGCCCCGTACCTCCACCAAGGCTGTCGAGGAATTAGTCGGAACTGTTGCTGAAGCAACTTCTGAAGAATCATCATCTAAAGCTGCTCCCACTGAGAGTAGTAAGAAAGCTGCCGCTGATTTTGTCAGTGGTGGTTCTGTTGCAGAGGCACCTGTGGCCGAAGCTCCCGTTGCTCCCGCTCCTGTCGCTGCCGTCAAAGATATTCCTGTCGAGCCCTTACGCCCTCGCTCAGCACCTCCTCGCCCAGCTGCACGCTCCAATGGTATGAACACCATGCGTCGTTCTAATGGTGATGGCGATCGCGACCGCCGCCGCCCCAACTTTAATCACAAATCACCTCGCAATAATAATAATGATGATCAAGATTACCAAGAGTACAACGAAGCCAGTTTACGCGATGTACCTACCCATACGATCCGGGGTATCCTCGATACCTCCAAAGATGGTCATGGTGTGTTGCGCGTCAGTTTAACTTCCACCGAAGAAAAAGACGCATATATCTCCACCTCACAAATTCGCCGTTTCAAGCTGCGTCCTGGTGACGTAGTGGAAGGGCCAGGCCGTGAACCTAAAGAAAACGAACGGTATTGGGGCTTATTGAAAGTTGACACCGTCAATGGCCGACCAGTTGAAGAGGTCATGAACAGTGACCGTGTCAAGTTTCATAGCTTAACTCCAGTCTATCCTGATTCGCAAATTAATTTAGAAAATGGTGATGAACCATTATCCTTACGCATCATTGATTTGATTGCGCCGATTGGTAAAGGTCAACGGAGTTTAATCGTCTCACCACCTAAAGCTGGTAAAACAACCTTGCTCAAAGATATTGCCACTGGTATTGCCGCCAATCACCCAGAGGTGCATTTGATGGCTGTGTTGGTAGGCGAGCGGCCTGAAGAGGTGACTGATATTCGTCGTCATATCGAGAGAATTACTAAAGGCACCGGTGAAGTGGCCGCCAGTAACTTCGATGAGCCCGCTGAAGATCAATGTCGTGTAGCTGAACTCGCTCTCGAGCGTGCTAAACGCTTAGTGGAGATGGGCAAGGACGTGGTCATTTTATTAGACTCAATTACTCGTTTGGCTCGGGCGTATAACTTATCGATTCCCACTTCTGGAAGAACCTTGTCTGGTGGTTTCGACCCTGCAGCCTTGTTCCCACCTAAGAAGTTTTTCGGAGCTGCGCGTAACTTCGAAGTTAATGGTTCACTGACAATTGTCGGTACCGCTCTAGTTGATACTGGCTCACGGATGGATGACTTGGTTTATGAGGAGTTCAAGGGCACTGGTAACCAAGAAGTACACCTTGATCGTCGCTTGGCTGAACGCCGTATCTATCCAGCTATTGATGTGCAACGTTCTGGCACCCGCCGCGATGACTTACTGATGGATTCCATGACGTATCAATCAGTCATGACCTTACAACGGATGTTGGACACCCTCGATAAAGAAGAGCGGACCAGCACCTTTGTGGACCAACTCAAACGCAGCAAATCCAACAAAGAATTCTTGGCTTCACTGAAAGCAGCGTAAGGAAGTAAATAAGTAATTAAGTCCGCCAGCTGGCGGATGAGTAACTTATTATCCAGGGCGCAATTGGCTCTTGAGGTAAAAGTGGTGTATACTCAATTCTCGTCGTCTTAATTACTCAATTACTAAATTACTCGATTACTCAACTCATGCCGCGCATTCAATTTGAAATCAAAACTCCGGCTGTGGTCTCCGATTTTGGACAGTTTGGTGTTTTTGTGCGGCGCTATATTCGGACTCGAGGGTATCGCTGGTTTTCTCGCTTTGAAATCCTCAAGGACGCCTTAGTTGATTTGCTGTACAAACAGCGCGGGAAGTACACCCGGCCTTTTCTCCACTTTGGCACCATTGGCTTAGTCTTTTTTGTGATTACCTTTGGCCCCTTTATTTTGCGACAGGCTGAAGAGAACACCCAAGCTGAAATCAAAGGTGGTGTGTTGACGGCCAATGCCTATGGCGAAAACTTTCAAACCGTCCAAGCTGAGCAAGTTCGCCAATACCGCGGCGGAGAAATCGTCACCCATGTGGTCCAAGAAGGGGAGACCTTGAGTTCAATTGCTGAGCGTTATGGCCTCGATATCTCTACCATCCAGTGGGAAAACAACTTAGACAAAAATCCTAAACTAAAGCCTGGACAAGAGTTGCGAATTTTACCCGTCAACGGTGTCCGTCACAAAGTGCAGCGCGGTGAAACCATCCAATCGATTGGTAAAAAATACGGCTTAGAAGATGAAGCCGAGTTGCAGAGCATTGTCGACTATCCATTCAACGAGTTTTCTAATGATGAAACCTTTGAGTTAGCCACCGGCCAATTTTTGGTGGTGCCTGAAGGTGTGAAACCTGATGATCCTGTGGCCCGACCAGTCTCGCGGGTGGCGACACGCTTTACGCCAGATGCTGGCTCAGTGGCGGCGACGGGGTCGTTTGTCTGGCCAGCTGCGGGTCGGATTACGCAGGGTTACCAGTTTTACCACAAAGCATTTGATATCGCTAACAAAGGTGGCGGTCCTATCTTGGCCGCCGACAGTGGCACTGTGGTCGTAGCTGGGTGGATTGATAACAGTGGCTATGGTAACCGAGTGATGGTAGACCATGGCAATGGCTATGTTACACTCTATGCTCACATGAGCGTGGTCCAAGTGCAGAGTGGGCAACGCGTCAACCGTGGTGATCTGCTCGGCCAAATGGGTAGCACCGGTCGGTCGACGGGTACACACTTACACTTTGAAGTTCGCCAGGGTGGTAATTTATTGAATCCAGGGAACTTCTTGAGGTAGAGTGCTTAATTTATGAGTCACATTCAGGGACTCAATTACTTAATTACTTAAAGACTTAGTTACTTATATGATCGATCTTGTTTCCTTACTTCTTAAAGCCGGCGATGGTGGACATGGCCGCGTCTCGTTTCGGCGCGAAAAATTTGTACCCAAAGGTGGCCCCGATGGTGGCAAAGGTGGGGATGGCGGCAGTATTATCATCCGTGGGAGTTCGGCTCTCAGTACCCTCAAACACTTAGCTGGTATCAAAGAAATTGTGGCTCCACCCGGCCAGGCCGGTGGGAAGCAGCGTCGCTTTGGCGCCAAAGGTGAGAGTGTAGTGATTGAGGTGCCAGTTGGCACCACTATTTGGCTGGTCGAAGAGAACAGGATTAGTCGTCGGCGACATCGCCGGGTGGGTTTGGATCAAACGTTGGGTAAAGGTGACGTCGAGTTTGAACAATATTACTTGGAGCAAGAGGGCCAACGAATTCCCGAGCGAGAAAGTGATGAGGCTGAGCCCATTCGTGATCCGCGTGGCCAAGACAGAGAAGAAAGCCTGGAGGAGTTCGAGGCAGAGTCTTTGTCAGCACTGAAACCTGAAGCCAGTGATTTTGATATCCGTGAGGTACCTAAATTGAAGCTGATTGATATTACTCAGGATGGCCAAGAAGTTATTATTGCTCAGGGCGGCTTTGGTGGGCGAGGGAATGAAGCGTTCAAAGGCTCAGAGCGAACCACGCCGTTGTTAGCTGAGTACGGCACGTTTGGTGAGATTAAGCATGTCATTTTTGAGCTGAGACTATTAGCCGATGTGGGCCTGGTGGGCTTTCCTAATGCCGGTAAAAGCACGCTTCTCTCGCGAATGACTAACGCACAACCCAAAATCGCTAATTACCCTTTTACGACCTTGGAACCTCACTTAGGCGTGATGAAAGACCTCGATGCCGTGATGGCTGACATCCCCGGATTAATTGAAGGGGCCAGTCAAGGAAAAGGACTGGGATTACAGTTCTTGCGCCACGTCGAGGCCTGTCGGGTGTTGGTATATCTCTTGGCTCTCGATGAAGTGACTATCTTTAATACCGAACTGAGTGATCAAGACAAAGCCCAACAGCTCCTCTCTCAATTGGAGAGTTTGCAACATGAGCTAGAAACGTACTCACCGGCGTTACTAGAAAAAGAAGCAGTGATGGTGATTAATAAAGCAGATTTATTGACGCCAGAGCTGGAAACAGCTATTAGACAATTATGGCCCAGCTCTCCAGACCAATTGCTCTTTTTAAGCGCTGCTACTCAACAAGGTCTTGAAAAATTGAGACAAAAAATAGCCTTTATTATTAATAAAGCATAGTTTGATCTTTAAAGCTTATTTTTGCTTACATTGTCTAACATTTTATATAAATTGATGCTTTTTATAGCATTTCCTCTATTACCATGGGCAATGATGTGCGTTTGGAAAAACAGCAACCAAAGACCCGCGGTGGTAATGAGTGATAGTGTGAGAACGTAAGACCGAAGTGAGTTTAGAGATCGGTTTGGGGTAGCGAGCTCGGTGGTTGGACAGTTAATGGTTGTTCACCGGGTTGATTAACCACGTCGGCATCTGAGTTAGTCAGGTTTTGTTGGGTAATGGGTGGTAAATCAGCAGCGGGACTGGCAGCGGGTGCTGCGGACGGAGTAGGTGAGCTACTTGGCTGGCGATTTTGACCAGTACTGCTGCCTTGTTGTGAACCTTGGCCTTGAGCTGGTGGCAGCTTAGCCACTTCTTTTTCTACTTCTTCCAACTCAGCAGTTGTCACGGTATAGGCATCAGTATTGGGCTCGATTAGTGTCAGGGTTTGTTGGTAGGCGGCTTGGGCTAATTCCCATTGTTTCAGTTCTTTGTAAACCCGAGCTAAGTTGTAGTAAGCACTAGCTAAGTCGGGTTTTAGTTCGGCTGCTTGTTGGAACAGCAAGCCTGCTTCTTGGTAGCGTTGGAGTTGGAACATAATTAATCCTAGTTCCACCCGGATTTGCGGATCAGTAGGAGCTGTCTGAGCGGCGGTGGAGTAGGAGGTGATAGTCCAGTCTTCGGCACCTTCAGCTGAGCCAATTAAGTTGCGATAGATTTGGCCTAAGACCTGCCAGTTATTACTCAGATCAGGGCGTAAAACGGTAGCAGCTCGGCCTTCTCTCACGGCTTGTTGGAGGAGCTGAGCGACTTGAGAGCGCTCTTCTGCGGTTAAGTCAGCTTTATTAGAGAGAGCAGCAGCAATGGCTAAGTTAGTCAGCGCATAACTGTTGCGGTAACTACTAATGTAAGGATTGAGGTTAACAGCTTGCTGTTGGAGGCGGTAGCCTTCGGCGCCGTCGTTATTCTGAAGAGCAACTGAAGCACGATAAAAGGCGACAGAAGCAGCATAGGCGCGACCGACAAAGTACAAACCACTGCCACCAATAAGGACTGCTACCACGATCGCGATTAAGCCACTGAGCTGTGAAGGATTCCCAGCTGTTTCTTCGCGGTGAGGTCTTTTAATGATATGGAGTAAGCGCAAATCAACTTCTGGGTACTCAGCTTTCTCACTAGCGATCCACGCGGCCAGCCCTAAAGCTTGGAGGGTGATCAAGACAATGTTATTAGGGAAGATGAGCTGCAATACTAAGATACCTAAACTCAAGGTCATGACTGGTGTAATGACTCCTGCCCGAGTTCGAGCTTGTAACACCATCCGTACGGCTAAGAAACCCCACGCTGCCAAGCCCACCAAACCGTGAGTGACCATCAATGTCAGTGGTAAGTTACTGCCTTGTGAGAACAAAACATTCCACCAGGTTTGATCATTCGTCCACAGAGGTCGGAACTGAGAGTAAACCGAGATATATTGCTCAGGGCCGACGCCGACGATAGCGGTGCGCAAGTTATGTAAGGCATCGAGTGCCATCGACCAACTGATACTGAGCGGTAAAATTAAAGGTGCTCCGTCTTGACCTGGTAAAGATAGATAAACACTCAGTGCCAGACCAATCGCACTCATTACTAAGGCTGCTACTTCAAGACTATTGAGTTTGCGGTGACGAAGGGCTTCATAGCCGAGCATCAGTACACCTAAGCCAAACACTTGGGCAGCAATAAAGACTGAGCCACTGAGGTTAAAGATATTAACGTCAGGAGTACTATTGGTGGATATTAAATTGAGGAGGCGAGAGGGCCCAAAACCAACGAACTGTAACATGGTGCTGACAGCCAGAATGATCAAACCAACACTGAGGTAATTCACTAAAGTAGTACTACTGCGGGGAGTCAGAACTAAACCACCACAAAAGGCAATCACGACAAAACTAATGTATACGCCACCGAAACCTAATAAATTTTCAATGGGGTAACTATTGGTAGTTAAACTGGAAATAATCGAACTAATCCCGAACAGCAACAAAGGCAGCAAGAATGGATGAGTAGGTAAACGTAAGCTCCGAGAAGAAATGCTCGAAAACACAAATAACGCCATCAGCACAATTGCTCCGACTAACAGGACTAAAACTTTAGTTGTAATCATGAAGTTAACGAAGAAAGGGATGACTAAGAGGAGCGTCAACACACCGAGACTCAAGAGAGCCTTTTCCGCGAAAGCGGTTACCCCTGCGGGCAGTACAGAAACAGAGGAGTGAGTATCTTCGAAATGGGACATACCTCTATTGAAACAAATTTTGAGAGGTTTGGGAAGGGTGACTCACTAGGTCTCTGTTGTACATACCATCGGCGCAACAGGTTATTGATTGCCTTGCAGGTCAAAAAGTTGGTATAGTAGTAGTTATGATCACTCGACTGTTGAGCCTCATCCGACCTCGTCGTCAATCCAGCTCTGGTATCACCATGATCGAGTTGCTGATAGTAGCTGCTATTATTGGGGTATTGGCTGTGGTGTTATTTTTGGCTCTGCAGTTACAACTCGCGCGTGCTCGAGATGCTCGCCGCAAAGCTGATCTGGAGAGAATTCGAGTTGCGTTTGAGGATTACTACAACGACAATCGCTGTTATCCAGAGGAAAACAGTCTTGATAACTGCAATAGCGCTGATTTTGCTCCTTACTTAGCTTCAATTCCTTGTGATCCATTGACTAAAGATCCGTATCGGTACATTCAAGTGGATGAGTCAGTCTGCAAGAAGAGTTATCGGGTTTTGGCTATTTTAGAAGATGGCAATGATCACTCTATTAGTGCGGTGGGATGTAGTGGACCAGAAGGGTGTGGCTATGGAGAGGGTTTGAATTACGGTATCTCGGCAGGGATACCAGTACCCAATGATGGTTCTTATACACCGCCGGCTAGTGCCGCTCCCACCCAACCTAATGGCGAATATAACGGTGTCTGGGCGTGTGCACCTGGTACTTCTGGAGCCTGCAATAACTATGGAGACCCTCAAAACGCGGCTGATAAAGGCTGTCCCCAAAGCTTTTCCGAAAGTAACTGTCAGAATATGTGTATTTACTCAGAATTTAGGTGTGACGAATAATAATTATGCTTAGTATTTTCCCCTCTCACAGCTCTCATACTTATCGGCATCGCGTCGCGCAAGCAGGTTTTACCTTGATGGAAATCATGATTGTGATGGTGATTATTGGGGTGCTGTCCACTATTGGGGTAGGGAGTTATCGTTCTACCCAGCAAAAAAGCCGTGATGCTCGCCGCAAGTCAGATTTGAAAAATATAGCCAGTGCTCTCGAGGTGTACTATAACGACAAAAGTAAATATCCCGATGATGGTTCCGATTCAGGCAAAATTTATGGTTGTGGTACCAAATCTACCAATGACACTGGCAAAACGGTATGCGAGTGGGGAGAGGCCTTCGAAGAAACCGTAACCGGAGTGACAGCTAGAACCATTTATATGGTGAAGCTGCCTGAAGATCCTCGGTCGACGTACACCTATTATTATTATACTGATGGCTCACGCAAAATCTTTCATCTCTATGCATATTTAGAAAACGATCTGGATACCGATATTAACGCGGAGGATAGTGGTTACGACTGTGGCGCTTATGAGTGCAACTACGTAGTCACTAGCACCAATACGAGTTTGTAAGGAGTAGTAATGAAAACATGGTCACGGCGAGGGTTTACTTTAATCGAGTTATTGGTTGTCATCTCGGTAATTGGGGTGTTGGCTGCCATGCTGCTGCCCAACTTTGTGGGAGTCCGCAGCCGCGCCGCTGACGCGAAGAAAAAGAGTGATCTGCGCAACTTAAAAACCGCTTTGCGCTTGTACTACAACGATTATCAGAAGTATCCAGCTTCAGCCGGTGCAAATACCGCTATTGTAGGCTGTGGCCTCTTGGGGGTCACTCAATGTACTTGTACACCGAGTGGCAATTGTGCCATTACTTTTAGTGCTGGCAGTGGCCCAACTGTTTATATGAAAGAATTACCCACCACAGGCACGTTTTCGTATTACACGGAAAATCCCTATGTCGGTAATAAATTTTTATTACGGACACAACTAGAAAATGCTTCTGATGAGGATATTATCAAGAGCCAACAACGATGCGTACCAAGTGGCCATGGGTACGGCCAATACACTGGGACGCCGAGTTCGTTAGATTATTTTATGTGTGAGGATTAGAAGGAGGAAGCTATGCCACCCGAGCAACCCACTGATACCGCTACTACTTCACCTACTTTTTTGAGTCAGTACAAAAAGGTGATTTGGAGCTTGGGCATAGTAGCTGGGATAGCAGTTATTGGGGGAGTAGGCTTAGTGATTGCGGCTTTGCCGAAAACCGGTTGGCTGTCATTTTTGGCTCCTACTCCGGTGAGTCTGCCTCACATCGAGGTCGTAGATGAGAACTTAGAGTTACTTCCAGGTACAAATAATAAATATAAATATTCTGTGATGCTGAGTGTAACCAGCGATGAACCTCAAAGACGATTATTTGTAGAGCCGAAAGTAGGTTTGGGTTTTCCTCAAAAAACTGGCACCACTGAGCTAGAGACTCCTTGGCTTTTTTCGATGGGAGATGCCCAGGTAGAGAAAGTGGGGAATGGTTATACCGTCACCGCTCAGATGGATTTAACTTCAAGTGTAGGTCAAGCTGTGATAGTGGATATGCTCAACAATGGTGAACTTGCCAACAAAGAAATTGCCTTGTATGTCTTTTTGAATACCGGTAACGATCCGATTCAGCAAAAGCTTACTACTCGAGTGTTAGCCCAAAATCAAGAATGGAGCACTATCTTGCAGCAAGTTTACTTGAGCTCACTTTAGTGAATGGTTACTGAGGAGTGCCAAACGTCAGAATCACATCCGCGCTGGTGGAGGCGACCATAGGTGGTTTGGTGGGAAGGACGGGGCTTTGTAACACCGCTCCCAAGATTTTAATTTCTTCTAAGCGATTTTGATTATTCACAATCACATAATCACCATCATAGCGAGTTTTTTCTGGGGCTGATTCCACAATGCTATACAAACTTGATACAGAGCTTAATTGAGTTGCAAACTCATCTACACGGTTCTTTTCATTTTCGTTATAGCGCAGGGCGATTTTGAGTGGTGGGCGAGACCGTGAACTGAGAGCAATTTTGGTGATTTTATCGCGCTCTGGGTCAAATAAAATGTCCATTTCGGGATATTTGAACCATACCTCTCCTACTTTAGCTTCTCCAAAAAAAGTGGCATTTTCATTCATGTAAGCTCGTGGATCGTCAATTTTAATCACTTCCGGTAGTTCGGCTGGAAGCACAATGTGGCGTGATAACTGTTGGGTAAGGGAAAGTGGGTCAACCACTGACGAAACGCTTTGTCTTGAATCTCTGCCGAGAATAAAAGCGCTGCCTACCAAGATAACAACTAAGCAGACTGCAGTCACCATTAAACCTTGCGATGAAAATAGAGTTTTCACAACCAGCCTAACTAATCTTTTTTACAGTAACGAAGTTGGATATAGGGAGCATTGGTGCCAGCTACAGCACCAGAATCCGCACTGTTAAAGGCAGCAATATTTAAGTTATGACCATGTAAGCCTTGGGAATCAGTAGTGCCGAAGAATACACCAGGTCGGCCAAAGCGGCAGCAAGTGTAGTAATCATAGCCACCTTGTGCCCAATCAAAACCCCAGGTGCCGTTGTCTTCTTCTTTACGAGTATAAACGTTATGAGCATGTGAGCCTTGGTTATCTGTAACTGTATTAGGAGGGTCAATTGAATGATTATGTTGACCCACGGGTCGGCTTTCTTGGTTGGTGGTAAAAGCAGTTCCTACCGTGGCTTCTACAGTTCCGCCATTAACGACACCGACCACATAGCGACCTCGAGCGGCAGTGTACTCTGTCCAGCCAGAAGGGCAGGCTGAGGCGAAAGCTGCAATTAAACCAGAAGGAATTCCTGAAACGGTTTGCCAACTAGCGACGCCATTGGCATCGGAGGTTAAGACTTTACCGGCACCAGGAGTGCCACCGGTCATTTTGATGACACCTTCCACAATCAAGTTACCAGCGGCGCTAGGGGCGGTAGCTTGACAAGAAGTACCTGTACAAACGAACATGTTATTTTCAAAAATGCGTACGGGCAAGGCTGCGCCATAGGTATCGAAACCAAAGCGAGCCATATTGAATTCTTGTAAATCGCCTTGTTTCATTTGGCCAGTGGCGTTAATAGCAATTGCTCCACCCGGGGTCAAATCAATTTTATTGGTGGCTCCCCAGTAAATCGTTTGGCCAGCATTAATAGTCAATGTGGCACCTTCAGATAAGATTAAATCACCTTCATACACACCATGGACTTCGCCATCAAAAGCACAGCTCGAATTAAACGTGGTGTTGCCACGTTGCTGTGGTTCACAAGCCACAGCCTGGACAGAAGTGGGAAGAATGAGTAACAAACTGAATAATATAAGACTAGAGCTTAAAATTTTGGTGAATGAGGTAATTTTCATGAGTGAAGCTCCTATAAGGATGGCTGTTTTTTATCTGAATGTCAAGACAACACTTCCGCTATTATTGCCATCCGCTGCCACCACTTTAGCTGTATAAATACGATTATGTGTATCAGTCGTGGACCAGCTGCCTTTCCAGATACCAGCTTCAGCGCTACCTTCACTAAGCGATAGAGGGTATGTTTTAGTGCCATTATCAGTACTTAATTCAATCGAGACTTTAGTGATAGGTTGGGGACTGAGGTTACGTAATTTGACGGTAAAACTCTGCATGGTATTGGGAGCAGGGTCAAACTCACTAATATCAACTTGCAGAATTTGGGGACCAACCGTGTTGCCACTGCGCACAAAGTACGTTTGGGGGCCTTTAGCTAAGGGAGTAACAATAGGTTTTGCAGAAGGTGCCGCAGTTGTAGGTGAAGGAGGATTAGTAGTGGTAGGTGCGGCAGAGGGGGCAGCCAATAAGCTGTTTAACTCACCGGGAGCAGGTTGCGAACCTTCAGGCTGCTTAATAAAACTATCAATGGTAGGTTGGGTTTCAGTAGGATTTGAATGAGCGAGGTCATTGCCGCGTAACATTCGTACTTGAGCGGGAGTAGTGTACATCTTCCATAAAAAGGCGCATAAGCCAAGCAATAGTACCAAAATGAGTATCAGCACTACTAAGCGGACTTGTTGAAAAGAAATTAAGCCTCGAGATGAGGTGGATGTAGACATACGAAGCGTGCTCCTATGAGAAGAAACTTTAGTTGGATGTTTCTTTTTTGTATGCCGAGAAGTGTGCATGGCAATCAGATGTATAGTAGTAATAATACGGTATTTTTTAAACCTCCTGCAAGCAGGGCTTTTGTCCGGTGGTTAATTGAGTTGTAAACCATCGAGCTTGACGCCTTCCAATCTTAAGTAGTCAGTATCAAGTGACAATGTAGCAGTTGTGCACCAGTTCGAGGTTTGACTGTTCATGGTGGCGCGGACGCGGTATTGGTAGGTATTACCATCGCTCGTAGTGTTATCTGGATAGGAAGTAGCGTTAGCAGCAGTAGTGGTCAAAGCACCAAAAGCCCCCCCATTGAGACTCTTTTGCACCTCATAGCCATCTTCACCACTATTAGGATCATTCCAGCTGACGGTGATTTGCGTGTTGGGGATAGTTTTCGCCAGAGTACAGGAAGACGGAGTCAATAAGTTGTACATGGTAAAGGTGGCAGTTTCGTTGCTCCAGGCTCCTACATTGCCAGCCACATCGGTGAAACGGATTCGCCAGTAATACGTGGCGCCGTTGTAGGTTAAGGCTGTACCTGCATACGAGACAGCGGTTGAGCGAGTGCCTTGAGTGAGATTAGACATTGATACTGACCCTGAGTCCCACATCAACGTGCCACTAAAATCCGCCGCGGTGGCGACTTGAATTTGATATTTATTGGCTAAGTCACCACTATTGGGATCGTTATAAATAGCCGTGAATTCTGGTGTAATGTCGGTGACGCCAGTGGGATTAGTGGTGGCTTCAGCTTCTAGTAGATTAGGAGCGGTAGGTACTGCCGAAGTGGTAAAGGAGTAGGGGGTACCTTGTGTAGCTCCCCAACTATTAGACCCGCCTGGATCAATGGCGTAAGAGCGCCAATAGTAGGTGGTGTTGGGACTGAGGGCAGACTGAATGGTGTACGTTGCCTGAGTGCCCGAAGTATAGGCAGTACTGGTTTGGGCATTTTGACCGCTCCAACCCGTTTGGGAACTGGTTTGATCAAAAGTTTGGCAGCTCGTGGTCATACCGACATTGGTACAGAGTTCGATTTTATAGCGTAGGTAATCACTGTTGTCATCGGTGGCAGTGGTGTGCAAGAGCGGCAGTAGCAGTTGATTAGTGGCAGTGTCGGTAGGCGCGTCGAGCGTGGGCACATTGGGAGCTTTATTGGTGGTAAAGGAGTACGGCGTACCTTGGGTGCTGCTCCACGCATAGCGGCCGCCGGGATCGATGGCGTAGGAGCGCCAGTAATAGGTAGTGTTGGAGGTGAGTGGTGTTTGTAGGGTGTAACTAGCTTGAGACCCAGAATTATAAGCGGTACTGGTTTGGGCATTCTGACCACTCCATCCCGTTTGGGAGCTGGTTTGGTCAAAGGTTTGGCAGCCAGTGGTCATAGCTAAATCAGTACAAAGCTCGATCTTATAGCGCAAGTAATCACTTTCAGTATCGGTAGCGGTGGTTTGTAGAGTTGGACTGGTGGTGACGCCAGTGGCCGCATTAGCAGGTGAATCTAATGTGGGTGTGTTGGGAGCGACATTTTCCTCATATGTCATAGCTACAGTCCGCATAGCAGGAGAGACATTTGTATCGCTACTGGAAATAATGGCTCGGTATTGAATGTAACGATTTGGTGAAGAGGTAACATCAGTACCAGTAGCAGTGCTCATATAACCGGCGTTTGATTTGAGATCATCGATCCAAATGGTGCGGCCTTCCAGACCATTAGTGACGCGTAAACTGAGATCGGTAGTGGCATTGAGATGCGAATCAAACGCTCCTGTAATGTCCCAATACTCTCGTTGCCATTTGAAAACAATGGCATTGGTGGTGAAGCCGCCGGAAGGGAAAGTAGAACCGGCATCCCAGCTACTCACATTAACTGCACCCGTAGAAGCATTGACAGTGGTTACTATACCCTGAGCAATGTACTCAGTACCATCGTAATTTTCTTTGATGATGACTTTCTCACCTACGTACAGGTTGTTGCCCTTGCTACCCATACCCCAAGCAGTGCCATCAACTGTAAATGAAGTATCGCCCGAATTAGTGATCAAATTTCCTGAATCAAGATCGGCAGTGAAATCAATGGTAATAGGGTAAGAGCGTTTACCAACTTCATAAGCTTGGCGAATCTCATCCGCAGTGCGGGCGATGTTGGAGATGCGAATTTCATCCATTTCGCCGGCAAAGTAATTTGCTCCGGTGTATAAACGACCAATTTGGATATCTGCTTTAGATTGAGTAGTGCTCGTAATGCTAATAGCACTACTGGCCTCTAGCTGCCCATTTACATATAAAGAGGCAGTCGTGCCGTTGCTGACGCCTACTACATGGTACCACTGGCCAGCTACAGGTGTACTGGTTCCAGTGATGTTTTGTCCGCTAATATTTTGTTTTGATAGAGCCAGGTTAAATTTATTACCTGAAGTTAAATTAAGGGCGAAAACGAATTCATTAGTGACATTTTGTTGTTTGTTAAAGATGTACCGGTCGGTGCTACTCACAGCAGTTGGCCTTACCCAGGCTTCTATAGTAAAAGGATCGGATTGAAAAAAATTGTATCTAATATTAGACGGAGGAACCCAGATAAAACTATCCATGCCATTAAAATTGCGGCCCGAACCCAATTTACCCGGAAAAGTTTTGGCATTATAGACTTGGCCATGATTGTCATAGCCACTGCTATCGGTCACTAATCGATCAGGGACACCTACTGCAATTTCACTAAAATACCCTGTGTGTTGATAGTTAGAGATTTGAACTCTAAGTGGAGAGTTGGTTTTGGCAGTGTCAGTACCTAACGCTGTCCAGTTGGTATAGACCCCACCTTTTACATAATAGGTGGCGGTCCCATTTGAATTAAGTTGAACGGAAATCTCATACAATGTGTTGGCGACGTAGCCACTACCGAGAGGGCCACCTACGTTAGCTCCATCTTGGAACATATAAAAAGTTCCAGCATTAAAATAAAGTGCATGAGAAATAGTACCAAAAGCACCACTCGCGGTTTGATCTTGGGCAAAACCGATCATCATATGATTGGGTGAAGCCACAGTGGAGCCAGTTATGAATCTGGCATACAAGACAGTAGTTTGATCTCGAGTAAACTTCTGTTTAGAAATTAAACCCGCATCCCAGTTGGCCCCAGTTGAACCTGCGCTAAGAATCATACCATTGCTTTGGGCGAGCTTACCTCCAGGATCAATCTCAATCCACTTTGAACTATCAAGAGTGGTGCCAAAGAAGTAATCACCCCATGAGTTAAGATTCTCTTCAAACTTCCAATGCGCAATCGTGGTTGAATCAGGGTCATAGTTAACATAACTATTTTCACCGAGGGTGGGCTGAAGGTAGGTGCCAGGTCGGTCGGCAGCCACATAAAAAGGTAGTTGAGTTTTACCTGAGAGATCAGTAGTGGAGATAGTTTTAGTGACAGTTTGATTTGCTCCCAGGCGGTAGCTCATGTCAATTTCTTCTTTGGTTTTGGCTCTAGATGACAAACTAATTTCATCCATTTTGCCTGGGAAAAATGAGTTGGCTGCCAGCGGAGCATTACGAGCCCCTATTCTGAGAGCCGCCCGAGCCGTTTGGTGATTGATAACACCACTGGCGGCATTCATATGAACTTGTTGGCCATTTTTATAGGTGTAGACGAATTGACCGTCATACACAATGGCAATGTGGGTCCAAGTATTTAGAGGAAGGTTCGCTCCTGTGCTAATCCAGGCCCAGCCAGGGCTGGTATTATTAATAGCCCAGTTAACGTTGCCGTTACTAGCCATAGCAAACTCATACACGTTTTCTTTGTTGGCGATCATGCATGTTGCGCCTGATCCATCTGTCCCACAACCTGAGTACGAGCTCGGATTAATCCAGCCTTCAAACGTAAAATGAGGTTCACCAACTCTGATTTGGCCACTGTCAGGAATTTCCAAGTAATCACTAGTGCCATTGAAGCTGCGAGCTTTGCCGACTACACCGTCTACTACGGTAGTGCCGGTAGGAGTAGCATGATCTGGAGAAGAAGAGGTTAGAGGGTGTGTAGTTGTCCCACCGAGAGCTGAAGTGGTATCAACTTTAATTCGACCTTGGCCACCGGCACCGCCAGCACCACTAGGAGTACAGCCAGCTCCGGTAGCAGAAGCCGAACCACCGGCACCTCCACTAGCAGTAATAGTGCCGGTGGTTAAAGTTGTAGTTTGAATCAGCACACTACCGCCGGCACCACCACCACCACCACCCATAGGTTGGTTGGCGCCAGCGGCGAAGTAACCATTTTCACCGGCACTACCATTGGCTCGGATCGTACCACTATTAGTTAAAGTGGTAGCCGCAATGCCTAGAATGCCACCACTAGCTCCACCGATAGCACCATCACGACCGCCACCATTATGTGAGCCAGCGGCGCCACCACTTCCGCCAAAGTGAAGTTTGGTTAATGCAGCATCACCTTTAATGCGACCGGTAGTAAAAGGTGCGCCCACCGTACAACCAGCAGCTACACCATCCACACCCAATGTTCCGTAACTACCACCAGCACCGCCGCCTTGTCCATTTCCACCCCCACCCCCTGAAGCAATGCTGGCTGCTTGAGCTATTGCCTGATAACCCACGGCTTCCGATTCGCCCATCCAGCCATATGTATAATCAACGCCTACTTGTCTTCTAGGTGCCCCACGGTACCCTTTGCCATTCATATCAATCGTGCCACTATTGCTAACCGTGCCATTAGCGCGGAAGAAAAGGACTCCACCCTTGACGCCGTTCCAGGCATTAGCAGTCAAAGTAAAGGTAGAGTTAATGGTGACATTGGTATAGTTGGGAACTCGCTGCACCATAATTCTTTGGGTGGCCCCGCGGTACTCATTACTTAAACCAGTAGCGAAGTTGAGAGTGTTAGTTGAAATAGATTGAATGGTTTTAGTTTCCCATTGCCCCACCTGATCATAATCAATGGGACTCCCAATCAGTTGTTGATTAATAATCAGGACCTCATCACCAACCGCTAAACAGCCCGTAGAAGGAGTAGAGGAGAGCGTAATTGAAGCTGACCCTGTGGCTGTATTAACTGTAGAAGAATAATTAACAGCATCACCACCATCAGCACAACTGCGACCACTAATCATGTTATCTGTATTGATATTACGATTGGCACTAACGGTAATAGCGCCATCGGCACCGTCGCCGACATCAGGAGTTGCTGGTGCGGTATATGATTGGTCTCGGAGATAAGCCCCGGTGCCACCCGTTTCATCAAAGCTCCAATAACCCACAGTGCTTGAGTCAATCTGAGGTGTGGCAGTATTGAGTTTGAGGGCGTTACTACCTTCCATTTTGATGGCGCTACTGTCCGCTTTGGTGATAGTCGGCGAGTTTGCTTTATCCATGTAGGCATGATTGATGTAGTGAGTGTTAACGCTCACGCCATCGGAGTAATAGGTGTGATACCAGGCTTTAAGCTGGGTCCCGGTATCCACTACACTGATGCCATAGAGTTCAGTACCATTATCACTTTTACCAGTGTTCCCATGGCCAATTCGTCCGTTAGTGCCCATACTATCAGAACGGCCCGGAAGATTATTGTCGTACTTGGTCCAAATCAAACCATCGGGCGAGGTAGCATAGAAAATGCGCCAACCGGTACTGCCATCATGACCCGCATACCACATCTTATACGTAGAGCCATCTTTAATCACCATTGGAGCATAGACACCGTTATCATCACCCTTACCACTAGTTCCCAGACCCAGCCGGCCGGCCCCCTCAGTACAGACTGTATCACAAGTGCCAGCTGCCGTATTACCTTGCTTAGTCCAGGTATATCCACCATCAGTTGACTCAGCATAGAAGATGCGCCAAGCAGCGTTGTACCCGCTGTACCACATCCTTAAAGTGGAGCCTTCTTTAATGACACTACCAGGTACAGTATGAGTGATATCACCATTACTAGCACCCAAAGGAAGCTGGCCATTGCTGCCGGTGGTATTAGAAGTGCCAGGTATGCCATTATTGACTTTATTCCAATTAATGCCGTCTGTTGATGTGGCCATATATCCACGAGAATTAGCTCCATCGTCGCCTTGATACCACATTTTGTACTCATTACCATCTTTGATCACGGGCCCTGGATAAACGCCACCATCATCACCAGTACCGCCTACACCTAATGGTAAACGCCCACCGGTGCCGGTGGTGTTGGATGTAGTGGGAATAACGTTGTCATATTTGGTCCAAGTCAAACCATCGGGGGAGGTAGCGTGATAGCCCATCCACCCACTGCCACTAAGAGCTGCATACCACATTTTGTAGACACCGCCATCATAGATTACTCGGGGAACGAGCGTTCCACTTGCATCACCACGGCCAGCACTACCTAAGAAAATCCGGCCATTGGTACTGTCACTATCTGAAGTCTGAGGAGGGAGTGTATTATCGTATTTATACCAAGTCAGATTGGTCTGAGCGCTCGGTGTTGCCACACTAGTATTGGTATCAAAACTTTCAATTGCTGTCTCACTACTGACCGGTGACCAAGCCCCCCAAGTAGAGCCATCGCTGCTGGTCCGGGTTTGTAACTCGATGTTACCAGCATTGTAGTTGGACAAAATCTCTTCAGGCGTTAACACACGTGAGTACATCCGTACCGCATCCATGCTCCCTTTCCAATAGAAGCCAGGTGTAGTGGCTTCACGCCCAAACTGCAAAGCAGCGGTAGTCCCATCCCACCACCCGGTGTAAGTGTTAGAGCTTTGCAGCTTACCGTCTAGGTATAACCTCATGCCACTACTGCCCCAAATTCCTACTGCGTGATGCCACTCGCCATCATGAATGGCGTTTTGAGAGGTAATAGTGATACTGCTGGTCCCGGCAGTATTGCGGATCCAAAATGCCAACCGGTTAGAGGTGTCTTGATAGAAGTTAAAGGCTTGGTTAACAGTTTGGCTTTTGCTGAATATATAGCGAGGCCCTTGGCTAGTGGAGGTCTTAAACCATAACTCAATACTGCCGGTAGAGGTTTCATACACAGAACTATCTGGCACGCTCACATAATCATCTGTGCCATCAAAGGCAATAGCACCGGCACCCCAGCGGCGATTGGCGGCGGTCCAACCAGTCCCTGCAGCAGCATCCTGAGAGCCGGTAGAAGCAAAGTTGGTAAGTGTGCCATTACAAGTAGCACCACAACTGCCACCAGCATTGGCAGTAGTGCCAGAGGTTTGATTGAAATACCATTCGGCAGTTAGCCCACTCGAGTTAGCTGGGGTTTCACCATCACCAGTAGCTACACCACGTTCGAGCCAAGCTAACTCACTGACTTTGTAGTTTTCAATGATTTCAGCTGGAGTAAGAGCCCGAGAATAGACACGTGTACTATCAATCACTCCTGGGAAATTAGTGTTTGCTACATCAGTGCGGTCGCCAATGTTCATCACAGTCGGCGTTACTGTATTAATGGCTACACTGAAAGTACCAGATAGTCGCCGGACACCATTGAGATAATAGACCCAGTTATTAGCGCCATCTAAAGTAAAGACTACATGGTTCCACTCGCCAATAGCGGGAGCTTCACTTGGTTGGACGGCAATATTATTGGCAGCATTAGTGCCATCAGTAAACAAATAAAGATCCCCCGAAAGATTAGTGAATTGCAGAATAAATTCTTGCCCGGCTGTAGCGCCATTCCCGTAGTGAAATAACGCTCCACCGGTTGATAAATTAGAGGGTTTAACCCACATCTCGATAGTGCGTGCAGTAGCTCCAGTAGGTAAGGTACCTGGCGAAGCATCGGTCAAATAATCATCACTACCATCCAGCATCACCGCCCCAGTACCCCAGCGTTTATTGGTTGCTGTCCATCCTGAGTTAGCTACCACGTCTTGGCCTGATGTATTGGCAAAACTAGTCAAAGTGGCGTTGCAACTAACTCCACATGAACCAGCTGTCACTGACGCGGTGGTCCCTGAGGTTTCATTAAAATCCCACTGAGCCACTAAGCCAGTAGTACTATTTAAACTTTCGCCATTTCCGCCCCAATCCACGATGTTGCGATTGGCGTTGGCTTGGTAGTTGGTGAGGAGTTCGCTGGCGGAGAGGACGCGGGTGTACACGCGGACCGAATCCACTGCGCCATCCATAGGAAACGTAATTAGATTAAACGAAGAGACACCAATTGCAAATGGATAGGTAGAGGAAGTGGGGTTAATATGATTACCACTAAAGCTAGTTACATCCGTTCCATTAACATATATTTTCCCTGTTGAGCCATTTCTGCTTACTGCAAGATGGTACCACTGGCCTGTTGTTATGGGAGAAGCTGTTGAGAAACTAACTTGTGTTGTACCACTTTGTGCCGTAGCAAAAGACAAGGTTCCTGAAGAAGATTCCCAATATAGGAAATAACCATTTTGGTTACCAGTTCCATTACCCATCAGAACTTGAGTACTAGCTAAACTATCAAATTTAAACCACCCTTCCATAGTGAAATTTTGAGTGGTGAAGTTCAGATTTGAGTTCACACCCATACTCACATAATCATTACTTCCATCGAGCATCAAACTACTTTGCCCCCATTTTTTATTGGTATTAGTCCAGCCACTACCAACCACTTTATCCTGTCCGCTGGTGTCTGCTGCGTTATACAAAGTCCCGTTACAGTTATTACCACATGAGCCAGCTAAACTATTAACATTCGTACCAGAAGTTTCATTGAAGTTCCATTGGGCGACTAAACTAGTGTTATCCATGAGCAGCTCTCCTTTTGAGCCATCATCTAAATTTTGAGTCAAATCGATAACAGGTGAAGTATAGATAGCGTACGGCCGGCGCTGGGCATTGAGTTTAATTTCATCAGCACTGCGCGCTACTCCTGAAATGCGAATTTCATCAAGAGAACCATTGAAGTACTGGGCAGTGGTATGAACAGAAGAACCAAAGCGATTAACACCAGCTACGGTGATCGTGGCATCGCTCAGTTGATTGCCCACAAACTTGCCATCAGCATAAAGTGTCAAAACACCTTTGTTTCTCACTAATGCTACGTGATACCACTGTTTAGTAGGTGGGGAGTAGGAAAAGGTATATGATCCACTCATGGTATAGAAGCCGAGCACACTGGCACTATCTTGCCGAAATATCATAGCGCTTGGCCAAGAACCAAGCTCCATATAGGTATTATTGGTGGTAAAGCTATTGGCATACGCCCACGTTTCCAGAGTAAAATCACTGGTGCCTAAATCGAGTAATGAACTATCCGGAAACTCTGCATAATCAGCATTACCATCGAGATTCATACCATAGGTTCCCAGTCGGCCATTGGTAGTAAAAGCCGCATTACCATTAAATGTAGCGTGCAGACTATTGCCAGAAACATCACACAGGTCTTGACCACCACTACAAGTATTATCTGTGCCCTCATTCATGTGCCATAAACCCAAGGTGTGTTCATCAGCGGGAAGTTCTTGATAGAAGCTTTCAATGCTGGGGCCTTTTTGGGCAGCTTCTTTGATTTCGATTTGAGTCCGGGCAGAGTTGGAGAGCCGAATTTCGTCCATCCGGCCAGTAAAAAACCGACCGCCGCCAGAAGACCAGCGGCCAAAGTAGAGAAGGTCATTATTAGGAGTGATAGTGGAGGAAGCTAGCGTACAACTCCGATGAAAATGACCATCAATATAACTATTAACACTGGTGCCATTTTTGACTACGGCAATATGTTGCCATTTATTAGCAGTCAGTGTCAGGATGTCAGTACAGGTATTCCCACTAAACCACATGTTGTAAACATTAGTACTGGTATTATTTTGCTCCAGAGAAAAGACTCCGGTTCCCGTACTATGTTTACTCATAATGGTTGAGAAGGCATTTTGCGTGGAACCAGGATTAATCCACATCTCAATAGTCATGTTGTTGGTGATGGAATCGAGAGAAGTTGAGTCGGCTACTGAGACGATAGTGCTGGAGCCATTAAAGCTCAAACCTTTATTAATTTGAGCATCTACCACCGTGGCATTGCTTGAAGTGCCGGTGTTGCCGTTACCTGAAGAATCAATGTGGGTGGCTGCCCCAATTTCATTCAAATGCCACAGACCGATCGTATTAGTGTCGGCAGACAGTTCACGATTGTTATTGTTAGAATCTGGAGTGCGGTTGTACCCAGCATCATATGCGCGGTTATACTCTCCACTTGCATACTCTGAGCTGACCTCATAAATTACCGTTGGATCAATAGTAATCGGGTAAACGCGCTCGGGAGCGCTCATCCACCGGGGATCGATCTCCATCACTAAGTCATAAGCGCCATCAGGTGTGATAGCGGCCGAGGTAGGGCTGGCTAACTGTGAGACACCACCCATTAAATCAACCGTACTGGCATTGAGTTGGCCAAGAGGTGAAAGAGCAGTATTTTGTTCAGTCTGCTTATTTAGATTGAATAGTCCAGGTTTTTCTTTTGGAACCAATTTGTATGAAACTGCATACGTTATGTCCCCATTAGCATCTTTAGCCCAGGGTTTCTCGAGGTGAAAAACGTACTCGTTTTGGTCATTAAGGAAAATAATTTGTTGATCAGCAGTCAAGGCCGGAGTGGCGTCTTTAGTTTGGAGACCGCTGGTGAAGGTATTGGTTTGCGGATCAGTATGAAGAATGATTTCTTCTTTGATACCTTTATCAATTAATTGGTATCGCACCTCTTGAGCTTGGTTTTTGTCTTTAAAAATAGCCTTGTCTTGAGCTATCTTCATCTCGGCTTTGATAATTGGGGTGATAAACTCGATCCCCGAATTACCATTCAGAATCTGAACTTGGGCGCCGGTCTTGGTTTTAGCGATGTTAGCCACCAGAGGACTGGTAGGGTTTTGCCCTGAGAAAGTACCCGGATTGAAGAAGTTAGGCTTAAAGCGAGGAGAAGGAGAGTACCACCAGCGATAGTAGAGGCCACTAAGGACCAACACGGCCAGTGCTAAACCGGTGCCGACGCTGACTAACTGTGGGTGCTGATGAATAAAAGCCCGTTTTTGAGGCGTTACAAATGGCAGTTTTTCCAGCAGTTTTTTCACTTTTTTGCCCCGGGGGGTCTGCGAAAAAATGTGCCAGCGGTGATGGACGCGATTATAGGTAGAAGCCCACGCATAGCTCAGCCGCCGCCGAGCCTCGTGCCGGGCCGGCCGGGTCGTGTGCTGCACCAACCTCACAGCCCGGTCCCAAGCCGTGCGGTGGGGGGCGATTTTTTGAGCTAGTTTTGCTAACAACGACTGCAACATGCGCTTCTTTAATCTTACCTAGTTTCAATACTTTTTTAAATTTCTCATACTCTATCATTAGAGATCTTTTTGTTTTTCCAGGCTAATTCACGATCCACCAGTTGAAGTTGGCATCGGTGGCCAACGGTGCGTCGAAGCCGACCACGAAGTGAGCTTCATTTTCTGGGGTAGAAATATCATCAGCCACTTGAGCTTTGACGTACATGACTTGGTTGTTGGTGGAGCCTTGAGGAGTAACTTGGATCAAGGACTCAGCGGTGACTTGAGTGGCGCGGATCATGATCTCAGTTGAGCCAGCTGGGATCAAAGCTTTACCAGATGTACGTTGGGTAGCAACTTCGCCACTGGTGGTGCTGGCAGCAGCAGCGGATAAGTCTTCAGCGCCAATGCCTAAGCCACCTGCAAACTCGGCTCGGCCTTGGCCAGAGATGGTGGCGACTGGGACACCCAGCTCGTTGACGATCTCGAAGCGGGACTCAGTCACCTGAGCTGATTCAGTGGCGTCACCATTGACCTCACCTGATCTGGTAGCTAACTTAACTTGTAACGGGTTAGCGAAGTCAGTAGGTTGGATCAAGCTGGCTAACAAGGTGTTTTCCACTCTCAAGTTACCGGCCACTGTCAGGTCGCCAGTGACGATGACCTGACCACCTTGATTGATGGTCAAAGCGCCAGCCAAGATCGAGACTGAGCCTTGGCCAGAAGGTTGTAAGTGTAAGACACTGGCAGCAGGGTTAGTTGGTGAGGTGTAGTTGATGAAACCATCAGCGACGCGCATACCTTCACCAATCAAGATTTCTTCACCCACTCCTAATGACTCAGAAATGTAACCAGTGCCGTTGACCTCGAAGTATTTGTTGACGAAGACGGCGGTGGCGCCCAAGCTCAAGTCATCGGTAGCCAAAGCCAGATCCTCGAGAGAGCGGTTCAAACTACCCGAGCCGCTGGCGGTGAAGCCGGCTTCATCGATGACGTTGAAGAGAGAAGCCATCGAGGCTGATAAGCTGGCCTCAGCTGGATCGTCACCCATCAATTGCTCGAGTAAGCTTGGTTGCTGTAAGGCGTTAGCTACTTTGGAATCAAAGCCATCGATATTATCAGCGTAGAGTGTGCCAGAGATAGTGGCGGTGATGATCTCGGCAGTTTGAGCGCGGACACTTTCTAGTTCAGCCAGTTTGGACTCGAGTTGATCTAAGCGAGCAGAGGTGGCGGTGATGCCTTCAGCGACTACTTCACCTGAGAATGAAGCGTCTTGAGCAATCAAGTCACCTAAAGCTGAGATATTACCATCACCATCGAGCGTAATAGCTTTTTCGCCAGCGTGATTGACGATCGCTAGTTCACCAGATTCGATACCATTTGGAGCTGTCAAGTTAATTTCTAAGTCACCACTGTTCATCGGGGTGATCACATCAGTCTTCACCTCTGGTGAGATCACGATCATGCTGGCTACTAATTGTTGTGCGTCCACTAAGCCAGCTCGTAAGCGACCAATCACTGCTCCCCAGAATGCTTCCACTCGAGTTACGGCTGTGTTATCAGCAGTGGTGACTGTAGTGCCAGCATCACCGATGACCACGGTTCCTAGGTCAGTGAAGGAAACAGTTGGGTTTTGTGTCAAGCTAGCTAAGAGATCAGTGTCGGAACTGCCGGTGCCAGTAGCCTGGTAATTAGGATTAACTGGTTGGAAGCCGCGGCCATCTTGGCGAGAGCGGACAGTGCCAAACTGCTCGTGGTTGAAGCGAGGCGCGGTCAAGCGGAATGATACTTCAGTCGGAGCGGCGCCGTAGATGATTAATTGTTGTTTAGCGGCATCTTTTTTGTACATGACTTGGCCAGAACCGTGTTGAGAGAGCAAGACCACTAAGTTCTCCATGTTGTCACCCATATCGATGATACGACCAAACAACCATAAGTCAGTTTGAGTGTCTTTATTTAAGTTCGGGAAATCGATCACATACTTGTATAAGCCTGGAGTACCACTTGGTTGCAAGGTCACAGTTGAAGCAATTTCTTCATTTAAGCCCACCATACTAGCCACGTAGGTAGCGTAGCCTTTACCTTCAATCCAGTATGGAGGGTCGATGGTACCGGCATCGAGTTTACCGGTACCGCCACCGATCAAGACGTTGCCTGAGCCAGCATCGATGTCAATATTGTTGTTGCCCGTTGATTCAATCGTGCCACCCGAATCGAGCGTGATGTCACCGGCAATGGCTAAACTGGTGGTGCCATCAGCTGGGTCCAGATAGAAACTATTACTACTGGTATCGACGAAGCGTTGAGCGTAGACGTGACCGTCATTGGCGACGCGGAAACGAGTAGTGCCAGAGGCAGAGGCGACGATAATGTCTTGATTGCCAGTTTCATTGAAGATAGCTAGGGCTTTACCCGTCACTTTACCCGAGACGTGGAATAAACCAGTAGGACTGGTCAGGCCAATCGCGACTTTGCCAGCACTATCAATTCTCATTCGCTCACCACCAGCAGTCACGAAGCCAAACTCACCAATCGTCGGCATGTACATACCGGTATCAGTATCAGAGGTGAACGAGAAGGTCGGTGCGCTAGTCGAACCATTGGTGCCTTGAGCAGCTGAGAAGTTGGTGATCAAGTCACCGGCAAAACTGATGGTGTTGCTGGTGGCATCAATCGTGATGTCTCCAGAGGTGTTAGTGATACTAGAGGTGGAGCCACCAATACTCAAGCGGGAAGCAGGGTTAGTGTCGCCAATACCGACGTTGCCGTTGGCTAAGATAGTGAACTTCTCACTCACGCCGGCGTCACCACCGGGGCTGAAGCGAATGCCGAAGTTTTCACCGTTTAAGATATCGATCTTAGGATCAGTAGTGCCACGGAAGGTGAGTGTTCCAGAGGAACTGGCCACACCACTGTTACCAAAGATTTGGAACTTAGCACTCGAGGTCGCAGTGCCACCGATAGCCAGGTCAGCCACGCTGCCGTAAGCACCAATTGGTGAGTAAACATTACCATTATTTTGCCAGAGGGCATTAGCCATCAATTGGTTGCCACCCAACACGATACTGCCGCCGACCTCGAGGATATCCTCGATATAGAGGTCGTTGTTGGTGCTAGCAAAGGAAGCCGTGCCACTTTGAGAGATCATGTTGTAGTTAATAGCCGCTGTGGAAGGACCAATGATCATGTTGCCGTTGTTGGTCAAGCGCATGCGAGTCGCACCAGATGCTGAAGCGGTCAGGATATCACCGGAGTTAAGTTGATTGAAGGTGGCGAGAGCGTTGTTGGCGTAACCACCGTTAACGTGGAACAAGGAAGTAGGTGTAGTGGTTCCGATACCAATATTACCAATATCAGTAATTCTCATTCGCTCACTGCGGGTCGCACCTTGGAAGGCGGTGTAGAAGCGAATGTCAGGACTCCAGGCATTGCCTTCACCCAGAGTAATGCCAGAAGTAATATTACTGTTACCAGTCCAAGCTGTGCGGAGATCAAGGCCACCATTGTTGCCATATTTGGTAATGGTAGCATTAGTATTTAAATCGTTGGCATTAACTTGTAAGCCTCGGGCAACGCCGCTTTCTCCAGTAGCGGTCAAGTGTAATTGAGCGAAAGGTTGAGTGTTACCAATGCCTAAGTTGGAGCTAGGGATGACTACATTGCCAGTATTGGTGTCACCGAGCGTTAAGGTTTGTTTGGCAGTAGTGGCTAATTTACCATCGGCAGTGATATAGGCACCGCCAGCTGTACCGGCTGAGACTGAGGCTGTAGGTGTGCCAGAGTTGACGTTCAAGACAGCAAACTTGGCTGAGCTGGAAGCATTGGAACCAACTAAGAGATCGTAAGTATTGTTGATTGGGGAGATGGCACCATTGCCATAGCGCCATTGACCGAAGCCTGCTGGATCAGCCCAACTCAAGGCGCCACCACCTGAGGTTTGTAAGACGCCACCAGCAGTAATAGAACCTGGCCAAGTGTAGGTTTGACCGTTCAATTGAGTGGTGCCAATGTTAGTCAAGTTACCCGAGTTATCGATGCGACTCGTAGAGTTAGTTTGGATGGTACCGCCTGTCGTGTTGATGGTACTTGAGGCACTGAGGGTAGTGACGTCACTGATGGCGCCATTGTTAATATCGACTCCGTTGATAGTTTCGTTAGTAGCAGCAGTGACAGTACCAGAAGTGACAGTGTTCCCAGTGGCATCGATGGTGAAGGCGTTGCCAGTGCCAGAAGCGAACGTGCCAGAGACGTCGGCGTTGCCGGTGACATTGACTGTGCCAGCGCCATTGAGCGGAGCCAAGGTGATGTTACCAGTGGTGTTACCGCCGATGGTTAAGTTTTGGTTAGCGGTGGTTTGGATCAAACCAGAAGCGGCGATGTAGGTAGCACCAGAAGTGCCAGCGGAGATAGAGGCAGTTGGTGTACCAGAATTGACGTTGATGAAGGCAAACTTAGCACTCGAAGTAGCCGTACTTCCGATCAAGACGTCAGCGGTGTCGTTGATAGGTGAGAAGGCACCATTGGTTAAGCGCCAGTTACTGGAACCTGCCCCAGCTGTACAGCTACCCCAGGTTGGAGCGCCAGCACCAGCTGATTTCAAACACTCTCCCGAACTACCCACAGCAGTTTGTGCCAAGACGCCAGAGCCATTGGTGTAGAGCACACCACCGTTGGTGGTGAAACTTGAGAAGGTGATAGTACTCGAGGCAGAGAGGGTAGTGATGTCACTGACAGCGCCAGCGTTGATATCGATACCATTAATGGTTTCGTTGGTGTTAGCAGTTAAGGTACCAGTAGTAACTAAGTTACCAGAGGCGTCGATAGTAAGGGCATCGGCAGTGCCAGAGGCGAAGGTACCAGAGACGTCGAGGTTACCGGTGATGTTAGCATCACTGCCAGAAGGAGCAACTGTTAAGTCACCACTCGAGTTGGTGGTAAAGCCCGTATAAACTGAACCATCGGTGTAGGTTAAGCGGAGCTGCTCACCGGAGGTAGAAAGTGAATCAAGTCTGGCATCTGGTGCAGTGGTGCCAATACCTACTAATTGGCTAGTATCAATAGAAATGGCGTTAGTTGATCCAGTTTGGATGCGCAAGGCGTGATTGGAAGAAGTACCAAGAACACCGACCGTATTTTGTGATTGAACTCGAGTTCTCACGGTATTGGTAGTATCAGTCACCACCATTTGTGGATCAGTAGCATCAGCGATTTCGAGGTTGAACCCAGGTGCTGCGGTGCCAATGCCCACACGACTGTTAGTAGCGTCAAAGGTAGTGAAGGCAGTGCCAGCAGTATTGAGCACATTCGTGTTGCCAGTGGTGGAGCCACCTAGACTTAAGGTTTGGCGAGCGGTGGTTTGTAACGCACCAGCCGCAGTCAGGTAAGCAGCTCCAGAGGTTCCGGCTGAAACTGAGGCGGTTGGTGTGCCTGAGTTCACATTTAAGACTGCAAACTTGGCACTACTTGTAGCATTGGAACCGACTAGTAAATCGAAGGTGTTATTGATCGGTGAGATGGCACCCAAAGATTGTCGCCACAGACCAAATTGAGTAGGATCAGCCCAACTCAAGGTGCCTGTACCATTGGTTTGCAGGACGTAGTTAGCAGTTTGTGAACCTGGCCAAGTGTAGGTTTGTGAGTTGAAGGTAGTGGTGCCAGTTAAGCTCAAGTTACCCGTGATGTTAACATCGCCGCCAGATGGCACGATGGTTAAGTCTCCACCACTATTGGTAGTGAATCCGGTGTAGGCAGAGCCATCAGTGTACGTTAAGCGGAGTTGTTCACCAGAGGTAGCGAGGGAATCGATACGAGCATCTGGTCCAGTGGTTCCCACTCCTAAGTTACCTGTGCCTAATAATCTCATTAACTCAGTCCCATTTTGGCCACCTTGGCGGAAGGTAAAGTTATTAGTTGAAGCTCCCACATATTGTTGGAAGTCATTAGTCTGGATAGCAGAACCAATGCGAGTAGCAGCTGAACCACCGTCAAACAACACAACTTTTTCACCAACAGCGTTGGCAAATGATAATGGAGCGTTGGGACTGGTATTGCCAATACCAACTTTGCCATCAATTACAGATAAAGCTTCCGTAAAGCTGCCGCTACTGCCATTACCGATTCCAACGCGAGAGCCAGCAGGGGCATAGAGTTGCATCAAGCTAGCTTGAATACCCATACCATAGATGGTGCCCGCTCCATCATCATACAGATGAAGTTTTTCACCTACTCCTGGGCCCACAGAAAGTTTAGCTAGAGGAGCAGCAGTGCCAATGCCTAAGCGACTGTTGGTGGCATCAAAGGTAGCGAAGGCGCTGCCAGCGGTGTTCAAGACTTGAGTATTACCAGTGGTGGTGCCACCGAGACTCAAGTTTTGGCGAGCTGTAGTTTGGAGTTTGCCATCAGCAGTGATATAAGTGGCACCAGTAGTTCCAGCCGAGATAGAAGCCGTTGGCGTCCCAGAATTCACATTCATGAAAGCAAACTTGGCACTTGAGGTGGCATTGCTACCGATCAAGACATCAGCGGTGTCATTGACAGGTGAGAAGGCACCATTAGTTAAGCGCCAGTTACTGAAGCTACCGCCACCAGTACAACTACCCCAAGTGGGAGCGCCGCCACCATTTGATTGCAGACATTGACCAGATGAGCCAACCGCCGTTTGAGCCAAAACACCCGAACCATTGGTGTAGAGGACGCCACCATCAGTGGTGAAGGAGGAGAAGGTGACAGTACTTGAAGCATCTAAGGTGGTAATGTCACTGACCGCACCCGCGTTAATATCGATGCCATTGATGGTTTCATTGGTGGCTGCAGTCAAAATGCCAGAGGTGACGACGTTACCAGAGGCATCGATGGTGAGAGCATCAGCAGTGCCAGCGGCAAAGGTACCTGACACGTCCAAGTTGCCAGTGATGTTGGTGTTGTCGATTAACTCGATGGTGCCGCCAGTACTATCCAAAGTTAAGTTACCAGTGGAGGTTTGAATGGTACTAGCTTGATTGAAGATTAAGTTGCCAGCGTTACTTAACGTCAAACGAGTAGTGCCAGAAGCAGACGCACTAAAGATATTACCTGAGTTAGTTTGATTGACCGTGAACGCATCGTTGGCACCATATCCACCACTGACGTGTAAAACAGCAGTAGGTGAAGTAGTGCCGACACCGGCTCGTCCTGAAATATAGGCGTTATTGGTAATAACTGCATTCAAAGCTCCGATATTGGCGAAAGCAGCAGTATCAGCATGAGTGACTTTGAGACCCGCTAAGCCAGTGCTATTTAAATTACTGTTATATGACAAACTAGCAGCAGCATTATCAATCACTAAACCATAACTACCAGTGGTATTAATTCTGAACCAACCGCCATATTTATCAATTTGTGTATTGGTGCTACCAATTTTGAAACTAGTTCCAGCTAAAATATCGCCCACCACATGCAGCTCTTCTGAAGGAGTAGTAGTGCCAATACCCACGGAGCCTTGGCCATTAGAATTAATTAAAACATTACCAGTGGTGTTATAGGTGCTTGAGTTACCAATCGTTAAACTTTGACGATTAGTGGTCGCTAATGTGCCGTTACCTGTTAGATAGGTATTAATATTTCCAGAGTTAGCAGAAATCGAAGCCACTGGTGTGCCTGAGTTGACGTTTAACACCGCAAACTTGGCTGAACTAGAGGCATTGGAACCAACCAAGAGATCCATAGTGTCATTGATTGGGGAGAGAGCGCCGAGTGATTGTCTCCAGAGACCAAAGTTTTGAGGGTTAGTCCAGCTTAAGGTACCACTACCATTAGTTTGCAGGACGTAGTTAGCAGTTTGTGAACCTGGCCAAGTGTAGGTTTGTGAATTGAGAGTGGTGGTACCGGTCAAAGCCAAGTTACCAGTAATGTTGACGTCACCGCCAGATGGCACGATGGTTAAGTCTCCACCACTATTAGTAGTAAAGCCGGTATAAACAGTACCATCAGTGTAGGTTAAGCGGAGTTGTTCGCCAGAGGTGGTTAAGACATCAAGGCGGGCATCTTGACCGGTAGTACCAATACCCATGTCACCAGTATGTTTGGCATTCCAGATGAAAGTGGAACTATCGGCATTGTAGAGGCCAAAGCGATCGTGGTCTACGCCGCCCACACCTGGAGTCAGTAACCAGTCCACACCTGATCCGGAACTATTAATAATTCTGACTCCGTCACCACTGCCCACAAAGACATTTAGTTTGGAGCGAGTGTTGATAGAGCTATCGGAAGTAGCACCAATACCCACGTTACCAGAAGTACCAATAATCATTCGCGTAGTGGGAGTGCCGCCCACGCCATCATTAGTTGTGTTAAAGAGTAACGCACCGCCACCGAAAGTGTTATGCATGCGGGAAGGAGTAATACTAGCCACGACTTTTTGAGCATTGGCATGGGCTAGAGTGTTATAGAACTCAATGCCAGCTCCTTGTTCATCATTGGCATCAACTTCACTACTGACGCGAATATCATCACCAACCACCTCTAATTTACTAGCAGGAGCGGTGGTACCTAAACCAAGCCGACTATTAGTAGCATCAAAGGTAGCGATGGCAGTGCCAGCAGTGTTGAGAACATTAGTGTTACCAGTGGTGGTGCCGCCTAAGTTGAGGGATTGGCGGGCGGTGGTTTGTAATGACCCGGCAGCAGTGATGTAGGTGGCGCCGGTGGTGCCAGCAGAGACTGAAGCAGTTGGCGTGCCACTGTTCACATTTAAGAAGGCAAATTTTGCACTACTAGTAGCAGTGGAGCCAATCAACACATCAGCTGTGTCATTGACTGGGGAGAAGGCGCCATTGGTTAAGCGCCAGTAATTGACGGCAGTAGCGTTACACGAACCCCAGGTTGGAGCGCCGCCACCGTTGGATTGGAGACACTCGCCAGAAGAGCCGACACTGGTTTGAGCTAAGACACCGGAACCATTGGTATATAAGATACCGCCGTTAGTAGTGAAGGTAGAGAAGGTAATCTGACCAGAGGCAGCTAAGGTGGTGATATCAGAGACAGCGCCGGCGTTGATATCGATACCGTTGATGGTTTCATCGGTGTTGGCGGTGAGAGTGCCGGTGGTAACCACATTACCTGATGCATCTATAGTAAGGGCGTTGGCGGTGCCACTGGCGAAGGTGCCGGAAACATCCAGGTTGCCGGTGATGTTAGTATCACTGCCAGAAGGAGCGACAGTTAAGTCACCACCACTACTAGTAGTGAAGCCTGTATAAGCTGAGCCATCAGTATAGGTTAAGCGAAGTTGTTCACCGGTGGTGGAGAGGGAGTCAATCTTAGCATCAGGTCCGGTGGTGCCAAAACCGCTGGTGCCATTGAAGTAATTTGTTGCACTGGCTCCACTTTGATAAATCCCATAGCCACTATTATTAGCAATTTCCAGACCTCTAAAATCGGCAGCAGCAGTTAACGTAGGATTAATATAAATACCTCGAGAAATGCCATTGGCTCCACCAGTTTGGTTGATGGTTGGCATAACGGTGAAGGCATTACTAATTGCTGTTCCAGAGGTAGGTGCAAAGCTGTCAATAATTCTTACTTGATCATAAGTTCCTGAAGTAGGCAAACTACTAAAAATGGTGCCTAATCTAATGCCATAGCTATTGGAATATGCAGTTGCAGAACTAATATTAGATTCGATACTCATTCCATATGAAGTACTGCCACCCCAATAATTAGTGAGCCGAGTATTGGTAGTATCAGAACGTTGTAAACGAAGGTTGCCATCTTGAACAGTTAATTTGTCCCCTGGAGTACTTGTCCCGATGCCCACGTTACCGCCAGTTGGATTGATAGCTAATGGGCGGTTACTACTAGTAGTCAGTGTGCCGTCTGCAGACATTGACAGAGCTGTGCCACTAACACCAGATGACACGGAAGCCACTGGCGTACCGTTGTTCACATTCAAGACGGCAAACTTGGCTGAGCTGGTAGCGTTAGAACCAACTAATAAATCAAAGGTGTTGTTGATAGGCGAGATGGCACCCAAACTTTGGCGCCATAAACCGAATGAAGTTGGGTCAGCCCAACTCAAGGTTCCCGAACCATTGGTTTGTAAGACGTAGTTAGCAGTTTGTGAACCTGGCCAAGTGTAGGTTTGAGAGTTGAGAGTAGTAGTGCCCGTTAACGCTAAGTTTCCTGTGATGTTTACATCGCCGCCAGATGGAACGATGGTTAAGTCACCACCTGAGTTAGTAGTGAAGCCTGTGTAAGCTGAGCCATCAGTGTACGTTAAGCGAAGTTGTTCACCGGTGGTGGAGAGAGAGTCGAGCTTGGCGTCAGGGCCGGTGGTACCGATGCCAACGTTGCCAGCAAAGTAGTTATTGGCGCTGCCGCCGGCATATAATGAACCATCTCCTGAGCTACCATTTGTGAGTTTAATAACTCCTGCCGATGATCGAGCAATGCCGGTATCAGGTGTAGCTAGACCAGTATCACTGGTGAAGATATACCCACTAGTTGAGGGTACTCTGACTCCATCGGTATAGATTCTAGCATCTCTAGTGGTACCAGACCAAAACACATGTGTGCCCGCTGAATGCGCGATATAATCAAACTCATTCAGTGAGAAACCAAAGCCCAATTCTAATACCCCGGCTTTATATAACATGATTTTAGGGTTTTGTCCGGCTGTATTGCTATATGTTCCCCCCATATCGATACTAACCGGGGTGGCTGTAGATGAATCAACATTTGCCCCAAGTTTTAAAACTGTTCCAGTAGTTGGCGTAATTGCTGTCTGACCATTTACCTCAAGTTTATAACTAGGGTTGCTTGTCCCAATTCCGACATTGCCGCCAGTAGGGTTAAGTAGCAGCGAGCGATTTCGGGTGGTTGCCAATGTGCCTTCACCAGTCATGTACAAGGCAGCCCCGGTGGTGGTGCCAGAGAGAGTGGCAGTTGGTGTACCAGAGTTTAAATTCAACACGGCAAACTTGGCACTACTCGTAGCCTGCCCACCCAACAAGAAGTCGAGCGTAGAGTTCTTAGGGTAAAGAGTGCCTAAGCTGGAAGCCCAGTAGTCAGTGGCGCCAGCCAGAACAGCTGGATCAGCCCAAGTGAGCGTACCGGAACCATCAGTTTGTAAGACGTAGCCGTTGGTGACGCTGCCAGGGAAGGTGTAGGTTAAGTTACTGCCGACAGTACTTGGAGCTTGGAAAGCCAAGTAATTGCTTGAGTCTGTATCGTACAAGCGGAGGTCCCCTTGAGCCATTATGCCTAAGTTGCCATCATTGGTCAGCCGAAGTTTTTCTGTAGCGCCTGCTAAAGCTTGACCAGTTCCAAATGATAAGCCATACAGGGTGCCATTATCTTCGGCGATAGCTTTGACAAAGGCTCCCACTCCGACTCCATTAAGCGAGGCATCGTTAGAATAGAAATCAATTTGACCAATATGTTCGTCAGTAAAGACTGTGGTATCAGCGCTTGATAAACGGAGAGCTCCGCCTGGGGTAGTAGTACCCTGAATTTCAAGTTGCTGATTTGGAGTAGTAGTTCCAATACCCAGGTTACCCGAGTTCGTCAGCACCATTCTGGTCGTTCCGCTTGCACTCGCACTGAAGATATTACCACTCAAAGTTTGATTGACAGTCAACGCATCATTGGCACCATAGCCGCCGTTGATATGAAGTAGCGCTGTCGGAGCAATCGTACCGATTCCAACTTTTCCGCTTGTCGGTTGTAAAGCAATGTCACGAGTAGAGCCACCCAACGAACCTCTACCAGTTTGAATGGTGAAGACATTGGAGTTAGCAATCCAGTTAAACTCAGCTCGCTCGTAGTTGGTAGCTGAGGTGTACGTGTTGTAAATATTAAATTGCTGAGCATTCGTGCTATTACGTTGGCCAAAAGTTTGAGCCGCGTCGCGTTGGAGATAGACGTCAGTGTTGCCAGCTTGGGTGCCCAAAGCCAGATAGGACATAGCTAGACCTCGTAAAGTAGCAGTAGCCCCAATGTCACCAATGAATAAGCCGTCATTAATTGTGGTGCTGACTTGGGCTCGCCCAATACCAGCGTGAGTGGCAAAGTTATCGTTTGTGAAGTAGGTACCAGCCCAATTACTGCCTGAAACGCCACCAAATCTGATCTGGCGATTAGCGTGGCCACCTGGACTCAAGGAAACTTCATTACCCCCGGTCAAGTAGAAACCAAGTCCAGAGGCATTCAGGAAGGAATAGCCTGGAGCAGAAGAAGTCCCTGCTGAAGCTTGCAATTGTCCACCGTTGGTGAGGATTAAGCGTGTGGTCCCTGAGGAAGACGCACTCAAGATGTTGCCACCCAAAGTTTGATTGACAGTCAAAGCATCGTTAGCCCCATAGCCGCCGTTGATGTGAGTGAAGGCGGTAGGAGTTGAAGTCCCGATACCAAACAGGGCACCGGTGAAGTAGGTGGGATCAGTTGTATTGGCAGAAATACTGTTTACCAGGACGTTGCTCAAGTTGTAAAAATCCAAAGTTGGTCTATTCGTGGAAACTCTTCTTAACCAGGCTATTCGGGAGCCACCGTTTGCACCCGCTGCCAAATCACCGGTATCGCCGGTGCCTCCAGCTGTGCCGACAATAAATCTGGATCCAGCAGTAATCGCCCCGTTTTGGTTCAAATCTAAATAGGTGCTGCTTCCCTCATACGACCACCGGCTATTTCCAGCGTTAGTGGTGTTTATTGAGCTCCAGTTAGTGCCATCAAGTGAAGTTACTCGTAAAGTGTCGACTACATCCAGTTTTGCCGCTGGATTGCTGGTCCCAATTCCCACAAAGCCACCAGTCGGGTTAAGCAACAGTGAGCGATTCTGGGTGGTGGCCAACGTTCCTTCACCAGTCATGTACAAAGCAGCACCAGTGGTGGTTCCAGACAAGGTGGCAGTTGGCGTGCCAGAGTTCAAGTTCAAGACAGCGAACTTGGCACTTGAGGTAGCTTGGCCGCCGAGTAAGAAATCGACAGTCGAGTTCTTGGGGTAGAGGGCGCCGTTGTTTTGAAGCCAGAAGGTGGAGGCACCAGCTAAGGCAGCTGGGTCAGCCCAGGTGAGAGTGCCGGAGCCGTTGGTTTGAAGAATATAATTTGAGTTTTGAGAACCTGGCCAAGTGTAGGTGATGCCGTTGAGTTGGGTGGTGCCGATGTTGGTTAAGTTTCCGGAGTTGTCGATGCGGGAAGTGCCGCCCGTTTGTAAGCTGCCGCCGGAAGAGTTGATGTTGCCAGTAGCTGACAACGCGCCGGTGACGTTAGTAGCATCAAGCAGTTCGATGGTCCCAGCTGAGTTCAAAGTCAGGTTACCACCCACGTTTCCGAAAGAATGACCAATCCCACCAATTGTACTCAGATTACCAGAGGCATCGACGGTCAGTAAATTGGTGCCACCATTGTTTTGGAAGTTAGCTAAGTTCCCCATACCACTTGGTCCACCGAGGACCGTCAATGGCACGCCCCCAGCGTAAGTGGCACTGAGGGTAGCTCCTGGAGCCTTCAGGTAATCGTTGATGAAGGTGCCGCCAGTACCATCGGCATCGATGATGATATTGCCATTACCACCCGAAGTGGTTTGAAGCTTAATAGTCTGGCCTTCTAGGGTAAAAGTACCCGAAACTGATTTGAGCTTCGGTGAGGTTTCGCCCAAAATCACGTTACCCGATGAGTCCATAGTCAGCAAGGTATTGACGGTAGCTGATCCGGAGGCGGTGACAGGATAGCCCTGAACCGTCTCAGAGTTAATGGCGTAGGCCACGGTCCGGATCGGTTGGCGAGGTGACAGGGTTTCAGCTGCCACCTGGACTTGGAGCCAGACATTGGCGTTCTCAGTGAAAACGTCATCAGGGATCTCGCTGCCACAGTCGTCACCAAGCCCGGCGTTGAAGATACCGTCTTGATCAGGAGTAACGCTACAAGTGCCGGATGACCACAGCTCAGTGCCGCTCACGATGGAAGGGCCAGAATCGAAGAGCTTGAAGGTCATGTTAGTGGCGGTGGTGATCGGGTTTTGAGCGGTGTCAGTTAGGCGGCCTTGGAAGGACAGCACTCGATCAGCACGGACTGGACTACTGGGGTAGGCCAAGGGGGTAGGCACGTCGCGGAAGAACTGGCGATACCCAAACACTGCCAGACCAGCAAAGAACAAGATCAGGGTGGCTAAGGTCAAGTAGGGTAAGAACCAGGCACGGGCTTGTCTTTTGACTTGAGCTTTCAGATCAGCGACTTCTTCGCGCAGGGATAACTCAGCTAATTTATCTGTCTCAAGTTGACTTGAGGAAATTTCGTGTTCAATTTTTTCCTCTGCTACCGGAGTAGAAATAACTTCTGCGGCGGTAAGGTTCTCAACCACCAGTTCGATGGGGTAGCCAGCCTTGTGCAGCCATTGGCCAAACTGGGTGATACTAGAAACTTTGCGTTTGATACTGGAAGGTTGAAGACCTTTCAGGCTTTGGTGCTGTTCAAAAGCCTGGAGTTTGGGTTTGGTGAGTGCTTCGGAGACTTCGGTAGTTTGGCAGAAATCAAAAAATTGATTGATATCACTGCGATAATTCCGGACGGTTGCTTTTGAGCAGTTACCTTTGATGAGTGCTAATTCGAAAAGGTAGAGGGTGACGCCAATCTGGCGTGAAGAAATTGAGCGGACAAACTCGCTCAGCCACGTACGACGCTGTGTCAAAGATAACTCACTGAAATTGTTTTTTGCTAAGAACTCGGTAAGAGATTCAACAGACCAATCGGCGGGGGTGGCTAAACTACTGGCAAATTTAGATACATAACCGATGAGCAAGTGTTGGTCGCTTTCGCTCACGGCCTGTTTTTGGACAAAAGACAGCCAAAGGGCAGGCAAGCTCGTAGGGGCAGTGAGGGGGGCAGACATGAGTTTGTGAGTTAGGGAGTGTCTAATCCAGATTTGTTAGACGCTTTAGAAGTCACTCAATAAGTTTAGGGAACTCGAGGAGGCAGGTCAATCCCTCAAGTTTAGCCTGGAAACTTCGTGCGCGCGTAAGAGTATATACAGCCTGTTAAAAACCGAAAACTGGCCGTAAATTGCGTTAATTTTCACGATTTTTCATGCTTACCAAATTCATACAAAAGAGATCATCCAAATAAATCTAGAAAAGGTGGGCAGACATTTGCTCACACTCTGACCCGATGTCTCCCTTTTGTGATTTGTTTAAAAAATGTATACTTTATGAACAGAAAACTAAAATTTAATAATTCTAATGTTGTTTACCAGGCTAATATTTAAAATTATTACTTTTAAATTCACAAATGAGTCTTAAAAAGCAGTTTCGGTAGCTCGAATATTGATTAAAGAATTAAATGATACTTTTTAATATAGATATATTTAGACTTATTTTGCGTTAAAGATGAAAAGTACTTCAAAAAAGCTCCTGCTCGCTCTGTATTCACCTAAAGAAAACCCAAATCTTGTGCCGATCACTACCTGGTCACTCCTGGTTCCCGAAATAACTGCGCCTGGTTTCAGATCAGTGTTGCATTTATTAACCAAGGAAGGCTTGATCATCATCGAGAAAACCGATCTTGGACCGTGTGTAAAGCTGGGACTACACGGTAAACACATAGTGGAAAGCTTATTTCCGGCTTTGCAGCCTCACTGGCTAACTTGGCAGGGGGAGTGGTCATGTATGTTGTTTTTGCAGCCTCCTAAATCCGATCCTAACTTTCGTTATTTGCGACGGTTGTTAATTGAGCATACTGCGATCTCTCTTTCTCGAGGCGCATACCTTTATCCGGGAGAGTTCCCCTCAAGAGTGCTCCAGGAAAGTAAGCTCTTATACGGGAATGCCATTGTCATTTTTAAAATTGCGAGTTGGGAAGTAGGGGACCAACAGTTACTTTTAGACCGCTTAATTGGTTTACAAACCCTTAAAAATGGATACTCTGGAGTTAGCAGAGATGTAAGAACTCTGATAGAGAATTGTAAGAACAAAAAAGAATTGACCGGCAAGCAAAAAGAGCAAATCGCCCTGATCTACGATCGTTTTTACTTCTTATTTAACGAAGACGTGGGTCTTGCTGCCTCAAGTGTTTCTCAAGAAGAGTCACCAATCGCGATACTTAGTAAATGGCGCGAACTCCTCATACTTATAGGACAAAAATAGAAAATCGCTTACGTTTTTCTTACGTCCTCAAGCTGAACACTTTTTATCCCCAGCTAGTTAAACAATGTGTGTAGAGAGTTAATTTGTTTTGTTTGCTTCGGGTATTGGATTTTATAAAAAACTGACAACCAAAAATATACCTAAAGATAGCTTAATAACTTAAATTATTTATTTGCGGGTATTAAATACCAGATCTTGCAACAATAAAGCATTAATCATGCGTTAATAAACATGTTTAAATTTTAAGTTAAAATTCGCTTTAAATTGGTGCGAAAAAGATGCAAAAGTGAGGATTTTTGTGATTTTAGTGACCCATAGGCAGTTAGTGGAGAGAATCATCACCAACTGAAAAACTCTATATTTTAGGGAGTGAAGAGAGAGGGTTTCTTAATTAATATAGGCTCTAAATATCCATGCCATTTAAAAGGCTTTTAGCCGGCTGTTCAATGTGCGAATAAGGATTAGTAACTTTTAAAAAAATGAATGGTTGGTATTAAACCCATTCGTTAAATAGGTTAAAGCTTCATAGTTGTAATGCTCATTACAAAAAGCGGCGGGGAATTGGACCACAATTAACACGCATTCATAAGACTTGTGCGATTATTAACAAAAATAGCACAACCTTCACAAAGTTCACTTTTTGAACAACCACTGTCAAACAAAAAAAGATAAGGCTCTTTTTTAGCGCCCCTTAAGAATCCGTCTTAAAGGCCTTACATCATGAGCACTTACTTCAGAAGTTCCCCTGGGCTATGTACAAAACGTACATTTTGACGTGTGTCCAGGCTAGCTTTTGCAGTAACATCACTAACCATGATAAAGCATCCCGGAGGAATGTTCCTAAATGTGGCCAAATTTTTACTTGTATGAATATTGGCAAAAATCATACAAGCCAAAAAAGTGTCATGCAATTGAAGGATACTTTAAGATGAAAGACCGAGTCGTGACTGATAAGTACCGGTTCTCAGCCGCTCAGCCTTAAGAAGCCTTTAACCAGCCCTACCCAAACAACTCTTTATATAAGCTCTCAGTGGAGCGGAGAGCTGCTACTATGTTGACTGGTTTGTCAGATGCTTTGACTTGGTACAAACTCATCGGAGCGTCTTTTTCATACCAGACGTAACCCAGCTTAATGATTGTCATTTGATACTCCCCAGGCGCCAGGAAGGCTTTGAAGTTGCCATTCTTATCTGTCAGCAAGATCTTGACCAGCTCGTTAGTTTCTGGCCACCCAATCCGGATCACGGCGTCTTTCACCCCGGTTCCAAACTCATCGATAGCAGTGCCCGTAATCTGGGGAGTTTTAAACCAATCCAAGACTGTCCGCCCCAGTAAGAAACAATAAAAGCCAAACACCAGCCAATTCCAGATCGAAGGGTAGAGCAAGGCCAAGAAACCCGAGAATAGAAACAGAGGCAGAGCTAAAAACTGCAGACGACGATTAATTTGGGCTAAGAAAATTCGTCCCTTTGATTTCCACGTCCCATTAGGCAACTCTGTCAGGCGATCCATTGGAATTAAGAATAACTGATCTTGGTTATTTTGAGTGACGGTAAAGACCTCACCTTTGTAAAAGTCGTTCATACTCAAGTAAGGGGGGCGAGCTAGCCGGGTAGGGAAGCGATATTCTTGTTGATTGGCTTCGAGGATATATTTACCCGGTGGTAACTTAAAGCCGCGATAGACGCCATCGGCATCTGTGACCACGGTCTCTTTAATTAAGTGCTCAGGATCTTGACTAGTGATAGTTAAGACTACAAAGGCTATTGGTTGGCGCGTTTCACTGTCATAGACCAAACCTTGAGGTTTTCCGGCTGGTAAGAGACCCAACGCTTGGAGAATTTTAATGATTAGATCTGGAGAGACACTCCAGCCAAATTGCGAGGCCACTGCCACCGTGGAGATTAGCGGAATCGAGGTGGCCACAATCAGCCCAGAGGTAGGTGCAATGGTATTAGCCACTTCAGCTACGGTTTCTCGGATAGGAGCTGGCACAGCATCGGTCAAAAAGCTTAAGTTTTCCGCTAATTCTTGAGTAAAAGAGTGTGCCACTTCCCGCGGCGGAATGTATGGAATCACAATCAACGGTGAAGGTGAAGGACTGGGATTAGGAAAAACCTCTGGTGTGGGTGAAGGGCTAGCTCCTGGCTCGGTGGAGGCAGCGGGGCTGGGGGTAGGGGATGGAGAAGGAGAAGCACTGGCAGGTGGGAAAATGATCACTGGGCTGGGAATAGTAAACGGCACATTACTCAAGATAGAGACGTTGCCAGCTAGGTCAGTGATCACAAAATCAAGCAAGATGGTGACGTCGCGAGGCAAGATCCCCAACTGCTGTTCCCAAGTACTACTGCCTGTGATGCTGAAACTAAAATTTTGAGTTGGATCATCTGGAATACTCACCGTCAGCTGGACGCTACTATTGGCCTCACCTGTGCCCACCAGTAGTGGTTCATTTGCGCTCAGTTCCAGAGGTGTACTAGGAATAGTACTGATATCTTGGCTAGAAATACTGGTGGTGGCGGTTCCCAGCTGGGTAATCACAAAAGCTGGAGCCTGGGTATCAATGGTGAAGGTCCAGGTAGCAGAATCACTGCCATTGCCGAGCGTATCGGTGCCGCGAATTTTCCAGGTGTGAGTACCTTCACTCAGGCCAGTTTTAGGCGTCAGCGTATACTCATCAGAAACGGCGTTATAGGTCAGCGTATACGTCGCATTATCAGTCGCGGTAGTAGGAATGTTATCGATGTAATCGACGCCATCAAGCGACATTTTATAGTGGCTAATGCCATTGTCATCACTCGAGGCTTGCCAAACAAAACTTGGCTTATTGATGGTGACATAGGAATTGTTGTTGGGGGAGATCAAGACCGGAGCTGTCGGTGGCAAGTTATCAGGTACAGTCGCCGTGACATTTACTTCTCTTATTTTGGGGTTAGTTAAAAAATCTTCACCTGGACCAATCCCTCCATCTTGAGCTTGGACAGAAAATCCTAAAAAGCCTGATCCTAAGCCAAAAAAAACTGAAAAGAACACAAAAAGTAAGTGAGTGGTGAGAGTGCCAACTCGGTGAGCAGCTGTCCGAGGGTGACGAGCTGACATAGCCTAGCTCCTAGAGCTCGTGCTCGTGTTCAAGATCTTGAAGTTTCTTTTCCAGCATCTCAATGCGGGCTTGAGCAGCATCTTGACGATGCAAGAGGTGACGGCGGACGGCAATAATGACTACTAACAGTGACATGAAGATAGTAGTTATAGCCAAGACTAATTTAATAGGAATTAACCAAAAACTGGTTTTAGCTACCACTACTGCACCAGCTTGGCCGTAGCTCATGGTTAACTTAGCTCTATAGGGACCAATACCCCAGACGCGATCCCATTTGCCCTCAAACTCACGGGCCACAAACGGGAAGACATTCTTAGGTTCGATCACGATAGTATCGACTTTACGATTAAAAATATTATAAATTTCTACCCCCACCTGAGGTCGGATGTGGATATCAGACATATTTTCGACGGTAAACTTGAAAGGCACTGGACCATACTCAGTAAATTTGGGCATCGAGAAGTTGCGTACAAAAGCAGCTTCATTGATCGGGCCTTCAACTTCGAAATAGAGCAGCGTACCGACGCGTTGTGAAACTAAAGCTGCAGATTTAGCAGTCGCTTCTTCGCTTCCAGCTGGTGCAGGAGCAGTGGTGGGCTCGTGCATCACCATCGCGTAGTGACCACCAGGCAGGGCATCGGCGGGTACGGTGATGACGACGTTAACATTCCCTGATTGGTTAGGGCCTAAGCGCTGTGAAGTGGTCGACAATGTCATCCATGAAGCTAAACTCCAGCGGTTAGAAACATTATCTTGGACAGGAATAGGAGTTTGGCCATCTTCACTCAAGATAAAATCTTGGGCACTGGTTTTAATAAAAATGGGTTTGTTACTGCCGTTACGGACACGGACTACGGCTTGAATCGTCTCACCAGGCTTGGCTTTGAGTTCGCGGTTTTCACCCAACCGGGGAGGAATTGCGGTCAGGCTATGGACGTCAGTAGGATCAGCCATACCAGGTACTTCAGTAGTGGTAGGGACAGCAATTGGGGTGGGTTCAGCCACCTGAGCCCAACTCGTTTTAAGACCAAATGAATTGACAAATGTTCCGGCCACCACACTAGCGATGAGTAAACCACAGCTCACAGCAACAAGAGATTTGGGGGTGGGGTGGGCAGTTATCATAAATGGTGTCAGCGTTAGTTATTAAAAGGTTGATGTCGCATTGTAGGTGACGTAATTTTCATAGTTACCAGCGGCGGTAGTACTGGCGGCCACAATCCGGTAACAGACATATAAGTTTTCGTTATCAGCCACGGTGCCACTGCCAAAAATAGCTTGGGCGGCTTGGCCGTCTTCAGCATCGGCAAATTGTTTAGTGGAGAAGGTGCGACTACTCTCATTATAAGAAAACGCCTCAGCTGGTAGGTTAGTAATCGAACTATTCACGTCATGAAGTGAGTACCCTAAACCTTTAGCGCTGACGTTTGTCCACTCACCACTGGTAGTATGTGTGATCGTGCCGCCATTACCAATCGTATCGCGAATACAGTTCACACCGGTATTATCACCAGTACAGACACCGCCATTGCGGCCCATTTGGTCGTTAGCAATGGCTGTGACGCTATAACCACCAGTCGCGTTGGTGGAGACGGTCAAGCTATGAGCGGCTTCGGTAAAGGCAGAGATCGAGATTTCTCCAAATGGCACACTAGCTGGGGTAGTGGCCACGTCAGTGGTTTGACCACATGCTGAGGTGCCGGTCGCAGTACCAATAATTTGGAAGGTAATTTGAGGAGGAACTGAGGCGGTTAATTTAACAGCTTCAATCACACCTACCTGGACAGTAGTTTGATCGATGGCGTTGAAGGAACTATCCAAGTGTTGAACAATGATGTTGTGTGCATCGGCTGTGCCCGTAGTGTGAGCGGTTTTAGGAGCTGGGTTAATTAAACCAGCCAGAGTAAACACGCCTTGGTTACCACCACCTCCATCGAAAATGGTACCTACACCACCGGTGCCTGAATAAGCACACTCGAACACGTGGTAATCGACGTTATTAACAGTCACAGAAGAAGCGGAAGCGACACCAGAGACAAAGTCATACGTGGAGCCCACGTCTGAAGGACAGGTCATAGTCGCGGGAGTGGTGCTGAAATCAAAGAAGCCGCCATCAGGGATACCATCAGATGAAGCGCCGTTGTCTGTTAAAGCTGGGACCAAAACTCGGAAGCGGCCATTGGCAATAGCATTGGCGGTAGTAAAACGCACAGTGTGAGTCGCAGATTGAGTCGAGATGACATCATCACCAGAATCGGCATTACCGGAGCCCAAGGCGCTGGTAACGGTAAAGGTAGATAATGAACTGGTACTGGCCACGGTATGAGTGCCCATCGTGCCAGCACTGCCAATCCGGACCACATCACCTTCGACCAATTGTGCTGAAGATGTAGATGGATAACTACCAGCGGTGGTGTTGATGATGACAGTCGAGGAACCGACGGTGTTGCCACTGGTTAAAGCGCCACGGAAGGAAGGGCGAGGATTAGACATGGTGACCGAGACGGAGGTCAAACTAGCAGAGCGGAGTTGTTCGTTGACGTGAGCAACCACAAAAAATGAGGTCAGGACGCCTACTAATACAAGAGCTTTTTGAAGATGGGCTTTTTTCATAGGCAGTTCACAGCGAGCATAGTCGAAAAAAAACGACGTAGCTATAACGTTAAACACTTTTTGGAGTTTTATCAAGATGATCTTTTTGACTGAAATATTTGCCTAACCCAAGTAGGATTACACCGATGATAAGTAGTAACCCGAGTGACCATGGTAAAGCAATCATTTTGACGGTCAGCAGCTCTTGCTGGCCACCTTGATTATTGAGCTGAGCCTCGATGCTATAAGGCCCGATTAAGAAACCACGATAGGTAAACTCCACTGGGGTGGGTTCGGCGGCAGTGGGATCGAGGCCACGAGCGAAGCGGGTGGCGGAACCCAGCACCATATCAGGATAAAGCTGCCATTCCTTGAGCGTTTTACCTTGCCAATTTTTGAGTCGGGCGCTCCCAGAAGCGGGAGCCGCTTGTAAACTCACATTCTTTAATTTTAGATCAAACTTGAGGGTACTAAAGCTATCTAGAAAGCGCGGTCCGGTAAGTGAGTCAATCGTCAAGCGACGAGGAAGCCGATCTGACTCAGAGACCAGAATAATCACATTGCTAGCGATGGTCCCACCCAGCTGAGAACCAGTTTGGACCACTGAATACTGACTGTTTGGTTGCGTATTAATCAAGATGGTCAAAGGGTACTCTTTTTGCGTCGCTGAGTTTGGTACATCAATATTAAAGCTTAATTTTTTTGCCTTGCCTGGCACTAAAGGAAATGGCTCGCCGAGGCGTTCGTTAGGATTGAGCAATGTTAAGTAAGGAAAGGTGCTGACATCAGTTAAAATTGGTTGGCCAGTTTCGCCGTCCGGGACAAAATCGACGACTTTTATTATCGCCTCGAGAGGTACAGTGCCATGATGCTGTAGGGTGAGGGTGTGAGTTTGATTGGAACCAGGCTTGACATGGAGATAAGCCACCGGGGGGTTGATCGATAGTTCTAGGGGGGCAGTTTGGGCTGTAATGGAGGTGGTGGTCAGAGTGAAGCCGAGTGCCACGCCCACGGCCATCACAGCAATCTGAAGCCAGCGCTTAAACAAGGGTGGACGAGAGAGCTTAATACCCTGGTACCGCCACATAGACGACTCCTGTTTGATACTTGCCCGAGGCTTGGGTGCTATTGATACCGAGTTTGTAAGTAACAGTGGATTGGCGCTGATTAGCGATATTGGTGGAACTCATCACGGCTTGCATCGTTTCGCCCAGACTAAGATCAGCAAATTGCTTGAAGTAAGTACTGTTCACAAAAGCAGCGGGAATATCATGCCCACTCATGTTATACCCTAAGCCCGGAATACTCTGATTACTCCAGACCCCAGCTGTAGTTTGTGAACACGTTCCGGCATCACAGGTAGTGTCAGCAATAGTATCGTTGGCAGGACTGCGGAGAGGATGGAGTTCATAGGCATAAACGGTGTAGCCCCCAGCGCCTTTGGTGGTAATCGTCAGCGTATGCGAAGCTGTCTTGTGCGTGCCAATGATGAGCTCACCAAAATCCAAGGCCACTTGGGAAATTTTGAAGTTGAAGTCATCAATTTGATAGATATATTGAAAGCCTGAGCCCACGAAGTAGCCGCTGCTGCCATATTGGCCATACGGTCCGGCACCAGTTTGTCCCACCGTGTCGGTGACGTTGTAGGAGGCACTGTCTTTTTCGCCACTGGTGACATTGAAGTTACCAAACTGGATGACGTAAGAGTCTGATTCGAGGCGCTCAGCCCTGAGCCGGGCTGGGAGCTGGAGAGCGGTCCACCAAGCTGCAGCCAACATCATTACCACTCCCGATCGAGAAAAAAACTGGCCTAGCGAGTGGCGTTTAAGAAAAGGCTGGTTAAGCTTGAGGGTTGTCGAGTTCATTGTGCTTGACTTTGTCTAACATTTTTTTGATTTCAGATTGGAGTAAGGCGAGTTGTCCCTGGAGTGTATGCTGATTTTCTTGAGCAGAGTGGGCAAGTTCTTCTAAAACCACCAACTTTGGCAACAAGAACTCTGCCATAAACTGTCGCCACTCGTGTTCTTGGTAGGTGCACGACACCAAGGCTTGTTCCTGAGTATTGAGGAGGGCAGTTTCGTGCTGAACTTCTTGATATTGGTGTTTAGCAAACAGAAAAAAGACCATCACGATGGGAATAGTGGCGGCTTGACTGACCATGGCTACAGACAGTTCTGGAGTCATTAGGTAGTGAAAAAACATGATGCCTAAACTAGCAACAATCGCAGTGGTGGTTTCAGTGGCTAAGACCAAGAAAAATAAATGTACAAATGTCAGGGGAAAAAATAAGGAGTGAAAGTTGCCAGTAGCTCCAATTAGCATTTGGAAACCAAAAGTAAGAATCGGCATTTCCACCGATGACAAGGTAGGAGCCACGTGCCACAGTTTAGCTTGGCTAAGGCGCTTAATGATGAAGTAGAGCGCCATCGTAGCCGCAAAAACTTGTAAGGAATAAATACTCAGGAAAGGGATTTGTATCCACACAAAGGCTAAGGCGATAGCCACCAAAACAGACAAGCTGTGAACTAGGGCAGACATTACATCAGTATAGCAGGATTTAAGGCGGGGAGTAATGATCGAGGTTTAGTTGACTGTCCAGTGCGCTCGATGTTTCAAGTAACTCACTAGTCCAGTGACTCCCGCTACAGTGGGCACTCCACAACAGCAGAGTGTGGTTACAATCTCTTTGGTTACTAGCTCTTTCGAGTGCCATAAGGCTGCTCTCACCTCTGGAGGTGCCACCATCAAAGCCGTGAAGATGGCGGTGGCTACTGCCGGCCCGACGGCACCGCAGGTTAAGTAGGCATGTTGCTTATCCACTGTGTATCTTTCTGACATATGCGTGTTATATCACACAATTTTAGTGGTATACTACTCAAGTTATGAAGTCTCATTACCCAACTCAACTTCTCCTTCTTAGCCGCTAGTGCCTAGGGGAAGTGAGTCGTGTGCAATTCCCCGTTAGGGGATTTTTTGTTTTAAAATAGTTTATGGAAGTAATTCCGAGATCAAAAGGAGCTTAAATGAGTACAACCTACAATCCAACCGCAATCGAAGAACGCTGGCAAGCATGGTGGGAGGAAAAAGGTCTTTTCCAGCAGAGTGAAAACCAGGCAGGCAGTCCTGAGGACAAAATGTACTTGTTATTTGCTTTTGCGTATCCTTCTGGATCTGGTTTACATGTTGGTCACGTCGAATCAAAAACGGCGCTGGATATCATGGCTCGTTATTACCGGATGAATGGTAAACAAGTCTTTTTCCCAGTCGGGTGGGACGCCTTTGGACTGCCGGCTGAAAATTACGCCATTAAAACAGGTATCCATCCCGCTGAAACTACTAAGAGCGCCATTAATACCTTTCGTCGCCAAATCAAACGCATTGGTGTTTCTTATGACTGGGCTAATGAATTAGCTACCAGCCATCCTGATTATTACCAATGGACTCAATGGCTCTTTATCCAAATGTATAACAAAGGTTTAGCCTACCGCGGGAAGGGGATGGTCAATTGGTGCCCATCCTGCCAGACGGTGTTGGCTAACGAACAAGTCGTGGATGGTACTTGTGAACGCTGTGGTACCGCTGTCGTCCAGAAAGACCTCGAGCAATGGTACTTTAAAATCACTCAATATAAGGATGAATTAATTAGTGGCTTGAATGAAGTCGATTGGCCAGAGGCGACCAAGCAACATCAACTTCATTGGATTGGAAAAGCTCAAGGCCTGAATATTACCTTCCAGCTCCAAGAAAAAGCCATCGATTTAACAATCTGGACTAAGTTTTGGGAAACGGTATTTGGAACGACCTTTGTAGTTATTGCTCCAGAAAAATTTGAATCACTAGGATTGACGGGTTTAGTGCCAAGTGATCGTCAGCAAGCTGTGTCTGACTACTTAGAAGCCGCCAAACATAAAACTGAAGAAGAACGCAAAATTGGTCAAAAAGATAAAACTGGTGTCGATACTGGTTTACATGCTGTTAACCCCGTCAATGGTGAAGCTGTGCCCTTATTTATTGCTGATTACGTTTTGATGGGTGTCGGGACCGCGATTGTGATGGGCGTGCCTGCTCACGATGAACGAGATTTTGCGTTTGCCAAAAAGTTTGACTTACCTGTGCGTCAAGTAGTTTCATATTCTGACAAAGAAATTGACAAAAAAGTCGCTGCTAGCGAGATATCTTTCGAAGGCGAAGGTGTATTGGTCAACTCAGGGCAGTTTGATGGGCAGGACGCTTGGGGTAAAGGTAAGAAAAACATGGCCGATTGGATGATTAAACAGGGATGGGGTGAGTGGCAAACCACCTACAAACTTCGCGATTGGTTGATTTCCCGCCAACGCTACTGGGGCGCACCAATCCCCATTGTGTATGATCCTGAAGGTCAGCCGCACCCAGTCAAGGAAGAACACTTGCCATGGACACTCCCTACCGACGTGGAGTTTAAGCCCACCGGCGAGTCGCCGCTGACCCACTCGAAAGAATTCATCGAGCGAACCGAAAAACTGTACGGTAAAGGCTGGCGCCCAGAGTTTGACACTATGGACACGTTTGTGGATTCAAGCTGGTACTTCTTGCGCTATGTCAGTGCGCGTAATGAAAAAACCTTCATGGATAAGGACCAGGCTAAGAAATGGTTGCCAGTTGATTTGTATATGATTGGGCCGGAGCACATTGTGTTGCACTTGTTATACTCGCGCTTTTTCACTAAGTTCTTGCGAGATGAAGGGTATCTGAGTTTCAATGAGCCATTTATGAAGATGCGCCATCAAGGCATGATCATGGGTCCAGACGGCAAGAAGATGAGTAAGAGTAAGGGTAATGTCATTAACCCCGACGAAGTCATCGAGAAATTTGGGGCGGATACGCTGCGGGTCTATGAAATGTTCATGGGACCGTTAGAAGCCGACAAGCCCTGGAGTGTCACGGCCGTGGCGGGTGTCTATCGCTTTTTAAGCCGGGTGCATAAACAAGTGAGTGAGGCTATCGCTCAACCACTCTCTACCTCAGCCGAGGGTGAAACCGCGACTCGCGCTCGCCGCAAGTTACACCAAACGATTCGTAAAGTGACACAAGACATCCCAGCTCTCAAGTTCAACACCGCTATTGCCTCGATGATGGAGTTTATGAATGTCTGGGAAGAAGCCAATAAAAGTGCTGGTCAAGGCGCGTTATCATCAGATGAAATTAAAATGGTGATCCAGATGTTGGCTCCGTTTGCGCCATTTATGGCAGAGGAGTTGTGGCAAACTGTGAATAGTACGAGCGATCAACCACAAGTTTCAGTTCACACCGGCAGTTGGCCAACTTGGGACGAAGCTCTAGCTCAAGAAGAGCAAGTGATTATTCCGGTGCAGGTGAATGGCAAAGTTCGTGAACAGTTGAGCGTTACCCCGACCGAAGCCCAAGACCAAGCCGCTATCTTAGCCAAAGCCAAGGCTGAAGCCAAAGTCCAACAGTGGCTGTCTCAAGGTACGCTCAAGAAAGAAATTTATGTGCCAGGGAAGATTGTGAACCTAGTCGTCGGGTAGCAGTCCCATTTATCGAGACAACGCTTAAAGGAGGGCCGAATGCCCTCCTTTTTAGTGGTCAGAACACTTCCACGACGCATGATACATACACATTTAATGAGTAAGTATGGTAGAATATAGGACTATGGAAACCGAAAAAAAATCATACCCAGAGTATCCGCAAGCTATTTTAGAACAGTTTGCCGGTTGGAACTATGAACTAGCCAGCCGCACCTATTCTTATGAAGCCAAAACTTTCCGTTTAACCCCTGATCAAGAGCGAGTTTTGTTGAGTCTCATGAGCAAAAAGACCTTGCCCGATAAAGACCTGACAGCCTTGATAGAGGGGAAGACAATATTGAGAGATGTGGTAACAAGTTTAAACAAGCTCTTTGAACTCATGAACGTGTCGTTAGTTATCAAACCTGGTCGGAGCCGCTCATATGTCTTAGCTGATAAGTCAAGAGAAACAAAAAATTGGGAGCAGCAAGTCAGGGCTTATAACGCCTGGATTAGTTTTGAGCAGATTCATCCAAGTTTGCGTTACCATCAGCGCGAACAAGCTTTTTATCTAGGAGAAGATCGATTAAGTTTGACCATCCAAGAGCATGCGCTGCTATTTGAGTTAACTGATTACCTGTTATTTCCCACCAGCATGTTTTTTCTCAGCCAATTTGAAAACTATCCCAGTCTATTAGGCCATGAAGAAAGTCTTGAGGAGTTTGCTACCCGCTTTAATCGCATCTTATCCCAGATCAATTTGGAGCTCGTTTTTCATGAACCACGCCCGGGGCATAACGGTGGCTATCGATTGCAAAAAATAACGCCAAATCAGGATTCTCTATAACCAGTGTATGTCTTTTTTACCTGAACACCACGAATATCTTGAACGCCATTACACCACTTTTTTAGAGGGCATGATCAGTAATGAGCCGCTCCTGAAACTAAGTTCTCGAGTAGCAAAGGCTTTTTTAGGTGATGTGGGTGATGTTTATGATGTAAGTGATTTTTCAGATGTTAGTAGCGATGAGTTATTAAGTATCGCAAGCAACCTTAAGCAACGTCTAATTACTCTCAAAAGAAATATCGATCGCATGAGTGAAGCTGATTTTAAGGCAGAATACGAAGTCTGTTTAGCTCTCAATCTCTATTTATTAGTCATAGGGAGCGAGATGACTCTTTTTTCTGATATAGAAGATGAAGTAGGCGAGAGTGATGATGAAATACTTGATGTAGCCAATTTTTTGCCAGAAAACAGTCAAGTTAAAAAGGTTGAAAATTTATCACCATTTTTCTACGGTCTTGTGTATGTTGAGTACCTGTCACGGGGGAAATCTTTATCAGCTTTTATTTATGGTGGAGAAAAATTAAACCTGCTTCCAGCCTCTGGCAAGGTGCTTAAATTTTTGATTGATAAGCACCCTCTCTCATCTTCGCCTATGGAACTTTGTCAAGAATTTAACGTTAGTCGTCAGACAATTGCTCAAACGTATATTCCTGATATTCGAAATGCTCTACGTGAACTTGATATAAGCGCTCTCTTTCCGCGTGATCAAGGCTGGAATACTTACCGGGTTTATTCACAAGACGAAGTAAATAGAGATGAAGGTGATCAGCAGATTAGTGCTCTAGATAAGTAATTCCTCACACATTGTTAACTTTCTCCCGCGCTACAGTTTATGCAAGGTTGGTGGGGTAGAGTAGCTTCATGTTTAATGAACTACCTACACTCAATAGAGTTCTAATAATTGTCAAGAAATTTGACAAAAAGATTTGGAATTTAATCATTCTCGATATAGTAGGCTTAGTGCTGATTATTGGGGGGTGGTTACATTTAATTTATGGCATTAATTATCAACCTCTTCCCGTAGTAGCCGCTTTTGAGCCCACAGAATCTGAAGGTGTTTTTTTGCGCGGTGAGATCGGCAAAATTTGGGTTGATGTCTCAGGTGCCGTTCAGCGCCCTGGTGTTTATGAACTTGAGATAGGAGCACGGGTTGCTCAGCTTATTTACCAGGCAGGTGGCTTCAGTAGCCAAGCTGATACTGGTTACGTAGCCGAGAAATTAAATTTATCCACCAAGCTCACCGATGGGGAAAAGTTTTTCATACCTTTCCTCGAGGAAAAATCTCTAACTACTTCAGCAGAACCTCATGCATCGCTTTCCAAGACAGTTGGAGGCGCTGTTTCTATCAACTCGGCTACTCTTGATGAACTCGACGCTTTGCCAGGCATTGGTGAAAAACGGGCTCAGACGATTATTGACCACCGTCCATACACAGATGTAAATCAATTGCTAAGTAATGAGGTTGTAACGGAGGGGATTTTTAATGACATAAAAAATATAATAACTCTATAGATAAAACTATAGGTAATTAATATAGGCTTAATATTTTTGAGTTTATTTGTACAAGATCGAATGTAGTAGCTTATTATAGTCTCGAAGAGGTTAAAAAATAACAAAATAAATATAAGTCTATGCTTTTCGCATCTTTAGAAATTAAAATTTTCAAAGCAAAAACCATGATATTAATAGGTATTTTGATAGAAAATGATTTATTAATATAGATCACTTTATTTGCGTTAATGATGCGTTCACCGAATGTCTTTGAAATGTAAGAAACGACAAAAAAGGTAATAAGCAAAGTGCTTTCCAGGCATCATACCTACTTTTTCTAAGTAGCCGCTACGCACAAAGATATCAAAATTATTCTAATATTAAGGCTTTTGGGCCTTTTTTGGCGGAAAAGAGCAAGAATTTGATAAGAGAAATGTAAGTAAAAAAAGTATGATAAATCAATTATTAAACCATACATATTTAATAACACTTTTGGTAAATGATTGGAAAACCATTTGCGAATATCCCCTTATCGCCATCAAAAACCGCTTTCTCAAGTCGCTTATAGGCTACTTTTCTACGACTGAATCTCAGCTCTTACATGGTATGGTTTTTGGCGGAAGCGGAGAAGATGAAACAGAGTTGAATCACTCATTAAAAGTTATTGGGATGCAGCATGTGACGTCGGCTTCAGGCTTCAATGTGGGCCTAATGGTTAGTCTCGGTAGTATGGTTACTACCCGTTTTGAACGGTTTTATGAGCTTGTTATCTTGTGTGGGGTAGTGACTGTTTATGCCCTTATGGCTGATCTCACACCTTCAATTATTCGGGCTAGCACTATGGCAATCATTAGCTTACTTAATAGACAACTCTTATTACGCCAATACTCACCCCTACGGGCATTGGGACTAGTGACACTAGTAGGAGCACTTAGTGATTGGACAACGATAAGTAGTATTTCCTACCAACTTTCAGCAGCAGCATGTGTGGGGATCATTTTTTTTACTTCGCTGGCGAATAACAAAAATGAAGTCAGTGCTCAGTGGTATACGGCTCTTAGTACCGGCCAGACATTGTCACCTTCATTATTATCTACGAGCTCATATCTTCGCTCTATTTTTAGCGAAGCCTTTGTCACAACCTGTGCCGCACAAATGTTGACCCTCCCGATTGTGCTTTATCACTTTGGCGAACTGAGCACCTTAAGTTTAGTGAGCAATACTGTATTACTATGGCTAACTCCGCTGTTAACAATTGGCGGCTTAGTCTTTATGCTCCTCAGTTTTATTAACTTCGTTCCAATCGTGGAGATTATCTGTCATTGGCTCGTTTTTATTCCTTTGTGGCTAGGATTACAACTCTTTATAGGAGGAGCTACTTGGCTTGGGAGATATGAGGGCAGTTTATGGATAATAAATGGGTTTGGCATTTGGCATTTTTTAGCCTGGTACATCATTTGCGGGCTGGGATATTGTTACTATCGAGGCCGCCAGAGGAGAAGAGCCCGGCTCTCACTTTTTGATGTTTAAACAACCTGCTTTCCTCTGGTATGGATTATTATTGATTACTTTCTGCAGTGTATGTTTAGGCGCTGTGGTTTGGAAAAGCTGGCCAGATTCATATGTACATCTGGTATTTTGTGACGTAGGCCAAGGGGACGCAACTCTTATTTCCTATCGTTTTACTCAAGTACTAATTGATGCAGGAGTAGATAACAAGGTCAAAAACTGCCTCGAAGAAAATATGCCCTTTTGGGATAGAACGTTAGAACTAGTGGTGGCTACGCACGCTGATGCCGATCACATCGGGGGTATTGATGACGTTTTGGATGCATATAAAGTGAATAAATTTTGGTTGACTAATCAAGTAAAAACTACAAATGAATTTGTTAGTTTTCGTTCTAAAATCACGAGTGAAGTACAAAGAGAAAGCATGCGAGTAGAAACTCCGTTTTTAGGCCATCAAGCGAGGTTAAATCCCTATACTGCTTTAACAGTTGTATCTCCTCAAGTAGAAGGGGCAGAAGTGAGCTCAGTAGACCATTTTCGAAAGCTTTTTTCACCTGATTTTCCCGAAGCACAGTTATTGGACGTACTCAAAAAGCAACTAGGGGATGAAGAAAGATATAATGACGGATCAATCGTGTTTTTATTAACTATAAAAAACATTAAAGTATTGTTAACAGCTGATCTTGAAATGGTCGGGGAGGAAGCACTCCAGTCCACAGGAATGACAACAGATATAGATATCCTAAAAGTAGGGCACCATGGATCAAAAACTAGCTCAACACCAGCTTTTTTAGAACAGATTCGACCCGAAAATTCGATTATAAGTTGCGGTCAAAACAATCGATATGGTCATCCTCACCAGAGTATTTTAGAAAATTTAGAAGCTATTGGGTCAGTAACCTGGAGAACTGATCAACAGGGAGAAGTTGAAGTAATAAGTGATGGAGAAAAGTATTGGATTGAGACTCAGCGATCGCAGTCAGATACTTAATGACTACTAACTAGGCACTTAAATAAGTAAGCACTGTGTAAACAACACAGTTTTTTACGGGTTTTATCTGTTAAAGAACATCGCTTTTTACTTTTTCATATTTTTAAAGTGGCTGCAAGTGGCAGTTAAGACATAAGGCGAATAAAATACGAAATAAAGCAGCGATCAACCTACTAGCAATTTGAGTAATGAAAATAAGCGGCACAAATAGCTGGAGGTGAGTAGTTGGTTACACGCACATTTAATGAGTATTAGGGGCCTTTATATCGAGTGAATAGCTACTCAGTTGGGGCAAGTAACGAATCACTAGACGTTATTTTCGAGCGAGAAAATGCTTACTTAGCTAGTCGCGTTAGGTGGCATCAACCGGTCTTTTAGTGACTCCAACAGCAGATTGTCATACACTCTGAGCGCTAAGGTGGCATATTTACTGTCGGTACTCACACTATAAGTCATCCATTGGGGTAGAGAAACAATTTTTCCGAATTAAATGCGAAGATAACCTGGCAGATGCCTCTTTTTGAGTACAAAATATTAGTCATATAAATCTTGTTTTTAATACTAAGAGGCTGAATTCATCGAACACATAAATTACTCATTTAATCCAGGCTAAATTCGGATTTATTTCGGAAAATAAATGTGCTCACCTATTATTGACGACCTTGGTATACTAATTACTAAGCGTCCAGACCTTGTTCGCACCAAGGGATCTTAGATCACTAAGAACGCTAACTAGGGATAATCTAGTTTGGGAACAGCCCATCATCGCTGTAGTCCCGCGCACAGCGCCGGATAAAAAGTCTTGAGTGGTAACATTCAAGAAAAGAAGGGTGGTACCGTTCTGAGCTCAATTAACTCAAGAACCCCTTTAGTTTCTAAGTATGACTTGGAGACTGGAGGGGTTTTTGTATATAAAGGAGGATATGAAGATTACTACCTACTTAACGACGCTGATCACACAAGCACTCACCGATCTGACTTTGCCTGTTCCGGCTACGATTCATTTAGAACACCCCGCCGATCCTACCCATGGCGATTATGCGAGCAATGTGGCGATGGTCAGCATCGGGCAACTAGCTCAGCTCCCGGTTGGTGACGCCACTCCTCAGTATAAAAATCCGCGCCAATTAGCTGAAGCGATCAAAGAGTCTATTCAGCACCAGTTGGAAGCAAGTTCAGAGCCGAGCTTAGTCACTACTGTCACCGTAGCCGGTCCTGGCTTTATTAATTTTCACCTTTCTGAACACTTTCTGATGGCTGAAATGGGCCGAGTGATCGAAAAACGAGGTGAGATTGTTGAGCAGGTAAATGAAGGCAAGAAAGCGATTGTAGAGTATTCCTCACCTAATATTGCTAAGCCGTTTACGATTGGTCATTTGCGATCCACGATCATTGGTGATGCGGTAGCCAATTTAATGTCTGCGGTGGGCTGGACAGTCTACAAAGATAATCATCTTGGTGATTGGGGCACACAGTTTGGGAAGCAAATTTACGCGATTAAGACCTGGGGCGACGAAGCAGCCTTAGACAATTCTTCTCAGCCAGTCAAAGACCTCGTTGCCCTTTACGTCAAATTCCATGAGGAAGCCGAGAAAAATCCGGCGTTAGAGGATGAAGGGCGGGCTTGGTTTAAAAAATTAGAGGCAGGGGACGAGGAAGCTCGGCGATTATGGCATAAATGTATTGAGTGGTCGTGGAAGGAATTTAAGCGCATTTATAAGTTGTTGGATGTGAATTTTACTGAGAACGAAGGCAAAGGGTATGGTGAGTCTTTTTTTGAAGACAAGATGGCGCCCGTCATTGCGGAGCTAGAAGCTAAAGGTTTAATTAAAGAAAGTGAGGGAGCCAAGTTAATTTTCTTCCCCAATGAACAGTACCCACCCCTAATGGTGATGAAAAAAGATGGTGCGACCTTATACGCGACTCGCGATTTAGCGACTGACTATTTCCGTTTGCACCACTATGGACACGATATCTTGATTGTCAATGAAGTTGGGGGAGAGCAAGCGCTGTATTTCCAACAATTATTTGCGGCTGAGCAGCTGGCGGGTTGGTACCAGCCTGGGCAACGCATCCATGTTAAGCATGGTATGTACCGTTTTAAAGATGGCAAGATGTCCACTCGGAAGGGGAATGTGATTTGGTTAGAAGACGTGTTGCAAGAAGCCTTTAATCGAGTCCAAGCCCAGGCTAAAACACCGCTGGATGAGCAAAGCCTCTGGAAAATCGCAGTGGGTGCTGTCAAATGGAATGATCTACGGCGTGAGTCTGCCAAGGATATTGCCTTTGATTTTGACGAAATCACTAACATTCAAGGCAATTCAGGCCCCTATCTTCAATATACCTATGTCCGTGCTCAGAGCGTTTTAAGTAAGGCAGAAAAAGCTATTAATATAGATAAAGATTCATTATTTAATAATGTGATGCAATTGGGCGAGAGTTACGAGTTGGCACCGACAGAAAAAGATATCTTAAGAAATATCTATATCTATTCTGAGATAGTGGAAAAGGCCGCTGATGAGTATGCTCCGCATCATTTGGCGACGTATCTCTTTAATTTAGCGCAAACGTATAACACCTTTTATAACCATGAGATCATTCTGCCCAAAGATATCACCACTGACCAGGTTACAAACCAGGTTTACTTCAGGTTGGCCTTGACCCAAGCGGTGAGCATGATCCTTCAGCATGGCTTAGGGTTACTGGGAATTCAAACCGTAGACCAAATGTAAAAAAAGCTCCTTACAGCCTGACTTTCCTCTGGTTGAAGCCTATATGTAAGCGTTGTATAACAATATAGGTTAAATTTTTATTAATTTTCCTTGGTGCTGCTCTATGCATAGTAATGAAGCGTATAAAACTGCTGAGATGGTGGTGGGGCATTTGTTTAGAGATGCTCACATCGGTGACATCAGTACTGCTGAAGATGAATTTATCCTCAGAGCGGCATATGTTTATCAGTTCTTAACTAGAGAGCTGCCTAAAGAACTGCCTGATATAGAAAAAGGTTTGGCCTTGGCCGGTAACTTTAGTTTAATCATTAAGATTGAACATCCGCCTTTAGTTCTAGATACTGACCCATTTTTTGACGCTGTCGAAGACGTCCCTTTCCAACTTGATAAAACCTCCATCGTCACTTTTGTCGGCCGAGATTTAGCTGGCTGGGGAGTTGATGATGGACTACAAAAATTATTGCGCAATCAACCTCTAGAGGCTTTGACAGTGATCGAGCACCTGAGAGAAAGTGACCTGCAGGGGTTAACAGCAGCACTAATGAGTGCGCTGAAGCTTCATCCCGAAGAAGATGGTGATGAACTTGGTAAAACTATTGATTTTATGGGTGAACGCTACAATTTAGTGATTAATCGGATTGCCCATGAGCCTACAGAAAGTGTCTTGATTTGTACTGGAGTTTCAATCAGTGAGAGAGAGCGAAAAGATCAAGAAACAATCAGCGGTCTTCATGATCGCTTAGAGATGTTGAATCACTACATTGATCATTTGAAGCTAGAAGCTAAGTCACGGGCTATCATCTTTGATGTGTTAGCTCATGATGTGGGTAGTCCGATGGCAAAAGGGCAGCTGTATGTGGAACTAGTGAGGCGAGAAAGAAGAAAACCACCTGCAGACCAAAATCAAGCCAATATTGATCTGTGGTTGGAAAGAGCTAACGATGCTTTGGTAGCTGGCAATAATATTATCACTGAGGCGAAGCAGATAAATAAGGCCATGACTGTGCGTGAAGATAAGGTGAAGATGGAAATCAATAACTTTGTCCATAGTGCAGTTAGGAACCTGTCTGCTTTTGCTCACGAGCGGGGAGTGAGGATACTGTGTGACCTCGATGAAACACTGCCGTATGTGTGGCAAATTCCTGGCCTAGGTCGATCACTCCATAATTTGGTATCGAATGCCATAAAGTACTCTCCGGTGGGCGGAGAAGTCATGATTCGCACTTATACTGAAGGTAACTCCATCGTGATGGAAGTAAAAGATGAAGGAATTGGCATAGATCTAGAGGAGCAACCCGATATTTTCAAAGAAAATTACCGTGGTACCAATAATAATAGTGGGACACCTGGTACCGGTGTTGGTTTAGCAGTGGCTAAATTTTTTGTCGATCTCAACCATGGAACTATAGAAGTAGAAAGCAGTCCTCCAGAACCTCGTGGTAGTACTTTCCGAATTAAAGTTCCCATGCCTGAAAAGGTGCATTAAACCCATCTTTGGGTCCTCAAACCGCGCGATTGCTGATACAATCGCTACCGTGCTAGTTCATACTATTGATAATTTACCCTCTGGTTTGACCGTCCTGCGCATTCCCATGCCTTCCGTCAAGTCCGTGACTGTATTGAGTTTAGTTAATACCGGTTCCCGCTACGAAGAACCCAAGGAACACGGTATCGCTCACTTTTTTGAACACATGGTTTTTAAGGGCACTGCCAAGTATGAAGATGCTCAAGCTCTCTCGGCTGCGGTCGATGCCGTTGGTGCCGATTTCAATGCTTTTACCAGTAAGGAGTACACAGGCTACTATGTTAAATCTGCTTCCAAAGACGTAGAGCTGGCGTTGGATGTAATTTCTGACATGTTATTGACGCCTCGCCTACGTCAGGATGATATCGATCGAGAAAAGAACGTGATTATTGAAGAGATGAACATGTACATGGATAGCCCCTCGCGTCATATTAGCGATGTTTTCGATCAAATGATGTTTGAAGGTAGTGGCTTGGGACATGATGTGATTGGTAATAAAACTACGGTCAGTGCTTTGACCGCCAGTGACTTTACCAAGTTTCTTCAACAATGGTATGGTTTGGGTAATACTATTTTAGTCTTGGCTGGGGACTCAAGCATTGTTGATACTGATTCAATCTTGGCTAAAATTAGCGACTGTTTTAGTAAAAAAACCGAGGAGCGGGCCGGCAAAGTTAAACTCAATAATTACTTCACCCAAAACCCGATTTCTGTTTTCAAACTCAAAGTGGAGCACAAACAAACTGAACAAGCCCACTTCATTTTTGGTTTCCCTGGTATTGATCGTCATAATTCCGATCGGTATGCATTGACCTTACTGAGTGCTTTGTTGGGCGGTAACATGAGTTCCCGCCTATTCTCAGAAATCCGCGAAAAACGAGGTTTGTGTTACTACGTCCACAGCGATGTCGACATGTATCACAACTCAGGGATGTTTGGTGCCTCCGCCGGAGTTGATCCTAAGCGGGTAGAGGAGGCTTTCAAAGTCACGATCGATGAGTTTGCAGCTTTGGTAGATGGTCGCAAACCTGTCACCGAGAGTGAAATTCAAAAAGCTAAAGATTACGTCGCTGGTAAAATGGTCTTAGGCTTGGAGGATAGCGAAAGTGTGGCGCAATACTTTGGCATGAAGCAGTTATTACTCGGAGAAATTGAGCCACCTGAAGTGGTGTTAGCAAAATTGCGACAAGTCACGCGTGATGAAGTAGAAGCCGTAGCAAAGAACTTAATTAAGCCCAGCGAAATTCGCTTTGCCGTGATCGGACCGTACAAAGATGAAACACCATTTAAGAAAATACTCGAAAGTTATAGTTAAGTAATTAATTCAAGGAGAACGTATGAAAATTCAACGAACAGCCGTCCTCGTCAAACCAGATGGCATGCAACGCGGTTTGATCGGTGAGATCATTGCTCGCTTTGAGCGCAAAGGTTTAAAGTTGGTCGGCTTAAAAATGGTCCAACTCAGTGATGACCAATTATCTGATTGGTATGCTGAACACAAAGAAAAAAGTTTCTTTGGTGATTTAAAGTCATATATGGCTCAAATGCCAATCGTGGCTATGGCTTGGGAAGGTATCGATGCCATCCCAGTGGTCCGCAAATTGGTAGGCACGACTTTAGGTCGTGAAGCTGAAGCCGGTTCCATCCGTGGTGACTTCAGTATGAGTCAACAACTGAACTTAATTCATGCCTCAGCTAAAGAAGATGATGCTCGTCGCGAATTAAACATTGTTTTCGATGAAGATGAGATGTTTGATTATCAAACCGTGACTGACGCTCTCATTTATGCTGAATATGAGCGCCAATCAGCCTAAATAACTTCACAATAGACCCTGTCATGAAACATATAGAGGTACATCAACTGCCCGAGGAAATTCAAGGTGATATCAAGCTCGCCTTTGAGCAAATTCCTCGGGCATTTCCGAAAGCGTGTACCACTAAAGTGGGGGCAGTTTTAACCGCCGCTGATGGCCAAAAATTCACCGGTGCCAATATTCGCCGGCGTGCTACCAGCAACAGTACCTGTGCCGAGCGAATGGTGTTCGATAAAGCTTTGAACAGTGGGGTAAGCCAACTCCAACGGCTAGTAATCATTGGCGTCAACGAGCTTGATCCCTTTGTGGAAATTGGCATCAGTCCTTGTGGTAGTTGCCGGCAAATCATGATCGATGCGCTGACAGAGTTATTTCAACAAGACTTAGAAATCGTCATCGTCAACGAAAGCCAGACAAAAGCCTTGGTCACCAGTGTCCAGGAATTAATGCCGATCTCGTATAACCACGCACAGAGTGTGGTGAAGAGTTAGGGAAAACTTAAGAGTTTAGTTCTCTTGTGGGGCAGAGGCGGGGTTGCGAATTACCTGGGCTAAAGCCTCGATATTCACTCGATCCTCAGCCTTCAGAGTAATCTTATTTTCACTTAGTAAATTTACCCAATTAATACAATAAAGATAAAAATCTTCAGGATGGGTTTTCTCGAGTGGTTCTTGAAGATTTGGAGCTTTTATAATCTCTTCTAGCTGATCGACACGAATGCACTTATTGTTTGCTCTACTCGCCAGATAAGCAGCTAATAGTTTCTCTTTGAGTTCAATTGTCATAGTTTCCGCAATTAATACACAACAAGTATGTATTATATGTGTAAGTGGAGAAAAAAGCAACAGCGAGCCGAGTTACAGCACACTGTTAAGGAGTGAACAAAAAGGAAAAGTGCCTCCAGAGGGAATCGAACCCCCATCTTAAGTTCCGGAAACTCACGTTCTATCCATTTAACTATGGAGGCGAGGGCAAGTAATTATACTACCGAAAAGCAAAATCAGATATCCAAAGGAGACATAATGTTCAGAGTCTCAAAACTTTTCATTTTAAGTAGTTTTTTATCGAGTGTTAAAAATATTGAGCAGCGTGAAGTTACCGCACTATGAAGTTGAAGATTATCTTCAAAATCTTTAGTTGGCCCTACTAAGGCTTTTTGAGTTAGTTCCTTACTAAAATCAATGCTTTGAAATTGTTGATAAAAATTTTCGAATGTTTGTGAAGGAAGGTTTACTTTATAAACATATAAAGCAATATGAACTGAAAGAGTGCTAATAAATAACTTATGACTGCTTAGATATGGCACAGCATTCTGGAGTTCGCCGCGCATAAGTCTTAGGAAACAATTAGCATCAAGAAAGATCTTTGCCATATTTTTCCATCATGTGTTTGTGATATCTTTCCTGACTTTCTTTTTCGGAAAGGCGAGGGAATGGTTTAAAGGTTTTCATAAACTCAGCAAAAGAAGGTTTAGCATTTTTTTGAGTTTTTTCGTAGACAGAATATTCAAGCCCTCGACTCACTAAATCAGTAAAAGTCAGACTGTGTTCAATTGCAAATAACTTTGCATCTTTTAAGAGGCGAGTAGGAAGGTTAATAGTAGTTTTAGTATAGTCAACCATACATGCATATTACCATATGTATGGCTACTTGTCCAACTTCCGCTCTTCAGCAAGAACTTTCACCTGGCTTTCCTCGAGAATAATAGCTTCGCCATCTTTAAGCAAATACAGCTGACCGGTTTGCCACTGCGCTTGAATTTGCGGCAGTAACTCATCTCGATAGTGAGGGTACATTTCAAAATCAATTAAACCCATCCCAGGTATGAGGCTGGCACCGGGTTCATTCTCGCCAAAGTACCATTCAGCTAGAGTTTGAGTCCTAGAACAGGCCATGCTGCCGGCGCTGGAACCAACGTAAACAGTGCCAGCTTTGATTAACTCGGGAATTAACGTAATAGTTTGAGTGCGGTGCATCCAGTAGAGAAGATAGCTCGATGAACCGCCACAACACCAAATGATGTCGGCTGTTTTTAATGGAGTTAGAATGTCGTGTGTTTTATAGTTTTCCAGCTCAATTACCTCAACTTCAGCACCCTCTGACTTCACGATCGGCAATGTACGGCTGGTTTTCCAGGAGCCCCAGGCTTCACCATTCGCAGCCGTGACAATATAGGCAATTTTTTTGCCTTTTAAACCACTAACGAACGTATTGAGATGACCTAGGGTGGTGGGGTGCTTAGCCTCTGAGGCTAGAAAGAGTTTCATAAGTGTGGTGCCCCCATCAGGATCGCCCCGCTGAGCGGGGTAGGAAACCCTTATCCTGATGCGTGGTGTGCCCCCATCAGGAATCGAACCTGAATTTAGGGTTTAGGAAACCCTTGTTCTATCCGTTGAACTATGAGAGCTAGACGGGGTAATTATACCTTAGATAGTAGTTCCTCAGGTTGATCGATGATGTGGTCAGGATGATGTTCAGAGAGGACTTTTCGTGAGTTAAAACCCCAAGTAACTGAAATAACCGATAAGTCAGCCGCTCGAGCAGCTTCGATGTCTCGGACTTCATCACCCACATAAAACACTTCAGCGGGATTAAGTTTCAAGTTTTTAATTACTTTTTTGAGCACGGCACCTTTACCCCACAAGTTTTTTTCGGAGTGAACAAAATCAAAAACCTTTAAATTATTGTTTTCTAAAAATGCGGTCACATTTTCCTGTGAGTTCGAAGTCACAATGCCGAGAGTTACACCATTCTTTTTGAGTTTATTTAGGACACTTTTCAGGCCAGGAAAGATGTTGAAATCAACAATCCGACCTTTCATGGCTTGTTGCATGTCATAGACCAAAAAGGGCAGTTTAAAAGGGGAGAGACCAGATAATTTTAAAATTTCGCGCGCGCTTTTATCCTTCAAGGTAGTGACATCTTTTTCACCCAGTGTTTGCAAGTGATACTTGGGTGCCAGCTGATTAAATAACTCGACGGTAAGTTGGAGCGTGTCAGCTAGCGTGCCGTCGAAGTCGAAGATGAGGGTTGGCATGAGTTAATGCTAACATTATTTATATATGATTATGAGTGAAGAAATTAGTTTAGTTGAAACAAAACGAATAGAAGCTGGCAACCTGTATTCATTAATTGGTAAAGCACAAGAATTGCTGAGAAAAAAAGGAATTTCCAAAGAACAAGATGATAAATTAACAGCTTTGTTACCTCAAGTTAAAGATATTCTGACCGAGTTGAAATTTGACCACCTTGGTTTTGAGCTTGATTTTAGTGTAAACGTTGATATTGATGTTATTTTGAGTTTTATAACTATTTTCTCTTTATTTATTGAGCGATTAAACAAAGGAATTATTTCTAGGGATGAAGTAAAGAAGAGTGTGGCTAAGTTAGTTGCCCAACTGTTTGATATTGAGACAGATATAGATTCGGCCTCATTAAGGGAAGTGAACGAAAAGCAACAACAACATAGTAGGTTGCGATTTAAGTCTAGAGTTTTTAGTTGGTGTTGGTTATTGTGGGACCAAGACCCACAGTTGCGATCTCTTTTACCTACTCGCACTAAAGCGCAGCTGATTACATCACGCCCATTTGATGAGATTATTTTGAGCATGTCTAGTTACGAGCAGGATAATTTTATCCTCCAGGCGTTTGATTATTTAGTTAGTAAACCTTCTCAGGATAATATTGTTAAGTTTCCTTTTACAACTGAGCAGTATATTCAGAGGTTGAGCTCGATGTATGAGCTATTGAAAGTTCCTGATGAGGAAAGGGATTTTGATGGAGCAATTATTTTTTATAAGAGGGGAGTAATTGTTGTTTATAAAGATACTTCTCTCCAAAGTACTGCGCATGAAAAACAGCACAGGGATTTTCCTGGAGTGCGCATAGGTTCTTTTATCGGTGAAGGATTGGACGAAACTATCACAGACTATAAAGCTCGGCGAGCAATAGAAACATTAACGTTGGTCTATAGAATTTGGTATTTATATAAAGAAGAATGGTTTTCAAGACTTAAATACGGCAGTGCGATTGAACAGCTAATACTTCAATTTGTTCAACCTTTGGGTTATCCGTTGCTTATTCCAGCTGTGATTGATCTTTTCAGAGAAACTCTGAAGCAAAAAAGTATTACTAAAGGGCTCCATACTTCAGTGGAGAGAAAATTTGACACCTATGACAATAAAATAGTCATCTTAAAGCGAATATTCAAAATGTTTCCGATATTAAAACCATTAATGATTGGTAAATATGAATCAGGTTTAACTACAATCACCGAAGAGTACTGGGTAGGATTGATTAATACTTTAGGCTTGGAAGAGGTAGGTGCGCTTTATAGCTGGGAACATCAGAATAATGCAGGTTATGAAACTTTTGATAATGAGGTATTCGAAAGAGCTAGAGCTCGATACGAGGAAACAAAAAAACCCTCAAAGTAAATGTTTATTTTTTTACTGTCGGAGGTACTGGACTCGAACCAGCGGCCTCGCCGTCCCGAACGGCGCGCTCTAGCCATCTGAGCTAACCTCCGTACTTATTTTATTGAGAACAGGCCAAATTATACTGCATCACTTGATGAGCCGGCAGCGCCAAATGAGAGCAAATTACTCGAGCTCAATGGCGTATAAATTAGGTGGCGACTGCGGGCTGAAGCTAGTCAAAATCACCAGCTTACTGCCATCAGGCCAGGGATACATGAAGTTATTACCAAAAGGGCCGGAGTAGATGGTGGTAATATTGCTGCCATCATACTCCATGACTTTAATAATACCGTTATCGATATAAATCAAATGGCGTGAATCAGCTAACCACTGTAAGGTCCGGGCATATAAGGAAGTGTGGTAGACATTGAAATTGAGAGCGGTTTGGGCTGAGAGTGTGGCTTGCAGCGTACGGAAAGCAGTGGGCGAGGCTTCCAAAGTCCGGGGTGAGCGGGCAAATAAATCTGTGGCCAACAGTTTTTTATCGTTATATTCTTGAGAATTGGTTTCAGCTCCAATCTGGAAATTTTTATCTTCTTCACGATCATAGACATAAATACCGCCGGGGGTGAGGGCGCGTATCTCGGGTTGGGAATTGGTAGCGGGAATAGGTGGAGTCAAACCTTCTGGTAACGATGCTGAACTAGTGGCAGTGTAAATTAGTTTTTTCTTGTCGGGTGAAAAATACACATTTTTGGCAGCGGTGGTGGCAATATGAATTACTTCATCAGGAAATTGAGCTAAAAACTCACGTTCCCGCAAGTACATTTCCTCTTCCCACTCACTGAGAACTTGGCGGCGTTTGAAACCCACATCTGGCAAGTTACCCAAGTCATTTTTTTGATCTACTTCCAATAACACTTGGCGGGTGCCACTAGAAAGCAAAATTTCGTTACTATCAGGTGACCAAATCACTTCGGCGTTTGCTAGATCGAAACCGCTGGCGAGTTCTGTCAGTTGCCGTGAGCCGCGCTGGAGAGTAAGAGGACTGGTGCTGAGTTCTAAAATATAGAGGCCATTTTTAGTATCGGCGGAGCTGGAAGCCGTGTAGTACAACAGTTTCTGACCATCAGGCGAGAGTGAAATATTTTCTACGCCGGTAAAGGTCAAGGGTGACAAAGAGGGGGCAATAGGATAGAGTTGGGCATTAGTCTGGGTGACAAGTTCTTTTTCAATTTGAATTTGTTTTTGCCAGGGTGAATAGCCATCTTTAAGAATTTTAATTTGGTACGTGCCAGGATCTAAATAAATCGTGTCATCAGTGGCCGTAATCAACTTGTCATCAATAAAAACTTGAGCTGCAGTGGGGAAAGAGTTAGCGCTCAATAGCCCGGTGCCTCGCAAGAAGCCCTCTTCGGTGACGCGGTAGTGACCCTTCGCGTATTGAATCGCAATCAAGGTGCCGGTTAAGATAATGGCAGCTGAGAGGAATGTATAGAGAACGCGGGGGTTTATCTGGGGAAGCATTAGGTTATTATAACAAAACTACAAACATATGGAATTGAGTTTTTTAAATCGCTTTATTCGCCGAGTGGGCATTGATTTAGGTACTAGTTATACTCGGATTTGGACTGATCAAGCTGGGATTGCTCTTTCAGAACCCAGCTGCGTGGCGGTGGACGAGCGGTCCAAAAAAGTCTTGGCCGTAGGTGAAGAAGCTTTGGCCATGGTTGGCCGGGTGGGGCCGGGGATTGTGATTTATTACCCCATTCGCAAAGGTGAAATTTTTGATATTGAAGTCGCTCAAGCGATGTTGAAAGTCTTTTTACAAAAAGTGTTCCAAACTCCCTATTTTTTCCGACCTATCATGATGTCCAGTGTGCCAGTTGGCTCAAGTTTGGCGCATAGACAGGCTGTGACGCAAGTCATGTCAGGTTTGGGAGCGCGGGAAGCATACACGATTGCTCAGCCGCTGGCGGCAGCGATTGGCTCCGGTGTACCGATTGCTGATGCCTCAGGTAGTTTCATCGTGCAAGTGGGGGCTGGGGTAGTGGAAGCGGCCATTATTTCACTAGGATCAGTGGTCGCCCATCAAACTCATACTCAAGCGGGGATCTACATAGATGGTTTGTTTAAACAAGCCGTGCGCGATGAGTATGGTCTAGTGATTAGTGAAGCGATGGCAGAAAAAATAAAAAAAGAGCTCGGTAATTTTGATACGTCAGCCACGACTGAGATCTTAGTCACTGGGCAGGATTTACTCACCAGCTCGCCCAAAGAAGTTTCCGTGGCAGCGGCTAAAGTTAACCCAATGTTAACTCCCGTTTTAGAGAAGTACCAAATTTTACTCAAAAAATTACTCTCGACCATCCCACCGGAACTAACAGTCGATGTGATCGACAAAGGGATTCTTTTGTCAGGTGGAGCAGGCCAGTTTAAAGGTTTGGAGCGCCAGTTGGTCGCTGCCTTGGGAGTACCTGTCTTTGCTGTCGATGATCCGGGCCAAACTGTGATCAAAGGTATTGGCCAGGCTTTGGAAAATTTAGAACTATTTAAAGAAAGTTTAGGATATGAAAGGTAACTGTGTCACTGAAGCTTATCTCCCTCAATATTGAAGGCCATAAACATCTAGATAAGATTATTCCTTTTTTGCAGCAGGAGCAACCTGATGTAGTCTGTATGATGGAGGTTTTTGAAGAAGATGTGGCTACTTTTAAAACAGCTTTAGGTATGGAGGGGCAGTTTGTACCGCTAAAGGATGTTCCTGAACCTGATGAATACTTTTTTGGAACTGGACGTGGTCCATGGGGGTTGCTGCAGTTAAGCCGGCTGCCCGCCAAAGAGCAAACAGTTCATTATTATGTGAAGTCGGGAGAAACGGTGCCGCTTCATGATCATCACAGTGATGGGGGAACGTGGCGGGCAGTAGCTGCCAGTACTTATCAGGTAAATGGCCAAGACTACACCATTGCCACACTTCACTTTGTGGTTTCCGAAAAAGGCCAAACCTCATCAGTGCAACTGCAGCATTTAGAACTCTTGTTCAAAACGTTGGAGCAGTTTCCAGAATTGGTGATGTGTGGCGACTTCAATGCCCCCCGTGGCAAAGAAGTTTTTGACCAGCTAGCGGCGCGGTACAAAGATAATATTCCGCTCGAGTATACTTTTTCGCTCGATCCGGTTATTCATCGCTCTGGGCCGTTGCCCTTTATGGTCGATGGCATGTTTAGCACGCCAGAATATCAGATATCACAGGTCAGGTTGCAGGATGGCGTCAGTGATCACTTGGCGATTGTGGCTCAAGTTGAGCGGGTGAAGTAGTTCCATCAGTCTCTTTTGTATGAAGCTCCGATAAAGTATTCGTAGATTTATTACAACTAAGCAAGTTGAGTTTTCCCCCTCAGCAACTGCTCAATGGTAGCTTCATCTTCCCAAGGAAAGAACTTTATGATGGGTGTCGCCGAATTTTCTGCAATAGCGCGGACTAAAGGACCCCAACCAGCCTTGCCTATCTTGGAGAAATGGTCTAGAAATCCTTGAGCATCATCCCCGCCAACTAATATGCCAATTTCTCTTTCTTTTTCCTCCACGCTTAGCTCAGCAAATCCCGAGTAAGCAGTAAGAATAGTGAGAGCTCGATTTCGTAAGGCTGCTAAATAAACCTCAGAATTTGGTACTCGCCAGGGGGTATTCTCAGTTTTTACTGCATAGTTATACATGGCGTCAGTAAACCCTTCACGCAAAAATTTTCTTTCACTAACACCATTTCGGGCAATTACTAAGTAGGTAGCGCTGTCTCTTATATCCCCAAGCATATCGTACTGAGAGGGCGTACAGTCTCCCTCAGGATGGTTGTGAACATTGCTACTATAATTTTCTAAGCCTAATTTTTTAATATCGGTATCGGAGAGAGCTGTATTTTCTTCTTGAGGAATAAAGACGGTTGAAGAATGATCTTTGGCTACCAGAATACTGACCTCGTATGTTAACTGCTCAGCTAGCTGTTTAAGTGTTGATGGAGTAGGAACGCCTTCGATGATAACAATAACTTCATTAGTACCTCTAAGTTCCATTAGCCTTGATAGGAGTTGATCCTCAGTAACTTTTTCAATCTGAGGTTTAATTTGAAGTTCATCTGGGGGGGCACTTTGGAATTCGAACATATTAATAAGTATACCCCCAGTTGGTAAACGTGGGGTTACAGGATGGCGTCAGTGATCACTTAGCGATTGTGGCGACGGTTAAAAAAGTGTAGGTATATAATACCCGAATGTCTGTTGAACATGATCAAGAACTTCATCAGCCTGATGGCTCATTAAGTCCGCCCCTTACTGTTGAGGAACTTCGAGCTATGTGGGTGGCTGGTTTGTTGGAAATCGGCGGCAGCATTTTTTTCGCTAAAATTTTCTCTAAAGAGCTGGGTGATTACTATACAGCAGAGCCTGTAATTCAGATTGAGTCACGAGACACCAATGTCATTACCAATCTTGTTGATTACTATCAAGGTTTCGTGAGCAGACAGGACAGACGATGGAGTATTACTGAAAAAGATGCTGTTGCCTTGATGGAAAAGGCCGCTCCATGGTTGGTATCGAGAAAAACTTATCTTGAGGCGATGTTAACCTGGAAAGAGCTCAATGACGAGGATAAGCTTCAGTTGGCATTGGATTTTAAAGGTTTTGATCGCTATGAGGGATTAACAGCGGCGCAGTATGCAGAGTTAGTGAAGAAGCCCGCTTTTTTGGCAGGGGTGCTAGACAATCGAGAGTTTATTCGTCCATACATAGTCAGCGGTTTCTCGTATCCATCAATTATGGTCACTTCAGTTAATATTGCTTTGCTCGAAGCTTTACAAGCTGAGTATAAAGGGACATTAACTAAGCTCACCGATGCTGATACAGAGGTCGAAATTGCGGGTCACCCCGCTATTCTGGGACGAGCTAGCTATAGATGGAACATTACTACTGCACTTGCGCGTAAGGTCCTGACGATGGTTAAGCCGTATTTAAAGATTCCGCTGTATGAAGGGTGGGACTATCTTTATAGTGACACAGTGAAAGCAGCCAGAAATGAGCTGAGTGCCACTTTGCATGATTTTATTCTTTATGAGCTGGGAGAGTTTGAACAGGGCTCAATTACTCATATGACCTTGAATGATGAACTCCAAATCATGTTTTCACTAACCGAAGCTCAGCTTGACGCACATTTAGATCATTTGCCTGACGAGATCAGAGAAAAACGAGAAAGTTTAATCATGGCTAGCTCTAGAGTGTTTACTCGCAAAGAAGCCGAAGCGGCCGCCGCCGATCTTGAAGCAGAAATTGATCGCTATTTAGGCGGCAAGTTAGCTGCGGAAGAGTTGCGCACTAATCAACAGTTGGCCAAGGAATTAGGGGTGTCAGAAAATACTCTTTTGCGATGGGTGAGGCCACTTCTACCTTCCGAAAAAATACAAGCACGGGCACGAGCGATCACCAGCTTAAGTGGCAAAAAAAAACGAAAAAATCCCTAGAGAATCTATCTTGATTACTGAAAACATACTCAGGTTTTCACACAGCGTTCGGCGACCTTAAGTAAAACAAATTCCCACATCTTTCATGAGACTCTGCAAAGCATTAATTTGTTATACTCACTCGTATGAGCAAGTATTACCAAGTCTTGATCAGTGCTGAAAACAAAGCCCAAGCAAGTAGTATTCTTAATGCACTCTTGAATAAAAAGTTAATAATTGGTGGCACTTTACTTCAAGGTCCTGCTACTTTTTGGTGGAAAGGGAAGATTAATAGAATGGAGGAGTACTCCTATTTACTAACTTACACCGTCGAAAAAAATAAACAGTCTATCATTGAAGAAACTAAAAATGTTGCCGTTGAAGAGGTTCCTATGATTTCTTTTATTGCCTTTGAGGGTAACGAAGAGCTGCTTAGATATATTGATTCAGTATTGTCTTAAACTCATGCAGTAAATAGCTTCGCACATCCTCTACCAGCAAAAGAATAGTGAATTATTTGCGAAAGTCACAATTATTCATTATAAATTGACAAAAAACCGTGAGTTTGCCAAAAAGTTGTTTAAAAACATTGATTTCGTACTACTTTCATACTATAATTATCATACTATGAACAAAGTTCAATTATCTTTAACTAAGGAAGAAGCAGCTATTCTCGAAGGGTATGGTAACCAATTTGGTTACTCGTTACCTAAAACCTTGCGCTTCATTATTAGCAAAGCGGCCGAAAGTTTTCTGAGAGATGGCACTATGCCAGTGTTTGAAATGAGTGCAAAAACTGAGCAGTCTGGAATGAAGGCTTTAAAGGAATATCGTTCACGAAAAACTACAGCTGTTAGTGACACCGATGAATTTTTTGACAATCTATGATCATTCATTTTACTCAAGATTTTCAAAAAAAGGTCGTAAAGTTGGTACTTCACAATGATCAGTTACGCAAAAAACTAAAGAAACAATTTCAATTATTTCAACAAAATCCTTACCACCTAGGCTTGCGACTTCATAAACTCAAAGGTCAGCGTTCTGAGCAATATGCGATTTGGATTGATGGTGATCTCAGAGCTTTAGCTATCAAAGATGGAGAAGTATATATTTTCTTTGACTTAGTAACGCATGATCAGTACTAATCTAGGTTCTTACATCTTTGACTAATCTCTGCATTTAAAACCTACTTCCAGTTATAATATGACTCATGCAGAAGCATCTTTCTACAGTAATTGGCTTCGGGATAGTTTTTACGATTTTAATCGTAAGTCAGTGGCTGTCCCGACAACAAAACCAAATTAGCGCGTTGGAAGTGGGATCGTTGCTTCATATTTCAAAAGGGTTTTCCGATGATAAACCAAGCAGAGGCAAAGTTCTGGCAATTGATGAAATTAACGGGCAAAAAGTCTATGGTATTCAAATAAAACCTGTCGGTGAGCCGACATTTACCGAAACCAAAGATGGCAAAAAAATTGATATAAGTACTATTGGTCATTTGCCAATCTCAGAGACAACACTTAAAGCCTGGAAATTTAAGATTACCGGCACAGAAGCAGTTCAGGAAGAGGAACTGGATGGTTATAAAATGTGGAAAGAATCCGGTAGTGAAGGATGGTAGGAAATCACTTTATGCTTCAAAAATGGCCAGTACGGGAGTGGTTTACCCATAAACTTGCTTTGGGTTTGTTAGCGGCGTTCCTAGTCTGGTTTATTGTGGTTCGTTTCAACGTGGAGTACTTTACTCCTCCCGATACATTTGGAGGATATTTTATTGGTACCACTGATAGTTATCAGCAGTTGCTGAGTACCTATACCCGGCATGAATCCATGCCCTTTCATCCGGTGTATGTTTTTTATTTTTATGCTTTTATTACTGTTGTTTGGTTCTTTTTGGCTCGGGGTTGGAAAAAAATATGGACACTAGCTTTGATAGGTGTCACTTTTTTGGCTTTTATTGCAGTTTTAGGCGTTGGGATAAGCGATGGGACTGAGCTTAAACATTTGGACACTTTCACAGAAGAAAATCACACCTATCACTTATTTAAAGAAGAATCTTTATCTTCGGGGGCAGACGTCTATCAAGAGTTTTTATACTTAGCGATCTGTACTGCGAGAAGGCAAAACTGTGTTTTTCGCCCAATTGCTTTCGACGTTTTTCTCAATGGCAAAAAAGTCAGTTGGCAAAAAGAAGCCGGCCTGTTAAAGGTTTTTGTAGAAGGGGTGTCTGTTTTCGAACACCAATTACAGCCTGTGGTGATTCCCAGCCAGTGGCCAAGTTTTAGATCGGATGAGTTGGGGTTAGCTTTTCAATATCCACTACAGGTGGGCAATCAAACAACTTCAGTCCGCGCGACTGCCATGGGTGTTATTCTGAAAGTCGGGGAGGGAAAAACAGCGGTAGAAAAAGTGGTAATGACACCATTTTCTAAGGATGCAGTCCGTCATCTTAAGTATGATGAAAAAGTCTCCACACACTATATTCAGGATGGTAATACTCGGTGTGAACTCATTTTTCCGCAGCGAATCAATAAAGCGGGGCACTTCATTGTCCATTCCTCCTGCCACTTTCGTGAAAAAAATGAAACTGGCCACGTACTATTTGATGGCGGGAGATTTTACTTTATACCCGACCAAGCTCTTGACTTATTAACACCGGAAGAAAAGGATGCGTTTCTGGAAAGTCTTGAACTGCTGCCCCAGGCAAAAACTTGACCTTTTTCGTCAACTAGAGTAAGGTACACCTAGATGGCACAGACTAATTATCATAAACCCACCAGCATTTCCGAAGCCTGGAGCAACCCTCGTTACCAGGGGAAGATTGTGATTGAGAGCCCAGAAGGGTTGTACTCCACGTCAGATGAGAGTAAAGCCATCCAAATGTACCGCAAGTTACAACGCAAGTACCCGCAATCACCACCAGTCAGTACGGTGATTCCTAAGGGCTTATTACTACCCCTGCCATTTCAAGTGGCTTAATCCATGCCGTGGCCTTTTTCGCGTTCTTCATCTCCTGTGACGTTTGCCTTCGAAACAGCAGAAACTAAACATTTAGGCCGCATCCAGCGACCAATGGCGGTTGTGTTGTTGTGGTCAGATACCTATCGCGAATGGCAATCCCACAAGTTGTTAATTGATACCGGGGCTGATTACACCTTGTTACCGCGTTATATGGCGGGGTTATTAGGTTTAGATTTATCACAAGCGCAACGCATCAAAACCTTAGGTGTAGGTGGAGAAGAGACGCACATTTTTATTGAAAAATTACGTGTCAAAGTGGGGGAAATGGAGCGAGAAATTGTGGTGGGCTTTTCCAATAATAATAAGATCCCAGCGTTGATGGGTCGGCACGCATTTTTTGAAACCTTTACCGTGGTGTTTGATAAAACCCGCAGCATTACGTTTAGTGATTAAATGCTTTTTTGCAGTAGGTTTGGTACGATAGAAAAAAGGAGATGTTGTTATGATTGCGAGTTTATTGATTAATATGTTGGCGATCGGCGTTGCCGCTTACTTAGTTCCCGGGGTATATGTAGATGGCATTCTGTCGGCCTTTTGGATTGTGGTGGTGTTAGGGTTAGTAAACACCTTTATTCGACCGATCTTAAAACTGCTCACTTTTCCCATTAACTTTGTCACCCTCGGTTTATTTTCTTTGGTGATTAATGCGGCGCTGGTGATGTTGGTGGCGGCAATTGTCCCCGGTTTCGATCTCGATGGCTTTTTAGCAGCCTTATTTTTCAGTATCGTGACTGGTGCCACCGCTTCGGTGCTGGGAATCTTTAAGAGTTAATTACTGGGGTAAAGCCGCGACTGCAGCTGCAAATTGATGGCCGCGGTCAGCGTAATCTTTGAAGTGATTAAAACTAGCACTGGCAGGGCTGAGCAGCACCACCCCGCCCGCGGCGGCTAGTTGCGCCGCGTGCTGGACTGCTTCCGGCATTTCTTCAACAAATACATGAGGTAACTGAGCAGCTTTGTTTGCGTCAGCGCGTTCAACTGCTGCCCAGATGCGTTCGCCGGTATTAGGAAAGAGCACCAGGCCGGTCACTGATGAAGCTACAATTTTTCGCGCCAGCTCATCATATTCCAAGTGTCGATCATATCCACCCGCCACTAATACCACAGGTTGCTGAGCAAAACTATCCAGAGCGGCGATAGTCGCAACTGGAGTAGTGGACAGGGAGTCATTGTAGTACTCCACACCCTGAGCCGTGCCCACTAACTCTAGGCGGTGGGAAAGGGGGAGGAAGGTTTTGATGGCCGCAGCCATGGCTTCGGCTGATAAGCCTAACTGTGCACCAATTACAATGGCTGGCATTACGTTCTGCAGATTGAACTGGCCTTTGAGGGGAATATCGCTGAGTTTAATGATAAATTGATTACGATAAAGCAGTTCATCACTGGTGACAGTGAACTCGGTGAGAGGAAGTTTATGAGCAGAACTGGCTTCAGCTAACTGGCGGGGTTGAGCAAACTCCGGGTTATAAATTACATAGTCATTAGGGGTTTGGAAGGCAGTAATGTGAGCTTTAGCTGCCACATACTCTTCAAAGGTGGCGTAATAGTCTAAGTGCTCCGGGGTAATATCCTGGACCACTGCTATATGAGGACTAGTGCGTAGGTCGGAGAGTTGGTGACAGGATAATTCCAAAGCGATTAGTAAGGTTGTTTGAGGGGGATGGTGAGAAGCGAGCTGACTCAACTCTGGCCACAAATCTAATGGTGGCACTCCGATGTTGCCGCCTACCACGATCGGTTGCTGATTCTCTTTTAAAACGTGATAAATAACCGAGGTGGTAGTACTTTTACCTTTAGTACCTGTCACACCAATAGTACTCAGTGGATAGTTACTCAAACCCTGCTCAGCCAGAAAAGCCGTAGTGTTAGTGAGCTCAAAAAATAACTGCGTATTGGTAGTAATGGAGAGGTGGCGGGCTGTGGCGGCTTGTAAGAGAGGGTGAGTGTAGGGAATGCCAGCGGTTTTGATCAACAAGGTCTGGTTATCCCAACCCGAGTGGTCAAGCTCAGCGCTTGTAAAAAAACGCACTCGCGATGAGTTAGCGACCGCAGTTTGCCACTGGGGCGCGAGCTCACTCAAAGGCTTATCATCCACTAACGTGACAGTTAAATCAGGTTGATGATGGTGAAAAAACTGCCAGCTGGACCACCCCTCCCGCCCCAAGCCAAAAATAACGAGGTGGTTGAGAGAGGGATCGAAAATAAATGACATGACTTTTTATCCTACTGCCTCTGGCGAGTCCAGCGCAGCCCGTAAGGTTTTTTCAAATTGAGTGGGCAGTGAGTGTTCTGGGTTCCAACTGTGCAAGACGGCGTCAGCGCGGCCAGGTAAAGCTTGTTCGCGTTCATTGATAACATTGAATGCTTGTTGGAGCAATGCCGGCAGGGGTTTGTCATCAGCCCGCAATTTTTCAGCGCTTAACCAAAAGGCAGACACGTTTTCTTCATGGGTTCCTACGCATTCTAGCGGCTTCTTTTCGGCATAACCCAGCAGTTCGGCGGCAATAGGCCACAATGACTGGTTGGCCCACAAATCTTGGCCAAAAATCTTCACCATGCTCTCGTGAGATAAAAAGGGGTAGAGAATGGCGTACGCAAATAAACATTTGGGGCACTCGCCGCACCAGATGTTTTGTTTTTGACCGCGGTTACAGCTGCGGAAGCTGGTCAATAATGGTTGATTGCCACCAGCTACTTTGGCAAAGACTTGGGCAATCTGTAGTTCATATAACGGTCGCAAAAAGGAAAAGTATAAGGGAAGTTGTGGATCAGCGATTATTTGGCGCAGATAGGTTTGGAAATTGGACTCAAACTCAAAAGTTTTAGAGTACTGATGATTGATGTAGTGATCATGAAACCAGACGCTGCCTTCATTGGAGCTGCGTTCATTAGAAATCGCAATGTAGTCATAGCCCCACAATCGTGCGCCTAGTGTACTAATGAAAGCTACTGAGGCGGAAAAGGGCACATGGCCGTTGAGAAAACCGCGCTCATTGAGTCCAAAAAGGTGATGATCTAAGCGGCGAGTGATGCGATGGGCGGCTAAGCCGCTCAGTGCGGCCAAATCTTGTGCAGCTCCAGTAGGATTAATGAGTAAACAACCCAACGTCTCGGCGGCGTGGTGCTGTTTAAGGAGTTCGATGGTCAGAGCTGAATCTTTGCCACCTCCGACTGGGATTAACGTCCGTGTCCCCGCGGAAGTGGAGCTGAGAGGAGTTGGTATGGCTGTGTCAGCTGAAGTTTGGGCGGTAATACGTACAAAATCTGAGGGCGTAAAATCAATGGTATTGACGAAGAAAAACTCGCCCATGCCTTGCATGAGCAGGTCGTGCCACCACTCGATTTGGGAGGCTGAGAGCGGACCAGCTTCGATCACAATTTCTGGTGAGCAGGTGGCTTTCCAATAACTGAGCATCTCCACTAAGCCGATGTTAAAGATATAAGTTTTGAGGGCAGCTGGATCAATGGCAGCTACGTGATCACTCGTTACAGCTTCAAATACCACGCGATGTGTAAAGGCAAGTAGCTCTGTGCCTTCATTGAGATAAGAGAACTCTAGTTCTAAGCCGTTATCGGTAAGGTTCCAACTATAGTTTTGATAAATAAAGCGAGGATATGCAGTACGCAATTCAGAAAACGTCATAAGCTATCTATATTGTATACTACCAGCCAATGTTAACGCCGGAAATGCACCACCAAGTTTTTGAAATCTTAACGCAAATTCCTCGAGGAAAAGTGGCCACCTACAAGCAAATTGCTTTATTGGTAGGTTTGAAAAATGCTCGCCATGTGGGGCGGATCCTGCATCACAACCCGGATGCGGATAAATATCCCTGTCACCGAGTCATTAGGTCTGATGGTCACGTCGCTGATGGCTATGCCTTTGGTGAACGGTTTGGTCAAATTGTGAAACTCCGCCAAGAAGGAGTAGTTATTGCTGGGCATAAAGTAGATCTGACTCAATTCCAGTGGCAACCAAGTGCTTAAAAAGCACACTGCCTAGTCTTTTTCTTCCACATGTGACGTTTTTCTTGACTTCGGGCTTTATTGTCCTTTTTAGTTCCAACACATTTTTAATGGCCAAAAATAACGTGTTTGCGACATCCTATTTTTATAGGCTTATTTTTGACCGCTACTGTTACGCATTCTGCCTGGTTCTTACATTTGTTGCTCAGTTGGAAACTGTCAAAATTCATGAAAATTAATTATTTTCACCATTTTTGCCGATGAGATCTGAAATAAATTTACTCAATTTGTATAAAAAGGAAGACAATTTTACCATGCTACGTTGGTTTCCAGGCCAAAGTTGCGTTTAAAAACTGAGTTAATTCTGTATAATCATTAAAAACAGCGGCTAAAAAGTAAAAAACACTAATAAAAACCGAATGAAGAAAAGGTGCCCGCAAAGTGTTCAGACACTGAACACCCAGTATTCACAAATCAGCAGTTTTTAGGCACAATGTCTTAGGGGGTTATTCGCTTTTTTTGTCCGCTAACTCTCACATAAAAACATGAAAAATAACGATCAAACAAGCTATTTATTCGGCCTCCCGATTTTTAGCAAAGACAAGAAAACACTGCTAAATGAGCTTAGTGCCCATCTGTCTCGCTCGAGAACAACAGCCTATATTTTTACTCCTAACCCTGAACAGATAGTGCAAGCTCACGATGATTCATCGTTTCTGAGTGTTCTCAAACAAGCCGATTTTTTACTTCCGGATGGGGTGGGCTTAGTCATAGCCTCACGAATCTTGGCCTGGCGTCAGCCCGTCAAACCGCTGCCAGAAAGAATTGGGGGCAGAGAAGTGGTGGAAGATTTGATCACCATGGCTCGAGAACAGAACGCATCAGTAGTAGTGATTGGTGGCCGAGACTATGACCAGAGTGACCATCCCGATTGGGAATGGTTGCCTGGCTATGCAGATGTCAAGCATCCTACTGACGACGAAGAAGCGCTAATTAAACGTCGTTTACAGAGGCTTAAGCCAGCTATCGTCTTTGTTGCTTTTGGAGCTCCGTATCAGGAAAAATGGGTTGTTTCTCATCGCGAAATGCTAGAGACTAATCAAGTGCGATTACTGATGGTAGTCGGGGGAGCATTCGATACTCTCACTGGTCGTCTTAGCCGACCGCCCCGCTGGGTTGCTACCTGGGGCATAGAGTGGTTATATAGATTGGTGCAGCAACCTTGGCGGTGGCGCAGACAACTTCGTTTAATCACTTTTGGTTGGCTGACACTCAAAGAATTCCTCAAGTAGCAGCCACAAGGTGTGGTGGGCAATGGCTACAAAAAACTCCCCCGCTGAGCGGGGGAGTTGAGATGACATTACTTTAAATCTTATTCATCGTCGGTAGGGTTGACGCCCAATAACCACATCACGGCTTCTTTTTTGTAACGACGATCTCCTCGAGAATTGATGCGGATAGCAGGTAATTTGCCACGTTTACCCCAGCGCTTAATAGTTAAAGGGGAAACTCGCAGTAAATCGGCCACTTCTCTGACAGTCAATAAATCAGGTAAGTTGTTGATATCTAATTTATTAGCGTCATCAGCTCGCCCTGTGCGCTTATCATCCATGGCGGCAGTGGAGTTAGGGGAATCTGATTGGTTATTCATGGCAGGTGGCCTTTCTGTGCTGCAAGTTTAAGCCTATAGTTTGTTAATTTTTTGGTAACTATAACACTCTCATTGCGATGTAATTACTACAAAGTCCGGTAAATGAGGAATAGTTCAAAAGTGAGCTTTGCTGTATTAAAAGTAGCAGAGTGTGCGTAACTAGGTCAAGTAGCAGTTTTGAAAAAAGAACACCAATGAGAAAAATTATTCATCCACAAGCGGAGTCAAAAGGTTTCGGGTAGAGCTACAATAGCTCCGAACAACTAATTAACAGTTAAAACCTATAATAAAATAAGGTAAAACCTATAGTATTTCAACTGTGGAAAACTTTGTAAAACATCTCAAGTTAAAAACGATGATTTAAAAAAGCTATTAGGTTGGGGATTACTTCGCTTGCTTATCTTGGTTAATCAAATGTCGTACGTACTCCGACATGTTCATGCCATGTTTATTACCCTGCTGCTGCAGATGAGCAATTTGATGAGGGTAGAGAAAGAGATTGAAGCGTTTACTCAGGTGACGATCCCGAACTTCGGCTAGAAAGTCTTGGATGATTGGTTTGAGAGTTTGTTCACTGTAGCGAGTGCCAAAGAAATAATCATTTTGAAGGCGTTTACTAAAATCTTCTTCAAGTGATAAACATAAAACTGGTTTTTTTTCGCTTAACGCAAAAGTAGTTTCATAACCAATTTGAAAGCTTTCTTGAGTAACTTCGAAAATGACGGCATCAGCTGCGCGAATTGCTTGGCGCATAGCCTGATATTCCTCATAGCGGTCTTTAGTACTTAGATCACGATGGAGGACAGCTTCCACTAACGGTTGGTAGCTTGACTTCAGAAGAGGGGAGATGACTTTGATACTTTTGAACTCTTGAAGCGTGCGCAAGATTAACTCGTAGTTGCGTTCATATTTAGAGAGACCTCGGTATGAGCTGGAAAAAAAGATTGTCATGTCATTTTTTTATTACGTAGATACATACAAAATTTATTGTATTTTAATCAAGAAAAAATACAATTACTTTTTTACCATATGTATAAAAATATTGAGCAGTATTATTTGCCAGAAGTGATTAGCTTTTATGATCCCAGAGGTGAGTGGGGTGCTTTCTCCAATCTACATCTCGACTTTCCCATTCAGTTTGTTGGGCATACGTGGCCGAGCGTGGAGAACCTTTATTTTGCATTAAGCTTTCAACATCATACTATTTTCGAGCAGTTCCTGGCGGTCTCACCGCAGGCAGCTAAAGCTCTAAAAAAACGTTATGAAGCCGAGAGGCAACCAGAGTGGTCAAAAATCAAGATCTCACAGATGAAGCGCTGTTTACAGTTGAAGTTTGACCAACACCGCTCACAGGTAGAGCCGCTCCTCAGAGTAACTAACAGAAAACATCTCGTTGAATTGAGCCCTGATGATACCTTTTGGGGTGCTTGCCAAATTAATTCTCAGCAGGCAATTGGTTGTAACGTTATCGGGAAAATATGGATGGAAATCCGAGAGAGCCTTGATGCCAACTAAGCGAGTAGTAGCAGCTGTACTGCAGCGACCAGACGGTAAAATATTGCTTTTACGTCGCAATCAACACCGACGTTTTGAGCCGGGTCGATGGGGTGTAGTCTCTGGTCACCAAGTGCGAGGTGAAACACCATATGAGGCCGTCAAAAGAGAAGTTACCGAGGAAGTAGGGTTGGTCTTAAACGGTCTAGCTAACAGAGTAGGTTTTCCGGTATTGGTTCATGATCAAGGTCGGGAGCTGATAATTACACCGTTTTTATTTCACATTTCTTCCCGGATAGCCTCAAGTCTTAAAGTAGACCCTGCTGAACACGATGATTGGCAATGGTGTGATCCAAGTGAGTTGGGATCGCTTCCGCTAGTCTCCCAGTTGCGAGAGGACTTAGTGGCTTTGGCTTTGGTAAAGCCAAAGAAAATAATTGGATTAGTAGGAAAAAATGGAGCAGGCAAAGATACAGTTGTCAATTATTTAAGAGATAGATATGGCTACCAGACGCTGAATATTAGCGATTTAGTGCGAGCGCTTGCAACTAAAGAAAATCTAGCTTTAACGCGCGAAAACTTACACGCTGTTTCAGCTCGGTATTTATCGCAACATGGTGGTAGTTACTTTTCTGATCAAGCCGTTATCACCATGGTCCAAGCAGGCTGGCAAAGAGTGGCGGTCTCAGGAATCAGGACAGTGAGTAATGTGGCCACTTTTCGTGAGTACTTTGGCCGAGAGTTTTACTTAATAAATGTAGTAGTTTCTGACGACAAAATTCGCTTTCAGCGATTGCTGAAGCGGCGGGAACGCAAAGATCCGCAAACTTGGGCAGAGTTTATAAAACAAGAGACAGCGGAGGAAAAATTATTTCAGATTTCTCAGACCGAACAAGCCGCTCAACTCACACTATTTAACGATGGTAGTTTGAAACAGTTATTTTCCCAACTTGATGAAGTGATGGAGAACTGGGATGAGAGTCCCATGACTTTATAAGAGAGCTACTAACTTCGCCACAGCTTTTAGATTAATACCCGTCTTTACGGGAGTATTTTCTAAAAAAATGAGTCCCTTTTCAATCAGACTAGTGTAATTCTTAAAAACAAACTGCAACTCAGCCCGAATACTATTGAGGCGTAGTTGTTGAGTTGCCCCATGTCGCAGTGGCAAGCGGCGAGCAATAATTTCTAAAGTGCATTCATATCCCTCGCTGATCAAAGAGGGGAGAACATAGATAATTTTGACTTTCACGCCTCGTGGTTGAAGCAATTCCTTCAGGACTAAGGCATAGACTAAGCCTTGAATCATAACTGCTTTTTTGATCTGGTTTAAGCGTTCAATAACAGGTTCAGTAATGGCATATTCATAACCGCCATAGGTTGACCAGAGTAAGGGATTTTCGATCGAAAAAAAGTAATCGATGCCATCTTGTTCTCCGGGGCGCGGAGGTCGAGAGGTGGCTCGGGGTAAGAAGTGAACGTCAGGCGCTAGTGAAAGAGCTTTATTTATGAGAGTGGTTTTTCCTGCGGTGGAGGTTCCACAAACTAGGGTTAACTCACACTTTGATAAATCATATTTATCCAAAGCCTGAGTGGGGAGCGTAGAGAGATCAATTGGTAACCACTCGGGTGGGTTGCGAAATAACCTCGACTCATCAAGATAAAGATTAGGGTTAAAATCTAGCATCACTCATAGATTTTAAGTGGCCCTCAGTCTTGAGAGAGCATAAAAATACATACGTATGTAACCAAAAACCCCTGCGGGTTGCGCAGGGGTCTATTAGGCTTTTAAAAGCAAGAAAGAGCGGTCAATGAATTATTTTAATTCAACGACACAGCCAGCTTCTTCGAGGGTTTTTTTGGCAGCTTCAGCAGCTTCCTTTTTAGCAGCCTCTAAGACGGTAGCTGGGAGTTTTTCGACGAAAGTCTTAGCTTCACCTAAACCTAATTCAGGTTTAAGAGTGCGGACAGCTTTGATGGCACCAATTTTGTTAGCACCGGCGTCTTTTAAGATGACGTCAAACTCGGTTTTCTCTTCAGCGGGAGCAGCAGCTGCAGCACCGGCGGCAGGGCCAGCCATCATCATAGGGGCAGCGGCACTCACGCCGAATTTTTCTTCTAAGGCTTTGACGAGCTCGGATACTTCCATTAATGAAAGCTCTGAAACTGAGTCAACGATTTTTTGAACTTTGTCAGACATAGTTCCTTTCTTTTATATAGTTACTAGTTTTTAGTTGTTAGGTATTAGTTTTGATTTTTGTTTATTAACTAATCCCTAATTTCTAATACCTGTTTTAATTAATAATTAGGCGGTAGCGCCTTCTGAATTCTTTTTGTCAGCTAAGGCTTGTAAGGCATAAACTAAGCCTCGTTGGGAAGCCTTCAAAACATTGACTAAGCCGTAAGCTGGGCCTTGGATGCGTGAGATCAATGTCGCCATCAACTCTGAGCGGCCTGGGAGGTTACTCAAAGCTTCTACTTCTTCGACAGACAGGATTTTGTCTTCCATCCAGCCTTGTTTGATGGTTAATTTGTCAGTGTCTTTGTGAAAAGTGAATAATTTTTTAAGAGCAGATACTTCATCTTCGTAGGAGAAGACCACGGCGTTCATGCCATGAAGTGATTCTTCTAATTTACCTTGACCAATCACGATGTTGATTAAGCGATTTTTAGTAACAAACATTTCGCCACCAGCTTCTTTGATTTCACCACGCAATTTCACTTGTTGGTTAACGGTAGTACCAGAGTAATCGACGATAGCTAAAGATTTAGCTTTGGCTAATTTCTCTTTTAAGATTTCCACTTGTTGTTGATTGTGTTGATTTGGCATCTCACCCTTTCCGGGGTACTTGATTCAATTAGTTCCGTATAAAACAAAAACGCTCCTGGAAGGGAGCGAGGAAAAAGAATAAATTTCAAAACCAAAAATTCAAATTCTAAAAGAATTTAAACTTTGAAGATATGAAAATGTGCTTTTCCTCGGCGTGATATTAAGTTCTTCGTGAACACACGCTGTCTTTGGATTGGGAGTAGTATACCGCAAGATTGGGGAAATGACAACAGCCTGACAATTCATTTTTCCCTGGTGGACAGGTTAGTCTATGTGTTGCGAGAGTTTTACTGACTTCTAATGGCCGTTACGGTAAAGATGCCCTCACTCAAGTCACCTCCCTCTGGTCCCACGTTGAGGAAGAAATCATCCGCTCTTCGATGGGGAATAGGAATGCCATCGGTACTCATGATGTGATAGTTGTTGGCCAGTAAAACAGTGGGGGTGTAATAATCTGTGTTGATACTGGGCAGGCGATAGATTTGCAGATCATTCCGTGCCAGACCAAGTTCATTGGCGGCTTGTTCAATGACAGCATCGGTGAGTTGATCCTCGCGTAGAGTGGGCACAAATAAGTAAATTTGCTCGCCGGCTTTGAAGATTAAAGGCTCAGCCATACGGGGAATCCAAGTGGTGGCCTCATAGGTGGTAGCTGGCACAACCGTGGTTTGTTCTTGCAGATCACTTAAGCTGGGTGGCAGGCCATTTGTTGAAGGCAAGGCAGGCCTCAGCATACGAACAAACAGGAGCGTTGGTTTTTTATGATGGTAAGCATTAGGGCTAGCCGGGTCGCCCCACCAAGCGGAACGAAATTCTGGCTCAGAAAAAGCGGTAGCTGAGTTAGTATCAAGGGGAATTACAAACCCGAGGCCATTAATATGGTGTTCACGATTGCTCTGATCTTGCTCGGTGCCAAAAAAGATATGACTTAAGCGGTTATTAAATTGTTCAGGAGTAGTTTCCCATATTCGCCACAGGTACCACCACTGTGATCGTGTTAAAGGTGTTTCACGCTGTCTAATGATTGGTGTCACAAAGGCAGCAAATCCTTGTCGCTCGGCGTCAGACATGGTAATGATTGTTTGAGCTAGTTGAGCTTCGAGGTTTGAGCTAGTGGGATCAGCATCAATAATATATGGCGCTAAATCAATAAACAGTTCAGCTAAGGGTTGGGGGATATCTTGATCCAGCAAACTTTCCAGTGTCTCAATGTAGCGTTGCGTCCCGAGGGCAGCAATTTGTCCGGAAATAATGCCAGTAATTTGACGACTAAAGGCCGGTTGTAAAGCTGCTAAATCGTACTCAGTTTCCAAGCAGAAATAACGAGCTAAAGCTACCGCTTCCGAAGTGACAGTTATATCCACATTTCGCGAGTCTACTTGCGATAGTAACTGCACAAATAATTCATATCTGCCGAGAGCTTTGAGCTCAGTTATTAAGGCCAGCAATTCTTGGAGTTCACTAGTAATTTGGGTAGCATCGGCGGCTTCGATGCCGTTACTAGGGTCCTGATCGTAGGTGTTAAAGTAGGCATTAAGACTGGTAGTCGGCTTAGCGATTCTGATCAAAAATGCAAACTCAGCGTCAGTTAAGCCAGCCTCATCCAGAACCTCTCTGACTGGTTGGAGACGTTGCCGCCACAACTCCAAGGCTTGACTGAGGAGGGCTTCGTTAAAAAACCGACTGTCCTGAGGGTTATCGGGGGTAGTCTCAGGGGTGACAAGGTAATTAAGGAAAAAAGTGGGGTCAAAATGAAGATAATGATCACGTTGCCAACTAGCATAGTGGCGATATGGCAACCAAGCTTTGAGAGCAATAGTGGCTAATTCGGGAATAATTTCATTATAGCGACCTTCAGCGTCAGCAAGGCTGAAGTAAAAATGGCCAAAGGCGAGTGCTTCTTCATCGGAAAGTTCTTGATCAAGGGGCAGGCCCAGGGCTTCTTGAGCGATGTGAGCTAAAGAGAGAGAGCGCTCATCGAAAAACAAGTAGTTCAATTGAGAGCCAAAATCATCCTTAATTTCGGAAAGCTGAGGATGAAGGGGGTCGGAAAGCTTAGCCCAGTCCTGTGCAGACTCGGTTTTGAGTCTGGTCAGTGCCGCTGAAAACCAGTTGTGGAACTCAGGGTACTGTGAAAAACTCTCGTGAAATATGTAGGTAGGATAATTAAATAAATACTGATAAAGGGAGTCTACCTTCGGGGTATCAGAAACAGTGCTAATCAACTCCAGATCGGGGCTGAATAACAGCATCAGATCGTCTTCATGGCGATTGAAAATACTGACTAATTGAGCGATGTGGGCCTCATCAATGATTTCAAGTGGGTAGGGATCAGTGAATGATGGTGAAGGGAAAACTACTACTGACAACCAAAAAGACAAAAATTGAGGCATCTTGTCGGGGGAAATACCATTCCGTTCTGCTTCTCTCTGGACAGTCCGCAAGAGATTCACGATGGATTGCTGTTCGTAAGGGAGGAAGGTATTATCGGAATTAGTGGTTAAAGTAAAGCGAGGTTCGGGAAAGGGTTGATTGTCGAGGTTGGCCGCAAATGGACCGACGCCAAACTCTTCAGCCAGTTGGAACCACATCTCCACTCTAAATAAACTAAAATCACGTTGGGTGAGATCCTCTAGAAAAACGCGCATCATGACGTCATTTCCATGAAGACGACTGAACAACTCCAACAGCGTGTGAGCATTTTCCAGGTCGAGTTGCCGGTTCGTAAAATCGGGGGAAAAGGTAAACAACCGGGTTATTTCAAAGGTGGAGTAATTGGTGGCTGCTAAGTTGTGATCAGTCTCGATCAGAAACTGGAGAAATTGCTCGAAAGTGGCTCCCGAAGCACTCGGAAAGCGTTGCTCAAACAGCTCTTTGAGGATGGTGAGCTGTTGATATGAGTCAGTCAAAACTAACTTCGATAAGCGGAGGGGTGTGTGCTCATTATTGGCTTTGAAGGCTAGCACTGATAGTGGCGTGGAAGTTTGGGTAAATGGATTACCCACATGCTTACCTGTAATGGGAATATACTGCAACTTATCTTGAGGGAGAAAAACATTACCGAGCAACTCACAATAGATGCCAAACTCGATGTTTAACAACCGGGGAATCTGGAAGAAATCCCAGTACATTTCCGGAGTGAAAGCTTCCTCACTGTCATCAATTTGCTCAGTAGCCACAATCATCAATAGATTATAGGTTTGATAAAAAGTCTCGTTGCTCATGCGGAGTTGGTCAGGTGTCAGGCGTTGGCCAGTACGAACACTGGGAGCCCGCGAGATGAGCTCACTCACGTAGATGCTCAACTCATGAATGGGCTGAGCTTCCATATATTGCTGATCGAGACCAGTAAAGCCAAGGGTATGAACCAGGAGATACCGCCAGAGGCTGGTGGGTAAGTAAGGTGCTAAATCAGCAATGGACTCAATTTCATAGGCTGTAAAAAATTCTTGATAAGCGGGATTTATTTTCAACTGGCCAAAAGTTGGTTCTAGATAGTATGAAAACCAGGTAGTGAGTTCTTCTTGTTGGGTTTCCACCAGTGTGCGGAAAAAATCAGGATTAGCAATCGTGCTGAGCGTGCCACCAGCCAAGATGTGTTCCACGGCGCGATTAAGTTCAGCCTCGACTTTTGTTTGAATATCTTCTCGCAAACTCGCCCCAATTTCAGAATCAGGTTTCTTTAATTCAGCTATTAGATAAGGGCCGAACTGCGCTTCATTCAGGCCACTTACAGTTTCTAATACCAGGGCGTGTGTAGTGGCATCGAGGTATTTCTGAGAGAGTTGTTCCTCGAGCCGTTCATTGCCACCACCCTCAGTACGGTCATCAATAAATTCTAAGCCGATTTGAGCCCGTTGTTGGTCATTGGTCAGGGAGTGTTCACGCAGTTTTTGAGCTTCATAGGCCTGGAGAAGTGTTGTTAACGAGCCCCCATCTTCACCTTCCAGGATCTGAGATATGTCGGAAGGGTTTTGGGCTTCAAGTATTTTTTTGCCGAGCAAGTAACCGCCTCCAACATTGCCAAGCATTGCAGTTAAAACGACTAAATAGAGACCCTTCCGCCCCAGGGTTTTCAGTCGTTTGAAGCGTTCTGGTTTATCGCGATCTGCTGTCTTGGTTGGAACTGGCGAAGGTGAAGCTGGTTCAGATGTTTCAACTATAGTTTTTTTTAGCTCATTAGTAGCCATAAACTCTATTTTAGAGTAAAAAGTTGGGCGGAGTAAATATGGTATACTAGCACTGATGAAATTCTTAGTTCGGACTACTACCACCACTACTACCATCCCGGCAGGGGAGTAGTTTTGGCTGGCTAGACCGAAACTGAACACCTCCCCCGGCCGGGAGGTTTTTTAATACTCCGAAGGCCAGTTCGGAGCGGTAGAATAGTAGTAATTAGTAAAAATCCAAATTCCAAAATTCAATTCGATAGCGAGCGTACTAATTTGGGAATTTGAGATTTAAAATTTGGAATTTAAACATATGTCAAAACCCAAACATGATCAAGAATACTTAGATAATTTGCGTCACTCAGTTGCTCATTTATTAGCTGCGGCCGTGATGGAGCTGTGGCCAGATACCAAGCGCACGATTGGACCGAACATCGAAAATGGCTTTTATTTTGATTTTGAGTTTAGCAAGCCAGTGTCTGAAGCGGACTTCCCGGCGATTGAAAAAAAGATGCGGGAAATGTTACCCAACTGGAAACAGTTTGAGCGTTTTGAGCTGTCAGTCGCTGATGCCAAAAAAGAATATCCTAGCAACCAATACAAACATGAATTGATTGATAAGTTCGCGGAAGAAGGCAAAACGATCACATTTTATAAATCGGGTGAGTACTGGGATTTGTGCAAAGGTGGCCACGTCGAAAATCCTGCCGAAGAGCTGAAGTATTTTAAACTGCAATCGGTGGCGGGTGCCTATTGGTTAGGCGATGAGAAGAACCCAATGTTAACGCGGATTTATGGTACAGCCTGGCCTTCGCAGGCAGAACTGGATGAGTATCTGCAGCGCCAAGCTGAAGCCAAAGCTCGTGACCACAAAAAATTGGGTAAAGAACTCGATTTATTTGTGTTTTCTGACACGGTGGGTAAAGGCTTGCCACTTTGGACACCCAAAGGTGCCGCTGTCCGCCGCGAGCTGGAGCGCTTTATCGTGGATGAGGAAATTAAACGTGGTTACTTACACGTTTATACGCCTGATATTGCCAACTTAGACCTCTACAAAAAATCAGGTCACTATCCGTACTACAAGGACTCGATGTACGCCCCGATTGTGATCGACGAGGAGGAGTACATGTTGCGGCCGATGACGTGCCCTCACCACTTCGAGTTGTACTCCAGCCGGCCTCACTCCTACAAAGAACTGCCGATGCGCTTTGCTGAATTAGCCAAGTTGTATCGCTATGAGCAATCGGGAGAGTTGAGCGGGTTGCAGCGCGTGCGCAGTTTTTGTTTGGCAGATGCTCACATTGTGTGTCGGCGCGAACAAGCTAAATCAGAGATCAATGGCGTGCTTGATTTGATCGAGTACATCTCTAATATTTTCAAGTTTACTCCAGGTGAACAATTCTGGTATCGCTTGTCACTGGGTGATCGCTCTGATGATAAAAAATACTTCAAAGACGATGAGTCATGGGATTTTGCGGAAAACGTCTTGCGCTCAGTGCTGGAAGAGAGAGACGCCCACTTCGTGGAAGCACCCCAAGAAGCCGCCTTTTACGGCCCTAAAATTGACGTTCAAATGCGTAACGTCAATGGTAAAGAAGATACGGCTTTTACCGTCCAGTATGACTTCGTGATGCCGAAGCGTTTTGATCTGAAATTTGTCAATGAAGCCGGGGTAGAGGAGCAACCAATTGTGGTTCATCGCTCTTCGATTGGTGCCATTGAACGCGTGATGGCCTTCTTGATCGAGCACTATGCCGGGGCATTCCCACTCTGGATGGCGCCCACACAAGTGCGCGTCTTGCCAATTGCTGATCGTCATCATGAGTACTCTCAACAAGTGGTCCATGAGTTGAGTTCAGAAAAGATGCGCGTGGAGTTCGATGATCGGGCGGAAAGCTTGTCGGCCAAGATCCGTGATGCCAAACTGGAAAAAATTCCCTATGTCTTAGTCATTGGTGACAAGGAAATGGAGAGTGGCTCGGTGGCAGTCAACGCTCGTGGCGCCGAACCCAAGTCCAAACCTGAAGTCATGAAGCTCGAAGAATTTGTGGCCAAGTTAAATAAAGAAATTAAAGATAAAGTGTAATTTCACTTAAGTAAAAATCAAAAAAGCCTCGTGAGCAGTCCGAGGCTTTTTTTGTTGAATCAATCTTAAAGTGACATATTTTATCTCAGTTTGAGATTGACCCCCTCACGGTTAAGCGAGGGGAGTCGGGCTGGATTTTAGCGGGTTATTTATTCAGGCGCTTAGGAATCTGAGTAGCGCCTATCAAAATTCCCCAAATGTCATCCGTATCCGCGTCCTCCCTTAATATAATCTGCCATTGATTAGCAAATTCTTGAGGAAGATTGAAGTACGGTTGATACTCAAAGACAATAACCACCTTTTTTTCTGGCAAGGCAACCTTGAGGATTTCTGCTAAATATTGTTCAAAGGTGGGAGGTTGATATTCTAAATCTTTCCACCAGAACAATAATGCAAATGCACCCCCCCTTACAAATTCCAAAAAGAGTTCTCCACTTTTCCCCAAGTCTCCTTCTACAACTTCTACTCCAAATAATGAAATTTGGGTTAAAAGATTGTCTCCGGCTGGGGTTTTTGGTGAATTGATTACTACTACCGCATCCATTTTTTTAAGCTCCTGAACAAAACTAAAACATTACGGCTCAGGCCCATCCTGAGCACCGATCAATCCGCCTTATTAAAAAGAAGAACTCATCGGTACTCAGGTGCTAAATCCAGTGTTAAAGAGCGAGTTTTCTCTAAAATAGGCGCAATGCCCATTTAGAAAAATACACACTAAATACATATTACAATAAAAGTGAGAAAAAGTCAAAGTTATGGGACTTATCCAGGCCAGAAGATAGTAAAGACACTTTTAATGAAAAATAATCTCAGCAGCTCTTAATTCGCCATTACTATAAATACCGGTGAGTTTATTTGGTTCACAGATAATCTTTTGTAGCACATAGTGATCTCCGAGAGGGCCTAGAGGTAATACTGGTAATGAACTTGTTCCAATTAGATTACCTGCAAAGTCAAAAATGCCGAACTCAAAATTTGTGTTATGAGTAGTCCCGAGTCCTACCCATTTACCTTCAGCCGAACCCAGGACAAAAATAACATTATTAAGTTGAGGTATCCATTCAGTACCTTCCAGCTCTTTAATTAAAGTACTTTCTTGTGTTCTTATATCATACAAATAAAGGTTGCCAATGGTGGATGGACCTGAAGTTCGATAATCTACAAAGACCACTTGGTGTTCATCTATCCACGTCAATAAACTTTTAGCGACAGGCTTAAACTCGGGACGCATGGGCAGCTTTTCGGGCATTACTTTGATACGTATGTCGGTGCCCTCCGACCAAGCAAGATATTCTCCAGTAGGGGACCAAGCAAACCAGGTGGGATCAGCAGCCCCTAGTGGACTAGTAATTACCTCGGGACCTTGTTGCCAAGCCTGATCTGAAGTGACATCAAAGACCATAAGGCCATAGTCTCTGCCATCACCTGACAGTAGCACACTCATGGCTAAGTAATTGCCAGCTGGAGACCATTCAATCGCATCTCTAAAACCAGGAGTTAACGGGCCGAAGGTGAGAGGTTCGTTTTCCCCAGAACTGTATATGTGCAAAGTATCTTTCCAGTTAGGTCCATGATAAATTAAAGCTAATTTTTGGCCGTTACTACTTGGCTCATTGGCTTGCGTGCTGACAAAATAAGGTGGGAAGCGAACTATTTCTCGACTATAGCTTTCTAGGCTGTCTGTTAGAACTACATCTAAGTACTCAGTGCCAGTAGAATTATCCATGTGAGAGTCTAGCTCTCTTGGTTGTGCAGGTTTATTTAAAAGGTGAAGAACTAAATTCCCATTAACTAATGTAACGATGCTGGCCAGTAGCAATCGCCCGAACAATCTCCATGACTCATTAATATAAGAAGGTTGTTTAGTTCGGTCAGACCATCTCTCAGACATAGTATAAATATTATTTAAGACGCTTCAAATCGAGGAATTTAGTGACCAATCAAAAGTCCGAGTGCTAAATTACTGCAACTCAACTCACCTTTGCGATATTCAGCAGTAGGATTGAGTGGATCATTGCCTGCCAACGTAGCTAAAGCGAGCGCTTCGCCAAGGTTATTGCGAACTAGTTGAAAGCCATTTGCTGTGGATTCAGTTAAGAGGGCAACGGCCCCTGACCCACCATTACAACTTTCACCTAGGACTTGCGTAGAATTAGGTGCTGCTTGCCAATCACCCAATTGTGGTTGGCGAGCGACCATATCCCATTCAATGGTTCGCCACACAATCACCCCATCACCCGTAATTTCTGTAACTTGGAAAACGTTGCCTACGGTATCTCGGTCCGCGTAGGGGACAGTCACAAAACTCTCAGTTGTAAGTAACTTTGTCTCAGGCGCTATTACTGGGAGATCAACAGTGCTGACTTGACCAGTTTCCATGATTAGTCGCGCCGTAGACTCCTGAAATTGAGGCGAATCAATCGTAAAAGCAGTGCCGTTAACAGTTAAATCTGCAGATAGAGCGGGTCCAGTAAGTTGGTAGGTATATTCTGGCTTAATTGAGTGAGCAGCAGCTAGCAGCACCACTTGGTTGCTACTGGTATCTATCGCTAACCCACCTCGTGCCTGACCAATAGAACTACCATTTTGGTCATAGATTAAAAGATGCACCGAGCTATTAAGAATAAGCTGGCGATCGGCTTCGCTGGAAAACAAGCTAGATAACTCAAACCGTGAAGGTTGATCCAGGGTCTGGGAGTGAGTTTCTGAGTTATTAGAAGTAGAAGTCTGCGAATGATCTGAGCGCAATTCCTGACGACCAATGACTAAAGCTGCGCCAACTCCACCTAATACACCCAGTGTTTTCAAAATACGAGATGGTGTTAACCACGATGTCTCTACTTCAGTGCGACTACGCTTGCGTTTTAAACGTTCTTTCGGCATTGATGAAGCACTTCTTTACGCCACGGTCACTTTGACACTGGGACTCATGGTAGCGGTCAGGCTGAGCTTCACCACTTTGCCTTTCAAAGCGTTTAACAATGCTTGCAGGTTTTCCACTAAAGCTTTGGTGTCCATATCGGTTTTACCGAGGGTGACGTGCATCAAAGGAGCTTTTTTCTCGCCCTTCAACGTCACTTTACCGCCTTCTAGCTCTTGTTTTTTGAGCTCAGGATTGGTGGTGACGGTGCCATTTTTAGGGTTAGGCATCAAGCCCTTAGGACCTAAGACTTTAGCGAATTTAGCTAATTGAGGCATGAAACGAGGTTCGGTGATTAAAACTTCAAAATTGATGTTGCCAGCTTCGATGTCTTTCAAGACCTCTTCACTTACAACTACTGCCCGGATAGTTTGACCAGTAGAGTGAGGGAACGTGAGGGTAGCTTGAGTGTTCTCTTCGCGGACGACGGCATCAGCGGTGATGGTGCCAGCAAATTTACTGTAGGAAAGTTTTTTAACTAACTCCACTGCAGCAAACGGATCATAGGTTTTAGTTTTATCCACTTGAGCGCGGACAGCGACGTATTTCGTACCACGAGCGCGAGCGACTTTTGGTTTAGCAGCTTTGGCTTCACTGGTATTTTCAGCGCCTTCAGCTGCGGCTTCGCCGGTAGCTTGAGCCATATCTTCTGGTTGTGCAGCAGCCACGATCTTGACGGTGTCTTCAGTGGTGCTCATGGTGATATTTTTTTTACTTCCCATATAAACTCCTGTTCGAAATTACGATTATCTAACTGCCACGCCCATACTTCGAGCCGTGCCAATCACACTATTAATAGCTGAGTCTAAACTCTTGGTGTTTAAATCAGGGAGTTTTTGTTCAGCAATGGCTTTGACTTGGTCCATGGTTAAAGTACCAATGGTTTCGCGGCCAGCTGTTTTACTACCCATTTTTAATTTCAAGGTTTGCTTAATCATTTCTGCTACAGGAGGCAACTTCAAAACGAACTTGAATGAACGATCTTCGAAGATAGTGATTTCAGCGGGGATGATTTGACCACGTTTATCGGATGTCTTGTCGTTATATTGCTTCAAGAAGTCCATCATGTTAATACCAGCTTGACCTAAGATAGGACCGACTGGAGGAGCTGGAGTAGCACTACCAGCTGGTAGGTTCAGTTTCAAAACGTTGACAATTTTTTTAGCCATACACACTCCTTAGGAGTAATTTACATTGTTAGTTGTTGATGTGAGAAACCACTGGATGAGAAGAAGACAATTCTCTAGAAGCTAAGAAGTTGTTTTCGCTCACCGCAAATCGGTTTGCTCCCTCAATTTAGGTGCAGGTTATCCCTAATAACTTGCGTCGCCGAGGTATGGCGAGAAGTGAATTATAACATAAATGATATAGCGAAGTTATTTCCCATTAAAAGTGAGCTCACAAATAGTTTCGATAGTAGCGATTACATCTTTCTGGGACAGCTGACCCAGACTACTCATCCAACCCCTATTTGGTATGACCACCGCTGGTTTTTCGTTAGGTTTATAGGCTAGTTCCACATTTTCATGAGGATCGAGTAAGTTAAGGAGGATAAGAGTGTGGTTTTGATTTTGAGGACTAATACCATCGCTAGTTACTTCAGCTTGGTGCGCCGACATGCAGTGATATTGAACGTCAGGTAAATGGGTGACAAGTTGAGAAGTAGCTAATGCCACATCCCAACTAGCAGTGGTGCGCAGATACTGGACATATTTTTCCGCTTCGCCTTGAGAGATAGCTAGTTCGGTATCCATGGCATCAAAATAAGTGATGAAGAACCCCTCCGGTGAAATTTTCAAGGAAACTGCGTTAGCAGGAGTATGAGACATCGGTTGGTGAGAATTGTAAGCATACACGCGGTTGGGCGAGAGGGTGATGTATAGGTCTGAGGGTAAGTGTTGGTGTTCGCTTAAAACAATCTTAAGTAAGCTGATCACGCGTGCCTCGCTCATTGGGGAAATACTTGATTCTAAGGTGCTCGGTTGATAATTAAGCGCATTAAGAGCTGTATCTATGGTAACTGGTCTTTCGGGATAAAGGTGTAAAAACCCTAGAATTCCTATGACTACCATCACTTTCCACAGGGCGCCTGCGCGTTTGTCGATAGAGTTCTCAGGACGAGATACAGTGCGTAAAAAATTTCGAAACGAAGTAACAGGATCTTGATCAATGCGTCGGGCCATAGGCCGGCATTATAGTTTCACTTTAAGTGAGTGACTATGAGTAAAAAATCACAACTTGGAAAGAAAACTAAACCTTATTAACCTGCAAGAAGTCCAGCTCCACGGGCGTTTCGCGGCCGAAAATAGAGACCAAGACTTCCACTTTGCCTTTTTCTTCGTTGATGGATTTGACGGTGCCCAAGAAGTCGTTGAATGGACCATCCACAATCCGGACTGCTTCGCCTTCCACAAACTCGGCTTTGAATTGTGGGGTAGCTTGAGTCATGAACTTAGAAATGGCTTCGACTTCATGTTTAGGCAGGGGAGTAGGCTTGTTGCCCACGCCCACGAAGCCAGTCACACCTTGGGTAGTGCGGACGGCTAACCATGATTCGTCAGTCAGTTCCATGTGGACGAGCATGTAACCAGGGAAAATCTTTTCGTTGACGGTTTTGCGTTGACCACGTTTGATTTGAATTTTTTCCTGAGTAGGAATTAAAATCTCGAGGATTTTGTCAGTTAAGTTTAAGGTTTCAGCGCGTTGTTTCAGCGTTTCAGCGACTTTATTCTCATGACCAGAATAGGTGTGGACCACGTACCAACGAGCCTTTTTATTGACTGCATCGGAGACAACAATCATGTTGGGAGTAGAGACCTTAACTTCCTGGACTTCAGGAGGAGTTAATTGATCTTGAGTTGGTTCTGGTTGAGTTTGGTTCATAGTGTTACCTATTAATTAAGATCCGTAATGCGTACTGAAAAAGCACGTCTAAGCCAGCGATATAGAGGCCCACTAAGGCGCTCACCCCAATCACTAACGCCGTCATTTGGATGGTCTGTTGACGGCTCGGCCACGAGACTTTTTGTAACTCTTGATTCACCTCGCGGACGTACTGAATGGGACTGACCATAGATGTGGTATTGTATCAAACTCTCAGCTGGTCTGGAATCACCAGCTTAATAGCCTGGTATATAAAGCTAAGTATCTGATTGCGGCGTCGAGATGCCTTTTTGTTTTAAGCGCTCCAGCATGGACGAATTACCGGTCGTGTTGGCTGGAGCCTGAGGTTGAGCCACAGGGCTCATCGGTGGGCGAGCTGGTGTAGTTGGAGGCACAGGTGAGACTGGTGGCATGGGGCGGGCTGGCATACTAGGGCCAGTGGCTGGGCCGTGCTCAGTACCTTTTAATTGATTGATACGGTCTTGTAATGATTGTTCATAAGCAGTAGGGGCAGGTGAGCGTTTGACGACCATAGGGCCAGCTGGATCCTTACGACGACGGAACAAAGCTCCAAATAAAGCCACCAAGAGTAACAGTAGTAATAATCCTAGACCAGCGGCTAAAGCTAAGGCTGGGAATGAGAACCCTGAGCCACCGAGTCCGCTCAAGAAGCGAGTTAAGAAACTACTGGCATCTGAGGTCTCTTCAGGGGCGGGAGTTGGTGCAACCGAGGCTACGGCAGTAGGGCGAGGTGAAGCGACAAAGGTGGGTCGGGGTGAACCACTAGGTTGAGGGCTGGCTGGTGAGGCAGCTGGATCTTGATCGGCTGCAGAGCCACCTTTTCCACCCTTACTATAGAGAGGCGAGACTGATTTAGTAGAAGTAGCCGTACAGGTCAAACTACTTGGGTTAGTGGCTAAGCGACAACTGCCATTGTAGCAACGTAAGTTGGTAGCACACTCGGCGTTGGTCAAACAGGTCTTATTACAGCCATTGATAATTTGTTGTTGCACTACCTGGGTAGGGAGAGCACAGCTGGTGTTATCTGGGTTATCGGCGCGGCGACAGCGATTATTAAAACATGAGTATCCGGAAGCACACTCACGGGCATCAGCACAGTATTGATTACACAAGCGGTTGAGACCTTGGTCAGCAGCAGCAGCACAGCTGGTACTCGAGACATTAGTCACTAAGCGACAGCGGTTTTCGTAACAGCGGTGATTAGCAGCACACTCGGCGTTACTATTACATTGCTCATTACATTGGCGGTACGTGGTGCCCCCAGTGGCGGGTGAAGCACTCGGCGAGGGACTGGGTGAAGCCGAAGTGATAGGCGAAGCACTGGCCGCTGGAGAGGCTGACGCAGCTGGGCTGGCACTGGCGGCGGGACTAGCACTTGCAGCAGGTGAAGCGCTGGCTGTAGGAGTCGCACTTGGTGAAGGACTGGGTGAAGCGGAAGCGCCAGGAGTGGCTGAGGGGGTAGGACTAGGACTGTTTAAGTTAGCAACAATGTAATTAGAGCTACTCACGATGCGCAACTCATCACGAGGTGGGTTACTAGCGTGGACAGTAGATAATGAGTTCTCCACGTCAAAGTTGAAAGTAATTGTGCCCGGTTGGGTAGGCGTGAAGTTAATTTGCGCAAACGTTTCTGGTGAGGAAGTGGAGTAAGTGTCTTGAATATTATCTGGTAACACAATCATCGAGACCAAAAAGCCATCGTTGGTGCCTTCAATTTCTAAATAACCGATCTCTAAACCAGTATTCGCAGGAACAGTAATAGTAGGCGGGGCGGTAAAAGTGCTGGTGACGATGTTGAAGACTAATTGGATGCCATCAGTTTGGACATTTTGGGTATTAGCTTGTAAATTGATGGTTTGAGCTTGGTTAGGCAAAAAGCTGGTGCCAGAGGCAGGAGAAGTACTAACCAATACTAAGCCAGTACTGGTGGCGGCTTTTTCGCGTAAGTCCAGGTTTTCATCGCGGAGAGGTTTTTGAATGAAAACTAAGCCTAAAGCGCCAATCACAATCAAGGCTACTGAGACCAAGATACCGAAGCGGTTCAACATTTTAGTCCAGGATTGTTTATGGACGTGAATAATTTTGTTGTCGACGGTTTTGTTCATGATACAGACATTACTCTAGCATTTTTAATAATACTAATTCTAGAGCCCAATTCCAAATTGTTGAGCCAAAATAGTGTAGTCAGCTAAATCTACCTTATTATCGTTATTCAAATCACTGTTTAAATTAGGACCAGTCTGCATAAATTCTTGTGATAACAATGTGTAATCAGCCAAGTTGACTTTCGAGTCATTATTAATGTCAGCTGAAGGCAGTGGCGAAGGAGTGGGGCTAGGAGTGCTGCCAGGTGGTGTGATCGGGGGAGTGACTGGGGTGTTCGCCCGCGGTGAAAGGTTGGTAGGTTGAGTGACTGCCATCAGACCAAAGGGAATGACCATCAACATTACCAGTAAACCAAAGAAAACGGGTGGGGATTGTAGCAAGGTAGACGCAGATTGGCGGGCAAAAGGCAGTGACACAATATTTAAGAATAAATGAATCTGGAATTACTGACAAGTGCGAGACGGCAAATTGTCCTCAATCAAAATTCAAATAGCACAGCTGGAGAGAGCAGGCTATAATGGCGCCAGTAAGGTAGTAAGGAGAACGTATGTCCGATCAAAAACGAGTGAAGAAAGCCATCATCACTGATGCCGGCTTTGCCAGTCGCTATTTACCGATTACCAAAACGATTCCCAAGGCAATGTTGCCTTTAGGTAATCGTCCTATTATGCAGTTTGTCGTAGAAGAATGTGTAGAAGCGGGCATCGAAGAGATCATCGTGGTGGCGACTCCCGAGGGTGAGCCCATTTATGTGGATTACTTCAACAATAATGTGAATCGTATCCGCAAACAACTGTCTGCTCAGGGTAAAGAAGATCGCTACGAGCCAGTGCAACACGTTTTAGATTTTCCTAAGATTGTGGTTATTACTCAAGATCCAAGCTTACCATATGGAAACGGTTCCCCCGTGGCCTCTGCCCAAAAATTTGTTGAAGGCGAAGAAGCCTTTTTAGTCTTGTATAGCGATGACATTGTTTTTGGCAACCCTGGTGACGCCAAAACCATGGTGGATTTGTACGAACAAGATCCGAGTGTGGAGGGTATCATCATGGCTCAAGAGGTCAGTCCTGAAGTAGTTGATAAATACGGTATTATTTCCTTCAAAGCTGGTTCTCAAAATGAGCTCGACAATATTATTGAAAAACCAGATAAAGGTAGTGAGCCCTCACGCTTAGCTTCCTATGGACGTTACTTGGTGAAGCCATCTATTTTCCAACACTTAAACCCTAATAACACCGGCAAAGACAGTGAGTTGTGGACTGTGGATGCTATCACACGCTTAGCTGCCGAAAAAACCGTCCGAGTGGAAGTCACCCGTGGCGAATGGATGACGACTGGTGACCCTGAAAACTACTTCAAAGCGCACTTAAAATTTGTGATGGAGCAAGAAAAATACGGCTCTAAACTCAAAGGGTGGGTAGAGGAGCTGAGTCAAGGACAGGCAGCGTAAAGTATCAATTTTTAATTTTAAATTTAAACTACAGCCCCCAGTAAACGGGGGCTGTTTGTTTCTTACTAAACTCTTACTAAATTTTGGTTGGCAACCGGAGCGCGGAATGGTACTATCTTCATAGTTCATTAACAGACTTTAACATTCAAACTTGGGGGGCATAGAATTTCCTCGATAATGTTTTTTTTCGGGCTTATGGATTGTCCATTTGCTAGCTCCGTGGAGTTAGCGGCGTCCTGCCCACCTGGTTTTCTTAGGGGGATCAGGGCCCCTCAAGTTTGGAGGTGAAAGTCCTTCTGTATTCTACGTTTTAGTCCTGTCCGCCACTTGGCGGGCGGGGCTTTTTTTTTGTTTCCAAACACCACTCAGCGCTCGATTTTTTGAGGTGATATAATCCGGCCATCAGCCGAAAAAAACTTAATTACATCAGGAGGCACCATGGCAGCCATAGTCGAAAATAAACCTACCCGCAAACAATTTGACTTTAGAAGCTATCTTCGCTGGGGTAAAGATAAGGTAAATGCTAGTGAACAAAGTTCAGCTGTAAATCCTGCTGTGTACGAAGAGTTAAAAACTGCAGTCTATGCTCTCCGAGGTGAGGGTGCTCCTTCTCGACAACTGCCGCTTTCCCATTTAGAAGTTGGAAAACAACATACTGTAGCGCTGGGAGATAAAAAAACCTTAGAGCTAACTTTAAGCCAGCAGGAAGTGGTCCCAACTCTAGACTTGCTAGCTAAGCAATTAAGATCTTCGGCACAGGTTGAAGTCAGTAATAAAGGTGACTTCGATGAAACGTATACCCTTCAAGTACAAGGTGATCACAACTTCACTATTAAGGCCACCAATTTTGCCCAAGGAAGATTTAATGGTTTTGCCACTCGGTATCAATGCGAACTTACATTTGAGTTAGCAAAAGCTACTTTAAGTGAGCCCGTCTTACCTGTAGAGCCAACTCCTGAGGAACTAGTAGTAAATGAAAAATTTAGCCCTGTTCGCCTAAACTCTTACTTAGAGAAATTCCTACAGCCAGGTGCCACTTTCACAGAAGAAGAGTTAATGGTTTTAGATCAGATTTTAGTTAAAAATAATTTCAAAGTTGCCTTACAAATAGTAGATGGTGTTAAGGTTTATGAAGATCCACGACGAATGGTAGAGGTTAAGATACATCCTGTAATAGGGCAAGTAGGTATATTCAAGGCAGAAATGAGTAAAGGCAGTAATAATTCCTTTCGACCTCTAGACGACGAAGTAATTGAAAAAATGGATCAGATAGAGAGAGTTTTTGGTCCAGATACTTCAACGGAACGGTTGGTTGAGATTGTTGCTTATAGTTTGCTTGTTAATAAGGAATTAATTTATCATCCTCGAGTTTATGGACACGATAAAATGCCTACTAAATTTATTGTGGCGGGTGCAACAGATTCAGAAAAAATTGTTCAAACCTTACCGAAGACATTACCTGAATTTTTATTTTTACTGTCTCAACTTAGTATTACTAGTCAGAAAAGAGCAGAGCAACGAGCGAAAGAAGGTTTTGCAGCGTTACTCGCAGAATAACCGCTTCCTAATTGAGAAAAATCCTGAAGTGTAGTAATCTACATCTCTGAACTTTTTGGTGCCGAGAGGCATAAATTGGCATCATAAGTTAGTTGATTGCCTTCGTAGCTCACTTGGCAGAGCGCATTCTTGGTAAGAATGAGGTACCGGGTTCGAACCCCGGCGAAGGCTCAGGGCCAGGTTACCCAAGTGGTCAACGGGGGCAGACTGTAAATCTGCTGACATTTGTCTTCGTAGGTTCGAATCCTTCACCTGGCACGTTTACATATTATTTCTCAATTGACCACGCACCGCGTGGTTTTTTTTGGCCTGTTACCATTATCAAGAGAAAATTTCATAAAATATTAAAAATGGAGCCGTATAATACCCGACATGATTAGAAAAGGACTAGAAGCTGGTAGTTTTGTTTTTGGCGCGGTAGGGGAGACCGCTGTATTGTTGCGGGCGCTGGCTGTCAGTAAGGAGTTTACGCCGCCCACTTTATTTTTTTACTCAGATTTTGATACCTCAGATCGGGATAACCGCGTACGGGTGAATATTCCAGAGTTGGGCACCGAGCTTCATACCTCCATGAATCTTGAACAGAGTGAAATAATTGCCAGCCAAGACCATTACATTCTGGTAGTAGATCAACCGTATACAAATCTCTTTACCGGCAAAATCATCAACATTTTGAATGGAGAAACCACCGCCGTAGCAATCAACAATCCAGATTTTTATGTGTTTGATTATGTGTCACTAGTGTTGCCAGCTGGCGCACCACCGCGAATAAAACTAGGGGTGAAAGAAAAGGATACGAGTGAAATGAGCAGCTTGATTTATGACAGGGAAGACCATTATTGGCAAGTTGATGTAGATGATTTAGTAGTGGGTGATTTAACAATTGCGGTGGATAGTACTCGATATTTTATCTTGGTGGAAAACTATGTCACCGGCCAACAGTGGCGTTTAAAAAACCCCTTGAGTGAGTTGCGAGGGCAACCCATGGTCTCCGCTGAAGTCTATGGTGATAAGCTTTTTTTGATTATTAGTAACTTTGATCTAAGGAGCATGCCTTCACAAATATATATAGCAGATTTAAGTGAAGCCAAGCCTCAACTGGAACATCTGTCATTACCACCTGGTACTGAGTGGCATGCTACCGTCCAAAATAGTCCTCACTTTCAATTTATAGCTCGGGTGATAAAAAACGGCCAACATCAAGTATGGCTGTATGCTTTTGACGGTAATAAAGCCCTGGTGCCTGTGCAACAGCTCCCTGATGCAGCAACCTCCATCCTAGCTATCGATAACACGCGGATGATTGGTCAGCAAATTACTTTTGATGGCCAGCTAGGGTTTTTTCAAATTGATCTTGAGCAAAAATACTCGGATCGTCTCCAAGAATTAGCGTTGCCAGAAGAAATTATGTTTGGTTTAACCGATGTAGAGCGGTTTCAAGACAATCCAGAGGTATCGCCGGTGTTACATCTGATATTTTTGTTGATGATCATGATAAGTGTGATCAGTGTTAGGGCCCGAACTCATTTAAGAAACTCTTAATAGTTTGCTATAATCTGCTTCTGATCTTTGCCTTCTTAGCTCAGCTGGTTAGAGCGCCTGTTTTGTAAACAGGAGGTCCAGGGTTCGAATCCCTGAGAAGGCTCCAAAGCTTTCTTTCAGGCTAGATTCCTCTTTTTTCTCGGCTGACTCAAGCCTTATTTGGACTTCATTTATATGTAGTTAATGTGTACAATCTTTTGTTGTTATGGAAAGAATACAAGTAAAGCCCTCAATTGAATCTGTATTTCTTGGAGATCCGTTGATGACAGATCTTTTAGATCCAGAAACAACGTTGTTGCTCCACCAAAAAGGACTTCTCAAGGAAATTTTTCGAACCAGTGACATTGTTTTTACTCCAAGCGAGCTAACTCAAGGTCTGCAAATAGGGCGGGCAGGGGTTAAAGTTGGAGATAAGACAGATGTCGAGGATGAACGATGGAAATATCTGTATGGCAAAATGGCGAATAGTCAGATTAGCCGTTATCACCTTGCTTTTTTAACTCAAAAAGATAAGGTGTGTCTGGTAAATATGGGTAAAAGTGTGACTACTATTGCGAAAAATGAGCACTCTGTACTCTTGCAACCACTTCCAAATGTCGCTGCCGGCACACCTTTTAGTCAGTTGCGCCAGCACCCACAGTTTGAAAGATATCTTTATCCACTCGAGGGGGGAGAGATAGTGGCAATAGATACCCGCTTTTTAGGTGAAGATGTGCGCGTGCTTACTTTAGAAGTTGCAGTTGCTCATCCTGAGGTTGGTCTTGGCTTACACTTTATAAAAGCCAACTCACCTGAGAACGCCACCCAGAAGGCTGACTAGATAAAATCACTCTGATTGTGTATACTACGCTTCTGCAAAAGATGCAGATTTCAAATAGCGACCATTTTTAAAGTAAGGTATCTATGGCAAAAAAGAAAAAAGGCCCACGTCAAGCAACTGGCTTAAAATGTAAAGTCTGTAACAACTTTAATTACATTACTGAGTACAACAAACAAAACGAACAACTCAAAAAACAAACTACTGGTGAATCCACCTTTCCTCTCATGAAGTACTGCAAACGTTGCCAAAAGAGCACTGAGCACGTCATGAGCAAGAAATTAAAATAAGTTTTCGCTCTTTCTTCCAGATGTGATACCATAACTACATGGTAAGTGATGAAGCGCACATTTTTATTCCTGAACTCACACAATCTCAAGCTACGGAATCGCCGAAGTGGCTCGATTTTCGTACCCACCTTCAACAAAAATTGCTGGAAGTGCGCCGTGACATGGCACTCTTAATTCAAGAGCGTGAAAAACTACTTCCACGCCAACAACTCAAACACGAATCGCGCGCCATCTCACGTTTCAAAATGCCTGCCTGGCTCCACCCTGACACACACGTCCGCGATAATGATGACAAGTTTCAAACCAAAAAGAAGCAGGAACAAATCCTGATGCGGACTCTCAATGAACTACCCAATTTAATGAAGTTTAGTTCGCAATGGTCTGAGATGGATGGCGAACAACTAAAAGTTTTGGATCTAAAAATGACAACGCTTTCTAAACAGCTGGCTGCCGTAGGGTTAAACGATGCACTACGTTTAGCAGTGGAGTTGGATGAGATGCGGGCCCAAGAATACCAAGCTCGAACAAAAGCAGTTGGCGCTCAGCTCGAAAAACCGATTGCCGACCCAGGTTTTCAGCAGCACGTAAAAACCGTGTTAGCCAATAAAATTCATCACTCTTGGCAAATGAGTGACCCTCGTGCCAACCGTTATAAGCCCGTTCGAGGTAAATATGCAGAAGGTGATGAAGGTGACAGGCAACGCCAAGTTGATCAAGAGTACATCGCTCAGACTAAAGCCAAGTTTCCAGCTGATATGTTCCCAGGGAAGTGGAAGGAAACGTCTCAGGGTTTTGAAGTGGACATCATGAACTTGAAAAATGAAGAGCTATCTGAAGATCAACAGCGTGAAAATAATTTGGCAGCCGAGCTCGCATTTAATTTAGTACATACTGCTCTGGAAGCCGGTCGAAAAGTTGATTGGCAGTTGGTGGAGGAGTTAGCTGAGCAGATCCATATCAAGTGGTTAGAGCGCAATTGGAATTGGATAAAAGATAGCCAAGATCCAGTTCATTTAATTCAAAAGAAACCATATAGTGAGATGGATGAGCAACAACGTAATAAAGATCGCGAGCACATCATTCTGGCGTTAGAGACGTATGCTGAAATGTCGCAGGGGGTGCCAGCGCCTCAATCTGAACCGGCTCAGTTCCCGTTACCGCTCAAGCACGCTGGCTAAAATTTTCTGACTTCCATTGAGGAATAACTCATCAATTTCCAGGGCAGCGCACTGGGCATTTTCTACCCAGTTAGAGTCATCAATTCTCTGTGTTAAGACGCTGAGTTGAGCCACAATGTGATCGGTCTCGGCTTTCTGAGCAATGCCTTTTTGGACAAAAATTTCACGGATATTGTGTTCCCATTCACCCCATTCAGCTAAAGTGAGTAGGAAGCAGCCAGCGGCAGCGGCGTCGTAGGCCATGTCGCCCGAGGGTTTACTGATGAAACCATCCGCCCAGGGGAAGCCATATTCGATCAGGAGTTCGTTGGCATCGACAATCTGGGGATGATACAAAATTCTGAATAGAGCACGAGCATCACTTTGACCACCAATCTTAACCCGGTGCTGGTGAGCTAGATCTCGGCTCATTTTGGCGATATCAGTTTGGGTGCCGGCATAGACCAGGATTTGGTAGAGGGGGTGTTGTCGTCGCAACTCCGGCAACATTTGTTCCAAAATACGGTGAATTTCATCTTTGTTGGTGCCGAGACCGCCCGTAGTGATGCACAGGCGCAGTGGCCGATGGCCTTTCCAGGCTGATTTATGAAAGCGTTGCTCACGAACGCGGGGATCGAGTGGAGGACCGGTGACGATGACTTTATCAGGATCAACTTTCAAACCTCTCACCGCTGCTTTTTCTAAAAACTCCAATTTAGTGCGGTCATCAAAAACACAAAAGGTGATCCTGGAATTGTCAGCATTGGTCAAATAATCATCCCGAACATGAGGGTCGGTGATGACTTGAATAACGTGTTTACCATGCTCTACTAAAATGTTGCCGGCGGCGATGTGCAAAGACAAAACAGGCTTATCAACTCGTTCAAATAAATGCACGATTGGTGGCGTAATACTTTTTAAAATGGGCAATTTTTGCCTCCCGAAGCGATCGATGACATCTTTGACCATTTTGAGGAGCGGTTGGCGAGCGAGGAGACGGCCTACGCTTTGGGTGAGCTGCAAACTTTTCCAGTCCCGGCTGGAGACATAGTTAGTGGGATCCACCAGCCAAGCTTTATCAGGATTTACTTTTTTACCCCAGGCCTCGATGGCCACGCCCATAGCCATACTGAAGTGTGCTCGAGAGAGGACGACGTCAGGGATGTTGTCGTCCTCAGCTAAACCATACCAACCCTTCAAATCCTCCCGAAAGGTAGCCGAAACGGTCACCATGGGAATTTGGGTATTTTCCAGATGTAATTTATCTTGTTCTAACAGAGCTTCCAGCTGAGGATCTAAACGTGGCATAGGAATTCATTGTAGTCCCAAAAGATGAGATTGAAAATTGATCAAACTCAGTCTGCCTCGTATAATACGCTACAGCTCTTTAACTAAATACTGTTTTGCTTGTGAACTGCCGGACACTTAGCAATTAATTTTGGAAGCATTTTATGCTCTGTAATAAATGTTATCTTGAAAAGGGTCCGGAGGCATTTTCCTTAAAAAATAAAGGAAAAGATATTAGGCACACGATTTGTAAAGATTGCCATTCTGCATATAGAAAACAGCATTATTCAAATAACAAGAAAAAGTATATTGCTAAAGCTTTTACATGGAACCAAAAGCAACGAGAAGTTTTATCTAAATACCTTTTCAATAAACTATCTCAATCAAAGTGCAAGGATTGTGGTGAGAAGGATATCCTGGTTTTAGATTTTGATCATTTAAGAGATAAAAAATGGGGAATTGCTCAAATGTACAGAAATAGACATTCTGTACAAACCTGTGAAAAAGAAATCGAAAAATGTGAAGTGCGCTGTGCTAATTGTCACAGAAGGAAAACAGCAAAAGAAGCTGGTTCGTGGAAGTATAAGATGTTGATGGAACAAACTTAGGGGCGTGGTGAAATGGTATCACAGCAGTCTCCAAAACTGCTTTTTCAGGTTCGAATCCTGACGTCCCTGCAGATGATGCTTTTTGATATAATCTTTTTGTGCCGACTTCAAAACAATTACTGGGAACACTGGGTGAAAAACTAATCGCCAAGACATTGCCTTGCCCAAGCTGCAAAAAACATAAAACCCTCAAAGAGTTGCGTCAAAACTTCAAATGTGCAGACATCATTTGTGACTACTGCGGCTATTTAGCTCAGGTTAAAACGGTTTCAACCACTGATATAACAACTGTACCTAAAAAAATTATTGGAGCAGCTTGGGAACCGCTAAAAGAACGAATGGATGATGGCCGTTATTTTTCTTTATTCATTGTTCTAATTGATAAAAATACTATTGCTATAAAACAGCCTAAGTACTCAGTTCTATATCTGCCTGCTGAATTGCAAACTCCTGAAATGTTTATACCTAGAAAGCCACTTTCTCAAAAGGCTAGAAGAGCAGGTTGGCAGGGAGTAACCTATGATTTAGAGCGTGTTAAAGAAAGAATCATTCTTCTGAAATAATGTCTTACGAATTTGTCTTAAATAGAATTAATTTTCCTAGAGGTATAGTTAAACATGACCGAGACTATAGGGTTTTAGAAAAAGCTTGGTCGCAGCAAGGGATAGCTTTGTTAGGAGCACATAGAGCAACTGAAATATACTTCGTAAGAAATATAAAACTGCAACTGGTAGCTGGTCTTTTTCTTTTACCAAGAAATATATATGAAGTTGAAATTATGTACGTACTTATAAATAGCTGGTCTCAAACTGTTTTGGAAAGAAATGGCTTTTTACTGGAGTGGGAAGACCAAAGAGCAAAAATGGTGTTTGCTTCTAAGAAATAAAATAGCTTCTCATGTCGTTTACCAGTTCCTGGCATTCCTAACTTACGTGAAGGGTTAATTTACCAAAACCAGAGCAGGGAAGCAATGACTCTAAATAGCGAAAATCTCTTGGAATCAAATTCAGAATGACTCACAACAATTGCTTGAACAGACCCATCTTCATCACTAATCACTTTACTAGCTACATAAGGTCTAGACAAATATCGTATAAAAGAAGTTTGATACGCAGTTTTTTCATAAATAGCTTTTCTTAAGTTGGGAGTTTTTACCACAGGAGCTAATGCTGGATCTGGGAAAGGTGTTCTAACATCAGCATAAGAAAGTGAATCAGGACGATTCCACAAAAATAATCCTTTTTCTTCTCCCAGCAAACCGATGCTGATAGAAACACTATTTCCTCGCACAGCATACTCACTCTTTGTTAGAGATGCAAATATGTCACTTAATTCGTCCGGTAATTGCTTATAATATAAGTTCTCAGTTTCTGGGGCGGTGTTTAAAAAAGGATGTTGTTTAATTTGCTGAAGCGTAGCAGTATCTAAATCATTGACTATGGCAGTTAAGGCTTGGTTTGTATAGGTACGCTCAGAGACAAAACTACGATAATCTATCAGTAGCTGCAGGCAGATTATGAATAATAACACCCCGGCAACTTTATAATTATGCGTTTTTGCTAACTTTAAATTTCCTGTCGGTTGGAACATATATAAAATACCCCAAATCAAGCAGCAGATAACACTCAAAAAAAAGAGGAGTGGGGTAGTAAAAAAAGAAAGTATGAATAGTTCCTCTAATACAATCCGCTGGTAGAAAAAATCACCGTCAAAAAATGCCGGTGAGTAAATAAGCACCGTAATGAAAACGAATATTCCAGACAAAGTGAAGCCTGGAATGAATAGCCACCAGGAAATTCTTTTTTTCAATACTCGGTAAACCAACCACCAATACCAATATAAAATTCCACCTATAACAACACTCTCAAAAATGAGATAAAACCAGACGTGCTCTGAAACCAGAGACACTCTATGATTAACAAAATATTCAGTATCTATTTCTTCCTTCGTAACTGTTCTATCCAATTCACGTTCCAGATCTGACTTAGGCACGGTGTAAATAGCATAGTACTTTTCCCAAGAGTTAGACCCAAGCCAATAAAAGGTGCCTTTATACTTGACTAAGGAAGGTGATGAATCGAGTGGTGGCTCAGTTAGCTTCAAGGGGTAAACAGTTGTCCCTACAGTTACCTTATCTGAACTTAATCTGAGAACTTTGGTTGAGTCAGGTTTCTGAAGTAAAACTGCCACTTCCACAGGAGTTAAATGCAAAGGAACATATGCATCAGTTGATGATCGCGATCCATCTAACCGAGCAAAGTAACTCACTGTCACTATGCCAACGCCGATCAACCCACATACCAGGAGAGCTATATAGTCTTTAGTAAAAGCTTTTATGTATTCAAGACTGGTTACTTTTTTCACCGGATTAAGTATATCATTAAGTAGTAGGGACCAAATTATGATCAAATCACCAATAATAGTTGATAAGGAAGAAGTTTTTACAGTAAAAGGTGAAATTGAGCTCTTTCCTCAAAAAGGGGGTTGGTTTTTTGTTCGGGTTCCCAAGAAATATACTGAACTAACTAAAGATGTAGCAGACAGAGGTTTGGTGGCTATTACAGCGACAGCTGGAGGAAGTAGTTGGAACACCTCACTATTACCAATGGGTGACGGCACACACTTTATTGCCTTGCCTGCCAAGGTGAGAAAAAAGGAAAACCTCAACTTAGGCGACTCACTTAGTATGACATTTGTATTGAGAGATCGTTAAAAGAGCTTCCTACATCCTCCACAAGTCCCTGCAGATTAGTTAAAAGGATTCACCACTTTTATTTCGTTATACTTCTGTAAGTGTTTAGTATTATCAGAAGCAATTTTTTCAATGCCGTTGCTGAGAGCGGTGGCTACTAAATAAGCATCAAAAATTTCAGTGCCTGTAATTTGATATTTTCGAATTAATTCCAAGGCTAAATCGTAGGTTTCCAAAGTAGGAAAAATAACCGTGGCTTGGTCAGTTAGAGCCCGGACAGCTTCAGTAGCCTCCTTAACAGAGAAAGGGTTAGGAAACTTGGTATGAGTCAAAATTCTCAAAGTTTCAAAAATATTTTGCTGAGCAAAAACTATGTGGGTTTGTGATTGAAGGAATTTTTGTGAGTCCACAGACTTAGGTGAGGCTTGATTAAGAGAGTAAATTAAAATATTTGAATCAATCAGCATAGATAGCTTCTCGATCGAGCTGGTCTAGAGGGGTTCCTAGGTCTCTGGCTTTAAAAACTAGCTTTTGAGCTTGTTGTCGGCTCTCTTGAGAGAGATAGGCTTCGATAGCTTTTTCTAATAAGGCTTGGAAAGTCATATTTAATTTTAAAGCTTTCATTTCAGCAGCCTTTTTAAGTTGGGGACGAAGTCGAATAGTGGTTCTAATCAGTTGCATATGTCAGAATATAGCATAAATATGTCTTTATGTCAAAATGGGTTGTTTTCACTTCCAGATCTGCAACTCGACTGGATCATTTGTTATACTTCCTTCTATATGAAAAAATCTTTACAGGGAAATTGTGAGAGTTGTTTGATGCCATTTTCAAAAGATCCTAAAGGCGAGAATCGCGAACACGAAAAATTTTGCACTTATTGCTTCAGTGACGGAAAACTCAACTATCAGGGCACTGATTTCAAAGAATTTAAAAATGCCATGATTGCGGCGATTGTCGCTCGTGGTGAAAACCGCATCAAAGCTCATTTATTTGCCTTTATGGCAGGCTTCGCTCCACGGTGGAAAAAGGGTTATAAGCTTTCGTAGGATTCTTTTTGATATAATCTGAAAATGGTGAATAATCCTTCAGAAAATCCTCATAGAGATATATCACTAAAAAAAGAACTCATCTTATTTTTTAATACCCTCTTAAAGTGGTGGGCAGAGTTATCATTATCTAAAAGCACACCTGATAACTTTAGAATCAAGGTAGGTAATAGCGAAATTATTCTTTTAAGGACTGAGAGAGATACTTTATCACTCAGTCTCAAATTTGTTTTTGAGAAACATGAATACATAGGTGGAATAGAAATTGATACGCCAGAACTTATCGATTTACTGTCATCTCAAGATATAAATTTGTTTTTAACTGATCCTAAAGAAGTAGGAATTGCCCCGGCTTTAGCCTTACACCTCAAAACAGAAAAAAAGTCACCTAATCCTAGATCAATCTTTGGGAGTACTGAGCTTTTAGCAGCTATATTAATACGAGATTATAGAGTGAGAAGCCAAACTAAATTCGAGATAGTGTGCCGGATCCATGATAGAGAAGACAGAACACTAAAAAGAATTAACTTTCCCTTAAGTGAACATGACACAGAGGTGTTAAAGCAAATGTTCAAATCATACTAGTCTCTGCCACCAAGTTCACTGAAATTTTGGAGGTAATTCAGGAGAATAACTACGATAGAAAAAGATAATCAATTCGACCAACTGGGTAATGAAAACAGCAAACTTCTGCTAAGAAGTCTTATATTCCATACTCTTGCTCACATTTCTCAGAGTTTTCCTAAGCCACCTTTACTGCTTCGTAGCTATAAAGATATAACTAGAGAAAAGCGTATTCAGAGAATTATTCAAACTGTTTCAGTAAAAGATAACTATAGTGAAGCATCAGAGATAATTTCTGAGTATTTAAATTATCTTCTCAAGCAAGAAAACTCCTCAACTTTAAGTGAAAAAACTTTATTTTTATATACTCTCCTTGATGTTCTTAGCCTACAAATTATAGAGGAAATAATTGAACATCCGTTATTTAATAAATCTGTGGACAATGTAGCTAGCGGTATTATCAGTGAACTAATCTTCACCCTTTCTCACTGGCGACAGCAATGGGAATTAGCTTATTTACAACTTAACTTAAGAAAAGCTGAAAGAACCCTCGCTTTAGTTGATGACACCTTATTAGAAAACAATGGATTATGTCCTGAAACTGAAACCTGGCATGAAACAATACTATGTTTAAGCAGTATGCAGCATATGATTTTTAATACTACTTTAAAGTCTAGTGATACCCAGTAAGATTAAGAATATAAAATAGGTTTCAAGCTTTCCACCATTCATTACCACCTCACACCTGTTTCACTCTTCAGAACTCGTATTAAAAGTAGCACGGGCTTCTTCAATGGCTGTAAAATTTTGTTCGGCCCACTGAGTCATGGTCATAAAAACGGGAATCAGTGATTTACCTAGGGGGGTAAGTGAGTACTCAACCTTGGGGGGGATAACGGGATAAATTTTTCTTTTTAGAAGACCATTTTTTTCTAGATTTCTGAGAGTGTGGGTAAGAACTTTTTGGCTGATACCTTCCACTCGACGTTGAATTTCATTATAGCGAAGCACATTATCCTCAAGTGCATGAATAGTAATGATGGACCAGCGATCACCAATTAAATCAATAATATCTCGTGTAGGGCAATACAGTTGTTTGAGATCAAAAGTTTTACATTCCATATGGTGTGTATATTACAAATTTGTGCGTACTTCCCATTATAGCCATGTAGCCTTTATTATTCAATTCTGATTAATTGATGGAGGTTCTCTATGACCACAAATAAAAAACCACAGATTGCTATCATTGTAGGCAGCACTCGGCCGGGTAGGAACGCTGACAAAGTTTTAGCATGGTTCGAAACCATCTATAAAAATTATTCTGGAATAGAATTTGAAGTATTAGATTTACAAACTTGGGACATTCCCTTATTTAATGAGCCAGCTTTTCCCACTGAAAAAAACTATACGCAAGAAGTCATACAAAAATGGAGCAAAAAAATTGAAAATTTCGATGGATATATTGTCTTGCTTCCTGAATACAATCGAGGATATCCGGCGGTAGTTAAAAACGCCTTTGATCACTTATATACAGAGTGGAATAACAAACCGATTGCCTTTGTGGGATATGGAACTGATGGGGGAATTAGAGCAGTCGAACAAATGAGATTGGTGGCTATCGAATTACAAATGTTGCCCATTCGCGAACAGGTGGCTCTGCCAATTTGGGAGTTTGTGGCCACTAGCAATCATGATAAATATACGCAAAAAGCTACCATCATGCTGGAACAATTACATTTTTGGCTGAAGCTGTTAAAATCAACTTAACATGGCAAAGCCTGAGATAATCATAAAAACGTTTAATGACTATACACCCACTGTTAAAGATGGAGACACTGTAGCGGAGAATACATATTATCCACACTATACTTACTTTGCTCATGACGACATAGGCTCTCTGAGTAACCCGCATACGGTTTTAATTCATTCAATGCATATACCCGGGTTCGCTCATGAAAGTGGTGAAGCTAGTGCTGATGTGTATGAGGCAAAAAATTATTTAGAAAAGTTAGGCCTGTCATGCCACTACTTTATCCCCAGGGAGGCGAGAGACGAAAAGGGTGACTTAGTTGTTTATCAGATGGTACAGGATGAAAGGAAGGCTTGGCATGCAGGTAAAAGTGCTTTGCCTAGACTTGAAGAAGGGGAGGCGATTGTGGGGTTAAACCATAACTCACTGGGAATAGAAATCATGGATTATCCAGATACTGATTTCACCGATGACCAGTATTTGGCCTTGGTCGGTTTGATAGCTCAATTACTAGCAAAACATCCAATTGAAAACATTTTGGGTCACTCTGAAGTTTCAGGTCCAGATATTCGTGAAGATTATAAAGTTGATCCAGTTGGATTTGATTGGGATCGGTTTATGTCAATGTTGGCTCAAGCTTTAAATCTCAGCCTAGAAGACGTTGCTCGTTATCGGCAGCGGGTTGTTTGAAGACGGTAGAGTTTTGAGGAACAGACCATGAAAAAAAAGTATTTTGAGTATTTTATCTTTAGTTTTATTTTACTTGCCGGCCTTACCTTTCGTTATCTTTCTAATCAACAAGGTCTTAGATATAGCCTTGTGCCCCAAAATGTGCCTTGGAACTTACAAACTGGGCAGAAGTTTGAAGTAAGTTTTACCGGTGATGTTCCTCCTAAAGATTTAAGCCTCAGTAAGCTGAAGTTTACTCACGAAGTTGAATTGTTGGTGAATCAATTTGAAGGCAATGACGAGCAGTTACCCGTTCATTTATTGTGGAAAGTAAAGAGTAATCAGCAGGTTATTGGCCAGGGTGAACTGAATACTTTGAGAATGAGTGGGGTTTCCCAGGTATTACATTATGAGATTGCTCGAATTAATTGCCCGTATCACGAAATCTGTAGTATGGAATTAGAAGTAAAAGCCGTAGAAGAGTGGGTTACCTCACTTGAGCCTCGGTTACGAATAAAAGTTCATCCCTACTTACTAAAAGGGATTGTTGTTTCTCAGCAAATAATGATGATACCAGCCAAAATATGCGACTTCATTATACTAATATGGGTAGTTGTTAGGACGTTAATTTGGGTAAAAAATAAGGCTTCCCATTAATTTTTTTAGCTATAGTGAGATAAAGTTAAGCCGAGTTCTGTGCTGCTTAAGAGGCAGCTTTACTTTCCAGCGCCCATCTTCCATACTTAATTCATGGAAGATAACACGCTTCAAAATTTAGAATCTGAATCGGAATCTCAAGTGCCCACAATTTCCTTAGTTTCTGCACAGACGTTGAAAATAGCTGTAGTAGGTTTGTTACTGCTTTTGCCGATTGCTGCTGGCGGTGGATACTATTTAGGTAAAAAAAGTGTTCTCAGTACTCAAGTTTTAGAAAGTGTTTCGAGACCCGTTGTTACTAACCAAGCTAATCCCAGCCCAAGTTCACAACTCATTCCTCACTCTGAAATTACTGCCATTCAACCTACCTCCACGCCGGGTGCTTCAGCTACCAATTGGACACAACACCAGTTGGCTATTAAGGCCAATACAATGGGTGGGTTGACTAACTACACATTCGGTTTCAAGTATCCTGCGGGGTGGAACCTTGAGAAAATAGCAGGCAGGCATGAAAGTGATGATCCCAAACAAGGTTGTGAAGATTACGCACTTAGTTCACTAGCAGGGACTGAGGTGGAAATAAAGATGTATTGTGATGGCTGGACGGGTACTTATCTACCTATTCCTCCGCAAACAGTGACAGTCACTAAGCTTCCAGAACCAGCTGATGATAGCAGTGATATTTATATTGTCCGGTATGTAGATTCCACGTCAGGTAGTTATGCATATGGCCGAGTGCTGACCGACCCCGGGCAGTCAGTGGATGTAAAAGAACAGCTCAGCCGCGATGTGACTGTCAAATCAAACGCCAACGAGCACTACTTCAAACCCGTGGAGATTACAGTCCGAACCAGTAATGAGAGTGAGCTACCTATTGTGGATGAAGTGGTGAAAAGCTTTACCTTACGTAAACAATGACAATGAAAAAAACTCAGCTACGTTTTTTATTAGGTGCAATTGTCGTAATGGTGGTGATTTCATTAGTTGTACTTTGCCTGCAAAAGAAAAGGGGAGTGTCCCAAAATTCGGAAACAGTTTGTCCACCGTCTACTATGCTCTACAGTAAAGATAATGGGCACGTAAAATTTAGTTTTTGTTACCCACAGGGTTGGGAAGCGTTAGAACGCGAGCGGCCACTGGGCTCATGGTATCTTAGCTTTTCAAAACCCGGGGAAACTAAAACTAAAACGCTTTATATTCAGATGCAACTCAGTTCACATGACCTTGAGTTGGATAAACGGTTATTTGCCAACCATCAAGCCACTCAAGCACCTCAATTTAAAAATGAGGAAAAGCGTGTTGTTCTCAAAGACACGCCGACAGAATTTCATATTTTCGAGCGAGTTCTTTCAAGTCACAGTCAAATTAGCAATACTATCACTTATTATGTCGTTAACCCTCAGACGAGCCCGCATCAAATCATGAGATTCTGGTTTGATTATGAAGATAATGCACCTTTATCTGACGTGCGAGAAGAATCGCAGGTTTTTGCTGAGGTAATTGAATCTTTTAAGTGGGATAAGAACTAGATCTCTACCTCTTAAACTAATCTCCAAATCCCTTCTAACTTGCCACCACTGATATAATGAATGTGTATGGGAAAACAAGTTGAGAAAAATACACGAAGAGATATAGCTTATGCAGTGGGTGGAGTGGGCTTAATGGTTGGAGTACCACTGATTGGCATCGCGATTTCTGAACAAGACGTACATAAAGAGTACGGTCATGTATCCCAACAGACTATAGAAGCTGAGTTAAGTAAATCACCCTACCTGACACAAATAGAGAAAGACTTCATCCGGGATTATGTTAGGCCCTACCTGAAGAACCAGAATGTAAAAGAAATTGCCAATGTTATTCAAAGTTGTAAAGAAACCTATGGTCCCGATGCCCGGTTAGTGTTTATGGGGATCCCGCTATATGACAAAACAGGGAAAATGGTGGCCTTTTTACCCAAGGGCATGCGGTGTGGAATAACCTACGAACGAACCCGCCTGACAGGGGATTACACAGTCAAGGTTCCCTCCTTTCATAATCAGTTGTTGGCATTAGCCAATGGTGACAGTTTAAATACGTTAGCCGCCAGTGAACCTATGGCATCCGGTGAAGTTCAACCCTCTTACTTTGATGAGGAATATATCAATACGACTTTAACAAACTACACGGTCAACCCTATGATGGGTGAAGTGTCATCAGAAATATTGCTTGAAACAGCTGACGGTTATGATGATCCAATCTACACTTTTCTTTCTGACGAAGAACTGATCAGAGAACTCCAGGCTTTGTTTGATAAACATGGCGTCTGTTCTTTTGTGCCACCTGATGTAGCTGTGAGAAGAATCAGCGCTGAAGAGTATCTATTTACCTATGAGAGTCCTAATACTAAAGAAATGTGGGAAATTCGCATCTGTTCTGAGCAGGTAGAAGGTGTGTCTGATGGTCCCACTATTTATGATGTCAATGCATTGCCGGATGAAGTACGTCGCTTTGTGGAGTCACTATTTGATAATGTGCAAATGCCTTTGAACCCAGCGGCCACGGGCAGAATAGTGGTCGATATTAAGTTTTCTGGTGGTAAAGAAAGAGTGACTCTGTATCAAAAAGAAGGTCCGGGAGTTATTTCCCATACACTTGGTTTTAATCATAGCCAGCTCAAAGGTTTACGGCCGGATGAGGGAGCCAAAATTCCGTTTACAGAAATTGTAATTGTTTTAGCTGAATTAGTTGGTGTCAGTGGTTTGCTGACCGGCTTAAAAAACATGCGGATCAATCACCTGCGTGCTAAGGCTAAGGCTGAAAGAGATGCCGAACAAGCTCAGCGTGAGGCGGAGGCTCAAGAGCGTAAAAGAAAAAGAGATGAGGAGTTGAGACCAATCAGAGAGGCCTCTTCAGTAACTACAGCTAGAAAGGCTGCTGAGGAAATAGAAGAAGATGAGCCCACCTACTTTGTGTGCCAAATTGGTAACCAAACTTTTGAGTTAGCTACATTTGAACAAGACCGATTAGGGGACTGGATTAAAAACCTGAATGTCTCGCCTGCAGTGGTAGAGCGGGTGATAGCTTCACGCAAGGAGTTAGCTGAAATTCTTAATAGCGCTCTTCAAACTGACGATGATTTTTCCAAGATTCAAGCTGTCCTCACTAGGGCAGCAGCTCGGGTTGTTGAGGAGAACGTAGGTGGTGACTCAATTATCGTTTCTTATAAAATAGTTGAGACAGGAGCTTCCAGTAAAAAAGTGTTAGGACACTTATTGATTGATGTTAATTTAGAAGCTAAAACAGTGGTGTTGGACTTCTCTCAAGGTGAATTAACGATTGAAGAGCAAAAAATTCAAAAAGCGGAAGCAACACCTTTCTCAGAAAATGTCAGTGGAGAAGAAGTGCAAACGGTGAAGCAGGCTGCTGATCGCTTAGTTGAATACATGAAATTACAACTTACCAAAGAGCTGAATGTAGAGACATTTAATAATATCCGCAGCGAGTGTCGCCGGTTGGCAGCAGAAAATGCTACCTATCGTGATGTCAAAGAGGAAGTCATCCGCCAATTAGCCGAGTCAATTAAAAATAGTATAGAAGCTCCAAAAGGCAAAAAAGGTGAGATTGAAGTGATTGCAATTGATGCTCACCCTGAATTTTTCGTGAAGAGAATTGCCAGCACGTTATATGACTATATGACTGACGAAAGAACGGGCGCTGGGGCTTATGAAGAATTCACAACTAAAGCAGTTAATTATTTAGAAAACCCTGCTTATGAAATCTTGGAAGAAACAGCCGCGATATTTTGGCAAACGCGAGAACTCAATAGCCTAATGATGGTGCAAGTGATTGAAAAGGGCAAACGGAAAATCAAAATTTTATTCACTTCAAATAAGTATTAGCTTTTCTTGAGAGTTTTACCTTTACTTTCCACCGCCCATCTCCCATACTGAATGTATGGAAAAAACCCTGACTCCCAACTCTCAGCCTGCATTTAGTACTCAGGTGGTGTCTTCGTCTCCCGCTGCTTCCAACTCATTAAAGGTGGCAGTGGTAGGGCTTCTCATGCTTTTGCCGGTAGTGGCCTATGGCGGATACTATTTTGGAAGACAGCGTGCATTATCAAATCAAGTTACAGATAATTCTAAAATACGAGTTGCAGTCAGTCCCACTCCTACTTCAGCATCTCTAGAAAACGATCAAGTGATTTGTACTATGGATGCTAAAGTGTGCCCCGATGGCAGTGCCGTGGGCAGAACTGGTCCTAATTGCGAGTTTGCGGAATGCCCAGCGGTGGCAGAGTTTAAAAAGAGGTTATTTGATAGTTCGGCAATCTGGTTTGTGAATAGGCCGTATCCTTCAGAAATGACCCAGCTTGATGAAACTAAGCTGGTGGGGCTTGATTGTTCTGAAGCTTATATTTTGGGTGGACCTCTGGAATCACTTGCTTATTTTACTAATCCTAGCGACGGCTCAAATGCCACTCAATTATCTGACCCCGAACTGTTAAAAATACCTCAGTTAGTTACCAGCAGTACAGGTAAAAACGTGAACTCCTTTGTGACCTGTGACACAGCCACAGGAATGAAGTTACTAGAGTTTGAAGAGTGGGCTGGGGGTGGTGGCAGTCGCAATAAAGCTTTTTTTGGTGTCATCGAAAATAACTCGTTTACGCAATGGGCAGAGTTACCTACTCCAGGCTTAGCATATTTTTCGTGTTTTCACCCTTTGCAATTCACTACTACTAAGCAATGGTATTTCCAATGTGGAGGAGGCGATGGCGGGGGTGGTGGCAAGGCACTGTATCGCATTGATGGAGCTAACAACAAAATACAGCAGCTGGAATTTTGTACGAGCTCTGTAGAGCTAGGTGTGAGCTGTAAATAGCTTTCACATCCTGAAAGTACTGCGTTACAATAGGCCATATGCGAAAAATTATTGTTCTCTCTTTTATTAGTTTGGATGGCGTGATGCAGGCTCCTGGTGGTCCTCAAGAAGATACGAGTGGCAACTTTAAATATGGTGGCTGGACAGTGCCATATTTTGATGAAGTGCTGGGCCAGACAATGGGTGAACAAATGGGCCAGCCGTTTGATTTATTACTCGGCAGAAAAACGTTTGAGATTTTTGCAGGGTATTGGCCAGATCACCCTGAAGATGGGGCAGGCATTAATAATGCTACTAAGTATGTGGCATCTACCACTCTCACCAAACATGATTGGGAAAAATCAGTCTTTCTGAATGGCGACGTAGCCGAAGAAATCAAAAAGCTCAAAACACAAAATGGTCCTGATTTGCAAGTTCATGGCAGTGGCAACTTGATTCAAACCTTATTGAAACATGACTTAGTGGATGAGCTATGGTTAAAGATCTTCCCTGTTGTGCTGGGAAATGGCAAACGCTTGTTTAGCGATGGGGTCATTCCTGCGGCTTTTACATTGCAGAGCTCTAAAGCCAGCCCTAGTGGCGTGATCGTAGCCAACTACCAACGAGCTGGAGAAGTGAAGACTGGGTCGTTTTAAAGTTGAAGTAACGCATGACTCTTTTGCTTGCCTACCTATTTTATTTTTTTGCTGCTACCGTGATGCCTTTGCAACGGCGTTGGTTAGCGATTAATCGTGATGGTGAAGAAGGCGGGCAGATCGATTTTGCTTTTAAAGTCATGTCGATTATTGTGGTATTGGGGATGTCTTTGCCGTTAATTGAACCTTTTGAAATCCGAGGCAATATCTTTATCTTAGGGGCTCTGGCTGGGTTATGCGGCGTGTTTGGGGCGGGTTTTTGGATTTGTTCATATGTGGCTCAAAAACATGTCGATGCTGGTGTTACAACTATAGTTAGTAACATCTATACCCCGATTACCATAGTGCTGGCGTCATTAACACTGAATGAACGGTTAACCCTGACACAGGGAGTGGGGACCATTTTATTATTAATTGCCATTATTTTGATCTCAAAAAAACATCATTTAGGCCGTTTGCAGTTCGATAAATATTTTTTGATGATGGTGGCCAGTGGGCTGATGTTGGGAGTGTTACTGACTGCTGAGCGAGCCTTACAAAAAATGACTGGTTTTAGTGCTGGCACATTGTTAAGTTGGTGGGCACAGTGGGCAGGATTGGGAATAATGGCGTTGATTACTAAAAATAAATCGCGTCACACAGCCACCGACACCTTAATTACTGGTGGAGTTCGCTTTTTATCAGCTTTATCTTGGGTGTCGTTAATTTACATTGTAGGGAATCTGAGCTTGGTGTCTGCAATTGGAACTTTCAAAATTGTGCTGATCTTTATTGCCGCGGCTCTTTTTCTCAATGAGCGGGAAGATTTATCGAGAAAGATGATCGGGAGTGTGATTGCCATGATCGGGCTCTTACTGATGAAGTAACAGTCAGCTATGATGGTGAGAGTGAAAAACCCCCATTCCAAATCTTTAGGACTGAAGACTCCGTTGTTGTTGGTGATATTTTTGATCGGCGCAGGTCTGTTATTTCTTTATACTCAACGTATAAAGTGGCAGTTGCCGGTTGCTGAAGTGCCTTATACAGCGGTATCTACACCGCCTCTTTCACCACAGGCAGCAGAAGAGAGGCGTCAACTAAATCTTCAAGAGAGTAAAACCTTACAAGTAATAAAGGTAGAAGGTGTAGAACGTAGTTATGTGCTCCATGTGCCTGAAAACTATGATCGAACTGCCAAAATTGGCGTAGTGTTTGCCTTTCATGGGCGAGGGAATACAGGTCCCGAGATGGAGGAAATTACGCAGCTTTCTGGCCTAGCTGATCAAAAAAATTTCTTAGTCGTGTATCCCACAGGCCTTAATCAACGCTTTGTGTTCAGTGATAAGCCAGACACCGAGAGTGGGGACGTAGCTTTTACAAAACAGATTTTAAGCGAATTAGCAGGCCGATATAATCTGGATACTCAGCACGTTTTTGCCCTTGGCTTTTCTAATGGAGGCTTTTTTGTATATCACTTAGCGTGCGAACAGCCTGAGCTCTTCGCAGGTTTTGCCACGGTTGGGGCAAGTTTGCCTGAAAAGGTGCTTAATACCTGCCAACCACTCACAGCCCGGCCGATGTTAATGATTCTGGGCACAGACGATCCTTTTATGGATTATGCTTTGTCTGATACGACCGGCACGATTATCCCTATTCAGCAAACACTCAAAAAATGGACAACACTTAATAAGTGCCAAGGTGAGCCGGAAGTTTTTAAAGGCGCCATTAGTGTTACCAGTTATTCCGAATGTGAACAGGGGAGTGTGGTGGGTTTAATCACCTTGCAAGGCGTCGATCACACCTGGATTATTGGCCGCAACGACACTGAATTTGATACCAGCCGGACAATTATTGATTTTTTTAGCTCAGTCAGCTCTCTTTAGAAAAGGTAAATCAAGTTGTCAGCATGAAGATGTGGCGGCCGTGTTTGAGGCCATTAATTTGTATCTCCATAATATGTTCACCTGGGTAAAGCTGACGTGTGGTCATATTAGCCCGAAAAGGATGCTTTTTACGAACTATTACTGGCTGGCCTTTGGTGACCGTAACTTGAGTTAATTTAAAGACTTTTTTGCTTGCAGCTTGACCATGCTTATTTTGAAAGTAAATCACATAATCGATGAGCACTTTTTGAGTGTACTCGCTCGTAATCACAAAGCTAAACTCCAACGTTTCTCCTATTTTTACAGCAGGTGGAGATAAAACAAAGTCAGATAAAGTCACAGCAGCCTGATCTGAAAAACCCAGCATGTTCAGGGCAGGTGGATAGCCTTGTTTAATAAGCGTTCGTAATGAATGAGTGATAATAAAATTCATTTCATTAGGTTCTTGTAGTCCCGATTGGCGCCATTTTTCCAAAGTAGCGATTACTAACTCCGGATGGGTTCGTGAAATATCATTTACATGATTAGCGACGGAACGCGTCACGAACCGAGTTTTGTCGGCAAAAAGTCCATCCAAAATGGGCAGTGGTTGTTCAACTTGGAGGTGTATTTTTTGGCACCACGGCAAGCGGGGCCGAGTGCCTTCACTAGCCAGGCGCCGGACATGATAATGGTGGTCATTACTCCACTCAAGCAGCGTGGCAAGTGTTTCAGTAGGATAAGCGTTCAAGAAAGCTCGAATTGAATCCTCAGCTGAAAATCGAGTCGTGATTTGTTTTAAAGCGAGCAGTGAGAACTCCAAATCATTTTTTGTTAGCCCATAGGTAGCGACAAAATGGGAGTAGGGTGCATAAATAAAGTCACCAAAGTCGTTATCAGTTTGAGTCGGGTCAGCTGGCGCAGGCAGTGAAGCCAGTAAAATTTCCACGGCTGTTCGGTAATCAGCGGGCAAGAAGTTTTTGAGTTGCTCAGTAATCCAATAAATGCGTTGTTTTAGTTCTAGTTCACTAAATTTAATGACTACTGCTTCCACAAACTCATCTTTTTTAAAGGCGGGGTAAACTAGGGAAATTTCTTCAGCAATTTTACTGACTTTATCACGGTTAAAAAGAAAATCTTTCAATGAAAAGCGCGGTTTTTGATCCATAGAAAGTGATTATAAACTACAGCATCTAAGATATCCCTGTGATATAGTGCTGCTCAGTACTAGCTAGGGGAGTTGCTATGGTTAATGAAGATCTCATTCAAGTTGACGAACGTTTCTTAGCTGAAGTTCAAAACTTTTTGAAAAATCCACGATATGAACAAGATAGGTCTGAATTAGCTTTGTTTTTATTGCAGTACTTAACCTCAGCAACCAATGAAGAAGGCTTTAGTGGGTTTGATTTGGAAATGATCAAGGCAGCTGTGGACGCTAAATCCCAAGCTAGCCAAGATGAAGTGCGAAGAAATGCCGTCAGGGCAGAGATGCAACAACCGGGAAATGTTTTGCACCAAATCTTTGAGAGGCACCCAGCACTTTTAAAAAACCTGAGAATTTTTGCCTATACCTATGAAGGAAAACCAGCTTTTTCGGTTGTGGGGCGGCGAACCACTGATGTTCATATTTTAGAAGACGCAGGAATACAAACTGAAGACCTATTCAGTAGCTACTGTTTATTAGTTCTGGGGGAGAACATCAAAAATGGCCTTAGAGATATCCAGTATGCTTTAGCAGTGGCGGCTGGTTATCCGACAGCCTGGGCAGTGTTTGCAGTCGAAAGTAGTTGGATTTCGGCTTTTGAAGATTTAATGAAGACTATGGGTAAAAACTTAGTTCCTGATGAAGAGCTGAAAAACCAAGAGGGCGCTCGCTTAGCAGAAGGAATCAAAGCCAGAACTCAATTTATTGGCCAACAAATACACTGGAAAGATCAGCCTAGGCCTATTATTGATGGTGTTTATAAGGTGAGTAATCAAGTAGAGTGAAGCTATGACACAACCAATAACTAGTTCTCATCACTGTGTACCCTGTGAGGGAGGGACAGCACCGCTGACGCGCGAAGAGTTTGCGGTGTATTTAGATCAAGTGAAAGAGTGGGAAGTGAGAGGCGAAAAACAGCTCCAAAGAACTATTGTAACGAAAAACTTTGCGGCTGCGGTTGAGTTTATCAATCAAGTAGCAGCAATAGCTGAAGCCGAGGGCCATCATCCGGATTTATTGCTTCATGCCTACAAAAAAGTAACCGTGACTCTCACCACTCATGCCATTGGTGGCCTATCTATCAATGATTTTGTGATGGCGGTCAAAATTGATGAGCTTGTAGCTACTCAGTAATACGTTTTTGCCCCTAAAATCTCACCAATAAATTACCTTAGGTTTGTTATAATTCCAGTTCGTTATGGAGTTTCAAGAAGAATATTTTGCTAGCTTAGTTTCGGAACTAACAACAGATTTAGCCATAGCAGAGCATTCCCGTGGTAGGGGAAACTTTGTCGATGCGATAGGTTTTTATCGCGGTAGAGTTCAAAGTGAGCAAAGGTTTGCTTTTTTTTCGCCTTTAAAAATGGCTTTAGAAGCCCCTCAACATTCGTATTTTGTTAGTGCTGAAAAAGTTGCTGTTGCATTACTCGGTTTATCAAGAATTGCTGTTGATAGCGCCACTTCTTTATATGAGAAAAAATTTATTGATGAGCGGGAGCTAAGAGAGATTTTGAATCAGGTGACTTTATTGGCCGGAGAACTTCATATTGATGACCGAGCACCGTGGACAGCTAGTGGCGCCATACATTGGGGTGCAGAGTTTGATCATGATCGAGGTCGCGCTCTAGCTGCGATGGGAGACAAAACAACTGCTCGTCAGGTGTACGGTGAAGGAGTAACTTTAGCCGAGTCAACATTGGAAAATTCAGGTGAAAGTTTGAATCAGCCCTATTTAGTTAGCCATGAAACCAACCCTCAGCTTTATATAGAGCAACGACGGGCTGTGGGTGCGCTGTGGGCATTAGCAGAGTTGTGTGCTCGATTAGGCCGACTCGATAATAATTTATCCCTGTTAGTCAAAGGTTTAAGAGCCGCTCGTGAGGCGCGTCATTATGAAGAAAATAAAGAACGTCTCGAGTTAATAGCAGCATGGAATATACTCGGGGTTTTTCGCATTTGGTCATTTCTCCGTTATCCGTGGCTAGTCCCTCAAGCTGTCATAATGGGATTAAGTAATGGTGGCTCACAGCCACTTAAGGAAAAAGCCACAACGCTTATTTCGAGTACCGTAACTGAAGGGGGATTGCGCATCAAAAGAAGAGCTACCAAAGGTTTATATGCCGTTTTACGGCGCGCTTTTGGTCATTTACCCATTGATGATGACGTGAATGTGGAAAAAGCACGACGTGATCGTGACAATGGATTGTAATAAAATACCTGTATGTCATCCAAACAAAGCACTGTCGATTTCTTAGTGGAACAAATCAGCGAAGCGGGGATAGTCACGAGTCGTAAGATGTTTGGTGAGTACGCGCTGTATTGTGAGGGGAGAGTAGTAGCTCTGGTGTGTGATGATCAATTGTTCGTAAAGCCGACCGAAGCGGGGAGAGCTTTCCTGAAATCGCCCGTTGAAAAACCACCGTACCCCGGTGCCAAACCCTACTTTTGGATTGCAGACGAGTATTGGGATGACAGTGAATTTTTAACTGAACTAATCAAGGTTACCACTCAGGAAGTACCCCTGCCCAAACCTAAAAAAAAGAAATTACTGGCATGAAAAAAATCTTAATCACTGGTGGAGCAGGGTTTATTGGTAGTCATTTAGTGGAGCTGTTAATTAAAAATGGTTATCGAGTAGCCGTGATCGATGATCTTTCCGGTGGCCTGACTGATAATGTTCATCCCAAAGCCAGTTTTTATAAAATTGATATTCGCAAAGCCGCTCAAGTAGAAAAAGTCTTTGCCACCTTCAAGCCCGAGGTGGTGTATCATTTGGCTGCTAATGCGGCCGAGAGCAAAGCTCAGTTTAGTCCGATGGACATCACATCACGTAACTATGATGGGGCGATTAAAGTTTTGACGGCTGCTATCCGTCATGGCCTGAAACGCTTTATTTTTACTTCCAGCATTGCTGTCTATGGTCAGCTCCAAACGCCGTTCAAAGAAACCGACAAACCCGAGCCAGAAGATATTTATGGCGTCACTAAGTTAGCTTTCGAAGACTCATTAAAAATTCTCAGCCAGGTCCATGGTTTTGAGTATGTGATTACCAGGCCACATAACGTCTACGGTCCTCGCCAAAACATGCGTGACCCCTATCGGAACGTTGTCACCATTTTTATGAATGCGCTCCTGCAAGATAAGCCATTTTATATTTATGGCCAAGGCGATCAGGTACGGTGTTTTTCCTATGTGACGGATGTGGTGGAAGCCCTGGCCAAGTGCCTGAGTGCGCCAGTGGCGGGGATGACATTCAATGTGGGTTCGGATCATGCTTATACCGTCAATGAGTTAGCAGAAGCGATTTTGCGTGTTACTGGCAGTTCTTTAGAGCCTATTTATTTACCACAACGCCCTCGGGAAGTGATCACTGCTATCAGTGACCACCAGCTCAGCAAACAGCATTTGCAGTATCAAGACCGTACTGATTTAGAAACTGGTTTGCGAGCAACGTGGCAGTGGGCTAAAAAACAAGGGTATCAACCACCTCGCTACACAAAGATTGAAATTGAGAGCCCATTGCTGCCTCAAAACTGGCGGCGGTAACAACATATGAAAAACCCTGACGTTTCACTCATCTTAGTCACGTATAAAGAAGTGGCTGAGTTGCTGGCGTGTTTGAAAACGATTACCAAGGCTCATCGCTCAGCACGGGCGAAAAAAACGCCCGCTAAAAAGGCGCGCCCACCTCTTCAGCCCAAGATCGAAGTTATTATTGTTGATAATGATGCGCAGTCACGCTTGAAAAGTACTTTAGCTAAACACTTTCCGGCTAAAAAATCTCCCTATCTACGCTACGTCAAAACTGGAGCCAACATTGGTTTTGGACCAGCTAATAATGTGGGGGCAGCCCACGCACGCGGCGAGTACTTATTTTTTCTCAATCCCGATACCGAAATGTTGCCTGGTGCTATCACTGAGCTGTGGTCTTTTTTGGAACGTAGACCCAGGGCTGCCATTGTGGCGCCCACCTTACTGACCATGGAGGGGGAACGCTATCCCGACCAAGGTTCGGCGGAACTGACTCCGCTGACTGCGGTAGCTGCGCACTCACTTTTTCATCGCTTGTGGCCTAGCAATCCTATTGCTCACCAGTACTGGGTGCGAGACCGAGACCTCAATAAACCACAGCAATTAGCAGTCGTGCCCGGAACAGCTTTTATGATTCGGCGGTCTATTTTTGAGCACATTGGTGGTTTTGATGAGCAGTTTTTTATTTATTTCGAAGAAAGTGATTTGTGCCGGCGAGTCAGAGAAGAAACTGGCAAAGAGGTCTGGTTGATTCCTACCGCCCAACTCAAACACATTTGGCACGCCGCCACCAAAGATGCCAAATATAATCTCATTTTCCGTGAGAGCCGAGCTAAATACTTCCAAAAATATTATGGTCCCGTAGTAGGGGGGGTGACTGAAAAATTACTTCAAGTAGGCAAGTATGAAGTGCTGGCAGGTGCGGCCGTGTTAGCTGTGGTAGTTGGCTTTTTACTTTATTAATCCTGCTAATTGGGCATGTTGCAACAAAATAATTGTTTTGCCATCTTTAATCTCGCCAGTTTTGACCATTTCCAGGGCTTGAACCAAAGGCAGCTCTAAGACTTTAATATGTTCCTGATCGTCAGTCAAACCGCCGCCGTCAGTGACTTTCATGTCTTCGTTATACTCAGCGACGTAAAAATATAAAATCTCGGTTACCGACCCTGGCGACATATAAATTTCACCTATTTTTTGAAGATTCTTGATCTGATAACCAGTTTCTTCTTCAGTTTCGCGTTTAATGCACTCTTCGGGATTATCTTTATCAAGCAAACCAGCACAGGCTTCGATCATGAGACCTGATTCATTGCCATTGATATAAGTAGGGAGGCGAAATTGTTGGGTTAAGATGACGGTTTTTTTAGTGGGGTGATAAAGGAGAATCACTGCACCGTTACCACGGTCATAGGCTTCGCGGCTCTGGGTTTCCCAGCTGCCATCAGGCCGCTGGTACTCAAACGTGACTTTTTTGAGTGTATACCAATTATCAGACAAGATTTCAGTTTCAAGAATTTTAACAGCTGGATTCATAAGGCCTTTCACTGCCTTATGATATCAGACTCTCTGCCTGGACTTAAGCATCGATTCCACCCCAGTTAATTGAAGAATTGATAACCTCAGTTGATTCCATACCCATGAAGTTTACTCCCTGCTTAATACCAACTACCATGCCCATGATTAACTTCCTAAAGTTATTAGCATCCTCATTGCTCAAATAACTAACCACAATTGGGTGGTGGAGCGTGGTAGGGTCGTGAATTTCTACACTTGAGAAAAACACGCCGCGATCCACATTAACAATTACATTACCACTCATTGGTATAGTAATAATTTTTTCATCTAATAATGCTTTCTGAATAACATCAATTTTAAAGCGATCAACGACAATTTTGTCGGGAAAAAGATGAAAAGGGAAAACTGCCGAGATCACAAATAACGGATCGCTAGCTTGTGTGACAGTTTCTGCTGAGGGTTGAGGGACAACTTGAATTTGATCAGCCATAGAGTGTTTCCTTCCAGGCACGAAAAAGTGCCTAAGCTGTGTTATACGCTTTCTACTTGAGAAAATGGTAAGAAAGTGATCACAAAGGATACAGAAGCTTGACTATCACGTTACGTGAGGGTTTATAATCGCTTTTATTAAGTCAGGAGGCATCAATGGCCTATACCGTCAAACAATTAGCTCAACTAGCTGGTGTGAGTGTGCGCACGCTCCATTACTATGATGAGCTGGGGTTATTGATCCCGCGGGTCAATCAGGACAACGGTTATCGACTCTATGAGCATACCGAAGTAGTGAGGTTACAACAAATTTTGTTTTTTCGAGAACTTGATTTTTCGCTGGAACAAATTCAGGCCATGTTATCTTCACCACATTTTGATCAGCTCAGCGCGCTCAGAGATCAGCGACAGTTATTATTACTTGAAAAAAAGCGGTTGACGAACCTGCTCAAAACCATTGATGCCACTATCGACCAATTGAAAGGAACACAACCTATGAATGATCAACAAATGTTAGGTGGTTTTACTAAAGACCAAGCGGAAAAGTACCGCCAAGAAATCAAAAAAAAGTATGGTCAGCACGCTACGGACAAAAGTGATGCCTACATGAAGGACTGGAAACAAGCAGATTATGACCGCCTGAAAGCAGATATGGATGCTTTCCATACTAAGCTGGTGGCGTTGATGCCTAAAGGGGTAGCAGATGCCCAAGTCCAGACCATGATTAGTGAACATTATGAAAACACTAACCGTTTCTTTGACTGCACATTGCCAGTTTTTAAAGAATTAGGCAAGGGTTACGTAGAAGATCCACGCTTCAAAGCCTTTTATGATAAGTACCACCCAGAGTTAGCACAGTTTATGTGCGACGCGATGGCATACTTCGCTGATAATGGTAAATAATTTTAAAATTGAAGCAGATTATTGATCGGCAACTCGTTTAAAGCGGGGGAGGGGATGGCCATCCACCATCACTTCCCCTGCAAACATTTCTGCAGGCCGTACCCACAAATTCGAGGCCTCATTCTCATATAAATTCACATACACCACTAGATCTTCTAGAGTTTCGCTATGTTTAGCGATACCCAGAACTAAGTATTTCTTACCTTTGTAGTGTTGGTAAACACCGGCGGAGATGTTGTGCATCAGGTAATTATACGCGAAGGGGTGATTGTATAATATTTGCGTGCCACAAGAATTTTTATTACCCTCAACCAGTGCTCTGGATCTCAAAGTTACCTCATTTTTTTTAGGACCGGAAGACCTACTAGAAAGAGATGGTAAATTACTACCGCATGAGACTGGTTTTACTCTTGATACCACTAAACCTACCCCTCGTGAAATAATGGATGCCGAACAAGGCTATTGCTTTGAGAGATTAGCGAATGGCCATATCAAAGTTGGCATTTATATTGTTAATCCCTACGGAATTTTTAAAGCCCTGCCAGAATTATTTCAGCAGGTGAACGTAAGAAAAAGAACTGAATACGAAAATGGCCGAATGATTCAACCCATGGTGCCGCTCAAAGTGATTGAAAAGTACAGTTTGGTGCCCGATCAGAAAAGACCAACATTGACCATTTCGGTAGAAGTTGATCCTCAAACAGGGAAATGGAGTCAGCCGCAGATTTTTGAATCGGTGTTTACTAACAAACGTGCTCTAACAACAACTGAAGCTGAGTCATACTTAGAGTTAGGAATGGATGAGGGTCTACAGCTCAATGATGAGCAGCTTAATTTATTGTTAGATGCCGTCCACGCTTTAGTCAAAAGGTTGCCTGAGAAAAAAAGAGATCAGCTCCGTCATCCCATCAAAAAAGCTGATCTGACTTATACGCAGGTAGCGCTAAAGTTATTGTCGGAGCTAGCAGGTGAAGTTTTAGCTGAACAATCATTTAAGAACGAAGTGCCAGTGATGTTCATTAATGATGTTCACAGTTTGGGAGAGAGCAAATGGCCGCAGTCGACCTACATCCCACCAGAGATGCAACAATTAAAGCGTTTGAAAAAGTTATTGAATATACAAATGGGGATTAAACCCAACGATGAAGATTGGCTAAGAACTGATCGACCATTTGGTCACACCTCTATGTGGTACAACAAAAATATAGGAGTGCCGTGGTATGCAAGGTGTACTGCGCCGCTAAGAGATGTGAGGTCATTGATCAGTGTTTTAAATTGGAGTGCTTATTTAAGGGGCGAACCGCCGCTGTATTTACCTAGGATGATTAATGAACTCGCCCGCAACTTGTCATTGGAAAAACCTATGATTGCCTCGAAAGATCTATTAAAAACAGTGACATAAATATACCACTTTTGTGTGCTTTTTATGTCACTCAGAAATTTAGTTTCAAAAAGGAAGTATGATTGGAACCATGACCGTTTTTAATCCCAACTTTTTCGACTGTTACCACTCAGGGGAATAGGTTCACCCAAATACTGGGGAGGAGCAGCTGTTAAGACATTAAAAGCTGCCTTCAAAGTGGCTAATCGTTCTCGGACTTCATTTCGTGATGCGCCAGCGTACTCACGCCGGTCGGCACTCACACCCACGGCATTAATTCCTAAATTTTGGGCAATAAACAAGGCTCGAGGCAGGTGGAAGGCTTGGGTGACAATAATTACCGACTCCACTTGGAAAACTTCTCGCGCTCGATACAAACTATCATACGTATCAAAGCCTGCGTGGTCGAGGAAGATAACTTCGGGTGGAATGTCTTGGGCTAATAAATAGTTTTTTATAGTGTTAACCTCATCATACGTTTTTTGACCGTGGTCGCCGCTAATCAAAATAGTTTTGACTTTGCTGGTGCGGTAGAGTTCGATAGCCGTGTCAGCACGATCTTGAGTCATATGACTCAGCCCACCATCGCTATAGACCTTGGCGCCGAGGACGAGGGCAGTTTGGTAGGGAGCGTCAACCTGGCTGGGAGTGGTGATGAGAGAAATAGTGCTGGTGTGAACCCACCAGTTTATTAACCACAAAGATGATAGCAAGATCACGATGCTAGCACTCCCCAAACTAAACATGATGATGATTTTTTTGAGCAGTGATAACTGCCAAAAGGCTTTACTTACTCTAAGCAACAGATGATCTAAATAAAGATAAGGATTCATATTAATCAGGTTATATTATAATGGCTCTATGCCCAAAAAACTCCAGATCATCGCTCTCTTTGCCATTATCATGGGGGTGATTGGCACACGCATTTTATTAGGAGTCATACGGTCTCAACAAATGGGCCCAGAACTCCATCAAGTTTGCACCCTAGAAGCCAAAATATGTCCGGACGGTTCATCAGTGGGGCGGAGTGGACCAGAGTGTGAATTTACGCCTTGCCCTAGCTTTAGCCCGCTACCTAAGACTGAAAGTGACAATATCAATGATTTTTCCATAAGCCCTCCTGCAGGCTACAAGCAGGAACATGAGAACGGTGGTCTTAAACTAATTAAAGTAGGTCCTCAACAAGGAATGAATAGTCATTATATTGATGCCTTAGTAGTGTGGATTAAAGTAATAAAATTGGGAGATGGCCAAACTTTTGAGAGCTGGTCAACACAAAGACTTCAAGAAATAACTGAGGATCCTATTAATAAAATTCTTGACCCTCAAAAAAATATTACTATTGGCACTAAACAAGGATATAGTATCCGCGTGGGAAGTTTGGGTGATTATACTCATTATTTTTTTCACTTTAAGGATAATCCCAGAGACGTAATCGAAGTCACAGCTTTATTAGAAGACCCCGGTCATCTAGGCTATGAGCGTGACCTCGATCAAATTATTCGCTCAATTGAGATCAAATAATATGTTAGGCTTTTTAAGCAGCTTACGAGCACTTAAAATCATCAATCACTTTGACGAATTTTTTTGCCAATTTCCCAAGTTGCCGCACTACTTAGCAGAGACAATGGTGATCATTTCACCCTTTCTAGTGGGAATAAGTTTATTTGTGAATTTAGGGTTTATTGTCCAGCTCATAGAAGTCATCTCACAGCTCGACTTTAAGACCATTTTAGGCGATCCAGTTATGATCTTTGTGATGTTAGCGCTGTATGTGCTGCCTTTGCTCAAAATTTTTGCCTTAGTGTTATGTGCAGTTGCAGTTTTACCACTACATCGCCGGGAAATTAATGGGTGGATTTATTTATTTTGGATAACTTTTATCGACCTTTTAAACGTGCCCTTTTTATTGTTGCGAGGTGATTGGGTAACAATTGCTATTACGCTAGTCAGCATGTATCTAGTGATGGAGATAATGCCGCATTATCATGATTCCTCACCAAACTCTTAGAAAATCCTACCTCGATTCTTAAAGTTACCCTCTATAGTCATCTATATATTATGGTGACTTTAACTCCTCAAAAATTTCAAGAACTCTTAGAATATTCTCACGGTCGATGTGTGTCGCTCTATATGCCGACAGCACAAGTAGGAGCTGATGTTCCAGGGACTGAAATACAATTTAAACACTTGATGGACAGTGCTTTAGAGCAACTGAGTCGCGTAGATTTAGCAGATAAAGAGCTGGAGCTCATCGTCAAAGCTATTAACGAAATGGTAACAGAAAAAGGTTTTTGGCAAGCAGGTCATAAGTCACTGGCTATGTTTACCTCTCCCGATTTTCATTGCTATTTTCGTTTGCCTACTCCAGTGCGATCGTTTGCTCATGTCTCACACCGGTTTCACTTAAAGCCATTATTGCCGCTTCTCACAGACCAATGTGAGTTTTATGTGTTAGCCATTAGTCAGCAGCATGTAGAGCTGTTGAAAGGCAATCGCTACGACTTATATCCCGTGTTAGTTCCAGACCTTCCAACTAATATGGAAAGCGTCGTAGGGAGCGAAACAAATGAACGCCACCTCACTTTTCATACCGGGACTACTGCTGAAAAAAGTGGCCGGCGCCCCGCTTCATTTCATGGCCATTCTTCATCATGGAAAGATGATAAACAAAAATATTTAGAACGCTTTTTGAATGCAGTTGATAAAGCTGTTACGAAGTATTTAGCTACCAGCAGTTTGCCGTTAATCGTCAGTGGCCCCGAATACGAGACCACACGGTATGCGCAGTTTAGTGAGTGTCCCAACCTTGTGGCAGAAACGTTGCCGGCTTTGATTGACCACCAACCAATTACAGCGTTGCATCGATTGGCTTTCACGACACTTGCGCCTTATTTCAAACAACAAGAACAAGCAGCTATTTCTCAGTATCTAGAAGAGCCCGATGAAAGAGTGTCGAATGATCTGGCAGAGATTTTACGGCAGGCTGCTTTGGGACGGGTTGACACTTTGATTGTGGGCCAAGGCGTTAGAAAATGGGGTGAGTTTGACCCAGCTACGCTGAGCGTCACGTTTGCCAGTGAAGAAAAACCTCTTACGCACGATCTTTATGATTTAGCATGTGCCCAAACCTTATTGCGAGGTGGTCGCGCCTATGTCTTACCACCTGAACAAGTTCCCAGCCAAACCGCAGTCGCAGCTACCTTCAGATATTAATTTTTTATTTGTTTCCAATTAAGTATTGCTAAGTTGTATGCCACTGAGTGGCATAAAAAAACTACCCTAAGCGGAGCTTAGGGTAGTTGGATCTTATCTCCCGCTCTTAGGGTGCGGGATTAGTCGGGGTGTTGACATTAACATCCACTTGTTCAGGGACACTGAATGATGGACCGCTAAATGAATTTCTCATTGCCGGTAAGGCATAGTAAAAGAAAAGCACCAAGGCAATGAAAAATAATGCCAAGCCTAATAATGAGTTCACTCCCGAACTACTAGCGGTATCACCGGGAGTTTGATTGACGACTGTCACCATGGGACCTCCTGTCGAATAGTTATTACGTATCTACAATACGCTAGGACTATTACAGGCAAATAGGGGACAGGTAAGAACTAGATGAGAATTTACTGACAGGTACTAGTGGGAATATCAATTGTCACCTGGGTAAAACCGAGAGCAGTGAATAAGGCAATTAATTGCTGCCGGCCATTTTCACTAGCTTTATCAAGGATCATTCCTTCGCAAGCGGCTTGGGTGATAATACGTTCAGCTTGCAGACGAGCTTGTGTTTCTAAGTCTTTATTACCTTTTGAGAGTAAGCCCATTCTGCGATCGTAGACGCGGGTTTGTTCATTATCTAAACTGGAAACCAAAATTTTAGGGGCTGGGAGTTGCAAATGCAGCGTAGTGCCAGAAACTTGAATACTGTCTTCCTTTAATTCTGAAAAATCAAAGCCCGCAATAACTTGACCATTAGCAATTAATAATAAATGATCTCCGTATAAAATTTCTTGAAAAACATTGCCATTGCTGCCAGCTTCGATCACTTTTTCAATGGTAAATGACGCCGTTTCTAAGCGCTGTAACTGTTGGAGTTCTTTAATCACTGTTTGAGGTGAGGCGGTAAAAACCGTTTCAGGTACGCCGAAAGGACTGCTGACGCTACGCGAAATAATGAATCCCAAAATAGAGACAATTAAGATAATACTCGCAATGGTCAAGATATTTTTCATAGAGTTACTAATATACCACATTCCAACTCTTGCTCATTTCTTACAGCTCCCACATTAGATTGTGTGGTTATGTTTCTATGATCATCCTCATAGTAATAAGTATTATTTCAAGAAGGACTTTATGCCCTGGGATCGTTTAACTCACTTCCGTCAACAATAATAGTGATGGGCTCCTGTCTAAAACTTTATTTTAGGCAGGAGTAGTAGTGGTGTGTGATCTTACTTGAAGGAGAAGACGTATGGCAAGTACAGTGTTAGCTATTTTTAATGATCGTGCTCAAGCAGATGCTGCAGTGACAGCACTCCAAGGACGCGGTTATAACGCCAAAGATTTATCAATCATTATGAGAGAGACCGTAGAAGGGGGCGTGCCAGCCACTAATGCGGCAAACTCCGCAGCTACTGGTGCAGTCTCAGGCGCCACCACCGGTGGCGCCCTGGGGGCACTCGCAGGTTTGTTAGTCGGTGTGGGTGCCTTAACCATTCCGGGGTTGGGAGCGGTATTGGTAGGAGGTCCCATTGTAGCCGCGTTAGGTCTGACCGGCGCCGCCGCTACCACCGTTTCGGCAGCCGCCACGGGTGCCCTAGCAGGAGGTTTATTAGGTGCATTAATGGGTTGGGGACTGCCCGAAGAGACCGCTCGGTATTATGAAGAACGTATTCGCGAAGGCGCAGTGTTATTAGTTGTCCCAGTTCCCGAAGGAACTACCGATGATATTCGCGCTTTCTTAGAAACTAAGGGTGCTCAACAAACTCACCAAGTTAATCAAACTTGGTAATAGATAGATAAGTATTAAGTATTTACCAGGAGATAGTATGCCACGAACAGCAGCAAAAAAAACAAATGGCCAGCGAGCGAGCCAAACTCAAACCAATGGCATGAGCAGCGCTTATGAAATGGTGGATGACGCTAAGAAGGAAGCTCGTCGGATGATTAACTCGCGGACTCTGCGCAAGAACTCACCCGTGATTGTCGGTGTAGCCGCTGGAGCAGCCGTCGGAGCCGCAGTGGGAGCTTTGCTTTCAAATGATGAATACCGCGAGAAAATTTCTCAATTCATCGCAGATCTAACACCTGATCGCCAAAAAATGCGTGATGTCATGGATCGGGTGATGAGTGAGAAGGGCAGAGAAGCTATTAATCAAAGTGTGACGAATTTAAAGGAGACAGTCGGTTTGGGTGGCATGGCTTCCCAAGATCGCACTGACGGGACACGTTCCCGAAATGATTCATAACAAATGGCGGGTTATAAATTCACTTTATAGCCGCTGGACAGACCAAGAAGAGGTGAGCGTTTACTCCTTTGCTCATCTCTTTTTTGGTGGTGGTACAATCGGGGCATGTCAAAAGTCATTGAACAAAAGCCTATTATTAATGAACGTTTTATTAAACATCCCGATCTCATAGAGTTATTGGTAGAGCTAGCCTTTCATACCCAGTTAAGAATTTCATCAAAAAATCATTTAGAACCTGGCGCGGAAACAGAGCTTGATAAGGAAGCCCAGGAAAAAATGAGTGACTTTCAAAAGCTCTTAGTAATGGCGGTGACAGCCTTTGGTAATAATCCTCAGCTAGCCTATGAATCGGCTCGGGTTAGTGTGAGGCTGCTTATGGAAGAGTGGAAGTTCAATGAATGGTACTTGGCAAACTACGAAGGTGCAAATTTGATTCGATTAGATAGGTTTAAAGAACGACTGTTAACAGGAATAGCAGCTTAGGTTGTCAAAACCGCTGACCATAAGCTAGAATAGCACCCTATGGCAATGATCAAAGGTGGAAATATCGCAAAAGGCATGTACATCCTCTTCAAGGATGCTCCTTGGTTAGTAACTAAAACTGAGTTTGTCAGTCCGGGCAAAGGTTCGGCTTTTACCCGCGCTAAATTAAAGAGTGTCAAAACTGGCGCTTCTCAAGAATTCACCTTTAAATCAGTCGAACCGGTGGAAGAGCTGGACGTTTCCAGTAAAGAAATGCAGTTTTTATATGATGATGGTAGTGATGTGGTGTTTATGAATCCACGCACTTATGACCAAGTTTCAGTGCCACGTGAGTTAGTGGAAGATAAGCTGGGCTTCATGACTCCTGATCTAAACGTTTATATTTTATTTTATGAAGAAGTGGCCATTGGCATTAAGTTGCCTCCACGCGTCAAGCTCAAAGTCGCGTATGCCGAGGACTCAACAGCCGGCAATCGCATCAATGCTCCCAAAAAACCCGTCACGATGGAAACTGGCATGGTGATTCAAGCACCTATTTTTATCAAAACTGGCGAAATTCTCAGTATCGATACCGAAACCGGCGAGTATCAAGCTCGGGTTAACGAGTAGTTGCCAAATACTTTTTCAGTCTCTCAGGAATTTTAATTTTTGTGTTGTCGATGAGTGCAGAGGGCAAATGGGAAATATCCGCCAATCCCACCTTTGCCACGTATAAACTTTCCACTGAGCCGCCGTTATCAAGATAGGTTTTAATTTCCCTCATTCCCTCGTAGTACATGGCTTCCTTGGTAAAACAGCCTGGAGAAGACGTGTCTTCATAACCGCGCTTGAGTCGGAAGGTGCGTTGAAAAGCCAACGGTGGAGTAAAGCCGGCTTCGACTAAAAATCCAAAGACGTCACGGAATGAACTGTTCACTGCTAAGTGTCCAGCTAAGTATTTTAAAGCATGATGCTTACGGCTAATTTCAGCAGTTGTAGAACAGTAATCACCTAAAAAAGAGGCTAGTCCTTCTTCTGTTTTGATGTAAAAGGGGAGGGGCGAGTTAAGTAATGAGGAGGGTTGAAGTGTAGCATTGACTCCCCGTAAAACGTGCCCATCAATTTCATGAGCTAACATATTATCAAAATCACAGAAATCCCAGTTAAAATTTTGACTGATCAAAATAGTTTTTTTGTTGGCGCGGACACGGAAGTAAAAATCTGTTTGGTTACTGATCTGGATTTGCCAGTCGGTGATGCCATATGCATTGAGATAGTCTTGTATACCAGTAACGATTTGATCAGGAGTGCGATGCTCCTTGCTTTCAAAAGGCAGGGGAGAGCTGGCATCAACTTTGGCACGGCTAATGATTTCAGGATCAAAAGTGCAGTTATAAAGTTGCGCTGCTAGAGAACCAAACTCTGAATTACCGCGGTTAATCAGTAATTGCAGGGTAAGTTCTAGCTCAGTTTTTTTGCGATTAAAAAGCCAGGTTGCGAAAGGGTCTGTAAAACTGGATTCAATGGTTGCCAGATTTCTGAGTGAGTCCTTTAAGGCATCTAAAGGAAGATCTGGATATTTAAATTGTGGATTATGGTTAGGATTCTCTAAAAATTCTTTGCGTTCGTCCTCTAAATTAAGAGGCGCGAGCCAACTTGAAACTTTTAACTCTTTTTGAATATTAATTAACGAAGACCACATGAGTTATTTTAGCAGATGAGTGAGGGGTACTTCTTCTCGCAGTATAAATTTTCATATGTCACAAATGGCGCCTAAAAGGTGCTCAAAATGGACACGAAGTAGCACCATGATTTTTGAGGGCGCGTGACTGAAGGTGCTTGGAGAGAGTGATGGTCGCTAAACCTGCTGCAAAAGTTCGCCTGGACTGTGTACATTGTGTACGAAATGTACGTTTTGACTGTGATGACGTGTCACCAGGGGAACTTCTGCAGTAAGGGCTAAGACAGTGGGATAGCTGAAAGCCCTTTAAGAAAATTCATTAACTGGCGCGAAAAAAGGGTCTTATTTTTTTGTTTGATAGTGTTGGCTCAAAAGTGAACTTTCTGAAGGTTGTGCGGTTTTTGTTAATATCCGCACAATGAATAAAAAACAGGTTTATGAAGGTAGGTACCCACTAAGAAGGTTTCTTGTAATCGGGCGAAAAATTTATCCTGTGTATGATTTTTGCCAATATTCATACAAGCAAAAAAACATACGCTCAACAAAAGACCCTCTTGCTGACACACAGCTGAACAAAGCATCACTTTTTCTGTGGCACAATTACTGTATGAAAGCTGCACCCCTTCCAATCCTCCAGCGGGCGAGAAATTAAAAGGGGTTTAAAATGTACGCTTAAAAACCTACCTTACAAGGTCTCGTAACTCAAAGTCACGGTGTACGTGTAGGTAGTGGAGCCAGGCTCGACATTTGTGGGTGAACCACCGCCAGCGCCTTTACCTTCAGCCATCATCATGGGCGTAGGGTAGTCTGGAAAACGATTTTGAGGAGTTTCCATGACATTAACAATCTTTCCTAAGCGCATGCCAGCTAAGGAAGCTAAATCGCTAGCCTTGTCTTTAGCATTACTGATTGCTTCTTGGCGAGCTTCTTCTTCCACTTTAGCCCGTTTGTCGTCAGAGAGCGTGAAAGAAATACTGCCAATTTGGTTAGCGCCAGCCTGGGTGGCCAGGTCAATAGCTTGGTTTAATTTAGCAAAGTCACTCATGGTCACCACTAAATTAGTGTTGACGGTGTAACTAGTGATGCGTTGACCAGATCCTGAGGAGTAATCGTAGTTAGGATAAAGCGAGTAGTTCTCGGTTTTGATGTTCTTTTTTTCAATCCCTAACTCACCTAATTTGGTATTGATGTCATTAATGATAGTATTAGCTCTGTCTTGAGCAACTTTTACTGTGGCTTCATTAACAGAGATACCCATTTGAACTTCAGCTTGATCAGGGACCGTGATAACTTTTGATTCACCTTGGACATCAAATGTCGATTGTTTATTTGTCGAAATTTGATTAATTGATAAGGAAGGGCCACCTATAACGCGGGTGACTAAAATAATTCCAGCGGCAGACACGATCACAATGGCCGCTACTTGGGCTGCAGTCAGCAACATAGTTTTCATAATAAAACTCCTTTTGTACCTCTATTGTAGCTTAATTATGGTGACGGTTGCTAGTTTATGTTTGGTAGGTGGCCACAAAATCGAGGGTTTTTTGACGGTCTCGTAAGGCTTGTTCACTTGATTTAGAAATTTTCAGTAATAATTTTTCAAACAGCGACCGGTTTTCGATAATACTTAGCCCTTCCAAGGCATGATGAGCTTGGTCTAAATGTGACGAAATGAGTTTACACACATCAGGAATGACTTCCATCCAAAACAAGCGTTCTAAAGTAGTAAGTTTCTGGTTTGTGAGCGCTAAGTGGGAAACAGCGTGTTTCCTAGTCTTAAAATATTTTTTTAGAGTTAAGCTTCCCACGGCGTTGACGTGCCCCCGTTGCAAATCTTCACGCCAATCATGCGCGTCATCATCCAACTGACGAGCAATTAAGTAATGATGAGCAAATTTCAGCCAAGCTACCACCATTGGTGAGTCTGGAGTGTGGCCGAGTTTCATTAATAATGCCACTGGCCCAAGCGCGTGGCCAAGAGAACGCTCAGCAAGGCGATTGAGGCGGGTATACGTAGGAACAGTCCGGGCAGAAACCTGGTACCAGCGGCCTTTTTTACTGAGCCGGGTGGTAGTAACCTCCCAGGTGTTAGCCGCGTCAATTTGATTCATTACCTGGTGGAAGAAAGCGGCAAAACCAGCTTCAGCTGGTAAGACATTCAGAAAAATGTGCGTCAAACTGCGCAAGCAGAGATTGGCTGTTCCCAAGAGGTGAGGCTTACCTTCTTCGTCTAGAAAGTCATCATAAATAGTGTAGGCCATCCAGCCTAAGACGTTGGCGACTCCTAACTCAGTAATCAGTGCGGTTGGTAATTGTTGCCCACGCGGGCCTAATGACAAAGAAAAAAAATAGGGGAGGAGAGCAATTTGTTGATCAGTATCTTGGTTAATAATTTTGTCTAAAAACTGAGTGGAGACATCTTGAAACTGACGATCAGGTGCCTGTAAGTGAGTGCTCACCTCGCTCATGATGTGTTGATATGTTTTATGGGTCTTTTTTTTAAAGGTTTGCTCAGCTTGATGAGCCTCATGAGTTTCCACAGCGGTAAGATATCTACCTAAGGCTTCCAGACACATCGCCGTACTGAGTGAGGTCGAGCCAGCTACGTATTGTTCACCGTTATGGGCGGGATCGAGGCAAAAGGCTTCGGCAGCCCAGCCGCCTTGGCGCTGGGTATCGAGTAGGTGCTCGATGGCTGATCTCACCACATCTGGATCTTCTCCCAAGGCCAATAAAGCACTGGTGGCTAAAGCAGTTTTTACTGGTGTACCCCAGGTTCCCTGAGCGTTTTTTTCTTTAGCAATAGCTGCTCGTAATCGAGCCGAGTGCTGACCTTGGTAAACTCGGCCCAAAAAATAAAAGAGTGGGTACTGATGAGGGTAATAACGCGAATGATACTCATTGTTGGTTAAAGCTTGATCAAATAGTTGGGTTAAGTTGGGTAACACAATATCCTGGAGCTTCAAAAAGTAGGCGACATTGGCATTGACGGCTAAATCGACGTCGCGCCAAGTTTCTGGACTAGTGGGGGGAACTACCCAGGTTATGTAAGGCCCACCTTCCTGCTGTTCGAGATGGGTCAATACCATCGTGACATGTGCTAAGACTTTGCCAGTTAAAAGTTCAGGTTGCAAACGATGCAGCGCACTTAAGGCCGCAAAAGTATCATCAAGATCATCAGGGTAGGGTAAGCTTTCGGCTTCAGGGCTGCGACGTGACCAATAGTTCCAGGTCCAATCAGGACTTTTTTGTGACAACACAAAATCAATGCCCATGGTGAGTAATGACGAGGGAGCAGTGATCGAGGGAGGGAAATGAGTTAAGGCTTCAAGAATTAAGGACGTAAAAAAGGTAGTTGTGTAATGTTTTTGAGGGGTAAAGGTTTTGGATACAGGAGATGACCAACTAAGGAAACTACCATCGAGCTGTTGTTCTTTTTGGATGAACTCCAGGCCCTCAGCAATTACTAAAGGGAGTTGGGTAGATGGCCGAGAAGAAAGAAGCGACACACTTAACTTTACCGAACAAACATTAAAAAAAAATTAAATCAGGTAGGCCTAGTGTCACCGCTAAACTACCTAGGATTACTATTAAGCGAGAAGTACAGGACAAATGAGGTGCCTTTTCCCGGCTGAGTGTGACAAGTGATGCTGCCGTGAAAATCTTTCTCAATCATGGCTTTAGCCATCGATAATCCCAACCCGGTGCCAGAACTCGGGTCCTTAGTGGTAAACAGTGGCTCAAAAATGTGTCGCACATCAGCAGCATTGATCCCAACTCCCCAGTCAGTAATTGTGATTTTCAATTTGGTTGATAAGGTTTTGACGGTGATGTTAATCGCTCGCTGAGAATAAACTTGGCCACTCGGATAGGCATCCAAAGCATTAGAAATAATATTCGAGATAATTTGGCTAAATTTAATAGGATTACCTCGTAGCTTAGGTGCTTGTTCAGCGACAATCGTGATCTCAATTTGATTCTTATGTGCCTTGTGTTTGAGAATACTCAAGACTTGCTGTATTTCCTGTATCGGCGAAAACGCCACGGTGATCTCCTGTTTTTGAATTTGTTTTTTGGCGGCCACGATAAAGTTCTCCATCCGTTGTAAACTTTCACTGGCACGTTGCAAGGCTTTTTCGTACTTACTACGACGGTGCTGATTTACGGGTGGCGCCAAGCTTTCCAGCTCTAAACTAGCCGCGGTCAAAGGGTTTGCTAAGTCATGGAACAACCCCGAAGCCAGCCGACCCAGCTCGGCAAATTGGTAAAACTGTTGCATCTGGGCTTGTTGTGTTTCTTGAAGTTTCTTGGTGCGTTCTTTGACTTTAATTTCTAGTAAATCTCGTTCTTGTTTGAGCTCTGCCTCGGAGGTGCGGGCTCTATGAAGTGCTTTCTCAACTTCACGATTGGAAAGCCAAGAAATAATGGCTGCTACTCCCAACATCGCAGAGACCACGATCCCATCACCTGTGGTGGGTAAGTGTAATTTCCAGGTGGTGTCATAAGGAGCTAAGTTGTTGCCTTGTAAGTAACTGAGAGGAATTAAATAAGACGCATGAATCAAAGCTAGGAAAATGGCACTCGGAGCGTCAAAAAGCACACCAGCCATAATAATAGTGAGGCCAAACAATAATGAAGCTTGAGGGACATCCATACCCCATTGATAGGAAGTGTAGTAAACCGGCAACACGGTGAGAAACATAAAAATATGGCCAGCAATTTTTAAATAACCGAGGCGAGAGAGGACTAATATCCAGAAAAAAAGCGTAGTGATGAACCCAACTACGTAAATGGAACTGCCACTGAAATCATCAGCGCGATACGTACTAAAAAACAACACAATCGTAGAGGCTAACAAGCCGAGTACACAATAAGTGACCAGCAAAATATTTAAAATTAACTCGCGACGAGCTACATCTTTGTCAGGTGAGCGAGGTGCGAGCAAAAATTGATAGAGATGAGATAATCGAGATCTCCAGATTACACGAGCAGACACACCTTGATTATACTTATAACGAAAAAGCCATCACCAATACACACGAAATACATTCGCTTGATTGATAATGGCTTCAAACGAGGCTGTTTAACTCCCCCAAGGAGAGAATAACGCTACGGCCAAAGGAGCTGTTAACACCGTCAGTGTACGACGATTACGCAAGCTCTTATCGGTCAACATTTTTTTGAGCAGATCTTTCATATTTTCACCTCCTTTCTAATCATTACTTCATAATGGCTCAGAATCAAATTTATATCCCCAGCCGTGGACGGTTTTAATATAGTGAGTGTTAAAAGGTTTATCGACTTTATCACGGAGTAATTTAATATGGACATCGATGGTGTTAGTGGAAGCCTCAGAGTTACCGCCCCAGACATGTTCAAACAGCATCTCACGTGTCACTATTTTGCCCGCGTGACGCATAAAATACTCTAAAAGTAATAATTCTTTTCGCCGCAGGGTAATAGGTTTCTGGTGGTGATAGACCTGACCCGAGCTGAGGTCGAGCTGCAGTTCGCCTTTGATGAGCAGGTTAGGGGAGAGGGTGCGATGTGCTCGGCGGCCCAGAGCCCGCAAGCGAGCCTTGAGCTCAGATATGTTAAAAGGTTTAGCCAAAAAATCGTCAGCACCAGAATCAAGAGAAATGACACGGTCGCTAATTTCTGCTCGGCCAGTAAGAATCAAGATTGGAGTTTGTAAACCGTTGCTACGTAATTTCCGACACAGGTCAATCCCATCCATGTCAGGTAGGCCTAAGTCGAGAACGATCACGTCATATTCATTGATCTCGGCTTGATACAGCCCATCACGAGCTGTACCCACAATATCCATCACATTTTGTGGTTTAAGAGCTTCCAGTAGTGGGGTGACGATGGCTTGATCATCTTCAACTATCAACATTCGCATATCTTGGCCTTTATTAGTTATGACAAAGAAACATTAAAAAAAGATTAAATTTTCTCAATAGACAAGACTAGTGATTGGCGGACACCAAAATCTTGCGTATTATTAATTGTAAGCGCACGAGTAAATGCGTAACTAAGTAATAAAGTACCTCACTATCCTGCCCATGTCAGAGCACAAGTCTCACATTTTACCTACTCCGCCGAGCCTCTTTAAAACGTTAGGTCCGTCCTTTATTTTGCTTGGTTTAGCCTTGGGAAGCGGTGAGTTAATTATGTGGCCGTACCTCACAGCACATTACGGATTAGGTTTGTTGTGGGGGGCGTTACTCGGCATTAGTTTTCAGTATGTGCTCAATACCGAAGTTATGCGGTATAGCTTGGCTTGGGGGGAGAGCATCTTTGTGGGTTTCCGAAAGTTAAGCAGCTGGCTGCCGCTGTGGTTCATTATCTCTACCTTTGTGCCTTGGTCTTTGCCGGGTTTTTCTTCAGCTTCAGCCGACATTATTAACCATTTATTGCCCGGTTTATCTACCTCTGTGATCACGGTGGCCTTATTAGTGCTGACCGGCTTAGTGCTGACTGCAGGCAAGACTTTATATAAAACTATGGAGCGGTTTGAAAAAGCCATAGTTTTTATCTCGATTCCCTTTATTTTGGGTTTAGTGTTGTACTTCACTGACAGTAGCGATTGGCACGCTGCTACATGGGGTGTTTTGGGCAGGGGAGAAGGCTGGTGGTGGATGCCAGGTAATTTGGTTTTGACCAGCTTTTTAGGAGCGTTTGCCTATTCAGGAGGAGGTGGTAATTTAAATCTCGCTCAATCACATTACATTAAAGAAAAGGGTTTTGGGATGGGAGCGTATGCTTCTAAAATCACCTCACTCCTGGCAGGGGGGAATCATACCGTAAAGCTAGAGGGTGAACTCTTTAGTTTGACGCCAAGCAATAAAAAACTGTGGGCCCAATGGTGGTGGTTGGTTTCCACTGAACATGCGCTGGTCTTTTGGATGACCGGTTTTATTACGATCATGATGTTGGCAGTGCTGTCATACAGCTTAGTGTATGGACAAGAAGTGGGCAGCGGTTTGGCATTTTTGTATTACGAAGCTTCCGCGATTCAAGCCCAGACCCGACCCTTTTTAGGCACCCTCTTTTTGATGGCAACAGCCTTAATGTTATTCTCCACGCAGGTGATTGTGTTGGAAGCTTCCTCACGGATCATTTCGGAAAATATTTTGTTGCTTTTTTATAAAAAGGGGAGAAAGTTTAACTTATCGATGGCCTTTTATCTAGCTCTTTGGGCACAAATTGTTTTTGGGATTGGATTACTATTTTCGGGTTTTGAAGAGCCGCGCTTTGTGCTAACTCTTGCTGCCGCTCTCAATGCAGGGGCGATGTTAGTCGCCTTCCCATTGGTGTATCTTTTAAACACTCGCTTTTTGCCGGTTTTCACTCAACCTGCTGTGTGGCGGAAAGTAGTGATGATAGTGGCGTTTGGCTTCTTTGCCTTTTTTGTAGGCATTACGGTGCGAGATTTTACCTGGTAAGACTTTACTGATAATCGGTGACCGAGGAAGTACTGTGTTCTCGTGCCCAGTCGCAGTCTTGCAGTCGACACGCCTCGCCATGACCAGGTAAGAGCGTCAAAGTGGGAGGCAGGTCTAAAAGTTTAGTTAAGGAATGGTGAAGCTTCTCCTCATCTGAATACTTAAAATCTGTCCGACCTACTCCTGTGGCAAACAACGTGTCACCACTAAATATTACTTCTTGATTATAAAAACTGACGCTTCCTGGCGTATGGCCGGGAGTTTCGAGGACAGTCAGGTGTTCTTTGCCGATAGCAATCGTCTGGCCAGCGTGTAAAGCTTGGTCGGCGGGGGGCACGGGGCCAGGGTCGCGATGCAACCAGTGCTGGGTGCTTTGCCGGGCGGTTTTAAGTAACGCGTTATCAGCCGGGTGCATCAAAATGGGAAGCTGAAAATTTAATTTTAATTCCAATACAGCCAGAACGTGATCGAAATGACCGTGAGTCAAGAGAATGTACTTGGGCGTCAGCTGATGATGCAAAATGCGCTCAGTAATAAAATCCCCGCTATCTGCTGGGTCAATAATCACCGCTGTCAGTGTGGATGGGCACCAGGCTAAGTAGCAGTTAGTGCTCAGTTCGCCAAGGGGAAGGGTTTCGATGGTGAGCATAAAAAAAGCAAATCTAAAGTAAAGAAAAAAACTGTGATGCGTGAACTATACACTTATTTTTTGCCAGACTCCAAGAGGTGATTATGCTGGAGAATTTATTTGGGAATTTTAGGATCCAAACTTATCTCTCACCACACCTTGCAGCCACACTACTTCAAATAACTGTCGCATCATTTGTGAGAGGTGAGGGCTACTCAGCTCGATACCGATCGGTTCATCTTCACCTAAACTAAGTAAAATAAGACGTTGAGGGAAGATTAAGATTTCATTTGTAATATGAAAAATACTGGGATCAATTTGACGATGTAAATAGTGATTAAGGATTAATTCACGATTATTTGTCCAATCAGCTTGCCCTTGATCATTAATCAGGGTAAATTTGTCAGGGTTGAGTAGTTCTCTAATGTGAATGTTTTGATTCACCCGCTCAGTTCTAATTTTTTCGGCAAATTCGTGGCCGACTAATAAATCCCATTCACCCGTTCCAAAGACGAGCATTTCAATGTTTGCTTCTTCTACCATTTTCCACTCCAAGGTCTTAAGTCCGTGTAAGCCTCGGTAGAAGCGGACAGAGGTTGAGTTATTAGTTTGGTTACGCAACAACTGCAATTGTGGAGTCAGTAACTCAAGCCCTTGCTGCATTACTGCTAGTTTTTGGCGCTGCTCATCAATCATTTGATCTAAACTTTGTGGGTCAGCAGCTCGGTAGAAAGTGGTTTTATCATCAAGCTGTTTTTCAACTATGCCTTTACTAAGTAGCTCTTCAATCAGGCGGTAGAGAGATGTGCGCTTAATGTTGAGCTTTCTTGAAAGCTCAAGGACAGTAATCCAATTAGTTTTTAATAATTCTAAATAGACTACCTGGTGTTTAGGAGTTAAATCGAATAATGACAACAATTCTGAAACAGTCATATTTTTTTTGTCCACATTTGTGGACAACAAGGTGAATATTTTATAACTCCAGGTATTATACAGTATTATGAATGTCAAAATAAATAAACATACTGCAATTGAATGGGTGATAGTCACTGCTGCAATTGCCGTATATGCATTATTCATTAATATACTTTCGTGGCAGTATCACTTGGTCAGTGGTGGCTTAGCTGGATATGCTTTGTTAGTAAGTTATTTGACACCTTGGACAGTAGGTCAGGTTTTGTTAGTGGCTAACACGTTTTTAATTACTTTGACATTCTTAGTCTCTGGCAAAACGGTAGGAACTCGAGCATTATATGGATATAGCTTACTGGCTATGCTGATAGACATCTTTAGAAACCTATTAAATTTGACTCCCATCACTACTCTCAGTATCTGGTGGCAGGCGCTGTCAGTAGGATTATTCGGCATGATCGGAGGTATAACCATCGGTGTGGTGGTGGAGTATGGATACGGGGTGGGTGGATATACTCTGATTGTACCTCTAGTGAAGCGGTTTAATCAGGATATTGCTCCAGCTAGAATCTTTTTTTATTTTGACATTATTTTAGGGATATTAAGTTGGTGGTTTTTAGGGTGGCAAAGAACGGTTGTATTAATGATTAATGCTATTGTTTTCTTCATCACCATGGACAAAACTTTGCTATACTTCAAAATAAATCACAAGCACTGCCATGATCTTGAAAGGTTGTCTTTATGAAGATTTCTGTTGCCGAATTAACCAATTTGACACGTAAAGCTTTAGCTCACTATGGCTATGATGAAAATGAAATTGAAGTTATAAGTGAGGTGCTGTTATATGCCCAGTTGCGGGGAAATAATCAGGGAGTAGTGAAGTTAATTGGTAAAGGTTTGCCTAAAGATGTTCGGGCTGGGGAAATGAAGATTGAACGCGAAACTAAGCTGTCAGCGCTTTTGAATGGAAATCACAATCAAGGTATGGTGGTAATGAAGAAAGCCCTAGGCATGGTGTTAGCTAAGGCTAAGGAACATGGTTTTGGTATCGTGGGCACCAATCATACAGCTAGCTCCACAGGAGCAATTGGCTATTACGCAGAGCAGATTGCTCGGCAAGGGTATATAGGCTGGGTATTTGCAGGTTCACCTCCTACAGTGACTACGCATGGCTCCTATGAAGCACTATTTGGAACAAATCCTTTAGCAATCGGTATTCCTACCAAAGGTGAACCATTAGTATTAGATATGGCCACTTCAGCTATGGCTTATTTTGGTTTAGTTCAGGCGAAGACAGCAGGACAGACCATTCCTGGTGACGTGGCCTATGATAGTGAAGGCAACTTAACTACTGATCCTGCTAAAGGCATGGAAGGAGCGATTAGACCTTTCGATCGTAGCCATAAAGGCGCTGGATTAGGTTTAATGGTGGAAGTGTTAACGGGGCCACTCGTTGGTGCATCCTTTGTCGGTTTAGGTGGCAATCAAGATTGGGGCAATTTACTGTATGTGATGGATCCTGAGTTATTAGTGGATCGTGAAAAATTTATTTCTGAAACGACACAATTGGTTGAGCGCGTCAAAAACGCCAAAAGATTGGAGGGCGTTGAAGAGATTTTCTTGCCAGGGGAACGAGGTAATCGTTTGGCGGCGCAACACCTTAAAACGGGTCAAATTGAAGTGGAGGATAACTTATTAGCAGGATTGCGCCAGGTAGCTGGTAAAGTATAGGTATGAGTAAATCTGCCATCTCCCACCGCTCGCTGTCGATTATGGCTTTGTTAATTGTGGCTTTTGGGTACTCACTTCTCAATGTAGCAGTCCGACTGCTGGGAGACGGTTTTTCACCTTTGACGCAAGTTTATTTGCGGGTAGCGCTAGCGTTTGTGGTATCACTGGTTTTGTTTGCTCGCCAGTTACGTTGGTCAGTGATTAAAACTACTCCGGGGCGAGATTGGCTTGGCTTAGGCGTGATGGGGATTATTGGATATGGATTGATGGTGTACTTTATTACGATTGCGGTGCTCAATGCCAAAATTGCCAATGTGACTGTGATTTTTGCAACATTAGCTTTCTTTATTTACCTTTACTCAGTCCTGTTTTTGAAAAAAAAGATTGTGTGGACACAAGCTGCGTTATTGATGCTCTCAGTCTATGGAGTGATGGTGATCGGGACCCGTTCATTGGTGCCCACAGTCTCAGGCTTTGGCTATGGTGAGTTGATGGCGTTATTAGCAGCAGCGGCGGGAGCTACCTACGCCGTGGGGAGAAAATTTTTATCCGCCCACTTAAATAATAGTGAAGTCTCGGTCTTAGTCATGGGCATAGCGGCGGCCACTGCCTTTGTTTTGGCCACCTTGAATGGGGAAGTGGTGGATGTGACTCAATTTAGTAAACTAGGCATTCTGATGGGTTTGGCGATTGGTGCCGGTTTCAACATCATTGCCACTTTTTTTGAAAACTACGCCTTCAAACACCTGGATCCAGTCTTAGGTGGGCAGATCTTGCTGACTGAAAATTTCTTTGGACCACTGGTGGGCTTTTTGATGTATCAAGAAGTAATGGGTAGTTATGAAGTAGTGGGTGCACTCTTGATTGTCATCTCAGTGTTTGTGGCACAACGGTGGGAATCGCAGAGGGAGTAATAAATGTCAAATGTTATTTTTCGTTTAGCCCGCACTGATGAAGGTCCTGCATTGCAGCTGTTGAATGAAGAAGTTTTCATTGATAACCACCAATACGATCCAGATTTAAAATTAGATTGGGCTCGATCGGCTGAAGGTGAGAAGTACTTTCAGGAGCTTGTAAATGATACCAACTCTTGTTGTATCGTGGCTGATGATCTGGGGAAATTAGCAGGTTATGTTGCTGCCAGTCCTCGTGAGTTTAGTTATCGCCATAGTCGTTATCTGGAAGTAGATAATATGGGAGTCTCGCCGGCATATCGCTCTCAAGGTTTAGGAGGCGCATTGATGCAAGAGTGTCGAACCTGGGCACGCAAACATGGTTACGATAAGCTGTATGTTAATTGTTATGCAAAGAATGAAAAGGCCTTAGCTTTTTATAAAAAGTGTGGCTTTGATATCATCGATATGAGTTTAGAAATGAAGGTTTAATTTCGGTTTAATATCGGGTGGATGGGCTGTTCTTTTTTAATAACACATAAATTACTCTTAATAGTATTAAAAATTTATCTATCAATTAATTTATAATTATAATTTTACATATGAACGAACACCAAGCTGTGATTTTATTTGATATTGATCGGACGTTATTTGACACTCCGTATTGGGCGGGAGAGTTGGTTAATCCCGCGATAGCTGAGTTACTAAACGTAAAGGTTGAGGAGCTGTTGGTAGTCAAAAATCAGTATACTGATCAGTTAGTAAAAAATACTGATTTTAACCCCGTGGATTACTTGACACATTTGTCGAAAGTGTACGCGCGCAGTATTGAGGAGCTGGCCCAGGTTTTTTATCAACCAGCTTATTTTCAGCAAGCGGTGTATGCAGATGTCTTACCAACCTTACTGGTGTTGAGATCCCAGTACCAACTCGGCATTTTTTCAGAAGGTGATCTGGATTTTCAGCAGACCAAACTGGAGTTATCAGGTTTGAAAAGCTTTTTTGAGCCAGAACTACACTTTATTGAACGACGCAAAGAGGTGCCGCAAGTGCTGCAGCGGTTGCAGCCAGGGTGGGTGATTGTGGAAGATAAACCAGAAGTAATTACCACTTTAGAGACACAAACCCAGACGCTGCCAATATGGATCAACCGAGAAGCCGAGACTGAGTTTACCCCCCAACGACAAATGACAACGTTAACCGAGTTGCCTGAGTTGGCGTCCCAATTATTATCAGCACTTTGAAGAATTGATTAAAAACCACCCAGTAAGATATTCATCACCATATCGATCACCGGAGAAATTAAGAGTGATACCGGTGAGGCTTGATTACCCCAAGGGAAAAGTAACAGCAACAGTACAAACATGCCATAGTGGCGCATAAACTCGTCATACTCAAAAGCGGTGCGTTTGGGCAGCAGGGCAAATAAAATTTTACTGCCATCGAGCGGATAAACAGGCACTAGGTTAAAAATAGCTAAGACTACGTTAATCTGCATGATTTGAATTAAAGCCACAATCAGCCACAGGCTAGGAATAGTGATAAAGTGCAGCGCGAGTGAGATGCTAGCGGCAATCAGTAAGTTGAGAGCAGGCCCAGCTAAGGCAATAATGGCGGTATCTCGAGGAGGGTTTTTGAGGTTGTAGGGATCAAACTCAACCGGTTTGCCCCAACCAAAACGGGTAAACAACATCGCCATAGTCCCCAACGGATCGAGATGGGCAAGAGGGTTGAGGGTGACACGGCCTTGATAACGAGGTGTGGGATCACCGAGGCGGTCAGCCATCCAGGCATGAGCAAACTCATGCAAGGCAATAGATAGCAGTAGTCCAGGGAAAAGGACAAAAAAGGCAAGTGGGTTGGAAAAAAGTAAATCAATCATATGGTAAGTTCTTCATTATACCTAATTAAAGTTTTTATCTCATCGTTGCCCGAGAGGCAGACAAATGATACAATTCATATCTTATGTCAAGTTTTGTTTTCAAATTTCCTCGAGTCGCCCACATCGGTAATCGAGTTTCTCACGCTAAAAATCGTACTAAACACGCTTTCAAGTATAACTTGCACACCGTCACCGTTTTGGTAGATGGCGTCAAGCAACGTATGCGCGTGCCCACTAGTGTGTTACGCCAACTCAAAAAAGCTGGTGTCACCACTCACTGGAAAAAACCCCAGAACTAAGCTTCGGCTACTTTCTGTTTTAGATTTCCCTTACAACAAAATTTGTGCACAGTACTGAATCTTCTCATGGCATATTACCGTTTCCCGGTTGGCGGGATAATGTGGAAGAGTGGCTGCAGCGCGATGCGCGGGGGGTGATTGCGCAAAGAATTTTTTTTGAAGCCCTAGAAGCTGATGATATCCATCACGATGATGAACTCATCGATGCAATTAATACTGAGCTAAAGTCACACCAATTAACCCCATTGAGTACCTATGAAGCTGGTATCGTAAAAAAACTTTCCCAAGAGTTTCAACGACGAGAGCAGTTGGTAAAAGCTATTTATCATTCCTTGGTTCGTGAAGCCACTCAAGGAGCAATCGACTCGTCGGAACCAAGCTTGATAGAATTAGGCAAACTCTTATTTAAGAGAATGACGCAGCGTGAACCACAAGGTGAAGTTACATTGCAACGGCATCGCTTAGCACTGGGGTTGGTGGCTAGTCACTCGGCAGACCTGTCAGCACTCAGACTTGATCCTCAATCAGGGGGTCATTTTAATTGGGCACAACCGGTTAGCATGCCCAAGTTTTTCTCTCAGGTGCCTCAGCCGGTTCCCTTTATTCTAGTTAAAGAAATTCCAATTGATACTGAAAAGAAGCGGGTAGTTGCTCACGAGTCCAATCATGCCACCCATGATGTTGTGGTAGAAGCTCTTCATGAAACCGGAAACTACGATTGGATCTGGGGGGGAAATAGCCCCAAGCGCCTCAGCAATAGGACTGAACTTAATAAGGCCGTTTTGCAGGCTAAAGAGCGAGGTTTAGAAACTAAAGCCGAGTGGACAGCGGTTTTTGATGAACTATTACCTGACGCCTTAGCTGAGGCAAAAAATGAGTTACTCGCAGACTTTAATCGGGCGGGGGGTGATTTTCATTATTTACAAAATTTATTGTGGATCGAAGAAGGGGAGCCTGATTTAACTGTTTTTCAAGACATTAAAAAAAAGGGAGCCATTAATTTGATGTACCATTACTTAAAAGTGGTTGATATTCATCCCGGGTATTTAGGCAACTCAGATCCAGATCTATATCGAGATCTAGCTCAAAAATATAATCAAGAATTAACTCGAAATGTACGTTTTATATCTGAACTTTGGGATAGTATGTATCTGCTTTTGTACGAGTTAGGTCTAGTTGAAACATATCGACAGGAAATCGTTCAAACACTTACTCAGTATCCTTTGGAAAGGTGGGAGGAAATTACGCGGGTGAAGTGGGGGAGTTTATATCGGCGAGTCAAAAAAATTGCTGACCTTGAAAGAACTGATGCTTATACCACAAACTATTTTTCTGAGTTGCCATTGTTGAGCACAAATATAAAGCAACAACTATTCGAAACACCAATTGCCGAATGGAAGCATACAATCCCATCCATTTCCGAATACACTCAACGAGCAGCAGCAGTCGAAGTAGTAGAAAAAATTAAGGACTTAACGAGCGAATTTGGAGACCAATCGGCACCAGCAGTTGCGGTTGTAAGTTACAAGTTGGGAAAATTGACTCGCTATTGGGATTTAACTCTCCGAGATCGGAGTCAATGGCGTCAACTTGAAGAAGATTATGACCTCCTAAGAGGAGAATATCTGGATAAGCTCCAGTTATTGAGAGGTGCTTATCTCACTAGAACGGATGATGGTTATGATTTTGGTAAAGTCACAGCTTTGACAGAGGAAAAACTTTCGCAGCTGACGCAACAGGCGAAGGTAATTCATACTCAAACAGAAGAAAAATTACAACCATTTGTGGAAGGCATTGAGAAGATAGTTAATATGGCTGTTGTTGAACATGAGTTAATGCAACTGATAGCAGCTCGACAAGCGCCACTATTACAGAAGTTATTGCCTCCCTTAGCTTTAAAAGCTCAAACAGTGTATGAAGCGTTGGAGAATGAATTTGGGTCTGAGTTCACTCATGAGAGGGACAATAGTGAAGAAATATTACTTAGATTAGATGCGATTTGGAAAAATAATTTTGATGGACAAGAACAAGATCAGACGGTTAAGATTTTAGAAGAACTCAAAAATGCCCATCATTAAATTTTAAGTACTTTTGTTCGTTACTAAGGTTTTAATCTCATTCCACCCACTGGGCTGCATGCCCTCAATCTGCACTTTTTCCAGCATTAACCGCGTGCCTTCGACACGCACAGCCAAGATTTTCAGCCGTTTTTCACCTTTAGTCGTGGGAATTCGAGTCCAGACTCCGGGAAAGCCAGCCAAGGCACGGGTAGTCGTTTCCAGCCAGCGAGCGTCAACCGCCGGCACGTGAGCAGCAATTTGTTGGAGTAACGGCGAAAGATGTTCAGGTGAGATGTTGGTACCGATCATCGCTGCTTGCCAGGCTTCCCAAGCAATAAACCCATCTTCACGCGTGAAACGTTTGGCATACGGAGTAGGTGACTGAGGTTGAGGAATTGGCGGCAGCCAAAAAGTAATCTCAGAAGACGTTTTTAAGCTTTCATGACCGGCTTTAAAATCTACATACGCTGCTACCATGCTCGGCAGTGTTTTTGCCCCTAACTCATACACTTTTTGATAGACTGTTTCCCGGGTATCGGTTGGTTCAATGGCGACGCTGGTTTGAGCCACCATCGTCCCGGTATCAAACTCAGGACTCATCTCGATTAACGTCACACCAGTTGTGCTTTCACCGAGCAATAACGCCCATTCAGCGGGGTTAGCGCCGCGATATTTAGGTAGTAAGCTGAAATGCAGGTTGAGAGCCGCTAAGCGAGGAGCCTTCAACCACTCCACGGGGAGTAACTTGCCATAGCCCGCCGTCACAAATAAATCGGTAGGAGGCAATGCTGCTAGAGTTTCAGACGTTAATTTTTCTGGAGTAAAAACGGGTATGCCAGCTTTTTCAGCCGCGAGATGGACGGGAGTTTTCGTGATAACTTGTTTGCGTCCCAGCGGCATTGGGGGAGTGGTCACCACGGCCACTAGATTGAACTCATCATGGCCACTTAAACTCTCCAAAATCAAGGCTGAGTACTCCAAAAATGAGCCGAAAAAAATCAAACTAGGTTTAGAAAGTGAGGGCGAGCCTATCATACCGTCGGTCCCTAAAAAATTTCTAAAATACTGCGATCTTCTAACTCGATCAAGCGTTCACTGCGGGGTGGTTCAGTATAAACGGGCAAGTCATATTCTAATGAATAATCAGTGAACAAAATGCCGTCTAAGTGATCGAGCTCATGTTGAATCACTCGGGCAGTGAAATCAACAAAGCGCTCAGAATGTGAAACCAGTTTGTCATCAGTCAGGGTTTGGTACTCCAACTCCACCCATGCTCGGCGGGGAATGGGACCATAGATCTTAGGAATTGATAAACAACCTTCTAAAGCGGGATGTCCATCGGCCTCATCTCCAAATGATAGATCGGGACTCTGCTTCACAATCACAGGGTTAATGTAGAGCTGTAAATTACTGGCAGCACCCGGCTTATCATCGGTGATATTAGTCACAAACATGCGCCATTTTTTATCAACCTGGGGGGCCGCCAAGCCTACACCCTGGGGTTTGACTTGGTGGGTTAAAGTAGCTGACAGCTCACTAATAAATTGCAACACTTTTTTATCGATCTCAGTCACAGGCTGAGCTGGAGTGCGGAGGGTAGAGTGAGGCGCGGTGATGATCTGCATACTTACTTGGCGGACGGTTGGCCACTGATGGAGGCATTTAAACTTTCCAGCTGTTGGCGGGCGTACGCATTATTAGGATTAATAAATTTCACAATGTACTCATATTCTTGGTAAGCTCGATCATAATCAGTGACTTTAAGATATTGATCAGCGCGTTCGCGACGGGCGGATTCATAATTAGGTTTCATTTCGAGTGTTTTCTCCAAATTGCGCAAGCCTTCGGCTTGCTTGCCGGGATCATCACTGTTGAGTTGAACGAGGGCTAGATTATACAGTAACTTGGCGTCGGTAGGGGCCAGTTCCAAGGCTTGGTGTAAGGTGTCTTCTGCCGCAGTTAATAAGTGTGGATCCAAACCACTCAATGAGATTAAGATTCGGGCGCGAGTTTTGTAAAAATTTAAGTGACGAGGATTAAGATTGAGGGTAATCTCACTCGCTTTCAAAGCCGCTTGGGCAATTTCAGCGCTGGCGCTACTTTGACCTTGCTGACCAGAAGCTACAGCAAGCTGGCTGTATAAATCACTTAGTTCATCATAAAACAGCGCTTCTTTAGGTTGGAGGCGGATGGCCGCTTCCAGCTCTTCGAGCGCTGGGGTGCCTTTGCCGGCGCTAATCCAAGCTTTAGCTCGAGTGTACGCAGCGTCGGCTTGCCACATGGTTACTACTTGGCTTAACAAAAAGAATGTCAGGCCCCCAATCACAATCAACCCCCCAATTTGAGAGGCGCTCAGTTCAGGGGTTTTTACTGAGTGGTCGCTGGTTACTGCGGGAGGCGAATAGTTTAAAACTACATAACAAGCCATAAATAAATAATGCAGGACTGTCACCATTACGGTGGAAAATCCAAAAAAATTAGAAACACTTAAACTAATCAAGCCGGTGACCAAACCAAGCGTAATTAAGGGCGCGAAGTCGATAGTTTCAGAGCTTGAGGATGGAGAAGAGTGATTATAGTCACTACTAGCCGCCAGGATAGTGCGGCCACTAAGACTCCCATAAAGTAATAACACCCCGATATACGCCCCCAAGCCCACCAAGCCAGTGGTGGCTAAGAAGTTGAGGAACTCATTGTGGGCTTTGTTATATAAAAAGTCCCACTCGCTAACCAGGTTGTGAGCTAACGGCCGATCTTGGTAATAACTGTAAGCAAAGGTTTCCACCCCAGAGCCAAATAAAGGGTAGCGCTGCCAAACTGAGATCGCGCCCTCCCACACGATTTTACGAATCTCACCGGAGTCAGTGCCACCAATATCTAAACGATTAATAACCGCTGGCACCTCAAGGGGTGAGGGAGCAGGAGTAGCTAAAGATGATTCTATTTGAGAAGCATCACTACGCCACAAGTTGAGCTTAGAGTTCAAGAGAGGTAAGACATAGGGATCGAATTGAAAAAAGAGCCCTAGAGAAATGGTGCCGAAAATAACTAAAGGAGCAAAAGCTTGGGGAGTAAGATGTCGACGACTCCAGAGCCATAAGTACCCTAACCCCCAGATTCCTACGCCAATCACCATGCCCAACAAACCTGATCGCGACTTAGTAAAGATCAAGGTCAAAACTAATAACCAACTCAGTACTAAATAGCTTGCTTTTTTTACGCCCAGTTTTTCGGTAGAGGTCATCATCAAACTTAAAGTCAATGGTAGTACCATGATCACGTAGGCCGCTAGCCAATTAGGTTGACCAAAGGTAGCAAACACCCGCGTTTTGACATCTTGGACCCAGCAGGTGACGTCGAACATTTCCCCCCCAGTGATTAACCAGCAACTAGGTGAGTGACCAAAGTGTTCAGGAATTGCATATAAACACACTCCGGCAGCGGCGATTAAAACAGAGATCAGGAAATGTTTGACTTCTTTGCGCGTGACATTGCTGACAAAGGCATAGTACAAACAAAGATAGGTAAGAGTAGACAGCAAGCCACCATGAAAACGAGTGTAGTAGCCAAAGAATGAGGTGCGGGGGTGAATAGATAAGATAGTGGACAGCAGTTGTGAACCCAAGAAAATGGCGAGCGGTAGATCAAGTGGTGTCCGGCGCCAAACGAGTCTCTGCTCGAAGACACAGCGAGTAGCCCAAGCGCCCAAGATCAGGGCAGTCAGAGCGTAGGTGAGCAACATCTTATTAAACTCAAATAACTCTTCATTTACCCAAGTAAAAAAGAAGGGCACAGTCCACACTAACAAGTGAAATAACCAAACAATGATTTTCCTGACTGACATCGGCTAAGTATACTGGTTGGGATATGATCTTGAATAGAGGAGGCTGAGGGTCATTTCCATCTTTAATTTTCGGTTCTTTTTCGCGTGTTCACTTTTTGTAAATCTTGCTATAGTAACTTGATACTCACGCATATAAAAGGAACTCATGAACGATTTTTCTGCCCCCTCATCAAGTACCACGCCTCAGACAACTTCGCCTTCATATGTCGATGATTACATGCCACCTACTAGTGCTGCAGCCCCAGTTCAACCAACTACAGCCACTCCCGGCCACTCACCAGCTCCTATAGATATGGCTCCACCAACAGACATGGCTCAACCCGCTACACCTAATGGTGATGCCCCACGGCCGACAATTTCACAAGCGCTCGAAGATCAAAACATTTTTCATCTCTTAGGCGTCATGGATGGCTCTGACGAAGATAAGGAAGCCTTTTTAGATGAACTCCAACAAGTAATCTGGGAGGACTTTTTAGAAAAAGACGTGGAGTTATTAGTCACCGAAGAAGAGCTGGATGAGCTGAAGAAAATGATGCTCAAAAAAGACGTCACTGAAGTTCAGCGCCAAGAAGAGATGATTACGTATTTAAGCAAATTGATTCCTGATTTAGAAGAAATCATGCTCGAAAAAGCTTTAGAGCTGAAAGAAGACATGGTTCGTGAACGCATCAATGGTATGCGCCAATACTTTGCAGGCAATCCTGGGGCTTTAGGTCAATTAGATCAAGCTGAACAACTCATCAATGACGATCAATGGCGTGATGCAGCAGAAGTCCTGAACGCTATTAAGTAAACCTGCCAAGTATGGTATTCTGGTACCCACTATGAGTCGCTTCGGCCGATTGTGGGAACGGTTTGCACGAGTTACCCCGTTACGCGCACATCATCTGTATCTTGATTTTGGGTCTGTAAGCACAAAGTGTGTAGCAGGGCCTAAACAGTTGTGGCGGATTCCAACTTGTGTCACGTATCAACCGAGCGAGCAGGCGGTAATTACCTGGGGAGACAAGGCGTTAGGATTACAAGGTAAGACAGGGGAAAACATTAAGACTGAGTTTCCTGTCACTCGAGGCGTGATTCGTCATCCTCAGCTGGCTCAAGCTTATCTAGAAGCTCTAGTGGCTCATGTTCGTCACCATACGGCTTGGGAAATGTTATCACCCTTGAACTTACATTGTGTCTACCCCGCTCAAGCCACCCCGATGGAAAAAGCAACGTTTCAAGAGGTGTTAACGCAGGCAGGAGCTCAGCATGTCCAGCTGATCAGTAAGCCTCAGGCTATCTTGGCTCGTTTAAAGCGTCCGGCGCATACTCAAGCTAGCTTAATTGCCATCGATATTGGTGGTAACACTATTGAAGTTTGTTTCTTTGTTGGTCAAGAAATTGTGTTAGCTAAAACTCTGCAGATAGGTGGTGAGGAGTACACCACTTTAGTCCAAGATTTAGTCCGTACTAAGCATAATTGTTTAATTAGTCACCAAACAGCGGAAAAGGTCAAAATCAGCGTCGGTTTGCTCACACCATGGGATAAAGAATATAAGATTCCCGACAAAAAGATGGTGGTCCGGGGCAAAGACTTAATAACCAATTTGCCGCTGACAGCACAAGTATCCAGCCAAGATTTGGGTCAGGCGTTTCAAACTTTAACGAAGGAATTAATTACAGAAATGAAAGCGGTTTTTTCTCAGGCACCGGCCGAGTTGGTGGCGTCATCATTAGAGAATGGTATCTTCTTTAGTGGCGGAGGTAGTTTACTGAGCGGGTTGGGTGGAGTGATTGCATCTGAGTTGCGTTCACAAGCTTGTTTTTCGCCCACACCCTATGACGATATTGTCTTAGGTTTACAGGATGTAACATGATATGGCACAAATTAAATTGGCCCACTCAACAGAGTATACACAGAAACTACCGTGGCTAGTGGGCTGGGTGGTATTAGTGGTGGTAGAGAGTGTGGGGTTATTAGCTCCGGTGCGGGCAGTTGGAGAACAATTGATGGTGCCTGTCCAGCATATAAGTTATCAAGCAGTACAAGTGGTGTTGTCACCATTTGAAATGACGCGTGATGCTTACAAAAGCGCGCGCCGGATTCAAGATCTGGAACAACGGTATAGCGAAGCCGTCGCTCAGCTGGCGGAATTAGAAGGTTTACGTGATGAAAACCAAGCGTTGAAGCAGCTCTTAGAAAATACTGATCGTAATTTAGAGCCTGCGACGGTGGCGACACCGATTTTGTCGCTTAGTGTTCCAGCCGTGGCAGCTGGTGATAGAGAAAACATTCACCCTGGGCAAATGGTGTTAGTGAATAGTAATTTGGTGGGCAGCATTGAGTCAGTCAGTGAACACCAAAGTCAGGTCGTACTCTTGAACTCTAGTGAACACCCGCCGGTGTTAGCTACAACTCAGAGCGGAGTGGAAGGCTTGCTTAAAGGTGATGGCCGTCAAATTTTATTGACAGAAATCCCTATCGAAGCTGATGTTCAAGTGGGTGAGAAAGTAGTCACGTTAGGACAAGTAGGCATTAAACGAGATATTTTTATCGGTCAAGTTGCGGCTATTCGGTCGGTCCCAGCGTCACCGGTAAAAGTGGCAATTATTAATCAGGTGGTTTCATTTTATGACGCCCGAGTAGTGGAGATTAAATAAAGAGAAGAATATGGCTGAGCATTTTTTTAAACAGCTGATAATTGCCTGCGGTCTAGGAGTGTTAATTTCCTTGGAGCGGGTGTGGGGACTGCCAGTATTTTTTTTGGCAGTTAGTAGTGTCTGGCTAGCCAACTTTAAATCATCTTCAGCTCAAGTAGCAGCGGTAGTGTGGGTAGGATGGTTGCTTGCAGTGGTGTATCGCGTACCATTTTGGTGGGGTATGGGAAGTAGTTTGTGGTTGATCGGGGTGATGTTATATGGTGACCAGGTGATGAGGAGTGAGACCTTAAAGATGTTGGCTGGGGTAGGGGTAGCAAGTTTGATATTAATACCGATAGTATGGGCAGCTCTGCCATGGATGAGTCTGGTTATTTATGGTTTAAGTTTTGTGGCCATGATCACTATTAATAAAGGTTTCTTATTTTGGGAGCAGCGACGAGCCACTCATTTGCGATGGCGAAAAACCATTTAATCACTACCAGCCTTTCTTTTCGGTTTACACTAATTATCGCAGCAGTGTTAAGTCTCTTTGCTGCTTTGTTGCTCAGATTATTAGATGTCCAAATTGTGCGTGGAGCAGCCTTTTTGGTGCGGGCAAATAACAATCGGCATTTTACGGATCGATTGCCAGCTGATAGAGGTGTGATTCTTGATCGCTATGGTCAGGCACTAGCTTTAAATGGTCGTGAGTATATTGAGTTGGATAGTGACTCAACTTGGCATCAACAAGGTCAGCCATTGTCACGTGAGGAGGCCTTACGAGTCATGGCAAGTGACTCAGGTAAGGTGGCTGTGGAGTCGCACCGCTGGTATGTTTATCCCGAAGCGTTGTCAGCGGTAGTGGGGTATGTAGGAGCTGTCAATCGAGAAGAATTGATAGCTAATTCTTTTTTACATATTCAAGATCAAGTAGGCAAGTTGGGCTTGGAAAAAAAGTATGATCAACAACTACATGGTGTAAGTGGGAGTGTGGTGTATGAAGTTAATGCGCTCGGTGAGCGTCAGCGTGCTGTCAAACGTGTAGAGGCGCAAGCAGGCCAAGACTTACAAACCACGCTTGATCCTTATTTATCTGACTTAGCTTACCAGGCTTTAGGTGACCAAAAAGGAGCAGTGGTGATTGCCGATGCTACTTCTGGTGCAGTCTTAGCTTTGGTTAGTAAGCCCAGTTTCGACGCCAATGTCATGTCAATTGTTCCTAGTACTCCCAACTTAAAAGCTGAGCGCCAAACCAAAATCCAGGCAATGTTTGATGATGAACGCCAATTATTTTTTAATCGGGTAGCCAGTGGCGCTTACCCACCGGGGTCGATTTTCAAAATGATTACGGCATTAGCGGGGTTAGAATCAGGACAAATGGATGCCAACACCACTGTGGTTGATGAGGGTGTTTTAAGAGTGGGTGAGTATGAATACCGCAATTGGTACTTCACTCAATTTGGGCGCACCGAAGGTCCGATATCAGTAGTTCGAGCTCTAGCGCGGAGTAATGACATATTTTTCTATAAAGCTGCTGAGTGGGCTGGTCCTGACAACGTAGCGGCGATGGCTCGCCGGTTTGGTTTGGGCGTTTCGCCTGGTAGTGGAGTCTTTGCTGAAGCGGCAGGTTTGGTGCCAGATACTGCTTGGAAAGAAAGCGTGATTGGGGAACGGTGGTATCTAGGAAACACGTATCACATGGGCATTGGACAGGGTGATTTACTGCTCTCGCCGTTGCAAGCAGCACAAATGGTGCAAGCTCTGGCGAATAATGGGGTTTTGTGTGCGCCTTACTTTGTGCAAGGTGACGTGCCTAAGTGCCGAGAGCTCAGCGTGCAGCCCGAACATTTAGAGTTAATATTGAGAGGAATGCTGGATGCGTGTAGTCCTGGAGGAACTGCCTTTCCTTTTTTTGAGCACAATGGTCAGGTGCGCAGTGAGGGGCAAACAATTGATGACGCTTTTGCTGCCAAGGCTGTGGCCTGTAAAACGGGGACCGCAGAATTTGGTGGCACCGATGAAAAAGGTTATCGCAAAACCCATGGCTGGTTTGCAGCAATTTTAGCTCCGCCCATAAGCAACTCAGTTGCAAATGAGGTGGGTGAAACGTTGTCACCTTCAGCGGAAGCAGAGAGTGCAACTGAGTCGCCTGTGATGGGTAAAAGTAGACAGATCAAAGAACCAATGAGCAAAGTTCAATGGCAACAACACGTTGCCAAACATGGCTTTCCACAACGATTAGTGATGATTGCTTTAGTGGAAAGTGATGATCAAAATAAGTTCAAAGAGGGATCCCGAGATGCCGGGCCAGTGGTGAAAAAAATTTGGGATGGAATGAGATAAGCCACCTGCTGAGAGTGAGTTACTTCGCGCTACAGTTTATGTAAGGTTAGTAGCTTACACTAGCGCAGTGACAGTTACTCATAAATCAGCTTTAATTTTTTTTGTCAGCAGCCAAAATAATTTTGGGAGTATTGATAAAGTTGAAAAAGTTCTGGCGGCTCGCAGTTTGAGTTGGCCGGAATTAATTAACCTTCGCTATAGCCAATGGTTAAGATTGGAGTTGTCTGAGACCACTTTTTTTCACCTGCAGCGGCTCAAAAAAAAGTTTTCGATTGGCAGTTTTCACGAATATCTCCATCAGCAACAACTCAAGTATGTAGCAGCTGGAGATGCTGATTACCCGCACTTTTTAGAGTACTGCAACGACAAACCTTTAGTGTTATTTTTCCAAGGCGACCTGACAACTTTAAAATCCTTATCACTGGGAATTGTAGGTACACGCAAAATTACTAGTTATGGAAAGAGAGTCACCACCCAACTGGTCACAGCCTTAGCTGTCTATCAGCCCTGTATTGTCTCTGGTTTTATGTATGGTGTGGATAAAGTGGCGCATCAAGCCAGTCTTAGCAATGGTCTCAAAACAGTTGCTGTGCTAGGGCACGGTCATCAGAGAATTAAAACCAGCGACGCTGTTTTAGCTGAGAAAATTATTGCGGAGGGGGGAGCTATTATTTCTGAATTTGCGCCGTGGCTCGGTGGAGCCAAATACACTTTTCTGCAACGAAATCGTATCATTGCAGGCTTATCACAGGGCGTAGTGGTGACTGAAGCTGGGTTTCCAAGTGGTAGTTTAAATACGGCTCAAGCAGCGTTGCGGTACGGGCGTACGGTGGGAGCAATTGCGGCGCCGTTTATGAGCACGCAAGCGGAAGGAACGCGCAAGTTACTAAGTGAGGGAGCCACTCTGATCAATCAAGCTGAAGATTTGATTAAAGATATCAAGGACTTATCATTAGATAGTGGCGAACTGAGAATTACCAAGAAAATCAGTATCAAAAATATCTTAGCCTTGTTAAATGACGCAGAACAACAAATTTATTTAGCCTTACATCAGAGTTTAGAGGGTCTAGATATTGATGGGTTATGCGAGGTAGTAAATAAGTCAGCTGCTGAGGTCGCTATGGTGGTCACTAATCTAGAATTAAAGGGCATAATTGAAAAGTCTAGAGACGTATGGCTTCCCAGATAGTGTACAATGGAGCGCGGTTTGTGTAGGCTTACTGCACAACCGAAAGTTAGAAAAATATATGAAGTTAGTGATTGTTGAGTCACCTACCAAAGCCCGCAAGCTATCTGAGTACTTAGGTAAAGAGTACGCGATTGAAGCTTCGGTGGGGCACGTGCGTGACTTGCCGAAAAAAGAACTCGGCATCGATTTAGAACATGATTTTGAGCCTAAATATGTAGTAGATCCCGATAAAAAAAAGGTGGTCACTAAATTACAAGATCTGGCAGCTAAAGCAGAAATTATTTATTTAGCTACTGACCCTGACCGTGAAGGTGAGGCAATCGCCTGGCATATTCAACATTTATTAAGTGAGAGTAAAAAAGGTAAAACAGGGGGAGAGGCTCGCCGCTTTCAACGGGCGACTTTTCATGAAATCACCAAATCAGCAGTACTAGAGGCCATTAATAAGCCGGCACAAGTGTCTTTGGAACTCGTCAATGCTCAGCAGGCTCGTCGGGTGGTAGACCGCTTAGTAGGCTATCAAGTTTCCCCAGTGTTGTGGAAAAAAGTTCGTCGAGGTTTATCTGCTGGTCGGGTGCAGTCAGTAGCTTTGCGCTTGATCGTGGAGCGCGAACGCGAAATTGCCGTTTTTGTAGCAGAAGAGTATTGGGAGCTGGATGTTTTATTGAACACTGCCGTAGGAGCCAAGCTTGGTACAACAATCAACGGGTTGAGCTTCCGCGACCACCGGGCGGAACTGGAAAAACAAGGTTTGCCGACTTCATTATTAGTTGCTCGTGTGACTGAAGCCAATGGCAAAAAATATGAGCCAACCACAGCCGAGCACGTCCAACCCGTACTGGCCGATCTAGAGGTGGCTAGTTATCGAGTGAATGGCATCGAGAAAAAATCACGCGAACGTTCAAGCTTGCCGCCTTTTACTACCTCCACATTGCAGCAAGCTGCGGCCACGCGCTTAGGTTTTACCAGCAAACAAACCATGACCTTGGCTCAACAGTTATATGAAGAAGGTTTAATCACGTATCATCGGACAGACTCTTTTAATTTATCAACGCAATCAGTCGAGATGGCTCGTACCTACATTCATAAAGAATTTGGTCAGGCATATTTACCAGAAAAACCTCGTTACTTTGCCACTAAATCTAAAAATGCTCAAGAAGCGCACGAAGCTATCCGGGTCACCAATGTCAGTTTCCCGCCTTCAGCCATCCGTCACCAAAGCAGTAAATTTACTGAGCGGCATGAGAAGTTATATGATTTAATCTGGCGTCGCTTTTTGGCAAGTCAAATGAACTCAGCTATTTACGATCAAACAGCGATCACCATTCAAGCTGATCACCAAGCCAGTCATTATCTATTGCGAGCTAATGGTTCAGTGTTGCGCTTTGATGGCTGGATGAAATTATTTAGTGCCAGCGATGACACCTTATTGCCAGAAGTTAAAGATAGCCAATCTTTAGATTTTGTTGATCGTCATGCTGCTCAGAAGTTTACCCAACCACCCCCTCGTTATAATGATGCCTCACTGGTCAAAGAGCTGGAAAAGCGAGGTATTGGTCGCCCCAGTACCTATGCTTCAATTATTTCGGTGATTGAAGATCGTGGCTATGTAGAGCGATTGGATAAACGCTTCGTGGCGACTCAAATTGGTATGACTGTCAGTGAATTTTTACAACAGCATTTTCCAGTGTTTATGGAGTACGACTTCACAGCCGAGATGGAGGAAGATTTAGACCGTATTTCTCGAGGCGAAAAAGAATGGCGCAAAGTCATCAAAGAGTTCTACTCGCCGTTAGCCAAAACCATTGCTCAAGTTACTAAAGACGCCGAGCGTGTCCAAATTCCGGTGGAGGAAACAGGTGAGAAGTGTCCCAAATGTGGTGAGGCTGATGGGGGCATGGTGGTGATTCGAAGTGGTCGGTTTGGGAAGTTTAAGAGCTGTAATCGTTTCCCAGAGTGTGATTTTACTGAGAATATTGTCGAAAAAGTGGAAGGCATGCACTGCCCACTCTGTCAGCAAGGTGAAGTGATTGTCAAAAACAGTCGGTGGGGTAAGTCTTTCTTTGGTTGTAGTCGCTATCCTGACTGCGATTGGGCCAGTTGGAAAAAACCGGAATTAAATCTACGAGTCACTCCTGAAGAATGGGCTCAGCAAAAGGCTGAGCGCCAAGCTCGGTTTGCTAAGAAAAAAGAGACGATGGCTGGGAAAAGCTCCTCAGGTTCCAAATCTAAAGCTCAGGCTACCACTAAGCAAAAAAAATCAAAAGCACCTAAAAAACCTGCCAAGCGCTCCGCCAAAAAATAAGCTTTCTTACGACCTCCTTACTCAAGTCAGGTTAATTTCACAGATTTAACTTTTAAACTGCAGGCTGGTTAGTGACAGCTACTACTGCTAACCACCAACGAAAGGAAGTCATGAAAAATGCTTTTTTGCATGATTTATTTATTTTAGAAGTCCAAGATCTCTACAGTGCTGAACTGCAGCTGGTGAAGGCTTTGCCCAAAATGGCTGACGCCGCTCATACAGACGAACTACGTGAGGGTTTTCAAGATCACTTGGCGCAAACTGAGGAGCACGTCAAACGCCTGCAAAAGATTGCCTCAACATTAGATTTTCCGGCAGAAGGCAAAGAATGCAAAGGAATGGCGGGCTTGATTAGTGAAGGCGAGGAGATGATCAAAACTATGGGGAAATCGGCAATTCGCGACTTGGCCCTGATTTCAGCAGCTCAAAAAGTGGAGCATTATGAAATTGCCGGCTATGGTACTGTCCGGACCTTAGCAGAAATGATGGAGCATGATGAACAAGTAGAAATTTTGCAAATGACCCTCGACGAAGAAGGTGAGACTGATGAATTACTGACGGAAGCAGCTGAGACAATCATGAGTGATTTGGAGGACTCGGAGGAATAAACATACGTTATACTTACCCCCATGCAGATTGTGCTGTTTGGGGGTAGTTTTGACCCTCCCCACCTTGGCCATTTTCAAGTCACTGAGCAGTTACTCGACCAGAAAGTAGCAGATGAAGTCTGGTACGTGCCGGTCAAGCAACATCACTTTGGTAAACAAATGAACGCTGTGGAGCATCGGCTGGCTATGTTGGATGAAGTGGTGGCGGCTCACCAAGAACAGTGGCCAGAGCAGGTTAAGATTGAGCCCTATGAATTACAACAAGAGGGTATTAACTATACCTATGATACGCTGGAGTTTGTATCACAAAGGTCACCTGAGCATACCTTTTCATTTGTGATTGGCTCGGATAATTTAGCAGGTTTTCATCGCTGGCTAGCAGTCCATGAGATGTTACTCAAATATCGATTTTACGTTTATCCCCGCGAGGGCTTTCCCATGGAACCTTTATATGAGAACATGGTGCCGCTCAACACTTTTCCCTCGGTGAGAGTTTCATCGACGGAAATTCGCGAACGATTAAGTAGTTTTCAATCGATCTCGGAGCTTGTCCTTCCTGCTGTGGACCAGTATATTAGGGACCATCAATTATATGTCTCTTCACCTTCCACATCCACGTCAAACGATCGCTGAGTTAGTCAGCTTTATCCGAACTACCTTTCAAAAACAAGCTAAAACCACAGGGGTAATTGCGGTATCAGGAGGGATTGATTCCGCTTTGTCTCTGACGCTTTTAACTCAAGCAATTGGACCAGCACATGTCCGACCGGTCTTTTTACCCTATGGCGAACAAGCCGTAGCTGATAGTCACAGTGTCGCGAAGTTTAATCATATTCCCGTGGCACAGTGGCACGAAATAAACATTCAAGCTATGGTGGAGGTGTGTGTGGAAAGTTTGAGTAAAGCCACTGATGAGGAGCTGGATCACTTCCGCCGTGGCAATATTATGGCTCGGTGCCGGATGATTGTAACCTTTGATTTGGCTAAAAAATACCAAGCCCTAGTGTGTGGCACCGAAAACAAATCTGAGCATTATTTGGGGTATTTTACTCGCTTTGGCGATGCAGCTTCGGACTTGGAGCCGATTGCCGGTTTATATAAAACGCAAGTTCGCCAATTGGCTGAGTACTTGGAGTTGCCCGTCAGCATTCAAACTAAGTCACCTTCCGCTGAGTTGTGGGCCGGCCAAACTGATGAAGCTGAGATGGGGTTCACTTATCAGCAAGCCGATCAAGTATTGTCGGTTTGGGAGGCCACTAATTTCGAGACTTTATCTAAAAAAAAACTAGCCGTAGCGGGAATTGATCCTGCAGTAGTCGTCAAAGTAGTAGAGCAGGTGACAAAAATGGCCTTCAAAAACCAAGTGCCGTACCTGCCATCATAAAGTAATTAAGGTAAACATGAATCAGACACATTTTACAGCCATCGTAGTGGGGGCCGGCCCCGGTGGTTTGACCGCGGCCGCGGCTTTGAAAGACCGAGGCATTGATGACGTGCTGGTAATTGAAAAAGGTGAGATTGGCCAAGCGTGGTTAGATTATCCTGCTGAGACCCATTTATTATCGGAAAGTAGTGAAGCTAATGACGATAATATGATTGCAGATCTCAAGATGGCTGACGTGATGCCTAACGTCCCACATCCTAGTCACTTGGCATATCAAAAGTACTTACGGACGGTAGTGGAGCAAAAAAAACTGCAGGTTTTACCTCACACTTGTGTGGTCAAGGTAGAGTGGAGTGAAGAGCAATCTCAGTTTACCATTACTACCGAGAGCGGCGAGGTATTCACGGCTCAGTTTTTGATTTGGGCTGCGGGTATGTTTACTACTCCCAACGAAAGTCTCGAGGGTGAAGAGTACTATGTGCATTATGCGCGGATTAAAGATTACACTCAAATCACAGATTCAGAAGTGACCGTAGTGGGGAGTGCTAATGGGGCCAGTGGGGTAGTGATGGCCTTAGCCCAACCCGGCCGAGTGGTGACGATGATCGCTACGCATGAGTACACCATACCTGAGCCGATCGATTGTTTGTGGAAAGAGAATATGAAGTTTATTAAAGATTTAGAAAAGCAAGGTTTAGTAAAAATTAAAGAGAACTTTCGGGCTGCGAAAATTGAAAAGGCTGAGGAAGGCTATCGGTTAATTAGCACCACAGGTGAAAGTGTGACTTCAACTACTAAGCCGATTGTGTGTATTGGCTTTTTGCCCACCATTGAGACCGTCAAAAACTATGTCGGTACCCACGAAGATGGTCATGACTGGTTACTAGATTTAGATGAGCATCACCAATCACGTCGTCAGTCTGGATTATATTTTGCCGGCACACTTGGCAAACTTATTGCTGATGAAGGATTTATCCGTCACTTCCGTAATTTTGGCCCTGTCATCGCAGATGATATACTCGAGAAAGTAAAAAAATAATTAGGTATTTAAGTAATTAACTCCGCCAGCTAGCGGATGAGGAGACCTTGTATGTCAACGCTGATCGCTGTACTCGTTTTAGTATTAGCTCTCTTTGCCGCGTTGATGGCAGCAGTTGAACCTGTCATGACGATAATCCTCGGTATTTACAAGTATCTGCGCAGGTTATTCCGTGGCCCCATTAAAACTGAGCCGTTTGAAGGTAAAAAGCGGGTGTTGTAACTTTACTTAGCCTTCTTCTTATCTTTCACAAACTTCTTGCGATCTTCTTCTTTGAAGCCACCGACCACGGTGATCTCACCTTTGATAGGAGGATGAGGATCGTAGCCTACGATCTCGAAGTCTTCAAACACAAAGTCATCGATGTTTTTCTTGGCGGGATTAATTTTAATGGTGGGGAAGGGGCGTGGCTCACGGCTGATTTGTTCACGAACTTGGTCATAGTGGTTGCTGTAAATATGAGCGTCACCGACCATGTGGACAAACTCACCGGGTTCATAACCTGTAACCTGAGCGATGATGATAGTTAAGAGTGCATAACTAGCGATGTTAAAGGGGATGCCTAAGAACATATCAGCACTGCGCTGGAACAAAGCCAGTGATAACTTGCCATCAATTACATTTAGTTGGAACATAGTGTGGCAGGGAGGAATGGCCATCGAGGTGCCAGGTGCAGCCATTTCATAAATGTATTCAGGATTCCAGGCAGAAACCACCGTGTGTTTACGATCAGGGTATTTACGCACTTTTTCGATTGCCCACGTAAGTTGGTCGATCTCGCGACCATCAGCGGCTGGCCAGCGGCGCCATTGACGACCATACACGGGTCCTAACTCACCCCACTTGGCAGCGAACCCCGCCTCATCTTTAATTTTGGCCACGAACTCTACCTGAGTCAGTTCAGGTTGTTCACCAGCTTTGGCAGCCTTGGCATATTCTTTAAAAGCCCAATCATCCCAAATATGGACGTTGTTATCTACCAAATACTTGATGTTGGCGTCACCTTTTAAAAACCAAATTAACTCATGAATAATACCTTTGAGGAACACTTTTTTGGTGGTTAAGAGGGGAAAACCTTGTGACAAATCGTAGCGCATCATCCGGCCAAAAACACTTTTTAGGGCAATGCCACTATTAAACTCATGCTTCTCAAAACCTGTCTCCATGATGTCACGCAGTAAGTTCAGGTATTGAAACTCAGGATGTTGAGAAGAAGATGAAGCTGTCATATGTTGTTCATCCTAGTCGTGAGGACTCAAACAGGCAAGAGGGATTTTTGATGTCGCTCAAATGAAGGTATCTAACCTAATTTTTTCTGGAAAACACTTTGTGTATAAACTCCACAACGGAATCAAAAAGAAACGTAATCATAGCTTTCTTCAAGGCCAGCAACAGCATCGCACTTAAAAAGAAGAGATGTGTTCCGAGCAACTCCCACCAAACAATTCCCGCTTCCAGAGAGGACAAAGAAGTGAGGGTAACAAAAATAAGGTAAATAATAAGAGCTCGGACAGGGCGCGAAATCATGGAGTGGGCTTACATTACAACTAAGGCTTTTTTAATTTTTGTTTAGCTTCGTACTCGCGAATGGCTTGTTCTGATTTTTTTGCGATCAGCCAGTACATCACAAAGGTGATGATAATTCCCACCGCGCCGCCACCCAAGGCAATCAGGCCAAAGAAAGTAACGCCTAGCACGCCAATCAATCCTTTACCGGCCACCACCATTTTGAACCATAAGGGCGCAAAGACTGCGGCTAGCAGGATCAGGCCAAAAAGAATGCCTTTTCGACTCATAAAAAATTACTTTTTCTTGGCTGGCTTAATGCCTGCCCAGTTGTCCTCACCATGGCCGTAGCGACCAGTTTGGCTGTAGTCGCGACTGACGGCTCGCGTCAACTTAGAGAATAACAACTGTGCAATTTCCATTTTGGGACGCAAAATAATGGGGACGTTATTTAAATTAGCCAACTCCAAAGTAATGTGCAGGTAGTGACCGGGGTTCACGATACCGGCAGTGTTGTGGACAATTAGTCCGATACGGGCCAAACTACTTTTGCCAGAGATATGAATTAGGTAATCACCTTTGCTACCCACATAATCCCAAGTCGTGCCCAGTAAGCTGACACCGGGGTGGAGCACAAACTGCTCATCATCTTGTAAAATAATTTCCCGCGTTTTAGAAAAAATGCCTTTCACAGGATCAATATATTGAGTAGAGTGGGGTTCAGTGACGATAAATTTATGTCCTAATAAAATGTCATAACTGGCAGGTTGGAGGCGCTTTTCATCAAAGTCTTTGATGGTAATGTCACCATCAGTTAAAGCTTTTTTGATATCGAGGTCAGATAAAAACATACATACTCCTTTTTATTCAATACTGAAGGTTTTCTCGGTTCCGTAATACTCGGGCCAATGTTCATTGTAATAAGCAAACATGCGCTCTAAGCGGTCTTGTGCTAACTCCGCTGCACCCAGTTCTGCCATCAACTCTCTTAGTTCAGTTTGAGTGGCATCGGCAGCGTCAGCAGAGTGGACAACTTTTTCAAACTCAGCTAAGTAGCCGTAACCCGCATTTTTATCGATCGAGACAGTGGTATCGTTATCGAGTTGGTAAGCTTGACGGGCGCGTGACCATTTAGCCTGATACTCATAGCCAGCAGAAAGAACTAGTTGATCAAGCTCATCAATTGATAAATCAGGAGTTGTCGCTTCAAATTCGAGGCGCGCAATCCCATTAGAACTGGTGGTGTCATCGATAGAAGCTTTAATTACTAGAATCACCGTATCGTTCAGGAGGCGCGTGCGAACGGAAGCTTTGCGAGCTTTGCCAATCATAGTTTGAAGTTTTTGTTGGTCTTTTGTCGAAATATGTGACGAAATTTTCTCGATTAAAAAAGGTAAATTGTCATCATTGCCGACAAAATAATGATTGAGTTGTGAGCTATCTTCGACTTGTTTTAGACTCGGGTAGCGGGCGTGCAACTGTGATCGCAAAGCCTCTGCTTTGTCTGCTGTTCCCAGTAAACTTTTAATTTCAATTTCAAAATGATCAGTAACTTGATTCATACAACCTTCCTACTTTATGACACGGGAAATGAGTGACTAAACTGCTCTTACTGTAACAAGCGCGTTTAGACTCGGCAAGGGTTGAAAAAATTAGGCGAGCTTTTGTTCACACGTTCTCAATCGGTGTTCATGATTTTCCAATTGATCATAATATTCCTGAGAGTGGTGAGCGAGAATAGTAATTTCCTCACGAATACCTTTAAGTTCATTGATGACCGTATCGAAGCGAGTTATAAACTCTTCTTTAGTCACGAAAATGCTTTTCAAATGATTAGTATACTCGTCACCAATGAGGATATTGGTAATTTGTTGCAGGTCTTTTTTAGTCATAAGGTAATTCTCCTTATACTTTATTATAACTAGTATTCTTTACTTAACCTTGCATGGCAGAGGGTAGTTTTAAACTGCTTTAAGAACAGCTTTTTCTGTCAACAGAGCATAAAGTGATCATGTTAGGATACACCTATGACAGTCTTTTTAATTGCCGCGATCAGTATGGATGGTTGTATTGGTGGCAGCAGCACGCACCGCTCATTTGAGTGGACCAGCCAAGAAGATAAGCGCTTTTATGTGGACAGTATTAAGCGCGCCAAACATGTGGTGATGGGTTCCACCACCTTTGGGACTTTTAGCAAATTTCCCCGTGGCCTCACTTTTTACATTTATACAAGCAAGCCAAACGAATTTATTAACCCTAAACCAGAAATAATTACTACCCAACCGACAAATGAATCACCTCAGGAACTTGTCAAACGTTTGGAGGCAGAAGGAGTAGAGGAGTTAGCTATCTGTGGGGGCTCCTCAATTTACACTCAGTTTATGAAGGCAGGGGTGGTCAATAAATTGTATCTATCGGTGGAACCCGTGATTTTTGGCCAGGGTGTGAAGTTATTTAATGATGCTTTGGATGTAAAATTGCAGCTGGTGTCTCAACAAAAACTGGGCGAGCAAACGTTGTTGTTGGAATATGATGTGGTGTAGATATGAGAACTGTTGAGTTTGCTCCGATTACTCCTGAAGATGTTCCTGAATTTACCCAGGTATTAGTGACAGTTTGGCAAAGTTTGCAGCATTTGTATAAGGAAGCGGCAAAAAAAGAGGAAGCGGCTGAGTTAACAGAAGCTGTTATCAAGGAAAAGTTAGTTAGTGGAAGTTATCTTTTGATTGCTGGAAAGCTGGAGGGAAATATAGTGGCTGCACGCGTCGCTAAGTTTGATTCGGGTACGCTGTATCTTCATTTGACTGGGGTGTTAGAAATACATCAAGGTCAAGGCATTGGCCGCCAAATGCATGAGTTCACTTTTGAACATTTGCGTCAGCACTATCCTCATATTCATAAAGTGTGGTGCGATACTAATGTCAAAAATGAAGGCGGGATTGTTATTTTAGAAAAATTAGGCTTTACCAAGGAAGCAGAGTTGAAAAACCATTGGCATGGGGATGATTATTATTTGTGGGGGTACTGGCTAAAGTAGTAAGAAACTTGTCCTTGATTTGACATCTATACAGAAGTGAGCCTGGACAGTGTTCATTATGTACGAAATGTACGTTTTGTAACGTTTCCAGGGGGACTTTTGCAGTAGTAAGCGCAGAAGAAACTGCACGCTCATAATCCAGTAGTGTGTAGGCAATAAATCCCAAGTAAAATACGATTATGGCTAAATCCCGTTCATATTCCAGCCGCTCCCGTAAGTATCGCCCTGGTCCGGCTTTGAGCACGGTACAAATTTTGTTTTGTTTAGTTATTATTTTGATCGGTTTAGGGTTTTCACAGCTAGGTCAATTGTCAGTGCCATTACAAGTTTTAACGGTTTTTCTGGTGGTGATGGCTTTAATTACAGGCAGCAGTGTGCTGTATTTCATTTGGCGTCATCAGCATTTACGCCATCGCGCTCTACAGCTAGCCGATATTGATACCATGACCGGCTACGAGTTTGAGCATTATGTGGCAGCGGTGCTGCGGGATCGAGGTTATTACGATGTCACCGTCACCGCCGCCGCGCAAGATTTTGGTGTCGATGTGTTGTACCGGGATGAAACTACCACCTACGCCGCACAGGTAAAACGCTACAAGGGCTTTGTGGGCGTGGAGGCGCTGTATCAGGCGACGGGTGGACGAGATTACTATCACAAGCAACGAGCAGTAGTGATTACGAACAGTTATTTTTCAGCCGCGGCAATTGAGTTAGCGCGGGAAACTAATATGGAGTTAATTAATCGTGATCAATTGACTGAGTGGATTCTTGATTATCAGCAACACCAGGGTCAGCTACCACCAGAAGTTTAAGCAGCTGATTTCTTTTCTGGTTTAGCCTTGCGCCAATCACCACTGGTAAAGCGGTTTTTGCCTTTGAGATGCCAGTCGTTAGGGTTGGATTCCTGAATCATGTAGAACAACTCGCGGGCGGTATCGGTGTAGAGTTTTTCTTGAGCCACGTACATGCGGCCAGCCAAGGTATCTTCGCCGAGGCGCAAACCTCGATATTCTTGCTCTTTAAGTTCCATGTCTACATCGAGGGTGTCAGCATCTTTGACAATTTTAGCTTCGATACATTCACGCTCTTCATACTCTTTCCAAATAGCCATGAACTCATCGCGGACAGCGGTGCCTTCCAACGTGTCTTCGAGGGCTTCTTCTTCGAAGCGCTCCACATATTGGCGGGAGACATAGTGAGAGTCAACTGAGCGGCTTTCGGAGAGGTCATGAATAATCGCCATCTTCATAATTTTCTCGGTGTTAGTAACGCCTTCATATTTTGCCAGCACTAAACTGATCCACACCACGCGCAACATATGCTCACTGAGGTTTTGAAAATCAGGATTCAAAAATTGGCGCCAAGTGCGTTGAATATGACGCAAACAACCAATCTCATATAAAAATTCTAGATCACGGTTGAGATTTAAGTCATTGGGGTTGGGAAGAGTGGGGGTGTGTGTCATAGGTGAGAATAGCCTATATTATAGCAGAGCGTTATTCAGTTTCGTTTGTTTGTGTTGACCGAACAATCTTAAATAAAAATAAACTTTACCAAATCTAGTTTTGACTCCGCTTTTTAACCACAACATCTTGTGTTTTTGATCCAGTTTGTGTGGTTGTATTTGGGGTAGCGGATGCGTAGAGTTAATGAAACTAGTGTCAGCTATAAGAAGTTTGCTTATGGCCATACAGCCTCCAGAAACATCTCCGCTTTATACCTACTTTGATGATGCTCATATTACTTTTTTGCCCGTGCGCGAACGTATTAACGCCTTTGCTCTTAATCGCGATGATTATGGTGGTCGCGACAGTCACGGCACTTTAGCCTGGTGCATGATGCGAGAAGTAGATGAGTTCATTGGATCCTATGTGGAGCTGATGACGTTGTTGTCCTCCCAAACCTCTTTCGAAACCTTCATCAAAGGGTACGAAAAAATGGCACTCGAGTTTGGGGATGTCATCCATTTGCTTATGGATTATCTAATGCACGTCCAGGTTGATGGAGCTGCTCTATGGAAAGATGGCTTGAGTCATGAGCAATGGGCGCTGACGGGCTTAGATGCTGAGAGCACAGAAAAAAATACTACCTTTGCCCAATTGATCAATGCTACCGATACAACGACGAGTTTTAAGACTTTGCGCCGCCGTTCGGATATTGATTACCATACAGTTTATCAAGCGGGTCTGCGCCAAATGCCCAAAGCGAAAGAAACGGGTTATCTCAAAAGAGGTGATACTTCCATAGAAATGCGTGAGTTGAAAAAACTGAGTATTCCTGGCAATCCAGAAGGTTTAGAGAAACATAAACAACTCTTGTTGGAACTGCGTCGCAAAGTGGCTTTGCTGGCCGTAGTGGAGTGGGATATGGATGCTAAGGAACGCAGTAAACAGCTGCATTTAAAAGATACCGCTAGTGAGTTTACTGTGGCCACGCGGCTAAGTATTCTGACTGAAGTGTTAAAAAATTTAGGCATGGTTTCTAAAGCGCTCAACATTGAGTGGTCTTTGCCCACCTTAGCAGTTAATGAACGTAATAATCAACGTCATCCTTATGACGAACTACACTATGGCTATATGCGTTTGGGATTATGGTCAGGTTTAGGAGTGTTGGAGGGTGGAATTGAGAGTATTAAACCAGATCAGGCTCAGCGCTTGTTACAAAAATCATATCGTCGTAAGCAGTTGCCTGATACAGTTAATTACATTCCGGGCCTTATTACTCGTGGAAAACGAATTGCTGAGCGGTATCAACGGCAAGGTAAAGAAATACAGTTACCAGCTATGGGGGAAGCAGAGATGTGGATCATGCAAAAACTTCGGAAAGGTGAGAAATTAGCGTACACTCCTGCGGATGAAGCTAAGTTGATCGAGCGACTGAAAGAAATGATGGAGTACGGAGCAGCTTCGCGACCCAAAGTAATTGAGCTGGGTGGGACCACAGGGTTAGAGATGCCGCCTGTAACTGATGCTGGAGAAAAAATTATCAAGTTGCGGCAGCAGGTGGTGTTTCAGAGAGGTAACTCAGGTTCGCCAGTTGCTCAGCTGGCAGCGGGGGGGTAAAGTTAGTACTAACTCACTCTCTGCCTAGTGCCGAGAGTTTTTTATGAGGAAATGTCTATGATAACTCCAGATAAAAAGCTTCATTTATGGATGGCAGGACCAACAGGGTCAGGAAAAACCGCTTTAATTAGTACCTTGGGGCGTGTTCTGGAGCAACAAACTAATCGGCCAGCTATAAAGTATGAAGAGTTAGATCCATCTTTAAACATCTATTTTAATGGCTTTTATCAGGCCTTAGTATCAGGAATAAAACCAAATCCTTTCGCTCAAGTTTCCCAAGATGAATTTGCCCGACATGCTGCTTTACAAAGTATGTTGGCCAGAAGAGACTTACGGCGGGGTTATCACGTTATCGAAGGTGGTTCGATGGTTAACCATGTGCCTTATGAAATCAATTTAAAAAAAGATGGACATCTAGAAAACCCTGAGGAAAACTATCTTAAGTATTGGCAATTTGTTTTAAAAACATTTCAAAAAGCTCCCGTGCCACATGCTTTAATAATTACTATGTTTAATGATGACCAAGAAACTGAAGGGGTTGACATTCAAATGGAGCGAATTAAAGAACGAGCTAAACATGATCCCACTCGAAAGGGCGAAGTTGATGTGCCGCGTGAGTATTGGGAACAACAAATTAAGTATTATGAACGTTTGATTCAGTTAGGGACCGCGATTCCTTTAGATAAGGTTCCAGATGAATTGCGCGCCGAGTTTGAAAAACCTGAGTTAAGTGGTATGGTGCGACCGCCAATTATTGTATTAGATGCTAAACAAATTGATTGGCGCACTGAAATTGGTGCCCAGGTTGGCTTAGCTTACATATATCAACACTTAGAGGGACTTAAGGTTGCCTCTTAAGCTACCAAGGAACTCAACCATGTCTAAAGGTTTTTTAATCACGTTTGAAGGTGGTGAGGGCGGTGGTAAAACCACCCAAATTGTGCGGTTGCGTGAGCGGCTGCTGGCCGCTGGCAAAGACGTGATAGTACTTCGCGAACCGGGTGGTACAGTCATCTCTGAACAAATTCGCGAAGTGGTACTCTCCAGTAAAAATATTGGCATTGCCTTCACTACTGAAGTACTGCTATTCCAAGCTGCTCGGGCGCAAATTTATCGGGAGATTGTCTTACCTTCTTTGGAAGCGGGCAAAGTAGTGCTGATGGATCGGTCACGAGATAGCTCAGTTGCTTACCAAGGATTAGTGCGTGGTTTCGGTAAAGATATGATTGAAAGTTTGAATGACATTTCTACGAAACATACGTATCCGAACTTAACGTTTTTGCTTGATTTGCCAGTAGAAGTTGGTTTGGAAAGAAGAGAGAAAAGTGGCAAAATGGACCGCTTAGATATGGAAGCAAGCGAGTTCCACCAAAAAGTCCGCGAGGCCTACCTAACCTTAGCCGAAGAGAATAAAGGTAAGCGGTGGGTGACAATTGACGCTAATCATGAGCTCGACGAAGTAGAAGAAGAGATTTGGCTCCAAGTCAAAAATAAGTTAAAGATTTAAGGCGTCTTTTCCAGCAAAAGTGCCCCTTTCCAGACGTAAGTATCCGGTGTGTAAATTGCTACTTGTGAGGGTCCATGTTGCTGCTTATAATCTAGATTCTAGTGCCAGTCACTAGTTTTTTTTTGACCAGTTTCAGAAAACATCGCCGGCGAGAGATCGCAGGCCCCAGTAATTATTATTATTGTCCCGAGCTAAGCTCGGGATTTTTTTTGCGCTTATGAATAAATACGCTGCCGAGTACCAACCGCTTTACATACCAAATAAGGTTACAAAAGGTGAACTCATTACACAATTTGTAGAAGCAGCCTGGGATGACTCAGTGGAACCTGATTACGAGTACTGGGGTGACAACCCTCCTGAAGCAGTCTTTGACCTCAGTGGCAGTACGCGCAAACACATGAACTATCACAGTCAACTCACGGGTGAATTTCCTGCTCATAAAGAGGGTGCAGTGGCTCATCAGCGGTTTATGGTCAATCATGTCAGAAATGGTGACGGTTCATTTGCGGGAGTTCTTTTCTTAGGATATTTCCATGGAGTGCCGATGTATGGAGTTTCCACTGCTGGTGAAGGTAAAGGTAATAACCCAGCTCAAGAAGCTATCAATAAAATGCGCTGGTTTAAAGAATACTGGGCAGCCACTCACCCTGGTCACACCAACGTAGTAGCTTTCACTATGGACACCGTCAATGGTGGAGTAGACGCCAAAAATCACATGCACGAAGTAGGCAAGACCATTCACCAACTTGGATTTCCCAAACGCGAGCTTAAGCAGTGGCACGCCACTGGTGACGTCATGGCAGGCTATGTGACGTATTCTTGGATGAAAGAGTATTTATTAAAAACTTACCAAGAATACGATGTAGTGCGGCACACCACGGCAGTAGCAATGTTGCACCTGGGTCGAGACATTGAACCACAGGTACATGAGTTGACACTAGAAGTTCCGATCTCACCTGATCAGTTAAGCCGAGTACTAGGTGATCCAGAGGCCTCTGGTGGGGCACCCATCAACGAAGCTATTAATTACAGCCCCGAAGGTTTGTGGGAGTTGTTTATGTCACAGCCCGTCCTCCCAGCTCTGTATCCTGAATATTATCAAGATTTGGCAGACCAACTGTTCAACCCCACAGAAGGTTCGATTTCACCAGAAATGACCCTGATTACCCAAATCCAAGGTGCGCCGCTGCGCTTTATAGAGAGAATGATTTATGAAACGCAAACTGCCAACAACTCTTTGCAGGCGGTGGCTTGATCTCGACTTAATGAGTCATACATTAGTAATAACTAATTTGAGGAGGAGATTATGACAGCAGGCATTAATCCAGCTGAGGCAACACGTTACCGAGCCGAGCAGCCGAGTAGCTGGGCAGAACTGCAAATGTTGGCGGTGGCCTTGGCAAATTTAAAGCCAGCCGATCATGATCACTTTCCCACAGATAAATTTGTCGAAATCATTGATTTAGGCCAATCGATTCAAGATATTATTGGTAAGACAGTGGAGCCACAAAATCGTTGGACCGAAAAAGACCAACTGCCGGACGGAGTCACGGTTCACAGTCTCGAAGATCCAGAAATGGCACGCCAAATGCATGAGGTGGCGCAGGTTTTGATCGAGATGGATGATCGTGAGACCAACCAAGGATATATAGCCGATAAACTCAAAGTCTATGGCCAAAACATCGACAACGTTGCCGAGCTGAATAGTCGCGATTTTCACGGGACTATGACCCCTGATACCTACTCGATGATTTTGTTATCAGGTGGAGCGCGAAACCAACATCGGTTTAACCCTGATGGTCGGTTTTTGACGGTCAATGCCAAGCGATTAGATACTAAAGAGAAGAGCGGAGGAGAAGGTACTGAAGCCAATAAAAAAGATAAGATGTTATTTGGCTTGGGACCCTGGCAGGAAGATATATCAGAGGTAAATAATCAACATCCCGATGGCATCCGCTTAGTTGTGCCTGATGATTGTTTGGCAACTGGTGGTTCGGCCTTGGCAGGGATTTACTCATTGTTGGAAGCTGGGGTCAAGATTAGAGAAGTAGTGTTTTATGGTACGATGGGTTATCAAGAAGGCATCACACTCTTTATGGAAACGTTGCAAAGTTGGGGTATTAAAGATGTGAAGGTGAAGGTAGGGGACGTAATTTTTGGTCTCAACGACAAAGGCTACTTAAATCGTGTCAAAGGTGAGCAAAAGCCTGATGGTACTAAATACCAAGCCGATACTGCCGCAGTACAAGATATGGGTGTGAAGTTTAAAGCTTTGGAAGAGTTGAAGTTACTGACGCAGAAAGTGGCATTTTGGTTGAAACATTCTGATCAAACAGAACAAGACGCTTTCGATGAGGCTTGGGCAATGGGTTTTCAAAAACTAGGACAAGCGGTAGTTTTCAAACCGCTCAAACAACCAGAAGGTCAGAGTATTATCCGAAAGCGATTTGGAGCAGATATCCTTGATGCTCATGTGGCTAGAAACCAAGCTGCATTTGATGCTTTCGTGGAGCAACTCAGTAAAAATTAATTTTTTTGTAGGGATCGTTGCAAGCTTAGCAGGCTATTGTCTCCTGTAGGTATTAATCACACATACAGGAGGCATATGCCAACATTAGAACACTACCGCCGCCATTTTTTGCAGGCTAAACAGCTTTGCGATCAGCGCCACTACACCCAAGCACATCAACTAGCCCAAAATGTGTACTTAGAATCAAAAGCGATTGCCAGTTTATATGAGGAGCAAGCCGGCCTAATGCTCGTTGCCCGCCAACTCATCGACATTTCTGTGCAGGCTCACGTGTTAGTGTTGTTTTTGGAGAAAAGAGTGGGAGAAAAAAATACTCAGGTAGAAGCCCGAGTTTAAAACTGTCGTAAATTGACGGACAAGGGAAAAAGTGGTTATACTTACTGTATAAAAAGGAGTCTTATGTTAGAAAATCTTGAAGGAGCTGGAGCAGCTGCAGCAGCGGGTGTTGGAAATGCTGCCGTAAAAACGAGCTTTGAACTTTCACCAGGAGCACAAAAAGCAAAACAAGAAATTTTAGAGGCAATAGAAGCTAAAAGACAGTTAGATGAGCTGAGAATGAAAGCTGAGCGGGCTAGAGGTAGTGTGGCTACACTTCCAGAAACAGAACAAATTGCTCTAATTAATAAGGCTCTAAGTCAGCCTTTAGAAGATATAAGTACCGAAACACATCAAGGAGCAAAGACAGGTGATTGGTTTGAACAAAAAGGTTTAAATCCCTCTACAGTTCGAGATGCAACTCGAAGGAGTCTCGAAGGTTGGACTGTGACTGGTGATAAAAGGGTAGTTGAGCGGGAAAAGGGTGCTTTAACTGGTGATCCTCGTCAACAACAAGAAATGGTTATACCTGAGGTTTTGGCAGCAGAGGGCTCTAACCCAGAAGCTGAAGCTATCCAACCGGCAGTTTTACCTTTAGAAGTGGAGACATCGCCTTCTGTTTCCGCTGAGAATATTCCAGGTGAAGGTCCTAAAGATTTACAAACAATGGAACCAGTTGCTCCTCCTGAAAAGCCAATTATAAACTTAGCCTATCTTCGACAAAAATATGGCACAGTTCCTGCTAATCGTCCCAGTAGTACTGCTACTGGTGGCGGAATACCTGTTAATCCAGCTCGTGTGACAGGGACAGAAGAGTATCATCAAAAACGAATGACGCGACGTATAGATGAAATAAAAAATGCTCAACCTAAAAAAGGAATAACGTTTAGTGCTAGTGGTAGCGATCCTCAGCAGAGTTAAGAAGAATTGCACTGTTAGGTTCGGATAAAACGCCTAGGATATGAAGCAAATATTTTTGGGTCAAAGGATGTTTTGAGACAATTAACATTCTTCTGAGGTTATTTGCGAGCTCGAAATCAATGTCTGTCGATTGCAGACTTTCATCCGAAAAAACCTTGAGTAGAAGCGCCTCAATTTGGGAAAGTGGCTGATTGGCGGTGTGATCTGCATCGTTGGCTATTTCGAAATAGGGCGTAATAATTTTTAAAATGATGCCACTGGAAGTTATGAACAGAGATCGTAATCCAGGGTCTTTTAAGACTTCCAAAAAATAACTTTCAATATTTTGCATAACTGGAATAGCATCTCGCTCTTGGTCCGTACTGGGAAAAGTAGGAGGTGAGTACTGATTTAAAAAAGTTTCTAGTTCGATTCTTTGTTTTTGATTCATGTCTGAATAGCCAAAGTAGAGCGCAATTATATGCTGTCATTATCTAAAAGAAATTAAGAAATTGTAAGAGGATGCACGCCTTACTACTGACACACCTTCATTAATCTGCTACCATGCCCCAGTATGGCAATGGCAAAACTTCCCCGCGCGGTGCGGCGCTTGATTGAAAAATTTGAACGGTTACCTGGTATTGGGCCGAAGTCGGCTCAGCGATTAGTATTTTATTTACTGCATAATCCTGAGCATGAACTGGTGGATTTTGCGGAACGGTTGACGGCACTGAAGCGCGAGACAGTGTTGTGTAGCCAGTGCCATAACGTCAGCGAGAGTGATCCGTGTGACATCTGTGGGGATACCAGTCGTGAAGCATCAATCTTGTGTGTGGTAGAGCAGCCATTAGATTTGTTAGCGATCGAGCGTTCAGAGCGATACCAAGGCAAATATCATGTTTTGCACGGGGCCATTTCACCATTAAATAACGTAGGACCTGATCAATTATATTTGCGCGATATCTTAAAGCGCTTAGAGGGAGTGACCGAGCTAATTCTATCTACCAATCCCACTATGGAAGGTGAAGCCACAGCTTTATACATTACAGAATTAGTCAAACAAGCACAAGAACGACAGGGGAGTGAGACCCAACTGAGGATTACCCGGATTGGCCATGGGTTGCCGATTGGAGCTGATATTGAGTATGCTGATGGCACCACGATTGCGCGAGCCCTCGAAGGCCGCCGCAGCATGTAAAAGATGAGTTTTGAGTACGATACGTGTTTAATCAACACCACTGTGATGCATTGCCTGTCCCTAAATTTTTGATATATTTAGCGTAAGATGATGACATTTTGTTATCACATGCTGGCCACCTAACTCACGAGCTGAGAGGTGGTTTTTTTGCGCGACAACTGGCCTATTATTACTACACGGTTGTCTGATGAAGGTGGTAAAAGACAACTGTAGAAAGGAGAAAGATGAAAGTCTTGATCCAATCTAAAACGTTACAAGTTACTGAAGCGCTGCGCACTTTTATTGAGCGCCAAGCGGAAAAAATTCTTCGCCGCCAACAACGCGTTAATACTATTACTGTTTTCCTCGAAAGCGTCGGGCGCAAGAAAAATGACGTCCAAGCTGCTATTGCCCGGATGAAAGTAGCCGTGCCAGGCAAAGACATCGTGGTAGAGCGCCGAGCTCGCGATATGTATGAAGCCGTTGTAGAAGTTACTGCCCGCGCGAAAGAGGGCCTGAGTCGTTTAAAAGAGCGCCGCTTGACGGCTAAGCGTTCCTCACGCTGGCATCTGGGTGATGCTGGCTGGACTGGCTAGCCAAGCAAGTAGTTATTAGTATCTCGATGAGCCCTGTCTGGTGTCATACATCAGGCAGGGTTTATAGTTTAAGCTACTTCTCGAGTCGGTACTTGCTGCGTGGTCACCGAACCTGATATCTTTAGAGTATGAATGACGCCTCTCAATCACCTTTGCCCGTTGTCGATCCCCAGGCTGGAGGCCAACCAACCGCTGCTGGTCAACCAGGTGGAATGCCGCAAAAAAGCCCTTTAGAAATTCTCGAGGAAATCTTAGGTGACGCTAAAAATAAAGCCGGTGCAGGTGCGCCAGCTGCAGAAAGCGCACAATCTGCAGGGGCTGTGGCTGCCGACCCCGCTGCTACTAGTGCCGATGAAGCGGCTAAATTAGCCGAGATTCAAGCTCGCATCGAGCAACAAAAAATCGTGGATCAACAACTTTTAACGCAACAACTAGCTGATTTGAAACAAATTGAACAAACTCCTGAATACCAAGCTAAAGTGTCTCAAGAGCACGCAAAAGAAGAAGCCGATGCAGCCAAAGTAGCGGCAACGGATGGTTTTGAGATTGTCCAGCTCGGTCATAAGAAAGTCTGAACGCAATTACTTAGTTACTTAATTACTTCCGCCCGCTGGCGGACGCTTTAAATTATGTTTGGTCCTGCCCCAACTGCTCGTCCACGCCCCATGGGTGGTTTTAACCAAAGCCTGGGTAATTTTAGTGATGAACACTTAGGTGAAAATGATGCTCAGGCTGCGATGCAGCAAAAAGCGATGAGTCAAATGGCAGCCAGTGCTACTCAGGCGGGTGGGGCTGGCGCTCCTGGTGGTCAAGCTGGTCCGTTGGGACCGATGACTCCTGATAGCAAACAGGCCGCTCCACGCCCTGTGGGCACGATTGTGGAAGAAGTGGTCCAGCGACCGGCCAAAGATATTCTCAAAGGTTTGCTAAGTATTTTTGATCTGAATGCCATGTTGGGAATCAAACCGGCTGAAGACGATCCCGCGCTGCAAGCCAAAAAGAAGCAGATGCTGAATCGCTTCAATAAATTGACTGAAGAGGAACAGCAAGTGGCCCGCGAAAAATATCAATTGGCCATGAAAAAGAAACAGCAAGAAGAACAAGAAAAGCAGATGCGCAAGCAACAAGAAGAACAGCAGAAAGCTAATAGCGTCGAGCTACCGAGTAGTACCAAAAAAGGTCCAGTCGGTCCTGGCGCTAAGAAACCTAAGGCTGTCCAGAAACTGGAACAAGATCGCAAGACGCTCAGTGGGCCACAGAGCGCGAATTAAGCCTTCACCAATAGCTTTCCCACTGTTCATTTTTCCCTCGCCCCAGTATAGTACCAACAGTCATGAGTTCTCATTTTGTGATCACTTCCATTTGTTGTTGCACCCCCACTTTGAAGCGGGGAGTGCGTGATGCCTGTTAAAGCCTAAAAACAAATTCACCAAGCCATTCACCCCCCGCGCAAGCAGGGGGTTTTTAGTTATAAAAAATATTCAGAAAGTAAACTATGTCACACGGAAATCAAGAAATAATTAATCAAGCAATCGCCGCAGCAGGCAGCGAGTTGAAAGCCGGCCGAGCGGTAGCTTTCCAAATTGCTGATGTTGTCAAAGAGGCTCAGTTGCCACCATTGTGGATGTATATTGATCCCCAACACCAGAATGAACCACAAGTAATGATCGAAAAACCTCACTCAGCAGCTCAGGTGCCGACGTTCTTGCACTTGGGCGAAGCCTTGGCTCATTTTTCCCGAGTTGCAGGGGTGGATTTGAGTCTGTGGTCAGCATATTTTGCTGAGTTGACTGGTCACGAAAATTGGCTTAAACCTGGCCATCTCGGTAACAAGCAACGCCAGTCCGTGGTGCTCGATGTCCACCCTGAATTCACCCATCGCGTGGGAATTAATAAACAAGCCGATGTCAATTTAGTTCAGGTATTTACCAGCTATATCCTTGAGGTTGGCCGTTTGCCACATATCCCAGTCCCAGCCACGATTGTGATCGGTACTACCGAGGGCAGTTTGTGGCCAGCCAATAAAGATCAAGCACAGCATAAGCAAGGGATCAAAATGCAGCGGCAAGGTGTGTATTTTAGTGCTGGTCATCATCTGCTGGAAAAGGGGGGAGAGGCCAACTTTAGACCCGTCAACGCGATGATGATTGATCCTGGCCGCCGGCATCACACCTGGAACCAAGTCGTAGTTTTTCAGCAACCAGCTTTGGCCCCCACAGGCACCGCTGAGCTGTTAAAATAACCTCACTTCACAAGGATACTTTATGAACCTTTATAACACTCTCACCCGCCAAATTGATGAACTTAAGCCATTCAAGAGCAAAGAGATTGGGTTATATGCTTGTGGTCTGACTGTTTATGACTACACGCATTTAGGACATTTACGCAAATACACGATGGATGATGTCCTGATCCGGACCTTGCGCCGAGCTGGTTATAAAGTCAAGTTTGTGCAAAATATCACGGATGTGGGCCACTTAACCTCTGACGGAGACACTGGCGAAGACAAACTGGAAAAAGGTGCTCGTAAATATAAAAAAACGGTCTGGGATATTGCTCATGAATTTGAAGACTACTTTTGGCGCTCGATGGATCTAATGGGCAATTTGCGACCAGATGTCAGTTGCCGAGCGACTGATCATATTGAAGAGCAGTTGCAAATGGTGATTACACTCGAAAAAAAAGGTTTTGCCTATGTGATCGAAGATGACGGTGTGTATTTCGATACCAGTAAACTGGATGACTATGGAAAACTGGCTTTAATCGATATTGAGCAGCTGCGAGAAGGCGCTCGAGTAGAGCGAGTAGCTGGCAAGCGTAATCCTACTGACTTTGCCCTCTGGAAATTTGAACGCGAAGGCGAGAATCGCCAAATGGTTTGGCCTAGCCCCTGGCATGAACGAAGTTTCCCGGGCTGGCATATCGAGTGTTCAGCCATGTCGATGAAGTACTTGGGAGATCAATTCGATATTCACACGGGTGGCATCGATCATATTAATGTCCATCACACGAATGAAATTGCTCAAGCCGAAGCCGCCACTGGCAAAAAGCCATTTGTGAAGTATTGGGTGCATCATAATTTCTTGAGAGTTGATGGTGAAAAAATGAGCAAATCTCTCGGTAACTTTTATACGATTGATGACATGCTTAAGCGCGGTTTTGACCCCAAGGCTTTGCGCCTCCTGTTCATGACCACTCATTATCGGAGTGAGATGAACTTCACTTGGGAAAGTTTGGAAGGGATACAGAAAACATATGTGCGACTAGTACGTCAAATTGCGGAGCTGAGAGAAGAACAAGGCCGGACTGTTTTATCTGAAGATAAATTAGCCAAGGTAGACGAGTACCGGGGGCGTTTCTTTGCCGCCCTCGAAGATGACCTGAAGACGCAAGAAGCCATTCCAGTGTTGTGGGAAGTCTTGAAATCGAATATTCCTGGACCTGACAAATACGATTTGCTGATGGAGTTTGATGAAGCCTTAGGTTTGGGGTTACGCACAGTCACTAAAGAGACGCTGGCAGAAGTGAGCAAAACTACAGATCTAGAAACGGTGCCGGCTGAGGTCCAAGCTTTGCTCGAGCAGCGCCATCTTGCCCGCGAAAACAAAGAGTGGCAAAAATCAGATGAACTCCGTGATCAAATCGCAGCCTTAGGTTTTGTGGTCCAAGACTCAGCGAATGGAGAGCAAACGCTCCGGGTTGGAGAACCAGGGTAGTAGCCAGTGTTTGGCTCGGGTAGGCGTCACCTTAGTGACAGGGACAATCACTCCAATGGCTAAACCATCGTCACAAATTACGCAGACTTTATCGTCTTCTAGTTGGCGATAAATTTCCAGTAGGGTAGGTAAGTGTTGTAATTCATAAATATCAATTTGGCGCATGTGACCTCCAGTGGTACTTAATACTGTCGAACTCAAAAGCAAATCCACTCTCAACAGGTGCTCATTGCGTTATTGCATGATTCTTTCTATAGTAGAATAAAGTTCAGCTGGCGAAGATAATGAGTGGCAAATACCGATCCGTTTGCCCCACATTGTGCCAATCACCGTCGATAGTTTGGTTTCGAAGTTAACAGTAATGATAATTGGTACGAGCTCAGTGGTTAAACTATTTTTGAGAGCTTCTAAAAAGGTCAAACTTTTGGTAGGAGAGTAGCTGGCACTTAGAAAGATGAGTTCGGGCAACAAAGGATCTTGCAACTTGGCTATGGCTTGCTCGATAGTTGGCACCCGAGTAATTGCGTAAGCCTGCAAATACTGGTACGGCACACTCATGGTTTCATGAGGGTCAATAATGAGGATGGAGCGAAAAGTGGTTGACATATGTCTATGATAATTAGATATAATTCTACTTAATAGAGAGGGTCTATGTCAAATATTAAAAAAAAATTAACTCTAGCAGACAAGCTTAAAAAAGCACGCAAAGATGCGGGGTTATCACAAAAAGAACTGGGACATGTGCTGTTGCTGTCAGATAAAGCAGTCAGCTCGTATGAAGTCGGTCGCGCCCAACCTAGCCTAGAAACGCTCAAACAAATCAGCAAACTTACCAATCGCCCTGTCACGTATTTTGTAGAAGAGAGTAATACCGAAGATATTGATTTACAGATTCGCATCAAAACCATCGAACGTGAACTTTTGGAAGTCAAAAAGCTGCTTCAAAACAAAGCTGCGAAGTAGGTTCTTACCCGGCTGGGATAGTGACAACGATAGGCTCAGCTCTAAGCTGCAGCTGCTGGCGCCACGCCCACCACTTTTTCCAGTTCCTCGATTACAGCCGGATCGACAAGGGTAGAGGTATCACCTAAATTAGCCAAGTCACCCTCAACTATTTTGCGTAAAATACGGCGCATAATTTTGCCGGATCGCGTTTTGGGCAGATTAGTAACCAAGTAAATCACCTCAGGTTTGGCAAACGAGCCAATGTCATGAGCCACTTGAGCCAACAAAGCTTCTTTAAGAGCCGCTTCTTCTTGAGTTTTGGATTCTGGATTTAACTGAGCTAACTTTTGAGCCACTTCGATTTTCAAAATCGTAAACGCATGGATGACTTGACCTTTGATAGGATGAGGAGCGCCGATCACCGCAGCTTCAGAAACGGCCGCATGTTGAGTCAAACTATTCTCAACTTCCGCCGACCCAATTAAGTGTCCTGAGACTTTGATCGTGTCATCTACCCGGCCGAGGATATGATAATCACCCTCAGCATCGCGTTCGGCACCATCACCTGAAAAATAAATACCAGGTGAGCGTGAAAAATACGTTTCTAAATAACGTTCGCGGTTGCCATAAATGGTCCGCACGGCTGATGGCCATGGTTGGGCTAAACACAAATCACCACTGGCAGGGTTGCCAGCTACTGCTTGGCCGTTGTCATTGACCAGCACTGGTTTAATGCCGGGCAGAGGTAGAGTGGCATAACTGGGCTTGAGGGGAGTGATGCCAGCCAAAGGAGAAATAACGATCCCACCAGTTTCGGTTTGCCACCAGGTATCCACAATCGGGCAGCGACCTTGGCCAATGTGATCATGGTACCACTGCCAAGCTTCAGTATTGATTGGTTCACCCACACTGCCGAGCACTTGTAATGAGCTTAAATCATGTGCGGTCACGAAATCCAAACTTTGTGCCGCTAATGAGCGGATGACGGTGGGGGCAGTATATAAAATACTAACGCGATGTTTCTCTACGATTTGCCAGTATCGTCCAGCATCAGGATAAGTAGGAATACCCTCAAACATGACAGTAGTGGCGCCAGCTAACAAAGGTCCGTAGAGTAAGTACGTATGGCCAGTAATCCAACCGCAATCCGCTGTACACCAATGAATTTGGCCAGGTTGGTATTGGAAGACATTCACAAATGAGTAACCAGCATAGACCATGTAGCCCGCAGTAGCGTGGACGATACCTTTTGGTTTGCCAGTCGAGCCAGAAGTGTAAAGGATAAACACAGGATGTTCAGCCTCGACGCTGACTGCCGGCATTTCTGTGGCTTGGTGTTCCACCACCTCGTGCCACCAGATGTCACGACTAGGTTGCAGAGCCGGTGACTCCGGTAGGTGTTTGACTACCAGGCATTTTTCAACGTGAGGGGCTTGAGCCAGAGCTTCGTCAGCAATTTTTTTGAGAGCAATGGTTTTATTGCCGCGGAAACCACCATCGGCCGTAATTAAAATTTTAGCTTGGGTATCATTAAGCCGATCAGCCAGGGCTTGGCTGGAGAAACCACCAAACACCACGCTGTGGATGGCACCAATCCGGGCACAGGCCAGCATTGAGATAGCTAGTTCAGGAATCATCGGTAAATAAATACCTACTCGATCACCCTTTTTTACACCCAGTTCGGTGAGGGCTAAGCTAGCTTGGCAGACTTTCTCATAGAGTTGACGGTAAGTGAGAGTAATACTAGCGTGATCAGGATTGTTTGGTTCCCAAATCAGCGCCACTTGGTCACCTTTAGTTTCCAGGTGTCGATCCAAACAATTTTCGGTAATGTTAAGTTCTGCGCCGTTAAACCACTGGTGGTCAGCTTGTTCAAACGAGCCAGTAGTGACGGTTTCCCAAGGTTTGCGCCAATAATAAGTCTGGGCGATCTCAGCCCAAAAAGCAGCTGGTTGATCCAGACTGTGTTGATATTTTTGATGATATTCTTCGAGAGAGTGAATTTGGGGAATAGGTGAGGAGGGAAAATTGGACATAGCTTAGTCTCTCCAAAAAGAACTCAGTTGTAAAGAGTGCTAAGATATGTAGAACAGTTTATGCACAAAGGAATTGATTATATTGGCGTGGGGGTGGGGGCGGCCATTTTTGATGACCAGGGCCGATTGTTGCTGGCTCGGCGAGGACCTCAAGCCAAAAATGAGCGGGGGAAATGGGAAATTCCCGGTGGCGCGGTAGAGTGGGGTGAAACTTTGCATGAGGCAATCATTCGTGAAACTAAAGAAGAGTTGGGAATCACCATTCGCGTAAAAAGTTTAATTAATGTCTGGGACCACATTTTGCCCGCTGAAAAACAACACTGGGTATCACCAACTTTTATTTGTGAAATTGTGGCAGGCACACCAGAAATCAAAGAACCTCTTAAGTGCGATGAGTTAGGGTGGTTTACTTTAGACGAAGCCCAAAAATTACCCCTCTCCCAAATTACGATGGATGATATTAAGTACTTACGCGAGCAGAATGTTATTTCGATCACTTAATTTCTCCCTGCAGTCTTGGTTACTAATGAGCTTAGTAGTAGCCGGTGGTTTGTTTTTTGCGGGTTGTGAGTGGCGGACGGGCTCGGTCGCAAATACTACTGAGAGTATTCCAGCCACACCAATTCCTTCACCAAGTCCCACCCCCTCTGGGACACCCCTCGCTCAGCCGGCTGATATCACCGTGCGCCTGACTGTGGAAGATAATTCTGGCCAGTCGGGAACTGCCGTAGTCGGTGCTGCCTCGTCAGAGACGGTTCGAGTGGTTTTAAAACTCAGTGGCGGCACCTTTACTGAACCCCAGCCTGCTCACATTCACCTTGGCTCGTGCCCACATCCCGGCCGAGTGGTGTATCCCTTGTCAAATGTAGTGGGGGGAAGTTCTGAAACCCTGTTAGCGGTGTCGCTAGAAAAATTATTAGCCACCAGCCCGGAGCTGGCAATTAATGTCCACCGTTCAGAAAAAGATATTGGAGCTTACACCGCGTGTGGGGACCTCAAATAGCCATCTGGTACAATACGCACATGGCAAGAACAACCTTATCTGAATTAGTGGTCAAAGTCCTCAAGAAACAACACCTTCTGACTGCTCCCGAAATTTTGGACAAACTCGAAACTAAAGAGTACGTTTTCAATAAAACGAGCTTATATCGGGCGCTCGATAAATTAGTGGCTGATGAAGTAGTCTGCAAGCAAGCTTTTGCCGGCAATGAAATTTATTATGAACTACGTGGGGATCATCATGATCACGTGGTATGCTCACAATGTGGATTAGTAGAAGCACTCGAGTGTCAAACTGAAGTGGCAGCGCGAATTAATAATTACCAAATTGATCATCATCACCTCACTATGTATGGCGTCTGTCCACGCTGTCAGAAAAAAGCTCCCAAAGCCAGCGTGCGACCACTGGCCAGTGCTTAATGAGTATACATTTAACTGCGGAGTAAACTCACCACCCCAAATAAACCCAAGGCTGTTAACACAATCGTGCCGCCAGCAGCTAAATTGAGATAAAAAGCAGCGATCAAGCCCAGCCCAACGGCTAACAAGCTAAAGCCAATCGCCCACAAGATGGTTTGGAAAAAACTGCGACGCAGTTGCATGGCGGTCACCACTGGAATCACCATCAGCGCCCCAATTAAGAGTGCACCGACAATTCGTAATGACAACGTCACTGATAAAGCAGTCAAGGCCACCAACAACATATTCAGAAATTTGACGGGAATGCCACTCACTTGTGCTGCTTCTTCATCAAACGAGATATATTGCAAAGGGCGGTAGAAAAAAAGTAAGGTACTTACAATCACTCCACTGAGCCCGCCAATAATATACAGATCAGTTTCTGTGACTGTGGTGATACTGCCAAATAAATAACTCAGTAAATCGGCATTGAAGCCCCGACCTAAGCCACTTAAAACGACTGCTAACGCCAAGCCACCAGAGAGAAACATGGCTAAGGCTAGTTCTCCCGAAATGTGTTGTTGGGAACGTACTTTTTCAATCAACGTGGCAGACGTTAAAGTCACCACTAAGGCTGTCAAAAAAGGATTGATGCCCAAAAATAATCCCAAGGCAATGCCTGCTAACGCCACATGAGCCAAACTATCTGACATGATTGAGTAGCGTTTGGCAATTAAAAAACTCCCTAAAATAGGCGAGACCACTGCAATCATGGCGCCAGCTAACAGGGCTCGTACCATAAAACTGTAAGTAAAAATTTCCCACACAAACATATTAATGATGATGAACAACTAGCTTCATATCCTTTCCATAGACTTTATCAAGATGTTCGGCTTTGACAAAATTACGAGCGGCCCCATGATATACCAAGGTTTTATTGAGGCAGGCAATCGTGGTGACTTCTTTCATCACCACTTCAATGTCGTGTGAGACGAGCAAAATTGTCAAGCCATGATCACGATTGAGATGTGACAATAAATCGTAAAAGTGGTGCTGAGAATCTGCATCTATGCCCACGGTGGGCTCATCTAAAATTAAGATTTTAGGTTTACCAACCAAAGCCTTAGCAATCAGGACCCGCTGTTGTTGACCACCTGATAAATCGCTGAGTTGCCGATCCTGAAACTCATTCATCTTGACTGTTACTAAAGCTTCTTCAATCAGCTGGTGAGCTCCAGCTGGCACTGTGGACATAACTCCTGGTGACAGCAAACCCAGCTTAACAACCTCGGCAACAGTGATCGGGAATTTAGTTTCGGCTTGTGTGACGCGTTGAGGGATGTAGCCGAGTGGGAGCGCGTACTGGCCTAACTTCACTGCCTGGCCAGCCAATAAAATATGGCCATGGTGTGGGGTAAGTAAACCGAGTAACAATTTTAAGAGAGTAGTTTTGCCACTGCCGTTGGGACCAATTATGCCCACAAATTCACCTGGTACTACTTCCAGAGAAATATCTTCCAATACCGGATATTTATCGTAGCAAAAGGACACGTTTTTGAGTTGCAGCAGGGGTGAGGGTGATTTAGGCATGGTGTGATTAAGATGAGCAGCGCAGCGCGGTAGTGATATTATCCAGGTTTTGGCGCTGGACGGAAAGATAGGTTTCACCACGCTCGAGTTCAGCTGGAGTTAAGCCCTCCAGAGGATTAAAAACTAAAATACCGGCCCCGGTTTCAGTCGCGAGTGTCTCAGCAAGCTTCGGTGAGGTGAGAGTTTCGAAGAAGACGTGAGTCAGATGATTATTGTTTATAAAGCTACTCAGTTCTGCCAGCTGCTTGGGACTGGGTTCTTGATCAGGTGAGAGACCTGCGATGGCTTTGATATCGAGGTGATAGCGATGGGCCAGATACTGAAAAGCGTTGTGAGAGGTGACGAGTGTACGAGTTTGGCAGGTGGCCAGGCGACGTTCGAACTCTTGGTGTAAAGCGAGTAAATCTTGGGTAAGTTGTTGAGTTTGCTGTTGATACGTTTCAGCGTGGGCTGGATCAGCTTGGATGAGGGCGTAACTAATGTGAGCGGCTTGGCTAGCGGCTAAGACTGGGTCTAACCAGATGTGTGGGTCAATTACAGCTTCGGAGTGGCCGTCGATAGTCTCGTTTTCATGCGTATCTCCGGCTGGTAAAAGCGATAGTTGGGAAGAAGTATCGACAGTGATGACACTGGAAGGTAAAGTAACAAGCACATTAGGTAACCAAGGTTCAAAGCCCGCGCCGTTGTATATCAGCCACTGCGCATTTTGTAGGGTAATTAAATCTTGTGGGGTGGGTTCGAAGTCGTGGGGTTCGGAGCCGGGTTTAATCAGATTTACCACTCTGATGTGTTCACCGCCAATGCGTTCAGTGAAGTAGCTGACAGGATAGAGGGTGGTGACAGCCACGGGTGCGAGAGATGAAGAAGGCATAGAAATAGAGCGAGCAGCACGAATTTTTATACCGATGGTAGCCACCACAATTAAAAGTATCACTAATAGCAGCCATTTTGTTTTCATATCGTAATTGTATCAGGAAAATGCAACTTAGTTACATTTAAATTTAATTGGTAATTTTGGATTGCTATTGACAGTTTAAAAATGAAGAGTAAGATATTAACCTATCCCCCATAGGGGGACTAGAAAGCGTTAGCTCAATAGAAAGCAAATCATGTTTCATACTCCGACTACTAAAAGTAATGTTTTGCACCGTTTAAAAATTGCTCGTGGTCATTTAGAAAAAGTCATCCAAATGGTCGAAGCTGATACTTATTGTATTGATGTCTTAGTGCAATCTAAAGCGGTCCAAAAATCTTTAGCTAAGGCTGATGCCGTGCTGCTTGAACAACATCTCTCACATTGTGTGGTAGAGCACATCCAGCAAGGCCAGAATAAAAAAGCCGTTGAAGAAATTATGAAAGTCTTTGAAACTAAATAGAGAGGAAGTATGTCCAAATCATTACTAATAACGACAAGCCTAGTCGTTTTTTTCTTGGGTATGGGAGTTGGATATGCACTTACTCCCGAGTATGCCATGATGCGCGCCGACCGACAGGCGCCCATGATGGAGCTGGGCCAAGCTGACCGCTACCTAGATCTGCGTTACATTGATGGCATGATTGCCCACCATTTGAGTGCTATTCATATGCTGGAGCAAGCTCAACAACAAACTCAGCGACCAGAAATTAAAGATTTAGCAACGGCTGTGATTGCGGCTGATAAGGCTGGTATTGACCAGCTCTATGCTTACAAAAAAGAGTGGTACAACAATACCCGCCAGGTTACTCGCTACCAAAAAATTAATTTAGGGAGTAATGATGGTAAGTTTGAGTTGCGCTTACTCAATGCCTTATTAGAACACCACGCCGAAGCCATTACCGTCGCTCAGGATGTTCGGACTAAATCTCATCGGACTGAAGTTTTAAATGTGGCGGATGAGGTAATCTCCACCTTAACAGCTAATGCTACCCAACTAAAAACTTGGAGAGAGGCATGGTATGGCATCAAGAGCAACTAATCATCAGCATGCTGATCACCAAGCTGATACTGTTACCACTTCATTGCCTGTCGAAGGTATGCACTGCGCGAGCTGCGCCCAAATTATCCAACGGACATTAGGGAAAGTTGAGGGGGTAGAGTCGTGTACAGTCAACTTTGCGACAGAAAAAGCTTATGTAGAATACCATCCCGACCAGGTCAACCCAGCCCAGCTGAGTGAAAAAATTAAACCGTATGGATACAACTTGCACATTCCTACCGATGTTCATGCTGAATCCGGCCAATTACACCCAGTCACCCATAGCGGTCACGATGGTCATGCTGCGCCCAGCACCCAGGCAGCAGTTACTGCCGAAAAAGAACAAGTCACCCTGACCTTGCCGTTAGCACTGCTGGTTTTTATGGTGATGTTATGGGAAATTGCCACTAAAATATGGTGGTGGTGGTTACCATTACCTTGGCCGATGCCGCTCCTGAACGGCTTTTTATTTTTGTTGGCAACAGGTTTTATGGTGACAATTGGTCGACCATTCATGACAGCGGTAGGAATGTACCTGAAAACCGGACACGCTAATATGGATACGTTAGTGGGGATTGGTACGACAGTTGCCTATGTGTTTTCCAGTTTTGTGTTTTTGTTTCCGGCCACCATTCAACGCTTGGGTTTAGCTGAGTATCTTTATTTTGACGTGGTGATAGTGGTGTTAGCGTTTATCAAACTCGGCAAATATCTAGAAGTTAGCTCGAAACATAAAACAGGTGAAGCGCTAGAAAAACTACTTCATTTACAAGCTAAAACAGCCCTTGTTTATCGAGATGGAGAAGAGATCGAAATTGCAGTCGAGCACGTTCAAATTGGTGATCACATCGTAGTTAAACCAGGCAGTAAAATTCCTGTGGATGGGAAAGTTATTAAGGGTCACTCAAGTGTCGACGAGTCGTTGGTGACTGGTGAGTCACTGCCAGTAGATAAAAACCCGGGTGACATAGTCATCAGTGGTACGTTAAATAAGCAGGGTATGTTGATATTTGAAGCCACCCAAGTTGGTGAGCAGACGTTGTTAGCGCAAATAGTCAAGCTCGTGGAAAATGCCCAGGGTACCAAGGCGCCGATTGAGCGGTTAGCTGACCAAGTTTCCAGTGTATTTGTCCCCGTAGTCTTAATTGTGGCAGTGGTGACCCTACTTACCTGGTTGGTTGGCGGTAGCTTGTACTTGCCAGTGAGCCAGGCAGTGACGTTGGGCTTACTGAGTTTCGTAAGCATTTTAGTCATTGCTTGTCCTTGTGCGTTGGGCTTAGCCACTCCTACAGCTCTGATTGTAGGTGTGGGTCGAGCCGCATCGCAAGGAATATTAATTAAAGATGCCGAAAGTTTAGAAAAACTGCATCAAGTGAGTGTGGTAGTGATGGATAAGACAGGTACACTTACGGAAGGTAAACCTCAGGTTGTGTCTGTGACGACATTATCAGCTTTAAGCGAGTCACAAGTGGTGAGTATGCTTGCCGCTTTGGAACAGCACTCCGAACATCCTTTGGCCCAGGCTGTATTGAGCGAGGCCAAACGCAGACGTGTGGAGCACGCCGAGGTCAAAGACTTCGAAATTTTGGAGGGGTGGGGCTTGAGAGGGAAGATTAATAAGACCGAGTATTGGGCAGGTAAACCTACCTTATTATCACAATATAAATTAAAGATAGATCAGTCACTGGTTGATGCCGCTACCGCTGAAGGAAAAACGCCGATTGTGCTCTTTACCAAACAAGAAGTTAAAGGCATTGTTTGGGTAGCCGATGCCGTTAAAGCTAACGCTGCAGAGGCAGTAACTAAGTTGCACAACCTAGGTATAAAAGTAGTTTTAGCGAGTGGAGATCATAGCAATACCAGCCAGTATATAGCTCAGCAAGTGGGGATCACGCAAGTGTATGGCGAAGTTTTGCCACAAGCGAAGGCAGAGCTAGTCAAAAAACTCCAAGCTGAGGGGGAAGTGGTAGCCATGGTGGGAGATGGAGTAAACGATGCCCCCGCTTTAGCCCAAGCCGATGTCGGCATCGCCATGAGTACTGGTACAGATGTGGCTTTATCTGCAGCAAGTATTACCTTATTGAAGGGAGACGTGGCTAAATTAGAAGCTGCCCTGGCTCTGTCGCGGGCTACAATGCGAGTCATCAAGCAAAATTTGTTTTGGGCATTTATTTACAACCTCTTAGGCATTCCTTTGGCAGCTGGGTTGTTGTATCCTATCCTAGGTTTAGTCCTGAATCCTGTTTTTGCAGGATTGGCGATGGCCTTGAGCAGTGTGTCGGTGGTGATTAACTCCCTACGGCTAAAATCGGTTAAAATATAAGTAGTGTTACGAGTGCATTATGAATACTTTTTGGCTTATTTTCTTGACAGGTTTAACCACGGGGGGGGTGTCGTGTGCAGCGATGCAGGGTGGCTTGTTAGCCGGTTTGATTGCTAATCAAAAAGCACTCGAAACCTCACTGGATAAAAAAGCACGTGTCTCGGTTACCACCTGGAGTAAGGATGATTGGTTGCCGGTGGTGATGTTCTTAGTGGCCAAGTTAGCTTCTCACACCATTTTAGGATTTTTCCTGGGGGCCTTGGGATCAGTGATTACCCTCAGTTTGGGCGTTCGTTTAGCTTTCCAAGTTTTTGCGGGCTTATTTATGTTTGCTACTGCCATGAACTTACTTGAAATTCACCCTATTTTCCGGTGGGTAGCTTTCCAGCCACCCAGGTTCATTCGGCGATTGATTAAAAGTAGCTCTACCAGTCAACAGTTATTTGCACCAGCAGTACTAGGGGTAATGACGATCTTTATTCCGTGCGGCGTGACCCAAGCCATGGAAGTAACTGCCATTAATTCCGGAGACCCATGGCAAGGAGCATTGATAATGTTTGCCTTTGTGTTGGGAACGACGCCACTATTTGCCACCATTGGCGTAGCCACGGCTCGTTTGTCTGAAGCATGGAGCCAGCGGTTTTTGAAAATTGCCGCAGTGGGTTTGATAGTAATGGCAGTAATGAGTCTTAATGGTGTGCTAGTAGTTTTAAATTCACCTCTAACTCTGCAAACAGTGGCTCAACCAGTGACTTATTTTTTTTCCAGTGACAGGTTTACTGATAAAGCCGTAGTGGCTGCAGATCCCGCTGGGTTGCAAAAAGTGGAAATTCAGGCTACTAATCACGGCTATGCGCCACGATACTTTAAGGTTAAGGCAGGTCAACCAGTCGAGCTTACAGTTGCTACTTTAGATACCTATTCATGTGCCGTGGCTTTCACCTTTAAAGCTTTTGAGATCAGCACCTTTTTAAGTCCGACTGATCGAAAAACATTTGCGTTTGTGCCCACAGAAAAAGGCAAGTATACGTATTCGTGTTCGATGGGTATGTATACTGGCACGATGGAGGTGATTTAATGTTTAACTTTTTTAAGAAATCAACATCGCCTGCCGGGAAACAACTGGTTTTAAAGTTGGATGGTATGCATTGCACCACCTGTTCTTTAAATATTGATGGAGCTTTGGAGGAAACTAAGGGGGTGCTGACTGCGATCACTAGTTACGCTCGCCAAGAAACCAAAGTTGAGTACGATCCCAAAAAAGTAACACCTAAAAAATTAGCTCAAATTGTGAGTGATTTAGGATATACTGTCAGCGATGTCAGTTCCGTCACTTAACTCCCTGGCTCTGTGTGCGAGCATTACTTTTTATCAACATGTAGTGGAGGTCAAAAATCAGCTTCAAGCCCGGAATTTTGAAGTGGTGTATCCCGATTTAGCCGCTGATATGGAGAAGCATGGTGACTATAACGTCGAGAACTATGCCCAGTCATTTTATGATGAGCGGCCCTTGGAGCGCCGCCATGAAGTCATCAAAGAGTACTTTCAACGCATTGCAAAAGTAGATGCCATCTTAGTTATTAATGACACCAAGCGGGGAGTAGCCGGGTATATTGGCGGCAATGTCTTGATGGAAATGGCGATTGCTTTTCACTACGACAAAAAAATCTTTATCTTGAATGACATTGGCGAGCAAGCATCGTTTAAAGACGAAATTCTGGCCATGAAACCTGTCTTTTTGCAGGGTGACCTTGCAAATTTGCCTCAACTTGAGTAACTACTTTTTCGAAAATCAAAAATGACTTTCATTTCCCAAAAAGTAGGTCGTGGCGGGTGAGGCCACGACCTATGCAACTATTCATACACCTCCACTGGGAAACAGTGGAGCGCAGCATTGAGATGTTCGCCTATTTCACTTGGCCACTCTGTTAGAGTGACCTCGAAGCAGACCTGGTGATTTCCCGCTGAGTCGAAACTTATTGATTCGCCCTGGGCAAGTGCTTCTCCGCCTGAATCCTCTCCCATTGGTTCGCCATCAATGACGAACCGCGAAGCACGAGGAAGCCCACTCTTACAGTAACCATCCCCATGAATTTGAACTATGCTGTTAACTTTTGCTCGTTTGGGCTGAGCCCAAACCTGGCGAACAAAACAATCTTGGTTTGGGTCAATGGGTAGTGGAGTAGAGGGAGTAAGGACTATTCTTGAAGAACTGGTGGGGGAAGAATTTTCTTCCTGTGACGGTTTGCATCCACCTAAGACCGCAACCATCAAAACTATCACTAGCCATCGCTGTGCCATCTTTCTTTCTCCTTCAAATTATCCAGCCAGCAGAAGTGCTAGCCAGAGCGAACGAGGTAGAGAGGGAAAGCTTGAATACTTTACTCTCCGTCTCCACTTAGTTCGCTCCGACCTTAATAGTTGCTTTTAAAGAGCTGGAGGCTTCTGATTTAACGCGGTGTTAAGCAGAAAACTCACGCCTTCCCTTAGTATAAGCACTCGTGTAAATTTTGTAGGAAAATTGTGTAAATTTCTTGTTAGAATAAGCCTATATGCCAGGAATAACCATCGATCATCCCGAAATTTTACATTTTGTAGCCAAACATAGAATTGCGGTCTTATCGGTTGCGATGCCTGATGGTAGTGTCCACTCAGCCACGGTACATTATTCTCATCAAAACGAACCATTTAGGTTATTTTTTAGTACACCTAATGACACTCGTAAATATCAAGCAGTAGCAGCCGGCAATGGCCAAGCGATTAAAGCAGCGGTGACGATTGGTTTTAATGAAGAAGAGTGGATCACGTTTCAATTAGATGGCGAATTAAGAGTAGCCGTAGCTGGAGAAGAAAATAATCATGCAACTGAGGTGCATTTCACCAAATATCCCGATTATAAAAAATATGCCACCGATCCTACCCGGGTGCGATTAATATTTACGCCGTTTTGGTATCGCTATACAGAATTTCGGCGCGAACCGAGATTAATCATTGAGGGCAAATAATATGCTCCGAACTTTGGTAAGAAATATTATGATTGGTTGATAGCCGAAATGCAGCTCCCTGCAACTGAGTAGCTTTTTATTCTTACCTAAGTCTTGCTGTCCTCATATCCCTTTCTTCAACCTGCTGCGTATAGTACAAACTATGAGAAGTTAAGAGTGCTCAGACCCCATTTATAGTAATGGAAGGCTCGAGGAAAATTAACCTCTCACAGTAAAAAGTAAGCAAGTAAGGAGTGCATATGGCACGAGGATGGTTTGGAGATTCCAAAGGACATAGTCAAGCTCGCAGAAAAGCTGATGATTCAAACAGCGGCGGTGGTAATAACCGAAGCAGTGGTGGTCGAGGCCGGAGCGGTGGGCGAGGACGCAGTAGTAATTCATCAAGTGAATAACTGATGGACATTACTATTAACTTTATAAAATAATTTGTGGGAGGTGCAGATGGCACAGTCAGGACGCGGTAATCGAAATGCCGCTCAAAATTTAGACGAAGAAGCCCGGCGTCGCGGAGGACAAAACAGTCCTACTAACTTTAAGAACCGGCCCACCCAAGAGGTGAGAGATATTGGTCGCAAAGGCGGACAATCATAAGCTTGACGTTGTTGAACAGATGGACAGATGACAAATAACCCCACCACGAGCGTGGGGTTATTTGCGGTATAATTAAAGTATGTCTGAAAACATGAAAAAACTCCGCCGACCCCGCAAGTGCAGAGTACTGGCTGGTGTAGCTTTAGCCATTGCCAATTATTTAAACATTGATGTTGTTGTCGTTCGTTTAGCGTGGGTATTTTTATTTATCCCCGGTGGTTTACCGGGTTTATTACCATATCTGATTTGTTGGCTGGTGATCCCGGAAGAAGAGTAAAGAGTCTATTCTTAAGCTGACAACAACGTTCTCAATTTAAGAATAGTCGCGGCTTTGTGGCCGCGACTTACAAGTGCTTGGTCTAGTGAGGGATGTAGTTGGGGTCTTTGTGTTCAACGATGGTTTTAAAATAAGGGTCGATTTCTACCCACCAAACATCGTCGATTTGTTGCCCTCTTGAAGCGATAAAGATTTTATCGTTGACGATTTGCTCGCCAAACAAATAATCTTTACCAGCTAAAGCTATCCATTCACTTCCATCGGGATAAAGTAATCGTAACTCAGAGTTTTGGTAACTCTGGTTCTCATATCCATAATGGGAAAGCTGAACTTTGTAGCCCGTTCCTGATAAGATGGTAGTTTCATTGTGTTGGAGTCCTGCTTTCCACCACCAGGGTTGATGGTTATACCAGGACTGATACAGCCCTGAGCCCACTCCAACTATAACTACCGCCAAAATGATCATTTTACCTACCATTTTTCGCTTGTTCACTTTTTTCTCCTTAAGCGAAAGACCTAGACGAATTTCTAGGTACCCGCCAGTCCTCAACAGTGGTTAAAGGCTGAATCCTCGTGAGTACCTAGAAAATAGAAGCACTTGTTAAAGAACAGTTAGCCTTATGCAAGAAGCTCTTTCTTGAGAAGACTAAACTATCACTACTAAACATTATAGCAAAATGGGTCAAAAAAGCGTTAAATTTGAGTATTTATTTAGCTTGATTTTTCTTAACATAGAAAATTAGCACTGATATTGTCACAGTATGCAAAATCAGTCCCCACGCTACATAGTTACCGTATTCATGAGTTGTTCCCGTAGTCAGACCTAGCCAGCTCGCGACGTCATACACTTCCCATGGTTGCTTAGCCAGAAAATGCATAAAGTATTCGTGAACTAATTTGGGCACAACAATGCTGAGCAAGACTGTGGCCATGATTTGCCAAGAAGTAAATAAAGGCCTGCCTTTGGCAACCGCAGCATAGGCCAAGTAAAAAAGCACAAAATTTTCAAAGACATTGGGAAAGAAAAATAAGGCTGGTCGCCATTGCGATAGAAAGAAAATAACCATTCCTACTATCCGCCATCCAAACAATCCCACAGCGAGCAAGCGGGCAGTTTTTTCAGACCATTTAAAAGTAATGAACAGTGCAAATAACCAATAGTAAAAATCCAGTGTTTTATCCCAGTTTTGATACAAGGCATAGCTAGCTTCGTCGCTAAATGGAAAAAATTTCCAATCGTACATATCGATGGTGGCTGAGAGTAAAAGTCCAGCTAAAGGCCACACCAAGATAGAGAAAGGGATGAGTAACCGAATGGCGGTTAAGAGTAGAGGAAAGGCCATGGCTATCGAATACTACATTTTACACTTCATACAATTGTCGTAACAAATTGGTAGCAAAATAAGTAGCAAAAGCAGGAGTGAGAATTATTAAGGAAAAGCTAATCATAGCTGGGATTTCTAGAGGCTCGAGAAAGATATTTAAAGGTGTCCCGAAAAGTTGGAGACTGAGTAGCCCAAGAATGGCTATTCCAGGGTGAAATAGTAGATACAGTATAGGTAACCATCGGGATTTATAATGCGATAAGGTAAGAGTTCCTCCCAGAGTAACTACTATTATTGTGAGAAACAAAATACTAACTCTGCGCACCTCCGGCTGCATATCACCTACCGCAGATTTAAGCAGAGCGGGAAGCATGTAGTATATAGTCGCTATAAAAAAGAGCCACGCAGTTAATGTCCCTGCCCATATTCCGCGCCGAATGAACTTCTTTTTAGCATAGATCTTAAAAGATTTAGCTAGTAATACTTCCGAGATTATTGCGCCTAGAAAGACTGGGTAAAAACACATAAATATAAGTGGGTCAAATAGAAATGCTAGAAAGGGGTCATAGTAGAGAGTATCAGGCGTTGAGTCTATTAAAATCAAAAACTGAAAAATAATAATCAGAAAGAGAGGATAGATAATAGTAAAAAATACATACCACCATCGATCTATCGAGAAAGGGAGAGGCTTGGATAGTAATAATGATCGTAGCATTATTGAGAATTATACTTGCTCATAAGTAGATAACTACTACTCATCCAAAAAGATCTGGGTTTGTTCGTAAGTTAAACCCGGTTTTTTCCCACCCATGAAATTTAGCAGAATTATTAATTGCGTCTTCAAAGCGGTTTTGTAACCTCTTATAAAGTTTTTGATCGATAACTTTGAAAATAATGTCAGGATATTGTTGCTGAGCCATTGTCAATTTAGCCCACCCCTCAGGATCTTCAAAAGGATGAGCCATTAGTTCGTAGATCACCGTGCGACTACTTCGGTCAGTTAAGGTAAAGTCAACATTGAAGCGCGTGAATGGTCCGTTGAATAGATCACTAAATTCTTCTGTGACCTGCAATTCAAGAACCATTCCTACCATAAACTCTTTACCAGAATGCATAAAAACGCGAGCTACATTGGCTTCCATAGCAGATTGGGCAAAGAAACCAATATCTGATCGGTAGCCATACTGAGTAGGCAAAATTAATTTTTCTCTAAAAGTAAGGTCATTCCACTGTTGTCTCTTAATTTCTTCCATATGGGCACGATACTCCGGATCTTGCCATAGCTCTTCATGAGCAGTGGTTTGTTTATCTCGATAATCTTCGCGTTGCCAAAATTCAAGCGCTAGTTGACGGCGCGTTTCGGAAATTCGAGCTTGGTACTCCTCGTCTTCTTCTCGTTCTAATCGAGCTTCTGCTTGACGTTGTTTAAAAGAAGGATCTTGATTTAACCTTGTCATAATCCCTCGAGATTGATCGCTGATAAATGCTCGGAATTCAGGATTTTTCCATAGTTCAGAAAACTGTCTACTGGCTTTCTGAGCCATTTTGGCTCTGAACTCAGGATTTTTCCATTGTTTTTTACTTAATTGAGAGCGTTTTTCACGGTACTCGGGAGTTTGTTTCAATCGGGCTAGATTTTCGCGAGAGCGTTGGACATGAGCTTCATAAAAATCTGGATCTTCCCACAGCCGACGGCGGGCTTCTGAGAGTTTTTCAAGGTAGTCGGGGTCATTTCTGAATTCTTCAGCGATGTTAAACAGATGCACTAATTGGTTGCGGCGATACTCTGGATCTTGCCATAATCGTTTCATCATTTCACTATGCTGGTGACGATATTCGGGATCTTGCCATCTTTGTTGCATAGTACGACGAGCTGCTTCAGTGGCAGCCTCAACAAAGGCAGGGTCTTGACGCTGCTGGGTCATTTGTTCTCGAGCTTTTTGACGAGCTGTGGCGCTTCTGTCTTCATCTCGCCAAAATTCGCGCGCAGCTGAGATTGTAGCTTCACGATTTTTAGCACGGGCATCAGCATAACTATCATTGGTCCAAAAACGTTGAACAGCTTCTGATCTAGATGCATATGGAATACCAGCAGCCTGTAGGAGTTGGCCTACGATCTTGTGGGTCAAACCATAATAATCAGCAAGCTTTCTCAAACTAGTACCATTGGCGACAGCTGAAGCCAAATGGTAGAGGAATAAAGGTAAATCATTGTCATCGATGTCGTTTTTCTCTATGGCTAGTAGCCGTTCTCTTAATTTGATTGAAAAATGTGCGTGGTCTTCTGAAACACCTTCATTGCTCTCTCCAAAAATCTCAGCAACACTTACGCCTATATAGTTTTCTGGGTTGAAGTTTTCATTACTCATAGCCTCTATTATATCTAACTGCTAAACACTTTAAAAAAGTGCGAATAAGTAAGTACCAACAAGAAAATTGCATTAATGCTAGAGATAATTAAACCAAGTCTTGATAAAATAGTCGCCACGTAGCAAGAACTAAGAGTGGGTAAGTACCTCTAGCTAGTAATAAAGGAAACATTGAGTATGAATCTATCCATCGGCATCGTCGGTTTGCCCAATGTCGGCAAATCAACCCTCTTTAACGCCCTTCTCAAACAACAAGTAGCATTGGCTGCTAACTATCCGTTTGCCACTATCGATCCAAATGTGGGCATTGCCGAAGTGCCAGATCAACGTCTGCCAGTCTTGGCAGAGATTGTGAAAACCTCGGTCATCAAGCCCGCCACGGTGGAGTTTGTGGACATTGCGGGGTTGGTCAAAGGTGCCAGTCAAGGTGCCGGGTTGGGTAACCAATTCCTGTCTCATATTCGTGAGACCTCCGCGATTTGTCATGTCTTACGAGCTTTTACTGACCCAGATATTATTCGCGAAGGAGCGGTCAGCCCCAGCGAAGATTTAGGAATTATCCGTTTAGAACTTCAGCTCGCTGACTTGGCTACGCTTGATAAACAAAAAGAACCCAAGAGTGGTGGTAAACCGGGTGAAAAAGAAAAATGGGAAATTATTAAGCAAATTAAAGAAGTGATCGAGAAGGCCGGGGGAGAGAAAATTCAAAATCCCAAATTCCAAACTTCAGAATTTCAAGCTGTCATTAAAGAGTTAAATTTACTGAGTCCCAAGCCAGAGTTATGTGCTCTGAATGTCGATGAGGCTCAAGTCAAAGATGGGGAAGCACTGGCCAAAAAATTTGCGGCTGAGTTAGGTATGGCCTCTGAGCAAATCGTAATTATTTCGGCCAAAATTGAGAGCGAGTTAGCTGTGTTATCAGCTGAGGATCAAGCTTTATTCTTAGATGAGCTCGGTTTGACTCAAAGTGGTTTAGAAAGATTAGCCGCAGTGGCCTACCATACGCTTGGTTTACAAAGCTTTTTAACTGCCGGCGAACTGGAAGTCCGGGCTTGGACGATCAAAAAAGGTATGACCGCTCCCGAGGCTGCTGGTGTCATCCACACCGATTTCACTAAACACTTCATCAAAGCTAACGTGGCCAGTTACGCAGATTTCGTAGCGCTTAAAGGTTGGAAAGGTGTCCGGGAAAATGGCAAACTCCGCCAAGAGGGCCGCGACTACATCATGCAAGAAGGCGATGTAGTGGAGTTCATGATTGGGAAGTAAATTATGGCCAGTAGAGAACGATTACAAGTTTTAAAAATGGTAGAAGAAATCTGTAGCGGTGAGTTCAATCACGAGTTTCTTACTGGCATTAAACGAGGATTAGCCCATGAAGTTATTCTAGCCTGGAGTGAGTTAAGTGAGATTACTGAGCTTTATTTCTTAGTCGAAGAAGACGGGTTGAGTCTAGATGACAAGGTTACCTTTCTGAATGATATTTTCAGAGAAGTTTTTACCCTGTTGGAGAGATTAAACGCTCAGCATAGCGAGTTCCAGTTGCTAGGACAACGATTTCCAGTAGTAGGCTTAGAAATTGAACCTGACACGATTGTGGCTATGACCACTCGAGGGTTAGCTTTTGTGGATAAACATACCTTTCGTAAACATGTTCATCAGCAAACTCAGCAGGATACAACTATCAAAGATGCTTCTTACATATCATACAAAAAACTTAGCCACGCCTTGTTAATTTCACATCAGGATCAGGGTATTTTAACTGACATTGCCATAGCTCTTTCCATCTATGGTAAAATACTCTCTAACATTAATTAGGCTTGCCTCTCTGGAGTCGTTAACCGGCACCAGAACCCAAATCGCTTAAAGGCAAGCAATTCAAGGAGTAAGCGCCTATGAAACTCGTCAAAGACGAGGTCGTTCGTAAGTACGAACTGACCTATTTATTACCGGCTGTGTATACCGACGCCGAAATGTCCAAAATTAGTGAAGGTGTGGTGACATCTCTCAAGAAGCACAAGGCTGAAGTGGTCAAAAACGAGCCTTGGGGCAAGAAAAAATTGGCTTACCGCCTCAAACATGGTGGCAAGATGCACACCGAAGCTCACTACTTCCACGTTGTTTTTAACTTACCATCTCTCAAAGCTCCTGAGCTTGAGCGCGATGTGTATTTGCAAACCGAAATCATGCGTCACTTATTAGTAGTAGCTGAAGAAAATGGTCAAGCAGAGCCGAGCAAATTGGCTGAGTAAAGGTTAATGCAAGAATTATCCATATACTCAGAGGTAGTATCAGATTAACGAAAGGACCTATGTCTGTACGCTCATTAAACAAAGTCATGTTGATCGGGAACTTAACCCGCGATCCCAATTTACGCTACACCCCTAATGGCACTGCTGTGTGTTCATTTGGCATTGCTACTAACCGCACCTGGACTCCAGCTGACGGTGGTGAAAAGCAAGAAAAAGTGGAGTACCACAACATTGTCGCCTGGTCTAAACTAGCTGACATTTGTGGTCAATTGCTCCGCAAAGGTGACAAAGTCTATGTGGAAGGTCGCATCCAAACTCGCGACTGGAAATCAGAGGACGGTCAAGATCGCAAGACAACCGAGATCGTGATCGATAACATGATGTTGTTATCGAATGGTCGCGGTGGTGGTAGTCGCAGCAATGCCGCTGCTCAAGATGACCAAAGTGATGACAACTCATCTCATTCGTCCAGTGCAGCGAGTGATGATGACCAATTGCCGAGTGATGATATCGGCAGTGTCGAGGATGTCGCTGACGACATTCCATTTTAATAAGTAATGAAAGTAATTAAGTAAATAAGTAACTAAGTAATTGGTCAGCCAGCTGGCGGAGACAGCGAATGACTCAGTTACTAAATTACTCAGGAACTCAATCTATGCCAATGCCAGTTCGTAGACGCCGCTCTAGCGGCCCCACTATCAAGGCAGATAAAAATCTGACCTTCTCATATAAAGAATCCAAAGCGCTTGAACGCTACCTGACTGAACAAGGTTACATCGTACCTCGTTCCAAGAGTGGCTTGTCTCAAAAACAACAACGCCGTTTGGCTAAAGCTATTAAACAAGCTCGCCACTTAGCCTTGTTGCCATTTACACAGACGCTGTAATCTCTGTAATTTAGTTTTGAACGTGTTTAAACACCCTGCCTTGAAAGAGGCGGGGTGTTGTTGTGTTGACAGGATTGTTGATAATCTCAACAAATTTTTAGACTTGACATAAAGTTCTTTATAAGGAACAATTATGAATAAGAAAACAATTGCAGTTGATAAACGAGCTAATAGAGAAATTTCTAAGTTTCCACTAGTTGTTATTGCTCGAGTTGAGGCTCATTCAAGAAGCTTAGCTAAGTATGGAAAATTAGAAGAGCCACTAGGTAAGCGAATTAATAAGAGCCTCTTTGAGTTAAGGATTAAATATAAGGGTGAGTGGAGGGTGTTGTATTCTTACTTGGATAATGATGTAGTCATTTTATTATCAGCTTTTCACAAAAAAACTGAGCAAACACCATTAAATGAAATAGAGAAAGCTACCAAGCGATTAAAGGAATACATCATATGAATAAAAAACTAAATACTATTCTTAAAAAGAAAACTATTACTTTAGAAGAATTTGCCAAAGATTTCACACTAGAACAAAAACAGATAGTAGAGCTAGAGTTGCTTTACTATGATATTTTGGTTGAGTTAAGAAAAATGCGAAAAAAGTTACATTTGACCCAAGCAGAGGTAGCTAAGCGAGCTAACTTACCCCGTACGACAATTACTAAGATAGAATCTGGCTCCTATAATCCAACTTTAAATACGCTAATGACAATTGCGTCAGCGTTCAACAAAAAGTTAAAGATACAATTCGTCTAAACCTCTTTCTTTAACTCTAGGTTCGAGCTACAATAGATCATCTATGATCTCGAGTCCTCAATCTGGCCCCGCCATTAATTCTTCATTTCCTGCCCGCCAAATCGTGATAGCTTTATTACTGATTTTATTGGGGGGAGCGATGGGCTTTAAGTTTGGCCAAGAAGGTAAGATTCCGTTATTGCCAGGTTATTTACAACCGAACCCACAATCAAGTACTCAAGGTAGTACGCGCTATACCCTGACTGATAAAGAGGCTCCAACAGATTTTAAAGACGTCAAATTTTCTACTTTTTGGGAAGTGTGGCGGATGCTTGAGCAAGATTACATGGATGCCGAGAAGCTGAACACTGAAAAAATGGTGAATGGGGCAATCAGTGGTATGACCTCAGCTTTAGATGATCCGTACACCGTCTACTTGCCACCTGATGACAACCAACGTAGTGCTGAAGATTTGGCAGGTGCCTTTTATGGTGTCGGCATTGAGTTGGGATATATTGATAGCATTTTAGCGGTGGTGGCGCCGGTCAAAGGTACCCCAGCCGAACGAGCGGGCATCAAAGCCAGTGATTTAATTTTGCACGTCAAAGATGATAGTAAAGGTCTTGATTCTGATACCACGGGTTGGACGCTTAATGAAGCTGTCGGCCATATCCGTGGCGCTAAAGGTAGTAAAGTCACTCTGACACTAGTTCGCAAAACTGAGAACTCGACCCAAACCCAACCTTTCGAAGTTACTTTAGAGCGAGGCGAAATTATCGTGCCCTCAGTGGAGTTAACGTTTGTAGAGCAGGGTGGGAAGCGCGTCGCTCACCTGAAGCTTTCACGCTTTGGTGATCGCACCGATGAGGAATGGGACAAAGCGGTGGCAGAGATTTTGAGTCAAAAAAATAATGTTCGCGGCGTCATTTTAGATATGCGCAACAACCCCGGTGGTTATTTCGAAGAGTCGATAAATATTGCTAGTGAATTTATTGAAGATGGTGTAGTGGTGATGCAAAAGGACAAGTACCGGACTCAAGAATTCGAAGCCCGAGGCAAAGCTCGATTAGCGGATGTGCCGGTGGATGTTCTAGTCAATAAAGGTAGTGCCTCGGCCTCAGAAATCGTGGCGGGTGCTTTACGCGATCGCCGTGACGCTCAATTAATTGGTGAGAAAACATTTGGGAAAGGCACGGTCCAAGATCGTAAAGAACTCAGTAATGGCGGTGGCATCCATATCACCATCGCTCAATGGTTGTTACCTAAAGGTGACTGGATTCATGAAAAAGGCATTGCTGTCACCCACGAAGTCCTCGATAACCCTGAGACTCAAGATGATGAAGTCTTAAATAAAGCCATTGAGGTGATTTAGAAAAGTTGTTTTTCCTAGCACTCTTGACTCGGCACTGCTAAAGTGTTATAAATTTGAGTATGCAACCTCAAGTAAAAACGTTTCTCTTAGGTTTATCAATTTCGGTCTTAGTTTTAACCTCTTTTTTTATTGGAGCGTTGGCTGATCGCATTTTTGTGATCAAACCTCTTGATTACTTAACGGGTCGCCGCTCGGTGGGATCTTTAGCTGCCAAGCTGGAGAGTAGCGCCGGGCAACAACTGCCCAGCCTTAATTCACAAACCAGTACCGTTGCTGACGTCTCGGAAGCAGCTTCGCCATCAGTGGTGACGGTCTCGATCAAAAAATCCCAACGCGTGGTTGATCCATTTTTGAATAGCATTTTTGGTTTTGGTTTGCCGCAAAGTGGCCGGATTGAAGAGGTCAAACGTGATATCGGCACAGGCTTTGTAGCAGATGAATCAGGCTTGATTGTAACTAACAAACACGTCGTCGATGACCCCAATGCTGAGTACTCCGTAGTCGATAAAGATAATAACGAATACAGAATCACCAATATTTATCGCGATCCTGCGAATGATTTAGCAATTGTGAAAGTAGAAGGCGCTCAGTTAGAACCTTTACCGCTGGGTGATTCAGATAAATTGCGCGTCGGTCAGGAAGTGATTGCGATTGGGACAGCTTTAGGTACCTTCCGCCATACCGTGACTACGGGGGTAGTTTCCGGTCTGGGGCGCGGTATTGAAGCTGGCACAATTAGCGGGGGCACATTTGAGAGTTTAGAAGGGGTAATTCAAACTGATGCGGCCATCAACCCCGGCAACTCCGGCGGGCCGTTATTAGACGCGAATGGCGCCGTCATCGGTGTGAATGTAGCTGTCACGGCCGGAGCCCAAAACATCGGCTTTGCGCTGCCTATCAACGTGGTTAAAACCTCACTCAGTAACTTCAACCAAACTGGTCAATTCGATCGACCTTTCTTAGGAGTGCAGTACCGTGTCATCACCAAGCAAGCTGCGTTATTAAATGAAGTGCCAGAAGGTGCGTACTTGCTGGAAGTAGTTGCCGGGTCACCTGCGGCTGAAGCGGGTATGCAAACTGGTGACATTGTCACTGAATTTGATGGCCAGGCCCTCAAAGATGAAAACAACCAATTAGCCACCTTGATTAACAACAAAAAAATTGGTGATACCGTGACGGTGAAGTATTGGCGGGATGGGGAAGAGCAGAGTGTTAGAGTGGAGTTGAAGAAGCGGGGAGAGTAGGTGTTATGATGAATAACATATGATTAACCCAGAAGATTTGCGCTCAAATTCAGGTGGGGTACAGCACACAACTTTTGATTTGAATAAACAAGTGCCCATAGATCTTGAACCATCGGCAGATAATTTACTTCGGAAAATACTTAAGGCGTTTAAAGCCGCACGAAATGCAGCAGTTACTAGAAAAAATAGCGCTCAAGAGATACTAACTAAGTTGCCCACGCCAAAAATTTCTCGAAGACAGTTTCTCGCTATGGTAGGAGCTGCCTCTGCAGGGGCAGTTATGACTGAACATACGGACGAAATAATTAAAAAAGGTCGAGAAGTATTAGGATTTCCTTCATTGGATGGGATAATTTCTGAATTGGCGGAAAAACTAGAAACACATTTTGTGGGTTATAAAGCGGTAGACATTCACACTACCTGGATTGAAGATAAATATACTCACGAAGGTGTAGTGGCTCGCCAAATTTCAACCAGTGTTCATCATGAACCTTTGCCGCCTTATAGGCTACCTAATAGCTATGTGAAAGTTGACATACTTAAACAAGATGCGCCGCTGACTCTTCAGATCGGTAATCCTGCCAAACCAAGCACGCGCGGTCACTATACCTTAGAAGCCAGCTATACAGAGCTTGACGAGCTTTCATCAGCCCAGGAGACTTTACTATTGATGAGCTTAACTCAAAGTGATGATTTTTTGTCAGCTAACAGCGAGAAGGATAAAAAAATACAGCTCGTACTTCAACGATTAGCTTTGAATCCTATTGATTTAGGTTTTGATCTTTTAATCGACGAAAAAAGTGAGTTTACTCTTGACTCTAACAAACAGGGAAAAGACTTATTGCCAGCAAAGTGGCACCATACAGAGGAAATAGTTATTGATCGAGATGCTAGTAATACAAGCGCATATTTGCCTCACCAACAACTTTCCCTGGAAATATTTGTATACGATGAGGGCTATGTATCATTTAGTATTAAGATGAGGGCACCAAATGAGGTGTTTTATGAACTGACTGGGTCGTTTGATCCTTCTTCTACATTAACTGAGTATTACTTAGATGAAGTCTTGTGTTCCCGCCAGGCAAAGGCTATAGCAGTAAGTGATGTTACACGGTTATTCGATCAAGATATTCAAACCATCATTGATAATAGAATTGGAGATAAACTGAGAGAGGTAATTTCCCAGCAGGAAGCTTTATTTACTTTATTGCATCTTTATTGTCAGCAGACGGGTCAGGAAGCAAACGAACAAAAGTTAAAGGCTAAATTTGCTGCACGGCTTCCTGTTTTACCAGAGAAAAAATTAAGTGAAGCTGTTAAGGAAGCTTTAGAAAAAGATGTTACTCCAGCACCTTTGCCTTACTATAAGCCAGATAAATTGGCATAGATAAAGGTAGTTTAAATCTCAAACCAGCTTGGCTTTCACCCCGGCCACCACATCTTCCAAAGCACCATCCATGATGGTGGGCAAGTTATGCCAAGATTCATTGACGCGGTGGTCTGTGACGCGGTTTTGAGGGTAGTTGTAGGTGCGGATTTTTTCAGCACGTTGGGCGCGACCGATCGCACTGCGAGCTTCACCAAGGTCTTTGAGACGTTTTTCTTCTTCAATTTCCCAGAGTTGTGAGCGCAACAAAGCCAGGGCAATTTCGCGATTTTGGGCTTGGCTGCGTTCCGATCGGGCAGAGACGACGACGCCACTGGGTTTATGAGTTAATCGTACGGCACTGTTCACTTTATTGACGTTTTGACCGCCAGCACCGCCGGCACGCATAAATTGCCAATCAAGTTCTTCATCACGAATTTCCACAGCTTTAGCCGGCACTTCTGGCAAGACAGCAACGGAGGCTGTCGAGGTGTGAATGCGGCCTTGAGCCTCGGTTTCTGGTACGCGTTGGACACGATGGACACCTGATTCAAATTTAAAAATATCGTAGGGGTAGAGCACATCGGGAGGGGTGGGCGGTTCCACGGGGGCTTCATCAGCTTCTGGGGCAGGTACGGCTGTGAGTTGGGCAATTAGTTCAGGATTCGTGAGTTTGCCTTTCACTTTTATCACGCCATCGTCGATCATCTCGAACTTAAGGCCTAAGCGTTCAATGAAGCGCATGTACATGCGTAATAAATCATCAGCCCAAATTTTAGCTTCTTCACCACCGGCGCCTTGGCGGACTTCCACGATACAATTGGTGAGAGTCCCTACCGAAGCGGTGTCATCACTAGTGCTCGCGCCTTCAAAATCTGCCGCCAGCTCTTCCAGCTGTTGCTTTTGAGCTTGGAGACTGGTCATTTCAAGTTCAGCCAACTCTTTAAGCTCAGGGTCAGTTAATAAAGCTTGATTATCAGCGATTTTTTGGGCTAAATCATCAATTTGAGCTTGATAGGGATTAAACATACGACACGTCCATCTTACACTGCCAGGGCAGGTGAAGGAAATCGACGGGATTGAAACTACTAAGCGGCAGGAGCAGTTTTATCTTTGCGCAACTTAGATTGTTGAGTGCGCAAAATTTCTTGATAAGATTTTGGATCTTCTTGAGGTGCGTCAGCTTTTTTGTTTTTGCCTTTCTTTTGGACGGCAGCAGCTTGTTTTTGTTGAGCGGTTTGCATTTTTTGCATGAAGCGATCCACCCGACCTTGGCGGTCCACAAAGCGGACTTCACCGGTAAAGAAAGGGTGACATTTGTTGCAAATATCGATTTGAACTGCTTGGAGAATAGAGCCAGTAGTGAAGGTGTTACCGCAAGCGCAGGTGACTACTGCATCGTGATACCATTGAGGGTGAATACCTGATTTCATGAGATCCTTTCCTCGCTTGAATACGAAGAAATGTAAAAAATTATTCCTAAGAGGGCAAATTATATCACAATCACGCCCGGTTTTGCTACAATGCAGGCTATGAACATAAAATGGTTAGTGATTTTAGCGATTAGTTTGGGATTAGGCTTGGGGCTAGTGGGGGGCTGGAGAGTATTAATCTGGTTGCGCGACGAAGCTTCGTTGGCGGCCAGCCATCCCGCTCGTCAGTATCTGGGTATTTATAAGCCGCAAGTAATTGGTTTTTATCCTTATTGGTTGATCGGTGATGGCAGTACAGATTACACGCCATACCTAACTAACTTAACGTACTTTGGCTTGGTGATTAATCCCGACGGTAGTTTGCAACAATTTACTAAGCCTAGTGAGAGTGAACCAGGCTGGAACAAACTTAAGGGCCCGGCGGTAGCCCAAGCTTTACAACGATCGCGAAATCAGGGTCAAGAAACGAGCTTGTTGCTGCACTTGAGTGATGAACAAGCTATTAAAGCCTTACTAACTCAGCCAGAAGCGCACGCGACCCGATTGATGAGTGAAGTGGCGCCGCTGATGAAGCAGCACGGTTTCCAAGATTTAAATCTCGATTTAGAAAGTTTTAATGATGCTTCGCCAGCAGCCCAGGTAGCTTTCACGCAGTTTGTGAAAACTCTGGATCAGGAAATTGATCAGCACGGTTTAGGTACGCTAACTATTGAGGTGACGCCAATTTCTTTGGTGCGGCCACATTTGATAGACGTAGCCTCGATCAGCACTCATGTAGATCGGATAGTGCTGATGGCATATGACTACTCATATCGAGGCTCGTTTGTATCGGGTCCGGTGGCGCCCCTCGGTGGGGTAGGTGAGGTGCGGGAGCTGGATGTGGAAAGCAGTGTCCAAACTTTACTGGCCACAGTCCCGCCAGAAAAAGTCATCCTGGGTATGCCGATCTATGGCTATGAATGGGAAACGATCGAACGCCAACCTGGTGCCGCTGTCATTCCTGGTAGTGGCAAAACCGCCACTCACAAACGCATCACAGAGTTACTCAAAACCTGTGTTCATTGTGTCAAAAATATGGATGCTATCAGCTCGTCGCCGTACTTACTTTTGCCAGAGACTCAGGAAGGATATACGCAACAAATTTTTTATGACGACCAAGAATCCATTCGTCATAAGCTCGATCTAGCTTATCGTTATCGCTTGGGTGGAGTGGCGATCTGGGCTTTGGGGTATGAAGGTGAGGGGTTGTTAGAGCCGTTAACAACGTACCAAAACAGAGGCTGGTTTAGTGAGTAAAAAAGTTAGTTGAGTGTGACTTGGGTAGTCGCAGTGTTAACTACGGCTGTTTGACCCGCATTTATATTCCACGTTCGCGTTTGATTATCGGCACCAATAATGGCCAGCTTAGCGGTGCCAGTGAGGAGCTGAAGTGTGACGGTGCGACGAGTGTGGTCGATGGCAAGAGCGGCTTCACCTGAAGTGAGAGCAATTAATACTGATGAAGCTCGAATCGAAAGCGTTTGGCTAGGATGGTGGGCTTGATACTTGATGAGGCCGTCGCGGTGGGTAATCAGAAAATGCTCGGGTTGAGCATCGCTGAGCACTATTTGAGAGTTGGCATCAAGAGCAATAGTTGCAAACTGCGGAAAATGCACCGTGGCGCTGGAAGTTGCGTCCGTAAAAAGTGTTTCACCTTCAAGTAACGTTTCATTGAGGGTGACGGGCAGTTTATCGGTAGTATCGCGGGGTTCCTTGAGAGGTTCACCAGTGAGGGTGGTGAGTTGGGCGGTTAAGGAGTGAGCAGGAGGAACTAATTGAAACGTGGGAGTAGTGGGCGTAAAAGGTACATGAGAACTCCAGGCATATTTGGCAGCTTGCCAGCCAAAGACTGTGGCTATGCCTAGTCCCAGGGCGATTAAAAAGCTGAAGAGTACCAATAATTTTAACATCCTATGCGTAGTATATACCGTGGTCGGCTACGTATGTAAATTCGAACCTGAGGAATGTACATTTTGTAATATGATCAGAGTCAAATTTCAACAGGACTTATGAGGAACTAACCACTAAATGATATGATAGAACTACATAATTACTACCAAGGAGGTAAACAGCGCAACCATTTTTTTGAGCGTGTGGCCCAGTTTTAAGCAGGAGCTTCAAACCGGGAAACGAGGAGAGGGTGTGGCGCTATACGTCACGATCGGACCTCTGAACCAAAATGGTTTAGGGAGTATCTGCGGGAGCCCTCTGGAGAACTTGGTACTCCATTTGAGAAGATCGACAAATCTAATCAGTAATGATTAGGCCAAACCGAACTTTACTTCCAAGACCGTGTTTTCGACGCGGATTTTTTCATTACAATGTAACTACAAAGGATTTTTATGTGTGGCATTTTTATGGCCCAAGGCAGTGATGCTGGCCAACAAGTTTTACAAGGTTTAAAGCGACTCGAGTATCGTGGCTATGACTCCTGGGGAGTCTCAGTTTTAAAAGACGGGCAACTTCAAATCGATAAGCATACGGGCAAGATTGGTGGTGTGGACCGTGTTCAGTTACCAAGTGCTGAGATTGCGCTGGGTCACACTCGGTGGGCAACCCATGGCGGAGTGACTGAAACCAATGCTCATCCGCATTTGGCGAGTGATGGTTCATTTGCGCTGGTTCAGAATGGCGTAGTGGAAAATTATCAGGAATTAAAAGCAGTTTTAATCGCTGAAGGATATGAGTTTATTAGTCAAACTGATACTGAGGTCATTGTTCATTTGCTTGAATCTGAGCGTCGCACAGCAGGTGCACAGGAACTCAATTTAGACATCATTAAAAAAGCCTTGAGCCAACTGGCAGGTCGCAGTACGGTGGGCGTTTTGACCACCACTGGGGTAGTATACGCGTTTCGCTTTGGGTCGCCTTTAATAGTTGGAAAAAGTGAACAAGGGCACTTATTTTTATCATCTGATGTCTTGTCACTTTCGGAAGTGGCTAATCAGTATTATTCAGTTAACAATGGTCAAATTATTCGTATTGAAGGGGAAAAGGCCGAGGTGACTGAGTTAAGCGACCATACCTTACAGCCAGTAACATTTGTTGCTATCGACGTAGAAAGCATGAAACTCGATAAAGCTGGCTATGACCACTTCATGCTGAAAGAAATCCATGAACAACCTCAAGCCTACACTCAGATTCTGACCGGTCAAGAAACGCAACTAGAGACTTTGGCGGCCAAGATTATTCAAGCTCGTCATGTTTACACGGTTGGCGCCGGTAGTGCTAGTTTTGCTGCGGGCCAAATAGCTTTTTATTTGCGACAACAGGGTGTGTTGGCTACTGAATTAAAGTCATATGAAGCGAAGTCGTATCACAGCTTTGCCGGCACAGGTGATTTATGCTTGGCGATTAGCCAAAGTGGCGAAACCGCTGATACCAATGAAGTCATCGAGTGGATGAAAGAACAAGGTGTGACGATTGCGAGCTTGGTCAATATGAGTGGCTCCACGCTCACAGCGTTGTCAGATGTGCCGTGTATGTTGCAAGTGGGGCCGGAAGTGGGTGTGGCCAGCACCAAAGCTTTAACAGGCCAAATGGTGTGGGGAGCAGCTTTAGCTCACGTCGTGGCCGGTCGCTCAGTGGCTGAAGCCAAAACGCTGATCGCTGAGTTTGCTGAACAACTTTCCAGTTGGTTACAGACTGAAGAAGTGATGCCGTTGCTTCATACACTCGCCATACAGCTAGTAACGCACCAACACTTGTTTATTTTGGGCCGAGGACAGTTGTACTATCCAGCGTTAGAGTTTGCGCTAAAGATGAAAGAAATCAGTTATATCCATGCCGAAGGGTTTAGTGGTGGGGAACTGAAACACGGGGTGATTGCGTTGATTGAAAAAGGAACACCGGTGGTATGTTTAATTACTAATGATGACGAGCAGGCTGACATGCTATCTGCTGCGGCTGAAGTCAAAGCGCGCGGAGCGCGCGTGATTGGAATTAGCCCCGAGCCTAATGAACTGTTTGAAACCTGGATCCAGGTGCCGCACAGTGCGGAATTTGCCGCGGTTACCTCAGTCATTCCGTCCCAATTTTTAACGTACTTCATGGCTCTAGAGAAGGGACTTGATCCTGACAAGCCGCGAAATTTGGCTAAAAGTGTGACGGTGAAGTAACTCGAGTCGCTCACGATTTTTATAGTTATAGGACACATGTTATAATGCGCATTCATTACATATATAATCATGGCTTACTATGTCTCAAGAAGCTAAAAAAACTACCTTCGAACCAGTTATTTATCGCATTCCGGCTAAGTACGCTGAAGCTTTACCCTTAACCTTTGCCGGCATTTTGAGTGGAGCTCTCGGTGCTACGGCGGTGGGAATGAGCCTCCAGCGTATTGACCAACCCAATGGTGACGTCCTGGTGATGCTCACTCAAGATCACACTTCCAGCTTTAATGCTGCCCAAGGTGGCTTCGAGACCAGTACAACTTTTACGGATCCACAGGCTCCTCACGAGCCGTTTAAAAGAACTGATTACTATTCTAGTCCCAATACAGGTTGGCACGTTAGTAACCCTGAAGGCTTAATTGGAGCCAATAACATTCAGAGTGGTGACAACATGATTGTTGACGTCATGACTGGAAAACAAGTTTCCACTGAATCATTTAACGGGCAAGTAAACCCCGTCAATACCTGGATAGTCAGAGATAAAATTATTGGTATCACCACGGGGCCTGATCGAAAATTCATAATTTTAAATCGGTTAGGAGAGGTGGAAGGCTCGTATTCTTTAGCTGAGCCCGAGTTTTTGCAAGCGTTTGGTGATCCCTATGATATTAAAGAAGGGATGTTGCTTCACCAAGGCCAAAATCCAGCGAAGCTGTTTTTGCGCAATGGAGATGAAACTTTAAGTACCGATTATGGCACTGATTTTGAGATTCGTGCTGCCCAGATTCTCGATGCTGAGACCGTGGTGATGCAAATCTACAACCGAATGGATGGATTAGGTCACTTGCTGTTAAAGAACCTGGCTACTCAGGAAGAATTATCATTAACTGAGATTGGGGGTGATTTTTTCCTCGAAGATTTTTACGCCGTGGATGGTAAAGTGGTGGCGATTATTCGTGATTTTCCAGGCCAACAAATCGTGATCACCGAGTTTTCTGCTGATGGCGAACGAGTCATTACGACGCTAAGTGACGATGCATTTATTCACGCTGCTCAACTGAGTCCAGATGGTCAGCACTTAGCGCTAGGAGTAGGCAATCAAGATCAGTTGTTAGATCTCACGACTGGAGAAATGAAGGTCATTAGCGAGCAACGTCAAGATCATCCCATGTGGTTGGATTTTCCTGAGTTTAATCATCAAGCTGAGTTTTCTGGTGCGGCTGGGGGGTTGATGTTAATGGGTGCGTTATTGATAATTTTGGGTAAAGTCAGAAATAACCTGGTCGCAGCTGCCAAATCTGAGGCGTATCGCAAATGGCTGGAAGCACATCCTCACACTATTTCTGAATCAGTGTCTTCGCCTCGGTAAGTGTGGCTTTTTTAAATGATGATGATGAGTACTTGTTCGGCGCCTTTGTCGCGTCCGATGTTCAGCGATGACTACGCCACACAAAATCACTATCAGAGAAATGAGTTGATAGGTATGAAACGTTTCACCTAATACTATTACTGCCAGAGGAATTGAAATTAAGGGTGACAAGTAAGCAAATAAACTGGCCTCGGAAGCTTCAATGCCATCTTGACCTTTGATGTAGGCCGTCAAGCCAATAATAGAGCCAAAAAGTGCCATGTAAACACTGGCATACCAGACAGTCGGCGCCCCCAGATCAGTGTGGACAGCCGCAATTAAAGATGGCAGTGAAAACTGCATTTCACCCCAGCTGAGGAGAAAAAAACTGAGTGCTCCCACATAAAAACTAATGGTACTGACAAATAATTTAGGGAGGGCAGCATACTGTAATTTAGCAAATGGCCAATAAATGGCATTACAGATAATGTGAAGTAACACTAAAGCTGCTCCTAATAAGGAAGCGTGTGCGAGTTGATTGGCAGTGGTTAGAAATAAGGGATAAATCACTAATCCCAGTGTCCCTAAAAAGCTAATACTCAATCCTATCCATTCATGTCGTTCTTCTTTTTCTTTTAGTAACCACAAACTGGCTAAGGTAATAAAAATCGGCATAGGTGTAGTGAGCAAGTTAGTGACAATGACGGTTGAATATTTCAAGGCTAGATAAATAAGGCTCAAAGAGAAGGTAGTGCCGATGATTTCTAGTCCACAAATGATGGCTACAGTTTTGAAGCTCGGTCGTACTCGTGGCCAGTAATGCAAAAGGAGTGGCACAGAAAGAGCAACCGCTAAAATAAACCGGTACATCAAAAAGCGAAAAGGGGTAGTAACTTCATACGCTGGCTTTACCAAAATAAAGGCTGCTGACCAAACCAACGTGTTGAGCAATAAAAACCCATAGGAATGCCACCGGGGTGGGGAAGTGGCAGCACGAGGCTGTTGTGCAAACGGGGCAGGTTTCTTCACCCTTCTAGAGTAACAGGTTTTGGGTCCAAAAACGATCCTCCCGCGCAAAAAAAAGTATGACATAATCGGCCATGTCACATCCTCATGCTCTCACCATAGCGCAAGTTACCAAGCTTTTTGCCACCAAACCCTCCCAAGGCCTTACTCCAACGGAACGAGCTCACCGTTTAACCCAATACGGACCTAATGCCTTACCAGAGCCCGAAGGCAGTTCTTTACTCGACAGTCTGAAAGAACAATTTTCTAATCCGATTGTATTGTTATTGCTGGCCACGGCCACAGTTTCAGCAGTGACGGGGAGTTGGTTAGAAGCTGGGCTCGTCTATGGCATCGTGGTGGTGATGGCAGGCATTGGCATTTTTTTGGAGAAACAATCTGAAAAATCACTTGAGCAATTAAAGTCCTTACAAACACCGTTCACTACCGTTCTTTCGCAAGGCAAAGCTATCGAAGTCAGCAGTGATACCTTAGTGCCTGGTGACATCATATTGCTACAGGAAGGCGATTTAATTGCCGCCGATGCACGCGTTATCGAAGCTGATGAAGTGCTCAGCGATGAAGCCGCGCTGACTGGTGAATCTTTACCCGTCTCTAAACAGACTGCCCCTGTTGCCAAAACCGCGCCGCTTGGTGATCAAAAAAGTTTATTATTTGCCGGGACGGTAGTAGTCCAAGGCTCGGCGCGAGCCATTGTGGTTAAAACAGGAGTTGAGACCGAGGTGGGCAAAATAGCTACCTATCTCAACCAAGCCGAACAAGAGCTGACTCCCTTGCAAAAGGAACTCGAAAAAGTAGGTCGGTTTTTATTAATTATTACCATGGTTAGCGTAGCCATTATTTTGGCGGTCTATTTATACCGTGGCAAGCCATTGATTGAATCACTATTGGTGACGACCTCTCTGGCGATTGCCTTTATTCCGGAAGGTTTGAGTGCGGTCATGACTACAGCACTGGCTTTGGCGGTGGCAGAGATGGTCCGTAAGAAGGTCATTGTCAAAAAATTGTTGGCGGCTGAGGGGTTGGGATCGGTGACGCACGTCGCCACGGATAAGACTGGTACGGTCACGGAAGGGGTGATGCGTGTCTGTAAAGTGGTGGTCAATAATACCTTATTTGACGTCGCTGATCCTAAACTAAAAAAACAAGCTGGCTATAAAGAACTAATAGATGTGATTCGTTTTTGTAACAATAACAAAGGCCCCACAGAACAAGCCTTAGTGGCTTTCATTGAATCACATGGGTTTAGTTATGAACTAGAAGGTCGGAAAGTGGAACATCGCTTTACCAGTGATGCCAAGCGAATGAGTGTGATTCGGCAGCACCAGGGAAATTTACACTTGTTTAGCAAGGGCGCACCGGATATCTTGATTCCCCTTTGTGACACTGAAATGAAGCGGACAGTGTCTAGCTTTACTGAGCGTGAAAAAACGGCGATGTTGAAAAAGGCAGAGGAGCTAGCGGGTCAGGGTTTCCGAGTTCTGGCGTTGGCGGAGCGCACGCCGACACCTCCCGGGGCCATAAAAAATCGCGATCTGGGTGAGAGTAGCTTATGCTTTGTTGGGTTAATTGCCCTGATGGATCCTTTGCGACCTACGGTCAAAGAGACGGTAGCGGGTTTCCACCGGGCTGGTATCGTGCCGATCATGATCACGGGTGATCATCCAGCTATTGCTCGTTATATCGCCGAGCAAGCCGGGATTATTACACGCCGCTCTAAGGCTCAAGTTTTAACTGGCACCGAGCTTGATCAAATTCTCACTAAAACTGCTTTGAGTGATAACCGAGCTAAGTTGCAAGCTGCTCGGGTTTTTGCTCGGGTGCGGCCGGAACATAAGGTCTTACTAGTGGATTTTTATCAACAGCAAGGGTATCAAGTGGCGATGGCAGGGGACGGGATTAATGATGCCGCTGCCTTGAAGAAAGCTAATATTGGCATTGCCATGAATAACGGGACGGGTTTGACTAAGGACATCGCTGATGTGGTGATTACTGGCATGTATGATGCTTTATTGAAAGCCGTCAGTGTGGGCAGGACTGTAAAGTTGCGTACTCAGCTGTATTTACATTACTTACTTTCTGGTAATACATGCCAGGTGGGCTTGTTTTTTCTGGCAGTTTTATTCGATTGGCCGGTGCCGCTCACAGCGGTGATGATTTTGATGATCAATTTGTTAACTGATGCCTTACCGGCGATGGCGATGGCCGTTGAGCCTGAAGATCCAGAGTTGATTGCCAAAAAAATTAACGAGTTACATCCTTCAATCTTATCGCCGCAGATTTTACGAGGAATTGCCATTCAAGGTGTGATTTCGACACTAGCGTTAGCAGGTGTTTTTTATTGGTTATTGCCACAAGGCTTGGTCATCGCTCAGACTGGTACGTTTACGTTATATATTTTTCAGAAAGCCTTGCGTGGTTTGACGGCGCGGAGTTTTACTCGCTCAGTGCTGGAGTATGGTTGGTTGAGTAATTGGCTGATGAACTGGGCGCTGGTCAGTGTGGTCGTTGCTTGGTTTGTATTAGTGAAAGTCATTCCTCACTGGGTAGGGATGGCTAATTTGCAGTGGCAGTTGATTGGTGTATTATTGGCGGTAAGTTTAATCATGCCGTTAGCAGAGGAAGTTACTAAAAAAAGTTATGTCATTACTCGAACACCTTAAGGCACAGCCTAAAAAATATTTAATTTTTGATTTCGATGAAACTATCGCCAAGTTACATTTGCCGTGGGGGATTTTCATTGAGCGGCAATTAGAGATTTTGAAAAAATTTGATCCTGAGCTGGTGAATATGAAGACCAAAGAGATGAATGTGATGAGTTTGGTGAATATTTTTGTGGAGAAATTTGGCGAAATCGTCCATGAACCAAGCATGGAGTGGGCAGAGGAGTTTGAGCGCGAGTATGATGAGGGTTATACCGTTAATCCTGAATTGATTGAGTTTATTCGCACCGCTAGCCAAGCCTATACTTGCTTTGTATGGTCATCCAACTGTACCGATACGATTAACCGCGTCTTACGTAAAGAAGATCTGGCGCAGTATTTTCAGGCTGTAATCAGCAAAAATATGGTCCAGTTTGTGAAACCGGTGCCTGATGGCTTTGAGTTAATTTTTGAAGAAGTGGCAGATGAAGTAGGGGCTAATAAGGATATTAGCCTGGAAGACTTTTTGATGATTGGTGATAGCTCCGCTGACGCCGGTGCCGCCCAAGCGGCGGGGATTGATTTCTACAAAGTAGAGTACTTTAAGAGGTAGGGGCTAGTCACCACATCTCTATCAAAAACTAAACTTCTTGTGACATGTGGCATTTTTGTTGATAATCGCAGTAAGAGCTAAGGCGAGGCGGATAACTGAAAGGCCTTTTAAGAAGGTTCATTAATAGGCGCTCAAAAAGGGGCTTATCTTTTTTGTTTGATAGTGCTGCTCAAGAAGTGAACTTTCTTGAGTTTGTATGATTTTTGCCAATATTCATACAAGGGAAAAAACATGAGCTCAACAAAAGACTCTCTCACTGACACAATGACATAAGTTGTCACTTACCTTAAGAGGAAAAGCGCTTTTAATTAGTCGCTTGCCACATGTATTGTCACCAGAAATTGTCATTTAAAAGTTACACATTCATAAAAAAATGTAAACTTTAGATGACGGATTTTGCTAACGAGATAAGGTAGAGCTACCCTATCCTAATACCAAACCGACAACTTCATCCATTGACATCAATTGCTGCTCACCAGTCTTCATATTTTTCAGCGTGACTTTATTGTCAGCCGCTTCAGCCTCTCCAATGATCACCACCCAAGGGATGTTTTTTTGGTCAGCGAGTTTGAATTGTTTGGCTAGTTTATCTACAGCAGGGTAGAGCTCGACTTTCACACCCGCGGTTCTTAATTGGTTGGCAGTGGTTAAAGAATCCGAGAGATAAGCGTTATCAAAGACAGTTACCAAAACTTGCGTCCCCATATTTTCAGCAGGGATCAGCCCGAGCTCATCAGCAGCTTCTACCGTTCGATCAAAGCCAATTCCAAAGCCCACAGCCGGCATTTCTAAACCGGATAACTCGCCGACTAATTTGTCATAACGGCCACCGCCGCCTACCGAACCGACGGCATATTCAGGAATCCGACCTTCAAAAATCAAGCCGGTATAATAATCCAAACCACGTGCCAATTTCGGGTTAAAGACGAGTGCTTCGCGAGCTACACCGAGTTTGATAGCATTGTCGACAATTTCACTTAAATTAGCTGACATGTCAGCTTTTTCAATTTCGGACAAAACTTGTTTGGAAGCTTCTAGACTCAGTCCTTTCGCTGTTAGTTCGGTAGCGACTTCATCGGCTGTTTGTTTGTCTAATTTGTCGATCGACTGAACTAGTGAAAAAACCGAAACTTGGTCGGTAGCAAAAGGCGATAAAGTAGACAGCAATGTTTGACGATCATTGATTTGAATTTGAATGGAAGTGATACCGAGGTCTTTATAGACAGCATAATAAACGGCTAAAATTTCTGCATCAGCGAGGGAGGCGGTACTGCCAAAAATGTCGCAGTCACATTGTGTAAACTCACGGAAGCGACCTTTTTGTGGCTTGTCGGCGCGGAAGACATTTTGGATTTGATAACGGCGGAAGTAACGGGGGAGATCATTTTGATATTGAGCCAGCACGCGGGCAGTGGGCACGGTTTGGTCGTAGCGCAACCCAATTTGGCGCTCACCACGATCTTCAAAAGTGTAAACAAGTTTATCAGCTTCTTCACCATACTTGCCGAGCAATAGCGAGGCATATTCCAAGGTCGGCGTTTCGAGTGGTTCGAAGCCGAAGCGTTCAAAGACAGTTTTGATTTTAGCGGCTACGTAATCGCGCTTGCGCTTGTCAGCAGGCAAGAGATCCCGGAAGCCTTTTAAAGTTTGAACTTGATTTTGCATAGATTCCTTAAGTATGTGTATTTTAAATGATAAAACGTTGATTTTCTAAGATGATTCGACCATCGACTGCGATAGTAGGTGAGAGCGTCACACCATCGATATGAACGGGGACGTTGATGCTGCCACCAATGACGCTGTTGTTGCCGAGGGCGAGATGGGCAGTGCCGGCAGCTTTTTCGGCTTCAATCAATGATGCCGTTCCTGACGCGGAGCTATTGGTACCAATGCCAATTTCAGCGACACTAAACGCCAGTGGTCCTACTTTTTCTAGGGTGGCTTGCAGCCTCCCGGCTGCGGCGCCACCCTCAATATTCACCGCCCGGCCAGCCTCAATGGTAATCACAATCGGCTCATCAAGCGTGTCACTGGCAATCGAGCCATCTACCACCCAGGTCCCAGTGGTGGTCCCTTCGAGAGGGGCAAAAAAGATCTCGCCGGCGGGTAAATTGGTGATCTCACCTGGCGCCACAAAGCCGCAGTCATTTTCCACCCAGTTTTGCCGGATGTTAGCGGTCAGGTGCGTCCCAGCTGGAGAAGTAACCGTCAGCGTGGTGCCTTTTTCTACCACAGCTTTAAGTTGCTCACCGAGCTCGCGAATGGGCTGATATTCTAACGTCAAAGTCTGCATCATAATTTCATATGACACACCAGGCAAACTAGCCACCTTAGCCCCGCCAGCACGAGCGGTCTTGCTGACACCGGTATGGGTCAAAGACTTGGTGGTGTGAAGCAATAAAATGTGAGCTGTTTTGCCCGCTGCAATCACTTCAGCTGGTGGCTCTTCACCATTGATCAGCATGTCATCGATGGTGATTAGTTCTAAACCACCGAGCTTGGGTAACAATTTAGCCGACTCAAACCACACCGCAGCCGCCTGATCACGCTTCTGAGTGTCAGTCACGATCAGGATTCGCTCGCCGGGTTGGTAGGCAAGGTTAGTCTGCAAAATTTTTAAACCCAACTCACGTTCTCTTGTGGTTAAGTCACGAATTTTTTCTGCGTCACTTAGTTTCTCGACCACCTTCATATAAATAACTCCATTAACACTGAGTCATAGAACTGCCCATTCATATTCAACTCTTTTTCCAAGCGCAAAGCTTTATATTCTGTCCAGCGATCTGGATGAAGCGGATAGAGAATAGTGAGGGAGGCTGGCATAGCTTGGCTTTTTTGATTGTAACACTGTTAGAGATCCCTGCCGGGAGGTGATCAAGCTCCCGGCTTGAGAAAATTATTTCTCGTTAGGCGCTTTCACCTTAAACTCCGGTGCACCTATACCTTCTCCAATAAAGCGGGGGAGAGGTTGGGTAGCCGATGCTGTCGCGTCTTCTGCTAGCTCTTCGAGTAAGTAAGCTAACTCAGCAGCATTAGTAATGACTGGCGCGCCCCCATCGGGAATGCGGTCAATAAAAATAATTCTTTCTGTCATATATATCACCTCCTTTCCTTCAACCCACTGCCTGTTAAAATCAGGGCTATTTTTTTATTACTGAGTTGTGATCTCATTTTGAAAAGAGCAGCGACTGTGCTGGCAGCTGCACTTTCTACATATAAACCTTCAGTTTGAGCAAGTAATTGTTGAGCAGCAATAATTTCTTGATCGCTCACCGTTGTCATTGTTCCCGCAGTTTTAGCTAACCATTGAAGCGTCAAATTACCATCGAGTGGATTTCCCACATTGAAAGCAGAAGCAATAGTCAGAGTACTGTGTTGAGGCTTAATGGTTGTTTTTGTTTGCCAGGCTTGAGCAATGGGATTAGCAGTAATGGCTTGCACACCCACGAAACGTGCCATCGTAGAAGGCTCAGCCTCACTTAAACCTTGCATCACTGCTATTCCCACTGTGCCATTACCCACAGGAACGACGATATCACTAAAGGCTTTACCTGTTAGTTCCCACCCTAGGCTTTTTTGACCCTCGCGCCTGAGTACGTAGTCTCCACATAGAAAATAATTACCCTTTATCGCTAAGCCTTGAGCGTGTGCCACACAATCATCATAGGTACCATCTACGGTTTCCAGATACGCTCCATATGCCACCGCTTGTTGCAGTTTTGACTCAGGGGTGGTGGCTGGCACAACCACCACACACTTGAGTTGGTTACGGGCAGCATAGGCGGCTAAGCTAGCAGCCATGTTGCCGGTTGAAGCGCAAACTACACCTGCTTTGTTTAGCTCTAGTGCTTTAGCTATTTCCACTACAGAGCCCCGATCTTTGAATGAACCTGTGGGGTTTTGAAACTCACACTTCGCCCAAATATGTGCTCCCAACTGGCGAGAAAGTGAATCCAGAAATATGAGAGGAGTTTGACCTTCACCTAACTTGTCGACTAGAGAAAGGGAAGCTGGGAGTTGTGGTTTAACCTCCACTGAGTTGTAACGAATAATTAAACTACCGTTACAGTTGGGGCAAAGCCACCACTGATCCTCATAGATACCTGAGCATTCAGCACAACAAACTTGATACCTTTTCATAACAAAGGTCCAATCTCTACTTCAATTACCCTCATAATTTTTTCGTCTTTGACCCAAGCTCTCAGAATCTCAATGGCAGGGTTCAAGGAAGTGTCCTGGGTGAGTTTGGGAACTTTAGATCTGATCAAAGCTTTCACTTTTTGAATGACAGGGCTCGGCAGTTGCTCGCGAAATTCCAAAGCCTGAGCAGCAATGAGGAGTTCGATGGCTATTACGTATTGAGTGTTTTGAATAACCTCAAAGGCTGTGAGAGCTGAGTTAGTGCCCATCGAGACGTGGTCTTCTTGGCCTGCGCAGAGCGGAGTGGAATCCACACTATTAGGCCAGCTCAAGCCCTTATTAAGGTTAATCAAGCCTGCAGCGGTATATTGAGGCACCATCAAGCCTGAGTTTAGACCACCATTTTCAATTAAAAATGCTGGTAAGCCAGAATATGTCTTGTTGAGCATTCGTTCCATGCGGCGTTCTGAAGAGCTAGCAAGCTCCGAAACTGCTACCTTTAAAAAATCGAGCGGAAGAGCTAGCGGTTGACCATGAAAATTGCCACCGGCTAACACCACTTCATCATCCAAAAATACCAGTGGGTTGTCGCAAGCTCCGTTGAGCTCAAGCTCAGTTTGACGGCGCACAAACTCAACGGCTTCGCGGGAAGCGCCGAGAATAACTGGACTACATCGAATAACATAACTATCTTGTATGCGTTGACGATCTCCGTTGAGAATTTGACTGCCAGTAGTGAGAGTGCGAATATTCTGAGCGGCTTGTACTTGGCCTTTAAAGCCGCGGGCGGTTTGTAAGCGGTCATCAAAGGCTTCCATCACGCCCACAATGCTTTCAAGAGTCATGCTCACTGCCAGGTCCGAGAGTTTGCATAGTTGTTGTGCGTCATAGACCAGAAGGGCAGCATAACCTACCATCAAAGTATCGCCATTAATCAATGCCAATCCTTCTTTAAAAGACAGTTCTAGGGGTTGGAGGCCAATTTTTTGTAAAGCCACTACAGAGGGCACCTTTTGGTTATTAATAAGTGCTTGACCTTGTCCCATCAAACATGCAGCCAAAGCTGCTAACGGTGCTAGGTCGCCACTGGCGCCAACAGAACCCTTTTGGGGAACAAAGGGGTAGAGGCCGTTGTTGAGAGCTGCTACTAATGTTTCCACCACTATTGGACGACAGCCAGACATGCCGCTGGCTAAGAAATTGGCTCGAGCGAGCATGGTAGCGCGGACGACATCTTCTGGCACCGGCTCACCTACCCCAGCATTGTGGCTCAAAATCAAATTTGTTTGCAGTTGCGCAGCATCAACCGGAGAAATAAAGACTTTGGAAAAATCACCAAAGCCGGTGGTAACACCATAGATTTTTTCTCCTCGTGCCACATATGATTCCAAGATTTTCCGACCCTTACCGACCTGTTTAAGAGCTTCGGGATCAATTTTGACTTGGGCTCCGTCACGAGCTACAGCTTTAACTTGTTCAATAGTTAAGTTTTTACCAGTTATTTTTATAATCATTTTTCCTTTCCAGCACAAAAAAACCCCGCGCTCGGCGCGGGGTGTACTGTGTTTTAATTTTACTTTATACGAAAATAACTCCCGCGGCGAAAAGAGGGGAGTGATGATGAACAATTGATGAACTAGTTATCTTGACCATGAAGTGTATTATAATTGGAAATATTTGTATGTCAATATGTTAATACAATAACATATTTAGTTAACTGCTACTTGACTTAAATTGGAGCCAAAAAAGTTGATCAATCTTTCTTACTTATAGTAAAGCTAGAGTAAAGAATTCTAGCTATAATAAGACAGATGACCACCAAGAAATCATCTTCCACTGCCCGTACTAAGTATGTCACTGAGCAACGTCTCAAGGAAATTCTGGATGAGCGTTTTACTGCTTTTGGCGCTGAAATGAGCGAAGCCATTCTGACGGGTGTCCAGCGGATGTTTGATGAACAGAATAAGATCAATAAAGCTACGTTTGCCACTAAAAAAGAGTTGCAAGAATTATGTACTGAATTAAAAACAGAAATAAGTGAAGTTAAATCAGATGCAGAAAGCTTTAAATCCGAAATGAGGGCTTTTCGATCCGAAACCATTGGTCGTTTTGCCGATGTGATGGGGGAATTACAGGCAATTCGTGAAGAGCAAACGGTGATTGTGCACCAACTCACCAAACACCGCGATAAACTCGATGAACATGACCATGAGATCACAACCATTAAAACTCACCTTAAATTAGCTTGAGGTAAAATTACCGCGCAGGTTTGATTTTTGGATATAACCGTTTGAGCGCTGTCATGTAACCTTGGAAAGGTTCTTTAAATAAGAAACGGGCCACGCGCGTGACCGTGGTAGTACTGGTATCTACTTCCTGAGCTATTTCCAAGTATGATTTTTTGGTGGTCCACAATAGAGTAGCCATTTGGAAGCGTTTGACAAACTCTTCTAACTCAGCTGGGGTGAGTAAATCAACCAGAAAATCTTTAACTTCAGCTTCCGTTTTCAGCGTCAAAAGTGCTTGGAGGAGTTTTTTTTCGGCGGGAGAGTGTGAAAGGTTAAACATACCCATTAGTGTACACCATTGATCAAGGCCGGTCGCTGCAAATTTAGCCTATCTAAGATACAATAATCGAGCCAAAAAGGGCTCATAGTTAAACGGTATAACATACCCTTCGCATGGGTAGGTTCGGGGTTCAATTCCCCGTGAGTCCACAATCTACCCAACCTTCCTTAGAGCACCTTCACCATCTCGATTTCATCATCATACACGCCGTGCCATTTGATGCTACGGGGACGAATCCCACAGCGGTGAAAACCCATTTTTTTATAAAACTGAAGACCATACTTATTTTTAGAGTTACACGATAAAAAGATACGCTCGATATGTTCATGTGAATTGAGTAGCTCTAAAACATGGTTCATTAAACCACGGCCATATCCCTGACCACGATAGCCTTTATCAACATAGAGGTTATAAAGAAAAGCAATGTGCATCTGCTTATCGGTGAAGGAGCGTTGGACCTGGCAGTATGCCAGTAGCTTCTCGTCTTGAAAACTCCCAAAAAAACCAAAATACGGTGGGTGGTAAGCATAGTCTAACTCAAGGGCGAAGCTCGATTCATGTTTACCTTCTTCGCTGCTGATATCACTCAGAAAGCTATCAGGCTCAGCCACCAGAGATTGCAAGCGCAACCGTTGGTACTCGGCACCATCTTGGGCAGTGAGGAGGCGAGTCAGCATACGTTAGAGTGTCAGTTCTTGAGCGCTTTTTTCGGTAATTAAAACAGTGTTTTCGTAGCGATAGCCAAAATTATCCACCAAATAAATGCCCGGTTCAATAGTAATCACCATTCCCGGCTGGAGACGAGTGGTATTTGTTTGATATAACGACGGTTGTTCATGGATGTCTAAGCCGACACCATGCCCAGTGGTATGAATAAACGCCTTGCCATATCCGGCTTGGTCAATGAGTGTCCGGGCAGCCTGGTCGAGTTGGCTGGCTGTCACTATCGTGGTAGCATTTCGATCTTTGATGAGGGCAAGTGCGGCGTCATATGCTGAGGTGACGAGTTTTTCTACTTTTTGAAATTCAGCAGAGGGCTGAGTTCCAAACCAAAAGCTTCGTGTCATATCGGAGCGGTAGCCTTGGTAGGTGGCGCCAAAGTCAATCAGGACTGGTGTTTCAGGCTGTAATGCCTGTGAAGTGGGTTGGTGATGAGGTAGAGCACCGTGAGCACCAAAACAGACAATGGTGGGAAAGGCGGGGCGTTGAGCACCGCGTCGTCGCAGCTCAAGTTCTAACCATTCTTTGACCGTTTCTTCAGTAATACCAGGCTTGAGCTGAGTGATGACGGCCTGATACGTCTGTTGGGCAATTTCACCGGCTTTTTTGAGGAGCTCAATTTCTTGAGCATCTTTAATGGCTCGGATACTCCAGCTAAGGTTGCGGTCAAAGGGTGAGAGTTCTAAGCCGGCTTTTTCGAGAGCTTGATACTCATTTACAAATAAGCTGGTGGTATCAACCGAGATTTTACGAATCGCTTTGAGGGGTGGGTAATTTTGAAAATGACCAAGTAGCTTTTCCGGGCTGCAACCTGATAAAGCTATCACTCCTGGCTGATTGGGGACAGGTGAGAAAGTAGCATGAAATAAGATGCTAGCCTCAGCAGTTATCAGCAGTAAAGCCTCTCGCTCTTCTGGAACTAAGATCTCAAAACCGGTGAAGTAACTCACATCGCTGGGATTGGCTAATAAAATGCCTTCTTGAGCACTTAAATTTTTTTGAAGCTGGTCAATTCTCATGGTTTAGCTTTAGGTGAAGGGCTAGGAGTGTTCAAGGGGGCTAATGACTTGACCACTACGGCTTCCCAACCATTTGTTGTTTGTTTGCCAATCACTAACACTTGAATATCAGTGGTAAAGTTTTTCAACGCGGCGGTCGTGCCTTCTAAATCTTGATAAACGGTCCCTTTGGCGAGCGTAAAATCTTGTGACTCTGCTCCGGAGCGGGGAGAGACGGTAAGCTCAGTTTTGGTGATGGCTTCCACGCTCCCGACCATTACGGTTTTAGGCGTAGGCCGAAGAGAAGTAGCCGAGACCATAATGTGTTCAGGGACAAAGTCATCATCAGCGTTGCCACCAATTACAATTACCCAGTCACCAATCGCGATATCTTCATACTTGATGACACGATTTTTTTTGGATAATTTCATACTCTCACTCAGCGGGAGAATGGTCGTACCTTTGTTAGTTTTGAGGGTAATTGATTCAGCTGAGACGCGCTGGACTTCCCCAATAAAGCCACGTTTTTTGCCGGTGATTTCGTCGAGAACGCCTTTCACTTGGTCGCGTTTTTCTTCAACGACTTTTTCAATACGTTCTTTAAGTTTTTGAGTGGTGGATTCAGCTGCAGGCGAGGGTGTTTGGGCCCAAATGGGAGCAGGAGTGAAGGCAGATACCATTCCCAACCCAGTTACATTCAAGCTCAGGAGTAAAAAAAAGAGTGGTAAAGAATGTAGTTTTAACATACGTTAGGGCTTAGGACTGGGGCTAGCTGTTACTTTGGGACTAGAAGTAGGCCGAGTAGTGGGCGAGGCGGTGGCACTGGGTTTTTTCGAAGCTGAGGGGGTAGCTTCAGCTGTGCTGCCGTCAGTGCGGGTGAGGGCATCTGTTAGATAGACCACAGTACGCTCATGAGTACTGACGCGTCCATCTTCATCGATGACCTGAATAGTGATGAGGTTGCTTCCTGGTTCCAAAACAGTTTCCACCGAGAAATTTCCAGAGCTGTCAGCAGAAGTAATAGTTTCGGCGTCATTGACAAAAATCACCACAAAAGCGTCAGCCACGGTCGTGCCAGTCACGGTTACTTCTTTTTTAGTTTGAACGCTTTCGTCTTGAGGGGAAACCAAAGCTATATTAGTGGCTACTGGTTCACCGGAAGGGGCTGGGCTTGGAGTAGCAGCAATATGAGGCGCTGGCTTTCTAAAGGCTGTCCGAGCTGTATATACCCCGTAGGTAATAAACAACCCTAGAGACAGGCCGATTAAGATGGCGATAACCAATTCTTTTCTCATAACGGAACACTCATTATATGCCAGTTATCTCTGAATTTGAACCTCTAAACCCTCTGCAAGAGTGACTGTGCTTGTTCCGGAGAGGATCATTTGGTATCCTGTGACACACGGAGGAGCATTATGGATATTACGTATCTCGGTCATTCAAGTTTCAAAATTGCGGGGAAAGTGGGCACGGTCGTCACTGATCCTTACAATGAATATGTGGGGTTTAGCATGCCGAAAGTGGCAGCAGATGTGGTGACGATTTCGCACGCCCACCCTGATCATAATGAAGTGGGGAGAATTACCGCTACCGCCCGCCGAGAAAAGCCTTTTATTATTTCTGAATTAGGTGAGTACGAAGTGGCTGGAATTTCAGTCTTTGGTGTCAAAACATTTCATGATGCTCATCAAGGTGTAGAGCGGGGGATTAATACAGTCTACACAATTCTGATTGATGGCATTCGCATTTGTCATTTGGGTGATCTAGGGCATGAGCTTACCACTGATCAACTATCAGAAATTGGTGACGTAGACGTGGTGTTGTGTCCGGTAGGTGGTCACTTTACGATTGACCCGGTACTAGCGGTCAAGACCATCAATATCCTTGAGCCAAGTTATGCCATCCCCATGCATTACCGAACAGATCAGCACGATGATAAAGTCTTTAGTGACCTCAAGACATTGCAGGACTTTTTGACTGAATATGGAGCAGCTCCGGCGCCGGTGGCTAAATTGAGTGTTGATAAAGGCAAGTTACCAGAAGAAACAGAGTTAGTGGTTTTACAATCATAAAGGCAATACCGTATGGCCGCTCAGCCTAAAATTCCTCCGCACGATCTGACTGCTGAAGAGTCAGTCTTAGGCTCGATCTTGATCGATCCTGAAGCCTATATTCAAATCGCTGAAATTGTGCGGCCAGATAGTTTTTACGATCCTAAACACCAGGTTCTGTTCGAGGCCATGCAGGCCTTATATGAAAAACGCCAGCCTATCGACGCAGTCACCTTGAGTAATCAGCTCAAGAAAATGAAAAAACTGGATGCCGCAGGCGGCGCCTCCACGATTGCTCAGTTATCAAATGCGGTTTCCACCGCTGCCAACGTGGTCGATTATGCCAAGCTCGTGGCTGAAGCTGCTGTGAAACGGACATTAATTACGCTTTCCAGCGAGGTGTCTGAGTTAGCCTTTGATGAGGGTAAAGAGGCACAGGATATTTTAGACATTGTGGAGCAACGCGTGTTTGCAGTTTCACAAAGCAGTTCTCAACGGGCCTTTACGCCGATCAAAGATACCTTGGCAGAGAGTTTTGAGCGGCTCGATGAGTTACAACGCTCGGGGAGTGAGCTGCGTGGTGTCCCAACGGGTTTTGCTGATCTCGATAACCTTTTAGCTGGCATGCAGAAATCTAACTTAATTATTTTAGCTGCGCGACCAGGTATGGGTAAGACAGCCTTTTCCTTAAATATTGCCCAATATGTTTCGGTAGTCGCCAAGAAAAAAATTGGTTATTTCTCTCTAGAAATGAGTCGTGAAGAGTTAGTAGATCGGTTATTAGTGGCCCAAGCTGACATTGATGCCTGGCGGCTCAAAACTGGTCGCCTCGATCAACAGGACTTTTTGAAGTTGTCCGATGCAATGGGAGTGCTGGCAGATGCTCAGATTTTTATTGATGATACCCCTGGCTTATCAATCTTTGAGATGCGCACCAAAGCTCGGCGGTTAATGACTGAGCACCAAATTGATTTTATTATTGTCGATTATTTGCAGTTGGCTCATGGGCGGACGAAAGATAATCGCGTCCAAGAGGTGGCAGAGATTTCCCAAGGCTTGAAGAATATCGCTCGGGAATTAAAAGTGCCGGTTTTGGCGTTATCACAGTTATCTCGGGCTGTAGAAAGTCGGGGAGAGAAGACGCCACAATTATCTGATTTACGCGAATCGGGTTCTATCGAACAAGACGCAGACGTAGTGCTATTTTTGTATCGCAAAGATGACGATATTCGCGAGTCAGTCAGCTTGAAAGTGGCCAAGCACCGTAACGGTGCTTTAGGTGACATTGATCTCTACTTCCGCGGCGAACGCATCAAGTTCTATGGTATGGAAACCAGACGCTAAGGTTTATTTTTGAATTTGAAATAATAAGATGTAAATGTCAGAGCTAGGCTGGTGAGCGAGTGAAGCCAAATAACATCCCGACTAAGGCGCCAGACAAGATAATAAACATCAAGAAAAATCCCAAGTTGGACTTCAAGCTTTTCAATGAACTTTCAGGATCGGGAGCGTCGGAACTGACAATAATCACTAGCGAAATGCACAACCAAATCACTCCACGCATAATGACCGACCAAATGCTATCTACTGCAAACAGAGCATAAAAAATTTCTCGAAAAAACTCCATATATTTTAAGATACTGAGAATTAGAAACAAAAGCAAGGTGGAGGGAGTGCGTAAAGATAAGAAAGAGCGACTTCACCGCTTACGACCGGCCAAAAGTAGTATATAATCACCACGTCAGGAATTGCTGCGTCTTTACTACCAACAGCAATCTCTTTTAATGTAAGACTTCTCGGCGCGGTGGCGGAATCGGTAGACGCGTAGGTCTCAAAAACCTATGAGGGCAACCTCGTGAGGGTTCGATTCCCTCCCGCGCCACCAGTTTTCACCTTTTTTAAAGTTACTTATATCTTTTCCCCAGGTTTTAGGCAGCTGGTTTTCTGAGCTTCTGCAAATTTTGTGACATTAAACTATTTAAATAGTTGCGAATTCGTTTTTCGGAAAATTTGACACGCCTAACACAAAGTAGTTTTCACTGCTTTCAGACAGATCATGAGCGACACGTGTCACTATGGCTTTAAGTGCTTCTATGTCTTGTTTAGTAAACTGGCTCATTTGTTGAGGATCAGTGAGAGCGAGGAAAAGGTGTTGTGGGTTTCACAATCTGTCATCTAAAGATGGCACTTCAGCCTTAAAGTGTAACTTTTAAATGACGTTTTATTGAAAGAAGGTGTGGCCAACCGGCCTCACCCCAACAAAAACACCCCGACCACCAAAATCACCTGTGGCAAGAGTCCCAACATCATATTGGGAGTGGAGTGGTGAAATAAATTATGGAAGTCATTAAACGGTTTTAAGAAAAATGGCTCCCATTTCAAAAAATTGCGTGGTGCTTCCAAAAAATCTGGCACTAAACCTGTAAAAGCGGCCAGCCCAATGTGCAGCCACAGTTCCTGAGGTTTGTCATAGCAAAACAGCGCTAATAGTCCCAGGGTGACGCCTAACTCAGCAAATTCTAGAATAATGGCCGTACTTTTTTTACGTTTACCCGTGCTCAAGCCTGTGCCAACATCCCAGTGGGGAACCCAGTCCTCGAAGTAATGTGCGGCCAAGGTCAGCGGGAGGTAGAGAGCGGGATGGGTCAGTTTACTAGCAATAAAAGCGCCTGTTAAAGCGTGCGAGATAGATAACATACCGACGTATTGTACCTGTTTGAAGTTATCTTGATCAATTGTATGATATATATCTATGTTTCCAGTCTTGTTGAGTATCGGTAGATTTGAGTTGCGCACCTTAAGCCTCTTTTTAGTACTGGCCTTCTTGATGTGGGCTTTTATTTTTTGGCGCAAGGGTCGGGAAGAGCACTATAGCGAATTTGAGGTGATGGATGCATTTTTGTTAACTTTTTTATTGGGCTTATTAGTTGGGCGGATTGGCTTCATCATTACCCAATTTAGTTATTTTGGTTTAGATGTCATCAAATGGATTGATATCGGTAACCACCCTGGTTTTAGCTGGAGTTTGGGATTAATCGGTGCCGGGCTCTATTTATACCGTTTAGCGGATTTGAACAAATGGGATACGTTTGAAATTTTAGACTTTTGGATTCAAGCTGTCAGTCTAAGCTTGAGTATTTTTTATTTGGGCTTGTTTTTTGATGGCTCAGCCTATGGTGCCCCCACAGACATGCCGTGGGGTGTGGTTTTCCCTGGGTTAGTCGAGAAACATCACCCCTTACAACTTTACTTAAGCGTTTTCTACTTTGCTCTTTTCACGTACATTTCACGAGTCGAGTATCGATATCGGACGTTTAATTGGTATCGAGGGAACAAAAATACGGCTCAGACGGGCTTTTTAATCAGTGTTTTTATTATTGCTGTAAGCGCTTTTCATCTCTTAATGACTCCGCTGATGCTCAGTCAATGGCAGCTCGTAGGGATTAGATTAGAGCCGCTATTAGCCTTAGCCAGTTTAGTTTTTGGCTGTGGGTTATTATATCGACGGTCAGGTCGCACCTTGTTTGCTCGGCGGTAACACCACGTTATGTCTCAACTTACTCGAGGGAGAAACCTTTTTTTGTTGGTCGTTGTCGTAGTCATTACTTTCGACCAACTGAGTAAATATTGGGCGAGCCAGCAGATTGAAGTCATCATCAATCCTGGTATCTCCTGGGGGTTAGGCACTCAGTTTTCCGCCGGAGTAATTATGATCGTCATTACCGGGGTGCTGGTGCTGACAGGGTGGTGGTTGCGTTCTTGGATCCACAAATACCCCGTGCCACTGGGTTTATTGTTGGGTGGGGGAGTTTCTAATCTTCTTGATAGAATACACACAGCTGGAGTTCGTGATTGGTTGCCAGTCCCTTTCACCACGCTGCATAATAACGGAGCTGATTACGCTATTGCTCTAGGAGTAATATGGCTAATGATAGTTTTACTGAGTACACCACATGACACACGTTCTTAAACCCACAATCCTGTTTGAAGACAATGACCTGTTGCTGATTAATAAACCTCCAGGTTTAGTCCTCAACCGCGCCCAAACGGTAACTGAACCGACTGTTCAGGATTGGATGGAGGAATATTTGGGTGGAGCTGCTGGGATAGAGCAGATAATCGCTAACTCTCAGGCTTGGTTAGCGGTAATTCCCGCTCAGTTTGATGCCCAGTTTGGGACTCCTGAAACTATTTTTCGTGAACGCTTGGGAATTGTGCATCGCCTGGATAAAGATACGAGCGGAGTGTTGTTGCTGGCTAAAAACCCCGGTTCGCTGGTACATTTATTGCGCCAATTTAAAGATCGTCAGGTGAGTAAAACGTATCTGTGTTTGACCCATGGTAAGTTCAAGCTGGAGAAAGGCGTTGTATCCGCCCCACTCGGCAGAGCCAGTCATAATCGCCTGCAGTTTGCAGTCCAACCTGAAGGCAGAGCGGCAATCACCGAGTACGAAGTTCAGGTTTTTTATCCGCATTTAAATCTCGAGAAAATCTTAGAGCTCCCCACCGCCAAGGGCCAAAATATTCGCAAAAAAAGCCAAATTTACCAAGGCTTTTCGCTGGTGAAATGTTGGCCTAAGACGGGACGGACGCATCAGATTCGTGTCCATATGGCTCACTTACAGCATCCGCTGGTAGGTGATAGCACGTACGCTGGTAAAAAGCGCCAAGGTTTGGATGCTACGTGGTGCCCACGCCAGTTTTTGCACGCTGAACAATTAGAATTTACGCACCCTCGTACTCAGGAACAGGTTAGTTTCACCGCGCCGTTGACAGCGGATTTGGAAAGGGCACTTAGCTTACTGGATGTAGCGTAGGAGGGTTTTCGGATTGGGCTTTGAAGTAGAGCTCATTAAGTTTTTCTCGTAACACTGGTAAGCCACGACTAATCGCTTGTTGATACTCAGGTGAGAGTGAGGGTTGGATATTTTGCAAGCGTGAAGAAATGCGGGCTAACGCTAAGTAAGCAGTGGTACGCTCCGTAGTTTCATCAGTGTTCATTCTGATAACTCCCGGAACTTCTTTCAGCATTGAATAATGTAGAGGTTGGCCATTCTCATGTCGGTAGTTTTTATATCGACTCCAGTCGGCATCTCGGCGTGTTAAAACATTCTCAACCACTGTAGCTGAGTTTTCTCGTTTACTCGAGCGGCCATCAGCCACAGCTGGGCTCGAGTAGAGAAGCATTTTAATAGCAGGCAGACACAGCGCAGGGTAGTATGGCTTGAGTTGTTCTGTATACTCGGCAATAATTGCCAACTTTGCATCAAGCACAAAACCGAGGTTGTTATAAGCAAGTTCGGTAGCTTGGCGCAGCATATCTCGGTCGGTTAAGTTATCGATTGTTAAATTGGTGGGGCTGTATCTTTCTAAGGTTTGAGTGAAAGCATTAAGGATTTGAGCATTTTGAGGTTGATGTATAGGGCGATAGTCTGAGGTTTCTAAGTAGTGCCAGATCCCCGTCAAGCCATACTCGCTATCGAGAGTAGTGAGGGTATTTAAAAAACGGTGCCAGGTTTGTGAGATATCCTCCGTGGCAAGATTGAGTGCTTCATAGTGCCACAAATAAGCAAAGGCGCGGTATAAAGTTCCGGCGGTAATACGCTTTTCTTCAACTAGAGAACTTAAGTTTTTACTGAGGGTAGTGGCGCCAGTGCCGCCAGTTTCGCCAGTAACAAGCAGATAGAGGGGGAGACCTTCAACTAATGGCATGGGCAGTATTCTATTTTGATAACACGCCTTCCTGGACTAATTGTACTAAATGCGTGTATGAGTAAAAGTTACTCATTGTTGGGGGTTGCAAAACACTTTTTTTAGTGTTTAATAACTAATTAAGATTTTTTTAACAGTTTTTGTTGTAAGCGAATAGCACCCGTGCTCTCGCTCTAAAGCCACAAACCGTCTTAGATTAGCCAGATCTAAGGAGAGGACAACCACATGAGCCAGCTAAGAAGGGTGTTTTTTTATAACCAAATGCCTACTGTACGAAAAACAGCTACTATCGTTTGCCCACTCATTATTAAAAATAATCAAGGCTGCCTCTTGGTGCAGTTTAGGTAAAGACATCCCGAGCCCAGCTCGGGATTTTTTGTTATATGAGTAGTTTAGCTGAAAAATTACGAACCTATAAAATTGCTAAAGTGTTTTTGGCGAGCAGTTCTGAGAGCAAAGCTAATGGAGTAGACAAAGTTATTAATCAAGGCACAGCACTTCTGCCTATTAATAGTTTTGATCCAGAGAATATTCAACCGGAATTAGAAGATAATGATCCTACCAAAGTAGCAGCTGATAAGAACCGATTGATTCGTAAAAAGTTGGAAGCCACTGGTTCGGATAAAGAAGCATTAGTAGTCAGCATTGACGTAGTTACATCATATGCTCAAACACAAGAACATTTAGAGTTAGGTTTGACGTACCCTTTGCATCGTCAGAAACGAAAATTTCAGGAGTTACTTCCTCAGGAACAACCAGTACGTGATACGCAGGTGATGGCGCGTTTAGAGAGCTTAATTGGGAATGAACAGCCCAATTACTTATTCATGTACTGCATGACTAATTTCATTATTCAATGGCATGTGGGAATTACCGCTTCCATAGGAGAGATTGAAGAATCAACCTCATTTAAAGTTCAAGCTCATTTTAATAAGCTTCCAGCGGCTATAATTTTTGACGCTTTTGAACGACCAACAAATAATAAAGAGGACGTAGTAAAGTTAATAGATCAAATTCCTTTTTTAAATAAAGGTCCAGGTCTAGATTTTGCTAACTTAGCCTCAGCTTTTGCCTATCAAGCTTTTTTGACAAATCATGAGGGAGAAGATATCAAGTTAATTACCAATCACTTAGATTGGATCTATGACCCTGATATTTTTCATGCGTTGGTAGTTGAGTGCCAATTTCCGCCTCAATTAATTCATAATCTGTTGGGTAAGATTGATACAGCAGATCAATTTGAGCGAGATGAGGTTCGTCACATGGTCTAAAATGGTACTATGCTAAAATAAAATTATGCGCAGACCCTTTGATGCTTACCGAGGACATCATCAGATCATTGGAGACTACTTGATTGAACTAGTTACTAATCCGGAGTTAGCTGGCCTCAGAATTTTTGACTTACATGGAGTGAATATTGATTCAGATAGCTTGCGGATGCGTATGCAACTTGACTTAAAGCCGGGAGCAGCTAGACCAGATGAAGTTTTGGAAATGTTAACTCATTTTTTTGATGGAGAGAAAAACTTAAATGCTGAGCTCATTATGCCAATCACTATTGCCTCTTTCGAATTACTAAAAATGCATGATAAGCTCATTATTCAATAATGATCAAAGCTGCTTTTTTCTTCCAAATTTGTTTCTCCACCGCTTGTTAAGCGATTTATTTTTGTGTATGTTGCTGGTAGCAACTATGGCTGTGATTTCAGCGCATTTGAGGTACATTACTCAGTTACTTAATTACTTAGGAACGTATTCCATGACAGACATTATTTTTGATCTTATTCAGCAAGAAGAGCAGCGCCAACTGGAGATGATTGGCTTGATTCCTTCTGAAAATCATATTTCTCCTGAGGTATCATCGGTGTTGTCGACATGTTTAAATAGCAAGTACTCAGAAGGCTATGCCAAGCGCCGGTACTATGAGGGCAATCAGTTTATTGATCAAATCGAACAACTGGCGGTGGATCGCGTCAAAAAATTATTTGGCGTGCCGTATGTCAACGTCCAGCCTTATTCTGGCTCGCCAGCCAACTCAGCAATTTATTTTGCCCTAATGCAGCCCGGTGAGACGCTGATGGGTTTGAAGTTGGCAATGGGCGGACACCTGACTCATGGTCACCCTCAGGTGACATTTTCTGGTAAGTTTTTTAATGCTATTCAGTATGGCGTGAATGACAAAGCTCGGATTGATTTTGATGAAGTGCGTGCCATGGCCAAAAAACATAAACCAAAAGTAATTATGGCTGGTACCACCGCGTATCCCTTTGTATTAGATTTTGCCAAGTTTCGAGAAATTGCTGATGAGGTGGGGGCTTGGTTGGTAGCTGACATTTCCCACATTACTGGCTTAGTGGTCGGGGGAGAACATCCCTCACCGGTGCCACACGTGGATGTGATTATGTCCACGACACATAAAACCTTTCGCGGCCCGCGTGGAGCGATGATTTTAGTGACTGACCGCGGCCTGGCTCGAGATCCAGAATTAGGTAAGAAAATCGATGCGGCTATTATTCCTGGGCTGCAAGGTGGGCCACACAACGCTACCACGGCGGGAATTGCCATTGCTGCCGAAGAAGCTAGTCGTCCAGCGTTTAAGAAATATGCTCAACAAGTCACTAAAAATGCCCAAGCTTTGGCTCAGGGTCTCATGAAAGAAGGTTTAACTTTAATGGGGGATGGGACCGAAAATCACTTAATTGTGGTGGATCTGAGTCCCATTAGCCCAGGGTTGGGCACTCAGGTGGCGTTTGCCATGGATGTGGCGGGGATGTATGCCAATCGAAATACAGTGCCCCATGAACCGGTGTCGCCGTTTTATCCCTCTGGCTTACGCGTGGGCACGCCGCTGGTCACTACCCGAGGTATGAAAGAAAAAGAGATGATGCAGATTGCGCAGTGGATGAGCAGAGTAGTGGAGATTGTGAAAAACGAGACTTTGCCGAGTGATAAAACACAGCGAACACCATTTTTGAAAGAGTTCCGTCAACGCGTGCAGTTTGACACTGAGTTGCTTGCTGTCCGCGAAGAGGTCAAAAAGCTCACTGCCAAGTACGAGTTGTTTAGCTGGAAGTAAAGATGCCGTGGAAAAATGAAAGTGCGCCTGCTCATCGCCTCAAGCAGGTAAAATTAGTGGCCCGCGAACTAAAAAATAAAAAGTTAGAAGAAGCTGCCGCTCAAAAAAAGCACCGACGTGATGAGAAAAAAAACTATCATTTCCCTCATGGTTTTTTAAGCATTTTATCCTGGTGGCTTAATGCTCGCTATATGATGTCGAGTGAAGATGAAGCGTTAGCTTGGAGAGTTCTGAGTTATGCTAAGGTCATTGAACTAGGGAAAACTCAAAAAGGAGAGAGCATTGATTGGTGGAAGTTTCTTCTTCATTACGAACGTCTCCAAAAGCGATTGAAGAGATGGAATAAGAACTCAATGATTAGTTTTGCGACCGAGACGCGTGAATCACGATCAGACCCGTTGCGCTCTTCACCTGAACTTCCCGCTGATCCTTCATCAGAGTTAGGTGACGAAAGCCTGATTGACGAATTAGTTCAAGCACTGTTGACAGCTTTTGAGATGGGTGAGGGTGAAACTCTACGAGTAGTTGTGCCACGGTCCTTAAAGAAGCGTTAGCCTCGGTCAAAACGCGTTGCTCTGCGCCCTCAATATCAAGTTTCAAAAGATCAATAGGCTCGGTGAGAAAGCTAGATAAGGTTCGCGTTGGTGTTTCTAGTTGAGTGGAGTGCTGACTCCCGGTCCACGCGCCCGGCAAAAAACTGGCGGTGCTATACCAGTTATCGTGACTGTCGTCAAAATAAAAGGTTTCTTGACCATCATGATCGGAGAGAGCGGCATTGATGAGTTCCACATCCTCGAGCTGGTTTTCCCAAATGTTTTTTTCCAGCAGCTTGAAGTTTTGAGGCAACGGTTCGATGGCAGTGATTTTGGCCTGAGGATAGAGTTTTTTGAAGTACAACGTGCTTAAGCCAATATGAGCTCCAGCGTCGATAATGCGTGGCGCGGGGTTCTCAGTTTCAAAGTAGTAAGTATCATGAGTAAAAACTTCACTTTTCAGGTGGTGAAACTCCTCGGAGTTGTCATATGTGACAGTATAATTTTGCAGTTTGGTGGTTGGCATCACGGCTAGTATACTTCACCTACAAATAAAAGGAGAGTTTAGTATGCGCAAAATTGGAGCTCATGTATCAGCGGCCGGTGGCATTGATAAGGCCGTAGAAAGAGCGAAAGAGATTGGTGCTAATTGTGTGCAGGTGTTTTCGGGCAGTCCTCGGGTGTGGGCGCGGCCAGGTTTAGATAAAACTGATCAGCAAAAAGTGTTTTCGAAACAGAAAGAATTGTCTGTTACACCAATTATTACTCATGCTATTTATTTGACTAATTTAGCATCAGATAATCCCGAGCTGCTCAAAAAATCGATCGAGGTTTTAAAGTATGATTTACGCTTTGATAGTTACGTGAAGGGTTCGGGAGTAGTGGTGCACTTAGGGAGTCACCAAGGGCGAGGGTGGGAACCGATGCGCGAGCAAGTAGCAGCCGCTATTGCTGAAGTTCTGGCAGATACCCCGGCTGATTCGCAGTTATTAATTGAAAACTCAGCGGGCCAAAATGGTAAATTGTGCAGTGATCTCTCTGAGATCCGGTGGTTGCTCGATACCGTCAAGTCTGAGCGGCTAGGCTGGTGTTTCGATACCTGTCATGCGCACGCAGCTGGTTTAGCGCTGGGCAAACCAGGGACACAACCCTCTGAGTGCCGGAGCGCGATTGAAGCCATCGAAGCCCAAAACTTGTGGTCAGCCTTGAAAGTGATTCACGTCAATGACAGTCGCGATGCTTTTGGGTCAGGACGAGATCGGCATGCAAACCTGGGTGATGGCGAGGTTAATAAAGAGGATTTTACGTTTTTCCTGAACTATGACGCTATTAAAGACATTCCGCTCATTCTCGAGGTGCCCGGTCTTGATGATGAGGGCCCGGATGCTGAGAATGTGAAGCGGTTGAGAACTCTAGTCGGTGAAGCTTAAGTGTGAGTGTTATTGCAAAAGTCCGCCTGGACTGTGTGCAAAATGTACATTTTGACTGTAATGACACGTCTCCAGATTCACTTCTGTAGCATAACTAATCAGGTACAATACACTTTATGATTATTTTTGATGGCAACCAGGCTGCTCAAGCTAAAGAAGCGCAACTCAAAACGCGTGTAGCGGCTTTAAGAGAGCAAAATATCCACCTCAAGATTGCGGCCATTTTATTTACCGAAGATTCTGGTAGTGTCCTGTATACCCGCCTCAAGCAAGAGGCCGCTGAGCGGGTGGGGATGATCTATGAAGTTTACACCCACTCCATGGCAGATGATATTGCGCCAGTTCAAGCCGAGATTGAGGCCTTAAACCAAGATCCCACTGTCACGGGTATCATTATTCAAAAACCAGGCAAAGCCCGGTGGTTGGAACTCGCAGGAGCAGAGAAGAGTAATGAAGACTTTCAAGCCTGGTGGACGAGTTTAGTGTCTCGGCTCGATGAGAAAAAAGATGTAGATGGCTTGCATCCCGCCACGTTAGCAGCGGTTGAAAACAACACCTGGAAACAGGAAAAAAAAGTCTTACCAGCAACTGCCAAAGCAGTCTTAGAGATTCTTCGCCAATCCCAACAACTCGCTCCAGATAGAAAAGTCATTATTTTAGGCAAGTCTGATATTTTAGGTAAACCTCTGTTCTACGAATTCAAAAACCAAGGTTTCCAAGTAGAAATGATTGGTAGCAAGGAATTAAATCAACGAATTGAGCAAAAGAAGTACCTTTTAGACGCTGACATCATCGTTTCCGCTACCGGTCGCCAAGGTTTAATCATTGGCGATTTAGTCAAGAATGGGGTGGTAGTTGTAGATGTGGGCGAACCCAAACCAGATGTCGATTTCGCCACCGTAGCTCCCAAAGCCAGCTTTATCACGCCCGTGCCAGGTGGGGTAGGACCGATCACGGTCATCTCATTGCTCGAGAACTGTGTGGAATTAATTGAAAGCTAGTGAGCTTTATTGTTCAATTATCCTGACTTAGGAATTATCGTCGACGTAGGTAATGTCGAGATAAAACTGAGTATCTTTGTTAATAGCTATCTCTTTGGCTAAGGCACCTAAATTACCAAACTTATAGGTGGTAGTACTTAAACCTTTTTCGCTGCTGGGATTGGCAACAACTAAGTCGATAGAAGTAGCTGTTTTACCGGGAATTTTAAATCGACCAACATCGGTAGTAATATTTTGTAGAGTCTTATTTAAGACTTCAGTGAGATTGGAAGGGAGAGGTTTTATACTGAGAACTTCTTTGATTAAATCATTCAAAAGTTGAGTCTGTTTACTCCAATCCTTATGGTCCAAACGAGTGATACTAAATTCTCTTCGCCACGTTGGCAGAGATGGGGGTAACCCGCCTTCGCCATTACCAAAGATGCCTGAAGGTAAGAATGGATTTTGTTCGTGCGATTTGCCAATCATTTTGTCTCCTGTCGTTGCCTGAATGCTATTGCAATAAATATAAATAGGCTGAGCGAAATCTTATGGTACAATACCAATTGAAAGTAACAAGTATTAAATGTGTAATTGGTGCGTAAAAGTCCTGACTTTGCACTCACTTACCAGCTTTTCTAGAGGATAATTCTAGAAAACAAACAAGGACATCTATGATTGACGTCTCCACCTTGCCTCAACAGGCACCTGAATATGACCTGCAACAGCTGTTAGAAGCTGGTTGTCATTTTGGTCACCAAGCTCGCAAATGGCATCCTGCCATGCAAGAGTATATCTACATGGAAAAAGATGGCGTGCACATCTTTGATTTGGCTAAAACTGCCGCTCAATTACAAATTGCCTATAACTACGCTTACGAGTTGGGCCAATCTGGCAAGAACTTAGTGTTTGTGGGTACTAAACGCCAAGCCAAAGACGTGGTGAAAACTGCCGCTGAAAGTGCTGAAGCCATGCACATCACTTCACGCTGGTTGGGTGGTTTATTAACCAACTGGGAACAAGTTTCCAAATCCTTAAAACGGATGTTAGATATTGAAGAGGGTTTGAAAGGTGACACATTCAAAGGTTACACCAAGTTTGAACGCGTCCAACTTGAAAAAGAACAAGGCCGCTTAGAGCGCTTCTTTGGTGGTATCAAAACTCTCAAAAAACGCCCTGATGCTTTATTCATCATCGATCCAGCTCGCGAAAAGAATGTCATTAAAGAAGCCCTAACCTTGGATGTGCCGATGATAGCTTTAGCCGATACCAATGCCGACCCTCGTGGCATTGATGTAGTCATTCCCGCTAACGATGACGCTTTGACGAGTTTAGAATTAATTATCACTGAGGTTGCTAAAGCTTACAAAGCTGGTAAAGACGCTCGGGGAAGTAAATAGGTTAAGTCACTAAGTAACTGAGTAATTAAGCAACTAACTCACCAGAAGGTAGAGACTGCAAATTACTCAATCACTTTAATTACTAAATTACTTGATCCTGAAAGGATCCTATCTATGTACACTGCTGCTGATGTTAAAAAACTGCGCGAAGAAACCGGTGCTGGCATGATGGACTGCAAAAAAGCCCTCGATGCTTCCAACGGTGATTTCGAACAAGCTAAAGAATGGGTCCGCCAAAAAGGCTTAGCCAATGCCGAGAAAAAAGCTGACCGCGAAACCAAAGAAGGGTACGTAGCTTCCTATGTGCACTCGACTGGAAAAGTTGCGGCGTTAGTGGAAATTTTATGTGAGACCGATTTTGTGGCTCGCAATCCGGAATTTCAAGCCTTGGCGAAAGATATTGCCATGCAAGTCACGGCCATGAATCCAGAGTCAGTGGAAGAGCTATTAGCTCAGGAATCTCTTAAGAATCCTTCCGTAACCATTGAAGAAGCCGTCAAAGGCCTCAGTGGCAAAATTGGCGAGAAGTTTGTCGTCAATCGCATCCACCGTATGGCTGTAGGGGAGTAAGCTCCTGATAGTACATTGAATCTAAACCCTCTGTTGAAGTGAGTTCAGCAGGGGGTTTTTTGGTGTACACTAGTGCCAATATGCAAGGGAAAGGATAGTCATGAAATTAGTAAATATCAAAGAAAAACCCCTGGTGCCAGCTAGCCACGAAAACCCTGAAGATCCAGGTGTGTTGAAAAAAGTGCTCTTTAGCGCGAGTGATTTTAATCCCGAGTGTGGTTTAAAAATGCTTAATTATGCCGTGATTCAACCTGGGCGCCACTTTGAACTGCATTCCCATGAGACGCTCGAAGAAGTTTTTTATATTTTAGAAGGTGAGGGTGAAATTACCGTAGGGGAGGAGACTCAAGTAATTGGTCCGGAAGAGGCCGTTTTAATTCCTGTCAAAACTCAGCACATCATGAAAAATATTGGTGACGGGCCCTTAGTGTACTTGGCTTTTGGTGCTGCTTCAGATGAAGGACGAACGATCTCGCCCTTTTCATAGTTACTTACCCTCTAATCCACATCGCGTCGCCAAAGCTGTGAAGGCGGTATTTTTCATCGATGGCGGTTTGGTAAGCCTTACCCACTGGTGAGTCAGCAAAAGTGGTGAATTCATGACTAGTATTAGGAGCAGTGGTCAAAGCCGAGACGAGCATTAAGAGAGTGGATTGGCTTTCATGAAAATTAGTGATTAAGTTGTTCACAAAAGCGAACTTTTTAGGCGGATAGATAAAGATGTCAGTGTCGCCAGAGTTGGGTTGCAGGAGCCCGGTGGTGGCATCGGCGCAAGTTTCCAGCACGCGCGTGGTAGTGGTCCCGACCACGATGATGCGGCGACCGGCTTGCTTAGCGTGATTGAGTCGCTCAGCGACCTCGGGCGTCAGGGAGTAGGTCTCACTATGCATATGGTGCTGAGCAATATCATCGACTTTGACGCGCAAAAACGTGCCTAAGCCCACATGGAGCGTGACTTCTTCGATCGCAACGCCTTTATCGATCAAGCGTTGATCAAGCTCGGGTGTAAAGTGCAGTCCCGCAGTCGGTGCCGCCGCTGAGCCTTCAAACTTAGCATAGGTGGTCTGGTAAAGATGTCGCAGTTCTTGTTCATCGTGTTTAGTCCAGTCGATGTAGGGAGGGAGCGGAGTATGGCCAATCTGGTCCAGAGAAGAGAATAACTCACTGCCAGCTTGATTAAACTCAATTTCGCGGCTGTAACCAAGCATCTTGATGCAGGTTAGCTCAAGATTGCTGTCAGCAAAGCCCACACGTTGGCCGAGTTTCAGTCCCGGTTTAGACAAACACTCCCAGATTTCGCCCTTTTCACTTTTGCCCAGGCGTTTAATAAGCAGAAACTCGATGTCACCACCTGTATCAAGTTTCTTGCCATAAATCCGAGCCGGAATGACTTTAGTATTGTTACGGACGATGACGTCGGTGGGCTGGAGAAGATCGGGAAGGTCTGAGAAATGATGGTGCGTGATGGCTTGGGTTTCGCGATCCAGAACCAGCAAGCGACTGGAGTCGCGTGGTACCGCCGGGGTTTGAGCAATGAGTTCAGGCGGGACAGGGTAGGTAAAGTTGGCAAGCGTAAGCACCTGGGTATTATATAGTAGTCAACATTGTTGCAAAAGCTTGCCTGGATGATATGCAAAATGTACCTAAGTGACTTATAATGCTCAAGTCATGTCACATTCCTCGTCATTCAAATTTGTGCTCGAAAAAAGCATAGGGCAGGCTCGCACTGGCTATTTCGAAACACCACATGGCCGGGTCAACACACCTATCTATATGCCCGTGGGGACCCAAGCCAGTGTCAAAGCTTTAGACAGCGAAGACACCGAGGCTACTCAAGCACCGATTATTTTAGCCAACACGTATCACTTGTATCTGCGGCCCGGCAAAGACGTGCTCACCAGTCAAGGTGGTCTCCACCAATTTATGAGGTGGAATAAACCGATTCTTACCGACTCTGGGGGCTTTCAAGTTTTCTCCCTTGGTTTGCAGAACAAAGCTAAAGGGGGTGTATCTTTTGCCAAGATTACAGATGAAGGGGTGAAGTTCCGGTCGTATGTTGATGGCTCGAAACATTTTTTTAGTCCCGAGACTGCCATCGAGATTCAACGCTGGATTGGAGCAGATATTATCATGGCTTTTGATGAGTGTACCCCTGATAAGGCCGATCTTCGCTATGCCAAACAAGCTCTTAGTCGCACTCACCATTGGGCTCAACAGTGTGTTGAGTATTGGGATCAACAGCAGCGCTTAAGCTATTATGGCGATTATCAAGCGTTGTTTGGGATTGTCCAAGGGGCCATGCATCCTGAACTTAGACAAGAGTCAGCCAAGGTTATCACTGGGTTAGGATTTGATGGGATTGCAGTCGGGGGGGAAACGATTGGATATAACATGGCTGGAACGGCAGAAGTGATGAGCTGGATTGAGCCGCTGTTGCCGGCTGATAAACCCCGCTATGCTATGGGTTTGGGTTTGAATCCGCAAGATTTAGTAGATGCCGTCAACGTGGGTTTCGATATGTTTGATTGTGTGGCGCCGACTCGGATTGCCCGTAATGGTTCGCTTTATCATGGCCAACTAACGATGGATAAGACTGGGAAGTTAGGTTTCGAATCTGAATTTCACCTAGGTCGGATGACGATTGGTAAAGCTCAGTTTGCTCAGGACAACCGAGTCATTCAGGACGGGTGTGATTGCTTTACGTGTCACCAAGGTTACACTCGCGCCTATTTACATCATTTATTAAAAACCCGTGAGTTGACCTACTATCGCTTAGCTTCGATCCATAATGTTCGCTTCATGATCCGCTTGAGTGAAGAGATGCGAACCGCTATTCTTAATAGGTGACGACTCTTTCCCGCGCTGCCCAGCTGTCAGGTTCTAAACGTTCATCTTCTCATGGCCCAGTCAAACCACGCCAATCCAGAGGAAATAGCCGCAGTGGAGGTTTTTCCCGGTGGTGCCAGCGGTTGGTGAGTGGGGCAATCGGGTTGGCAATTCTCGGTTTTATTTTATTTCAGTTAGTGATGAGCTTTGGGGCCCAGTTATTTCCATTGACGGAAGATGAACATCTTTTGTTAGTCTCAAGTGAAATAAACGGACGGACTCCGGTCATAGTGGGTGTGGTGATTGCTCCCGCCAGTTCGCGAGTGACGGTGGTCTCGTTACCAGTTGAAGAAAAAGTTCCGGTGATGGGAGGCTATGGCGAGTATCAATTGGGAGCAGTGTGGCCGTTGTTAAAAACCAACCAGCGCCAGCCAGAATTTATCAGAGCTGCTTATTCTGTGGGGCTGGAATATCCCTGGACCGTGGTGATGCAGACAGAAGCAGCTGCCAGCTACCAAGCCCCGCCAGACTTACAACGGCTGTTATGGTCAGTGTTATGGCGTCCGCAGCCCCACGCTTCGTGGCGACAACGGGCTGCGTGGTATTTTTATATTCGTAATTATAATCTTTCCCAAGTGGATGAACTCAAACCCAGTACGTTGAGTGAGTTGAGTAGGCTATGGTCACAGTTACCTCAACCTGTGAATCTGGAAGCCTGCGCGGTTGCGGTGGTGAATACCACAGCCACCGCTGGACTGGCGAGTCAGGTGACCACTGTTCTTGAGCACAGTCAGGTACTGGTTGTCAAAACCACGGATAGCACCCAGCGGGCTGTTGAGACGGGGTTGAGTATTGAATCAGAGGGCAATTGCGCCCAAGTCACGAGGCTGATCCAGGCAGTGATGCCTCGCAAGCTGCTCCCACACCCTAACCCAGTGCTGACCACTGAGTACCGAGCCAAACAAGTGTTATTGATTGGGGAAGACGTCGCCCAAGCTCTGGAGCAATAACTAAAGCCAGGAAGTAAAGCCGGTTAATTTTCCTCAGAGTTGTCAGGGAGTTCCATTGGTTCGAACGTTTTATCTTCTTCTTCTAACTCACGTTCGGTTTCGACCATGTCACGGTCAGTTTCCACAATTTCCACCGGAATGTCTTCTTCAAGCAAGAATTCTTCATCAATGTCGTTAATAGCGGCCAAGTGACTTTTAACAGGTGGGAAGGAGTGAATGTCTCTGTTTTCAACTGAGCGGAGAGTCTCACGGATATAAACTTGGCAACTGTTGCTGGTAAAAGAGTGGACGTAGCACTCGTAGTGGTTACCACTATTCAAGAGCTTGCAGAGCCGGAAGGATAAGTCTTCAGGCAGGGCTCCAATGTAGGTGCCATTGGCATCCACCGAGACATAGCGGTTCTTGGTTTTTAGTTCACAAAGCTGGCCAATCGCTAAGTTATCAAGCACGTTTTTACCGGCTAAGCGGTGCAGCTCCACAATTTTGGTTTTACCTGGTTCTTCAATAAAGTGAACTTTAGTGAATGAGGGAGCAGAGAGTTCTTGGTTGTTGGACAATTTAGTCAGGTGTTTTTTAGCAATGGTATTAGATTTATCAAACTGGAGCACGGTTTTGAAAGATTCTTTAGCTTTGGAGAGCTCACCCAGCTGTCCATAGGCAACGCCAAGGCGATTAAGTGCGCCTAAATCGGCAGGGTTTTGGACCAGTATGGTCTGATTAAGTTTAGCAGCCTCAGCCCAATTCTGATCTTTGGCGGCTTGAATAGCTAGGTTCTGGAGAGAAGAGGCAGTGGTCATGGGTGGCCATTTCTTTCAAAAAAAATGTACGCAAAATTAATGACGAAGAATACGCGGCTGCGAGCTAATTGTCAAGGTTAAATCATGAGTTATTGAGTAAAAAGTAATTCCGAATTGAGGAACGAACTTCCAGAGTTATAATACTCCTGTTAGCTTTCTAGCTATCTAATCACTAATTACCTAACTACCTAATATATGGCAGGTCACAGTAAATGGAACAACATCAAAAATCGCAAAGGCGCAGCTGATCAAAAGCGAGCCAAGGAATTTAGTTTGATCGCGAAAATGATTCGGGTAGCGGTCAAAGAGGGCAAATCCGGTGATCCTAAGAGTAACCCGAGTTTACGATTGGCGCTCGATAAAGCTCGCGGCATTAACATGCCCAACGTCAAAATTCAGCGCGCGATTGATACCGGTTTAGGTAAACGTGATGGCAAGAGCCTGCAAACCATTACCTATGAAGGGTATGGCCCTGGTGGAGTAGGCTTGATGATAGTCGCTAACACCGATAACACTCAGCGCACCAGCGGTGAGATGCGGTTTATTTTATCGAGGAATGGTGGTAGCTTGGGGAGTCCAGGGTCAGTACAGTTTTTGTTTACTCGCGGGACAGGGGAGGAGTGGGTTCCAAGTATGCCGATGAAATTAGAAGATCCTGAATTAATTGTCCAAATTGAAGATTTAATTGATCAATTAAGAGAAAATGATGATGTGGAAGACGTTTTTGCTGCGGCCGAGTGGGCCACGGCTGAAGCCTAATCCCTGCCGTAATTGTCTGTGATGTGGTTTAATGATTAACATATGCGTCGTCGCGAAAAGTTTGTGATTGCTTCCATCTTGCTCAGTTTGGGCTTGCTTGGTGTCCAGTATGTGACGCTGGAGTATCGCTATTGGGCAGTGGCCGTTTTGACCTTGGTTTCCTACTTAATTTCTGCCTGGGCATTAGCTGATGACCTGCAACGACATGAGTGGGTGACAATTGTCCCATTTCCAGCCTTTTACACCGGCGCAGTAGCTTTATTTTACTTTCTATTACCTGAGCATTTATTGAGCAAGTTGTTTATTTTAGTGCTATTTTGTATTGGAATGTACGCCTTGTACCTGACCTCAAATATTTATTCAGTGGCGAAAGGCCGGACAATCCAGTTGTTGCACGCCGCACATGCCATTGGGTTGTTATTTACACTCCTGACTTCGCTGTTGTTTACGAATACCGTTTTTTCGCTGCGGTTACCCTGGTTTGTGAATGGTTTAGCAATTGGACTAGTGCATTTTCCGTTGGTATTGATGTCTCTCTGGTCAATCGAGCTGGAACCCCGCATTTCGGAGAAAGTGACTGGTTTGGCGTTACTTTCCAGTGTCGCTTTAGCTGAGTTAGGCTTGATTTTGTCGTTTTACCCTTTTTCTGTCTGGAACCAGGCTCTATTTGTGATGACCTTTTTGTATATTGCGCTGGGTTTATTCCACAACTTTTTGCGTGGCCGTTTATTTAACAAAACCATGACTGAGTACTCGCTGGTGGCGGTGTTTTTAGGGTTGGTGTTTGTGGTGTTGTTTCCGTTGAAGTAGCAAGAAAATATATCAAGAATGGGACATGATATACTGTGATGGCTATGAACACCCCAGAGGACAGAGGTTTTTCTCCTAATACAATTCAGGCTCTTCGCCTTGTCGATGAACAAGAATTTTCACTAAAAAGACAACAGTTGCAATCTGATCTAATATTCAGAATTGACACTTTAGCTATTCCGTCTGGTTTAAGACGAGCAGGAATTCCCGGTTTGGAAGTATATCAACAGCAAAGTAACGATACCTGTTTGTTGGCTTGCTTGATAGCGGTCAAAAGGAGTTTAGCCCGGTCGCAGGGACGGGCGTACGCTCCAAATGAAGCCAGCTTAGCCGAAAAAGCTCGAGAACAGGGTTTACTTGCTAACGGAGGCATTATTGGGAATGAGCGAACACAAGTTTTTATCAGAGAGGAATTGAGTCTTGATTCCGAATTATATATTGGCAGTTCAGACATTAAATTGGAAAAAATAGCAGAAGCATTAAGAAAAGGTTATTTTCCTTTGGTTGCCTATTCCATGGGCAGTATTGGACACTGGGTAGTAGTTAATGATATTCAGCGGGTTGCTACTGGTGTTGAGGTGAGTTTAATGAATCCTATGCGTACTAATGAATTAGAGCGCATAAGTAAAGAAACTTTTATTTCGAGATTGATGAGCGATGAGCTCAAGGGCAGTGGCTCCGTTGAATCAAGTTTGTTGATTATTAAAAATCCATATCTACCAACTGTATTAGCCAGACGGCAGGGTCCAGGCAATGATGCACCTCCACACAATGTAGTTAAAGCCAGAAGATAGAGCAGACGCTGCCTCAGTGCAGTCCATGCTGCTGCAAATTTCTACCTGGCAAATGTACATTTTGTAATCACTTCAGCCTAAAATTTATACTGATTATCGATTAATGATGAAGCACAACTCTTTTTGCGGCAATTCTGCGTTAATGGAGCAGGGAAGAGCAATGAGGTTTTTAGCCTGGTTTAAGGCATATTCCTTGATAAAGAACTTTTTATATGTCTGGTTGACCTGGGTTTAAGGACACTCAAGGCAAGTTAAGACATAACTTACAGGTAAAAAATATAAATAAATATAAAAGAAAACAAACGTGAATAAGCCTGGAAATGGTGGGAAAAGGTAAACCGTGAAAAGATAGAGAAGAGAGCGTGAAAATTTTAATTACCAGGTGAAGACAGGGAAGAGTGATATAGTTTGATGCAAAAAAGTATTGTGGAAAACTTTAAATAATTATAGGACTTATTTGCAAGAATCCAGGCTAAAGTGCAGAGAAAGTAGTATATGTACTCAAGAATTTAAACATCTATTTGTCCTCTGGAACAGAGCACAAAACATAAAAAACCCGAATGCCTTCCCTCACAAACAGGTAAGAAGAAGAAAAATACGCCTGGAAGCTTAAAAATGGCATTTTCTGGAGAGAGGCCGAGAGGGCTTTTTAGACCAGGATTATTAAGGGAGTGATAACTCCACTTGGTACCTATCGGGAAGACATACTACGGTACATGCACAATTTCTATAAAACTCTAACTTCTACTCTCCACCAGGGGAGGAATCGCATATTGTGTTATGTCGCACAATAATACTTTTACGACATTAACCTATGTGTTTGCCGAGAGAGGCTTTTGGCTACTTATAAATTAGATTTATTAATCAATCCTTTTATCTGTACAATCTGTGTTCTTTTCCAGATATGCAATTTGTAATCTAGATATGCTCTGTCTCGCTTAGGTACTTCATTTCTGATGGCTTATTAAGTCGCTAGGTCTCTTCTACCGGTCTTCTCTACCGATTGCCGCATAATTATTGTAAGAACGCAGCACTGCCATTTTGTAGTGATGATAATGGCATAGTTGTGAGTTTTTTTAATTATGCCTGGTACTTGAAGGAAAAGAGGTGAAAACGCCTAAAAATGAGACGGCTAACTAGTCATTTTTTAAATAAAAAGCCGTTTTTGAGGCTTTTAGAGGGTCATTTTTAGCCTGGAGAAATTTAAAAGCTTTATTGATCAATTCTTTCTTATAATTATATAAATTAGAGAAAAAGGCTTTTTATTTAGTATTTAGTGTGTGACGTAGTATCTACCGCGTTAAAAAATCACCACGACCATAGTAATCACAAACGGTAACTGAAAATTAAACACGACTTAGTGCGTACTTAAAGTCTGTACTCAATATGAGTTGTCATAATCATCTGTGGTAATTAAAAATCATATCTGCCTAAAACCAAATCGTTATGGACGCTAAAGTGTAACCACGATTTAAATTTGGGAGATAAGTATCAGGATGTTTTAGGTGAACCGGCGATGTAAATTATGAAGGTTTTTAGTTACAAATTAACCAACTGGAAAACCTACTACAGCCAGTAATTATCCTTAGTTAAACGTTTTAATAACGTCCTCAAAAATAGTCAAATACTATCAAATAGTATCAATGACTTGCTCGATAAAAAGACTAAAAAGGATTGATCAAAGGCCATTAATTTTTTTGCATCTAAATTAGCAGAATTTGCCTTTCTCTGCTAATGTCCTATATTTTCTAAATAACTTGAGGAAAAAAGGGGATAAGTGATAAAAATTTCACTCACTGAAGCATCGATTTTGAGTGTTAAAAAAGAGCACACCCTGATTTGCAACTTCTCGGGAAGTATACTACCATGAGTGAAGTCTCACAAGTATGGCCATCTCTACTCTTCCCCCACTCGCCCTTGCCACTTTTCTCGAACATTTGGAGGTAGAACGTAACGTCAGTCGCCTCACGATCCGCAATTATGCTCATTATTTGCGGCGCTTTAATGAGTGGTTGATGACAGAAAAAATTGACGACCTCAAACAAGTCGATCAGGATGTGATCAGAAAGTACCGAGTGTATTTAGCACGGTACATTGATGACCAAGGCCGGACGTTATCCAAGAAGACACAAAGTTATTATATTATTGCTCTACGCTCCTTATTGAAGTGGATGGTCAAAAATGACGCTGCGGTATTACAGCCGGAAAAGATAGATTTGCCTAAAGCTGAGTCGCATGCCATGAAGTTTTTGAATATTGAGTATGTGGAGCGCTTATTGAGTCAACCATTGCTGTCTAGTAAGCCAGGTTTACGCGATAAAGCCATGTTGGAAGTGCTATTCTCGACGGGACTCCGGGTCAGTGAGCTGGTCGGCTTGAACCGAGACCAGATTGATCTGGCTAGGAAAGAATTTGGAGTGATTGGTAAAGGCAGACGACCTCGAGTAGTGTTCTTAAGTGACAGAGCAACAGACTGGTTAGAACGATGGTTGAATTCTCGAGAAGATAACTGGCGACCAGTCTTTATTCGCTTGGCTCGTAACAAGCCCGATCTGTTATCAGACGGTGAAGAGATGCGGTTGACCACCAGAAGTGTGCAACGGATAGTGGATAACTACTGCCGCCAGGCTAAATTACCTATAAAAGTCAGCCCCCACGGCATCCGTCATAGCTTTGCCACTGACTTACTCGCCAACGGGGCGGGCTTACGTGATGTGCAAGAGATGCTCGGTCACAAAAATATCGCTACGACGCAAATTTATACTCATGTGACGAGACCACAGTTACAAAAAGTTCATACCAGCTTTCATTCTAAGTTATAATCAAAGGGCAAAAGCCAACCTCACAAGTAAGATCATTGCTGATTTAGTGAGTGACAGTGTAGAAACACTGAGCTTAAGTGCTGAGAGCAACGAGGAATATGTTTGAGAATGAAGCGTAGTTAACCGCTCTTTGCCTCTCTAAGAGCAAGAAAAATTTCTGTCTTTCCCACCTGATAACACAATTAGCAGAGCCCAGGTTAGACTGCTAATAAGACCTTCTCGAATAAAGGGTTGATTAATCAATCTAATTTCACCGTTATTTTTAGAAGCGTTTTAAAGTGTGAAAAGCTATCAATATAGATCATTTGCTATCAACTTTGCGTGTCCCTCTCCCCTTCCCCACCTATTGAGGTTCACCTAGCACCTGGGCGCGTATTTTGTCGCGGACCACAGTATTCAGATACCACCATGTTTGTCGTGGATGCGTGAGGCAGTAAAGCTTCTCAACTTTGCAGTTGGGCGCAAAATAAACCGTGATGTTTTTTGTGACTGAATCACTCAGTGATACCGTCAGCGCCGTTTTTTGAGGACTATTATGTACCAAATCAATGAATTCTAGCGACTCGTTCAATTCTTTTTTACTCTCACTGATATAAGCTGGGGGGGGTGAAGCAATCACGGTGGCGGGGTCAGCCAATGTGGTAGGAAAACCCGCTTTATCGTAAGGGACGATCACAATGCGGACCGGATTGCGGCCGGCAATCGCATAGCGATTGTGAGCATAGACGAGTGAGTTCTTTTCATCTAATTCACGCGGGCGGGTTTCCGGAAACAAAAAGGGATACTGTTGTTCGCGGGCTTGAGCGAGGAGGTCGGGTTGGAGCGTGAAGGTCCATTCGCAACTGGGGAGGCCAGTTTCGTTGACAGCTGCTGGCCGGCAGGTATTGTTAATCCCCCACCCCACTTTTTCGTCGATAAGCCAGCGGAGCTGAAAGCCATCCTTCTTAGCCAAGAAGTCTAGGGGAACTTGAGTTGGATACAACGGATGATACGTGAAGCTCTCGGGTGATAAGCCCGACCAATTGATGCGAGAATCTTCAAAAAAGACGGTTATTGCTTGGCCAGCAGCGGTTTGGTACTCGAGTGTAGCCTGGCCACTCGAGGTACGTCCTAGCTTCCAGGCTGTACCAGGGGCCAAATTCGGCAGTTCTAACCTGGTCACCTGGTCTGTGAGGTCAGATTGAGGTTGAGGGGCAAGGTTTGGTACTTCTGGTGGACCGAATAATCTCAATTTTAACGGCCTTTTAGTGGGTTGGTGATGCCAAAGTGAGCCATCTAGTAAATACGGAACTACCCAATGACCTTTATTAACGGCTACGGTATTACTGTAAGGATCGGTGAGGCGTGCGTCAAAGACGCGGAAATCATCGATCCAGATTTTATCGCTATATTTCCGCAAACGAATCCGATATGTCGGGGTAGTGATCCAAACGGCCTCATTGTGAGTATCTCCTAATATATCAATCCCACTATAAATATTGATTCTATGATCATTGCTAATCTTATTAATATTATTACTATCAAAATAATTCACATTGAGTAACAATTGTTTGCCTGCAGGGCCAGTGCTACTAGCCACGTTTTTCAGTTGTTTTTCGTATTCTGCCTGGAACTCTCCAGGCATGCTGTTCTCAAGGCCAAGGACTGCCCAGCCTGGAGTGGCGGGTTGACTGGCTACTTGGGCCATTAAACCTAAAAAGTAGAGATGGTCTTTGCCATCACGAGCATAATCATTAGGTTGTGAAGTAAAAGAGCTTGATGTATCACCATAATTCTTCAATGGATCGGTAACAGTCTGGCGGACAATAAAGAGTGGATTAGCTTCGTTATAATCAGGGACAAAAGCCCAGTTACGACTAGCTGGATAGGGATAATGAGGTGGGCCCCCATAGAGGGTATAACTGTCTGTTCCCCACTGCTCTCGAGTAATCTGGTGAATTTTCACCCCATATTGATCATGAGCATAATAGAGAGTGGGAGTATCTATCATCCAGGCAGTGGTTAACTCAGGATACTCACCAAACTGTTGCTTAAAATCGGCCATGTAAGTATCCACCAAGCGTCGTCTTTCCTCAGGTGCATACCCAATTAACATGCTGTATTGTGCTTCATACCAGGTATCAGGTGTGCCTTTATACTCCACCCCGGCGGCGGTGGCCCAACTGGGCGTAATTTCGAGGAGGCCACCCAGCTTAAGAGCCGGGGTGGTGCGGTGAGCGGCGCGGAGAGTGCTCACAAACTCTGGTTCAGTCAGCGCATCATAGCGGACAGTAAAATAGGCCGGCTGTGCATTCCCTTGGACGATTGTTATTTGCTTTTTTAAGGCTTCTAAACTGCCCACATCACAGCACTCACTGCCACGAACTTGATTGATGATCATGATCGTAGAACTAGGCTGCTCAATAACTCCAGTATTATTGGTAGTGACTGTCGTCGTCTCACTTTGCGCATAAACAGTTTTATGTAGTCCTATATATTTTGAGTACAAAATTGCCGTGCTGAAGGTCGCCAATGTCAATAAGGCGAGTGAAGAACGCTGAAAAAAAGAGTTGTAAGGTCGAATGGCCATACCCCATTGTAACAACTTTTATTTTCTCTACCACAACAATCTGTGTCATGGTACAATAACAGCCTGTCAAAGGGCCCATAGCGCAGTTGGCTAGCGCGTCTGTATGGCATACAGAAGGTCAGGGGTTCGAATCCCCTTGGGTCCACCAGCTTAGCTGAGGTGACACCAAGCTCAGCTTGGGTCCACACTTCCCTTTTTTAGCTCCCTTTTGTTACCTGTTTCCTCTATCTTCATCAGACGAGTCTTTGACCATATTTGTTACATTAAAATACACATTGATGCTATTTGATAGATAAATTAAGTTGATTCATCAAGCGATTTTTTCACCACCTAAAATTAGCAGTCTATTTATGTGTCTGCTAATTTAAATTTCCCCTGCCATGATTGGCGTAGTCTGTCCCCTCTTTTCATTTATGTATCACTTCTTTATGATGAAGGAATGGTAGGAAATAGAGTCTCCCCTTCTGATGTAAAGCCCGAAAAGGATTATTATCAAATGTTGGGTGTGGATCCTGGCACTAATGACGAAGCCACGCTCAAAAAGGCATTTCGTGACAAGGCAAAAGAACTGCACACTGATTTGGGAGGCAAGAAAGAAGAGTTTCAGGAACTGAATAATGCCTACCACATCTTAAAAACTCCCGCAGCTAGGCAGTATTATGATGATCGACGTGCTGAGCACCTCGCACGCGAGGGTGAAGATAGGCGCCGAGAAGAGCGTCGCGAACAAGACCGGCAACGCGAAGCGGCTGAAGCCCAGCGAGAACAAGCCCGCCGTGATGCAGCCCGCCAAGAATGGCGCGAAAATCATGAGAAAATAAGGCAAACTCAAGAGCAAGCCGAAGAAGACCTTCGGCGAGCAGAAGAGATAAGTTACCAAAGGGCGCAAGCCCAACGCGAAGGAGCCGATACTAAAGGTGGTTCGCGGCGAGAAGGTTCGGGAGCGGGAGCCAACTCTAGGGATTGGCAAGCTGCCCAGGATGCTGCAGATTATGAACAAGAGGTGCGGCGGACTCATCGCATGCAATTTGGGTATACCCAAGAATTTGCGAGAGAAAAGCGAGCCAGTCAACCTTTCGACCTGGGTAACTTTCGAGTTAATGATCATTTAGCCGAGATGATAAAGAAATACAGCCAGTTGGCCGAGCGACGGCAACAAGGCCGGGTGATTGGTCGTGGTTTTTACCAACAACGTCGCAAATGGATGCAAGATAATAACTACGACTCCAAAGACCCACATTATCGAGAGATTTTGCAGTCAATTCGCGAAATTGGCTTTATGTTGGGAGCGCGCCGCTCGCCGGAAGGTGGCAACTCTGATCCAGAACGATTACAACGATGCCTGGAGCTGCTGACTGAGCTGAGTGTTTACTTGGACACCAAGGACATCAGCCAAGAAGTCACGCAAGAATTGTTTCAAGACTATGAAGCCATGCAGAATCAGCCCAATCAAGAAGGTGATGAGTTTTTTACTAAACTAGAGGGACGATTTAGTGAGTTGCAACGGAACCGCGACAATAGTAACTGGGAACGAGCTCGGGAAATCTTAAAAGGCCTCAATATTGACTGGGCTATCAAAGAAGGTCGAGAAGGTGATGAGGCGCAGTATGGTGAACAGCGTCAAGATGGTTCTCAACCGACAGCCGGCGAAGGCCAACAAGGCCCTCCCCGCCAGGAAACGTCATACGCTACGTACGGTTCGCGCTTGTAACTACCACAGGTGCTGCTTTTTAAGCAGCTGCCTCGGCTTCATTGGCGGCAGCTTCAGCGTTGATGGGTTGCGTCGGGTCTTCCTTGTAGGTCAAAGCCACGGCTGCCACTTTACTTCCCGCCTTCATGCGCATCAAGATCACACCTTGAGTAGGTCTAGTGAGAACTGGGATAGAGCCCTTCGTAATTGGGAGCTTAATCGTTTGGCCATCGGTGGTAGTGATGACGACTTCCTCATGCTCATGGGTGACCATCCGGGCGCTGGCGACTTTGCCGGTGCGGGTGGTGATCTCGGCTACCTTGACTCCCATGCCGGAGCGCTTCTGGAGTGGGTACTCGGTGAGCTCGGTCCGTTTGCCAAGGCCATTCTCGGTGACGACTAACATTTGTTTGAAGGTGCTGGCTTTTTTGTCGACGATGGCTTCATCGGCGGGGTCGAAGGCTTCGACGCCGACCACATAATCATCTTTTCCAAGTGTGATGCCTTTGACGCCTTTGGTGTCGCGGTTGGAAGCTTTGACTTCCTCTTCGGTGAAACGAATTGATTTACCCTGGTAGGTAATTAACATCACGTGATCACTGCCACTAGTCAGTTTGCCCCAGACAAGTTGGTCGCCGTCATTAAGCGTAATGGCGACGATACCGTTCTGGCGGATGTTTTCATACAGTTTAACCGCGGTCTTTTTGACTAAGCCGTCGCGAGTGGCAAGAGTGATGTACTTATCTTTGTCAGCTTCTTCGTCGAGGACAAGCATGGCTTGGACTGATTCATCCCCTTTGAGGTTAACTAAATTGACCACAGCGGTACCTTTGGCTTGACGACTGGTGTCTGGTAAATCAAAAGCGCGTAACTTAAAGACGCGACCAAGGTTGGTAAACAACAATAACGTATCGTGAGTATTGGCGGTGAGGAGTGACCGGACGGTGTCTTCTTCCTTCATCTTGACACCACTACTCCCCTTTCCACCTCGAGATTGTGAGCGGAAGGCGGTGGGACTGAGGCGTTTGATGTAACCAGTTTCAGTCAGCGTGATGACTGCTGCTTCATTGGGGACGAGATCTTCTTCAGAAAACTCACCGACTTTCCCTTTGATGAGCTTGGTTTTGCGGTCATCGCCGTAGAGTGCGATCAGCTCTTCGGTTTCGGCGGCAATCACAGCCAAGATGGAATCAGGGTTACCGAGCAAGGTCAGTAATTTAGTAATGGCTTCTTTGATGGTTTTGTACTCGTCTTCGATTTTTTGGCGCTCCAGAGCAGCGAGGCGCTTGAGTTGCATATCGAGGATAGCGGTGGCTTGAACTTCGGAGAGGCCAAACTTAGTTATTAAAGCTTGCCGAGCAGTATCAGTATCAGCTGAGCGGCGGATAGTTTCGATGACATCATCGAGGTTGTTGAGGGCGATTAATAGACCTTCCAAGATGTGGGCACGGTCTCGAGCTTCGGCCAGTTCATATTGACTGCGGCGGACAATCACCAGCTGGCGGTGGCTAATGTACTCGCGTAAGACTTGCTTGATGTTCATCAACTGCGGTGTGCCATCACTGTTAAGGGCCACCATGTTGAGAGCAAAACTGGTTTGCAGTTCGGTAAACTTGAACAACTTATTGAGGACCACTTTGGGCATGGCGTCACGTTTAAGGTCGATGGTGATCTGCATCCCTTTGCGGTCGGAGTCGTCGTTAAGATCGCGAATGCCCATGATTTTCTTGTCACGGACGAGGTCGGCGATCTTCATGATCAGCCGAGCTTTGTTGACTTGGTATGGCAGTTCAGTGACGATGATTTGGAAGCCTTTTTTACCTTCTTCGATGCTCGCTTTACCACGGACGACAATTTTGCCTTTGCCGGTTTGGTACCCTTCTTGAATAGCCTTGAAGTCGTAAATGATACCCCCAGTAGGAAAGTCAGGACCTTTGACGTGGGTCATGATCTCATCGAAGCTGATCTCGGTCGTAAACTCCCCGGCAATGATACGCGCATCGGTAGCGAGGACGGCATCGATTTGGGAAGTGAGTGATTCATCAGCAACCGCGCTGGGCTGAGCCTTGCCAACTTTTTCTTTAGTTGGGTTCTCGGGGGTGTTTGGGAGGTCGTTGCTGTTGGTGGGGCCGGGTTCTTTGTTGGCTAAGGCGATGGGATCGGCTTTGGTAGCTTTGCCCGCTTTGATGGTCGCAATAATAGCCTTACACACTTCGGTCAAGTTATGAGGTGGGATTTTGGTGGCCATACCGACCGCGATACCTTCGGAGCCCATCAGGAGGAGGTTGGGCAACCGGCCTGGGAGGACAGTGGGCTCTTGGAGCGAGCCGTCGAAGTTGTCCACCATAGGAACGGTATTTTTGTTGAGGTCAATCAAAAGTTCTTGGGAAATTTTAGCTAGCCGGGCTTCGGTGTACCGCATAGCGGCAGGACTGTCACCGTCGATGGAACCAAAGTTACCTTGGCCGTCGATGAGTTGGTAGCGCATGCTGAAATCTTGGGCCAAGCGGACCAATGCCATATACACGGGTGAGTCACCGTGAGGGTGATAGCGACCGAGCACGTCACCGACAATACGAGCGGATTTCTTGTAACTACTGGTATGGTGAATACCGGCACGGTACATGGAATATAGGATCCGGCGGTGGACGGGTTTGAGACCGTCACGCACATCAGGCAGTGCCCGTGACACGATCACACTCATGGCGTAATCGAGGTACGACTTCTCCATTTCATTGACGATGGAAATGTACTTAATTTTGCCGAATTTAGAGTCTTCGATGGTACCGATCAGGGCAGCCTTCTGAGCTTCATCTGACTCGCCGGGTGGTTGAGTTTGGCCGGGGACGCCCTCTTCACTGCTGGCTTCACTTTCTTCACTGGTTTCTTCTGATTCGCTCTCCTCTACCTCTGGAGTTTCTGCTTCTTCAGTCTCAGTTTCGGGCGTTTCATCGAGGTCTTCAGTAGTGACTTCAATATCGTTTTCTTTGTGGTCATCTGCCATAGTGGTTTCCTTTGAGACGATTTTGCGGCTTTTAACGGCTCGAAAATTAAAATTACTGTTTTTTTAAAATTACGCTCTCACACCATATCATGTCGAGAGCAGAGGGACAAGGTGAAAATGAGGGTTTTGAAGGGCTAGATTTTAGAGTGGGCCTACTCTTTTTCAAACAAGTTGCTTTTACTCCCATGGCCATACTCAGGTTGATGGTCGGGTTGCACAGACGCAATTTTATAATACCATCAACCGGGGAAAACCATTTTATGAGTAGCAAATGAGTATGATATAGTTGTCATATGTCGATAAAACCTGAACAACTCGAACTTACCAAATACATTGAAGCATACAACATTGTTCGTAGTCGCCTGCAACAACAGTTGCGAGTTTCTTTAACTGAAACTGTGGTTCTTCCTCCAGACGATGAAGCTACTGAAGCGCTAGCCACTTCTGATGACAAGTGGTGGGCAGACTTATTATCCTTAGTCCGGTGGCAAGATGCTGTTCAGTGGTATCTCTCACATTATGATCAGGGGTATAGAGAACTTGAAGCCAAAGGCAAAAAACGGTGGGAAGATTTTTTGACATATCAGAAGATGTTAAGTGAAATGTTTGTGCGGGGGTTCTATTCAAGAGATCTAATGTACAAATCTTTTTTGCAAGCTGACGAGCCAGAGCGGGTGGCTATTAAGCCGTTGAGTGAGGAAAAGTATCAAGAAGGTTTGCTAGATCTGATAAGTGATCACAGTGCTGAGGTCGCAAGCTATATTGATCAGCATACTGAAGAAGCGCTTATTCAGCTGATTGCTTTGTTAAGGAAAGAACTTGATCAACGTTCCGCGCCGCGTTAAGGCTTTTTTCTTCCCAATCATGTCGAGTGCAGAGAGTTAAACTAAAAACCTTGTTTCTTATTCATTGTGCGATTATTAACAAAAACCGCACAACCTCCATAAAGTTCACTTTTTGAGCACACACTGTCAAACAAAAAAGATAAGACCCTTTTTTCCCGCCCATTAATCAACATTCTTAAAGGCTTTCACTCACAGCTCTCACACTCTCTTCAAAAGTTCGCCTGGACACACGTCATTACAGTCAAAACGTACAGTCTGTACATTTCGCACACTCTCCAGGCTAAATTCAGTAAAAACCATTATTAAAACTGCATAACCAAACAAGCAAAAAGGGCCCGTTTTGAACGAGCCCTTTACTTGATTAAGTGATAATGCCGATAATCTTATGCACCCATCTTACTTTGAGCTTCAGCCAATTCTTTTAAGGCCTCTTCTCTACCCACAAATTTATTGATCTTAACCCATTTGTCTTTTTCGAGATCTTTGTAGTGTTCGAAAAAGTGCTTGAGTTTATCTAAGCGGTATTGAGGGACATCGGAGAGCTCTTCCCAAGCACCGCAGATGATGTCTTGTTTGGCTTTAGCGGGGACACACACTAATTTATGATCAATACCCTCTTCATCTTCCATCTCTAACATCCCAATCACGCGAGCTTTCATCCACATCCCTGGCATGACAGGTTGACTGGTAAGGAGTAAGGCATCGAGTAAGTCGCCATCCTTGCCTTTGGCACCTTCGATAGAACCATAATTTTCAGGATACATCATCGGGGTCGGCACGAAACGGTCCACGTAGATGCGGCCGGTTTCTTCATCTTGCTCATACTTAACGTTTGAGCCAGCAGGGATTTCAACTAAAACGTGAATGATATCGGACATACGTCTCCTTTATTTATTATTACTCCTCATTGTTCAGTGGAATAACACCTAGCAACTGTAAGAAGGCCTTACTAACTGCTCCTTGTGGTGAGTTTTCATCTTGCTGATAGAGCTCATCTAAAGCTGAGATAAAACTATCTGTATCAGGAATATTCTCAGCATTTATGGTAGGAATCATGTTTATCATTAATGCCTTAAAATGTTCAAAGCTTTTCTCAGTCCACAGTGTTTTAAGGAACCGCACTTGTGAAGCTCTGCTTTCTGAATCTAAAGAGTTACTCATGGCTGAATTATACTATAGTTATTTTTTGTCTGAGATTAGCGACCTGAAGAGAACCGTTTGCCCTGTTCAGGAATTTTGCCGGCTTTAACTTCTTCGAACTGCTCATCAGAAAGCATTGACATACCATCTAACCTTGAAGGTGCCAAGAAATGTTGAACGGTTTCGATCAAGAATTGCACTTTTTGTGAGTCAGGGTGAGGGATTTTTACGGCTGCGATAAAAGCTTGAGCGATTGCGCCTTGTAATTCAGCTTGAGAAATTTCTTTTGTTTCTAACTCATCACGTGATCTTAAGTCTAATAATCCTAAAAATATAAGCGAATGTTCAGGGTTATTGATAATAACTTCAAGGGCATCAGCAATATTTTTTGGTCTTTCCATAAGATCCTTTAGAGCAGCTACTTGATTCTATTAAACCTTCGTTGAAAGGAAAAATATTCCTAAATATCCAAACTCGCCAACTTGGCATGGCTTTGAATAAACTTTTTGCGGGGTGGGACTTCGTCGCCCATCAGCATGTCAAAGACATTGTCAGCTTTGGCGGCGTCATCGATAGTGACGCGCTTCAACATCCGCGTTTTGGGATTCATGGTGGTGTCCCAGAGTTGCTCGGGGTTCATTTCACCTAAACCTTTATAGCGCTGAATGCCGATGACCGCGTTGGGTGTGGCAGCTTTGATTTCAGTAACTTTGGCGTCGCGCTCGTCATCTGAATATACGTAGTGATCTTGTTTATTAGCGCTGACTTTGAACAGCGGAGGCATGGCAATATAAAGATACCCTTGTTCTACAATCTGAGGCACGTGGCGGAAAAAGAACGTCAATCCCAGAGTCGTAATATGCTCACCGTCCACGTCGGCGTCATTCATGAGAATAATGCGGTGATAACGGAGTTTATTGGCATTAAACGTATCACCAATCCCCGCCCCCAGAGCGATGACTAAGTTTTTAAGTTCTTCAAAAGCGACAATTTTATCGATCCGGGCGCGTTCGGTATTGAGAATTTTACCGCGTAACGGGAAAATTGCCTGGAAGCGGCGGTCTCTCCCCTGTTTAGCTGAGCCACCGGCAGAGTCACCTTCCACGATGTAAATTTCTGATTCAGCAGGTTCTTTGCTTTGGCAGTCAGCGAGTTTACCAGGCAGTGATGAGCCTTCGAGGGCACCTTTGCGGATGACGGCTTCTTTAGCAGCGCGAGCCGCCAGGCGAGCGCGAGCCGCGAGGAGCACCTTATCGATAATGATCCGACCAGCCTTGGGGTTCTCTTCTAAAAAGGTGTCTAAACCTTCTTTAAAAATTTGATAGACCGCTGATTGAGCTTCGGCGTTATTGAGCTTGCTCTTGGTTTGAGACTCAAATTGTAGGTCATTCGACGGCATCTTCACAAATACGACGGCGGTCATACCTTCACGTAAGTCTTCAGCAACAAAACTCTCTTTATCTTTAATCAAACTATTTTTTTCGGCGTAATCTCTGAGAACTTTTCCTAAGGCCATCCGGAAGCCATTAATATGCGCTCCACCATCGGGAGTGCGGATAACGTTGACATACGACTCCAAGCGCTCGGTGTAGGTATCGTTGTACTGTAAGGCAATTTCAGCGGTGATCTTTTTACCAGTGGTATCATCAGTCCAGACTCCGGTGGTGTAAAACACATCGTGCAATGGTTTCTTAGTCATGTTGAGATGCTCAACCAAGGATCGGATACCACCCTCGAAGTAATAATGTTGCTCCACTCCTTCAATCCTGTCGATGAGTTGGAAGTAAAGACCAGCCATCAGGTAGGCGCGATCTTTGACAATATCGATTAAGGTTTTGTGACTAAATTGTGTGGTCGAGAAAATACTGGTGTCAGGAATAAAAGACACAATCGTGCCATTTTCATACCCTAACAAACGTGTAGCCTGCTCGGGGAAAATCTCTGAAACACGTTTCTCTTTAATTTCTTCAACATCAGCAAAAGGATTGCCTTGAGAGTAGGCTTGGTAGTAATACTTGCCACCGCGTTTAACGACAACTTGCATCAGCGTCGATAAAGCGTTCACCGCGGCTGCACCCACACCGTGCAAACCACCGGAAGCTTGGTAGGCAGTTTCTTCAAACTTACCACCAGCGTGGAGCTTGGTCATCACCACTTGCAGTGCTGAGACACCAGTAGCGTGTTTGTCTACTGGAATGCCCCGACCATTATCAACTACAGTGATAGCTTGATCCCCCATCATTTTTTCAGCAGGTTGACCCGTCAAAAGGGCTTTTTGAGCGTCAGTGACTGGAGTGCGGAATAACTGGATAGTTTTACCGTAACCGGCAATGGCTTCGTCGACGGCGTTATCTAAAATTTCTTTGGTTAAGTGATGTAAGCCCCGAATATCAGTAGAACCAATATACATACCAGGCCGCTTGCGGACGGGCTCTAGACCTTCGAGAACTTTAATTTCACTAGCTTGATATTGGGCGGCTGCTGACATAATTTCGGTCTGGTCCTTAGTAGTGCCTGAGGAGGCTTTAAATTTGACCGCAGTGGTGCGGTCTTTCTTAAGCTCGTTAAACTGCTTATTTTCGGCTTAATTACTTCAGATGATCGTTATACCACATTTTCACCGTTGGTCAAAGCCGGTATACGGGTGGGTTGATGATAGAGGTGAGGTGAGCGGGCTGTTTTTAATTGAGTTGTAGTGTGGTTTATTTCTTTGTAAGGTGTTTTAGTTTTTTGCGGCATATAGTTTTTTGACCTGGAGGTTGGTGAAGGTATGTGGTTGGGCAGTCTGAAAAGCTGGTGGCATAAATAGTGCACGATCGTGCACTAAATATGTCACTGTGAAAATGATGTCTGGAGGACAGGTACCGAAGGTGAGCTGAAAGGTAAAATGTAGGCACCTCTTTGACACCTTTTTATTATTTTCTTAAAGGCGATGACAAGCTCACTTAATCACCATCACTACAGAAGTTCCCCTGGGCACACGTCATTACAGTCAAAACGTACATTTTTACATCATCCAGGCGAGCTTTTGCACATGGATAGTGAGTTACGTTGAGCTACTCTTTTTTCATTGTGCGATTATTAACAAAAATGGTACAGCCACCATCAGCCTACCCAGAGACCTTCCTAATTCTGAACAACGCGTTCTCTAGTATCAGCTTCACATTGGCATTGGTTTTGAGATGATCGCTGGCGGTAAGAAGCACTTTCATCACTTCTGGAGTACCACGCTGAGTAAGCTGAGTCTGATACTGCCGAACTAACTCAGATACAAGATTGACTGCTTCTTCGCGTTCAGAAATTTTTTCGACAGTCTTAATCAGGTCGCTGTAATTTCCCGTTTTGAGTAACTCCAACAAGGGCTGGATAGCGGTGGATTGAGCACTGGCGGCATCGCGCTGATTTCCGGCAGTCGTGTCCCCCACCCGCTCGCTGCGGCACCGGGATTGGATGGTTGGCAAAATGGCTTCTAGTGTTTGGGTAATCAAAAGTATCAGTGTATCTGAGGGTGGTTCTTCCAACGTTTTCAGCAAGACTTGTTGAGCAACTGGTTGAGCGGTCTCGAACCCGGCAATTACCACCAGCCGGGAGCCAGGCACCGGCGGCATTAGTGCCAACTCTGATAGGAGGTTACGGAGAGTTTCAATTTTGAGGCCTTCGCTCTCTTCATTAATGACCATCACATTGGGATGGGTCAGTGATAGCTGCGGCAGCTCGGGGTGCTGGCTCAAGAACTGCTGCACTAACTCACGAGGTGGCTGTGAGACAGTAGAAATTAATAAATAGGGCGTAAAAAATGACCGTGGCATGATAGGGTTGATCTACAGTATTATAGTAGGTGACTCATGAATGATCCTGCCCAAAATCTACCAGTCATCGATGTGGCTGCGGCTGACTCGCTTGACACCGCAGTCGTGCAAATGCTTGATGAAGCCGGCAATGCTTTACCAGGTAGCTCGGTAGTTTCTTCTGCTACCTCTGAATCTGCAGAACCCACACCGCTGATCAATCCCACTTTCACCTCTCCAGAAGTGGTGGGTTTAGCAGCCGTGCCTAGTTCTGAGCCTACCCCCATCAATATCCCTCCAGCAGCTTCGATTACTTCTCCAGGCGAGTTGCCTGAAGCTATGCCGGCTCCGAGTTTAGGACCTTTGCCCGAATCACCAGTGGTTTCGATTCCTGCTGCTACCCCACCAGCTCCACTTCCCACTCCAGTTACTTCACCAGCCAGTGCGGTGGTTGAGCCAGCTTCCACCACGGCCAGCAGTATTTTAGAGATCTTGCGCACTGCTGGCGATTTGAGTGAGCAAGATGCTAATCAGGTAGAGCTGGAGCATATCCAAACTGGCGTGCCGTACGAAAAAATTCTGGAAGAGAAAAATGTGGTTTCAGAAGAGGCATTGACCAAAGCTAAATCGACCTTCTATAAAGTGCCTTTTGTGCGACTGGAAGAAATTGGTGTCTCGCCTGAGGCCTTGACTCAACTCCCCGAAGGTGTGGCGCGTCGCTATGGCATGTTCCCCTTCACCCTCAGTAAACAAGACCGGACCTTATCAGTGGCGATGAAGGATCCCTTGGATTTGTTGGCGATTGATTTTGCTGAACAAAAAAGTGGCTACAACCTCATTGTGCATTATGCGATGCCGTCTGAGCTAGAGCGGTTGATTGCCGAGCGGTACGCCCAAAGTTTGTCGAGTGAAGTCACCCAGGCACTCAAAGAAACTAACCAAGTCCAAGAAACTAAAAAGCAACTTGATAATCTAGCCGCTTTGTCGGGTGAAGTGGTGCGTCAGGCGCCCATCACTAAAATTGTGGAAACGATCCTGGCCTTCGCTATGAAAGCGCGGGCTTCAGATATTCATATCGAACCCCAGCCCAGCCGGACACGGGTACGGTACCGGATTGACGGTTTATTGACTGAAAAATTAATTTTGCCCAAATCAGTCCACGAAGCCGTTGTTTCACGCGTGAAAATCTTGTCAGATCTGAAAATTGACGAAAAGCGTGTGCCTCAGGACGGCCGGTTTACCTTTATTTCGGGTAGTGATGAAGTGGATTTGCGGGTCTCGACGTTGCCGACTATTCACGGTGAAAAAATCGTGATGCGGTTGCTGAAAAAGAACTCAACGGTGCCATCACTCAATGATCTCGGTTTGGAAGGTCTTGCCTTGCGCAAACTGGAAGATTCGATCCGGGTGCCTCACGGAATTGTGCTCGTGACTGGTCCTACCGGTTCCGGTAAAACCACCACTCTCTACTCCGTGTTACACAAAATTAATACGCCTAAGGTCAATATCATGACCTTGGAAGATCCGGTAGAGTATCAAATGGCTGGTATTAACCAAGTTCAGATTAATCCTCAGGCGGGACTGACATTTGCTTCGGGCTTGCGGTCGTTTTTGCGGCAAGATCCCAACGTGATCATGGTGGGAGAAATTCGGGATAGTGAAACTGTAGAACTAGCTGTGCAAGCGTCACTGACAGGTCACTTAGTCTTCTCTACCCTGCACACCTCCTCAGCGGCGGGAGCATTACCTCGGTTGGTGGATATGGGCGCTGAGCCGTTCTTGCTGGCGTCATCTATTACCCTGACGATGGCCCAGCGTATTGTGCGGACGATCAATAATGATTACAAAGAAGAGTACAAACCGGAACAAGCGGTGGTGGAAGACATCAAGCAAGTATTAGGTGATCGTCTCGATCAGTGGTGTAAACAGAACAACAAAGATCCCAACAACTTCACCCTTTTTAGATGTAAAAGTGATCGACCACAAACTGAACCTGAGTATCGGGGTCGGGTGGGTATTTATGAAGTGATGAAAGTGAATGAAGAAATTAGTCGTTTGATTATGGAAAACAAAAGCGCTGCGGAGTTGGAAAAAGCAGCGGTAAAAGATAAGATGTTATTAATGAAACAAGATGGATATCTCAAAGCCTTGCAAGGGTTGACCACAATTGAAGAAGTTTTACGCGTGGCCCAGGTATAACTACCGTCAGGAAGACCGCATATGAACATACACGACATTCTACAAATGGTGATTGAACAAGAAGGTTCTGATATTCACATCATTACAGGTTTGCAACCCATGCTGCGTGTCCATGGTGAGCTTAAGCCCGTAGAAGGTACTCCGGCACTGAGTGCCAAAGAAGCCGAGACCTTGATTTTTCCTCTGATGACACCTGAACAAAAAGATTATGTGACCGTCAACAAAGAAATTGACTTTGGGTATCAATATAAAGATAAAGGTCGGTTCCGGGTCAACATTTATCATCAGCGCGGCAATCTAGCTGCCTCGTTGCGGTTGATTCCCACTCGGATTAAAACCATCGAAGAGTTACAGCTCCCTCCTATCTTGTATGAGTTTGCCAAGTTTAAACAAGGTTTGGTATTGGTCACTGGACCCACCGGTGAAGGTAAATCCACGACCTTGGCTGCCCTGATTGAGTACATCAATCAATCGCGTAGTGAGCATATCTTGACGATTGAAGATCCAGTCGAGTTTGTGTACACCCCTAATAAAAGTATTATTTCGCAGCGTGAAATCAATCAAGATACGCATGGCTGGGATATTGCTTTGCGCTCAGCATTGCGGGAAGACCCCGACGTGGTGCTGGTAGGTGAAATGCGCGACTTCGAAACCATTGCTGCTGCCATGACCGTGGCGGAGACAGGTCACTTAGTGTTTGGCACGCTCCATACTTCGTCTGCGGCCCAAACCATTGACCGTATCATTGACGTCTTCCCCGCTCATCAGCAAGCTCAGATTCGCCAACAGCTAGCCGCTTCGATCCAAGCTATCGTCACGCAGCGGTTGTTACCAATTTCTTCTGGAGGCCGGGTGGCAGCCTTAGAAATTTTGGTGGGCACGCCAGCTATCCGGAACTTGATTCGGGAAGGCAAAACCTTCCAAATTGATAACGTCATTCAAACCTCATCTGAAGCCGGTATGACCTTATTTGAAAGTTACTTATTAACCTTGGTCCAACGGGGGGTGATCACTGCCGAAAAAGCTCGCGAGTATGCCTTCCGCCCTGATGAGTTTGATCGCCTGGGTGGTTCCAGATTGAAGTAAGCTGAAGTACTATGCCGATTTATAATTATCACGCTAAAAATGAACACGGCGAGCCCGTCAAGGGTAAAGTCGAAGCGCCCAGCTCAGCTCAAGCTGCGGCTACTCTCCGGGCTCGGAACTTGTTGGTCATCAAAGTGACACCAGTAAACGAGGGTTCGTTTGTAGCGTTGCAGACGATGCTGACTGGCATCAAGCATGATGATGTGGTCAACATGACGCGCCAACTATCGACCATGATTACGGCCGGTTTACCCCTCACGCAAGGGTTGTCGATTTTGGAGCAACAAAGTAAACCAGCCTTAGCCAAGTTACTGGGAGAACTCAAGACTGCTATCGAAGGTGGCAGCACGTTTGCTCAGGCCCTAGAGAAACATCCCAAAACCTTTAGCCGGGTTTATATTCAATTGATCCGAGCTGGTGAAGCGGGCGGTGTGCTCGATGACGTTTTGGAACGCTTGGCAGAAAACATGGAAAAAGATAAAGAGTTTCGTGCCAAAACTAAAGGAGCCTTAATTTATCCAGTGATCGTGGTGATTGCGATGATTGTGGTGGCCTTCGTGATGATGATTTTTGTGATTCCCAAGCTGACCGAAATGTATAAGGACTTTGGAGCTGAGTTGCCATTGGCAACGCAGCTATTGATTGATACCTCCAACTTTACAGCTAATTTTTGGTGGGTAATCTTGTTGGCCGCGGCTGGTGGCTATAGTTTGTTTACCAGTTGGGGAAAAACGCACAGTGGTCGCGTGGCGATTGATGGTTTGTTATTGAAGATGCCTATTTTTGGTGAGCTGCGCCAAAAAGTAATTTTGACTGAGTTTGCTCGGACGTTGTCATTATTGCTTGGCTCAGGTATCTCATTGCTGCAAGCACTCGATATTGTCTCACAAGCCGTCACCAACATCATTTACCGCGAAGCCCTCGAAGAAGCTTCTCAACAAGTGGAGAAAGGTATTTCGTTGGCTCAAGCCATTGGCAAGTATGAGATGTTCCCTCCCTTGTTGTCACAAATGATTGCGGTAGGTGAAGAAACCGGTAAGTTAGATGAAGTATTGCTGAAACTATCAGTTTATTTTCAATCTGAAAGTGAACACGCCATCAAAAACATGACCACCGCTTTGGAGCCGATGATCATGATTGTGCTAGGTGTAGGTGTGGGTATCATGGTCATCGCCATCATCATGCCGATTTATAACTTGACGAGTCAGTTTTAGGTTGAGGGGGTGGTTAGTTTTTCCTCAGTAAGAATGTTGTTACACCAAGCGGTAAGATCTTGTTTCAAAGCATACTATTCCCCAGGGTATCTCTTTAAACCCCTTTTTTGACTGTAGTATAAATGTGCCACGATCGTGCACTAAATATGCCACAGTAAAAAGTGTGTTCTGGAGGACAGGTACCTAACGAGATGAGGAGGTAAAAGTAATGATACTGTTTTGACGCTTCAGGATTATCAACTCTTCAGATTGATTCTAACCACCACTCACTTATTAACGTTCTCTTCAAAAGTGACCCTGGATACATGACAAAATGTACATCTCCCAGGCTGACTTTTGCAGCATCTTTAATTACTTATTTACTTATTTACTCATTTTGTTGTACTCTAGTAGATAACTAATAAACCCTGAGGTACTGCCTATGTTAAGACATTTTTCCCGTTTACGTGATTCACTACGAACCAAGCTTGGTTCTCAAGGTGGTTTCACCATGATTGAGTTGTTAGTGGTGATTGCCGTGATCGGTGTGTTGGCGGTGGCCGTGTTGTCATCCATCAACCCGATTGAGCAAATTAATAAAGGTCGTGATACTCGAACCCGCTCAGATGCTGCACAATTAATTAATGCTGTTGACCGTTACTACGCTATTCATGAAGTCTATCCTTGGAACTCAACTAATGGCGCTTTTGTCCCTAATGCTGCGTCAGATGAACCAGATGAAGCTTTCGCCTTTGATGGTGGTGACGACACTGCTTGGGGTTGGGTAAATGTGCTTGAGAGCACTGGCGAAGTAAAGAGTGGTTTCATCAATCGTTTGATTCAAGATGATCAAATTAAGATCTTCAAAGATGATACGACCAATGCCACGATGTATGCTTGTTTTGTCCCAACATCCTTAGCCTTCCAACAAGAAGCGATGGATAACTGTAATGATGGTACGACCCCAGATGAGGGCGAAGGTACAGTTGATCCTTGTCCAGTTGATGACGCTGCTGTCTTAACTGACGACAATGATGAAATGATCTGTCTACCATAAAGATTTACATTGAATCTGAACCCCCGCGCTGAGCGCGGGGGTTTTTGTTTTGGCTTGCATCACTTCCCCAGACTGACTATACTGAACGCTGATATGATGTTGATCGTTTTTGGACTGGTGTCACTGTTTTTATTCTGGGCTGGCGCAGCCCTGGGTAGTTTTTTGAACGTCGTGATTTACCGGACTATGACTGAAGAGTCCTGGGTGACGGGTCGGTCTAAGTGTGATCATTGTGGCAAACAAATTGCTTGGTATGACAACATTCCCCTCCTCTCTTTTTTAATTTTGCGCGGTCGCTGCCGGCGCTGTCATAAACCCATCAGCATCATTCATCCTGTGGTGGAAAGTTTGACCGGGATTTTATTTGTCTGGTGGTACTGGGTAGGGTTTATTTTTTTTCAGCTCACCCAACACCCTCTCCAAACGCTCCAACCCTTGTTCTGGTTACTAGTCGGGGTGTTATTGTTGGTGATTTTCTTTGCTGATTTGTTGTACATGCTGATTCCGGATGTGATAGTCGGCTTACTGCTACTGATGACTATCTGTTACCGATTAGCATTGGTATTGTTTGGAGCAATGCAACTCCCCGACTTACTGTGGAGCGTGGGAGGGGCAGTTTTAGCTGGGGCGTTATTTGGTGGCTTGTGGTGGATAACTAAAGGGAAAGGGATGGGCTTTGGTGATGTCAAGTTTTCAGTGCCGATGGCGTTATTGTTGGGCTGGCCAAATATTATGGTTGGTATCTTTTTAGCTTTTTTGATTGGGGCGCTGGCTGGGGTCAGTTTAATTGCTGGTGGCAGGCGCCGCTTTGGACAAGTTATACCTTTTGGACCATTCTTAGTGATAGCCACTTTTATTACTTTAGTCTGGGGTGACAGCCTAGTACAATGGTATGTAGGATTACTCTAATGCGGGTTTTACAAACCATTTTTATCTCATTGTTGTTTCTGGCTGTAGCGGCTGGGGTAGGTTTTCTTGTCGCCCGGGAAGCCTTTTTAATTTGGGGGGTGGCCACAGTGCGCGAGTCAGTGACGCAAATGCGACGAATCTCAGTTAACTCGGGTATCTACCTGCAACAATGTAAAGAAAAAGGCATCTCAGATTTAAATCAAGAAATTATTGGTTCAATTCAGCTACGTTTTGAGTCTTCAAATACGTATGTCATTGAGGTGGTGTGTGCGCAGTTTCCCTTGAGCCCGATCACGGTCACTACTAAAAAATTGCCGATGTTTGTCACTAAAATTCCTGGCGCTGCTGGCATTATTTGGGGTGAGAACCGGAGTGGGGTGGGTTTGACGGTTTGGGGGCGCTCGCGGGCAATTGTAGTGGAAAACCGCGAGGTCACCTACCAACCCATTAGCGCTAACGAGCCTGGTGAGTTAGGCTTTAGCCCTGTTTCTAGCTGCAGTGGCTATGGTTTTACCTGCTGCGCCTTAGACAACAGTCTCGGTCAGGGGAATCAATTAACTGGTGTTTCAGATTGTCCCCGGTCGTGTTACCAACAGTGCCAAGTTCGGCCACAAGTCTTATCCGTTACCACTCAGCCCTTTTATGATCCGGCCACTCGCCAAGTAATCGTGGCTGCAGGCGAAAGCTTAGAAATCAATTACGTGGTGGATACCTTGAGCCAAGAACTGAAAGAAGTGACTGTGGAGTATGGTGACGGCACTTCAGAAACCTTTACTACTAAAACTGGCACCGCCAATCATACCTATAGCTGTTTTGAAGCAAAGTGTGAGTTTCAGGCTTCGGTAAAGGTAACAGATCGGACGGGCACTGAGTCTCCACTGACTCATTTATCAAGTGTAAAAGTGGTGGTGACGGCCGCTTCCACCACTCAGTAAAGGTGCGTATAATGAACAGTATGAAGAAGTCCTTTTTTCAGCGTGGTTTTACCTTGTTGGAGTTATTAGTAGTCATCTCAATTATTGGTATTTTAATTGCCATGGGAGCCGCTGCTTTTTCCACGGCTCAGAAAAAAAGCCGCGACGCCCGCCGGCGTGGTGATATGAAAACAATTCAAAACGCTTTTGAGCAGTATTATGCCAATAATGGCTCGACCTACGCGGCCTGTAACACCATGGCCTCCAGCACCTATCTCCCTGGGGGTATGCCCGTCGATCCCCAAACTCAAACTGCCTATACTTGTACGGCAACTGCTACTACCTACTGTGTTTGTGCGACTTTAGAAGATACGACAGCTGGAAATTCTACCAATACTAGTTGTGCTTATGGCACTGGCTCAGCTTACTGTGCGAGCAATTTACAGTAAGAAAATGACTATGAAACAGCGTTCACTTCTCTCCCCTGCCTCTCGCTCCAATGAGGGTTTTTCGATGATTGAGTTATTGGTGGTAGCCACTATCATGATTGTATTAGCTACAATTGGGTTGGTCAGTTACCAACGTGTCGGTGTCACTAGCCGGGATGGTAAGCGCAAAGCCGATCTGGAAATTGTCCGCCAAGCTCTGGTGCTTTACAAAATTGACTCGGCTGATGGAGAATATCCTAGTTCACTCAACTGGGGCAGTATGTCTCCGATTCAAGATTATGTCAGTGCCAACACTGTCAGTGACCCCAAACCCAGCCCCTATCCGGCCTATACCTATAGCTATGATTCTAGTGACAATACGTTTTCGTTGTGTGCCACATTAGAAGTTGATAGCTCGAGTCACTGTGTCACCAATCCTTAAAACCATGAAAAAACAGTTGGGTGGCTTCACGCTGATTGAGATGTTAGTGGTGGTGACGGTGATGTTGCTAATGGTCGGCGGCGGCATTGCTGCCTTTACCACCTTCAATGACAAGCAAGTTTTAATTGGTGGCTCCAAAGAACTGCAGAGTTACATCAGATCTGCTCAGCAAAAAGCCCAATATGGTGACAAGCCTGCGGCGTGTGACCGCTTAAATTCCTACGCCGTCAAAGCTAACCAAGCTGCCCCAGTGGAAGTGCATGTGGTGGCGATCTGCAATAACGGTGAACACATCCGTGATACGTATCAACTCAATCCGCGCTTGAGCTTAGGTACTCCCCTAGACTTATCATTTAGAGTTTTACATGGTGGCACGAGTAACACCACCATCGAGGTACATTCTACGTCTTCTGAAGATTATTACAGTTTTGCCGTTACCTCAGGAGGTGAGATCACCGAAGGCAGTGTGTTGGGTGACAGTCAAACTCAACCTTCATCAGAGTCGAGTCCTTCTCCTTCCCTGAGCCCGCAATTTTCACCGAGCCCCGCACCCTCAGTAGCTCCTCAAGGACCTGCCGTGGTCAATAATGCCGGCAGCAACCTGAGTTGCACTGCCTATTGCCAGCAGTTGGGTTATACAAGTTGTAGTAGTATCGGGACTGATGCGGCAGCGACCAATGGCAGGCTCAATCGCTTTATTGGGACGTGTGCGGTGGGTTCAGGGAATTGCTCAACAGTAATGACTAATCAAGCTACCACCTGCTTTGGGGGTGCAGCTAGCTGGACAAGGTGCCGATGTCTATAAACCATTCTTTAAAATCTACGGCTGGTCAAACTATTATTGAAGTCCTGATTGCCGCCGGTGTGATTGCCTTAGTGATGACTGCCATAGCGGCTGGGTTGACGTACTCGGTCAAAAACAGTGCTGAATCTAAGTATAAAGCCTTGGCAACCAGTTACGCCCAAGAAGCCGTAGAAATTTTTCGTCGTGAGCGAGCACTGATGGGATGGGACACCTTTCGTAATGTGGTGGGCAGTAACACCTACTGTTTAAATACTTTGCCCAGTAGCACTGATGAGTTTGTCAATTTAGAGCCCGGAGCTTGTGCAGATGGCATTCCGGTGGCGGGGACGCAAATGACGCGCGAAGCGATCGTGACACCTTTTAATAATGGCACGGTGGTAGACCGGGTGCGTGTGGAGATCGAGGTGCAGTGGTTTGATGGCAACCGGCCCCGGACTGTAGAGATTGCTCAAGAGTTTCAACAGTGGCAGTAAGCGCTTTTTCTTCTAATACGTCCGCACATTAATCGAGCTACTAAACGTTTCTTCGCTAATTTCCCGTTGGTCGGCTTCATCATTGCCGGTTTTGCGTAAAGTGAAGGTAACTGTAATAAACTGTGAAACTTTGTCGTCGCTTTGTGCGCAATCAAAAACTGGACCACTGACTAAATTTACTGATTGTGAGGTCAGATACACTCCTGAGTTTGAGGCAATTTTATTGTTTTCGGCCATCAAGGTAGTGATGCCATTATCAAATGACTTGAACTTAATTTCACTCATGCCAGCTTGGCAAGTTTGGCTTTGGGTATTGGGCAGTAACTCGGTGGTGTTGCGGAGCAAAAACTCAATTTGTTGCAAGGCGTACTTGCCTTCATTTTTCACTAGCTGGTTATTAGTACTGCGTGAGTTCCCGGCTAAAAAGGTCAGGAACACTGTCGAGGCCGTCAACATCAACATAATCGACAGCGTCACGACAATTAAGAGCTCGATCAAGGTAAAACCACTCGGGGTAAATTTTTTAAGGTTTTTTTCAAAGGTGGTCTGGGCAGTAGCAGGATGTGGCATCTTATAAAGTGATTGTAGAGGAATTTGGAAGGTTACGTAAGGAGTTTTTTTGTGTGGCAATAAGTGTGCCTAAAAGGTGCTTAAAGTAGACACAAAGTGACACCAGGGTTTTTGGAGGGCAAGAGTGAAGGTGGTTTGAAAGTGTGTGGAGTGAAAGCCTTTAAGAATATGGGCATTTTTTCCTATAAGTAGTTAAACTGTCTTCGAGTTTATACGTCAGAAAATGAACTTCTTATAGCTTGTGCGGTTTTTGTTAATATCCGCACAATGTAGAAAAAACAGGTGAAGGTAGTTAGCCTCTAACCTCTTTCTCTTAAAAGGAAGTTTTGTGTCAGTTGTATGATTTTTGCCAATATTCATACAAACAAAAAAACATGAGCTCAGCAAAAGACCTTTTCACTGACGCACCCTAACCAGAACCTCATTTTTACACTGGCATAAATAGTGCACAAAAATGACACACACCTTACTGAGCAAAGAAAAATTACCTTCAGAGGAAAATCACTTTTAATTAGTCTCTTGCCACACATACCGTGGCCGAGCTAGTTCTTCAGGAACGTAGCGAACCAAATCTGGGCGGTAAACGAACATTTCGACAGCTTTGGTATTGTTTTCTTGTTTGCGGGTACTGCCATCAGAGAAGTCTCTTTCTAGTGATACCCCACTCCACCCGACGAATGATCCTGCGCCGACAAAACGATTATCGCCACCTGCTGACTCACCGCGTGAGCGGACTGTAAAGGTGCCGTCTGCCATGTAGATACCTTCAATATTCGCAGCCGTATCAGTCAGGCTGGTGTTCCCTACTCCTGGTTCTACGGTAATATTTCCGGAGACGATAAAGGCGACAAACCCACCTTCCTCAATATTAATGAGGCGCTCGATATTGTTGTTGCCATCGCCCAGGGTTAAGTTGCCGTTCACAAAGATGACGTATTGTTCACCAGCGGTGACAGTCCATTGAGATTTAACAGTTAAATCACCATTGCGGAAGTAGGCATTTTTGCCGTCATTGGGAGCTGAACTTGGTTTGTGGGCATCAGTATAACTAGCGGCAAAGTCGTCACTAGGATTCAAACCTAAACTAAGCTGACGATAGAAGTAATCATAACCTTCTTGGAAGCGCGTCGTCACTGTTCCCAAGACACTCAGCTGTGGATCACGGACTGAGATGTAGGTCAATTGATTACCAGTATCACGTGACGTGTCGATGGTGCCGCCACCAGTCAAGGCGACTCCGGCACTGTTGGCAGTGCCATCGCTATCATTAGTAATCAGAGCCCGAGTACAGTTGGCGCCACTATTACAGGTAGTGTCATAAGGAATTTGTGAGGAGAGGGCAGTGCCAGTGCTATCAGCGGCATAGGTACTGCCGCCTACTACTTGCCACCAGCCGCGAGCCAATAAGTTTTCTGGCAAGATAAAGTAAGGTACGCCAGCTTGGGGGGCGGCGACGCCACTATATTGACAGCCATTGGGACAGCTACAGGCATACGCCACACCGGCATTAGTCCCTGGTGTCAAAGTCACAATATTATTAGCGCCTGAGGTATTCCACCACGGGACTGTAATGGTAAAGTTACTGCCAACAATGCTGCCATTATAAGTACCACCGTCTTGGCCAACAGCGGCAATACTGGCACCAGTCCCGGGACTGATCGCGGTCAGACTCCCTAACGTACAGAAACTACCGCTTAACTGTGCATTATCATTATTGTCACTGTAAAAAGTGCCGGTAATCGTAGAAGTGACGGTGAAAGTAGAAGCAGTAGCCCAAGTACCCGCATCATTACCACCGAAAGCACCACAGGTGGTGTTTACACCACGGACTCTCCAAGTGTAGCGACTAACGCCAGCGGTAGGTGTGAAGTTATAACTGGTGCCCACCACTGTCGTACATACCGCACCCGTACTACTACAACTCCCATTTTCAGGATACAACTCAAGTTCATATTGGTCGGCTAAGCCAACTGCGGTCCAACTAATACTGGCTGTCGCACCACTTACCGGCGTAGTCCCACCATTGGCGGGAGTCAGTGTTGGTGCCGATGGATTTCCGTTATCGCTATTGCCACAAGCAACATTACATACATCTGGTTGACCACATTGTGGAGAACAACCTTGACCGATACTGGTCGATGGGCAAAAGCCGCCACAGGTACCAGTGTTAGCTTGGCCACATAAAGGAGCATTACAAATAGTGGTACAACAAGAATGGGTGTTACAAGATCGTGAGTCTACAGCTCCCCAACAATTACGCGTCTGAATACCCCCACCGCACGATGCCGAACAGGCTCCCACATTACCGTTATAACCCCACTCACTCCAGCCATCACAACTCGTATCGGCTCGTTCACAACTTCCACAATAACTATTGTCGATATTGGACAATCGTGAACAACCTCGCATACAACCATTACAACCACCATCTACATCACGGGTGTCTGTACATGGATCAATCATGCCACAAGCAGATGGGTTACATGATTGAGATTCAGAGTGGCCACAGTTATTCCATCGTCTGCTAACACATGTATTTCCTACCTGCTCACAACTTCCCCAAAGACTCCAAGCATTTTGATTGCATTCACCACAAGTATTTACGAGTTCTCCTGAACAATTAGTTGATCCACCAGGTCTATCACAAGCACCTCCAGCGCATGAAGATAAATAATGAGTATTGCAATTTTCATCACAAGTACATCCTACAGAACCTCTAGTACAACTGCTCCCATTAGCACGGTGACAATTACTATACGTACAAATACGACAAGAGAAGTCGCCTGTGCACATAGCAAAAGTTTTTGTGGCTACAAGAAATAAACTTAATACAAAAGCTACAAAACAAAAAATTGTAGCTATGATTTTTTTCATGATATGAAGTTTACAATTAAAGTTACTACTTCATTAAATCACGAAAAAAGACTGAAGTCACTATGCTTAATTGATTGTGATTGATCCTGTCCCTGTCCAGGTGTTAATGTCAATTCCTAAGATGTCGTATAGTGGATACAAAGACTCTGGGAAAGCATCGACACTATAGTTAGGATTCCGACCTTTCACTATTGCTTCATGTAAGACATAAAACTGAACAATAAAGCCATCAGTCCAATTAAGTCCATCTGTTTGATTAAGAAATACACCCATTGTTACATCTTGATTAGGGTAAATCACTTGCTTTCCTGAAACGCCGTAAAGGTCCCCTTGTTCTATTTGTAAGCTATCTACCCACCCACCGGATGTGCGATCTTCAAATTTTCTTTGTGCAGTAGAAAATGGAATAGGCATAAATCGAATAGCTTGATTAGGGTCAAGCCAATAAGTATTCATATAGGGAACTAAGGGAAGATTACCTCTCATAGCATGATATGCAGCTGAAACCTCCTCAAAAGTAGGGTTCTCACTTACGCCTAATAATTGCGCATAGGATTGGCCTTCTAGGTTTTTCTTTTTACCCAGGATAAGATCCCTAAAAGTAACAGTCCAAAACAAATCACAGGCTTCTCTAGTTGTGGCTTCATCTGCAAACCATTCAATAGAATTTACTTGAGGTCCACCTTGTTCTTTGCCAAAATTTGTAGGTACTTCAAAAACTAAGCATCCTGGATATGCTGTTTGAACTCTAACTTCTTGATCAATTAGTTGATTATAATAAACATCATTAACTCTTAAGTGAGGTGAGTTTTCTGCTGGGCTGTTTGGACTAATTACACCCGCTTCTTGCGCAGGATTTCCACTTGGAATACTAGTTGGCACGAACTCAGCTCCACCTCCAGTGTTTCTAGGCACGAAGCTTAAAGAAGCAAGATCATATACCCACTCTGGTACCTGACTGCCATTAACAAATGCAACAATAAGTTGATCTTCAGGTCGTTGGTAAACAGTTATGTTTTCCGTTCTCAGTTGACGTTTAAGGGTATTGAGAGCAGATTGGATGTCTTGTGTTAACCAAGCTTCGACTGCTGGCGGCTGTTGGGCGGGACTTTCAGGAGTGTCATCTTCCACCACAGTGTTTAATTCTTTATCAGCAAAAACTGTTTCAGTAGTTAAATTTTCAGCATCATTGACATCAATTAATATAAGTTGACCATCGATAGAGAAAACTTTATAGCCTTCACGATCAAACATAACAACTGCAGTGCCATCCAGTTCACGAACCGCACTGACTGTAAGATCTCGAGCGCTTACAATATCATTTTCAGCATCAGTTACCGATACTGTGCCCAATAAATCATTACTGTTTAATCTATCCCACAGCTCTAATCGTGCATTTGGCCCAATGCCTACGACATGGAACGCATCAATATGAGCTCCTCGTTCTGGTTTATACATGAGCTCTTTAGCTCCTCCCACTTCAGGACCTTCTTCTTCCTTCTCTGCTCCATCGAGTAAACCATTGCCCTGTTCTTCATCTCCAGGGAACTCAAAGCCATAACGTTCTAATTGTCTATAGATATGCTCTAATTCATTGCGACCCTTTAATAAGTCAGCAGCGGTGCGAAGGTATTCTTCGGCTTGTTCGACTAAGTGTGAGTAATATTCCTCCGCTCCATCGACAGCAGCTGCCACATCTCCCTCTTTGACTTGTGCATAAGCTTGGTCAGCCCCCAAAGCCATGGAAGCCATGGTTAACACCCCCGCAGTGGCTTTGCCTAATTGAATTAATAAGCGTTTAGTAGCAAATTCTTTGACAGCGCGGTTTTCTTCATCGGTAATATCATCATGATTAATAACTGAAGCAACTTTAGGTAACCTATCGAAGTTTGTGGGATTACGTAAGGCACCCATGACTTGATATCCAAAATAATTAGCTTCTGTCAGCGCAGTTGTTAATTGAGCTAAACAATCACTGAGCTGTTTAGTAACAGTTTCAAATCGGGTTCGAGTGGCTTCGGCACTTCGCACATTTGGGGTTACTTTATCTAAGTTATCGTAAGCAACCACAGTCAAACTTTGCACTGCATCGTCCCACTGGTCATAACTAGTACCCAATGTTCTGACTCTGTCAAATAGTACGTCTACATTTTGTTGGGAAAACTCAATCGCTCTGTTTTGTGGTAATAAATCATTATTATGAAAGATAATATCTTTAATCCGTTTTAAAAGAACTTCAGCTTCCTTAAGAAATTTTTCTGGATTAACTGACCCTCTTTCGTATTGGAGTGCAAATGTTTCATTCATATTTTTTAATCTTTATTTAATATAATTTTTATTATAGGCTTTTTCTTTTACTTACTAAAAAATCGAGGCTTGTGACCTCTCTCTACAGAATCTGTAGTTAAAAATGCAAATTCTGATATCTGCATTATAAATCCGTCAAGAGTTATATCCTATATGTATTGCTTGTGTACTGTTGGCCTCGAGTTTTACTCCGCTGATAGCCGAGTGCGATCTACTTTTACACATTGTATACGCATATGATTCATCATATACTTACTCAAATATAAAAGTATACATGCAGAATCTTTACATAACTACTGAATCTACATGATATAATAGGCTCCAATTTTTAGATGCCTTTATGAGTAATTAAAACTCAATTGTCCTCAACAGTCGACGAAATTTAATAAAAATTTAATAAAAATTATTAACAATACATATTATTGATATCAACATATAGTAATTAACGAAAGATCTGGTGTATGAAAATCTTTTTCTTAGCTTCGATTCACGACAGAGCCCAGTTTGATGAGAACTATAAGACTTTAGCTGACGCCGCCAAACAACAAGGTCACACCTTAATTAATGATCACATTTTTGAGTACTCACCTGAACAACTCCAAACTATGGAGGATAAGGACCTTCTCGCCTATCACAAAAAAGTGATGGATGGCATTAAAAAAGCTGACGCCATTTTTGCTGAAGTCTCTTCCAGTAGTACTAGTGTGGGTTATTTATTGGCTACCGCTATGCAAATGGCTAAGCCGGTGATTATTTTCTACAGTGGTAGTAAAGAGCCCCTCATTTTCCGCAGCTTAGAGAAAATTAACGATAAAATTGAGATCATCCGCTACAGTTCGCTAGAAGACTTGAAAAATGAGATGTCATTTGTGATTGAGTTTATCAACAACACTCAAGATACTCGTTTCAATTTCTTTGTTGCTCCTGATCACTCCCATTATTTAGATTGGGTCTCCAAAACTCAAAAAGTGCCTCGTTCTGTTTACTTGCGCAAACTGATCGATGAAGACATGGAGTCATATCCTGACTTCGAAGGGTAAAAGACAGTTAAGATAAGAGGATACTATGGGTTTACGCGAAGTTCTCCGCATCGGTGGTAATGGCAATAGAGGTGTCTTTGATGCTGTGGCGCGTGCCATAGTTGGTGTGGGAGTACGCGAAGATGCGCAGCCAGTGGGTAAAGACAATCAGCCGTGGGCAGTGCCAGTTAATCACCCGCCTACTATAGATGAAATTAAAGGCGACTGGAATAAAAATGCTCCTGAATATCACCAACATAAAAATGAGACGAATACTAAAAAGCAGATGGATGTTGTTAAGGTCTTTGAGTGGGAGTTATTATCCACCCTCTTAGCTCGAATTGGCACCAAGGGGGCGATGATTGCTGACATGGGTTCGGGGGAAGCGTTATTTGAACGCCTCATTTCTGATGATCCACGTTTAAATCAATTTAAAGGGATTGTAGCTGTCGACATTAGTCGAAAAATGCTTGAAAATTCAGGTGAATTTATTGAGTCTCAACGAGCTGCTTTCCCTACTGCAGAAGATAGTGAGGTTACAGCCTCTCAAGTTCAATTTGATAAGCGAGTGTTAATGGTGGAAGGCAGCATGGCCAACCAAATTTTAGCCAATAACAGTATGGATTTGATAGTGTACATGAACTCCGCCGATGGAGTTAATAATGAAGATTTACAAGCCAGCTTGGATATGGCTTTTAGAATTCTTAAACCAGGTGGCAAGATGTTAATTTTAATTCGTCATCCTGAGCGAAATGGATACTACGCGCTGAAACAACTCAACAAAGAAGTAGAAGGGGTATATCGCGAAACTTGGGACGGGGCATCTTTGGGAGTGGTGGCTTTTTACCGGTACTCTAAGACGTGGTACAAGTTCCTCAGCCGAGCTATTTCCTATAGTTTAGCCCGTGAAGATCAACGCGACCGGTGGTTACCGAAATATACGGAAGTTCGTGGCCAATTTAAGATGTGGGCTGAGCAAGATACTGGACCAACTGAAAGCGAAGCGGAGCGTTATCCAGCCCTAGCTAAACGGTATCGTGTACCTGGTGCGAAGCCTGGTGATCCTGATGAGTTCCGTAAGGGTGGCAAGATCTTTGTCTTAGAAAAACGCATCGATGAAACGCAACCCAAACGAGACTTTTCAGCGATTTCTACAGGTAAATTTTTTGAATCACTAGCCAAATCTCTTCTTGGACGTTAAAATACCCCTATGAAAACATATTTTGTAGGTTCTATTTCTGGTCGTGATAAGTATCTTAAACAGTACGAAGCGATCGTTAATACTTTAAAAAAACTCGAGTATACAGTTGTTGAAGATACCTTGCGCCCTTCTCACGATGAGGTATATGGTCTGAGTGATCAAGAGAAAGTGAGTTTCTATAAACAAGTGTTAAAGTGGATTTCAGGTAGTGACATCGTTGTTGCCGAGGCTTCTCACCCTTCCTTAGGAGTAGGTCATGAAATTGCCGTAGCTCTGGAGCGCGGTAAACCCGTAATCGTCTTATACACCGAAGGTCACGCTCCCCACTTCCTCGAAGGTTTAGATTCAGAGAAGCTGGTTGTCCAAAAATATAGCCTGGAAAATTTAGAAGAAACACTCAAGAGTGCCATTGATTTTGCCATTTCTCAAGCTGATACTCGTTTCAACTTTTTCATCTCACCACGCCAGGTGGCTTATCTCGATTTTATTGCTAAGACCAAGAAGATTCCCCGCTCTGTCTATTTGCGGAATTTGATCGAAGCCGATCGCGAAAAAAACTGGTCTGAGTACGAAGCCGCATAGCATTTCCCTTGACTAAATATTGGTTGCTTTCGCTTTGGTAAAGCTTTATGATGAGTATGTGCATAAAGCCTCTCAAGCTGGCCAGATTGGTGTCATTATCCTGTTGATCATGGTGGTTTTATTGACGATTGGTTTGTCAGTGGCTGCCCGTACCACGCAAGATCTAGCCCTCTCCCAGCAAGGCGCAGACTCTGCTCGCGTTTTCAATGCTGCCGAAGCCGGTATCGAAAAAGCCCTCTCCTCCGAACTCACTTTTGAAGAAGATAGTAGCTCTGGTGAAGTCACCTCCATTGATAACGTCGATGTTAACTACACGATCAGCAAGCGCAAAACCTTGGAAACGCGGCTCTTTGAAGGTCTCAATGTGATGGTAGATTTGACCGGTATCGCTGCCATTACCAATCCCCAACTCAAAATTGAGTGGTCCAAAGAAGACAACTGTAGTACTCAGGAACCAGCGTCTTTAGTAGTCACGATTTTTTCTGGTGATGCTACCGATACCAAGGCACGGACGCTCGCATTAGCAGGTTGTGCTCGCAGTGATGGTTTCACCACCGCTTCTAGCATCAACGTCGATGGTTATCGGCGCAGTACCACGCTCACTCTTAACAGTGATGACTTATTTGTGCGCGTCAAACCCGTTTACAGTGACACCCACGTGCGCATTACCGGTGTGAACTGGGAGTTGCCGGTCCAGTACTTCAATGTCCGTTCTGAAGCGCGCAGTAATAATGGCAATGAGACGAGAATTGTTGAAGTCAACCGCACCTTACCAACCGCACCATCAGTGATGGATTTTGCATTATATAGTGGAGCAGATATTGTCAAAAATTAGTCATATAAAATTAAAAACTGAAAATTAAACTTCTATGCCTGCCCTTGCTCTCGATATTGGAACATATACGATTAAAGCCATTAGTGGTAAACCTGGTAATGCTGTCCAAGTCACCCGCGCCTTGGAAATCTTTAATCCTCTCGGTGTTAACATAGCCGCCGACGAAGCCCAATTAGAGAAATTAGCCAAGCTTCTTGATACCACCATTTCTGATAATAATTTGCCTCGCCAAGATGTCCGTTTAGCTTTACCAGAAACAATGGTCTCAACTAAAGTCATCTCACTACCTTGGTTGTCGGACGCTGAGTTAGCCTCAGCTATTGGTTGGCAAGCCGAACAACATATTCCTATCCCCCCCGAAGAATTATCTTTAGAATATCAGGTCTTATTCCGGCCTAAAAAAGCCGACAAAAATGTGCCGATGCGCGTCTTACTCGTCGGTGCTCGTAAATCCTTAATTGAAAAATATGTCTCGGTTTTTACCATGATTGGTTTAGAGCCGACGGTGTTAGAAACGCACATCGTTTCAGTTATCCGTTCGTTGCAGTTTACGGTCGAAGACCCCACCACCCTGGTAGTACATTTGGGCGCTTCTACCATGGATATGGCGGTGATGCATCAAGGTGAGTTGAGCTTTGTCTTTACTCACTTAAATGGCGGTCAGTTATTGACCAGATCTTTGGAGCAAACGATTGGTCTGACTGGTGAACAAGCCGAGCAATACAAACGTAGTTATGGCTTGGATGAGGCCCAGTTCCAAGGCAAAGTTCGGGAAGCAATGTTGCCAGCAGCTAAGTTACTGATTGGCGAAATGCAAAAAGCGATTCGCTTCTTTATTAACCAGCACCCGACCGATTCGGTGCAGCGGGTATTACTGTCAGGCGGCTCGGCTCAATTGGTGGGGATGGTGCAGTTAATTACCGCCGAACTCGGAGTGGAAGTTTTGATTGCAGCTCCGTTTAGCCAAGCTAGCGGCGAGATTCCCCCCGCTAATCACCCCGCCTACTCTGTGTGCATGGGTTTGTTAATGAGAGAACTCTAGTATGGCGTATACCATCAACTTTCTACGCAACCGGCAGAAGGAATTGAGTAAACTCGATCAACAAGATCGAAGGTTTTTTAAAATTGCGATGGTGGTGTTTGGTGTTATTACTATCCTGAGTATTATTGCTACCTCTTCCCAGCTTTTTCTTACCTATCGCGTCAAACAACTCAAAGATAAACAAAATGAGCTCAAACGCCAGGTAGTTTCTCAAGAGAATGTAGAACGCTCGTATGTTATTTTTGCCAATAAGATCAAAATTTTAGGAGAACTTTTTCAACAACGCAGTGACAAACGGACGGCAATTAATTATTTTTCATCCTTGTTTGGCCCTCAAGTTTTGATTAGTGAGATTAGTTTTGAAGGTGATGAAAGTTTGTTGCAGTTTGGGTTGAAAGCTCAAGATGTGTTTACGCTAGAGGAAGTGTTTGAGAAACTCTCGAGTGACGAGGTTAAAAATCAGTATGCGGCAGTCAACAAAAGTGAGTTAGCCCGGAATCAGGATGGTGGATACTCGATGCAGGTGACGATCTCACTCAATAAAACTGAGAAAAAATAACTCTTATGGCTAAACTGACGTTAACTAACCAACCACAATTAAGCCTCCGATACTTGACTACAACTCGGCGGTTTTTGTTATTTGCGGTGGGCTTAGCTGGGATCAGCGTCTTGTTATTTTTGATGGTGATCATACCTCAAGTCCAGAGTAGTTTGGCGGTCTGGAATGTGATGAGCAAAGAACAAAATATGGTTGATCAGTTGAACAAGAAAGTCACTGAACTGCAACAAATTTCTTTTTCGCCTTCATACGCTAAAGCTGATAAGGTCAATGCTATTTTGCCGTCTAAAAAACCCCTCTTGGAGTTACTGACAAATTTAAATGGCGTTATCCAAGATTCAGGAGTAGTGGTGACCAATATTGAGTTATCACCGGGCTCGATTGCTAGTGAGTCGAGCGGCACATCTAGCGCTCCCAGTGCGGTGGCCCGCAACCGGAAAAAAACCAGTACGGTGGCGCGTGAATATGATGAGCTAGACGTGTTGCTAACTACGGAAGGGTCGCTGGCTGAAATTAATGTTTTCTTAGAAAGTGTGGAGAAAATCACGCCGGCGAGTACGGTCACGAGTTTAAGCTTAAGTAAGCCACTGCGACCAGGTAAAAGTGCCGCAGAAAGTGTTTACGAAGCTGAGTTGTTAATTACCAGCTTTTACTTCACTAAATCGGTTTCTGCAGCCTTGGAGGCTCCGTTGCCACCGCTGGGTGCGGCGGAAGAAAAAGTGTTACAAGAAGTAGATACCTTTGTATTCAGCGAAATCCAGGCCCCTACTGTCATTCAGGGTGGTGGATTAGAAGATTTGTTTGGGGTCAGTAATCAGTTGTAGTAAGGTGGTTTTATTTTTCCTATGAAGGTGGCTTCAGTAGCAACGGTTAAAAACCGGTGGCATTTTTGTGGCACGATTGTGCACTAATTGTGCCACTGTGAAAGTGAGTGTTTTGAGGAAGGGTACTTTGCGAGAGAGGGAGAGGTAAGGTAACGCTAAGCTCTCTTAATAACCATCACCAGCCACAATAAAGCCCCTCTTTCATTGTGCGGATATTAACAAAAACCGCACAACGTACAGAAAATTCACTTTTTGAGAAGCAGTTAGAAATAATAGTCCACTAACAAGGATATTTTTTCACAGACAAAGCATTCTTACAGGAAAAAATTACGCAGCCACAGCTTCAGGAGCAGCCTCACTACCCTCTTCAGCTTCAGCTAAGACGATATGAGCGCGAATGCCCTCTTTGACAGCACGGATTTTGGCGATATTGCGAATAGATTGGATGACTGCTCCACCTTTCCCAATGACGCGACCCATGTCATCAGGATGGACGTGTAAGGTAAACACAACTCCTCGATCATCTTCATGTTCTTCCACCACGACATCTTCGGGATGATCAACTAAATGAATAAGCAAGAATTCGAGTAAATTTTTCATGTGTCAAAAACTGATGCTACTTAGTACTGGGTAATTAAGCAGTGGTTTCAGGCTTGGTCTCTTCAGCTTCAGTGACTTCGGCAGGTGCTTCAGCTTCGGGAGCAGCGGTTGGGGCGGCTTCTTCAGCGGGAGCAGCAGCGGCAGCCTCTTGAGCTTCTTTTTCAGCAGCAACTTTGGCTTTAGCTTTTTTAGAAAGTTGAGCTTTTTTAGCTGGGAAAGGATTACCAGATTGATAGCGAGCAGCTAAGCTAGCTACGGTTTCGGTGGGTTGAGCACCTTTTTTTAACCATTCATTGTAAGCTTCTACATCAAGAGTCAACGTTTTAGGAGTTTGAGTAGGAGCGTAGTGACCTAACAAGGCGACATAGCTACCATCACGTTTGTCGCGAGCTTCATTGACGACAATCCGGTAGTGAGGTTGTTTCTTTTTACCAAAACGAGCGAGTTTAACTTTCAGCATAGGAAGGGATTGTATCACTCAGCAGCAAACTTCTCAAGAGCGACGGTAGCGGCGGCTTGCTGAGCTTGTTGTTTACTTTTTCCTGAGCCACTACCTTGAATTTGACCAGCTATTAAGACTTGAATGGTAAACTCTTTTTCATGATCTGGGCCGACCTCGTTAATGACTTCATAGTGAGGGGCATCCAGGCCTTTTGACTGCACCAGCTCTTGAAGTTGGCTTTTAGAGTCTTTATAGAGTTTTTGTTGTTTGATTTTGATAAATTTAGGGAATAAGTGATCCTGCAGGAACTCATAGGCGGCTTCAAAGCCTTGATCCAGGTACAAAGCGCCAATAATGGCTTCGATAGTATCAGCTAGTAAACTGACATTCTGGCGGCCACCGGTGGCTTCTTCCCCTTTACTCATGTACAGCTGTTCGCCCAACCCCAACTCTAAAGCTGCCTCTGCCAAAGTGGTGGTTTTGACTAACGCACTGCGGTAAGCAGTTAATACCCCTTCGGGGTCTTGAGGAAAATGGTGATAGAGATACTGGGTAGTGGCCAGTTCCAAGACGGCATCGCCTAAAAACTCGAGGCGTTCATTAGATTCTTCTGAAGTTGACAGTTTTTCGTTGAGGGCACTGCGATGAGTAAGAGCTGTAATCAAAAGAGCTTGATTGCGGAAGTGCGGGATCATATGGCTTGCGAGTAAGGTCTAGCCCCACTCGAGTTCTTCTTCGACTTTAAACACTAATTCTTCTAAGGTTTCACACTCAGCTAAGACATCTTTGGCGCTCAATTTAATCTTGTGATCATAGTACTGATTAATACGACTAATCACTTGAGGAAAATCCACTAAGCTCATTTCTTCCAGATAAAACTCGGGTGTGACATCATGAGTTTCATTGCCGGTCACCTCCATGACAATCCCTTGGAGCACTTGAAAAGTACTCAGAGATTGATCTGTAGCTGCCGGAGCGTTTTTTTTGATACTTAGAGGCATAAAGGTCCTTTTTTCATTCGTTACACCGCAAAAAGATGAGCTAACACACCATTTACAAACCGGGGCGAACTGTCTGTCCCAAATTCCTTAGCTAACTCTACCGCTTCATTAATTAACACTTTTTTAGGTGTCTTCTTCCGCTTAGATTCAAACACAATTAAGCGTAGGATTGCAAGGTCAACTTTGTTAATTTCACTTAGCGGTCGCTCAGGGGCTGTCGATTGGATCTCTTGATCCAGCTCAGGCAGCACTTCTATGATCTCAGCAATGTCCGTAAAGCTGTCGTCTGATGGCGATTGGTGGAAACTAAACGCAAACAAGGCTTGCATCATGGCTATGCGCTTTTGATGACGAGGATCAAGATTTTCTTGATCATTTGCCTGGTTGGGCGGCGTTTGGTTACTCAACTGCGATGTATCTGTCATAAGATATAGTATCGATTTTTATTAATAAAGCAAGAGTAAAATCTAGAGGTCGTTCCCCTCTCTGTATTCAAGTCGGTTTGGAGATGAGTGTCAAGGGTTGAACCTAAGTTTGCTTTGCTATAATGCCCGCACTTTCATTTAAGGAGAAAAATGTCAGAAAATTTGAAACCCTTTGATCAGTTGTCAGCTGCAGACAAGGTTAGGGCAATCTTAGCTGTGATTCGTAGACCGTTAAATAAAGAAAGTGTTTATGGATATGCTGGAATTCAGACTGAGTTGGTTTCTGTATCTGAGTTACAAGCAGTCGAAGCAATTTTTAATAGTGATGAGGTCGTCATCACTCATGAAGAAGAAGAGCTGAGATATATTTTAAGTCAGGCTTATATTTCTACACTTAGCACCCAAATTGATCTTAAGACTGCTAGTGGAGCGGTGGCTCAAGCAATTCTAGCTAAGGTGAAGAAGAAGGTTTAAGTTAACCTTGTGGCATTTTTGTTAATATTTGCGCAATGTATCACAAACTAGTTTTGTGATGAGAGCTTTGGTTAAAGGTCTCTCATTTGTTGACTCCACTTTTTCCGTGCCACAATTATGGCATAAATCTGTCATCTAAAAATTATAACTTAGCTTCCAACTTCATCTTAAACCGGTAATACGGTTCGCCATTTTCAAATAAAATATACGGCTCGTCTTTGCTAAAACCACACTTAAGATAAAAGGCTTCGAGTTTATAACATTGGAAGGTTTCGACAATCAATGATTCACACCTACCTTCCAGAGCTTTTTGCTTAGCGAACTCAATCATCTTTTTACCCAAGCCTTGGCCATGATGCTGAGGGTTGATGGCTAACGTTTCCAAGTTTAATTGATTGGTGTCGGTGAGGGGTGTTAAACAGATGGCGCCAATGACAAGGTTATCAGGGTTAATGAGTACAAAGTAGCGAGCGTGTTCAATCTGGGTAGATACCCACTCAGGCTGATCCCAGTAAAAATTTGGCATCGCCAAATTGAACTGAGAGTTAAGCGTCACGATGATATCTAAATCATCCTGGTTGGCGGTGCGAAAATATAAACCCAGGTCAGGTGAAGTCATGACACGATTATAGTGGTAAAAAGTTTACCCTTTGTGTTGAGCTTTGCGCACGCCTTTGATAGGAGCTGAAGCATTAGTAGCTTTACCACGAGCTTGTGGAGCAGCTTTGGTGCCGGCAACCGAGCTCAGCTCGGCGGCTTTGGCAGCTTTTTTGGCTTCTCGAGACTCTGCTTTATCATTGGTTTTGTCAGCGGTGGCAGGAGCAGCGCCGATAAACTTCATGAATTGAGCGACAAAGCCTTGCTTGTGCATGGGGATTGAACTGTTACTGTCTTTTTGCAATTTGGGGGTGTTGCCATGGCGGCGGGCACCTTGTTCAGCGCGAGTGATTTTATTCTTTGGTAGGGCTCCCATAAGTCTCCTTTGATGTTTGAGCGTGAGTTCAGTCTTTTGACAGACAGGTATTGTACCGTGTCTTGAGTGGAAAGACAATTACCAGGCTAATTAGCCAGTGGTGCCTGGTCATCACTCTCGGTGGTAAGTAATAATGGCTGCCAGGTAGGCTGCTGATTGACGTACTCAAAAACCTGTCGGGCTTGGGCAATTAACTCCGCATTAGTCCAGCTGGCAAACTGCAGTTGTTCGAAGCCATGTTGCTGAGTCCCAAAAATATCTCCTGCTCCGCGATTATGTAAATCGAGTTCAGCCAACTCGGCGCCATTGGTAGTAGTACAGAACTTTTGGAGGCGTTCTTGGGCACTCTCTGACTTTGAAGTACTGAACAGTAAACAATAACCTTGCTGCCCAGCCCTCCCCACCCGGCCGCGCAGTTGATGCAAGCTGGCTAAACCGAACCGCTCCGCGGCCTCGATGACGATGACGCTAGCTGCCGGCAAATCAACTCCTACCTCCACAATCGGGGTGGTAACAAGGACATCAATTTGGCGCTGATACAGCCGCTCCGTAATCTCACTTTGAGTGGCCTTACTCATCCGGCCATGCAGCAACTCTACCCGCACCGCTTTATCTTGGTGGGCGAAAAACGTTTTAATAGCTTCGAAGCGTTCAGTCACCGCCGCCACATTTTCCAAAGCCTGTGAATGAGACGGATCAATAAACGGACAGACCACTAACACCTGTGAATGCTGTTGCTGTATTTCAGTAGCCATCCATTGATAGGAACTGGTGCGTTTACTTTCTGGCACCACCCACGTTTTAATAGGTTGGCGACCACGCGGCATTTCATCAATCACACTCAGTGATAAGTGAGAAAAGATTGTTAACATCAAACTACGCGGAATGGGCGTGGCAGACATGGTCAAGATGTGGGGATGTGGTTGGAGGAGTTGATCAGCAGCCGAGCGTTGTGCAACCCCAAAGCGATGTTGTTCGTCATAAATGATTAAGCCGGGCTTAAGCTGAGGGAAGCGGTTAATTAAAGCGTGCGTGCCCACATAAAACGTAGGCGTAGTCGCTGTGGGAGCGGCTACTTTTTTAGAGTTAGCAGAAATTTTTCTGGCAGCTAGCACCAGCTCGATGTTTAGATTGGGAAATAGTTTCGTCAGAGTTTCTGCGTGTTGTTCAGCCAAAATGCGCGTCGGGGCCACTAAGCCCACGTTATAGCCAGCTTGAAGGGTGTGCAAACCTGCCACACCAGCCACCACCGTTTTTCCCGAGCCCACGTCACCTACTAACAATCGATTCATCGGTGTGGTTTGGGCAATATCGGCCATGATTTCCCCCACCACTCGATACTGGGCTGCGGTTAACTCAAAGGGAACTGAAGCCGGAATCACTCGCTCCCCTAGTTTGACAGTGATTGCGGGCGCATGTTTATCTTGTTTCCAGGTTTCTTTAATCGCAAACGATTTTTTCATCAAGCCCAAAAGTTCTTCGAGCGCGAGCCGCTCCCGGGCAGGGGCGATTGTATTTTCGGAGTCAGGAAAATGAAGTTGTTTGAGCGTAGGAGCTAGCTGAGGAAAATGAGTCAGAGCTAAGTTCTGGAGTGCAGCTTCTACTTCGGTATCGGCAATGTTCAAGCCATCCAAAATGTGTTTCAAGATGCGGCGAATGCTGCCTTGTTTAAAGTTCAATACACTCGAATACAACGGCACCAGGCGGTTGGTATGGAGCGTCTCCGCTTTGACATCTTCTACAGCGGGTTGGACTAAGGTTTTATAGGTATTGATTTTGCCACTGAAAAAGTAGCTCTCTCCCCGCTTCAACTTATCTAAAATAAAGCGGTTATTAAACCACATCACTTTTAATTTTCCTGTCCCGTCTGAAATGGTGGCTGATTGAATTGAACGAGGGCCTTTATAGTAGTTACTGGTGGTGACTACCTGGGCTTGGAGCGTGATTAATTCGTTGATAGGGGCGGTATCGATTTCGACTAAATGCGATTTATCCTCATATCGGAGAGGCACAAACAGCACTAAATCTTTGACGGTGAAGATATTTTTTTTACTTAGCTCGGTAGCCAGTTTGGTACCGATGCCTGTCACTTGTGTCAGTGGTGTTTCGAACGTATACATGCTGGTGTCACTGTACACTAGGAAGGTGAGGTGGGACAAGTTCAGGGACAAAAAAGCCACCTGGTGAAGGTGGCTGTTAATCAGTGCTAGAGAGTTGATACCTCAATACATTAATTTTATCATTTTATTTTCGCAAAATCAATTTATCTGACGTGGACCCGCCGGGAGTTGAACCCGGTAGACATGAGGTATCAACTCTGCCTAGCGCCTGCCGAGCCCACGTCATAGCGATAATACTTGACGATCCTTTACTCAACCGTAGAATGACGTATACTCGCCACCGATGCCTTTCCGAACTCTCCTTTCACAACCCTTGATTTTTAGTCTCATTTTATTTTTAGTTTTCCAGCTACCCGTGTTTAATAAGGCTCTCAGTTATCGCGACGAAGGTTTTGCGATTAATAATGCGCATCTGATTTTAGATGGCAAGCTTCCTTACCGTGATTTCATGACCCCGATTGCCCCCGCCAGTTACTACTTTCAAGCGGGGTTGATGAAAGTATTTGGTGAAGTTTTTCTGGTGGGGAGAGTAAGTTATGTAGTAATGACTTTATTACTGCTGACGCTTGTTTATATTTCAACGCCTTATCTCAAACTATCACGGCTTAATCAGTTACTAGTCTTGTCTGGGACTGCCTTAATGTGGGTTTGGCCGGGAGGATTTGCGTTTTACAACACGTATGCATTGGTGTTTATTATGGCCGCGCTTTTGCAGCTATTAAGATTGATGAATCAGTCAACTTCTCCACGCGCCCGTCGATTACAGTTATTTATGTTGGGTGTAACCTTAGCGTTGGTTATGCTCAGTAAACAAACCTATGGTTTGTTGATAGTGCCTGCAGTAGTGGCACTGATAGTAAGTAAGCCAACCTTCAATGATCGTTGGCAACTAGCAGAGTTTAAAAAGAGTTTAGTTGATGCTATCTGGGTGATGGGAGGTGTGATTTTTATTTTAGTGCTGGTAGGAGTTTACTTTGCCACTCAAGGAGCACTCGATGAGTTACTCTATTACTGCTTTTTGTTTTCAGTTAGCGTCAAAGCTCACGCCGTAGCTTTTTTGCGCAACCGCATGATTTTTAGTGTGCTGATTATTGCCGCAACTGCAGTATTCATGAGACTAAAAAATCAGTACCGAGCTTGGTTGCTACTGATAGCTGTGGCTGTAATTACTCTTTATTTGGGTAATAATCCCCGGCGCATTGGTCGCTTGTTTGATTATCTTGGACAATCACTTTTTTATTACCACTCTGTTGTTTTTTTGACGGCCTGTGTATCAGTAGCGCTGACAGGCTTTTGGAGCCGAAGTAAAAATTATGTAGTATGGGCATGGGCCAGCTTATTACTGATGACTTATTTTGGTTCGATTGCTTCGGGGTATGAATCTGCAGCTATTATTTTGACCGCACCTTTATTATTGCCATTGGTGGTAGATTGGTTTCAAAAAACACCGTGGGCAGAGTGGCATATTAACCTTAATTGTGCAGCTTTGGTAGTCCTCTACACACTGCCATTTTTAATTGGTCCGGTTCGTGAGTACACGTTATTTTTTGGGGTGTATCGTTTGCCAGAGACGGTGAAAAGTGCAGTTCCAAGCTTAACAGGCTTACATATTTCTCCCCGCGAGGAAGAAAACTTTATTCAGTTGCGAACCTATTTAATGCAGTATAGTGATATTGACGAAACACTCGTTTGTCTTCCCTACTGCCCATTGATCAACTTTATCTTAGAGATGCCGAGTAGTAGCTTTGACACACTTTTTTACCATGAAACATTTCGTGCCCAGGACCAGACGCGGATGATTATTCATTTAGAGACTGAGCAAACCACGTATATAGTGGTACAAAAACCTGGGTATGTAGAACCTGAAGCTGACCTAGATAAACAACGATTAGCAGAGCTCTTCAGCTATATCGATCTTCATTATGTGCCAGTGTTAGAAACAGCAGATTTTCGACTTTTGAAGCGAGTTAGTAACTAACTCCTAGCCACGCGCTGATGACGCTGCCCGCAATCATGAAAATGATCGTAGTAATGGCGAAGACTTTGATAATAATTTGGCGAGTGCGTTTTGTCATATTAATAAGTTAAGTGAGATTAATTTTAAAATATTTTCGTTTACCAGCTCGGATGACCTCTACACTTTGCAGGTCGATGATTTGATTAGGATCGGTAGGTTTTTCGCCAGCCGGTAAGAGTTCTACGCCACCTTGTTCGATGAGCCGGCGGAGGTTGCTATTACTCTCAGTTTCTAAACAAGCTTTCACTAAACTTAAGATGGTTAGTGATGACTCATTTACGTTGACAGTAGGAATATCTTCAGGCACTTCCTTTTCCTGCACAGCTTTAGCAAAAAAGTCTTGGGCAGCGGTAGCGGCGGCGGTATCATGATACATTTCGGTAATGGTGAAGGCTAAGCGCTTTTTGAAGGTCATGGGATTTTCGCCGGCAGCTATGGCTTTGTCCATCTCCGCAATCTCATCACTGGACACATCAGTTAAGAGCGTAAAGTACTCAATGATCATGTCATCAGTGATGCGCATTAGTTTGCCAAACATGTCATTGGGTTCGTCAGTGAGAGCCACATAGTTGCCATAGGATTTACTCATTTTCCGACCATCAGTGCCATTAATGATGGGTGTGCTGAGTACCCATTTCTCACGATTGTTATAGACTTTTTGTAAATGGCGACCCATCATCATATTGAAGGTTTGGTCAGTGCCCCCAATTTCCAAATCCACATCCATGGCTACACTGTCATAACCTTGTAACAATGGATACATAATTTCATGTCCAAAAATAGGCAGGCCTTTTTTAACACGCTCTTGGAACATGTCGCGCTCGATTAATTGCTGCACAGTGGTCTGAGCCATCAGTTTAACCATATCGCTGTACGTTAATTTGTCGAGCCAATCTCCATTGCGCAAAACCCGAATTTTGGAAAAATCCAAAACTTTGCTGGCTTGTGCTTGCCAATGTTTGAAGTTTTCCTCAATTTGTTCCTCACTTAACACTGGTCGAGTGGTGTCACGGCCAGTCGGGTCACCTATCTTGACGGTCCCGTTGCCGATCAACAAAATTACATCATGTCCCAAATCGGCAAATTGTTGCAGTTTACGCAAACCCACTGAGTGGCCCAAGGTCAAAAATGCGCCCGTGGGATCAATGCCGATGTAGACGCGAATTTTTCGTTGTGACATCAAGTCTGCCAGTGTTTTAGCTGATGGTAACACTTCACTCACTCCGCGGGTGAGGACCGGTGGTAAAGAAGATGAATCTGAGGATTGCATAACTTTTTTGATTATAAGCTTTTTTTTAATCTCGACTATACACAACTCCTGACATTTTTCTTTGATCACCTCTGTTTTCTCTTACCACTTGGGCCATACCTACTATTAAGGCCCAGTCTTCACTACTGACTTGCTTGGGTTGGGCCTTTTGTTCATTAATTGGTTTTTGTGAAAAAACTCGTTCTTTATTTCTATTTAAGTAACTAATAGCAGCCAGTGGTGGTGCTCCATTACCTTCTTGTCTACAGATGGACATATGTCCCTTTCTCCACAACCAAAAACCCCACCGGGTGGTGGGGTTGATTGTGCATTTATAAATTAATATTAGGCAACACCAATCCCCACCGCGTCGGTCCAATCAAAAGTAAAATGGCGATAGGTAAGGGTAGTAACCATACTGACGGGAAATATAGCAGATGCGTATGTGGTGCGCAAGAATTAATTGTTCGTTGCGTGCTTAGATAATTCAACAGCCCTCAGTTTAATGTTAGCTTGTTGTAAATTACGTTTTTGATCTCTAACTTATCGAGGAAAGCACGAAGCAACCTACTCAAAAATCCTCATTCTTGTGCATTGTATGATTTTTGCTAATATTCATACAATCAAAAAAATATGAGCACAGTGAATGTATCTCTTCCCAACAAATTAAAACAGGAAGCCGAGAGTTTAGTCTCGGAGGGCGAGTTTGTGTCTTTTAGTGATGTTATTAGAACCGCCTTACGGCAATTTTTAACTAACCGAAAACATGAAACATGGCTAAACCAGGCCAAACAAGAAGAGCTAACTCACACTATCAAAACTCTCAACAGCCTTAGACAGACCACTGAGTATCTCGATGAAATTAATTCTTAGTACGCAATTTCAAAAGGACTTAAAAGAGCTGTTAGAAAGGAGCCCTTCCTTACAGGCGAAAATTATCCCAGCATTCGGGTGGTTATTATATGCACCCCACTTTCCTGCCCACCGAGTCTCTCGCTTTCCTTACCAACAAACCTTAGTCGTTAACATTGACCTTCGCTATCGTCTTCTTTGCACCTATCAGCCACAAAATATTTACTGCTTGCGAATTGCGACATTTCAAGACATTTATTAACCTGCTACAATGTCTAGGTCATGGAACTAGAAATCAATATTGGTGCTATTCAAGACACTCTAACTGCTCCCTTCAGATGGATGAAGTCGCGTTTTCGTCGTGGTCGGTCACGATATCAACGTCTGACTCCGGCTGAGAAACGTTTGCAAATGATTACATTTTTTTGGTGGATGGCGATTGGCGCCATGGCGTGTGTAGCCCTTGGCATTGTGCTATTTTTTATTTTATTTGCCTGGTACTCTCGCGATCTACCTAAACCTGGTCAGGTAGTTCGTCGCGATGGCTTCAGTACTCGGATTTATGATCGCAATGGCGAGCTTCTCTATGATTTATTTGATGAAGAACGGCGGGTGCCGGTCACTATCGATCAAATTCCGGAAACGCTCAAACAAGCGACCATTGCTACTGAAGATAAAGATTTTTATAAACATCAAGGTTTTGATTTCTTAACTATTGTCAGAATTCCTTATAACTTAATTGTGCGCCGGCGGGTGGTGGGTGGCTCTACCCTGACTCAACAGCTGGTCAAAAATGTGCTCCTGACCAATGAACGAAGTTTACCGCGCAAGTTTCGCGAGTTTGTGTTGTCATTACAAATTGAAAGAACTTTTACCAAAGATCAAATTTTAGAAATGTACCTCAATGAAGCTCCCTATGGCGGTACTGCCTGGGGGGTTGGCACTGCTTCAGAAATTTATTTTAATAAACCCGTTTCGCAAGTGACTCTGACTGAGTCAGTCATCTTGGCTGGTCTCCCGCAGCGGCCTTCAGCTTATTCACCATACAGCGGCAAAAGCGATGAAAATGGTGAGCCACTATGGAAGATGCGTGCTAAAGGCGTACTACGGCGGATGAAAGAAGATGGATATGTTACTGACTTAGCATATGAACAGTCCCTCAGTGAGCTTGACACCATCGTTTTTCAACGCGCTAAAACCGAGATTAAAGCCCCTCATTTTGTATTTTTTGTCCGCGATAAATTAATTGAGATGTATGGTGAAGAATTGACTGAAAAAGGGGGTTTAAAAGTGACCACTACTCTCGATCTTCCCCTCCATGCTGAGGCCCAAAAAATTGTGGCTGAGGAAATTGAAAAAGTCTTGGAGTTTAATATCACCAACGGTGCCGCCATGGTCACTAACCCTAAAACGGGTGAAATTTTGAGTATGGTGGGTAGTAAGGATTACTTTGCTGAAGACATTGATGGCCAATATAACGTGGCAGCAGATGGTTTGCGTCAACCTGGATCATCAATTAAGCCGCTGACTTATTTAGGTTTGTTTAAGATGGGTTATACGCCAGCAAGTATGTTGATGGACGTAGAAACTACCTTTGCCGCTAACCAAGTCGAAAAACCTTACAACCCCAAAAACTACGATGGCAAGTTTCACGGTCCCGTCAATTTGCGCACAGCCTTGGGTAGCTCTCTCAACATTCCGGCAGTGAAAGGGGTGGGCATCGTGGGGGTGGAAAATTTCTTACAGCTGGCTTATGACATGGGCTTCCCTACCCTTGAGCCAAGCGAAGAGAACTTACGACGCTTAGGCTTATCCGTGACGTTAGGTGGTGGTGAAGTGCATTTAATTGATACCGTCACCGCTTACAGTGCGTTCGCCAATGGCGGCCGCAAAGTAGAACCGGTAGCGATTTTGAAAGTGGAAGATAGTAATGGCAAACTATTGTTTGAACACCGCCCAGTGGATGGTCGCGAAGTTATCACCCCGGAAGAAGCGTATCTGATTAACAATGTCCTGAGTGACAACAATGCACGGTTATTGGCCTTCGGCGCTAACTCGTTGCTCAATACTGGTAAAGCCATTGCCGTCAAAACCGGTACTACTAATGATCGTCGTGACAACTGGACGATTGGATGGAGTCAGGAAGTGATGGTGGGTGTTTGGGTGGGTAACAACGATAACAGTGAAATGACGCGAGTTGCCTCGGGTATTACCGGTGCCTCACCTATTTGGCGTAAAATTATTGATCATGCCTTAAAGAATGGTTTTTCAGCTCCTGATTGGGAGCGGCCGGAAAATGTGGAAGAAGTCACTGTGGATGCAGTGTCTGGTTACCCGGCTCATGATGATCTGCCCAGTCGCAAAGACATTGCTATCAAAGGCACTTTGCCTGCACTCCCCGACCCTATTAATACCAAGCTTAAAGTCTGTAAAGGTGAAAATAAGTTAGCAACAGATGCCAAAATTGCCTCAGCTGACTATGACGAGAAAAACTACTTTGTGTTTAAAGAAAGTGACCCGGTTAGCAAAGATGGTATTAATCGGTGGCAACAAGGTATTGATGCTTGGGTGGGAGCACAAACTGATGATAAATATAAACCTCCCACTGAGTACTGTGGTGAACAAAGTGACGTCTCGGTGCGCTTAGTGAAACCAGAAAATGAGCGCACATTTAGTACTGAAGATGTGGAAGTGGCAATCGACGCTGACTCTGGTGATGGCATTGAAAAAATTGAAATTTGGGTAGATGGCAGCCTCAAAGAAACCATTAATAACCGTTCCTATCGTGGAACAATTAAACTCTCAGCGGGCCAACATGAAATCTATGCTAAAGCTAAAGGCAGAAACGGTAAAGAAGTCGAGAGTAATCGCTCACGGATTGGGACCGGTGGTCAGGAGTGGAAACGACCTGAGCCGTCGCCGAGCCCTTCTCCAACACCACAGCCGTCACCTTCCGCCTCACCCAGCCCGTCGCCGAGTCCTTCGGCAAGTCCGGTGGCGTTGCCCAGTCCCAGTGTTAGTCCCTAGAAGTTTTTTTAATTTTCCTTGAGGAGCCCTAACTCTTGAGCAATCATGAGAAAGCCATGGATTGGGGAAAAAGTTTCATTGTTTTGGTCAGGATTGTAGTCATTTTTTTCTAGAACAAGGGCTAAAAACTCTGTCTCTGTCAGTTGAAGCTGATGATATGTGTTGTAGGCCTCAATTATGGGCTCTACACCATCAGGGAAAAATGGTTTTGCTACATCACTTCCAATATAGTTTTTTATTTTTTCCCACATAGCAATAGTAAAAGCAGGACTTAACGACTCAACTTTAACTTTTCTGAGCTCAGGATTAAGTTCTAGTTGCCGTTTTCTTTTTAAGTGCTCGATATCATCCCCAATCAAATTTTTAAGAGGAGTAATATAGTTTGCGAGTTGATCGACATGAGTTACTCTAGTGAATAAACCGCTTTTGGGAGAGTAATAAAAACCAATGCTATGTTTAGTGCAGAAAGTGAGAGAAAAACTGGCAGCCAATGTATTTTTTACGATCAGTTGTTGATTATGAAGGCTTGATAAATGATCACCATCTAAACTGTTGTTTTCAACCTGATTTTTTACGGTCTCATAAAAGCTTTGACTTTGTCGTTGCGAAGTAAGAAGGTGTCGTCCACTTTCATAATCTTCTGCCTTTTCTAATAAAGTTTCGGTATTAGCATAGATAGGCGTTTGATCAGTTCTGACAATGAAAAAATCTGCCGAAGCAGTTGTTATCCACATCCCCTGATATCCTTGTGAACCTCTTAATAAATTGGCAATATCAACCCCAGATGGTGGAGTGTCTAAAATAGCATGAGAGTGGATGCTTAATACGCGCCCTGAAACCCCTACAGCAGGCGTAAAAATTACCACACTTTCTACATTTCCTACAATAGGAGTTTTATCTAGGTGTAGTTTCCGATCATATTTGGTAACCCCATTGAGAGCGTGTTCCCTCAGTTGTGGATCTTCACTTGATACTTCCCATATATATTGAGCTCTTTTTAATAAGATACCTGATAGATCAATATGCTCAGGTAAATCTGCAAAACGAATGGGAGCTCTTTCTGTCCCACGAATGAGATGTCCAATTAGTTTACCTTCAGTTAAGGGGCCAAGGGTTTCTTGTGGCATATTTCTATGGATTTTACACTAATTCTTCACTAAAACCACTCTTTTTTTGACAGCATCTGATATACTGGAATCTATGCTCCAAAAACTGATTGCGGTGACGTTGGCAGTAGCAGGTTTTAACTTTTTCTTTTATCACCACCCACTTCCCGGGATGGGTACGATTGCTTATTTTGGCTTGATGGTTTTGATCAATGCGGTAATTGCGGTGTCCTTTTTTTCTCCTGAGAGTAGCAAGAAACAAAATTATGCTTTGAGCGCGATTGGCTTATCGGTGCTGAGCGCTGCCTTTTCAGTGTTACGTGCCAATGAAGTAGACGTACAGTTATTGGGTTTGGCCAGCCTTACATTGAGTGGTTTAGGATTATATGTCTTTGCCCTCACGCATACACAATTTGGCGCTCTCAGTGAGCTCGTGATGGTGCCAGTGCAGTTGGTGTTCAATTGGTTATTAGCTGGTGGTCGGATGTTGGAAAAATTGCCCCTCGGGTGGAAAATGTTTAGTGGTTTAGTGCAGAGTTTGTTACCGAGTTGGGAAGTAAAGAGCTCGACGAGCTCAGCGGTGCTGCGGGGCTTGATTTTAACAGTCCCAGTCGTGTTGATAATTGTCGGCCTGCTAGGTAGTGCTGATCCCATTTTTTCTCGATACTTAAGTAATATCTTCACCTTCCAGTTCCCCCGGTTTGTAATTACTTTCCCTGACCGATTGATTCAAAGTCTAGTTGTGTTGGGCATAGCCTTACCGACCGTGACGTTGGCTATACGTGAGCGATTCCGATCTCCCTTACAAAATAGCGCTTGGGGCCGATACACGGTGGAAGCACTGATGGTGGTGGGCGCAGTTAGTGTGGTACTGGGAGCATTTTTAATTGTGCAATTCCGGTATCTGTTTGCCGCAGTGCCTGAAACTCAGTTACACCAATTTGGCGTCCAAACCTACTCTGAGTACGTGCGCCGAGGATTTAGCGAACTGACATTGGTGGCGTGTATCGTCTATGCCGTAGTGGGGGCGAGTTTGCTGGTGTTGCGCCAAGCTGATAAACAAGCCCAGTTACTCAAAAAAGCTAACTTAGTATTACTCTCCGAAAGTTTAATTTTCATCTTCTCGATTTTTCGCCGCGTGCTGCTTTACCAAGCTGAGCATGGCTTAACTCGGATCAGAATTTATGGTTCATTGTTCTTGTTGATGATTATTGCGCTATCAGTAGTATTGATTTTGCGCCACCTCAAAGACAAGGTTAAAGAGTGGTATGTATATGAAATTGGCATTGCCATTGCCACACTTTTCTTGGTTATTTTTATCAACGTCGATCACTCAATCGCGACTACGTTCAAACCCACGGTTAATGAAGAAGTGGATTATGTCTATATTTCTCGCTTATCAGCGGATGGCGCTGAGGGCTGGGTAGAAGCGTATCAACATGCTCGTCAAGTAGTCATGGACCCTGCTTTAGCGAATAAAACGAGTTTTAGTGATGATGAAGCTCGGCATATTGTGTATGCCTATCAAACCCTGGCTAACATTCGTCGAAATTATGAGACCTTAACTAAGCGTTATGGAACCAAAGAAGAGCAAACAACTTTCTTTGGTCCAGACTATCAATCAAACTGGCCAGCTCGTCAGACTAACTTAGGTGAGCAACAAGCGTACCAACTGCTTCGACGTCACATTGCCATTGAAGAAATCAAAGAAGTTGCACCCCAATCCTGGAAGTTATATGACCTTTTGACTCCACAGCAACGCGCCCAGAATTATGACCGCTCAAGCCGAACGCCGTTGTTGGATTAAAACTGCGCTCAGTATTACCAGCAACCACAAACCTAATTGATTAGTAAGCAAGTAATGATCAAGGGCTAGAATGGGACAAAGGATGAAAAGGGCATTTACTAAGCCGGTGGTGACGCTACTATGGCGTCGAAGATACTCAAATCCCAAAATGATACATCCCAAGCCAATCACTCCGGTTTCTGCTATCCACAGTAACCCCACATGATGAACTGGTTGGACAAAACGCACTACTTCCCGACTCGGACTATGTTCCTCCACGTGAGCAGTAAAGTTGTTTAACCCCACCCCCAGTAATGGTTGGTCAAGGAACATTTTTATCGCTGCTTGATTTAGGTAGTTGCGGCGGGTAATTGATACATCATCATATCGGGAACTGAGGATATACATCAGCCCTGGTATGAGCACTAGGCAGCTGATAATCGATAGTATTTTAATAGCGGTACTTTTTTTTGTTGGCCAGTTGAGAGTATTCATTATCATCGCCACTATACCAGTGATGAGCATAGCCATAGCTGAGAATGATTGAGTGAGGAACAGCACACTTCCGCCAATTAAAGTGGCTAGTAACCATATAAATCGAACTGGTTTTGTTTGGGGTTGATGCTTTAATAACCAGAGTGAAGCTATCAGCCAGTACACGACGATCATCCCAGCTAAAATATTGGGATGGGCGGTGCTGCCATACGGCAAGATTTTTTCATGATCATTAAACGTGTCTTTGGCTAATCCTAGACTATGTTTAAAGTCAACTTCACCAAAAAAATAATATGGGGCGAGTGAGTGCTGGTATATAAATTGATAACTCCCTAATAGCGATTGCAGGATAAGTGCGCTGATAATAGCACCATAAAAAAGCATTTCTTTAAACACTTTCTTGTATTGAAGTGTGACAAAAACCAAGCTGATAAACTCCAATAACTTCACACCAAACCACAGGCTCGCTAGATTATGTGTAGTAAAAAATTGTCTTAACACTAGCAGCATTATGAGCACTAGCGTGGCTAATGATACTATCGACGGCCGCCAATTTTTGAATCGTGAGCCAAGTTTATTTATCCCCCACCACATTAACAGCGCCAGGATAAATAAATCACTGATATAAAACTTGGGAATGAGGTAATCAACTAATAAGCCATGAACGTAAGCGTCACTGATTGTTAATTTAAAAAACAAATTAAATGGAGCAGTAAAAATAATCGCAGCTATCAGCCCGGAAGCAATCCATTCCCGTCTCAAAAAGTGAGGCATGACTCTATTCTACTCAATTTTGCCAACTAAATCCGCTTTAAATTGTTGCTGAATAATTTTGACAATTTCTTTGCGGATCGGTTCTACTACCTCATTGGTCAAGTTACGTTCTGGATCATGATAGGTAATCGTAAACGTGTAATTTTGGAGATATACATCAGCCAACTGAACATCTGTCACCAAATTTGAAACAGTACCGATTGCACTCATGATTTCCCCTACTAACGTTTGAGGTGGGATCGTAAATGTTAAATCTTCTAATACCGGACTAGTCTTGGGAATCGGCTGATACGTGGGATGAGTCTTTAATACGTGTAACAAGTTTTTGAAACTCGCCTCAATGACCGTTTGTCCAGTTTTGAGAACACCAATAGTACCTAATTCCACCATTTGCTGGTGATCGTTAGTAACACAGACTGTAGCTGATTGTGAGTATAAGGCAGTAACGTGATCATTCACCTTGGTGTGCACGTTGGTGACAAAAAATTGTCGTAGTAATGCCTCCCACTCACCTTTGACTTGTCTGTAAGGTCGGGTAGATACCAAAGCTAACACTAGTTCTTGATTAGGTAGCTGATCAGTTTGGGGCTCATATGTATGTGCTAACTCGAAGACTGATAACTCAGGTTGAGAGCTATTTTGAGTCAAAATTTCTCGCAATGAAGGTAATAGTGATCGCCGTAAGTACACTCGATCATCAGTGAGCGGGTTTTGGAGTTTCAAATGTTGGTCAAGTTTATATCCAGATTCGAGAGCAATATGCTCACTGACCATGGAGTACGTATAGACTTCCTGCCAACCAATGGCGGCTAAGAAGCGCTTGAGACGATTTTCGATCGCAAAGTCCATACCTTCTGGTTTTATCAAAGGAATAGCAGTTGGCATGATCACACTTGGTAAGTTGTGATAGCCGTAAATCCGAGCAATTTCTTCGACAACGTCAGCGGGGATAGTGATATCGGGTCGGAAAGTAGGCGGCGTGACCGTGAAGGTAATTCCCTCTGCTTGTTCAGCAGTGGTGACTTGACAACCAAGATCACTAAGAATTTTAACAATCTGCTCTGTGGGTAACTTGATTCCTAAGTATTGGTTAATAGTTTCATGGGCGACGGTGACTGATTCGAGTGTGCGCTTACCAGGAAAGTCATCATATAAAGTGCTGGCGATTTGTGCATCACACAACTCTTGGTAAAGCTGAATCCCTCTCAACATCACATCATAGCCCGTGGCTGGATCGACATTTTTTTCTAACAGTTGAGCGGCTACGGTTCTGATGGCATGTGTCATGGAAGCAAACCGGACCTTTTTAGGATCAATGTCTTCCACAAATAAAAACACATTTTTCGTACTTTGATTAATTGAAGTGTTGAGTGTGCCTTTAATACTTGGCAAATCAATGATCTCTCCAGCTTGATTTTCAAAGACGATTTCTCCACCCACCGTTTCGTATTCGGCTCCATCTAACATCACAAATTTTTTACCAGCTTCTGCTTCTTTGATGATAAATTTTCCACCCAGCTCCATCACCTTGTCATAATCAAAAGCATGACACGGATGACCAAGTTCATGAGTGATGTAATTAGAAATATCGATGACACTGTCGTGAACATGCTGGTCAATTTGTAATAAACGTTTGGCCATCCAGTCAGGAGTCGGTGTCCGTTTGACATTGGCTAACACAATTCCCAGCGTGCGCTTATATAACCCAGGAGGACTGACAATTTGAGGCAAAGGTAGTTCTACGCTAGGCTTTAACTCTTGAGCCATTTTTTCCAGTTCTACCATGCGGGAATTATTCAATGAAGCCTTCACTCCAAATTGTTGCAAGATCACCGCTGCTTCGCGCGCAATCCCCCGCACTGACATACTGTCCACACGGTTGGTGGTGACTTCAATATCATAAACTGGTTCACCTTCCCGCTCATAAATCCGCTCTACAGAAGGACCACAGAGTGAGACCTGCTTTTGAATTTCTTCTGGGGCAGCGTCGGTATCTAAATATTCGGTTAACCATGAATGAGGAATAAGGATGTTCATAGGCCTAATTTCTTTCTTCTTAAGTGATCTATTATTCTTAAAAGAGGGTTCCGGGGGGTTAAATGGGTTGTGACGATGATGGAGTTATAGGGTTCAGAATGAAAACTCACGTCATATGATATCCCTGTGAAAAGGTCAACAATTCCTTCTCGAGACTTAATTGAGCGTCTATTACTAATATGCATCAGACCACTCATTTTTGTGATTTGGTGTTGTTTAGCAAACTCAGCTACTAGGGAACTTCCGGCAGCCATGATTCCTTTTCCTTGATATTCTTCTTTGATTTTTTTACTGTGAATATAGAGTTCTTTTTTTGTTTCATTCATATCAAAGGAGATGTGTCCAATTTTAGTATTGTTGGCAAAGATATGCATATCGTGTCTAATAGAGCCATGACCATTTATTACAAAGCGAATTTGTAGTGGCTGATCATGAATAGTAGTTTCAACAGTAACACCAGAGTTAGTTAATTGATCTAATAATTCTCGTCGCTGTTTTTCTTCTGAAGGCTCTCGATCTTCGAACGAATTTGCAGAGAAAAATGCCAACTTTTTGTCAACAATTTTTAATCGATCTGACATATATTCAATTAATTTAAAATTGCTCCAAAAATCTGAGATCACCGCTATAAAGTAAGCGGATGTCATCAATTTTGAGACCCTCTTTGAGGGTGTACGTGCGCTCGATGCCCCAGCCAAAGGCAAAGCCGGTATATTTACTGGGATCAATTCCGCCAGCTTTTAAAACATTAGGATGGACCATCCCGGCGCCTCCAACTTCATGCCAGCCGGATTTACAAAACCGACACTTCTGCTCTTCCCCATCACGAGTTACTTTGCCGGTGCCACTACAGACATGACAACTAAAATCTACCTCGAAGGATGGTTCGGTAAATTGAAAGTGAAATGGTCGAATTCGACTTTTGGTACCTGGGCCATAAAATTGTTGGGCAAAGTAATCCAGGGTGCCTTTAAGGTGTTGGATATTAATGCCCTTATCTACCACTAGGCCTTCAAACTGGTGAAACATTTGGGTGTGAGTCGCGTCTTGTTGCCGACGGTAGCACCGGGCAATGTTAATCATCCGCATCGGTGGCTGACTGTTGAGACGCTCCATTTCACGAACTTGACCATTAGACGTATGAGGGGTGAGGACCATCTTGCCGCCACCCACTAAGCTGGGGTGACGTTTACGAGGATCATTAGCATCGTAGGCCACGCCTTTTGAATTATCAGGCACGTCTACAAAAAAGGTTTCCCATTCATCGCGAGCCGGGTGGTCAGGAGGCATGTTTAACGACTCAAATGGATACCAATCCCAATCGACTTCCGGATAGCGGACGCGGGTAAAACCAATCTGTTCGAAAATATGAGTAATTTCTTCCATCGCTTGTGAAACGGGATGCACGTGACCGACCTTTGGTTGTTGGCCGGGCATAGTCAGGTCAATCCAATCTTGAGTAGTAGCTTGCTGAGCAGTATGAGCTTGAATTTGTGTTTCCAAATGAACCTTTAGTTCATTTAGTAACTGTCCGGCTTCTTTGCGACTCTCGACTGCCACATCTTTAATGCTTTTAGCCATCTCATTAAATAGGCCTTTTTTGCCCAGATACTTAGTTTCGAGAGTGGGTGCGTTTTCAGTGAGGTCGGCTTGAAGGTGAGCTTTGATGCTTTCGATTTGTGAAGTGAGGTCGTTGAGTGTTGACATAGTTGAGTAATCCTTATTGTACCTTTCTTCCCTTCTTTGTGTTTAACTAAATTCCTTTAAAACCAAAACGCCCCCCGCTGAGCGGGGGGCTTCTATTTCTAACTAATTACTTTGAGCGTTAACCCCGCACTTTTTCCACTAGGCTTTTAAACGCAGCAAAATCATTGACAGCTAATTCAGCTAACATCTTACGATTCACAGTCACATTAGCTTTTTTCATAGCATTAATGAAACGTGAATACTGCAATTTTTCATCAACTTGCTTCAAAGCCGCGTTGATGCGCACGATCCACAAGGAACGGAAGTCGCGCTTGCGCAATTTCCGACCTACAAAGGCGTATTGGCCAGCGTGCAACAATGCTTCTTTAGCGCGTTTGTATAAACGGCTGTTAGAACCACGGAACCCTTTGGTCAGCTTTAAAACTTTTTTATGACGGCGATGTCTGGTGAAACCACTTTTTGTTCTTGGCATGAATTATTCTTTCTGATACTTATGCTAAACCAAGCATTTGCTTGATTTTCTTGGCCCATTTGCCTTTGACTTCTACTGGCAAGCGATAGGCTCGAATAGCTTTCTTACTCTTGCGGCGGCGTAAGTGGCGCATGTTTTGAGAACGGCGCAAAACTTTACCGGTAGCAGTAATTTTGAAGCGTTTAGCAACGCCTTTGCGAGTTTTTTGTTTGACTTTTTGCATAACGTCTTTGGTGCTTAAGCTTCACTTGCTGTGGATTCAGGTGCAGCTGCGGGCTCTTTCGGTTTTTGCTTTTTGGCAGGCATTAACTGTGCAGTCAGTTTTTTACCTTGAAACTGGGGCTGTGTTTCAATGGTAGCGACTTCACTCGTAGCCTCAAAAATCTTTTTTAATACTTCGTATCCAAATTCTTTTTTACTCATTTGGCGGCCACTCTTAAAATCGACCGTCAATCTGACTTTATCGCCGCGGTTTAAAAATTCAAAGACGCGTTTTAACTTAGTTTGTAAGTCGCCTTCACCAATAAACGGTGAAAACTGCAGTTCTTTGAGCTCAGGACCTTTGGCTTTTTTACGATTCTCAGCTTCTTTTTGTTGTTGTTGATACTTGAACTTAGCCAAGTCGATCACTTTTACAATTGGAGGCTGCGCTTTCTCTGTGACCAGCACTAAATCTTTGCCTTCAGTCAATGCTATATCTTGAGCTTGCCGGGTAGGCATGACTCCAAGCATTTCCCCGCGCTCGTCTAAAACACGAACTTCGGGAAAACGAATTTGATGATTAGCCTTCACAAAAATTGTGGGCTGTCGGCGTTTTATGATGCGCTTTCTGATCACGCGAGATTAACTTCCTTTTACTACAAAGCAGGATTATACCATTTACCTGGCTTTTTTGTAAGAAAAAGATTATATCAAAGATTTTTACCTATGAAAGATCAGTTCTCAGCTTGTGCGCTCGATTATAGACATTGGTTTAAATTCCCTCCATACTAAGATTTATCATGAGTTACTGCTCTGTTTTTGGTGATGAAGTGGCAAAGTTGGATAAGCACGCTACCCAGCTGCAAAGTTATTTGGAGTCACAACAGACTCGGGCTTTAAAAGCTAAAGACCTTGAAGAGTTCTCTGAAGAGTTGTATAGATTTGAAGATGAAATTGGGAGTATTGATGCTGCCATGTTTAGTCGCCACAGCCACTTGATTGAAGAGTGGATAGAAAAAGTCATAATGCCTTCAGCTAAGGTGGTGGTTTCTCGTGAGGTAGGTACCTATAATCGAGTCCTTTCTACAAATGAAAAGCTTGAGATTAAGGGATATTGGCCAGCCGGGATTCATAAAGTTGATGGCGAAGTGAAATGGCATCCACGTGCCGACACTACACTTAAAAGCACCTCATTTATTAGAAAGCTTTCCTTTTTAGTAACTAGGTATGACAATCATAAAATACTTTGCCCCAGTTTAAGTGAAATGGTGTCCCTCAATGTGACTAGAAGTGATCAACTGGCTCGGTTGCATGATGGCACCACCTCAAAAGTGGAGCTCGAATGTCCAGAATTGATTCGCAGTAACCTGATTAATATTTGTGATCTGAAACGCTTTAGCGCGCCTCAGGTGAAACAATTATTACAACTGCTTGTCGACCAGGTTAATCAGACTGAGCTAGAAAATTTAGAAACAATCTCTGAGGTAGCATCCATTGAGCATGTGAATAACTTCAGACTACCACGCTTGATTACGGTAGGTCAGGGTATGGTTTCTGGCTGGCCTCGTTTAGATCATCAAATAAAAATTAAAAACTGCAGTATTGTGTCATTGCCGAGCATGGAGAATTGTTTTGCTCATCTGTTTCTTGACGATGTGCTGAGGTTTGAGATGCCTCAAACTAAAACAATTACTGGCAACGTTAGGTTAGTAAGCTACGTCAGAACTGTGGTAGCAGATAGCCTCGTTACGATTGGAGGCTCCCTAGATTGCCAGGTCATCAATGATATTAAAACATTTGATGCCTGGTTTAAAAGTTTGCGAAAAATTGGTAGTCAGTTTCGGGTTTCAATAACGGTGAGTTCGTTTGAATTAGCTCAAGAGTTATTAGCCCGCAGAAGAGCTGGGACATTAGAATTTGATGGGGCTGTGCAAGTCATGACACTTGAGGGAAGTGGAACACTGTATAACTAACATATGTCACACTGTTCTCGTTTTAAAACCAACTTGAGCCAGATTCGTCAGCAAATGGTGCTAGCCGAAGCAATGTTAGAGAGTATGCGTACCAGTGGCTGGTCCAAAGACCAGTTTGAAGTCTTATCAACCCAAGCTACTGAGATCTGGCATAGCTTAGAAGCACTTGAAAGAGAGATAGAGGAAAAGAACTTTGAATTAGCTGCTGTGTGGGCTGAAAAAAAGTTTCCACCACAAGATCATGCCACTGTGGAAATTGAGGCTGGTACTGAGTTTATTGTGTTGAAAAGCAATAGTGAGGTAGAAGTCAATGATTACTGGCCACATTTTGTAGAGGTAGTTGAGGCGGACATGAAGTGGTATTCCAGTGGTGGAAATACGCTAAAAAACACTAATTGGGCTAAAGATCTAGAAGTATTGATTACTGACTCAGATAAAGAAATTTTTACGGCGCCCGCTTTGAGTCTTATTGCCAATGATCTCAAAGTACTCCGCAATGACCAACCACAACAAGTGGTTTACTCCACGCGGACTAAGGCAGAACTCCATTTACCAGTTTTGGAACAAATTAATAATATTACGATTAATGATTTAAGTAAGTTCAGCGCTCCGCTTGTCCCCTTTCTTTATAAATTAGTGGTCAGAAATGTAGGGAGTATTGATCTATCTTCGTTAACCAGTATTGACGCTCATTGTGAGTTCGCAAACGTCTCAGATATGACTTTACCCAAAGTGAGTATGATTGGTAATAGAATTGGTGAAACGTTGCTGTTGCTTAATAATTGTCAGGGAACAATCAGCTTTCCCAAATTACGCGGTATTTATTGCAATGTGACACTGAAAAAAGTGGAACGTTTTTCTATTCCCCACGTGGATTATATGAGGGGAACCTTGACGATTATTGGTGACATTCAGCATGTCGAGGCGGGAACTCTGAGGAGAGTGGGTGCTGGGATAAGTTGTAAAACTCTGACTGATATCACCACTTTTGATACCTGGTTTCCTAAACTAGAAGAAGTAGGTGAAGATAGTAGTAATATCTCGTTTGAGGTTGGGTCAATGTCGGTAGCCCAAGCCTTACAAGATAAAAAACGACGCGGGGAACTCGTATTTGATGGTGATATTGTAGTCCATGAAGGCGGCACGATAAGAAGAGTGAATAGTAACTAGCAAGAGCATATAGTTAACAGATGAATCACAGTTGTCCGATATTTCAATCAACTTTAGCCGAGATTAAAGCTGAAGTTCATTCCCTTGAAGCAGAGCTAGAGAAGATGTTCGCTCATGGTGCGAGTGAGGCTCAGGTCTCAGAGGTGCAGCTCCGTTTGGGAAAATTATCGGATAGAAAGTTGCTATTTGATCAAGAGTTGGAAGCTAAGAAAAAAACTTTGGCTGAGAAATGGGTAGAAAACAATGTGGATTTTAAAGACAGTATTAGCTTTAAATACTCTGTAAAAAATCGTCATCTTCAAATGTTGGTTTCCCGGCCAGTAAACGCTCGAGTAAAAAATTATTGGCCAGAAATGATCATTACTTGGATGGGTAGCATAACCTGGGATCGATCTTTAGGTAAGTCCTTAAAAAATGTGCAGAGCTTTGGTGATTTACAATTGCCAGTCACAGCCTCGGACAACTTCGAGCTTACTGCCCCTCACTTAGGAATTTTCACTCGCTTGATTGCCCATAAAACCGATACAGATCCGAATATCCCTGCTATGGATAACAAAACTTCGAGGAGTCCTGTAAACATCAACTTTGAAAAGGCTCATAGTGGCAAATTCGTCGATCTGCAACATATAGAATCGGTAAGTATGCCAGAACTCGATCAGTTGGAGTCATTAGAGCTCATCAATGTCGGGAGATTAGAATTCACCAAATTACGTTTCGTAGTGTCATGGATGATGATTATGAATGTTCCTGAAGTTTTTTTACCATCACTCGAGATTATGGGACAAAGTGTAAGTGACATCATGGTGATAAATGATTGTCCGGGAACAGTCAATTTGCCAGAACTAAAAACATGTTTAGGGGATGTGGAGCTGAGGCATGTACATACGTTCCAGATTCCTAAATTAACTAAGATGAATAGTGATTTTCGTCTGCGAGGAAAAATAGAAGTGGTTAATGCACCACTATTGAGTGAAATTGAAGGGGGCATGCAGTGTGAGTATATGACGAGTTTAGAACAATTTTTGGAGTGGTTTCCAACACTAGAAAATGTGGGTAGATTTTACATTGATTCCGATGATAGTGATGTCTCTATTATTGTCGGTTCTCCCGAGTTAGCTCAAGCATTAATTGATCGTAAAAACCGGGGTTTATTACGGGTGGCAGGTAAAATTATTTATCGGAAACCAGGTGGCTAAGTGAGTGATCTCATCAGGTGGACGATACAGGACTCGAACCTGTGACCTCTTCAATGTCAATGAAGCGCTCTAACCAACTGAGCTAACCGTCCGTATAAGAACCTAGATTATAACCGAGAAATTGCGTTTATCAAAGTGTGGGGTTTGAGTGGTGAGGTGAGAGCACGTTCGTTAGAAGCTCTCTATTTTTGTGGTGCCATTGTGGTTCACTTTTGGGCATCTTTTGGTGTCATTCTGTGGCATGCCTAAATTTGACGGTGCTAAGAGAAGGACCTTAGCAGATAACTAACCATTAACCACCACTATATTGGCTATTGCGCTCGTGGTGCATCATGTCTTGGACAGTGGTCGTCTTTTCGTGGTCAGCGCCGCCGATGATCATCCCGGCTGCACCCTTACGTTTCTTTTTCTTGCTCTTTTTGGAGTGCATTTGTGTTGCCCAGGTGGCAGCACTCTTGATTTTTTGGCGTAACAACATGATGAAGGTGCGTAACTTTTGGAAGAAAGTAAGGTAATACTTGCCATCTTGGCCAGGATCAACGACCTCGGTCATCAAGGTCACTTCTACATCTTTGTGGAACTTGGCCACGTCTTTAGCCAACATCTTGAGTTCCTCGCGGAGTTTATCGATTTCTTCTTTGACTTTCTTTTCGCGAGAACTGAATAACTCATGTGTGTTGACGGGGTTAATTTGATCATGGAGTTTACGACGCATCATCTCTTTTTTGCGTTGCTCTTCCATCATTTTCTGTTGTTGCTCTAAAGCATTTTGATCATTGCCTTGAGAAAAATCGTAGTTACCACCCGTTTTAGATAAAGCATCACTGAAGGGATTTAAAGCATCGGTGGGCTGAGTGGAGGGGCCAGACATAGCCTGCTCAGTTTCCGCCAAAGCCCGCGCAAACGGATTCACAGGTTGTGAACGTTTAGCTGGGTTTGGTAGTGATTGAGCCATGCTACTCATACAAAATTAATTTGAAGAAAATAATTATAGGCTATTTTCCTCGAGAAGTCAAGCCTGGGTACTTTGGATGTACTATAGCAGAAAATACCACCCTTGCATAGCGAGCTCTACACATCTGGTGAGTAAGACGATGCCTGGAAAAAGGAAGGACCGAGCCGCCCAATTAGAGTTGTGCCAAAAAATCAACCGTGTGCTGGCGGGTTAAGACACCTTTTACGTAGCGACGGTACTCGTCATTTTGAGCTTGTTCGGCGCGTAATTTCTCATCTTGGATCTTTTGAATTTGCGCTTCGACATCAGCATCGGTCGGTACTATTTTTTCGGTGTTTGAAATGGTACTCAAAATGAAGTCCAGTTGAATCCGAGCCAATGCCGTGGCAGCTAACTCACCCGACAGCTGTTCAAACGTCATTCCGCGGCGAGTCAGATACTCGTCTAAGCTGAGTTTGAGCTGTTCGAGTTTTTCTACCAAGTGGTGCAGATCATGACGGGTCTCTTCTCTAACTAACAACTCAGGTACGGTAGGATTGATTGTGCGGATCAAGTGAGCAAAAATGGCTCGTAAATTGAGCTCTTTTTTGTCATCATCGGTCAAAGGTCGGGTAGTAGGTGCTGGTGGAGTTTGAGTGTCAGCACTCCCCTTTTTATCTTTAGAAGTGGTTTTTTTACTCTCTTCTGCTTGTTTTTTCTCTATTTCAGCAACTTGCTTGGCGGCTTCTTTTTTAGCTTCTGTAACAATTTTTTTATAATCACCTAGTTTAACCTCTGGTGCTTCAGCAATTTGAGCTTCGAGCTCCCAGTCTTGGCCAATGTGAAGACTGATCGGCTTGATATCAGGGTTAGTGAGCGGAACTTTTTTGGCTTTAGTGACGGCTTCGGTGTAAACCGCTGGTAAAAGCTGCTCTAAAACGGCATCGAGAATTTTTTCCTGACCAACGGCGCCTTCTGCTAACGCAGTGGGGGCTTTGCCAGCTCGAAAGCCTGGTAACTTGACGCGTTGAGCTAAGCGCTGGCGGATTTTGGTATAGACCGGTTCCACGGTTTTCCACGCTAAGGTCAGTTTGATGACGGTATTAGGGCCGATGGCAGTATTTTGAGACGCAGCAGGAGCATGACTGTGGTCATGATCATGGTTATGGTCGTGATCGTGATGACTGTGATCATGTGCAGCGGCTGATTTGGTTTTTGGTGTTGAGGTTTTAGGCATGGTGGCGATTATACACTGTAGATTGGCAAAACCAGATAGAAGGTTTAGAATCGAGAGGTCGTTGTGCAAAACTGAGTACGTTGCGCAACGGTCTTACTAACAATTACTCAAGAGCTTACGAGACACTATGTCACAAGACTCGATCATTTTACACGTAATCTGTGATTACGCCCCCAACGGCTTGGAGTTTGCCGAAATTAGTAACATGCTCCAATATAACCTGAGCAAGCCGCACGGAGTGCGGATTCACCCTACCTCTGTGCCCTCTTTGGACACCATGGCAGTGGGCTTTGTGACTGCTCAAGTGGCCTTTGCTCCTCACAAGGGTAAGAAATTTATTTACGGCAATGCTGCGCCTCGTCGCGATACCAGCAAAGCCATGAAAAATAATATTGATCATGGTATTAAGTATGCTCGGTTAGATAATGGCGTCGAGATTATTAATGTGTACTCAGAGTATGCATTTGGCTTTGTGAAAAAACACATTGTGGAGTTCCGTGACATTGATTGCCCAGCGGAAGGTTCACAGTTCCGCTCTCGTGACTTCTTCCCCGAGCGTGTGGCCCGCTTGATCGATGGCGATCGCTCGGTATTGACCCGAGAACTCGACGTCAATGAAATCCCCGACATTCCTCATAACTTAACAGCCTGGACTGACGGTTTTGGCAACATCAAAACCACCATGCGTCAATCCGACATTGATAAAATGAAGCTCAAAGCCGGTGACAAAGTCCAAGTGATTTTGAATGGGGTCAGTATGTTAGGTGTGATCGCCAAAGGCGGTTTCACAGTGCCTCGGGGTGTATTAGCAGTTAATGCCGGTTCATCTGGTTATGATGATCCGTTCATTGAGTTCTTCTTACGCGTGCATCATATGAAAGAAAAAACTGCCTCTGTGCGGTTTGACTATCCAGAAGGTGGCACCGAGTTTGAGATCAAGCCGATTTAATTTTAAGCCTATAACTTGCAAAACATAGCTGTTCGGGTTATAATTGGGTCATGCAAAATGATACCCTTTTGACTCGTGTTGGTCAGTTAAATGTTTTGAAACTTGGTTTAGGCTTATTTGTAGCCTGGCTGTTGTTTGTGATTGCCAATCCCATCGTAATGGTCCCCGTTGGTCATCGCGGTGTGGTGACTCGCTTTGGAGCTATTACTGGTCAATTACGTGGTGAAGGTATTCACTTCCGTATCCCTTTTGTAGAAGGTAACAAAAATATTGAAGTTCGGATTCAAAAAGAAGAAGTTTCTGCTACTGCGGCTTCTAAAGATTTACAATCAGTATCTTCAGTGGTGGCTGTTAATTACGCCGTCAACCCTAATCAAGTGGTCCAACTTTACCAAAATGTCGGTGAAGGGTATCGTGAACGCCTGATCTCCCCTGCCATCCAAGAATCGGTAAAGTCTGTTACAGCTCGTTTTACTGCTGAAGAGTTAATTACTAAACGTGGTGAAGTCAGTGACCAAATCTTAACTGAGTTACGCAATCGGTTAACCACTGAAGGTTTGACTGTCTCTGATTTAAACATCGTTGATTTTGACTTTTCTGCTTCTTTTAATCGGGCTATCGAAGAAAAAGTCACCGCTGAGCAAAATGCTTTGGCCGCCAAAAATAAACTTGAACAAGTTAAGTATGAAGCTGAGCAACAAGTGGCTGCTGCCAAAGGTAAAGCCGAAGCGCAACGTATCGAAGGTGTGGCTTTGAGTTCCAATCCTCAAGTCATTGAGCTCCGCGCCATTGAAAAATGGGACGGCCGCTTGCCTACCTACATGACTGGCACTAATACGCCGTTTGTGAAGATTAATTAATTCTGAGCGTTTTTGCTTTCTTTCTCAGCTCTCTGGCGTTCTATACGCTGAGCTTTTTTTCGACCAGAAAGTAAAACAATTTCATTATATTTTTTGCTTAGATCAATCTGTTCGATGCTGCTCTCGGCCCAGTTTACTATCTGCTCAGCTTGCGCAAGCACTATTGCCACTTTTTCTTGATCAATTTCTGCCTCATTTGAGCTGATTACTGAAAGCGATTTAATAATGCTTTTAGCCGTCTGAGTGACGTTACCTTGCAACTCCCTAATACTGTTCAACTGTAAAAAGTGATCTACGCTAAATTGAGACAGCGGGGCTTCTTTATAAAACTCAACCAAGTGTTGTGCGTCCACAAAAGTAAGAATATGGTTTAGTTGGGGTAAGGCTACTACTAATCGCGATAAATATTTATTAATCATCGGAGCAAATGATACCTTTTCTCCATCACTAAAGTCTGGCCACATACCGGCATAACCAATCATGATATTGGCACAATTTGCAAACTCCTGAATGAAGAACTTTAAATGAATTATTTGTTCCATGTGTTTCAGATGCTGAACCTCATGAGAATGAGCATTATTAAACGTGCTCATTGTATGTTCATGGCTAAAACCCACCACAGGCTGATTGTTCTCCTGTCTGATCTCACATAATGTGGTCAAAAAATGACTAAATTCTTCAAGGTTAGCGGTGACCATCAATTGAGATATTTCTCGTAAATAAGAGTTGCTATGTTCGGGGTTAAGGAAAAAAGTGGCTGAATTTTCTGTTGTTATCATAAGTGTAGAAATTGTAACTTAATAAGTAGCCAATGTGTATTATTAATTTTGAAATTTGATACTTTAGCGCTGTATACTAGCGGTATGAAAATTATTCCCAAGCAGGCCGCTATCCATGTCGATAAAGTTGAAGGCTCTTCAGTAGACTACTATATTTTTCCGGAATACGAACTGCACTATAACGAAATTAAACCCGGCACGGTCCAACAATGGCATCATCACCGTCAAATTTCAGAAACGCTGTATGTGATGGCCGGTGAAATCGAAGCGCACTGGGTGGATGAGGCTGGACAAAAACATATGCGAGTGATGAGTGTAGGTGATGTGGTGGAAGTAGAAAATACACCTCACACCTTTATTAACTCCAGTTCTGAAGTGGTGAAATTTATTGTTTTTCGCTTCGTGCCCACAGGTGAAGATAAGCGTGAATTGATTAAGAATGATAAAGTAATAGATACGAGCTTGGAGTAAGACTAAGTGCTTTCAGACACTTCCGCTGCAAAGGTGCTTTGCAGATAACTTTACCTTACAGATGCAGACAGTGGTGAGGTCTCATTGTACATTTGCGAAAATCCTGGCGCTTGATATCGATGAACGATGTGTCCTGTCACTGGATCTTTTCTGGCCCACGTCCGGAGTTGGATCATATTTGGTAGAGCTGCTTGATACATCTTCTCTCTATCAAATAAATCAGTTCGGGTAGGAGCTTTTAATTCAAATGTATCTTCACCGACTGTCTTGGAGAAAATCACTTTGTCGTACTCACCACTTTCTAGTTTGACTTGGGCTTCTTTTCTTTCCTGAGGAACCATTTTTAATACCATTTTGGCAAAAGTTTCACCTCTGAAAATTGTGGCATTATTAATTTGAATACCCCTCACCTTATTAGTACTGTTTTTGTCGTCAAAAGGGGCTGTAATCAGGGCAGGAGAATGATCAGTAAAAATGCTAAGTCCAGCTTTTTGAGCTATGGCATAACAATCACTATGTCCGGGGCCATTGAGAATCAAGCAAGGTTTTCCGTCTGGCTCTAGCTCCACTACTGCTACGCGATCACTGGGTTTAACATATTTGTCCCATTCTTCAACTGAGATTGCTGCAGGATAGGGACAAACTAACACTTCTCTGCCGGGACGAGTAGGATCCTCTATAGGAATAGGTTTAGATACTGCAACCTCGGGAACTTTATGAGCTCTCTCTTCAGAAGCTGTACTCTCGTTACGATTAGCCGGATGTGCAAAGGGAGAAAAGTAAGAATCTTCTTGCATTCAATATAGTATATACAAGAAATATAGTGAGAATAAAAGGTGCTAGCAAGCAGGCCAGAATTGGGTAGCAAACATTTCAAATTCACGTCCATATTCATCTTCGATAGGCTCACAATTTTCATTTGCTGTTCGTCCTCGATCATTACGTAATGAAAGAAGTGCTCCTGCAGGCAAGGTGTTTGGGTTATTTTTATCACGAATTAGGTACACTTGATTATTTATTTTAAGTCCAGGAATAACCGGTGATCCTGAATACCCTTCATAGGCTTTCCATCGTGGATATTGAGTACCATCAATACAATAGTTTGGATTATAAAGCTCAGGAATAGGCAAAATTTTGATCATTTCAGCATACTGCTCTGATTGGGTTGCTATGCTTACAATAGGTGGAGCATCCACAGGCATCGCAATTCCTAATACGGCTAAGTCATTTCTACCTTGGGCAAGTTTAAAGAGGTCTTTATATCTGGTAAATGGTTTCACAAAAGGGAGCTTGCCCTTTAAGGCATTGATTACATAATCAGGTTGAGAATTCATAGTTACCATGGGAACATCGGGATTCAAGCCTAAATTATTAGCGTTATTAGGTGTATTTGGGTGGCTAGCTGATTGGCAATGATACTCTCTACTGTGCGGATGGTACTTGCCCCAATTTTCAGCTACACCCAGTGAGGCATCTTTATTCAATCGAAAATCAATCATTTGTTGGCCGTTGGAAGTTCTAATTGCTGTGGGAAAGGTAGCTTGTAAAGAATGCTGGTCAACAAAAGCCCCATTAATACCAAGCAGATAATTTGCAGCTTGGTGAGTTTCAGCCATTAACCCAATGCCAGTATGTAGCACCCCCAAAACCCGACCGTCCTCCGAAAGTGACCCTGTTGCACGCAATGCGAATAAATCATCAGAAGGATTATTTATATCCTGAAGGTAGTGAGGAATAATATGAACGGCAGGTGAAACTACTTCCCAAGGTGAGACAAACTCTGCTTCAAAGCCTAGGATCTCAGTGAGTTGCTCATAGGTTTGAGCGTCTAGCACTTCAGCTTGGGCATGTGCAGCTTGAGAGTTTTCAAGCATTGGTATGAGATTAGCTGCCATAGCTACGCCCAAACCTAAACACTTTAAGAAAGTTCTTCGACTGATCTCATTTTGTTCAACACTTCTTTTGAGTTCTTTCATAAATCAAGGTGCACATTATACTACGGCTAATCATGAAGCAGCATTTTATTGGTGAGGATGATATTTTGTTTTGAGATGGAGGGTATAAATAAAAAAATGGCACTATGTTTTCGGTGTTATGAGCTGGGTAAGTTTTGTTAGAATAGGCGGTGACTAAAAATTTTATTAATCCTCTGAAAAATGATGAAACTCAGTCCAGAATTAGTAAAAAAAATTGAAGGGGTGTTTATAAACCCGCGAACCATGCTCAAAGTCAAACTGCATAAAGAAGCCTGGCAACAAGCAGGAGCAGTGGCGAGTGACAGAATTTCTGAATTTGATCCCCAATGTTTAATTCTATCGGGTGCGAGCGCTGAGATTAGTAATTTCTTTTTAAGCTGTTTTATTAAAAATTTAGATGCAATTGATATTATCCGTTTTAACAGCCAAGAGAATTGGTGGCTTTATAGAAGAGACTTTGGTCGCACTCCCCGACCCACCTTTAGAACAATTGGGGGCAAATTAATACCACCTCATGCTTGGAGCACTACTTCAAATAACTCAGCTGCAGATGAGATACTTAGAAAGTATCCGGGATTGCCACAGCAAGTAAACCAAAAATGCAGACAGATAGATCATCATCAATATAAAAGAATTGTTAACTTTGATGATTATCGAAGTACTATCAGTTATAAAGCTCGTCAATTTCCCGTTTCTTTGATGCTTAAGTTAAATACTCGACCTAATCTAGAGTCACTTTATATTACAGGGGAATCCGCACTCACTGATGTCTTGTATTACAAACTATCGTTCTACAGATTTATTGAAAACTGGGCAAGTTTACTTACTCGTCTTGATTCCCTAAATATAGAGACGGATCAATCAAAAATTGACACAGACCTTCAAAAAGCTTTAACAGATTTGCACGAAGAAGCAAAACTGGTGTTGAGCTGAGGTAACTCGAAGATAGTTTTCTGGGAACACAGCACTCCTCACATAAAACTATTCCAAAAAATTTCCCCATCATTCTTATTAGATTAATATTTGTTTATTACTCTATTTTGACAATAAATAAATACAATTATGTTTATGTCATTAGACAACAATCCTTATCAGCGAATGGCGGTTAGAACATTCTTGATAGAAAAATTAAGAACTATAGCTCATCAAAAAGAAGACCGTTGGAAAACTGATGTCAGCTTAAATGGATTTGTGCCTCTTCCAAGCGAAGAACCTTTGTACTTAGATCTTTCTCTAAAAGCTAATTTTTTTAGAACTTTATTACTACTATCCCACATTCCAGAATTGGCTTACGCTCTGGCAACACAAGAGATTGAGAAATTAAAGCGAAAAAATTATTACTAGGATGATTTCTCCCCGGAGCGGTTGCACTCCTCGCCAGGTGATTGGTTTGATTTAGAAGTAGTGAACAACGGCGATGAAAATTTAAGTGTTACTGAATCTGAAACTTAGATCAAAATCATAATATCTTTGTCTTTTGGCTTCCAAGGAAAAAGATGTTATTTAAAAATAAAAAGTACGCTCTTTTACTAATCATTATTCTTTTAGTTAGTGGCTTAGCTTTGTTGCAAGCTGTTTTTTCTTTCCCTTTAAAGGTTTCGAATAGTCAAATTAATGTCAGAAATGATAAGGAAATACTTAATCAGTATTTTGACTTGTCCAAACTCCCCAAAGCTAATGAAGTGAAGTGGATACAGGAAAAACCAGGCAAAATTTCTATGGTTCCCGGACCAACTGATTATGCTGTTACTGCAGTGTTGAGCTATGAAGAGTCAACCACCCCGCTTATTAAGGGCTTCCAATTAAAATCTCAGGAAGTATATGTCAGTGAAAGTTTATTGGAGAGCTGGGTGCCTTTGCCAGTGAGGAAGAGTTTTATACGTACTCAGGAAAATTATTTAAAATATGAAGGTCAAGGCTACTCAGCTCAACCTTTTCTCAAATCACCACTGAGCTCAGGATGGATTCTTTTTATCGACAATTATATTATTTTGTTTGGTGCTACGAGTTAAGTATCTTGAGGCACGGAGGGGATTCGCCCCGCTGAGCGGGGTTGCAGACCTAGCCGTCTCTTGAGGCACGGAGGGGATTCGAACCCCTGAACTGAGGTTTTGCAGACCTAGCCATTAACCACTCTGGTACCGTGCCATTAAATATATTTTTCTATTAACTTTTTAAAAGAGTTCCCGCCTTTATAACCTTTTATCTGTCGTTCTCTTGTTTGGGCTTCTTTTTTTGTATTGTAAGCCTCTTTATAAATAAGCTTAACGGGCAATCTAGTTTTTAGCGATTTAGTTCTGCCTAGATTATGTTCTGCAAGCCGGCTTTCTAAATCATTAGTACACCCTATGTAATACCCATTATCTTTTGCAGATTTAACGATGTATACGTAGTATTCCATTGTAATGAGGCACGGAGGGGATTCGCCCCGCTGAGCGGGGTTGCAGACCTAGCCATTAACCACTCTGGTACCGTGCCATTTTCAGTTTTAAGAAGCCAATTATAACTTCAATCGGTTTTAAATTCATCGGTAATTTGAAAGACAAATTCCAAATTCCCACATGTTATACTCAATTCATGCAAAAAATTAAGACCTTCTTTATTACCTTTTTCAAAAGTTTGACTCAACCCTCTTATTATAATGATGTGCTTGCCGCCCCAAGTAGTTTTTCATGGAAGTATTTTTTGGTTTTGCATTTGTTACTCTCACTTTTTGTGACAGCATTAATCATGATTCCTGTGGCAGCTTTTGATGCTATCAGTGCCATTAATCAAAGTTTTTCCGTTTATCCTTCAGATCTTGAGGTGAAAGTAGCCGATCAACGGATTGATATTAATCAGCCTCTTCCCTACTCTATACCTTTCCCTGCTGAGTGGACGGAAGAAATGGACGAAGACATCAAAAAAGATATTGATGTGGAAGATATCCCACTTAACGAAGCTGAAGACATGAATTTGGTCACCTTCGTGGAAGATGGCACGATTGCTTCCAATCAAGATTTTTACGCTCACAACTCATTAGCAGTTGTTTCGCCTACGACGATGTACTTTTTGAAAGACGTCGATACTGGTGAGGTCCGATCATACCCAGTGCCTGAGACAGAGCAACCTTTACTTATCAATGGCACGATGATTGATGAGCTCCAAAACAAAATTGTTAACTTCCCTGCAATCAAACAAAAATGGTACGTGCCTGCTTTAGGTTTATTTTTATTAGTCTTCATGTATCCTACGATTGTGGTATGGCGGATGCTGACTATTTTCGTGTACTCAATCGTGGTTTACTTTGCCGCGGCTTGGTTTATGAGAGCTAAACAACTTACTTTTGGTGAAGTTTACAAACTGGGCTTGCACGCGATTACTTCAGTGATTGTGGTCACGTTAGTCGCTGAATATGCTGCCAACTATAGTATCGGTGGTTGGAGTTACTTTTTCTTATACGCCATTTGGATGGTAGTGATCATGACACAGGTCCGTAACACCGCTACACTGAAACCTGTGGCAACTCACACTGAACCTACCCGAACTACTCATAAAAAAGCCGTTACTAAAACTACTAAAAAAAGTAAATAAGAATCATTATGGCAACGATCGTTATCTTACTCATCTTTGGTTACATCATGTATTTAATGTTTGGCAATCGCCCAGCTGGCGAAGTCAACGCCAAAACACCGCCTCCGGTAGTAGAAAAAGTGGTTTTTCCTCGCTACTTTACCTGGGCACTAGTGATTGTTGTTGTCGGTTTTAATTTATTTGCCTATGACGTTAACTATGGCGTGGGGACGGGCTTATTCAACCTTGCCGTCTTAACTGCTTGGGCTTTGTTGTATCGCCGGGAACAACGCTTCCCAATGTGGTGGATGCTGATGGGGATGAGTGTCATTGCGGGCTTGGGCATTGGGATGCGTGCCAATGGCTTTGTGCAGTCGGTAGACAGCACTGTCACCATCTTAGTGTTATTGACGATGATTCTCTTTTTTGTTCTCGATCAAGTGAAGTGGCAGGGCTTGTGGTTATTTAAACATGGGCTGAGATTAATCCCTCATAGTTTCGGACAGTTTGGGTTACTTTTGAAGCAGTCACAACGACCAGAGCTCGCTAATAAAATCACTATGGTCACGATTATCAAACGGACATTTATCACCTTAATCATTGTGGCCTTTTTTGCCAATGTTTTATCCAGTGCCGATCCCATCTTTGCACAGTTAATCGAGCGGATTAAAGATGAGGCTATTGGACGGGTGCTGGTCTCTGTCATCATTGCCGTTTTAGCAAGTGTTTTGTTAACGATTCGTCACAAAACGAGTGATGATGAAATTCAGCTAAAGTTTTTCTCCTTCGGCGATTTATTGGCCCCGATGGTGGGTGTGGTGGTGGTATTTGGTGTGTTTTTATTTGTGCAAGCTAAATATCTATTTGGCAGTCATACTGACTTACCGGTGATTGGCTTAACCTACTCAGAATACGTGCGCAAAGGTTTTCAAGAATTATTGATGGCTACTTTCTTTGGGGCATTGTTAGTCTATGTAGTCACTGTCAAACAACGCATTTTGTCGCTAGCTTCTCAAATTACACAACTACAAGTGCTGTCAGCAGTGTTGGTGGGTGAGTTATTTTTAGTCTTAGGCTCAGCTGTCCAACGCGACTTACTGTATGTGGAAGCCTATGGCTTAACACGGGTCAGAATTGTGGGTGGGATTTTCCTGATGTGGTTAGCAGTGATACTGGCTTTATTACTCGTGTTTGCAGTCTGGCGAAAAATGAGTGAACGTCGATTGCTGGCAGGTATGGTAGTGGCGAGTTCCGTGGTGGTCTTGCTTTTAAACGTTGTTAATGTCGATCACATTGTGGCAACTGCTCAGCCACCTCGTGATAACAGTAAAGATTATTTTTACATTAATAGCTTGTCCGAAGATGGTCGCGTAGCGTGGGAACCATCAGTGGGTGCCGCTGAAGAAGTTTTTAATCGTTTCAAAACGGAGTCAACTTTGACTGATGGTCAAAAAGAGAGTTTGGCTAAGGCTAAATTATCCTTGATTGCCCTGCAAGAAAAACGTGATGCTTTATTTAAAAAATACGGAACGCTTGCTCAAGTCCAGCAAGTGATGCAGGCCGACAATTTATATGAATCTTCTACTGACTTTACCGTTCCTGAGTCATTGAAACGGCAACGGGCGTGGCAATCCAGCATTCTCAGTGAGAAAAAAGCCTACGAATTTATTAATGACAATCAGGCACTATTCGATCGTGTTGACCAGTTAGTCACCGAAATTGACGCCTACCAAGATCAATATGGCATTAATCTCTATGATCAAGAGTATAAATTATTATATGAATATAAATATCCATTTGTGGATATTGATTTAAATTACTACCCCCGATCAGTGAGTCAGGTGGAAGATGAACCACTTGCTTCCCCTACCGCTTCACCGTTGTTAATGGTGCCATCACCGAGTCCTTCACCTTCTCTGCGGCCTACCCCGTCGCCAAGTTTGGCACCACGTTTGACACCGCCACCGTTGCCATCACTTAATCCTGGAAGAGGTGTGCAGAACGGCAATGGGCCGCGGAATTAAGGTTCCCTTTAAGGCTGTCATTTTGTTGTGCGTGGGTGAGTCTCAAAGTTACTCCTGTAAAGGCATTCTCTTTTACCGAACTAATTTAGGCATACACCAAAATGGCACCAAATGGTGCATAAAAAAGCACTAAAGTGGCACCTCGAAAATGAGGGGTTATGAGTGAAGGTGTGACTACTCTAGTTTAGAAGTCAAATGAGTACTTTTGATACCTGGAAGTCAGTGGCGATCCAATTAAGCCCCAATATTCTTTAGCATGGCAATCAATGATCGCTGACGCAATGGTGGGCATAGCGCCAAATCGGCAGATAGTATTTTCCCCAGGCATTTGATTACTTCCACAGTCACGTAGTATGTTTTTCATGTTTGCAATTGATAGTGTTGGTTGATGAGTAAGTTGTTGTAAACGGGCGTAGCGTTGAGTGCTGCTTGGTTGAGAGTGATACGCATCGAGCTTCTTCATGCTCGAGCTCTGATAATGGTTGGTGGCTACTAGGCGAGTGCCGCGTTTGAGTTTGAGCTGTGAAGGTGAGATCTCCATTTTGATAAGCTCACCATCTATATCTCCAATAGTGATAATGCCGCTATTGCCCAAAGGTGTACTTTGAAAAAAGTGTACTGCTTCGGTGGTTGAAGCACAATTAAGAAGAGCCTCTTGAACCATAATTGATAATGGCACTCCTATTTTGGATTCTTCTAAAGCATGAGCATTATTGAGTGAAATACCTAAACCCTTTTCATTTACTCCTTGTGCCAAAGCGAGGGTTGGTATCATTCCATGTCCGATCACCTTATGTTTACCAGTGACATTGAGTTTGGTGATAAATAGAAAGTCTTGTAGGTCTAAGGGATAGTCAAAGTTTTTGCCAATCAAACAAGCTGGCTGGCAAGAAAAATCGGCTAAAGCTACCGTAGAACAGTAATCCAATCTGAATGATTTTTTAAAAAAAGCTAAACGAGTTTTAAGAACGTTGGCTAACGAGAAAAAAAGGATATCTTCAAAATCGCGATGTGAACCTTCAGCTAACCCGTGCAGATAAGCAATAGAATCTGGTACATGTTTTTCCAAGGTGTCAATAAAGTGACGGTTAGTTAGCCATTTTAATACGGGGTAAACCAAACTATAGGGCAAAAAATTGAGTCGTATTTCTTTACCAATGGTTAAGTTGGGCAGAATTTCGAAGAATGACTCAATTTCTGATGAAAAGTGTTTTCCTTGTGCAATTCCAGCTTCTTGCGCTGTGCCAATTAAAGTAGCTTCTTTGAAAGACATGTGGTGGATTATACCAAGCTATAATCCCGCAAAATAACTTCCGTACAGTTCTTGTGCTTTAGCTCGAGCGGCGGCAGGATCTTCTGAACCAATTAATAAATTGATGCCTTCATTACAGCGTTTAGTTCGAAAGTACTGCTTCTCGCCACAAAAGCGACCGACAATTAACCTTTGAGGATCGAAAGCAACTTCACCGCTAGCAACGCCTGGTTCCAGTAAGGTGCTTAGGTTGGCACTGATTTCTGCAGCGATTTTTTGGGTGGTAATCAGAGAGCCGGTATAAACAGTAAATATTTTTCCGTCATCAATCTCACCACCCTGCAGGAATTTGTGCTCATAATCATGAGCCATTAAAAATTCTGATACGCTTTTGGCATTACTGGGCTTCACATTCAGATGAAGTTTATAGCCAATATCGGGTTCGGGTTGGCCAGTCACATTTTTCCAAAACCCCCAGTCTAGGCGAGAGTGATATTTGTATTCTTTAAGCTGGGCTTCAGTTTGGAACTCATCGAGTGTCAGCTTCAAATGACCATCAGGAGAAAATGAAGCAGCGACTCGATCCCAAATAGTGCGGGGTGCAGCCGGTTGTCCAAGCGCTGGATCCCACTCAGGGTTCGTACGTGGCTGGGGAATTTTAGGCGCTTTAGTTCCTTTTAATGCTTGCTCCCATGGATTTTCATCTTCATGCATGTTGCTATCATACTAAACTCCGAGAATAGCTACTACATGCTACAATAACAAGCGATGAATTCCAGACAAAAAACCTACTACATCCACACCTTCGGCTGCCAATCAAATAAGAGTGATTCAGAGCGGATTGCCGGTGATTATGCTGCGCGCGGGTATCTGGAAGTAGATGATTGGCGTAAATGTGATGAGTTGGTGGTGAATACGTGTGCGGTGCGGCAACGGGCTGAAGATCGGGCTAAAGGTTTTTTAAATAACGTCAAAATTCATTTTAATGAGCTTGGTCACTCGCGGCCCAAGATTATTTTGACTGGCTGCATGACACATCACGGCCATGACAAGTTATATGAGATGTTGCCAATTGTGGACGAAATTTTGCCGATAAATGAAGTTGGTTTTAACAACGCTGCGGTTCGCAAAGATAAGAAACATGCATGGCTGCCAATCTCAACGGGCTGTAACTCTTTTTGCACCTTTTGTATTGTGCCCTACTCACGGGGTCGTGAGCAGTCACGCAGTTTTGAGTCGATCATGGATGAAGTCCAGCGGTTAGTTGATGAAGGTTACGAGGAAATAACGTTGCTGGGTATGAATGTTAATTCATGGGGTTTGGAAAAAGTCGGTATTGGTTTTCGCAAATTAATGATGGAAAACAAAAATTTTACGCGCGAGGATTTACCTGATAACCAATCACAATACTTACGCGCCGATGAAACGCCCCCATTTGTAAAATTAGTCCGCGCCATTTCATCATTTGATCAAATTAAAAAGATTCGTTTTTTGACCAGTAATCCATGGGACTTCCATGACGAACTGATTGAAGAAGTGGTCACCAATCCCAAGATTGACCGCTATGTCCATTTACCAGTTCAGTCAGGCAGTAATGAAGTACTCTATCGGATGAATCGGGGTTACACGCGCGAACGTTACGTTGAGATTGTGAATAAACTGCGCGCTGGTGATCCTAACATTATTATTGGTACCGATATCATTGTGGGATTTCCCGGTGAGACTGAAGCTGAGTTCCAGGAAACAGTCAAGTTAGCTGAAGAAATTAACTGGCACGTCGGTTTTGTGGCGATCTACTCTCCTCGCCCTGGTACTGCCAGTTGGCGAATTTATCCAGACGACATTCCACACGCTATCAAGAAAGAACGTTGGGAAATCCTTGATCAAATTATTAATAAAGATAACTTGCATCAGCGCCCCGTCATCGTCTAATGACAACTACTTTGCCTTTAATTTCCGTGATTGGTCCCACCGCAGTTGGTAAAAGTCAGGTGGCGCTGGATATAGCACAGCTGGCTCTTAGTAACGGCTGGGTGGACGAAGTTCATCTCATTTCTGCCGATTCGCGACAGGTTTATCAAGGCTTAGAAGTGATAACTGGCGCTGATATCCCGGTTGATTTTCGCACCAGTCAGGATAAGAATTTTCTCTATCCTTACTTTGAGCATGACAAGTGTTATCTTCATGGTGTGTCGGTGATTCCTGTAACGCATGAGTGGTCGGTGGCGCACTTTCATGAATTAGTGTGGTCGGTAGTTAATAAAGTTATGAGCTGTAAAGCCATGATAATTATGGTGGGTGGGACTGGACTCTATCATCATCACTGGCGCAATCAAGATCCGCAGTTGCAGATACCACCTAATGAAGAGCTGCGTCAAAATCTGAGTGACCTAAACTTAGATGCACTTCACCATCGTTTGGCTGAGCTTAACCCTCAGCGGCTGCAAAATATGAATCACGCTGATCGTCATAATCCGCGACGGCTGATGCGGGCAATTGAACTGGAAGTAGCTCAGCCAGTTGAGCTTAATTATCAGCCTTCGTCACTATCAGTTTCTCCGGTCACTTTTCATGAATTAACATTTGGTTTAACTGATGAGTTAGAAGTCATTGAACAGCGCATTACTGCTCGGGTGGAGCAGCGCTTAGCTGCGGGAGCTATCAGTGAGGTAGAACGCTTGCACGCAATTAGTGAGGATGCACAACAAAAGTTACCAGTTTTTTCCAGTACTGGGGTGCGAGAGATTATGATCTATCTCCAAGGAGAAATGTCTAAAGATGAGTGTATCGCACGGTGGTCTTTGCGTGAGTTTCAGTATGCCAAACGCCAGTTAACGTGGTGGAAAAAGCATTTTGAAGGTAAATGGTTGATGAGTAGTAATGCAGAAACCTTGCCGACAATTCATTCTACGGTGTCAGAGTTTTTGACATCTGCCCTCTAGCCAGAAAGAAAAAAATCCTGGTATACTAAATATATGTTCGGTTACTCTTCTCATCGTCATACAGTTGATGTTTCACCCTCCATTGTCATTTTTTCACTCGCACTGATTTTAGGTTTATTTTTTGTGTACTATGTGCGGTCGATTTTAATATTGCTCTTTTTAGCTTTTATTGTAATGGTGGCCTTAAATCCCGCCGTGACCTTTTTACAAAAACGAGCGCGCTTGCCTCGAGCCTTGAGTGCAGCAGTGATTTATTTATTAGTCATCATCAGTATGAGCGTGATGATTGGTTTGTTTGTGCCACCAATTGCCCAAGATGTATATCATTTGCTGCTGACCTTTGAGATTCCCTTTTTGCAGCAAGAAATATCAGATTTCCGTTTCACGGTAACCGAGCTCAGTGCGCTGGCTGATCGAGTTGGTAGTTCAGTTGGGGTTGTTTTCTCGGCTATTACCTCCACTTTTACTAGTATTTTTACATCAGTGACGTTGATCGTGATGTCATTTTACTTAATGATTGATCGACCATATCTTCACCGCAAGATTCAGTGGTTTACCCGCAATCCTCGCCACATCAAATTGGCCGAGGAGTTTGTAAATTCTTTAGAGCATCAGCTCGGAGGATGGGTGCGCGGCCAATTAATTCTGATGTCATTGATTGGCGTTTTGACTTACATCGGCTTATATCTTTTGAACGTTCCGTATGCCTTGCCGTTAGCTGTGTTGGCTGGATTATTAGAGATCCTCCCTAACTTAGGACCGACAATCGCCGCCATCCCAGCAGTAATTTTAGCTTATGCTAGCTTTGGCCCGGTTTTAGCTGGTAGTACAGCTTTGTTTTACATCGTGATTCAACAAGTTGAGAATAACGTCATTGTCCCTAAAATCATGAAAGATAATGCCGACGTCAATCCATTAGTTGCGATTGTCACGATTTTGATTGGTTTTAAGTTAGCCAGTGTGGTAGGTGCCTTGTTGGCAGTTCCCTCATATATTGTGATTAGAACTGTGTATAGTTTGTGGTATCGCCAACAACAACAGTAAAATTCTTTGTTTCATCCTTCGCCAGGCTTGAAAATTCTACTATTATAGGATATAGTAATGATGTGTGACCGGGTATTGGCCCTGGACTCTCGTAGTTCAGGGAGGAAAGTCCGGACAGCAGGACATAGGGTGTCTATCGAAAGGTAGAGCGCGAGCTCAGCTCGCTGACAGCTAGAGCCACAGTGACGATGCGGGTGGCGCCGCGTGAAACGACCAAGCTTCTGGGTCTCTGTACTGGCGCTTGCGCCAAGTACATGAGGGCAATCCTCCCCGCTGCAACTGCCGACCTTCACTTGATTGGAGATGTCCCCGACCACGCTCAGCGTGGTGAGTGATACTGTCGCAGGCATTAGATAGATCAATACCTAAAACAGAATCTGGCTTACGGGTTACACGCGCTTGTATTTTAGGCCTGCCTAGAGGTAATGGGCGGGCTTAACAACTTTCCCCCTATACCGTATAATCGTGTCATGAACCCAACCTTGATCACCAACTTCCAAAACACCTTTCAATTTGTGACAGCGCAAACGATCGCTCAATTCTCAGTCTATTTGCCTCGGATTGTGGGCGCTTTGCTCGTGTTTTTAATTGGGACAGTGATTGCTAAAGCTTTCAAGCGCGTAGTCATCAAAATTTTAGAAACGATGCGCGTTTCTAAAGCCGTCAAAAACACTCCCATTGAGCACTTTGTCGCTCACACCGAAGCGACTCAAAAAATCGAAGTATTATTAGGTTCGATCGTATATTGGCTGATCATGTTGCTGGTGATTCACACTACAGTCACTATCTTGGGCTTGGATCCGGTTTCGCGTGTGTTGGATAAGGTTTTAGCATACATTCCTCAGGTCTTTTCAGCCATATTAGTCTTATTCTTTGGGACTTTATTGGCAGGAGTGGTAGAAAGCGTCGTCAAAGCTTCCATTAAGAGTATTGATGGTCACGCTTCTCGCCTCTTGGGCAAGGTGTCGAGTTACATGGTCATCACTATCAGTGTCATGGCTGCTATTTCAGAGCTTGGTATTGCTCGTGACTTCATCATGATTTTATTCCAAGGTTTCATTGCCATGATTGCTCTCGGCTTTGGTTTAGCCATCGGTTTGGGTGGCAAAGACGTGGTGGGCAAAATGCTCACTAGCTGGTATGACAAAACCGTGACTGAGATTGAAGAGAAGTAAGATTTTCCTATAAAACTGGTTGGATTTCGTGGGTGCTCAATGTCTTGAGGGCAGCGTGTCGAAGACTTTGATAGGATCCGACGCTACTCAATTGTTTGAGGCCGGCTTCACCTTTAATTTGGTCCGCCCCCAGTGGTGAGTATAAGTAACGAGCAGTGTTAAGCACATATTTCCCCAAGCTTGATTCTACTGACTGAGCATTACTTTCAGTTAACTTTTCTAACTCCTGAATGCTGTTTTCATAATGAGCAGCTGTGCGCATGTATAAAGCATATAATTTGGCTCGGGAAAAAGATGAAGTAGGCCGTAATAACCTGTCAAAAGTGAAGGCATCTTCAAACAATTGGGAAGCTTCAGCAGTTTTATGTTGAGTGATCAAAATTTTGCCTTTTAAGTTCAGCACCGTTAAAGCCCAAATTGAGTTTGATAAAGTGACATTCGTGAGGGATTTATTTAGGTAATACGATGATTCGGTTAAATTTCCTTTGACAAGGTGATAAAGAGCTTGATGGCGTTCATACCATGATTGGAAGTAAATATTTGGATTGCGTTGTAATATGTCAGCTGTTTTTGCTGCATATAACTCAGCCATGAGCCAGTTATGCTGGCCAATATAAATTTTAATCATGTCCAGGAGCGTTCTCAAGAAGTGATGACGATAGATAATGGGATCCAGATAATCTAATGCTCGTTGATGAGCGTGTAATGCTCTCTCCGGTTGATCATTATAAAAGTATATTTCGCCATTAATTCTATTTGTTATTCCTAATAGTTCTCGATCTTGTAACTGCTCGGCAAGTGCAATTGCTTCATCAATAGTTTGTTTACTAGTTAAGAGATTTCTTTGGCAGTGAACTAAATAATGGGCTTCACAAATCAATTGTTTACAGCGATAGTAAAGACCTCTTCCCGGCTTGGTATTAAGTAATGCTAGCTGTTCTTTGACTTCGTGAAAATTTCCCAATTCAAGATTGGATTGAATGACCAAGAAAATTTGATCACTACTCAAGGATTCCAAATCGTTGCAAGCATGATTTTTAAGCTGATCAAGATACCCTTGATTCCACAATGATTTAATAACTTCATCGATGTGCGATTCTTTATTATTCACCAATGCGACGGAGGGTTGTGTTCCCTGAACCTGATTATTGATGATGAGTTGGAGAACTTTAGTTTTGCTTAAGCCTAAGCTTTGACTGAGGTGATTGAGCTTTTTCCAGTCATTGGCATTGAGATGGAAGGTGAAGCTGGTAGTGTTATCGTTGTGGGGTACTGAGCTTAATTGAAAATGATCAGGTGTCACTTGCAGCCAGTCACGAAGGAGCTTGGCTTTAGTCAGGCCTGATTTTAAAGCTTTCTCTTCAAAGTGTGCTGCTAATGAGCGACTTAACCTAAATGTGATACGGTGTTTAAGCATAGTTTAAGTACTTGGTTAGAGGTGACTGCCATAACAACTTAAACACTTGTAATGAATATGAAGCTAATTGCTTGTTATTCATTATTACAGCGGAGGGCACTCCTTCATTGCGGACAATAATGGTTTTGTTTGGTGTGGTGATATACCCTACGCAATTGAGAGTTTGTGGCGTGGAAAATAGTTTGTGATCAAATTGGTAACTGGGTAAAACAGCACTGGCATTACGTAAAAAATTTCTACTGGGCTCATTATCAAGAGTAATACTTCGAGCTTTAAGGTAACCTTTTTGTGTGGCATAGACATAGTCAAAGAAGTTTCCTGGGAACATCTCCTCTATGGCTTTACTATCAGTAACTGAAAAAATGTGTTGATCTTTAATTAATTCTAAATATAACTGCCATACTCTATCCTTGCCTTTAATGTTAAATGCCTCAGCATTTTTAGGGATATGTACTAAAGGTGTGTTTAGATGAGGATTAAACTCAGCAGTTAAATGGTATTGAATAATGGCTTGCACCAGCCGATTAAGCGTCAAGTCAAACTCTTGTGAAAGCTTTTGTAAGAGTTCAAATAATGATGGTTCCAGTTGAATCGAATAATTAATTTCAAAACCACCAGCTTCTAATCTATTGAGAGGCAATGAGAGTAACGGTTGTTGGAGCCACTGGCGAAGCAGTGATGATTTAGTAATGCCCTCTTTGTCTGCACGAGCTTGAAAAGCAGTTGCTAAAGAGGCAGGAATGCGGATATTAATTTTTTTCATGATTAATCTGAATTAGAGAGCGTCTGCCACTGCATGTTAAATAATGTGTGAGCATACTGAACCAGCTGAGGATCAGTAATAATAGTAGCCTGAGGTTCAGTCCCGCCATGTTCAACAATAAACTTGGTTGGAGAAATGAGATATCCAAGGCAATTAGGCTGAAGAATACCACTGTGAAACTTATTTGATTGAGAAAATTGTGGAGAAATTGCCAGTGCCTTGGTATAGAAGGCTTTACCAACTTCATTAGGAATAGCAATACTCCTGATATTAAGGTAACCTTTATTCATAGCATAAATAAATTCATAAAAATTATCTGGGAAAAGTTGCTCAAAGGCTTCGTCATCTGTGACCATGGATAAATTCCGTTCATTTATTAATGATAGATACATTTTACGAAAGTTGTCCTTGCCTTTAATAATGACACTAGATGAAGCGATTTCAGTAGGAATTTGGCTAGAGTATGATGGAAATAATAAATCTTGAGTGTGGGTTTTGATTACCTGAATCAGTAGAAGATTGACGCTAACTCCAAATTCAGTTGCGATTTTGGTGGTTAAATGAGCCTCTGATTCACTCAGATTAAATGAGTAACTTATCTGAGGTTGTTGAGAATAAACCCGCTGAATTTGGAAAAATGGCATTGGTCGCCGGAGCCAAGCTTTGAGAAGTGAGCTTTTGGTCACCCCACTTCTTTTTGCTTTTTCATGAAAAGCTAAGAAAAGAGTGGCTGGAAGCCGTATATTTAACTTTTTCATGATTTGTTTCAAGATGGAGCAATTATACCAAGTTCGTCTCTGTGTGCCAAAAAATGACAGCAAAGTGCTGTAATGTTAGACCAAAGGCTGGAGCCGATGATGCAATAAGACAGTTTGAGCAGCTTGAGCCATGCCAGGGTAGATACTAGTTGCATGTAGCTCTTTAAGACCTTCTTCTCCTTTTTGTTTCTCTGAGGCATTAGGAGCAAAGAGGTATTGAGCAGCAACATGCATGTACTTTCTAAAATCTAGTAAAACTGGGAGTTGGTCAGGTCTGAGGTGAGCTAGGTTTTCAAGCTCTTTCAAGGACATAGTATCACCTTTGCTAACTCTCATAAATAAATGATTAAACTCTGAGCGATGATAAGCTATTGGACGCAAAAAAGTATCGAGAGTCAGCGATTTTTCAAAGTAATGCTCAGCCTCATTATTTTTATTTAAACTCAGTAATATTTGGGCCTTTTCGCGATAGGCAATAGTTTGATCAAACTGACTATTCACCGCACTGCTCAAAGCAATAGATTTTTCAATAGTATAGAGAGCTTGTTGGGGCTGGTTTTGTTGAAGTTGTTTTCTAGATAATTGTAAGTAGTACCATGATTGAAATGAAGCATTTGGATTTTCGGTTAAAATTTCATCTGCTTTTTGTAAATAATAATTAACTAATGGCCAGTTTTTTTGACCAATATAAATGCGGACTAAATGCAGCACTGTATATAAGAAATCAAGAGGATACTCAATCGGGTCCAAGTACTCTAGGGACAGTAAATAATTATGAATGATGACGGGAGTATTCCCAAGGTAAAAATTAACTTCACCAATGACGCGGTGGATAATCCCTAAAGACAAACGGTCTCGACGAACTTTAGCGATGGTTAAGGCTTGGTTAAGTAACTCCTGGCAAGTTTCATTATCATGAGTGTTTCGAATTAAATGCGCAGCTCTATATGCCAAATATAAGGGATAATAATTTGACTGTGATGTAATAACTCTAGCTTCTTTAATAAACGTCAGTAATTCTTGAGTGTGAGAAAAGTTGCCCATCCGCAAACTAGTTTTTACTAAGGTTATTACATCGCGTGGAGACAAATTTTCAAGTAACCGATCTCCCTCTCTGACGGCTTCTAATAAATAACCTGTTTTCCAGAGGTCTTCAATAGCATTTGAGGATTTTTGGCTATTTAGTAAAGTAGTACTATGATGAGCACTAGAACGCTGGACACGATCAGTAATAAGTAACTGTAAAAGTTTGGTATGACTCAAATTAAGTTTTTCAGCACCTGTCCGCAGTTTCCGCCACTCATTATCAGACAAATGAAATGAGTAAGTGGTTGTATCAGCTGTGTTAGTTTGTGGAGTGACACTTAACGAATCAGTGAGTGAAAATTCATTCAACCATTGCCTCAGTACTTTTGATTTAGGATAACCCAATTTTTTAGCCTTATCAGTAAAAGCTTTAAAAACATCTGAGTTCACTTTAAAGCTAATCTTTTTCATACTTTTAAGTTGGGAGTAGCCTCCACAAATAATCATGAAGCATAAATAAATGTTTGTGAAAAAAGTGGTGATTAATTTCGATAGCTCTGAGCTGTGGCGAGCTTTGAATAATTGCTACTTTTCGGTCAGTAATTAACAAATCAACAAAGTTCCATTTAGGGTCGAAAGGTAAAAACTTTCCCTCATAATTATCGAAACCTAATTTTTTAAATTGTTGTTCTTTTTGTCTAGAATTCAAGCTCCCAATGTTAAGATTGTGAATGGTGGTGCCCATGCGCGCTGCATCTGCAAAGTCATCATAGTTCTCTGGTAACAGTGGCCAAATTTTATCTAACTGTGTGTAGGCTTTGATGTATTTTGATTTGAGTATTCTCTGGTACGTTTTCAAGGTATCTGCTTTTCCTTGATATATTTTCATAAACTGGGTTGGTATATAAAACTGATGTTGTTTACCTAGTTGAACAGCTAAACCTGTTTCAGGATGTGTATGAGCTTTTATAAGTAGCTTCAGGTAGAGACTAGTATTAATTCCTAAAAGAGAGGCTTTTTTTTCCAACTTAGTGAAAGTCTGATGATCAAGGAAAAAACTATATGCTACACTCTGATTTTGCTCGTCTTGAGTTTCTAAAAGCAAAGGTTTGTTTTCATCTTCAAGTAACCATTGTCTTAACAAATTAATCTTAGTTAATCCAGCCCTATTAGCTAGTTGAGAAAAGGCACTATAGAGTGTTTGTTCAATTTTAATGTTTAGTTTGTGATCTAATGGGTTCATAACGGTTATAGCTTTGCGGGCAACTGATTCCAAAGTGAGTCATGAATCGAGAGTGAATTTTGATACAAAAGTGGGTTATCTATAATGGTCGCTGAAATCACTGGGGCTACTGAAATAAATGCCACAGTTGAGTGGTTATGTAATACATTAATGCAGTTGTTAGTCAATGAAATATTTGCAAACTTTCGGTGGTAGTTTTCTAACTGTAAAGCATGAAATTTCTTCTCTACTTGATGGCATACCTGAGTATCAGGATAAATGTTAAAAACTTTTGTACCATTTCTCACGGCTTGAGCAAACTTAGCAAAATTTTCAGGAAAATAACGATATGTTTTGTCGAGATACGTGTATGATTTCAAAAATGGTGACTCAAGTAGTTGATCATAGATAACACTTACTGCTTTTTTCCCCTCAACATGTCTTATAAAATTATCAAACACCCTCACTGATTGATGGCGGGAAAAGCCTGAAATGTTGTTATGAATAATTAATCGCAAGAGGTGACTTTTATTTAAGTGAAATTTTTGAGCTAAATCAATGAGTTTGGAGTAAACAGTATTATCTAAGTGAAAACTATAACTTGTTAGGTCAATTAGTGTTGATGCTGTTGGTTCTAAGTCCAGTGTATGAGTATGATTGATCCATTCTGTTAACAGTTCCACTTTGGTGATGCCGGCTTTGTCCGCAGCCAAAGAAAACTCAGTATATAATTTTTTATTAAGCGTAAAATTTAGTTTGTGTTGAATAGGTAGATTAGGCATTTAAGTTAGGTTCAGGTAAAAAGTTCCACAGAGAATCAAAGATTCTGACAGCATTTTTATAAAGTAGTGGACTTTTAATGATGATAGCGGACGGGTTTTTACCCCCTTGGATAGTAGTAATCGTGTCATCATAAAGTAAATAGTCCATACACTCGATGGTGAGATCAACGGGAAAAAATTTATAGTGATAATTAGGATATTTACTAAAATGACTTATTTTAGTTATGTCATATGACTTTTCCTCAATTAGGTCCCAAATGAGGGCACCTTTATTACTGGCCTCGAGGAATTTCTCGAAATTATTGGGGAAAATTTCTGTAATTTCAGAAACACTGCAGTAAGCTTTAATTTGCTTGGATTTCAAGAGCTCACTGTAAAGCCGTGAAATATTTTGTTTACCTTCGACAATCATCACCTTTGTTTGAGGAGTATCTTCTGCCGTAGTAATAGTTTTCAGTTGTGAGATAACGGTATGATAATTTTCTTGAAGTATCCCAATCTCAGTAGCCTTTTTTTCTAAAGCCAGCTCTTTATCTTTGATAATAGCTGAAATTTTAGCTGGCGGTTCCGCTGCAATCTTACGTTTGCTGCCAATAATTTGTTCAATAACTAATCCTTTATTAATCAGGCTTTCTACGTTTTGATGAATGGTAGTCCGCGGCATTTCCATGACCTTGCTGAGGTAAAGAATGCTAGTAGGGCCAGTTTTAAGTAGCTCCAGATAAATTTCCACTTCGCGTTGGGAAACTCCTAACTGAGACATGAAGGTATATATCAAAGGTAAGTTCATGTTAGCTCTCTACTCTACTCAGCTTTTTGCCAAAGACTATTAAATAAGGCTTTAAACGTTTCGTAAATTTCTGGGCTTTCAATCACGATTGAAGTGAAAGGTTCGTTGGAAAGCATGATGGAAACTTCATTATTATAAATGAAGATAGTTGTTCGTAAGTCTGAGTCAACCGGTAGATAGCGGGTTTCACGAAGCAGTTCTTTGTCAAGAGATCGATAATGATCGCTATACTCACCTTGAGGTACCACTAAGGCTCTGAGCGGAATATTTCTTCGTAGGCGTTCAGCAATATATTGTTCACGATCATACTTGGAGTCATAGGTGTTATGCCATTGGAGAAGATTAGTGATAAATAATATTTCATCTGTGGCGTGTTCAAGAGAAAATATTGTGGCTGTTTTGAAACCTTCTAGATTTTCATAATACCTAACCACGGGTCGTTGTGTGTTTTTGGTTTGGGGTAATTCTTGATGAATAGTCGATAATACTTCAGGAAATTGATGCTCTAACTGTTTGAGGTGATACTTTTGCTTATCTAACAGTAATAATATTTTTTCAGGTGGCTCAGCAATGATTTGCCGGCGTGAGCCTTGGCTAATTTGTGAAACTAAACCTTTGGCAATTAAGTTTTCGACATTGAAATGGGTAGTCGCGCGTTTAATCTTTGATGCATTGGAAAGTTGTAGAACCGTAGTCGGGCCACTTTCGAGGAGGGCTAAGTAAAGTTGGCTCTCAAGCGGGGTTAAACCAAGCTGTTCTAAGTACTGTGTGACGTTTTTCATTGAAGCTATTATACCATGAGGTGGAAAATATGTTGTCAATAATTAACAACTGTTATATTTTTTAGACATTAAAACCAGATTAAAAATAATAAATTAATGATAATTGACAATATTAAATAACATAATATACTTATTTTTACATTTTTTTGATGTAAAAATTTGTTTGTGCTGAAAGGAACTGCTAAACTTCCACACAATAGTATTACTAGTTATCGTATTTGCTCACTATGAACGAATACCTCATCAACAATTATTTTAATTCCTTAGGTTTCTCTGAGCGGGAGACCACGCTCTACTTCTTTTTATTAAAGAAACAGCAGCCAATTACCATTCTCAAGTTAAGCCAGCTAACTGGCATAGCTCGGACAACTGTCCATCAGAATATCGAGAGTTTGATTGAAAAAGGACTGGTATCTGAGATGATTATCCGAAATAAACGGGTCGTACGAGCCGAGCGGCCATTTGTCTTGTACACTTTGTTAGGGCGTAAAGAACTCCAGCTCAAAAAGCAGTCTTTAGAGCTGAATTCGCTTCAAAAAGAGCTGCCACGTTTACTTGAAAAATTAGAGTCTCAGGTGCTGGCAATTTAAGATTTCATCACAACTTTAATAAAAGACGTCAATTATTAGACGTCTTTTTTTTATTTTTTTAAATAAATTTTATACATATTTTTGCTTCAATTTTAGGTTGTCATAAAACGTCAGACATATTTTTATTGAGGTAAAAATAAATTTATTTAATAAAAATGTCGCATTCTAGACAACTTTCTCACTATTTTTTACGATGCAAAGAACATAAAAATACTTAACTAGTGCGTAGGAGCAACATGCGAAAAGAAATTAAGGTTTTCCCACAAACTGTAGAAGCCATGAAGGGAACCATTGATACCAATATTCAAAAAATAAAACAAATGGGAGAAGAGTTGAGAGTAATGGGAAATATTGGTGATGGAGATATGTTAGATGAAGCCTTAATGCATCAAATTCACCGCGAACAAGAATTACGACATGATCAAAATAATGGTTTGAATTTTGATTTAGCGCTAATTGAAGTCTTAAGCGCTAGCGAAGTCTTAGATACCAGCACAGTCAAACAAGGACATCGTGTGAAGTTAGAAATAAAGTTTGCAGACGGTGATAAGGAAATAATTTTCGCGACGGTGGGCTCTACGTATGACAGTTCATATTTAGCAGAATCTGACACCAGATTTACTAGCCAAGAAATAATGGTGTCATTAGAAACTCCTTTGGCCCAAGCAATTATTGGCGCTCCTCTTAATTCCGTGGTGACATACCGAACTGATTTTGATGTGCATAAAGTCAAGGTTCTCAATATTGAGCCCTCATTTTTATTCAATCTACAAGGATAGTATGTCTACAGTTGAGCGAATTCTTAAGCCATCAACAACTAAGAAAAATAACATAATCACTGTCACAGGTGTATCAGGTTCAGGCAAAGACTATTTAGTAGGTCAAGCCCTGACTCATTATAAGAACACATGGTTTGATGAGGTAACTATCTTTAACTTTGGAACTGAGCTTTTTAATTTTCTGACAGCAGCTCCATCAGCTACAAAAATTGACAATCGTGACGCGATGAAAAATTTATCATCGGAGGAAATTGATGATAGTGTCTCAATGGCAATTGCGAGTCTCCTGGCTTTACAACCGGCACTAAATTTAGCTCATGTCGCTTTTTTCACCAAAGGGAAAATGCAACTTAACCCTGGTAATGAAAAAATAATTAATCCTCACGAGTATATTTTTGTTAGGAGTGCGCCTGAATTAATTCAAGCATGGCGTCAAGCTGAAAATAGCAGGCGACAAAGGCCGACTGAAACCTTAGATCAAATTCAGATGCATCAAAATTTAGCTTACTTGATGACTTATGGTTTAGCACAAAGCTTAGGTTTGGGACTAATAGTAATTAATAACGACCCTGCTTTTACAGATCGTTCGGTCTCTGTCATCGCGGAAGAAACTAACACTTATTTGAGGTAAAGATATATGTACAAAGACAACAAACTCTTCGTTGAACCACCATCAACTACTTTTTCAAGGATGACAAAGGATCACAAGCGCGATAATTTAAGTAGTTTAAATATTGGTTTGACCTTAGGTGATAAATCAAAAAGTGGTAGTGATCTTAAAAATAGTATGGCTGAGAGCGGCTTTGCACCTGTTTTATTTGAGGACTTTTTTTTGAGCTTAGCCTACATTATTCATCGTGATAACATTGAGCTCCCTGTAGGTAAAAGTAAAAAACAAGAGCGAGGAAAAATCTGTGAACAGATATTAAATACTTTAGATATAAGTGTGAATGAAAAGAATGAGCTAAAAATAAGTGATAAAAATAATTCAGGAATCGATATTATAGGTGAATGCAAAACACTTGAAGCACAGAGTCGGGTTCAGGAAATGGCTACCACTTTATCTGAGGACAGCATGATTTTAGGTAGATTACTGAGTTATATCACAGACTTTGTTGATCATAGTCAGGGTTTAATAATCAATCAAAAATCTCCAGATCAAATATCTATTAATGGGCCAAAAATTACTGTTGTTAATCCAGACACAGATAACTTAAAGCCACAATTTATGCGCGATTCTGATCGAATTATCAGGTCAAAAGACCCTAATGTAATTCGATTTGGAGTTATGCGTGAAGCAGTTCAATTTACTAGTTACGAATCTCGTCGGGAAGCATTAGCCGATAAGATTGATCGCCATGAAATAATGTTGTTTCCTAAATTTGGTTTAGAAAATTGGCCCACTGATTATTTAGGGTCACATCTTCGAGAACAAGTAGCTCCTCTCGTAAAAGCTTTTGTTCAATATCATAACTTATTATGCGATCAACAGGATCTGAAGTATCAAACACTGTTTAGGTTGAGTACATTTTCAATCTCTGAAATTTTCGAAAATGGTGAAGAACTTGATGAATATCTTTATAAAATGGGTGCTTATAAAAATTGGAGAAACATCTTGTGCTTAGAGGAGAATTTTGTTAAAAAATTTAATCTTAACAAATCATTAGTAACTAAAATTATTGAAGAACAGTATTTATTAATTGCAGATAGATTATCAAAAAGCGAATTGCCCTTAAAGGAAATCTTAACTCCTAGTGGAATTTTTGCTGAACAAGGATGGGTAATTCAGAAACGTAACGGAGAGGTGATGGCAATTCAGGAAGAGGGTGTAACTAGTGCTTCAATGCAGATACCACTTGAATTTAGAGAAATTGACAATAATTGGGGGGCACAGTTTCATGGTGATTTGCACTATATTCATACCCCACGAGCTGATAAAGCATTTGGTTTATTTATCCAAGGTGAGGAAATCCCCTTTTCAGTGTTAGCTTTAGATCGTATAGATCGTGCCTATAAGCAGAATACGTTATTAATGAAAGGGTATGATCCGAGAAAATGTTATGACCTAACCCGACTCTACAGCAGACCTGGTACACCTGGGAACACTAGTAGCAGCATGTTTTCTTTAACTTTTAAATATTTAGCAGCACATTATCCCGAAGTTCAAGGAGTAATGTCAGCGTTTACACCTTCTTATGCCACTGGTGTCTCAATGACTTCAGGAGGTTTTGACAATCCTGTTTTGCTTAAACCTTTACAACATACTTTTATAGAAAAAATGGTTGGAGATCAGGTGTGCTACGAGCACGTGACTAATAGAAGACTTGAACAAGCTCCAAATCATAAAAAACTCAGAAGCAAGATCCCCTTACTTCCAACTGTAGAGTTGTTTGCAAAATTACAAAACCCTCGTTTTGAACCTTTTAAGGTACTTGAGAAATCAATGGTAGAACTTTATTGAGTACTGATAATTATGAGAAAAGAATTTGATTTATTAGCTGTTGGCTCAATGGTATCTGATGTTATTAAAGGAGAAAAATTCTGGGGTGGATGTGCTCCGAATGTTGCAGTTGCCACATACTTCTTAGGATCAGAGGTAGCTTTGTATACCGCGAGCAGTGACACGAATGAAGCCCGTGAGTATGAAAATTACTTAAAGAAAATGGGAATCGATGTTTTTATTTTTTCACAACTTTTAGAAGATTTGCCGTGTTGTAGTGTAACCACGGAGGGAATTAAATGGATAGACAATGGCTTGACTGAACAATATGAGCAATCGCCAGTTTCAAAGAACGTTCTAAGTTCAGCAGGATTAGTTTATCTAGGAATGTGTGAAAGTAGTTTTTCTTTGAGAGTAATTGAGCAGTTAAATAATGAACAAGTATTAGCTGTTAATCCAGGAAGTTGGGTGTATCAAAATCCTCAAGGATTATCTGAAATAAATGCCCGAGCCAATTATCTTTTTTTAAACGAAAAAGAGTATCATCACTTATTAACAAATGGCTATCTTTTAAATATGAGTGATACGGAACAAAAACCAGGACAAGTCTTAGTAGTAACCAGGGGTAAAAACTCTACAATCATAAAAAAGAATGCCTTGGTTCATGAAATCCCGGTTATACCTGTAGAGGTAATTGATGAGACTGGAGCCGGAGATGCCTTTGCTGCAGGCTTTTTATGGGCAGAGAAAAATGGTTTGGAAATCTCTCAATCAGGGGAGTTGGGGAACAGGTTGGCATCGCTGATTGTTCAACAACAAAATCCACAAGCAACCGCCGATTTAGTTAGACAATTTTTTAGAGCAGCCCAACTTTAATTAATTTCTATACTGCAATGCCTCTGAAATATGTGGTGGACCAATGACCTTCTCCCCTACTAAATCTGCAATGGTTCGCGCAACTTTTATCGTTTTATGAAAAGCTCGAGCAGAGAAATGGTGTTGGCGAGCTGCGACTAATAACTGTCGGTAAGCTTCAGGATGCAGCTTACAAAACTGGGTGACATCTCTGGCTTTGAGTTCATGATTTGTGGTGTATGGTGTGCTTTGATATCGACGAGCTTGGGTTTCACGAGCTGTAATAACCTTTTGCTGGAGTACCGATAAAGTTTCTCTATTTTCCATTTTAAAGCTCTGCTTAAGTTGATTGAGTTCCACGGCTTTGACCGAAAGATGAAGGTCAATCCGATCTAAAAGTGGACCTGATAGGCGCTGTTGATAAGACTTAATGACGTGTGGTGTGCAGTGACAAACCTGATTAGTTTGGTAATAGCCACAAGGACAATGATTAGCAGCTGCCAACAATGAAAAAGATGCCGGGTAGGTGGCCGTACCAGTGGCTCGGGAGATAGTAATGTGGCCATCTTCAAGTGGTTGGCGTAGTGACTCCAAGGCAATTTTTGAGAATTCGGGAATTTCATCCAAAAATAACACTCCCCGGTGCGCTAACGAAATTTCTCCCGGTCGCATAGTTGTGCTGCCACCTAAGAGTCCGATAGCTGAAGTGGTGTGATGAGGTGAACGAAAAGGACGTTGGGTAATTAAGCCACTACTCAGTAACCCGGCGATAGAGTAAATAGTGGTCACAGCAATTGCTTCAGCTTCATTTAAAGGTGGGAGGATTGACAGGAGTGATTTAGCTAACAAACTTTTGCCGGCTCCCGGCGGGCCCATCATCAATATGTTGTGCCCTCCAGCGGCAGAAATTTCTAGGGCGCGTTTGGCTTGATACTGACCAATAATATCCTGCGGAGTAATCGCAAAAGTAGTATGAGCAATAGGGATAAAGGGTGAGGGTTGTAGTCGTTGGAGAGGTTCATCGCCTCTAGCTAAGGCTAAATAATCTCGCAGATGGCGAAGGCAATAAATTTCAATGCCGGACACAATGGAGACTTCAGCTCCGTTCTCTGCAGGCAGAATCACTCGTTTGAACCCCAAACTCTTAGCAGCCAGGGTGAGTGGTAAAGCACCTTTAATGGGCTTTAAATCGCCATCTAAAGATAGTTCACCAAAAAAGATAGTATCGTCGGTGAAAGCTTCTACTTCCCCCATCATTTTTAATAAACCCACTACAATTGCAAGTTCAAATAAGGAGCCAGTTTTTTTTAAGTCAGCAGGTGCTAAATTAACCACAGTGCGACGACTTTTCATTCTTAGACCACAGTTGGCCAGCGCAGCCATGATACGTTCTTTGGCTTCATCAACTGCCTTAGTGGTCAATCCAATTAAGGTCAGCCCTGGCACACCTCGATAACTATCGATCTCAACCTCGATTTTGACGGGCTTAAGACCATCCAACATTAAGGAATATGTCCGTGACAACATGCTCGCAGCATAGCTCACGATTCTTTACTAAACTGTAGCGTGAGGAGAGTTGTTTACACTAAAGGTTGGAGTTGGGCAGTTTGCAGTACCGATAGCGTAGCTTGGTTCATGCCAGGATAGCTGCTAGTTTGATGTAAGTGTTTTAAGCCTGTGGCGCCGGCTAGTTGCTCTTCTTTACCTTTGCCCAAAATATAGGCAGTAGAAAAATAAATATATTTTCGAAAGTCGGGCATGATTGATTGTGTATTAAGTTGGTGGTGAGCTAAATGAAAAAGTTCCCTCTTCGCTGTTTCATCTTTTTTTTCAATGCGCAAATAGAGTTCGTAAAAGTTAGAACGATGGTAGGAGTTGGGCCGTAGTTTTTTATCAATTAGAAACGATTGATGAAATAAATTAAGCGCATTATCCTTGTGCCCCAGTGATAAATAGGCTTGTGCCCTTTCTCGATAGGATTGAGTTAAGCCAAACTGACTGCCGCAGCGAAGATTAAGGTCTTCTGATTTTTGAGCTGTGCTAAGAACAGCCGAATATTGCCCAAGTTGAAGGTAATGCCGACTTAACTGTAGTTGATACCAGGCGTTATAGCAGTCATTAGGATTTGTTTCTAAAATGGTGGCTATTTTTTGTAAATAGTAACTAGCTAAGTGAATGTTTTTTTGACCGATATAAATGCGGCTTAAATGAAGTAATGAATGGGTAAACTCAAGAGGATGCTCAAGGGGGTCAAGATAATCGAGTGACAGCAAATAGTTGTTTAGCGAAAGTTGAATTTTTTCCTCATAAAAATAAACGGTTCCTAAAGTTCGGTGAATAATTCCTAACCCCAGACGATCTCGTTTTTGATGTGCTATTTTAAAAGCCAAGTTGAGGAGTTGATGGCATGCGGCGGCATCCTGTGAGGAATGAATTAAGCATGAAGCCTTTAAGGATAAAAAAGACGTATAGTGCGGTGAGTGAGGTGAAATAAGTCTGTGAGCGTCAATATGAGTTAAAACAGAGGTGCCTTTATCAAAGCGACCAACTTTAGAGTAGGCTTGAACTAGATAGAGCAAGTCTGGCACACACAGTGATTCGTACTGATTTTCGCCTAAGCGAATAATTTCGAGCAGCTGTCCGTTTTGCCATAAGTATTTGAGATTATTATTAGTGTGCTGTGGTAACTCTGGAGCATGAGTAGTACCCAGTTCGACATTATTGAGAATGAGAAAATGAATGGTTTTAGTGAGACTTAGATTAAACTGGGTGGATAGGTTTTTGAGTTTGGTAATTTCTGCTGGCGAAAGTGTCACCGTGTAAAGACTTTTTTTACCACTCGCTTTATTTTCAGATAAATTTAAATGTATAGTGGCAGCTGATAACCAAGTCCGGAGGACCTTAGATTTTGGATAGCCGAGCCGAGCAGCTTTAGCGCTAAAAGCTTGGTAAAGGGTAGTATCAAGTTGGCAACTGATTTTTGGCATGTACTGAGCATGGATTATACAGCTCAACCTACATGAAAGAAAAATGTGCTATTAAAAAAATAGCAAACACTAGACTCGTACCACTTGCTCAATCAACCGGTTGCAGTACCCAAACTCGTTATCGTACCAACTGACGATTTTGACTAAATCTCCGCCAATGACGTTGGTCAGAGACAGATCAACAATCGATGACTCGGGGCGGCCTTTGATGTCACTGGAAACAATGGCCTCGTCAGTGACGGCTAACACGCCGCGCCATTGCTCTTGCTGGCTGGCTTCGATCAAGATTTTATTAACTTCTTCAATACTCGTAGGTCTGGCTGTTACAAAGACCATATCAGAGAGTGAGCCGACTGCAGTCGGGACACGGATCGCTAAGCCATCGAACATACCTTTCAGTTCGGGAATGATTTCCGTCACGGAAATGGCAGCGCCTGTCGAGGTAGGCACAATGTTTTGGGCGGCGGCACGGGCGCGACGCATATCTTTATGTGAGTTGTCGTGCAAGTTTTGATCATCGGTATACGAGTGGACAGTGGTCATCATGGCTTTTTTGACGCCAAACACATGATGCACAATTGAAGCCACGGGCGCCACACAATTAGTAGTACAGGATGCATTCGAGACGACAGTCACATCGTGCGAAAATTGATTGACGCCAATGATGCCAGTTTCAATGTTGCCGCCTTTGGGAGGAGCTGAGATAACCACAGTTTTAGCACCGCCTTGGAGATGTAAGCTGGCTTTCTCTTGAGTGATAAACACCCCGGTTGAATCGATGACAGTCTCTACCCCGTTGCTGCCCCAAGGAATTTTGGCAGGGTCGCGCTGGGCAGTAATTAAAATCTTCCGCTCTCCCCTGCTGCCATCACGAACAATCAAGCTCCCCAGTACTGGGTTTTCATCACTCACTTCTTTGGTGGTTCGTTCTTTGTGATAACTTAAATCAGCATCAAAGATGCCATAGTTGGAATCATACTTCAACAAATGTACCCAGTCCTCAATATCCATCGATCCTGATGTGTTAATTACTTTTAAATCTAGCTCATGGGCATGTTTATGCCACCAGACACGAAAAGCGGTGCGGCCAATTCTGCCAAAGCCATTAATACCAAAAATTTTGAGAGTGTCATTCATATAAATGTTCCTTAAAATCTGTAACCTTATTATGGTCTAAAATTGAGCACTTCACAACTGAAACACCAGACCTTCCTATCAAAAGATATATTTTGATATAGATAAGATATAATCGCAATATAAAAATATGTCAGCAGAACTTACACCACTCTCTACCACGAAAACTAACCAAATATTTTTTTATGAAGGACTATTACCCTTTCAACTTAACGAAGAAATTGGTGTCAGAGTTAAACATCTTAATGTATTACGAAGAATTGCTGGTTTTCGTCAAATTTTTGTGGGAGCAAACCTTAAGGGCAGAACTACTCGAGTGGGGATTATTCCCAGTGGAGCAATTGGAAGTGAGTTAGTAGGTAGTTCAACCCATGTCGAAATAGTGCCTACTGCTGAGCATAAGTTAGAATACGCTGGTATTACTTCACAACGCAAGCGAGCTATCTGGCCTACTTTGCATATTGAGTTAAATCGTAATGAGGTCCAACACCGAATAGTGGCTGGAAATAAGGAAATAACTGATCCCGCTGGGTGGGCTTGGGAGGTTGATGAAGCGCTAAAAAAGGCAATTATTTCCGCAGGCATGAAAAATTTGATGGGCACAATGGCACGAGGCGATGTCAGTATGTACGGCGTTTTATATGGAGTTAATTTTCTTCAGGCATTGTCAGGGAAAATTTCAGAGGTCAGCACTTTTAGAGATCTTTCTTCAGATTTGCTCTTTATCTTGTTGATGCGATATTTGGGGGTGAATATTGCCGATAACATTATTCTATTATCTGAAAGTATAAGATCGAAAGATGGTGGCCCTCGCCTCTCAATGGGAGGTTTATGGGAATGGGATCGAGCACTGGTGCTTTGGATGCTCTATAGATCACAACCTATAGTGGAAGTTATGCCGAGTTCGCTTTCACAAGTGTAAGTAGATGAAAAAGATATCACTTACGCAAACACTGTCTCAACATCATTGCTGACAAAAGTCCCGATGTCTTCGCCCATGACAGCTTTTTCGAGGTTGTCTTTTTCGAAGAGCTCGAAGACCATTACTGCCATGCTGTTTTCACTCGACATGGCTAGCGCTGCGGTGTCCATGACTTCGACCCCAGGCATTTCGATGGCGTCTTTGAATGATAGTGTCTTGAAACGTTTGGCATCATCGTATTTATTAGGATCTTTATCGTAAATGCCATTCACCTTGGTAGCTTTCATCAGCACTTCACAATGAAGCTCCAAGGCATGCAGGGACGCCCCGGTATCGGTGGTGACATACGGCACCCCAGTGCCGGCGGCTAAAATGACCACTCGACCTTTTTCCATGTGACGAATAGCCCGGCGGCGAATAAAGCTTTCAGCCACAGCTGGCATTTGTAAGGCAGATTGAACGCGAGAAGCGACGCCCACTTTTTCTAAGGCATCTTGTAATGCTAAAGCATTCATTACGGTGGCTAACATGCCCATGTAATCAGCGGTGGCCCGCTCGATACCATTTTTGGAACCGGCAATGCCGCGGAAGATGTTGCCGCCACCAATGACCACAGCCACTTCCACGCCCCTGTCATGAATGGACTTAATTTGTTCAGCAACGTCTAAAGCAGCTTGGGGATCGATGCCGTACTCGCGTTTGCCAATGAGCGACTCACCGCCAACTTTTAACATGATACGTTTGAAGCGTGGTTTAGACATAAGATCCTTGGATTACTTAACTACTTCCTTAATTATTTTTAATTTACCCTTTTTCACAAAATGACTTTTCATGTATTTCTCTTGGAGTGAGCGAAACTCAGCCTGGAGATGCTCCAGCTCTTCATCAGCAAGTTCTTCTACATTCAATAATTCATTACGAGCGCCTTTGACTGATTTAATTAATTCGTCCAGCTTGAGATGGCTAGCTCGAGAATCACGGTTTTGGGTGTTTTGAATCAAAAAAACCATCAAAAACGTGACCACTGTGGTCCCGGTATTAATCACTAGCTGCCAGGTATCACTGAAATTAAAAAGAGGCCCGGTGGTGGCCCAGGCAATAATCACTAGTAAGGCCAAGATGAACATCCGAGAGGAGCCAGCGGCTTGTGAAGTGTGAGCGGCGAATTTGCGGAATAACTCTTCCATATTCTCTACTCAGTGATTATGTCACAAACCTAAGCGAGTTTTAAGACGCAAAACCTTCCAGCGCAGATTTTCAGCCACACGAAAAGCTTTATAAATGGGTGGGTTGAGCACCAGGTCGTAGGTACCCAAAAACTCCACTAAGTCACCGCCGTAGCCTTTTTTGAAACGGTGAAACCCAAACCATGGATCTTTAGGATCGGGCTCTGGCCCTAAGGAGCCCCACATATCGAAAAGATGACACCCTTGGCTTTGGCCAAATTTAATCATTTCCCACATCATCAAGTTGCTGGCCATCACATCGCGATGAGCCGACCGGGATGCGCCATATGGATAGTACAACACGCCATTAAAAACAAACATCACCCATGAGACAATAATTTGATCTTCATACACGCCATGAAAAATGCGCATCATCCCTGATGATCCCACCACTTCCCACATTTTACGGAAGTACTCGGGGCCATGGGCATAAAAGCCTTGTCGATTGGTGGTTTCTTTGAGGACATCGATATACTGCTCCATGCCTTCAGCTGAGGTGTTTTCGTAGATCTGGACGCCTTTTTTCTGAGCTAAATTGACGTTATATCGCGTTTTGGAGTGTAAGTTGGCTAATAACTCATCCTCAGATTTAGTCAGGTCAAGTTGAAAACTATACTTGGTGAATAATGGCCGGCCCGGTTCGGCACCATTAGCCAGCAAAAACTTCCCAATTTGATATTGAGCAGAAGGGTTCCCCACTTTTTCAGCAATATTGGGCTCCATTTTGACAAATAAAGCGTTGTTTTTTTTGCCAAGTTGTTTTAAAACAGCCAGCTGCTCTTCATCAGGCATAAAGCCGCGAGGATAATAGCCCACATTTTGACCAATCAATGGTAAAGGATGGAATGTAACTTGGAGACCTTTTTGGAGTTTGTTGTTATCAAATAAGCCCACGCGTTCTATTTTCAGGCCTGTTTTCTTACGGAACTCTCCCCACTCCCATGATTGCAGCGGGTGATCAACCGCTGCGTTATACAAAGCTTTTTCTTCTTCATGAACTTCACGCAGTAACATACAACTGTCTATTATCTGCTATTAAGATGGTTTTCACAACTGAAGATGTGGAGGTGTGCCCAAGTGAAGTTTAGGGTGATCGTTTCGGTCGAGAGTAAAAATCAATGCGAGGGCCATCAAGTGCCCCAGTTAATTTTTTTTGTTGCTTTTGTTCCTCTAAAAAATCACGTATTTCTTCTGAACTAGTACTTATGTTGTCTCCCACAAAAACCAAAGATTGAAAACCAGCTTTGAACTCAGCCAGGCTGTGGAGAGACATAATATCCAAACTTTTATAAACAAACTTTAATTTGGGAGCAATAATCTCAGAGGCACTGGCACAAGTTAGATGTGGTGTCGATTCCAGAGAGTTGAGATGCACTTTATGGGCGGTAGTATAAAGACCTTCATCTTCTACCGTACTCAACTGATTGGCATAGAGTTCAGCACATATAAACTGACCTTTCTTATGAAGGTGGGTCAATGATGGCAGATCTACCATTTTGTCTTTACAAGCTAAGTGTAGCAGCCCACATTTCCATACCGTGGGCAAGATAATATCATTCGATGAATATACTTGTAGATTATTACCATATTCTAGCTCGGGGGCTTGAAAGTCTTCCACATGGGCGGTGATTTGGTCAAACGTTTTGAGTTTAGGAAAGTGCAAGGCCCCGGCCCTAGAGGTGGTTTGCTCGGGGCGAAAGGAATTGATCCCGGTTAGCTCAGGAAATACCAGCGGTTGATCATATACGCGGTTCTCAAAATCTGTAACATACCTTAAATGTGGATAAGTGCCTTGGGTATGGCGATGAATTATTTTTCCTAAGACCTTTTTAATAAAGGTAGGTACATATTTTTCCATTAAACGCTCAGGATCGCCTTCATAATTAACCAAAAAGTCATCATCGACGGTAAAAGCTGTAATTGGTTCGGGGATGTGTTGACGATGATTGCTCATTTCGGCAAAACTTTGATAGGCTGTAGGGAAATACATCCGCGTAAATAAATTTTTGATTTCTTCGATGTAGTCAGCGCGAAAAGCATCTTTCATCTGTGGTAACTGCAAAAGTAACGATTCAATCCGGTCTTGTTTCACCTGTGAGGGGTGCTCCACGAAATCTGCCATCAATTGAGTGACCTCGCGGTAAGCAGCGAAGATAGAAGTGCTTTTTTCGGTAAGGAGATTGCAACTTTGAGTCATGGGCTTAGCTATTATTCATTATAATAATGGTGGTAGCTGAAAAGTCCGGTAATTGTTCGAGATATATTTTCATACCTTGCGAACCCACTACCACCGTGGTGGCGGTCCGTAAGTTGGGAAAGAGTTGACGGAATTTGTGAGGGTCTCTCATTGGTTTGATGTTCAGCTCACCTATCGTTTCCAGCTTGGGGACTTCACCCTCACAATCCTTAAGGAGATAAAGTGAGGTGAGTTTATGAACCTCAGGTAAATCAATATAATCACAATCACATGTCAGCGTGATGATTTCTTGTAACAGAGGAGCATAAAAGTGTTCACAGTTAACAGAAAGAAGGATCCCTTTTTCAAAATTAGGTAATGAAATATAGCCTCCGAAGGCTGTGAGGTTGCAAAAATTACAATTTTTAAGTGCAGTTAAATCGATCGCACCTTCGAAAGCAGTAACAGATATGCGATTAGCTTGGGGTAAGAGTGGGGCTGAGAACGAATTGGTCTGGACCTCGATCTCAATGGCATGAATGAGTTGGGGCAAGTCAAGTGAAATTGAAGCTAGGTCTGGGGTGTGTAACTTTCTTTCAATCCTTTTAAGATGGGACAGGTTGAGTGGCTGTTTTGAAGCGCGAACGTAAAGCTCATCAATTATTTCTAGAGATGAAAGGTCAGTACAGCTCCAATTAGTTTCTAGGTGGGCGATTTCTTTGATAATGGTGGGAAAGTATTCAAGATTTAATGTTGCTAAATCTAGTGGCCGTTCTAGCACCACTCCCCACTCATCATTAATTTTAATCTGATTGAACAAGATGGAACGCAGAAAATCATTCTGAGAAATTTTAGGACCCAGGTATGCTGTTAACAAATCAGCCACAGCGTTTTTGTAGTTTTCTTTAAATTGTTCTTGGGAGATTTGATGTTTACTCGCTACCTCATTAAAGGCAGTCATTTTTTCTGTCGTTGGCTGGTGGTCAAAGGAGCTCAATATTTCTTCCAGCGTTTCTAAGGTGGGGCTAAATTGTGAGCCTTGTGATTTGAGTACTGAACAACTGTTAGTCATAAGTAACTTTTAGTCGATTTGATGTGCGACAGCTATTTCATCTATTTGTAAGCCCAACTTTTCAAGCTCATTTTTAAGGCTATGACTTCTTACTATTAACTTTTTAGCTTGGCGCAGCTTAGGAAAAAATTTATGAAAATCATCGATATTTTTCACACACACAATATCCATGTCATTAACAGTTGTTAACTCTGGGGCACTGATAGTGGTGGTGTTGTAATCAAAGTTCATATCTGTAGCGGTGATTAATTTTGGTAGCAACACTGTTTCTGTATCGTAAAAATTGATACGAGCAGTAACATGCTGGATACTATCTAAACTGCACTTTTGAGCATTTAAAGTAAGCTGTTCACCAATTTCTGTTAAAGAGGGCAATGAGATTTCCTTAGCATGCAGCTCTGAATATTGAGCGATTTTTTGTAAAACCGGTAGAAAAATTATATCTGGTTTAGTGTAAATATAGATTCTATTGGCAGTGTGAAGTTTGTCGGCTTTGAGGTTGCTATTTTCTAAAGTAATTTGGTTAGCAGTTTCTAGAGCTGGCGCATGGATAGTGCGCATGGGGCGTGAAGTATTCAGCTCATAAAAAGCATCCGTAATATGTCTTAATTTATGAAAATAAAGATTCCTAGTAGATGCAGAAATGTCAATTTGCTCGGCTTCTTCGAGATGAGTTATTTTAGTGATGCTTCTACTTAAGATTAATGGTTTTAACGTGTGAGTAATAAAGGTGGGCAAGTACTGCCATTGATCTTCTGGCATATGAATCATCATATTCAGTTTCACCTTCAAATCATCATCGATGTGACAGCTGTCAATGAAATTATTGATGAAATTTGTATTATTTCTAAAGCGTGAGCCATCTGGAAAAGTTTGAATAAATTTGGTAAGTAGGGCACGGATGTGAGTTAGATAAATGGCGGGCAACTCTTTTTTTGCCGCTTCGAACTCTGCCGCGGCATTTTCAAAAGCAGTGATGTGTTGATCAGTAATGACTTGGTTAGTACCAGGCAGCAAACTCGCACAAGTATTCATCAGATGATGCATCTTGGAAAATTCATTAGTAAGGAGTGCACAGTACTGAGACATGTAACTCCATTCTAGTCAGTTATGGGCTGGAGTGGAATAGTCGACACTGTAAATTGACCAGAAATTTTATTTTCAGACTTTATTTTCTCGATGTAATCACGAACTTCCTCTGAGCCGACAATGATTCTCCTCCCCACTGCAATCAACTGAGGAAAGGCCTTGGTAAAAGCTTCTACGGTAGTGATGCCACGAATTGATAACACTGACTCCACTGTTTTTAATTTTGAGGCTTTAATGTCAGTCGCTCGATAACACTCAAGCTTAGTGATGTTAACCATACTCTCTATCTCAACGCGTTGTGCGCCAGAGATAGTCAAGCCAGTGGTGCCGCTATCGGTTAAGTTATTGGCAATAAATTCTTGACAGGTAAAGGTGCCTCCATCTCTGATCTCAGTCAGAGCTGGTAGGTCAATCTTGTTACCAGGTGTAGAAAGAGTACATTTACGAGGTTTTTTTAGGTTGGGAAAAACAATATCGCTCTTTGTTTCTAACGTGATGTCTCCCTCACTATCATATAAAGGGGCCTCAAAACTGGCTACTTTAAGCTCTATCCTGTCCCCCGACCGTAGCAGAGGAAAGGAAACGTTACTCTTTATCATGCCACCAGTAAACTGCGATATAGCGTCAATATGAGTGGCTTTTGGTAAGACAATTTGTGTATTGAAGTCACCTTCTGTGTCGATCACAAAACTGACGACTTTTTCTAAATTAGGATAGGTAGTGGTAGTATCAATATGCCTCACCATCCCCTGCACTTCTTTAATCACCGTGGGAAAATAATTTTTACATAACGGTAAAGCGTTGCGGTGATAGATTACAAAGCCATCAGCACTGACTGTAAATTGGCTGACATTGCGTTGGTCATCTTGATTTAAATTGGCAAAGGTGGCATCAGGGTTTTTAGTCAATAATTTAGTAAAAAGGTCAATAACTTTTGGTCGTAATGTAGCTATCAGCTCGTCATGTAAAGGTGGTAGTTTTTCGATCGCCTCATTTACAGCCTGTTTATTAGCTTCGGTAGGATCTTTGCCAAAGGTTTCTAATTTTGCGCGCGCATCCGCACACAGCTGCAAGGCACTATTATGTTCAGTGGTGAGGATGTGGCAGCTGTTGAGCATAGATATTATAATTGGTTAGTCAGTACAAAAATTTGTGAATATCGGATTTTATTGCTAGCCTCGATTGCTTGTTTAATAGCTAATGATCTTACAAAGATTTGAGTGCAAGTGTGTAACCGAGGAAAAGCATTGAAAAATTCCTCAGGATCAGTGAGGTAGCCAACATTGAGCATATTTAGATTTTCAAGGTGGGGAGCTGAAATGTGAGGAGCACTTACCTTCAATGCAATGCCATTTTTTAGTTTAGGAATGTCAATACTTCTCTCAGCAGTAATGGAAACTTCTGGCAGATCTAATGTTACTAAATTGGGAGCTGAGAAATGAACGCAATCAATTGTTGCTTTATTTTTAATTTCTTGAAGTGAGTCTAGTTGAATGTTCCCTTTACTAACCAAATTTACCTTTTTTTCAAATTTAGTAAGCTGTGGTAAAGCAATGTCCTCAGTAGTAAGAATATCTAGTACTCCACCACTTGTTAAGTGTGGAGCTTTGAAACTATTGGCGAAGACCTCAATATCCCCCCCATCTTCTAAAACAGGGAACTCAAGATCAATTAATGGTTGAGAGGAAGGTGGTGCACAATAAATACTATCTGTTTTTTTGAGTTTAGTGAAAGTTGGAGTAGTTGTGCAGTATTTGAGATCGATAATACTGATTGAGGCAACCTCAGGAAAGGCATTCAATCGATCTGTGGGATATAGTTGTCCGGTAATATGTTTAACGATACTGGGAAAATAACTAATTGGTAGTTTACTAAAATCAGTATTACCTGCTAATACCACTTCATAATCATTTTCAAAAGTGACCCAGTTATCAGCAATGTGTTGGGCATTATCAATTTCATAAGGCTCATCCAGCGCCATATAAAAATCTCTAATCAAATTGCGTACCTGACTTTGATAAAACTCCACATACCGATGTTTCACTTCGTGAAACCCTGTTAGAGATTGTTCAATTTGAGTTATTTTTTCCTGAGTCGGGTAAGCGCGAAAATCATCTAAGAGGCGCTGACATTCATCAACGTACGAAAGAATGTTTTGAGATTCAGTGGTTAAAATTGGGCAAGCTGCTGTCATGGATTTAATTATGATTCTCGGAACTCAATACTAAAGTTGCCTTGGATGCCGCCACTCTTTTGTTGGTCTTTCAAATAGCCGGCAATTTCAGGTGAACTAGTCCAAACACTCATGCCAATATACCTCAATTTTGGAAAGGCTTTTTTAAAATCATCTACAGTCGATAGCGCCTTAATATGTAAAGAATATTCAATTGTTGCTAATTGGGGTGCATTTATTTCGGTTGCTTGGAGGCAGGAAAAGTTTGTAGCTCGATTCAGCAGAGGCACATTTACCTTGTGAGCTTCATGGGCATATATGCCGCCAGCGCCAGTGGAAGTGAGCGAGTCGAGTGACAGTGCGCGGCAGGTAAAAACGGCCGTACCATTTAAGTATAAAACCTTAGGTAAGCTAATAGTTTTATTTTGAGCTACAAATTGTGGCCATCGCAACGTAGTAAGTGAGGGTAACATTAAATCATTTCTAACCGTCAACTTACATATTTGCGGTGAGTTGGGTCCTGTTTCTGGTCCCAGGTAAGCTAAGTTGGGAGCCGTGAACGCCTCAGTATAAAGCGTAAGGTGATAGAGGTACTCTAGGGCTGGTAAATCAATTGCCGCACACATCTGAGACTGATCATCTTGGGCAATTTCAGAGGCCCAAGTTAAGTGGGTTAATTCTGGCGCCACATCATACACGCGAATTTCGAAGTAACCCATCTTTTTAAGATCTGTATATTTTATTTGAGGGTTAACATAATAAATCTGACCGTTGATGGTATCGATGATGCTTGGAAAGTAGGTATCACTGACCTCGTTAAAATTGCCGTTGTACGTTACTTTCAGATCATCATCAATACTAAAGTTATCCACTAAATAACGATTTTGACGTTCAACCATTTGATATGATGCGTTGGGATTATTAAGTAATAATTTAGCGAGGAGATTGCGAATCTGTGATCCATAACTGCTCTTAAAATGATCCTGGGCGGTTTTTGTGTCTATCAGCAATTGCTGGCAAGTTTCGAGTCCACGGCTCGTAGGTCCAGCACGTAATTGGTCAAGCTCTTGTTCTAGTGTATTTTTAATATCAAATACTGAAGCAGCTTCTGCAGTTAATAAATCACAACTTTGAGCCATAGATCATTATGAACATTTTTTTGAAGATTACCAAGCTGGGGTTTAAATTATGGGGTTTGGGACGGCTTTATTACTCTAATCTCTCTAAACTTAAGTTGGCCAGATTTAATGATTTGATCGTAGTAATGAACAAGAGTTAAGCATAGTAGTTAATACACTACGTCCTGATACTCAATCTTAAATGAGCCACGGATAGTCTGTTTTTGCCGACAGGTCACTAAATAGTTTTTGATTTCTTCAGAATCAGTCACCACTTCCTTATCCAGAGCCTCTAACTTAGGAAAGCTCTCTTTGAATTGGGCTTCGGTTTCTAAAGCTCGAATATCTAATAGCACCCCTACACTTCTTAAGTTAGAAGCAGTAATGCTGGTAGCTTTGGGACAGACTAAAAAGTTGATAACTTCTAACTCAGGAATATAAATTTTAGTGCTCTCACGAGCAATAATAATGGCGCCGGTTCCCATTTTTAGTGAATCAAGGTATAACTCTCGACATTTAAAGTAAGATTCTCCTAGTGGCAACTTGGGTAACTTAGGTAAACTAATTGTATGACCTTCAGCAAAAAGCCGTAAGACCCCGACGTCGATGACGGCTGGGAGATCTAAATTGCTATGGACAATAATAGTAGCAGAATCGATCATTGGCCCATTTCGATGATTTAAGTCAATTCCCAGTATTCGAAGCTGAGGTGCCACGAAACTTTTGGCATTGATCTCCGCATGTCCGAGTATTTCAATCTCTGGCAAGGTAATTGATTCGCAAACCACCATCCCACTATCATTTGCAATACTTCTAGCAAATTTTAATTTTGGCAAATGAGGACCTTTGTCGTAGGTATGGATTGTCAAACGACCCAGTGATTGGAGGTTAGGATATTCACACTGGGGGTTAACGTAGCTCATGTCTCCTTCTTGGGCCACGATGAATCTGGGAAAGTAATCACTACTGACAGTAGTGAAATTACCCTCATAGACCACCTGAAAGTTATTATTGATAAAAAACGACTCCATATTTTCTTGAAACTCTGGCTCCACATCTTCAAAAGTCGCTTCAGGATCCTTGTAGAATAATTTGGAAAACAGTTCAGTGATATGAAACCGATATTCAGCTTTAAAATTTTCAGAAGCCTCACTTAATTGAGTTAATACCTCTTCACACTCTGCTTGTAAGCCAACCGTGTTGGGTTGTTCACGGAATAAAGCGAGTTTATCCTGAAGATCATTTTTAAGTGAGATTATTGAACTTACTTCACCATTGAGCAAATCACAACTTAGAGCCATGTGTCATTATGAATAAATCTCAGTAGATAACCAAGTAGGGTTTTTAACTCTAAAAAAGTCTTAATCTAAACAGATTACTCTTCGAGGAATTTCTTAATATCAATCTCACCATTGAGTACGCCTTCCATGGCATCATCATCGAGCACTAAGCGGCGTTTGATATCAGTAGCAGTGGGGCCAGCAGCCTTTTTAGCTTGGTAGGCATGATCGGAATGGGATTTAGGTCGGTTCTGACGCTTCCAGTCGTACGAACTAGAGCGTTGCCCATACCCATACTCATCGCTTTCATCATAGGCCCGGCGTCGGTAGTTATCACTGCCGCTCAAAACGTGCTCATGGAGTAGTTGGGGAGGAATATCGGCCAAAAACCGACTGCGCAGTGAGTAAGTGATGTTGCCGTAGGTCCAGCGTTGGCGAGCATATGTAAAATACAGTTTTTCTTTAGCGCGGGTGATGCCCACGTAACAGAGACGGCGCTCTTCTTCCATTTGTTCTTTATCAAAGAGGGCTCGGGAGTGTGGTAACAAACCTTCTTCCATGCCCACCATAAATACGACTGGGAATTCCAAACCTTTGGCTGAGTGGAGACTCATCATCGTGACGGCATTCTGATCTTGATCTGTATCAGCATCAGCTAAGTAATCATCTTGAACCAGCGCCACGTTTTCTAAAAAGACAGCTGTGTCTTCAAACTGAGCTGCCACATTCAGCAACTCTTGGACGTTTTCCACTCGGGCGACGTCTTCGGGATCATTTTTATCATAGGTCTCTATGTAGCCGGTGACGTCTAAAATTTCCTTCAGCACAGGATACGGTGGTTGGAAATAATTATTGGTGGTGTCGCCTACCTGAACATTGTTTTCCGCTGAGCGCTTCACTCGCCAGGCTTCAAACTCAGCGAGTTTGCGTTTGCCCAGCTTGGTGGCACGCTCCCGGCTCACAGAATCACTGGGGTTCAAGAACAATCGTAAATATGCCAGTACATCTTTAATTTCTTTGCGCTCATAAAATTTGAAGCCGCCTACCAATCGATACGGAATACCGGCACGGACAAAAGCTTCTTCAAACGAACGGGATTGAGCATTGGTGCGATATAAGATGGCAATGTCGTTATAGTCATAGTCACGACTCTCTTTGACAATTAAATTTAAAACCTGAGCAGCTTCCTCTTCACCAGAAGCTGCTTCAATTAATTGAAGTTGATGAGTATCAGTGTTTTCTGTCCATAAATTGAGAATGGGATGAGCGGTGTTTTGTGAAATGACATTGGTAGCAGCATCTAAAATTGATTGTGTGGAACGATAATTTTGCTCCAGGCGGAACTCAGCAATGTCATCAAAATCAGTTTTAAGTTGCATCATGTTCCGATAATCCGCACCTCGCCAGGCATAGATGCTTTGGGCAAAATCGCCCACTACGTAGACATTATTTTGTGGTTTGGTAAACAGTTTAGTTAATTCGTACTGAGCTTTATTGGTATCTTGATATTCATCTACTAGTACATGGGTAATTTGTGACTGATACTTATTTAAAACAGGCTTGTGCTGGTGAAGTAATTCTACTAGTAATAATAATAAATCATCAAAATCGACGGCTTGTTGATCACGTAATGCTAATTGGTAGAGTTTGTAAACGCGAGCAGAAAATTCCTGAAATTGGTCGGCAGCTAATTTTTCATAGGTTTGCCATGAAACGAGCTCATTTTTAGCCTTAGAGATATGGGCTTTGACAGCTTTGGGATTATATTGTTTAGCATCAAAATGATGTTCTTTATAAATTTGTTTGACTAAACTGAGCTGATCATCAGAATCATAAATGGTGTAGTTAGGTGATAGTCCCAGGTGATAGCCATCACGTCGCAAAACTTTAGCAGCAATACGATGAAAAGTGCCTGACAATGGTAACGACACGCCCGTCAACTCTACGACCCGTTTATTCATTTCTTGAGCGGCTTTATTGGTAAAAGTCACCAACATGATTTCTTCAGGCCGAACTTGATGCTGGTCAATTAACCACGCCACCCGGCTAGTCAGAACGCGCGTTTTACCCGAGCCAGCACCGGCCATCACCATCGCCGGTCCAGTATGATGTTGGACCGCGGCCAATTGTTGCTCGTTCAGGTTAGCCAAAATTTTTGACACAAAAATAATCCTAACACAATCCGAAGGTGGTATGGTACCATTGAATCAGGAGGGCAGTATGAATACCAAGTTAATCGTAGCCAATTGGAAATCACATAAAGATGTAGCTGAAGCGAAAAACTGGTTAGAAGCCTATGCGAAATCGAGCTCTGCTCACAGTACTGCTCTTCAGGTGATTTTGGCACCGCCCAGTTCCCTTTTATGGCCAATCAGTGAAGCCATCTCAGCGCTGAAATTACCTCTGGGTTTAGGTGTTCAAGACCTAAGTCCGTTTGGACCGGGTTCATACACCGGTGCGATCGCTACAGAAAATCTTCAGGGTTTACCAGTGAAATATGCGATTGTTGGTCACTCTGAACGGCGTCGATATTTCCATGAAACGCACCAACAAGTCGCCAATAAAGTGGAGCAAGCAGTCAAAGCTGGTATCACTCCGATTGTGTGTTTAGATGATGAGTACTTAATTACTCAAGCCGCAGCGATTCCACAAGAGTTGCTCACTAAGTGCGTGGTGGCGTACGAGCCAATCGAAGCTATTGGCAATGACCGCAATCAACCGGCCGAGGAAGTAGCGCCGGTGGTAGCTAAAGTTCGCCAGTATTTTGGTAACATCCGTGTCATTTATGGCGGGAGTGCGGCGGCGGAAAATGTCCAAAGTTACTTAGCAGTCACGGATGGTGTTTTAGTCGGCCACAAGTCTTTAGCTGCGACAGATTTTAGCGCTTTGGTGACGGCTGCAGCCACAACAGCTTAAGTAACTGATAGGTGGTCAAGGCTACTCCCAAGTTGCGAATCAGCAATAAATAAAAGGGTGTCAGGCGCTGTTTATCAGCATAAAAGTTCAATAGATCACTGTAATAAAGTGGAAAAACAGCTTGCGTGACAACCAGCGTAAAACAAAGCCAAAAAAACATTCTTCCATACCGCTGAGGATTTTCCCACACCTGTTGTCCCAATAAGGGTAGAAACAAGGCATACCAATAAATATATTGAGGGCCCATTTGACTGGCAAACGCTAAAAATACAGCCAGGACGCCCACGTACTCTAAGAGCAATGGTTGAGGTAATCGGCGCTGGCGATAAAAAAGCCAGCCATAGACTACTCCCAACGGCAGTAACCATAGATAGGTGTAAATCCATTTGGGAACCAGGAGTTCACGCGTAGCTACCCCGTGAATCAAATAACTATGAAGCCCAGGCTGTTCTCCTGAAATATACGTGACTAGTGTCGTCAGCGAGCCGCTCAGACTTTCGATATGGACTGGTTTATCTGAGTGAACAATCACGTTTTTCCAGACATCAGCAAAAGGAACTTGGAAAACGTTTACATACGCAATTACCACTGTCAATATTCCCAACCCAAAACCTGTTAGCCGTGCAGCTACTTCCACTGGTTTTTTGGTCAGCAACGCTGAGCGTAAAAAGAGCGGGAGTAATAACACAGGATAGACTTTGATGGCTGTGGCCAAGCCTAAAAAGTACTCTCCCCACCCTCGCTTGCCCTGGTAATTCAGCATTACACCCGCTAGTACAATTAAATGACAGTACAACTCGAAGCGATATAAAATTAAGGGCCCGCCACACCACAACAGCAAACCTAAAATAAAAACCGCTACAGGATGAACAGATTTATAGAGCCACCAGGCATAGCCGAGTAATAATAAAATATTACTCATCACCAAGGCTAATAAAAAAGTATCGCGAGTATTATCGAGCAGGAGAACAGGTGATAAAAAAACAAAGTAAAAAATAGCGCCCGGTTGGTATTCATTAAAGGGCACATTGGTTAAGTTGCCATGTTTTAGAAAGTACTCGGCTCGGTCATAAAAAGCAAAATAGCCATCCACCATCATGTGAAATTTCCAGGCATAATGAAAGCCAAACAGCGTGATAGCCGTCATTCCTAAAGCAAAGGTCCATAGACTGAGGCGAGTCATGAGAGTGGCGCTAATACTGGGAGTGGGAGGAAGCTTTTTTTTCATAATACTTGGTAAATTCGATACTGGCCGTGTTCTACAATAACAGGAAACTGAGCATTTAAAAATCCTTCATTTACTTTCCATGCATTCTTCTCATCTGGCCCCACAAAAATATACTGTACACCATACGTGTGAAGTAGTTGTGAGGCGTTTTTCTCACCTTGATACATTGTAGCCACATCTTTTTCGATGTTCTGATACTCGTAGCCGTGGGTCCACAACCACCCCGGGTACCCCATCACTACTGGTCGCCCTGCTATCATTGGCACTAGATGTTTATGACTGGGGGCAATGAGGAAAGTACTCCCTGGCGGCGTGTGTGTTTTAATCAGCGTAGCTACTTCTAGTTCTAGTGGTGAGGCGATTTGCCACTGCGTTCGGCTCTCATGGAGGACAGACATTACTCCACTCAGGCAACACATGATTACAATAAACGGTACCACTCCTTTCGCCCACGGTTTAGTAGCCCAGCTATCTGCTAAGTAAAGGCTACAAACCGCGCAGAAGAGTGCATAGTTTAGGAGCATGATTTTCATGTTATCCCACAAATAAGGTTGCAAACTAATCAGATTCACGATCATAAAACTAATCAGAGATAGACTCATTGTTGCTTGCCAAAAACTGTTTTTAGACCGTAAAAAGAGCCACCCTGTTGCTAGGCCCAAAATGGGTAAAAATACTCCGACATTTTTCAACCAAAACCACAGTAAGCCCTCCTCCTCCACCAGCCAGCCTGGGTGCCATGACACAAAATGGGTTGAGCCACCTTGAGTGAGTTGCCACCACAGTTGTGGAACGCTCAACATTACTATGATCAGCCCCGCTCCTCCTGCTACAGAAGGTGAGATTTTTCGCTGCCACCATAAGCAGCTTCCTAAACCGATGCTGAGGCCGATCAAAACTAAAAATGTGTGAAAATGAAACAGCGGTAAGCTCCCAATCAACGCCGCCATTATTAGTAGCTGACGCTGTTGAGTGGCAGGTTTATGCCAGACCTCCCACCATGCCCACAGACACAAGCCATATAGTGGCAAACCAATTAACCAACCACGTTGAGGTAGAAGATACGTAGTGATGATATTTGTCCAGTAATAACCATGTTCAGACCAGTTAGTAACGTCACGCGTCACCACACTTTCTTGACCAGAAAAAACACTCAACCACCCCAACCCGCCATTGAAAAAAAATAATAAACTCCACAGCCAGACTGGCGTGGCAGATTTTAAGACTTTACGTAAAACTTCGTGAAAAATAATGATTAAACTCAGGACTAAGCTAAGACCACTTAACAATAACGAGCTAGGTAGAGTCAAGCCCGCTCGCACCCAAAGACTTGTATAAAAATTAATTAAAAAAGGATACGTTAGGTTTGAGGTCACAAAAATGGGGTTACGAAGATCCAACGTCGATTGCTGTGCAAAAAAGGAAATCTGGGTGCTGTGTAAAGCCAGATCTGCCCAGCTTCCCCCTCCCGAGTACCAACCATCGGCTCTCACCAAAAACATCCGGGTCACAAACAGGGGTACCAGGATCAGGCTCCAAAAGAGAGTGAAGGAGATTAGCGAGGCGTCAAGTTTGGACCACACTTTTTTAAGTTTTAGCTGTGACTGTCGACTTTGGTGCCAGGTCCGGATTGTGTAGCTCCCCCACCCGATCAAGATCAGTGTCTGGACAGTTGCCGCCAGGTAAATACCCCCGGAATAGCCACAACACGCCACACTTAACAATGTCAGCCAGCTGACAATAATGACACCTAAAACGTGTCCAATGGTGATCTTAGCTAGCCCAGAAAAATCAGGTAGCCACCACTTGGCAATAAGTATGCCTAATAGCCAAGCTGAAAGAAGGAGCCACACCACCATAGACTGATCTTAATTTAATAACTCACTAAAATTTTGACTCACCCAGCCCTCTTGGCCTTCGAATGTAATTTGATGCCAGCCGGCTTGGGAGACCCCGGTATATGAATACTCTGAACCAACAGGCGCAAAACCAAGTTCAGCTCCAGCGCTGGAAGCTGCACTTCTGACGCGTAAAACCTCGGCACCATTTTGGAAAAAATTAGTAGCTAGAATTTTGACTCGGGGGCCAGTGACAGTGGCGGCTCGGGCGGAGCGTGTAGCGGTAGGTGTATTTACGATGGGTAAGCTGGTGGGAGTAGCGGGAGGTGCGGTCCGAGAAGTAGGTGCTGCTGAACCCGAAGCTGGTGGAGTACCAGGTGTGGTTTCACTGCCAGGAGTGGGATTTTTGGCGAGTTTAACCGTGACGTTAATCCGGTGTCCAGCGGTTAAATTAATAGTGTGTTTCTGGGTTTCATAACTTGGCAAACTGACTTCAAATTCATGAGGTCCTTCGCTTAAATCACTTTTCAACAAAGGTGCAAAATCAGTAGGTTGTTGATCAATGCGAACGATACCCCCATCAGGAATGGTGACGATCGAGACCTCGGTTTCCTTAGAGGACTTCAGTTTTTTCATCTCATACATGACGCCACCACTCAGTTCGGGTCGGGCACCGGGCTTCCAAATCACTACTGTCAGTAAACCTTTTTCAAGTGTGACTGTTGTTTCATGAGCTGTGAGGCTAGCATCCTCAGGCTGGATGCGGAGAGTATAGGTTCCCGGTTTAATATTTTTATCAATAAAGGGCGTTTTATCTAAGTATTGCCCATCTAGAAAGAGCGAACTCGGGATATCGTTAGTCAAAACGTACAACCCGGCTTTTTTTTTAACATCCAGGGGATTACACGCTGACAAAAAGCAACTCGCCACCACGATTAACACGAGTGACACATATTTTCGCATTCCTCAAGTGTACCAGGTTAGGTTGGGTGATGCCAGCTAGAGAGTATGAAGCTTAGGTTTAGTTTTTTAGCGCTAACTTCAACACTTCATCCATATGAGCTACCGGTTTGAAGGTAATGTCCTTTTTGACACTGTCTGGCACTTCAACTAAGTCTCGTTCATTATCTTTAGGAATTAAGACAATTTGGCTACCGGCTCGGTGAGCAGCAATACTCTTCTCTTTCAAACCGCCAATACGCAAAACACGGCCTCGGAGGGTAACCTCACCGGTCATGGCCACTTCGCGCTTGACTGGTTTTTGAGTAAATGCTGACACAATTGCCGTGGTCATGGTAATACCAGCTGAGGGACCATCCTTGGGTACAGCGCCCTCGGGCACGTGGATGTGGATGTCAGTTTTGTTAATTACACTCGATTTAATACCAAGCTTAGAAGCATTGGCTTTGACAAATGTCAGTGCCGCTTGAGCAGACTCTTTCATCACGTCACCCAGTTTGCCAGTCAACTTAACTTGACCTTTGCCGGGAGTCAAAGCGACTTCAATGAACAAGACATCCCCTCCCACCGAGGTCCAAGCCAAGCCCGTTGCCAACCCCACCTGATCATCAAGCTCGGTCAAGGTGACATCATATTCTTCAGGGCCCAAGTAATCTTGGAGTTTTTTTATATCGATCATGATTTTGGTTGCTTCATGATCATGGACAATTTCGCGGGCGGCTTTGCGCATCACTTTGCTCAAATTACGCTCCAGCGACCGTACTCCCGCTTCTTTAGTGTAACGATCAATAATTGTTTTTAAAATGTCATCACTGACAACCACGGCTTCGGCGGGAATGGCATTGGATGTAGTGACTTTGGGCACTAAGTATTCTTTACCAATATGAAACTTTTCGTCAGCCGTGTAGCCAGCATACCGAATGATCTCCAACCGATCGCGTAAGGCAGGTGGAATAGTTTCCAGCGTATTAGCGGTGGTGATAAACACTACTTGTGACAAATCATAGGGGACGTCTAAGTAATGATCTTCAAAGGTATGGTTTTGTTCTGGATCAAGGGCTTCCAATAACGCGGCTGACGGATCACCGCGGAAATCAGTTCCCAGCTTATCAATTTCATCAAGCATAAAGACAGGATTGCTGCTTTTAGCTTGTTTGATACCGCTGATGATACGACCAGGCATGGCTCCGACGTAGGTCCGGCGGTGACCACGAATCTCAGCCTCATCACGCACGCCACCTAAAGAAACTTTAGTGAACTTACGCCCCAAGGCTTCAGCAATTGATTTACCGATACTCGTTTTACCCACACCTGGAGGACCTACGAAACATAAAATAGTCGGCAGGACTTTTTTGCCTTTATCAGCTTTAGGATCTTTTTGCTTGAGTTGCATCACGGCAATAAACTCGAGAATCCGATCTTTGACGTCTTTCAAGCCATAGTGATTTTTGTGAAGGACACTTTCAGCGGTGTCTAAATTAACTGTGTCATCGGCATAGATACCCCACGGCAACTCAAATATCGTATCTAACCAGCTGCGAATGTAGCCGGCTTCAGGATTATTAACCGACATTTGTTTGAGACGGCGAATTTCTTTAGCGACTTTGTCTTTGACTTCGGCGGGAAACTTGGTTTTCTTGAGTTTTTGCTCATACTCACCAATCACTTCTTCATCATCATCGAGTTCCCCTAACTCTTTTTGAATTGTTTTCAAACGCTCGCGCAAGACATTTTCCCGCATGTGTTTGTCAAACTTAGCTTGAGTCTTATGGACCACGTCTTTTTCAATCTCCATGACCTTCAGCTCACGATTGAGGTGTTCAATCACCATCCGCATTCGCTCTTTGACATCGAGCGTTTCTAAGATGTGTTGTTTCTCTTTGGTTTTGACGTTGAGTGTACTTGCGATTTGGTCCACCAGTTCGCCATCTGTGACGCCGCTCATTAATTTCATGAAGTTTAAAAACTCCACAGGTTTGCCCATGTGAATGGCGCGGCGAAACTCTTTTTGGAGATGGTTAGCTAAGGCACGTTGCTCTTCATCGCGGGTGTTTGTGTCCTCTATCTTGATGACTTGTGCTACTAAGTTGGGATTGGTTTTGATGTAGCGAATAATCTCTACCCGCCCCACGCCACGGACTAAAGCATTGACTTGGTCGTCAGTATTGAGGGTCCGCTCGACCACTGCTAGCGTCGCAATGGTATATAAATCTGAAGGTTCAGGGTTATTGACTGAAGCTTTGCGCTGAGTGACCAGTACCACCATGTTTTGAGTTTTGAGGGATTCTTGAATGGCATTGACGGAAATGTCACGACCGAAGGTTAAAACAGATTCGGTACTAGGAAAGAGCACGCCTTCGCGAATAGGCACCACTGGTAATACCAACTGATTAGCAGGAGTTAAGGCCTTGAGAGGTTGATCGGTCTCATTCTCAGTACTGGCCTTTTCAGTACTCGCTTTAGGTTCAGCAGCGGCTTTGGGAGTAGTGTGCACCTTGGCCTCACTTTGAGTGGCAGACTCGGTTTGTTTTTGGGCTTTGTGTTCTGGACTAAAAATGATCTGTTCCTGCTGTGTCTCAGCTTTATTATCTTGAGGATTGTTAGCAGTTTCAGGTGTGTCAGGTTGGTTGGGTTTTTGTTGATCATCAATCATACGATTAGCATTCTAGCTGTTTGACTGCTAATTGGCAAGTGGGAATCAGATGTGCTACCGAATATCAAGAGAACAGCTTTGGGTTACGTGGATTTTGCCAAGGTGGCTAGTTTTTTTTCTAACTCCATTACACTTGGTTCAGTGAGGGTACTACCATCGTTAAATACCAACGTAGGTACAGAGCGATACCCATTATTAATCTCTATCACCTTCTCGGCTGCCACTTCATCGTCTTCGATGTTAATTTCTTGAAAAGCTTTGCCCTCGAGGTAATTATTGGCTTGTAACCATAGTTTAATGCGCCAGCAGTCGCCGCACCAAGTGGTGGTGTAGATGGTGAATAAAGGTGAATGAGTATCAGTCATAAACAAATAAAACGAGAAATTGAGGAGAGTGAAGCAGGGTGGGTGTACTACGAATCGAACGTAGGACCTCAGTCTTATCAGGACTGCGCTCTAACCATCTGAGCTATACACCCATCTTAAAACCAACAGAGCAAAATTTTAACACATTCCGTTCAAACTTGCAGCAGAGGAAATTACTGAGGCTGATGAGGCTTTTTACTTTTTGGTTTATCTTCCACTTCTGTTAAACCACCAAAAAGAATAATGCCTGCTACTAACAACATAATGGCTAGAAAGGTATACCAACTATTTAAAAATTCTGTGACTGTCATAAAAACTTTCTAATTCTATTACATTCTAATAATTTTAGGCCATAAATTAAAGCCCCAATTCCTAATAAAAAGGCTCGCAGTGCAGTAAGTAATTGCCAGCTGTCCACTAATATTGGGGTTAATAAGGAAGCAATTAGCAAGGCTTTGCTCAGGTCAAAAGCAAGGTCAGCTAATTTTAGAACTTGGCTTTTATTTAGTTTTGTATAGAGAGGTTTGACCATGTTAACGACATATTAACAGAGTTTTCTTTACTAAACTGTAGCTTTTTGAGTTTTTTCTTCAACGAGTGGTTGTTTAGCAGAGTTAAACATATCTTCCAATGATTTTGCCGGCACAAACAGTGTAAGCATCCGTTTGCTTTTTCCTTCCCAGCCTAGCTTGACCTGGAATAAGCAATTAGCAAATGTGCTCGGTAAATAAGGAGGATCTGAGTATTTGGCTTCAATAGATTCATAAGTGTCCTGCTTATTATCTTCGATAGATAACATGGCAATAATTCGATTTAACATGCCCTGGCCATATGGAGAATCGACGTTAATGTCATCAGCTAATAAAAGCCTAGCATATCTTTCCCCATCTATCTCAATGCACGGATCATTATTTTGGCCGCTTATTAAACCCTTCATCTGTGTATCAAGATTGGGGTTAGTTTTATAACGCTGCTCCCATGTTTTAACAAAGTGTCGCATATTAACATCAGTCTTTGCCAGCAAATAATGGTAAGGATGATCTTTTCCTGTAATTTCAGAGAGTTTATCAATGAAATTGAGAAAAAGGGGATAAAAACTGTGTCGATTTTTATTTCTTTCCACAAAATTATGAGCGTGAGCTTCTAGAGCAGGAATTAATTTGGTGGGGGTAAGCTTTAATTTGGGAGCCTTTTCAATCATTTCGTCTGGAATAGCTTGGCCACGCTTAAGGGTTAAGTCTTTTAATTGACCGTCTTTATAACTTCTCGCATCAGCGGCAGATTGTAATCTGGTTAAAAAACTTAGTAAGAATATTTTTTCTGACCCAACAGCTGTCTTTAGGTTTTTTTCTACGGACTGTATTCTCTTTTCAATGTGAGTTACCATAGCTTCCTTCTAGGCAGAATTCTAGAAGATATTCTAAGCCAGAGTTATTGAGAAGCAAGCAGCGGAAAGTTAATTTAAATAATGCGAAATAAGAACTGTGGAAAATAGAAAATTCTCTTGCTTGTATGAATATTGGCAAAAATCATACAAACTGGGAAAATGGGTTTAAGTCAGAATGGTCATCTTTTTCCCATCCCACTCAACTTTGATCGCATCGCCATCTTTGATTTTGCCTTCGATGATATCTTTAGAAAGCTCATTCAAGAGCGTGTTTTGGATTAAACGTTTGAGGGGGCGAGCGCCAAAGACTAAGTCATACCCGGTGGTGGCAAAGTGGTCGATCAACGATTGAGAAACTTCCAGTTGAATATTTTTTTGAGCCAGACGTTTGGCTACTTCAGCGATTTGAAGTGACACAATTTCTCGAATTTCTTCTGGATTTAGTGGTTGGAAGATAATAGTTTCATCCACACGATTTAAGAACTCTGGTCTAAAGGTTTGGTTTAGCACAGTTTCTAAGGCTATGCGTTGCTCTTCTGGCTTGCCGGCATGCATCATAATCAAATCACTGCCGAGGTTAGAAGTCATGATGATCAAGGTATTTTTAAAATTAACAGTGCGACCCTTACTATCGGTCAACCGGCCATCATCGAGAATTTGTAACAAGACATTAAAAACATCGCCATGAGCCTTTTCGATTTCATCAAACAAAATCACGCTGTAAGGATGGCGCCGGACTGCCTCGGTGAGTTGTCCTCCTTCTTCATATCCCACATACCCCGGTGGTGAACCAATCAACCGGGCTACAGAATGTTTTTCCATGTACTCGCTCATGTCGATTCTGATCAGTAATTTTTCATCATTAAATAAGAACTCAGCAAGAGCTTTCGCCAGCTCTGTCTTCCCCACCCCCGTGGGCCCTAAAAAGATAAACGAACCAATCGGGCGATTCACTTCCTGAATGCCAGCCCGACTGCGGCGAACTGCGTTGGCTACAGCAGTAATAGCTGTTTTTTGTCCGATGACGCGTTTTCCGAGCTCTTTCTCCAATTGAAGTAGCTTGTCACTTTCAGCAGACAACATCTTTTGAGTGGGTATCCCGGTCCAGCGGGAAATGACACGAGCGATATCTTCTTCGGTGACTTCTTCTTTGAGAATTGATTGGTCTTGTTGAATTTTGGCTAAGCGTTGCTGAGCTTCTTGGATGGCTTTTTCTAGTTTAGGAATTTCTCCATAGCGAATTTCTGCCACGCGCTGCAGGTTGACTTCCCGTTCAGCCCGTACTGCCTCTTCACGGAGAGCATCTAGCTGCTTGCTATAATTTTTAATTTGATCAATAGCCTCACGTTCGGTTTGCCAATGTAAATCCAATTGCCGATGTTGGGCTCGCAGCTCAGCTAATTCTTTTTCCAGCTCTTCTAAACGCTTCTTAGACGTCTCATCCTTTTCTTTTTTGAGCGCTTCTTTTTCAATCTCCAATTGCCGGATCTTGCGTTCTAATTGATCAATCGCGGTTGGTTTACTATCAATTTCGATGCGGATGGCTGAGGCAGCTTCATCCATCAGGTCGATGGCTTTGTCGGGCAAAAAGCGATCACTGATATAACGGTCAGAAAGTGTGACGGCGGCCACAATCGCGTTGTCACGAATCCGGACACCGTGATGGGCTTCATATTTTTCTTTAATGCCTCGCAAAATTGAGATAGCATCTTCCAGCGACGGTTCATTGACCATGACGGGCTGGAATCTGCGTTCAAGTGCGGCATCTTTTTCAATGTACTTGCGATATTCTTTGAGGGTAGTGGCCCCAATTGTTCGCAGCTGTCCCCTAGCTAAGGCAGGTTTGAGTAAATTGCCGGCGTCAGTGGAGCCTTCTTGAGCGCCAGCCCCCACGATGGTATGAAGTTCATCGATAAATAAGATGATTTGCCCGTCAGTGGCTTCGACCTCCTTGATGACAGCTTTCAACCGATCTTCGAACTCACCCCGATATTTAGCTCCCGCAATCAACGCCCCCATATCGAGCGAGACGAGGCGTTTGTTTTTGAGAGCATCTGGAACATCGCCATCAATAATCTTTTTGGCAAGACCTTCCACGATGGCTGTTTTACCCGTGCCGGGTTCTCCTACCAGAACTGGATTGTTTTTAGTGCGGCGGGATAAAATTTGTGTCACCCGGCGAATTTCTTCATCACGGCCGATGACAGGATCAATCTTGCCATCTCTCGCTAACTTCGTCACATCTTGTGCATACTTTTCCAGCGCTTGGTACTTGCCTTCCGGATCGGCGTCAGTGACGTGCTGAGTGCCCCGCACATCTGTCAGGACCTTCATTACGTCTGCTTTTGTTATTTGCAGTAGATCCGCCAGCTCTTGATGGTCGAGCATAGCTAATAACAGATGCTCAGTACTAATGTACTCATCTCGTAGTGCTCCGGCTTCGCTTTCTGCTTGATCAAAGACTTGACGCAACTCACTTGAAGCATAGGCCTGGGTAGAACCAGAAACAGTAGGCAAAGATTTCAATCTCTCTTTGAGTTGGGTAGCTACTGCCGAAGGTTCTCTTTCTAGTTTCTGAAGTAATGTCGGGACGATGCCCTCTGGCTGCTCGATAAGGACGAGCAATAAATGCCATACTGTTACTTCTGGATGTTTCATCTTGCCAGCGAGCTGCATTGCCCCCTGGACAGCTTCAGCAGACTTGGTGGTAAAGGAGTTAAAATTCATATTATAGGACTAAAAATTAGCTTGATACAAGGGGATTTTATTAAAAACCCGAAAATTAGCAGAATAAATAAGAGACTGCTAATTATGAAATGATTGTACAAAATGGTCACAACTTTGTGAAGGGGGAAATTAGCAATCAGGCAATAGTACTGCTAGTGGCTACTATCCGAGAGCAATAAGGCGCGTTTCTCAGCACGCTTCTTAAGTCTTTGTTCTAGTTCATCACGAGTGATAAAGGTTTTGAGATGATGCTTGATCTCGGTGATACCACTGGTATTAATATCAACTTTGCTTTCAACTCGGGTGACTCGTTTCTTTATATCACTGACATCACTCACTAAATGATCTAAGCGTTTTTCCTGATATTCGTAGCGAATTTCAAGGCTATCAAAGTGTCCTTCGAGCTTATCAAAGCGCTGATCAATTTTTTCGAACTGTTCATCATGTTTATCGATTCTTACCTTTAACTCATCAAACATACTTTGCATGCTTTTGAGAAGAATATTAGCAATTTCACTACCCATATCGAGCAGTTCTTGTTTCATCTCAGCTCGAAAGGCCGCAAATTCAGTTTTTAGCTCAGCATGTGTAACTGGTTGGTGGGGTCTTGGGAGTGAAGTGTTCATATTCCTGACTTTACACCCCAATTCTTGCATACAGCTTGCATACTGACTAGCAGAAATATGACTTGATTTACCGTGATGCGAATCTGGCTTTCCAGCTTAAAGTTCATTATTTACTGAGTAGGAGACGCCTCGTGTACTGCCGTGTTTAATAACCAGGCCATTTTTTACTAACGAATTAACGTCGTATGAGATGGTTCTGGTGGGAATAGTGGGAAAACGACGAGTAATTTGATTAAGTGAACAATAGGGATGATCGGTGATGATATTCAAAATTTCTTGGCGCCGTGGCAATAAGGATGAAGGTGAAGTTTGAGGCATAGAAGCTGGTAAAGTGGGAGGTTTTTGGCTGAGTTCATCGACGAGTTGTGTGGTCTTTTCTAGTAAACCTGTCAGCATAAACAGATAAAACTCATGTAGTTGGCGAGTATTTTTTTCCAGATATGCATAATAGGTGCTTTTATGCGTCTCTAAATAATGATCAATGGGAATTAACGTCTCGGTGAACAGACCAGTCTGAGCTAACTGATAATGAAGCAAGACTCTGCCTGTCCGGCCGTTACCATCGATAAAGGGATGAATTTTTTCAAAGTAATAATGGCTGGCAAAGCTGAGCACCAGCTTCTCGGCGACTGAGTGGCTGGAGTCACTTAAGGTTTTATTTTCGGTAAACCAGAAATCCATCATTGCTCGCATTTGATCGGGACTAGGAGTTAAGTAAACCACATTGCCAAATTGATCAAAGATGGCTGAAGGTTCACGGCGCAACTTACCGGCTTCTTCGCTAATGCCCGCCATGACGTGCTGATGCAGATCGAGCCAATGTTGTATTTCGAGGTGAGTAGGCAGAGTGCCAATTGATCGTAAGGCTTTTAAAACATTACTAATTTCCAGCTTACTTAGATCGCGTTCATCAGTGAGGTTGGCTTGTTGGGCTTGGATTAAGGTCAGCTGGTTACCTTCAATCCGAGCAGAAAAGAGAGAGCTTTTGAGGATTTGTTGGTGAAAGACTTCAGTTTTGAACTTTGTTTCAACAGGCAGGCGCTTCAGCACTTGGGTTTGAATGACAAGCTCATCAACTAAAGCTTTAATATCAGGGGTGACAGTAACTAAGGGAAATTCAAGAACATTCATTGCTTAATATTGCTAGATATTGCGAGAAATTGCAAGATGGTGTTGGAACACGGCACGATTATACATAATCAATACGCAAAAATTAAACTGCTGTGAATGCCTAAAGTGACAAGGACCAGTGATATAATTTGATCGTATTATTATGCCAAAAAAAGAGTATGAAAAGCGCGAAGATGCTTATTACTTAGGCCAGTTCGATCGAGATTCTAAGCGGCCTGATGTCATTTCCAATGGTGAGTTTGAGGAAAGGCTTTATTATCTGGATAGAGTCCCGATAGACCTTCGCCAACCTCAATTACTAGAAACCGTCAGATTTGCGTGGGAGCAAACCACTGATTTTTTTAGTTTATTGAGACTCATTCAGTTTGCTTTAGAGCATCCTACGAAAAAGGTGCAAGAACAAATCTTGCAAAAATTAGAAGCTGACTTGAAAGTTGGTGAGGCCGTTTTAACGCGGAGTGCCATCTCAACCAATCCTCAACGGCGCGCGCAGATTAGCCAAAATGAAGACCTCAAAGAGTTGGCTAAACACCAATTCCAAACCTTTGCCCAGCGCGTGGCCGATAAAATATCGCGTTCGCCTTATGCTCAAACATATCCTTGGCTCAATCGCTTTGTTAGAGAAGTTGTCACAAGGTTTCCCAATGTTACTAAGCCCTACAATCAATTGTTGCAAGTGCCGACCCTTTCGCCTGAAGTTAGTTTGAGTGCTAATCCATTGCCGAAATTAAGAATCATGTCAGAACAACGTGAACCGGTAACAAACCGATTAATGAGATTGGAGGCAGTGGCTGAGATTATTGAAAACCGTGATCAATTATTTAAGGAACAAGTGGCTTTAGCTGATTTAGTGTGGGCAACTGATGATGTGAAACCGCACAGTCCGTATGGTCGGATTGACAACTTAGCCACGACTCGTTTCGGCGGGCATTCTTTACAAGAGTTGTTTGTGATTCAGAATAAGGATAAGTTTGGTCAGGCAGTGCTCGATTATTTGATAGCAATGCCAAAACGCGATTGGATTTGGGTCCAGTTTGCTAGACTGCTTTTTTTTCAACCACTAATCTTGTCTGACGTTCAGAATTTACCTCACTCGCCCTTAGTTCCGGACTTAGTTAAGATCCAAGATTTTCATGCTTGGGTGGCAGAGAAGTTACTGCTGCCATTTGTTAATTCTCAATCAATTGATTATGAGTTTAAAACTAAGCTGACGGAGTTATTGCGTCATTTGCCGGGTGCATCAGTCATTTCATTTGCTGGTTCAGTTAGCGCCAACTTGACTATGTATGTCGGAAATTTAAGCAAGCTGCAGCTCAATGGTCAAGAAATTCAGCAGGAAAGTGCTTTGTATAGATTAGCCACCAGGCACCTTCCCCCGGCAATGGTGTACTATCAACGGTTCGAATATATGCATTTTTTAAGAGAAATGCTTCCGGTTGCTCAATTAAATCAATACTTTTTGGTGGAGTGGGCATCAACCGTACCTCAGGTCACAGAGTTTGTGTTAACTTTAGCTCAAGTCTGGGGGTTTTTTGGCGATGAAATTGAACAGGAAACGTATCAACAGCACTTATTTGAGCATACAGGTGAAGAGTTTTTACTGGGTTTGCAGGCTGATGAAGAGCAGATAGCAAACATGACTGCGATGATTTGGGAAGATATTGCCCAGTTGAGGGTAAAGTTCTGGCCGCATCCTCAGGCATCATACCAAATGAACTTCTCACCAGGCTCTTTTGCGGCAGCTGTGGGTTTAAAATCTATTGATTACTTTGTTCAAGATGATGCGACCCAACCTGTTCACTTTTTTATCAAGACTCGGTTTGGGGGAGTTGATACTCAAGGCACTTTTAATGCCCTTACGCAAACCTGCGATGATTTTAGCCTGACTTTGATGCCCAAATGGCCAGTCGTACAAAAGCTGATTGCTCAGATTGTCTTGCTGACATTTAGAGATCTGGTAACACGGAGTTCCCAACTCAATCAGCCAGCTCCTGTTCAGATGCCGTCGCTAGTGCCAGAAGTGGTAGATCAAGGTGAGTTAACGCGACAATTAGAGAAACAAGCCCACAAAAACACAAAAATTAAATATGTGGGAGCTTACCCCCGCGCTTTGGGTTCGGCCAACACGTTAGCTGAAATAAAAACAGCTGTTCAGTTGTATGTAATTGAGGAACATGCATACTTAGCTTTGCAGACGCAACCTGACAGTCCAGAAATCACCCAGCAGTTAGAAATTCAAACGGCTAATTTGTTAGCAGCGCGTGCTTTAATGGAACAGGCTCTCCTGCCGTTGCGAAAAATTAGCCATGAAAAAGCAGAAAAAATTCCAGAAGCCTTGCGGCAACTTGAGCAGGTGGTTAATCCTGTGACTGGTGAGGTAGTCTTCTTGGAAACTTGGGTCAAGTCTCATACCAGCCCCCGGATTGAGGATGATACTCAAGCGTCTTTAGCTGATCAATTTTCGCGACGCAAACTTATCACTGGCTCAGCGCTTCAGGCTTTAGAACTGTTGATGAAGGATCGTTTAATTGATTCTCATCACTTGGCTGCCTAACGAGGCAGGGCTTTATCTGATAAGGCACAAAAAAACCACCTTCTTAGGTGGCTTCGTTGCCGCTAACAATCTTGAAAAAGCATCTCGTGTGCTTCTTCATCTGACTCAAACAAGGTGGTAGGAATCGGCCCAGGTATGATGGCCTTAGGACTTAATTGTTTCATGACTATTACTAGTCAAGGGAAAATAGAAAGGCGTGATTTCCTTCTACCCATTCTCCTTAGAAAGGAGGTGATCCATCCGCACCTTCCAGTACGGATACCTTGTTACGACTTAGTCCTCATCGCTGACCTGGCCGTAGAAGAGTCTTTCTCTTGCGAGTTAAGATCATCCGCTTCGGGCCCTGCCAACTTTGCTGGCTTGACGGGCAGTGTGTACAAGGAGCGAGAACGTATTCACCGCAACCTGCTGATTTGCGATTACTACCGATTCCAACTTCATGAGGGCAAATTGCAGCCCTCAATCTGAACTGAGGGGCCGTTTATTAGGATTGGCTCAGAGTTGCCTCTTCGCTACCCGTTGTCGGCTCCATTGTAGGATGTGTGTAGCCCCAGATGTAAGGGACATGCTGACTTGACGTCGTCCTCTCCTTCCTCCCCTGCAAAGCAGGGGCAGTCTCGCCAGACACGTATAACTGACGATAAGGGTTGCGCTCGTTACCGCACTTAAGCGGACGTCTCACGACACGAGCTGACGACAGCCATGCATCACCTGTGTACCACTCTCGAAGAAGACCATGTTTCCATGATCGTGCAGGTACATGTCAAATCTGGGTAAGGTTTTTCGCTTCGTATCGAATTAAACCACATGCTCCACCGGTTGTGCGCTCCCCCGTCAATTCCTTTGAGTTTTAACCTTGCGGTCGTACTCCCCAGGCGCTTTGCTTAACGCGTTAGCTTGCGCCAGGCCCACAGAGTGAACCCAGCTAGCAAAGAAAGTTTACGGCTCGGACTACAGGGGTCTCTAATCCCTTTTGCTCCCCGAGCTGTCGTCCCTGAGTGTCAGTAATGTCCTAGAAGCTTGCCTTCGCGTATGGCGTTCCTCTCGATATCTACGGATTTCACCCCTCCACCGAGAATTCCAGCTTCCCCGAACACACTCAATTTAAGTAGTTTCCTCTGCCTTTCTGGAGTTGAGCCCCAGGCTTAGACAAAAGACTTACTCAAACACCGACGGTACGCTTTACGCCCAGTAAATCCGGATAACGCTTGCACCCCACGTATTACCGAGGCTTCTGGCACGTGGTTAGCAGGTGCTTTCTAGCGAGGTACTGTCAAAATTCATCCCTCGCCACAGTGGTTTACGACCCGAAGGCCTTCATCCCACACGCGGTGTCGCTGCGTCAGGCTTTCGCCCATTGCGCAAGATTCCCAGTTGCTGCCACCCGTAGGTGTAGGCACCGTGTCTCAGTTACCTTGTGGCCGATCATGCTCTCACATC
>DASPLQ010000011.1:0-1649 GCA_035627515.1 Vitreimonas sp. | reverse complement strand
GCTGAGTGTACCGGATGCAATAAATCAGTGCTGGAGCATAGATTTTATGAGTGATAGCCTTAGGGATGGCAGAAAGTTCAGAGTGCTCAACATCATTGACGATTATAATCGGGAGAGCCTGGCTATTGAAGTCGATACTTCACTACCGGCCCCCAGGGTACAGCGGGTATTGGATGGTATTGTGTAGATTCCGGTCCATGTTTACCCACCATTCTGTTTTATGTTGACCCACCGTTCCGGGATGTTGACCCACTTGGTTTTTATATCGGTTTTCTGAACCAGTGGTTGATATTCCGGGATGTTGACCCAGGGACTGCAGGCTTTGCAACTTTGTCATTCTGGCATGTTGACCCACCTGTTGGTAATAGTTGATAGAAGCTTTTTGTTGTCTTTGCTCTCAAAAAATCGTGGAGCATGGCACAAAAGCCTATAGCAATGGAACACATAAAACAGCTTCTTCAGCTTCAAAAGGATGGGGTTGGGATAAGAGAGATGGCCCGCCGGGTAGGCATCAGCCGCAATAGTGTACGTAAGTACCTGTCATTGTTGAGCTCGGATCTGCCTTCTGATGGTGAGGAGACGGACAATAGAATGCTGGCTGAGAAAGCCTACAATAATGATAGTATCGCTCATGATGCACAGCGACTGCAAGAGGTGGTCAGCCATTTTCAATATGCTCAAGGTGAGATGGGCAGAACCGGAGTGACGCGGCAGCTGCTCTGGAAGGAGTATATCTGCAAACATCCCGATGGTTATGGCTATAGCCAATACTGCTATCATTTTAGTCAGTTTCTAAAGAACCGTGATCTGTCGATGCATCTGGAGTACCAGGCAGCGGATATGATCATGATTGACTTTGCGGGCAAGAAACAATATTACGTTGATGCCGATACTGGTGAACAGGTAGCCTGTGAGGTATTTGTAGCTATTCTTCCTTTCAGCGGCCTCATTTTCTGTCATGCTGTACCTACGCAGCAGACAGCCGACTTTACCCAATGTATTAACGCAATGCTCAGGTATTATGGCGGCGCTCCATCTACCATTCTGTGCGATAACCTCAAAACAGCTGTAACACGCCCCAGTCGGTATGAGCCGGTTTTCACTGATGTTTGCCATCAGCTCAGTGAGCACTATAGCACCACCTTTAGTGCTACCCGTCCCTATAGCCCCAGGGATAAGGCCATGGTAGAGCGGGCTGTTAGCATTGTTTATTCCCATGTGTATGCGCCATTGAGAAACCAGGTGTTTACCAGTCTGCAGGCCCTTAATGCTGCTATACAGGAACAGCTACTTATACTGAACAACAAGCCCTATAAAAATACTCCCTACAGTCGCTGGTACTATTTTGAACAACAGGAGCACTCCTTGCTTAAAGCACTCCCTCCAGAACCTTTTACAGCTAAAAAAGTGGTAAACCTTACTGTTCAGCGTAACTACCATGTACAGTTAACGGAGGACCATCATTATTATAGTGTCCCGTATCAGTATGCAGGTAAAAAGGTGAAGGTGCTCTACGATCACCGGGTCATCGAAGTATACCTGGATCATCAGCGCATAGCGCTACATGCGCGAAGAACCCATCAGAAAGCCTACACTACACAAACAGATCACATGCCTCCGCACCACCAGCATATGCACCAGGTCAGGGG
>DASPLQ010000010.1:0-1718 GCA_035627515.1 Vitreimonas sp. | reverse complement strand
CGATGTTCTGCCAGGCCAACTTTCGGATTGCGCATCGTTTACGCCGGGATGGTTATCGCTTACCACCCAATCGGCTTACCCCTTGTGCACAGAGATAAGCGGAAATAAAAAAGGCCCCGACCATTTCTGGAAGGAGCCTTTCTGTGTTCTTCAGGATAAGCGTTTGCTCTGGGCGCACGTTCTCTGCCTGTTATAATGCAAGAGTTTGAGATTCTTGTCAAGAACTTTCTGAAAATATTTTTCACAGCAAATCCCTTGCCCTCATTCCAACCTCAATCGCCACTAACGCATCCTGGTAATCGTCCTCGATCCTGGTGCGCTTTGGCGTGAACACAGCGGCTACGTGGAAATGGGTTATTGCCGTGGTGAGCCTTGGCGACATATCTTCCATAATCGCGTCTATAGCCTCTGCAAGCTGCATCTCGTAGCTTGTTTCGTTGTCCTCTACCCAATGCCCCCAGCCTGTTCCTGTGGCGTAGAAGTTGACCTGTGAGTAGCCTAGCTCTCGTTTGGTGTCGTCTATCTTCTGCCAATCCGCCCAACATTCCAGTGCGTATTTAACAGTGGTGAGTGTGTCTGGTATTTGGGATGGGAGCATAGGGAACCTTTCAGGGCTTTTTGTTCATTCGATCACTGTGCTAATAGGCTGGGTGCCGAGTATCAAAGGTGAGCGTTATTTGAGAACCAGTTGCTTAGCTGCCTGCCCAACTTCTGTTCTTCTTCTGGGAAGTTATCTCGGAAGGAGTTAATCAGGCCCCAAAACACTAAAGCCTCTTCCTTGCTCTCCAGCACAATGGTGATTGGCTTGAATCCTTCTTGCTGCGTAACTTTCATCTCATTTCTCCTTTTCCAGTTCCTTACACTTCATCTTGTAATGCGCTATCAACTGCTTTAATTCGTCTATGGTGTAGTGCTTGGGATCATGTGGGCCTTCGAGCCATTCCACCTTTTCCAGGCCAATCTTGTTAATCAGGTTTACCCGGTATTCCTGCGATACGGTTCTATTCTTGTGCGGGAATCTGCCTGCGCCACCGTTACATTTTTTGCATTGTTTATGAGCGTTAAGCTCCTCGAATCTAAGTTCCGGATGGGAGCCGCGTGACAGGAAGTGCCCACAGTCCCATTTGCCACCGACGACCCACTCCACACGGTCATCAGTACGCTTACAGCTTATACAAGGGTCCGCCGCATCCCTGAGCCTCACAAACTTGTTGAACCACCTCTGCGCATCTTCCAGCCATTCACTGCGCCTCTTGATTCTTTCCTTCGCCTCACGTAATGCCTGCCTCTCGCGCTTCTCTCTGACTGCTGCCACCTTCTTTGCGTGAGCTGTCGCGTAAGTGGCCTGACATTCGAAGTCGTAGCAAGTGGGCTGGATAGTGTTGCGAGGCATGAAAGGCTGTTTGCATACCTTGCATTTCTTGAGCTTTATCTTGTCCTTGGGGATCAAGCTAACCCGCCTTCCAGTAGCCGCTGCTCCCACTGTTTGGCAGTAAAAAACTGCACCACTCCGTCAAACTCATGCCAGCGCGAAAAACAGTTGCGGCAGAACTTGTCTACAATCGACTGCTTCTCGTACCTACCTTCATCGTTAATCGTTGTCCTGAAGTCGCGCATGGTGTCGATCTTCTGGTTCTTGCAGCATGTGTTAAGAAAATCGCTTTTTGTAGACACGTTTTCTGGATGTGTTAAGGGAATCGACATTTGTTTACTCATGC
>DASPLQ010000009.1:0-5111 GCA_035627515.1 Vitreimonas sp. | reverse complement strand
GCCAGCAGGCGGCCTATGGTTGTCTTGCCGGCTCCCATAAGCCCAACAAGAAAAATGTTATTGGCCATGAAAAATGCCCATCATTTGCATGACGGGCATTTTAAGATAAAGCGAAGGATATGTCAGACCGGCTTATCGTATGGCAAGATTTTCGTCCATCACGCGTGGAGTAATGAAAATGAGCAATTCAGTCTTGTCATTCTGCTTGACCCGACGTTTGAAAACGTTGCCTACAAACGGCAGATCACCAAAGAATGGGACTTTGTCTACATCATTACGCTCTGTTTGCTCATAAATGCCGCCAAGCACAGCGGTTTCTCCATTTGCGACAAGAACTTGTGTTTGCACGCGTTGAGTATCGATGGAGGGAATCCCAACGAACACTTGGCCGACGCGGTCTTTTTTAACTTCCAAATCCATTATGATCTTTTCATCAGGAGTAATTTGTGGCGTAACCTCAAGGCTCAAGGATGCCTTCTTGAAGGCAACACTGGTCGCCCCACTGCTGGTTGCTTGCTGGTAGGGTATTTCCGTGCCTTGTTCGATGATTGCTTTCTGCTGATTTGCAGTTGTGACGCGAGGGCTTGAAACGACTTTGCCGCGCTGATCTGTTTCGAGTGCTGAAAGCTCAAGATTCAATAAAAACCCTGCAGGTAATCGAAACAACGTGAATGCAAAATTACCGAATGAGCCTGCAACTGGCAAATTGACATTGAGGTCAGGCTCACCATCAGGACTCAATCGCATGATGTCTCTACTTCCTGTAGAGGTCATTTGAGTACCAACATGGTTACCCATGGTTATTGTATCGTCAGTCTGTTGTGTGAACCTGTTCCCTATCGTGCCACCTATGGTGGATACAGTTTCACCAGGTGTACCACGTTGTGTAACACCGAAACGAGCACCCAAGCTTCTACCGAATCTTTCATCAGCGATGACCAAGCGCGATTCAATCATGACCTGTCTTACTGGAATGTCGATCTTGTTTATGATGTTCTGAACCTCCTCCAAGTGCTTGGTAGTATCTTGGACAAACAGAGTATTGGTCCTGACATCCACTACCGCACTACCGCGCTTTGAAAGGATTTTTTGCTTTGCATCACTGATGAGGTTTTTCACAGCATCGGCTTTTTGATAGCGGAGCGCGTATACCTCAGTGCGCATAGGCTCAAGATCTTCAATCTGCTGACTTGATTCCAACAACAATTTTTCCTTGGCAGCAACTTCTTCTGAGGGGGCAACCCAGATCACATTGCCGGTTTTGCGCATGCTCAAGCCTTTGGCCTGCATAATGATATCCAAGGCTTGATCCCATGGAACATCCTTCAAACGTAAGGTCAGATTTCCTGTAACAGTGTCGCTGGTAATGATATTAAAACCGGTAAAATCGGCAATTACCTGCAGCACAGAACGTACATCGATATTCTGGAAATTCAACGATAACTTCTCACCCGCGTAACCTTTTTTCGACCCTTGAACCAGCTTGTTTGGATCTTCGACGACAGGTCTCACGTCAACAATGAACCGGTTGTCAGTCTGATACGCTGATTGTTCCCAATTACCTTGGGGCTCAATAATCATGCGAGTGTTGTTGCCCTGTTTCAGGGTGTCAACATAAAGCACGGGCGTGTTGAAATTGACTACATTGAGCCTTCGCTGAAGATTGGCTGGTAAATTGGTATTGATGAAATCGACAACAATTTTCTTTCCTTGCTGCTTGATATCTATGCCTGCAGCCTTGTCAGACAGATCCACCATGATGCGGCCTTCGCCATTCTTCCCGCGCATGAAGTCAACATTTGTGACAGTGTGGGTCTGATCCTCTGTAGTAACTTCAGCAAACCGAGTTATGGTTTCGTTTGCAGCCTTTGTGCTAATAGCATCGCTCTGTAGAACAATAGTTGTTTCGTTTCCACTCATGCTGGTGTCATAAGCCACAGCTTTGCTCAGATTAAGAACCATACGGGTACGTTCTTTTGCTTGGGCAACACTTATACTTTTAAGTGGACCCTGCTCAACGGGTAAGTTTGTTTTGTTCAAGCCATTGGCAGTGTCCGGGAAATCAAACGCTATGCGTGAAGGATTATTGAGCGTAAAACTGGGAGGTGTATTTTGAATTGGTTGAGCGGTCCGGATTTTTATTGCGACTCGGCCCCCGGAAAGCGTAGCGAAATCAACCTTTTCAATTTTGTTGGCGAGTCCACTTTGCTCTTCGGCATATGCGAAGTTCAGTACGCTGAAGAACAATAATGCTGACAACAACGCTTTTATATTCATTTCCTACCCCTTATTCCTGCAGGCCAACATTGGATGTTTGCTCTGCCCAATCGCCGGACAGATCATCCTGAACAATTTCTTTTAGTACAACTTCGTTCTCTGAGATTTCAGTCACTATTCCGAAATTCTGTCCCATGTAATTGCCTATGCTGACTTGCTGGATACTGTTATCTGGTGTTTTGATGAGTGCATATTGCAAACCGTCTTTAGCTAGAGAGCCCACATATTGCAAACTTTCCAAGGGATAGGCCTCAAGCGGTTCCTTTGGTCTATCCAAGTCTGGCTGTATACCGGTCGTTTTTGTAGATTGTGCCTTTCGAGGCTTGAAGGGGTCACTAAGCTGTCCGTCAGAATTATACTCAACTGGGACATAAGGCTTGACTTCGGGTAATGGTTCCACCTTTGAGCGCATGTCTCTAGCAGCGTCAGCCATGAATTTGTCTAGATCGTCTGCTTTATTACCCCCACAAGCTGATAGGAATAACGAAAGGAGTATCAGGAGATGTTTGGTGCTAAGTGATTGGAATTGAGTAGGCTGTATTCTCAATTTTTCTTCCCAGCTTTGTTTTTGGATTTTTCCGCCAGTTGCTTGCTTGCCATTTCGGAAGAATCAAGATATCGATAGGTTTTCGCTTCAGCCTCCATAACAAGGAGATTATCCTTCGCGTCTTTACCTGCGGGAGCAATGATGAGGTTATTCAAAGTTACGATTCTAGATAATTTGGAGACGTCAGACGCAAAAAGGCCCAGATTGTGATATCCCCCGGTTACCTTGATTGATATAGGCATTTCTGCGTAAAAATCAGCTTGGACTTCCTGTCCTGGCTTGAACAATTCGAACTCAAGCCCACGCTCTAAGCCGGCCTGATTAATGTCGGTTAACAGTCCATCCATTTGTGATCGATCGGGTAATTGCTTAAGAAGAGTCCCAAAGGTTTTCTCGATCTCAACCATTTGTTGCTTGTAAGACTCTAGGTTTACCGCTTGTTTTTTCTTGTCTAGGAAGACTTGTCTTAGTTCGATTTCTTTTGCACTCGCTTGATCCAGTTCCTCTAAAGAAGGCTTCCATAAAAACCAGTACCCACCTGCAGAGACTATTAAGAAAACGATGGCAAGCAGCACAGTCTTGACTGGCCAGGGCAGATTCCCAGTATTGTTGAAGTCAATGTTATTGAAATCTTCTAGCTTCATCTCTGGGACCGATTATCAGTTTGAGTGGTTTCTTCAGCTTGAGGCGATTTAAGATTAACAGACATGGTGAAATTGTTCTGCCTGGCCCTAGCATTTTTATCGGATACAGACTTGATTTCTATCAATTTTGGTGCCTCCATCCAAGCTGAAGTACCTAAATTTCTCACTAAGGTAGCGACTCTAGCGTTAGTGTCGGCGACTCCTTGTAACGTGATGGTTTTGCCTTCCTGTTTTATCGAGGTAAGAAATAGGCCTTCGGGTAGTTGCCGAGCAAGTTCATCTAGGACGACAACAGCTTGACTTCTGTCAGTTTGTAGATTTTCTACAACCTGTTTTCGCTCTAACACATTATTGATCTGGTCTTTTAATTCTTTGATCTCAGAAATTTCTTTATCAAGCTGTACATTTGCCGCGCTAAGGCGGTCATTTCTGCTCGTTTGGGTACTTATTTGTGATCCTATGTAAGTCTGACCCATAAAAACCAGTGCCCCAGCAGCAATGGCCGTAGCAACCAGCATAAGATTGAATTGCCGCTGGCGTTCTGCGCGTTTGATTTGCCGGTGAGGCAGGAGATTGATGCGTACCATCAGCCGAATTTCCGAAGAGCCAGACCGCATGCAATCATGAGCGATGGTGCGTCGGTCATCACCTGCTGTTGCTTCATGCGCGGATTGATCGTCATGCCGCTAAAGGGGTTTGCAACGACGGCACTGACCTGAGTGCGCTCCTGTACCATGGCTTCCACAGCGGGGATGGCGGCACAACCACCGGCAAGCAGGATATGGTCAACCCGATTGTATTGCGTCGAACTCGTGAAGAATTGCAAGGCACGTGCGACTTCGAGTGCCAGTGATTGCATGAATGGCTGCAGGACTTCGAGTTCGTAGCTATCCGGCAATCCGCCCTTACGCTTAGCTATTTCGGCTTCTTCCACTGAAAGCCCGAACCGCCGCTGTATTTCCTGCGTGAGCTGATTTCCGCCAAATGTCTGTTCACGGATATAGACTGATTGGTTATCGTGCAGAACATTGATGTGCATCATGGAGCCGCCGATATCCACGATCATTACCGTCTGATCCTTGCCGTTGCTCGGCAGCTGCGAAGCTATCAAGGCATAGGCTGCTTCGGTAGCATATGTTTCAACGTCCATCACCTCGACCTTAAGGCCTGCACCTTCAGCAGCAGCGATGCGATCCTCGATTTTTTCTTTGCGTGAGGCCGCGATCAGCACCTCGACTTCCGACTCAGGATTGTTGGGAGCCGGACCAATAACCTGGAAGTCGATGTTGACTTCGTCCAGAGAGAAAGGAATATATTGGTTGGCTTCGGCTTCGACCTGAAGCTCCATGTCTTCTTCGCGAAGACCGGCCTGCATAAGGACTTTTTTACTGATGACGGCTGCGGCGGGCAAGGCCAGTGCGACTCGCTTCTCGCGCGTACCCAGCATTTTCCAAGCGCGTTTGACGCCATCCGCCACCAGATCCAGGCCGGCAATGTTGCCATCTACCACCGCATCCTTGGCGAGCGAGGCGATAGCATAGCTTTCGAGGTGATAATTACCTCTCCCGCCCCCCGCCAATTCCACCATCTTTACCGAAGTGGAGCTGATGTCAACTCCAATCAAAGGTGGTGTGCGTTCTTTA
>DASPLQ010000008.1:0-1191 GCA_035627515.1 Vitreimonas sp. | reverse complement strand
TAAAATGCACTCACTCGCGGTAACTTTGTTATATCCGCTTGCCGTACAAATTGTACTGTCTGCGCGGATATGCCTCGTTACCGCTTCGTGATTGCATTTTCTGAATCATGAACCTGCAGATGGATGTGGAATGGGCGGTTGGGTATACAAATCCATCCCAGCGTATCAGAGCCATGAGCGAAAAGTGGCTTGCGGAAAACGGTTATTGCCCTACCTGCGGCGGGGTCCTTATAGCGGCTAAGCCGAATGCTGAAGTATGCGATTTCGAGTGCGCCCCTTGCGCCCACGAATTTGAATTGAAAGCCAGCGGGCTATCAAGCCTTTAGCCAGAGTATGTGACGGCGCGTATTCCTCAATGATGAAACGAATTGCCGAGCCGAATAATCCGCATTTCTTTTTCATGGGCTATGACCCGACTTTCCGTGTGGCGCAGCTGATGGCAGTCCCGAATTACTTGTTTCAGGCATCTGCTATACAGGCCCGAAAGCCACTCAAGCCTACTGCCAGGAGAGCAGGTTGGATAGGGTGCAATATCATCCTTGATCAGATACCTGAAATAGGTAAGATCAAGCTGGTCGAAAATGGCAGCGTTGTATCGCCCGACGCAGTGATGAAGAAGTGGCAGAAAACCGCATTCCTCTCACAAGAAAAACTACTTGCTGTTCGGGGCTGGACGCTGGATATATTGAAGTGCATAGAATGCCTCAAGACAAAGGATTTCAAGCTAGATTCCATATATGCGTTCGAACCGGAATTAACATTGAAGTACCCGCAGAATCGATTCATCAAGGACAAGATTCGCCAGCAATTGCAGGTACTAAGAGATAGAGGCTATCTGGAGTTTGTAAGCCCAGGGAAATACAAATTGGCTGAATAGTTAAGGCAATGAATACTTTTTTACCTCAAGCGGGAATAGTTGAGCATCTTTTGAATGCCGCTATCGAAGCTCTACACGAGATGCCAGAAAGTGAGACAAAGGCAAAGTTGCATGCTGCGATAGAGCCATTTGGTTCCGCAATTACTCCTAGCGTCATTTTTCTGGAAGAGGTTTATGACTATGCGACCAGCCAAGCGATAGAAATAAATGAGGAACAGGCAATTAGTATTCTTGAAACGGCTGCGCGAGATATTGATACAAACTACGTTACTGATGCTGTGATTTATCATGTGGATGAGTTCATAGGGGATAAC
>DASPLQ010000007.1:0-1398 GCA_035627515.1 Vitreimonas sp. | reverse complement strand
TACACGTGGAATTCTACCCCCCTCTGACACACTCTAGCCGTGCAGTCACAAATGCAGTTCCCAGGTTAAGCCCGGGGATTTCACATCTGTCTTGCACAACCGCCTGCGCACGCTTTACGCCCAGTAATTCCGATTAACGCTCGCACCCTACGTATTACCGCGGCTGCTGGCACGTAGTTAGCCGGTGCTTATTCTTCCGGTACCGTCATCCACTCCAGGTATTAGCCAGAGCGATTTCTTTCCGAACAAAAGAGCTTTACAACCCGAAGGCCTTCTTCACTCACGCGGCATTGCTGGATCAGGGTTGCCCCCATTGTCCAAAATTCCCCACTGCTGCCTCCCGTAGGAGTCTGGGCCGTGTCTCAGTCCCAGTGTGGCTGGTCGTCCTCTCAGACCAGCTACTGATCGTCGCCTTGGTAGGCTTTTACCCCACCAACTAGCTAATCAGATATCGGCCGCTCTAAGAGCATGAGGTCTTGCGATCCCCCACTTTCATCCGTAGATCGTATGCGGTATTAGCTAATCTTTCGACTAGTTATCCCCCACTCTAAGGCACGTTCCGATATATTACTCACCCGTTCGCCACTCGCCACCAGGGTTGCCCCCGTGCTGCCGTTCGACTTGCATGTGTAAGGCATGCCGCCAGCGTTCAATCTGAGCCAGGATCAAACTCTTCAGTTCAATCTCTGTTTGTGCTATTGCTAGCAAACCTCTTGCGAGGCTTCGCTCACTCAAAATACTGACAGGTAGTTATCTTGCGATACTTACCTATATTTTTTGTGAACACTTAATGTTTTTAGTTCATCAGCGAGTTTCCTCGCTGCGCACTTCCATCAAGCGCTCACACTTATCGGCTGTTAATTGTTAAAGAACCGGTTCTGCCCGCTAAGCGCTTTTCAGCACTTTCGCTATCCCGACAAAGCGTTTTGTTTGTCAGCAGCAGAGAAACGAGATTATGCAGCTTTTTTCCATCAGCGTCAAGTTTTTTTACTTTAACTTCGACACCTAAGTACTTCTTTTTACAAGACTTTTTAGCCCCGTACACCACCGAATCGTCATCTCAACTTTTCAGCAGCAAAGAAACGAGATTATGAAACCGCTTCTCTTTACTGTCAAGGGTTTTTATCCTTGCCACAGAAATGTCGTTGAACATTTTTGCGGGAGGCGAACTATAGCAAAGGTCAGCTGATTTTGGCAAGCGTCTTTCTGAACGTTTTTCATTGCATCTAATTTCGTAGCCTGAGATGTCCCGTCCGTTTTACGGTTTTGCTATATAAGGTAAGTCACCACCGCTGGCCTAGCGATTGCGTTCGGCGCGCTGAACACGAGTTGTCACGATGCTTCTTTAGGAAGCAAGATCCACATCCTCGCTCTTTGTTTCATCCGGCCGGCCTTTTC
>DASPLQ010000006.1:0-2061 GCA_035627515.1 Vitreimonas sp. | reverse complement strand
CGTTTACTGGGGCTTAAGTTCAAAGCTTCGCTTGCGCTAACCTTTCCCCTTAACCTTCCAGCACCGGGCAGGCGTCAGCCCCTATACGTCATCTTTCGATTTAGCAGAGACCTGTGTTTTTGCTAAACAGTCGCTTGGGCCTTTTCACTGCGGCCACATTGCTGTGGCACCCCTTCTCCCGAAGTTACGGGGTTATTTTGCCGAGTTCCTTAACAACGCTTCTCTCGCTCGTCTTAGGATTCTCTCCTCATCTACCTGTGTCGGTTTGCGGTACGGGCACCCGGTATCTCGTTAGCAGCTTTTCTTGACAGTGTGAAATCAGATACTTCGCTACTCTAATTTCGCTCCCCATCACACCTCAGCCTTATCGATGTGCGGTCTTTCCTACACATCAGCCTTAATGCTTGGACACGGAAAACCAACTCCGTGCACACCCTATCCTCCTGTGTCACTGCTTCCTTCAAACGATACCTGGTGGTATCGGAATATCAACCGATTGTCCATCGGATACGCTATACGCCTCTCCTTAGGTCCCGACTTACCCTGAGCGGACGAACCTTCCTCAGGAAACCTTAGATTTTCGACGGTGAAGATTCTCACTTCACTCTCGCTACTTATACCAGCATTCTCTCTCGTATATAGTCCACTACTCCTTACGGTATAGCTTCTGCCCATATACGACGCTCCCCTACCCCGGTTGTGTTACCACTGCTATCCTTAGTTTGCCTTTAGCCCTGTGTGAATTTGACCAAAAGCTTTTTATCACCTTTTCATGGTTGCTTTTGGTGAAATTACCTCGCTTATCTTCTTTCCTAAGAATACTAGTGGTAACACAACCAGCCATAGCTTCGGTGTTAGACTTTAGCCCCGGTAATTTTCGGCGCATGACCACTTGACCAGTGAGCTATTACGCACTCTTTGAATGAATGGCTGCTTCTAAGCCAACATCCTGGTTGTCTGTGTAGTCACACATCCTTTACCACTTAGTCTATACTTGGGGACCTTAGCTGATGGTCTGGGCTCTTTCCCTTTTGACCACGAATCTTATCACCCGTAGTCTGACTCCCAGTAATCAAGTATCCGGCATTCGGAGTTTGATAGGGTTCGGTAACCGATAAGGCCCCTAGCCCATTCAGTGCTCTACCTCCGGTACTCTCTACTGAGGCTAGCCCTAAAGCTATTTCGGGGAGAACCAGCTATCTCCGAGTTCGATTGGAATTTCTCCGCTATCCACAGCTCATCCCCCGTTTTTTCAACAACGGTGAGTTCGGGCCTCCACGAAATTTTACTTCCGCTTCACCCTGTCCATGGATAGGTCACCCGGTTTCGGGTCTACATCAGCCAACTTAACGCCCTATTAAGACTCGCTTTCGCTTCGGCTCCGCACCTTAAGTGCTTAACCTCGCTGACTAACGTAACTCGCTGGTCCGTTCTACAAAAAGTACGCGGTCACCCTGATTTCTCATAGGGCTCCCACCGATTGTAAGCATACGGTTTCAGGTTCTGTTTCACTCCCCTCCCGGGGTTCTTTTCACCTTTCCCTCACGGTACTATGCGCTATCGGTCACCAGGTAGTATTTAGCCTTGGGAGGTGGGCCTCCCTGCTTCCCACAAGGTTTCACGTGTCTCGTGGTACTCTGGATCTCGGCTCATATCTTTGCCTTTTCGCCTACGGGATTATTACCCTCTGTGATCGATCTTTCCAGATCTGTTCAGCTAAAGCTCCAATACTAAATGCCGGTCCGCAACCCCAGTAAAGTTACCCTCACTGGTTTGGGCTCTTTCCCTTTCGCTCGCCGCTACTTAGGAAATCGATGTTTCTTTCTACTCCTCGGGGTACTTAGATGTTTCAGTTCCCCCGGTTTCCCTCCATAACACTATGTATTCATGTTATGGTACCCAGACATTACTCTGGGTGGGTTTCCCCATTCGGAAATCTGTGGGTCAAGGCCTATTTGCGGCTAACCACAGCTTATCGCAGCTTATCACGTCCTTCTTCGGCTCCTGGTGCCAAGGCATCCACCATATGCTCTTTCTAGCTTGATCTTTTAAGCTTTTAAA
>DASPLQ010000005.1:0-1703 GCA_035627515.1 Vitreimonas sp. | reverse complement strand
GGCCACGCCTAGCTTGCCTTTTACACTTTCGCTCTATGAGCCGTTTTAGGCTGACGTGTCACCTCTGGCGCTGAATTAAAGGCATCCAGCAGAGAACATCCAAGTCTGCAAGCTATCCAACACCCATACGGCTGATGACTGTCTTTGAGCATCCGGCATATTTGCCTACCCCTAAGGCATACCCAATCCCTCATCATTGTGATCAAGGGTCGCTGGCTCCTGCTTTGGGTGCAATCATCATGCGTATAGGTTATGGGCTGCCAGTGTGTACTTTACCGGCTGCGGCGGGTTCCCAAGGTTGCGCACTGCTCTTCACAGTGCTCCCGACCTCGATGTGCTGGCTTCACAGTCATGATTACCGACTGGAGAGGCTTAGTCATCCGTGATAGTACGCATTGCCCATAGCAAAGCTCTCTAATCCGTAAGCACCAGGGAGATAGAGTCTCTAGTGAGTAGAGGTGTATTGGGTTAGAGGAGCTTTGCGATAAGCAATAAATGAAATTGTAGAAATGCAAAAAGCCCCGACCGATTAGGGAGGGGGCTTTAAGGGTGGCTCATGAACAGTACAGCCCGTGACAAGGTAGCTGCTCATAAGCCTAGCGGCCTAACTACGACACATCTAAAAACGCAGGCAATAGGATGCCCACTGATACCGAGCATTGTACGAACGTACAGCATACTTGTCAAGCATTATTTCTTACTTCTTTAGAAAAATTTTCATGCCCATAACCACGATTGCAAATATATCTAATAGCAATGTGGTCTGCTCTGTACAACATAACGCTTGCGCCTTTCTCTAGATTGCATGACTTACACATAGTTTGGAGGTTGACTAGATGGCACTTGCCGCCTTGGCTAACTGGAATAATGTGGTCAATAGTTAGATTCTTCTCGCTGCCGCATTTAACACACACATGGCCATCCCGCTTGTAGCAGTCTCTGCGCTTCTTGGGGCTTATACTCAAAGCAATCCCCTCTTCAATAGCCCCGCCTCTAGAACATCTATGGCCTCCGCGTAGTCGTCCTCAATCTTCGTGCGCCTAGGCTTGAATACAGCGCGGATATGGAAATGAAAGATTGCATGCTTGAGGCGTAGGTCCATATCTTCCAGTATCGCGTCTACAGCGTGAGCAATGGTCTTGTCGAGCTGGTATTCGTTATCCTCAATGAATGATCCCCAAGCTCCTCCTGAACTAAAGCCTACGCTGCGGCTTGGGTAGCCTAGGCGGGATCTGGTGTCATCACGCTCCATCCAGGCGGCCCAGATGTTGAGATGGCTTTTTACTGTGTCTAGTGTGTCTGGTATTTGGGATGGGAGCATGGGGAGAGTCCTTTAGGCGTATGTGTGATAAATCCAGCGAATGCCGAAATATGTCATCACTAGGTCCGCTATTACCCCCAGCCCTCGATATGCCCCGGGCAAAGTAGTCTGCATGTAGATCAAGCACGGAACTAGCAATATTCCAATCAAGGACATCGTGAGCAGGAACCTCTGTAGCTTTGTCATTTCGTATCCTTTCTGAACCATGTTTGTTTATTGAGGGATAAAATCTACCAAAAGGTTTTTTGTTCATTCGATCACTGTGCTAATAGGCTGGGGTGCCGAGTATCAATCGCTAGCTGCCAGCAGGGCAGAAACCCCAACTACAATTGATAAAAAATGGCACATATAGAGCGCAAACCCTCTTCCATCATTCCCGCCT
>DASPLQ010000004.1:0-5424 GCA_035627515.1 Vitreimonas sp. | reverse complement strand
AAGGTAAGCGTCAAAGATACCATCACATAGTGTAGAAGGAACGAAAGGAGTACAATCACAATAAGAATGGTTGAAAAAGTTGAATAAGTAAGCAAACTTTTTCAACTTGGATCGGAGTGATTGTATGGATACACAAAAAATCGCATCAGAGTACCGGTTATCACAATGGGCAAAAGTAATACAAGCACAGCAGGAAAGCGGGAAAAACATTAAGGATTTTTGCCAGGCTGAGGGGATAAACAGAAATGCATACTTTTACTGGCAACGTAAATTACGAAAGGCAGCATGCACGGAGTTAGCGATAAAGGATAAATCTGTGGATATTATACCAAATGGGTGGATGCAGCTTGCCCCTGCGCAACAAACAAAAGCGACATTGGAGATAGAAATCAGCGGCTGCCATATTGCGGTAAGCGCAGAGACAGATCCTGATCTACTGAAAAAAGTATGCCGTATGCTGAGGTCACTATGATGAAATTGAGTGATAAGCCCGTATATATATGCTGCGGATATACAGATATGCGAAAGTCTATCAATGGACTGATAACAGTGGTACAGGACAGTTTTTCCCTTGATCCTTTTTCAGATGCACTGTTTGTATTTTGCAATAGAAACAGGAACCGACTTAAGATTCTTGAATGGGATGGTGACGGATTCTGGCTATACTTTAAGCGGTTGGAAAGGGGACACTTCCTTTGGCCGACAAAAGGAGACACTACTACAATGATGCTTGAAGCTGAAGAATTATCCTGCCTTATTGATGGAGCAAGACTGGAAAAAAAGCTTAAGAGGAAAGAGGTTTTTGAAAGACAAATATCATAAAATTCGGTTAAAAAATGGGCGCAAAATAGATATGAAAAAGTGGCACAAACCTTGATTTTATGCGGTTTCTATGATATAATTTTCTTATGAAAACGCAAGAAATTTTGGTAAAAAACCTCCTCAATACAATTGAAGAAAAAGATCGAAAGATTGCTGAATTGGAGCAACAAGTAAAGTGGTTTATGTCACAGATTCGGCTTGCGAAGCATAAACAATTCGGAGCATCAAGCGAACAGACAAATTCCGCTCAGCTATCCATATTCAACGAAATCGAATCCACTTCCGATTTAACCGTACCTGAGCCTGAGGTTACTGAGGTAAAGGCACATTATCGTAAAAGAACACGCCTGACAACGGACAAATTACCCAAGGATCTGCCTGTTGAAGTAATCGAACACGAGTTGCCGGCAAAGGAATGTGTATGCCCGGATTGCGGCGGCGAATTACATATAATGGGCAAAGAAATTCGCGAAGAGTTTAAGGTTATTCCTGCAAAAGCGATAATTGTAAGGCATGTGCGGTATGTTTATTCATGCCGGAATTGCGAGGAGACCTCCGATTATGTACCTATTGTAAAGGCGGACATGCCTGAACCTGTCATAAAGGGCGGATTTGCTTCTCCTGAGGCAATTGCCCATATTGCTGCACAAAAGTTTGTAATGGCGTCACCCCTGTACCGCCAGGAGCAGGAATGGAAGCAAAACGGTATCCTGCTTTCAAGACAAACCATGTCAAACTGGCTGATCAAAGCTTGTAATGATTGGCTAGAGCCGATATATGAAGAAATGAAACGCTGTTTATGTAAGCACGATGTGCTGCATGGGGATGAGACGGTGTTGCAAGTATTGAAAGAACCGGGAAAGACAGCACAGTCCAAGAGTTACATGTGGATGTATCGTACCAGCGGCGAGGCAAGACATCAGATTGTATTATATGACTATCAACCTGACAGAAGGCATATACGTCCTGAAATATTCTTAAAGAATTTTTCGGGTTATTTGCATGCAGATGGATATGACGGGTATCACAAGTTACCTGAAAACATTATTGTTGTCGGTTGCCTAGCACATCTTCGACGCAAATTTTTTGATGCGCTAAAAACCCTGCCGAAGGAAAATCAACCGAACTCTAATGCGGCAAAGGGAGTTGCCTATTGCGATAAACTGTTCCGTTTTGAAAAACAGTTTGCTTTACTGTCCTCGGATAATCGGTTCAAGGAGCGTGAACGACTGTCCAGGCCTGTAGTTGATGAATTCTACAACTGGATTGAACGCGTAAATGCCTTACCAAATACTCTTCTGGGTAAAGCGACATATTATGCTCAGTCTCAGAGGAAATATTTAGAGAGGTATTTGTTGGATGGCCGTCTGGAAATCTCAAATAACCGTGCAGAGCGCAGTATCAAGCCATTTGTTATTGGAAGAAAAAACTGGATTTTTGCCAACACACCAAATGGTGCAAGGGCCAGTGCAATATACTACAGCCTGATAGTAACCGCAAGAGAAAACGGCTTAAATCCATTTGAATACCTGACATGGATTTTTACTAACGCTCCTAACCTGGGAAAGGCAGGATATGTATCTGCAATTGAAGACTTTCTGCCAGGTAGCGCGAAAATACCAAATAAGGTGTTTATACCGAGGCCAAAAGGAACAGAGCCTGAAAAATATGCCTGGGAGGAAGACTGATGAATTTCAAAAAGCACACGGCATTTATGATTAATTTCATCTCGGATTTCGTAAATGGCGAAATAGAGCGCTATTTTTTTGATTTGGATTACTCTGCCTATGTGATAGAGCACTTTCCCCATATGGAGCTTGAGGACCCCAAACTTACGGACAAGTTTGCTTATACCATAGACCGGGCATATGAACGCGGAACTGATCTTGGTCTGTCAGATGAAGAGTTTAGAGTTGAAATTTCCAACGCTCTTGATGAATGGCTGGGCAGTAAAGCTTGACATTATTTAAATGAGAGGTCTGGCAGTATTTGACGCTTACAATAGAAGCCCGGAATTATGTAAGCGTCAAATAGGTTCTTTCCCATATTAGTTGATTAATGCATTTCAAGCAGTAGCACTTTAGATTTTAGCAATTCAAAGGTGAGCGTCAAATACAGCCCACATGGGAAACAACATAACTATATGAGATAATGCATCAAAGAGTAAAATCGGAGGTGCATTTTTCATTGAATTACAACGACAACAGAAAACTCTGGGCTGACAGAATAGCTACTTTTCGTGAAAGTGGCATGAGCCACTCCCAATGGTGCAAATCAAATGAAGTGAGCCTGTCAGCTCTAAGATACTGGCTGAGAAAATCAAAAAGCATCGGAACTGATTCTGTAGTAGAGCCTGAAACCTCTGAATTTGCAAGTCTGGATGTTTCCAGCACATGTTCTGCCAAAAGCATCACATTGGAAATTGGTTCTGTTAGAATCCACCTTGGCAATGATTTTAATGAAGCTTTACTCATTAAAACTATCAGGACATTGCAGCGACTATGATTAACCAGCTACACATTGAAAGGGTTCATCTCGCCTTAGGTCCGACAGATTTACGAAAATCTGTAGAAGGCCTTGCACTCATTGTGCAGCACATCCTTAAGATGGATCCCTTTTCAACTCATCTCTTTGCATTTTGCAACAGGCGCCAGGATAAAATCAAGATACTGGTTTGGGAAAACAACGGTTTCTGGCTCCACTACAAACGACTGGAGAAAGGTCATTTTAAATGGCCTTCAAAAAAGGACACACTCTCGCTTTCTCTTTCCGAAAGAGAGTTCCGATGGCTGCTAGATGGAACAAGTATTCATCAGGAATCAGCCCACTGTCAATTTTCAAATTAAAATAGGAAGTTTTTCGCACATTGTAACTGGAAGTAATGGTCCTTTTTTATCAAATTAAAATAGGCATATCAGAATAAACTAGGAAAATTATCAAACTGCGCTAGGAATATCGTCAATACGTTAGTTTTCTAGCTATTGCAGCCATTAAAAAAGTATGATATAAAGAAAGCACCTTGAATATTTGCTACTCAAAGTGCTTTAGCTTTTTAAGCCCCAAGCTCAATGTTTGCTTGAAAAACAGCCTCTTCGTCCACGGAATCGGCTCTTTTTGCGGCTGAATACATAAGTGCTGCAGTGGCAATATTGTTGATTACCCTTGGAGCTCCTCCGGATATATTGTAAATTGCCAGAGCTGCTTCAGGGGTAAATATTTCTCTGGAGCATCCTGCAATCTTTAGCCTGCTGGTTAAATAGTCTCTGCATTCTTCCTGAGTAAGTCCCTGCATTGAATATCTCATGACAATTCGCTGCTTTAGCGGATAACTGCTGGTTAACATCAATTTGTTCCGTATTTGGGGTTGCCCCGAAAGTATTAAAACAAAAGGATTGGAGGAATCCATTTTAAAATTGAACAGTATTCTTAGATCATCAAGTATTGCTGTAGAGGCCATATGTACTTCATCTACAATAAATACCGGTGTGATTCTTTGTTCATAGTAAAGTGAGTTTATGGCCGACTGTATTTCAAAGAACATATCTACTTTCCTGTATCTCTTCGTAGTTCCAAGCATAGTGCAGAGGCCTTGATAAAAATCCTTTACGGTTAGAGTTGTTAGCGGAAGATAGCAAACCTTGTAAAGTGATTTATTGGTATTTTCAGCAAACCGTCTTAAGCAAGTGGATTTCCCGGTACCCGGCTCACCGACAATAAGACCAATTCCTCTGTTATCCAGCATATATCTTAGCCGTTGTTCCAATTCATTTAGGTCACTGCTTTTAAATAGCTTATCTGTCTCAATTTCCTTGTCAAAGGGATTGAAGGTAAGTCCATAAAATTGCTTAAACATTTTCTGTTACTCCTTTCGCCAAACTTGTAAAAGATATTGTATTTTTATGGGCAGCCAAGCTATTCTCTGATGGATGCGGTATATCTTTTGTTTCCGCAGCAGTTTTCTTTCGATTCCCAGGAAACCGGCGCTGTACATGGGCATTATCATAGAACCGTATTCGTTTCGCTTCCCCTATACGTTTCCCATCCTCATACAGCTGCAGATTTTTTGTTTGATCCAATATCCATTCAGGTTCATAACGAACCTCAAGGCGATTTCCCGCAAGGCATGGATCTGTTTCAAACAGAGTATTCTCTACCTGTATGGTTGCATCATGACAAACCTTGCGGCTGATCCTTAATAGGAAGTTTTCGCTAAACTGGTTCCTATCAGTTATCAGCTTAACTCTGTCAATATTATCAATAAAACTCTGATGTGGTGTCTTGCCGTTTAGAGCTGAGTGCTCTTTTTTCTGATAGTCACTATCGAACCATTTTTCATATGCCTCATTCAAAGACTCTATACTGGAGATATCTTTCGAGATCAGACTGCTGAGAAACCTCATGCGAACGGTATTAAAATATCGTTCAATTTTCCCACGAATATGTAAAGCTTCACATATCAAAGGGAATGTAAAGCTAATGAAAATGTAAAGTGAAACCGTTAACCCAATGGAATGCATCAAAACTATACTGATTCGCTTTACATTTTCATACTACTGTTACTTATTGAATGACTTCAACCATTCAATAAGGCCTTGATTACAT
>DASPLQ010000003.1:0-1601 GCA_035627515.1 Vitreimonas sp. | reverse complement strand
TAACTCACATTCCTTTCGCTTCGCTCAGGCACAAATCGTAATGAAAGTGTCTAGCGAGTTTTCGTTTTGGCTATACTTAATCTGAAAATATATAGATATACTACAGAGCACGGAGGAGGAAGTAGAATTGTTTCCTCCACTTCTTCGGAATCAAGTCCGTATTTTAACATGTGTCGAGTATCTTCTCAAGCACAAATGAGTGTCGTCACGAACACGTAACCTAATCATTGTCAAAGCAATTCCTTAGGTTTTCTTTGCTGGATACTCAGTCAATGTCTATATATTTTCTATCTTTTTTTGGAGGGTTACTTATGTTAAAAATTGTTCACCCTATCTGTTGCGGGATGGATGTTCACAAAAGTTTTGTAGTCGCCGCCATCGCCATAACAGATAAGCAAAACGTCACTACTTATATCAAACGTCGTTTTGCAACCTTCAACTCCGATCTGAAAAGTCTTGAAAAATGGCTTCTTGGCCATAACTGCACCGAAGTCTGCATGGAATCTACAGGAAAGTATTGGATCCCCATTTTTAATGTACTTGAAAAATCATGTCACGTGGTTGTTGCAAATCCTAAATATGTCCGTGCCATCAGAGGAAAGAAGACTGATGACAAGGACGCTACCTGGATTGCGGACCTATTCAAGTTTGGCCTGGTTCCACAAAGCTTTATTCCGCCAAAGGAAATTCGCATGCTTAGGGAACTGTTCCGTTATCGCTTCAAGTTAACAGGACATAAAACCAGTGAAAAAAACAGACTTCAGAATTCCCTCACCGTATCCAATATAGCCCTGGCTTCTGTTGTCAGTGATTCATTCGGCAAATCCGCTTCTGCAATCGTTGACTACATTTTGACCTGCGATACTTTTGACCCCGAGCATTGCAAGTCTCTGTTGCAGAAAAAACTGAAGGAAAAAACGGATGAAGTCGTTCAGTCGATTATTGGGTACGAGTTGAGGAAAGATCAATCAGTTAAAATGAAGTTATGCCGAAAGCATCACGATTATCTCGAACAATGTATTTCTGATTTGGATGAGACAATCACAAGTATGGCACAACCCTATATACAACTGATTGATATTGCTGTTACTCTCCCTGGAATTACTGACAAATCAGCAACCTATATTATTGCTGAAATCGGCACAGAGATGTCAGTATTCCACTCTTCCAAGCACCTCTGCTCATGGGCTGGTCTTGCCCCACAGAACAATGAGAGTGCCGGAAAGAAGAAGAGTGTACATGTATCCAGAGCCGGTGTGTATCTGAAACCGCTGCTGGTTCAATGCGCCAATGCCGCGATTAAGGATAAAAAGAATCCTTATTTCAAGTTCAAATATGAGCGCATTAAAAAGCGTCGTGGGCATAAGCGTGCTATCATCGCTATCGCACGTATGATGCTTACCTGTATCTACCACATGTTTTTGAGCAAGGAGGCTTTTAATCCAAAAGACTCATACTGCTCTGAAATACCTGAAGCACTATTTCAAAGTCATAAGGCAGAATATATCAAAAATGCGATAAAACTATTGGAAAAGGAAGGCTGCGTCATTACCCCTCCTACTGTACCGGCCTGATATACTAAATAATTATCTTCAACTTTT
>DASPLQ010000002.1:0-1786 GCA_035627515.1 Vitreimonas sp. | reverse complement strand
CCCAGGATGCGACGAGCCGACATCGAGGTGCCAAACCTCCCCGTCGATGTGGACTCTTGGGGGAGATAAGCCTGTTATCCCCGAGGTAGCTTTTATCCGTTGAGCGATGGCCCTTCCACCCGGTACCACCGGATCACTAAGTCCTACTTTCGTACCTGCTCGACTTGTATGTCTCGCAGTCAGGCTCCCTTCTGCCTTTGCACTCTTCGAATGATTTCCAACCATTCTGAGGGAACCTTTGAACGCCTCCGTTACTCTTTAGGAGGCGACCGCCCCAGTCAAACTGCCCACCTGACTATGTCCCATGACCAGATTATGGTCACTGGTTAGAATTTCAGTATCTCAAGAGTGGTATCCCAACGTCGACTCCATGATGGCTGGCGCCACCATTTCTCAGTCTCCCACCTATCCTGTACATGAAATACCAAAACCCAATGTCAAGCTACAGTGAAGCTCTACGGGGTCTTTCCGTCCAATCGCGGGTAACTAGCATCTTCACTAGTACTACAATTTCGCCGAGTGTGTTGTCGAGACAGCGCCCAAGTCGTTACGCCATTCGTGCGGGTCAGAACTTACCTGACAAGGAATTTCGCTACCTTAGGACCGTTATAGTTACGGCCGCCGTTTACTGGGGCTTAAGTTCAAAGCTTCGGATTTCTCCTAACCCTTCCCCTTAACCTTCCAGCACCGGGCAGGCGTCAGCCCCTATACGTCATCTTTCGATTTAGCAGAGACCTGTGTTTTTGCTAAACAGTCGCTTGGGCCTTTTCACTGCGGCCAGATTTCTCTGGCACCCCTTCTCCCGAAGTTACGGGGTCATTTTGCCGAGTTCCTTGACAACACTTCTCTCGCTCGTCTTAGGATTCTCTCCTCATCTACCTGTGTCGGTTTACGGTACGGGCACCTAACATCTCGTTAGCAGCTTTTCTTGACAGTGTGAAATCAGATACTTCGCTACTTAATTTCGCTCCCCATCACATCTCAACCTTATAGTGTGCGGTCTTTCCTACACACAAGCCTCAATGCTTGGACACGGATAACCAACACCGTGCACATCTTATCCTCCTGCGTCACTGCTTCCTTCAAACGATATTAGGTGGTATCGGAATATCAACCGATTGTCCATCGGATACGCTATACGCCTCTCCTTAGGTCCCGACTTACCCTGAGCGGACGAACCTTCCTCAGGAAACCTTAGATTTTCGACGGAATGGATTCTCACCATTCTCTCGCTACTTATACCAGCATTCTCTCTCGTATGCCGTCCACTACTCCTTTCGGTATAGCTTCTGCCAGCATACGACGCTCCCCTACCCATCTTGCGATGCCATAGCTTCGGTATTAGACTTTAGCCCCGGACATTTTCGGCGCATGACCACTTGACCAGTGAGCTATTACGCACTCTTTGAATGTATGGCTGCTTCTAAGCCAACATCCTGGTTGTCTGTGTAGTCACACATCCTTTTCCACTTAGCCTAAATTTGGGGACCTTAGCTGATGGTCTGGGCTCTTTCCCTTTTGACCATGGATCTTATCACTCATAGTCTGACTCCCAACAATCAAATATCCGGCATTCGGAGTTTGATAGGGTTCGGTAACCGATAAGGCCCCTAGCCCATTCAGTGCTCTACCTCCGGTATTCTAAGTTGAGGCTAGCCCTAAAGCTATTTCGGGGAGAACCAGCTATCTCCGAGTTCGATTGGAATTTCTCCGCTATCCACAGCTCATCCCCCGTTTTTTCAACAACGGTGAGTTCGGGCCTCCATTAGATTTTACTCCAACTTCA
>DASPLQ010000001.1:0-1337 GCA_035627515.1 Vitreimonas sp. | reverse complement strand
TCCCTCGCACCGCGAACTGATCAAGGTGGATTCGATCTTTGGGAAGGGTCCAGCCATACTGAACAAGCTCAAGCAAGGGCTGGAATCACTGGAAAAGGAGAAGCCAGGTCGTCACACGTTGATCGATTGCTGCCCTTATCTTGGTGTGCTTTCCCTGAGCGCGATTTTCGCTTCAGACATCGTGATCATCCCTATTGCTTCGGATTTCCTTTCGCTGCAAGGGGCGCAGAAGGTGGAAAAAACTCTGCAGGCTTTGGAGCCTGTAGTGAAGAGGCGAATCAACAGACGCTACATCATGACATGTTACGACAGGCGGCGTGGCATGACGTTTGAAGTACATCAGCAAGCCAAATCGAGCTTCGGAAGTGAACTGTGTGATGTGGTTATTTCAGAGAATGTTGCGGTAGCTGAAAGCCCGCAATATAAGCAGGATGTATTTCGCTACAGCGGCGGAAGCACAGGCGCGCAGGACTATCATGCCCTGCTGGAAGAGTTGCTGACTCAGCAGGAAACCGTTCAAACTCAGGGCTAGCGGTGGCCTGCGATCAGGCTGAGTACTTCTTCGTAACTTGAATTGGCTGCTCGTTCGGGACGCCCAATGCGGGACTCCAGAATAACGCAGTTTCGGTACATCTGTTCCAGCTTACGTCGCGCTTCTTCTTCCGTCCGACCGTAGATCTGCAGGTTATCCACGACGGCTCCATTACGGCTGCGAATCTGGTATATGTATTTTGTCATTAAAGGCGCATGCATATTCTTGTTGTCCCTAGTTATTAGGTTATTAGACGTAATATAGAATGTGTTAATTAAAAACACAAGCTATCTACTTGTATTTAAAGGGTATAACTAGATATATGCTGTTTCCTGATGAGTTTGACTAGATATAGTGGGTACGCAGAAAAGCAAAAGCCCTCTATTGAGGGCTTTTGCGTTGCGCTTTTATTAGAGCGCTATATAAGAAGCCTGGCGGTGACCTACTTTCGCATGCGAGAAGCATACTATCATTGGCGCAGATTCGTTTCACGGCCCTGTTCGGGATGGGAAGGGGTGGGTCCAAATCGCTATGGCCGCCAGACATAACCGGTGTTTCCTGGTTTTCACCAGGGTTAATGTCTTTAACAAACTGGAAGAAGTAAAGTTTTAATGTGGTATTGGTTGATTGCTTTGCTTTAGATACCTTGAGTTGATTTCAAGTCTCAAGGTTATAGGATCAAGCCGCACGGGCAATTAGTACTGGTCAGCTTAATGCATTACTGCACTTCCACATCCAGCCTATCAACGTCCTGGTCTCGAACGACCCTTTAGGGAGATCAAGTCTCCGGGAAGTCTCATCTTGA